>NZ_CP147916.1:0-1258205 GCF_039645955.1 Thiomicrolovo immobilis
AGCATTAAGCCTCAAATTCTCTGCTATAATTCACATCGTTATTCACATTGTGGAAATTATAGCGAACGGGAGCTGCGATGACGATCGGCGATACGATTCTGGAGATGCTTAAAGAGGAGATCAGCGAGGTCGAATACAACCGCTACGTCAAACAGATGAGCTTTCTGTCCAAAGCGTCGCGCAGCGACCTCGCTGTCTTTGAAGTGCCGAACCCCCTCATCGCGAGCTGGATCAAGAACCGTTACGCCTCCAAGATCGCCCACCTCTTCGAGATCAAAACCGGTACCGGAAGGGAAGTCAATATCCGAGTCAAAAAGGCCAAAGGGGTGGCGGGCAAAAGCGGCCCGGCCGCGACGGTCGCCCCTTCCGAAGGGCCCAAGCACTCCATGCTCAACCCCGCCTACACCTTTGAAAACTTCGTCGCCGGCAGTTCCAACCAGTTCGCCTACGCCGCGGCCAAAAGCGTCAGCGAACGGCCGGGACAGGTCTACAACCCCCTCTTTATCTACGGCGGGGTGGGTCTGGGCAAAACCCACCTGATGCAGGCCATCGGCAATGTCATGCTCCTGCAGGGCAAAACCGTCGTCTACACCTCCGTCGAACAGTTCGTCAACGACTTTACCCGCCACCTGCGCAACCAGACAATGGACCGCTTTAAAGAGAAATACCGCCAGTGCGACCTGCTGCTGATCGACGACGTCCAGTTCCTCAGCAACAAGATCCAGACCCAGGAGGAGTTTTTTCACACCTTCGAAACCCTGCGCAGCGAGGGCAAACAGATCGTCCTCACCTCCGACAAACCCCCCAAGCGGATCGCCGGGCTTGAAGCGCGGCTGCAGAGCCGCTTCGAATGGGGGCTCGTCGCCGATATCCAGCCGCCGGAGCTGGAGACGAAGATCGCGATCATCAAGAAAAAATGCGAGATCAACCGGGTTATTCTCGGCGACGACGTCGTCAACTATATTGCCACCGTCATCGACAACAACACCAGGGAGATCGAGGGGATCCTCTCTAAGCTGCACGCCTACTCCCAGCTTATGCACCAGGAGATCACCCTCGATTTCGCCAAAAACGCCCTGCGCGAACAGCTCCAGGAGAAGAGCGACAACATCTCCATCGACGGGATCATGAAGACCATTGCCAAAGAGCTCAACGTCAAACCGAGCGAGATCCGCTCGAAAAGCCGCAGCCGCAACATCGTCGCCGCCCGCCGCGTCGCCATCTACCTTGCCCGCGAACTGACCCCGATGTCAATGCCGCAGATCGCCCAGTATTTCGGGATGAAAGACCACAGCACCGTCAGCCATACGATGAAAAAAATCCACCAGCTTCTCGAAGAGGATGAGAACTTCAAGGTCAAGATCAACGAACTGCATAATAAAATCACCGCCATGCCACCGGAGACTGTCTAAAAAAGCACCCTTTATCTATATTTTCTTTGCCAATAAAAAAAGATATAATGTGCCAAGTGAACAAATGTGAAGAAGGCATTCGACTTTATTCACATGGGAAAAGCCCCAAAAGTAGGGATGTTTTCTGCTTTTTCACAAAAAAACGGCAGACTACTATTATCTACTAAAAATTTAAATATATAACAGGAGCTTCGATGCAGTTCGAGATCGCCAAATCCGTGTTGGAAAATATCCTGATCCACACACAGCCGTTTCTGGAGAAAAAAGATCTCTCTCAGATCACATCCCACCTCTACTTCGAAGCGACTGCATCGAACACATTGACCGTCAAAGCCACCGACTATGAAATCGGTCTTGTGATTGAAGCCGGCAATATCAACGTCATCGAACCCGGCATGGCAACGGCCAACGGCAAAAAACTCCTCGACATCGTCCGCATCCTTAGCGACGGCAATGTCAACCTCAATACGAAAGACGGCATGCTCGACATCACCCAGGGACACTCCGACTTCCAGCTCCCCATGTACAATGCCCAGGAGTTCCCGGCTTTTGCCTCTATTGAGAACAAACCCGGTGTCGAGATCGATTCGGGTCTACTGATCAATTCCCTGAAAAAGATCACCCCTGCCGCCGATACGAACAATCCGAAGTTCGAGCTCAACGGTGCACTTATCGATATCAAATCCGACCAGATCAACTTTGTCGCTACGGATACCCGCCGTCTCGCCATCATCGCCATTCCGCAGACCAACGGCAGCGAACTCTCCCTGATCATTCCCAAAAAAGCGATTATCGAGATCCAGAAACTCTTTACCAGCAATATCGACATCTACTACGATGCCACCCATCTGCTGATCAAATCCGACCAGTACACCTTCTTTACGAAACTGATCAACGGGAAGTTCCCCGACTATAACCGCATTATCCCCGCATCGACACGCTACAACCTCACCCTGCCCAAAAGCGACATCGTCAATGCCATCAAGCAGATCACGACGATCTCGAATGATATGAAACTCACTCTGGAAAGCGGCCGTATCCTCTTTGAAAGCCTTAGTGACGAGAACAACAAGGCTACAACAGAGATCAATGTCGATACCGGGATCGATTCCTCTTTTGTTTTTGCCGTCAACAGCCGTTATATACTTGACTTCCTCGGGCAGATCGATCAGACCCATTTCACCCTCGGACTCAACGAACCCAATATGCCGTTCATGCTGCAAGAAGAGGAGTTCAAAACGATCGTCATGCCGATTGTCATCTGACCTGCGCTTCTCTTTTTTCGCAGGCAGAGCCTGCTCCCCTCTCCTATAAGCCCATAAAATTAATTTATTAGCCCTTTTTAGATAAAATTAAACCCATTTAGCCTACTGGAGCGATCATGGAACAAAATTACGGTGCTGGCAATATTAAAGTCCTCAAAGGACTCGAGGCCGTACGTAAACGTCCGGGGATGTATATCGGTGATACGGGCCATCGCGGTCTGCATCATCTCGTTTACGAAGTCATTGACAACTCCATCGATGAAGCGATGGCCGGCTACTGTGACACGATCAACGTAACGCTAACCAAAGCCGGTACAGCGGTCATCAGCGACAACGGGCGCGGTATTCCGACGGATATGCACCCGACCGAAAACATCTCAGCGGCAACTGTCGTTCTGACCGTTCTGCACGCCGGGGGAAAATTTGACAAGGATACCTACAAGGTCTC
Organism: Thiomicrolovo immobilis; assembly: GCF_039645955.1. Classification (GTDB taxonomy): domain Bacteria; phylum Campylobacterota; class Campylobacteria; order Campylobacterales; family Sulfurimonadaceae; genus Thiomicrolovo; species Thiomicrolovo diazotrophicus. Next base: position 3,126 of record NZ_CP147916.1, read on the forward strand.
GGGCGGTCTGCACGGGGTCGGGGTCTCCGTCGTCAACGCCCTCAGTAGCAATCTGCACATGACAATCTACCGTGACGGCAAAGTCCATGAACAGGATTTCAAGCAGGGGATCCCTCAAGAGGCACTCGCTATTACGGGCAATACACGCAAACACGGTACGACGATCGAATTCGCCCCGGATCCCTCCATCTTCACCGAAACGGTCATTTTCGAGTACGACTACCTCGCCAAGCGTTTCAAAGAGCTCGCCTACCTCAACCCGAAGATCAAGATCATTTTCAAGGATGAACGTGACGGCAAAGATGAAACCTATCACTTCGAGGGGGGTATCACCCAGTTCGTACAAGACCTCAATAAAAAAGAGCAGGTCGCAGCGCCCTTCGAATACAGTGCCAAAATCGAGGACATCGAAGTCGATATCGCGCTGATGTACAACGAAACCTACGACGAGAAGGTCTACAGCTTCGTTAACAACATCCGCACGCCTAATGGCGGGACGCACGAAGCCGGCTTCCGCGCGGCGTTGACCCGTGCCATCTCCGTTTACAACTCCCAAAACGGCAACGCGAAGGAGAAAGACGTCAAGATCAGCGGTGATGACGTCAAAGAGGGCCTCATCGCCATCATCTCCGCCCGCGTGCCGGAACCGCAGTTCGAAGGGCAGACCAAGGGCAAGCTCGGGAACACCTATGTGCGTCCGCTGGTTCAGAAACTCTCCTATGAGCAGCTGGCGAAGTATTTCGAAGAGAACCCCATCGAGGCCAAGGCGATCGTGCAGAAAGCGCTCCTCGCCGCCAAGGGACGCGAAGCGGCGAAAAAAGCGCGCGACCTGACCCGCCGCAAGGACTCCATGAGCGTCGGCACCCTGCCGGGGAAACTGGCCGACTGCCAGAGCAAAGACGCGACGATCAGCGAACTCTACCTCGTCGAGGGCGACTCCGCGGGCGGTTCGGCCAAGCAGGGGCGCGACCGCGTTTTCCAGGCGATCCTGCCGCTCAAAGGTAAGATCCTCAACGTCGAGAAGGCGCGTCTGGACAAGATCCTCAAATCCGACGAGATCACGAACATGATCACGGCACTGGGCTGCGGGATCGGTGAAGAGTTCGACGAAGAGAAGCTGCGCTACCACAAAATCATCATCATGACCGATGCCGACGTCGACGGTTCGCACATCCAGACCCTGCTGCTGACCTTCTTCTTCCGCTACTTCCCGACCATCGTCGAGAACGGGTATCTTTACCTGGCGCAGCCGCCGCTCTACCGCTACAAGAAGGGCAAGAAAGAGATCTATTTCAAAAACGACCGGGTCATGAACGACTTCCTGATCGAAAACGGCGTCGAGTCTCTTGAGATCGAGGGAATAGGCCATAACGATCTTGTCTCCTATTTCAAGATGGTCGACCACTACAACAGCAGCCTCGAAGCGCTGGAACGCCGCTACTCCCTTGTCAGCCTGATCCGCCACTTTATCGAGAACCCCGATATCATCGGGCTGGATTCGGAGAAAATGTACGCCGAGGTCGAACGTTTCCTCGCCGAACGCGGCAACAACATCCTTTCCAAACTGGTCAGCGAGGATGAAATCCATCTCTTCGTTCAGACGGGAGAGGGGATGGAAGAGCTCCGCATTAACGACGAGCTCTTCAGTGCCCCGCACTTCAACGAGGCGCAATTCGTCTTCGACAAGATGAAAGAGTGGGGCATCGCTATCGGCGGCGATCCGCTCGAGATCCTTGAGGAGATCAAGGAGTATGCGCGTAAAGGCTCTTACATCCAGCGCTACAAAGGGCTTGGTGAAATGAACCCCGAACAGCTGTGGGAGACGACGATGACACCGGAAAACCGCGTGCTGCTTCGCGTCACCATCGAAGATGCCGAAGCGGCGAGCGATGCCTTCAACCTCTTTATGGGCGACGAAGTCGAACCGCGCCGTAACTACATCGAGACCCACGCCAAGGACGTCAAACACCTTGACGTATAACCGATGAGTCTATTCTATCCCGAAGCCAAAGAGCGCGAAAACCGCTTCAAACTTGCCCTGCGAATGGGGCTCCCTGTTTTTGCGTTGGCAGTCATCACCACGGCATCGGTAATGCTGCGCTATTTCAATACGATTCCCAACACCTTTATTATCGTTGCCTTCAGCATGCTGGGCATTATGGTCTACTACCTCTTTTACCTGATCTACCAGGGATTCAACGAGCGGATCACGGATCCGATCAGCCATGCCTTTACCCGGGAGTATTTCAGCACGCTGATGCAAAAAGAGCTGAAAAGGAAGGATTACACTTTCTTTCTGCTCAGCGTCGTCAACCTCGACGACATCAACCATCAGTACGGGTTTGCAAACGGGGACAAAGTGCTCTACAGTGTCGCCAACAGGATCGCCGCCTATCTGAACGAGCAGAAGATGTACCGCGTACCGATCGCCCACTTCAAAGGGGGGGACTTTATCATCGCGCTCGAAGGGACGCAGGAGGAGTACAGCTCAATGATGGAGCTGCTCTGCGTGAAATTCCAGCACTACAGCCTTGAGGAGATCGAAATCGACATTCTCGGCTCAATGACAGATACAAACCATTCGCGTTCCATCGAGAAACTGGTCGACTGGCTGTATGAGCTGCAGGGTGAGAATGCGAAAATGCTCAAAACCGACGGGGAGGAGATCGACCCGGACACGGTGGAGCACCTGGTACTTGAAGCGGTCAACGCACGCTCCTTTTCCTATGCGTACCAGGCCGTGTTCGAGGAGGGGAAACCTCTGCTTTTCGAACAGGCCTTCAAGCTGGTCACGGGGGAGGGAAAACTCGTTCACCAGAAGCGCTTTATGCCGGTGATCAACCGTCTGGGACTGCTGCGCCGTTTTGACGAGATTCAGACCGAAGCGGCGCTGGCCGAAGTTGATAGCCTCGAACCGGGGCAGATGATCGCCGTCGATGTCTCCCCATCCTCGCTGCGAAACCCGCTTTTCCTGGAGCACATTATGATGCTGCTCTCCAATAACGACAAACTCCGCAACCGGCTGGTGTTCGTCATCAGCGAAAGCAACTTCTATCACCAGACGCCGCAGTTCAATACGAGGCTGCAGGCCTTCCGCCGGGCGGGGATCTATATCGCGCTTGACCGCCTGGGCGGGATACACGCTTCGCTGCGCTATCTGCAGGATCTCGACGTGGATTTCGTCCGTTACGAAAGCACGCTCGGGAAAAGCATAACGCAACCGCGGGTCCGTGCGCTGGTCGAGGGGCTGCAGCAAACGGTGAAAACGCTGGGGTACCGCAGCTGGATCCGGATGATCGAAGATGAAGCCGCCTATGATGCCGCAAAGGCGGTCGGGGTCGACATGATCCAGGGGAACTACCTCAGCCCCATTGATACCATCAAGGAGAAATAATGAAATACGGCGAAGAGATTATCGCAAACTTCGATGTGGAGAAGGATCTCGAGATCTGGCCAAACGAGCACAAACGCGACTATGTTATCAAGATGACTCTGCCGGAGTTCAGCTGTCTCTGCCCGCGCAGCGGCTATCCGGATTATGCGACCATCTACCTGGAATATACACCTGATGAATGGGTCGTCGAACTCAAGGCGATCAAACTCTACATCAACTCTTTCCGCGAGCGTCACATCTCCCATGAAAACAGCGCGAACGAGATCTATGGAGTCCTCGAGCGCAAGCTCAAGCCCAAATGGATGAAAATCACGGCGGACTTCAACCCCCGCGGGAATGTTCACACGGTCATCGAGATCGACAGCAGCCGAATAACAAAATAAATCATATAAATAATATTAATATTATCGTGCCATATTATTTAACGATTCTGTGGTAAAATTCTGCCCTATATTCCATGAGGAGACGGGGGAGAAAATGCAAGAGTCATTAGCGGACTTTTTTCAGACGCAGATGGAGCGTCAACTGGCCAAACGCAGCGGCGACGGTGCGGAGGCGATCATGATGGACATGCGGGACGACGGCATCGATTTTTATGCCGTGCTCAAACAGGATAAGCCGCTCTGCTTCTTCTGCCGTGGCATCCGGTACTTCAAATCTCCCGACGGAACCTTTACGATGCAGGCGGCAGACGGCACGGGGCTTCCCATTGATGAGAACGAATACCGCAGCCGTCTGGATTATGCGCTTTCGTGCATCGGCGCCAGTTCCGAAACGGGCGTCGGCGTGCTCGTCAAGAAACATATCAAAACCCTCTGATGCGTACGTTGACACTGATGCGGCATGCGAAGTCCTCCTGGGACGACCCGGCCCTCGGTGATCACGAACGCCCTCTCAATTCCCGCGGCAAGAAAGCGGCCAAAACCATGGCGCAGCGCCTTCACGCCGAACACTATACCCCCGATCTTATCCTGGTCTCTTCCGCCCGGCGTACCCGGCAGACGGCGGCAGCATTGCAAAAAGTTTATGACGGGGCGTTAGCCGTTCAAACGGAACCGTTACTGTACGAGGCTTCGTCCGAAACCTATGCCGAGGTGATCCGAAAGGTCGATGACGCCGTCGACGAACTGATGATCATCGGACACAACCCGACCATAGAGTGGATAGCCGAAACCTTGGGCGGAAAAGCCGTCCACATGCCGACCGCGGCCTATATCCGATTTGCGATTCCCTGCAGCTGGTCGGCGTTTCAATTCGAACGTTATGAAACCCTCGCCTACGATTATCCCAAATCCGACAGATAATCCTTCAGCCATGCCTTCGCACCTTCCTCATCCGAGAACGCGCCCTCGAGCTGGGCGTCGTAGGCCGCATCCAGAATCGTTTTAAAACGGGGGGAGGGTGATAGCCCGGCGGCGATCAGCGTCTCTCCGTTCAGCAGGGCGCTCCTGGGTGCATTCAGCACGCCCAGTCTCTCCGCCTTGTGCAGCAGCCATACCACGGCATCGCTCGTCTCTGCGGCGGGGTGGCGTCCGCGGTAGCAGGCTTCGGCAACGGCGGCGATCGTGTCGATCCGCACGTCCCGTGCCAGGCGCATCACCTCCGCGTCCGGCGCCGCTTCGGCGTAGAGCCGTTCGGGTTGGCCGTGGTACTTTACATAATCAAGCACGTTCAAAACAAGCCGTTTGTCATCGGTGAGTGATGTGAGAAAGGCGTTTGGATCTTGCATACCGATGCAGAGCGGGGCGAACATCATGGCAAGAGGGTCGCTGTTAACGCGGCGGCGGATGACTGCCATCGTATCGAGCGCCCGCAGCACGATGTCCCAGAGATCGGTCGCTACCAGTGCGGCCAGTTCGGGAAAGAACGGGGTAATGTGAAGAAGATGCATCGTCCGCAGGCCGACGGAGGGGGTGTCGGACTTGAGGAGGAGCTTTTTGAACTCTTCGAAGATGCGTTCTTTGGGCAGTTCGGCGAGCATCCCTTGTGCCATCATCGTGTGCGCCAGGCGTATCAGATGCGGGTCCGGGATGAGACGGAAACGGGCGGAGAACTGTACGGCGCGCAGTAGCCGCAGCGGGTCTTCGACGAAGGTGCTTTCGTTGACGCAGCGCAGGGTCTGCGTTTCCAGGTCCCTCTCTCCGCCGTAGGGATCGAGGAGTTCCTTTTTGACCGGATCGTAGCCGATGGCGTTCACGGTGAAATCGCGTCGTTTGGCCGCTGTTTTAAAATCAAACGTCTCAAACGTCGTGACGGCAAATCCCGTATGGCCCGGCCCGGTTTTCGTCTCGACCCGGGGGAGGGAGAGGTCGAGGTCGTAATCGCCTAGGCTCAGTTTGAGAACGCCGAAGGATTTGCCAACGCTGTTGACGCTGCCGAAGGGGGTTAGCAGCGGGATAAGGGCCTCCAGGGAGCCGGCGCCGAAACACTCGATATCGATATCCTTGCTGGGAACCTCCAGCAGCGCATCACGCACATAGCCGCCGACGAACACGGGGCGCACCCCCTGCGCGGCGAGGGCGTCAATGAGCGGGGCGAGGGCATCGGGGAGTGCGGGCATCGGCTTCATACCGTTATTGTAGCGAAGGCTTTTGCTATAATTGCGGAAACAAAAGGGGAGACCCCCTGTAAAGAGGATACGATGGGTAGAGCGTTTGAGTACCGCCGCGCGGCGAAAGAGAAGCGCTGGGGCAATATGTCCCGGATTTTTCCGAAACTGGCCAAGACGATCACGATGGCGGCCAAAGCGGGGGGACCGGACCCCGATATGAACCCGCAGCTGCGTCTGGCGATTCAGACCGCCAAAGCGCAGAACATGCCCAAGGACAACATCGAAGCGGCGATTAAACGCGCCAGCGGGAAAGACGCTGCCGACATTGCCGAGGTCAACTTTGAGGGCAAGGGGCCGCACGGCGCGCTGATCTTCGTCGAGTGCGCGACGGACAACAACAACCGCAGCGTCGCCAACGTGCGCAGCTACTTCAACAAAAGCGGGGGCGAACTGCTCAAAACCGGTTCGCTCGAGTTCATGTTCGACCGCAAAGCGGTCTTCGAATTTGAAAAAACGGACGCGATGGATCTTGAAGAGATGGAGCTTGAGCTGATCGATGCCGGCCTTGAAGAGCTGGACGAGAACGAGGGGACTGTCTACGTTAACGGCGACTATACCAGTTTCGGTTCACTCCAGGAAGCCCTGGAGGGGATGGGAATCGAAGTGAAGAAAGCCTCCCTGCAGCGCCTTCCGAACAATCCGCAGAGCTTCACCGAAGAGCAGATGGAAGAGGTCGAGAAACTGATCGATAAACTCGAAGAGGATGACGACGTCCAGGCCGTCTACACAAACATCGAATAATCCCCCGCGGGGGCCCTACTGTCTCCCCGCTGACCACCTACTGCCTTTTTTGTAATCATTCTGCTACTGTACCGCGATACGATTTTGGTTATCATAGTTCCAAGAATGCCATTTCCGGTCTGCGGTCCGGAGACGTGTTTTGGCGCAATGTCCGGAAGGACGCGGAAGGATTGCGATGAAAAAACATACCAAGATTCTGGCGACCGTGGGCCCGGCCTGCGAAGACGTCGACACCCTGGAGCAGATGATCCGTGCGGGCGTCAATGTCTTCCGTCTCAACTTCAGCCACGGGACCCACGACTACCACGAAGCCAATCTCAAACGCATTTACGAAGCGGCGGGCCGCTGCGGTCTGATCGTTGGCGTCCTGCAGGATATCAGCGGACCGAAGGTGCGTATCGGCCTCATCGACGGCATCGTGACGCTCTCCCCCGGCGACAGGATCGAGTTTACGGCCGAAGAGAGTGACGGCGTCTTTATCGAGCCGGGACGCCTGCGCCTCAGCCTCAACCACCCTGAACTGTTGGCCAAGGTCAAGCAGGGGGAGGCGATTTATTTTGCCGACGGCTCCCTGCGCACCACGGTCGTCGCGACGGGCGATACCGTCGTCTGCGAAGTACAGAACAGCGGCCAACTCAGCTCCCGCAAGGGGGTCAACTTCCCCCACACTTCCCTGGGACTGGAGGTCCTGACGGCGAAGGACCGCGAGGATATCGCCTGGGGGGTGAAGAACGGGGTCGATTTCATGGCAATCTCCTTTGTGCAGACGGCAAAGGATATGGAGGATGTACGGGCCGAGGTCGAGCGCCACAACGGTAGGGCCCAGCTGATCGCGAAGATCGAAAAGTTCGACGCCGTCGAAAACATCGATGCGATCCTCGAAGCCAGCGACGGGCTGATGGTGGCGCGGGGGGACCTGGGAATCGAGGTCCCTTTCTACAAGGTACCGACGCTGCAGAAGATGCTCATCCGCAAAGCCAACGAAAAAAGCAAACCCGTCATTACCGCCACGCAGATGCTCCTCTCCATGACCCAGGCCGAACGGGCGACGCGGGCGGAGATCAGCGACGTTGCCAACGCCGTGCTCGACGGTACCGACTGCGTGATGCTCTCCGAGGAGAGTGCCGTGGGTGCCTACCCGGTTAAAGCGGTCGAAACGATGACGGAGACGATCCGCGAGACGGAGAAGATCTACCCGTACCACAAGTTCGCGCAGTTCGAATGTTTCGACGAGATGGACGTGATCGACGAATCGGCGGTCCTGTTGTCGCAGAAGATCGACGCCGAGGCCATTATCGCGCTAACGGCGTCGGGGCAGTCGGCGAAAAAACTGGCGCGCTACCGCCCCGAGAACCCCATTCTGGCCGTGATGCACAGTGACCGCGTAGCGCGGCTTCTGACCCTGGTCTGGGGAGTCGTCCCGGCGTTTCTGACGCGGACGACGAGCGTGGACAAGATGCTGATCGAGGTGGTGCAGAGCGGACTGGCGCGGCAGGTGCTTGACCGCCACGCCATGTACATCGTCACCGCGGGCGATCCCATCGGCGTGCCCGGTACAACAAACGCCATCCGCATACTGCGTGAAAACGAGATGGAGTATTTCGCGTCGGCGGCGCTCAAAAAGCGCTCCAAGAAGATGCCAGAGGGCGCAGCAACCCTCTTTTAATAAAGGACGACCGTTATGAGTGAAACCGCCAACGTTTGCGATATTGTTATTTTCGGAGGACACGGGGATCTCTCCCTGCGCAAGCTCATTCCCGCCCTTTACCATCTCTGCAGCGACGGCTACGTGGCCCCGACGAGCCGCATCATCGCCACGAGCCGCCACGAGGTGTCGCGCGAGGAACATCTCGCCCTGGTCAAGGAGAAGCTGCAGCTTTTCCTGAAAGAGGGGTGCTTCGAAGAGGCGCACTGGGAGAGCTTTGCCCGGCAGCTGGAGGTCGTCACCGTCGACCTGGGCGTGGAGGAGAGCTACGGCGCTCTTGCTGCAATGCTCGGGGAACAGCCCGACCGCGACCGCGTCAACTACCTCTCGACGGCGCCCACCTTTTTCGGCCCAATCTGCAAAGCGCTCAACCACTGGGGACTGATCACGCCGGTCAGCCGCGTGGTGCTGGAGAAGCCGATCGGCCGGGACCTAGCTTCCTCCCAGGAGATCAACGACGAGGTCGCCCTCTATTTCGAAGAGCAGGCGATCTTCCGGATCGACCACTACCTGGGAAAGGATACCGTTCAGAACATTCTCGCCCTGCGCTTTTCGAACATGCTGTTCATGCCGCTGTGGAACGGGCAGGACATCGACCATATCCAGATTACGGCGGCCGAGAGCGTCGGCCTGGAAGGGCGTCACAGCTACTACGAGGATTACGGCGCCTTCCGGGACATGATCCAGAACCACCTGATGCAGCTGCTCTGCCTCGTGGCGATGGAGCCGCCCTGTTCGCTCGAAGCCGACAGCATCCGCGACGAGAAGGTGAAGGTGCTGCGTTCGCTGCGCCCCTTCGCCTCCAGCGACGTGAGCGAAAAAACGGTCCGCGGCCGCTACACGGCGGGGATCATCAACGCCGAGAAGGTGCCGGGCTACCTGGAGGAGGGGGTTCCCCCCGATTCGACGACCGAGACCTTTGCGGCGGTGCGCGCCGAGGTGGACAACTGGCGCTGGCAGGGGGTGCCTTTTTACCTGCGGACCGGCAAGCGGATGAGCAAGCGCTATACGGAGATCGTCGTGCAGTTCAAGGAGGTCCCCTACCAGATCTTCGCGAACAAGGGGCGCTGCATCTCTCCCAACCGGCTGGTGATCATGCTGCAGCCCGAGGAGAGCATCAAACTCAAGATCATGACGAAGATCCCGGGACTCTCTGAGCAGATGCACCTGCGGGAGATGGCGCTCGATCTTAACATCCCGGAAAACGCGCCGCGCACCCCGGAAGCGTACGAACGGCTGCTGCTCGATGTCATCCGCAACAACGCGACGCTCTTTATGCGGCGCGATGAGGTCGAAGCGGCGTGGCGATGGGCGGACCCCATTCTCGAAGAGTGGGAAGGGGGCGCGGTCGGCCTCAAGAGCTATGCGGCCGGGACCGACGGACCGACGGCGGCCATCGCCATGATCGAGCGTGACGGCAGGAGCTGGTATGAAGAGCACTGAGACCGTTTTTCACATCTACGATTCGCTTCCGACCCTGCACAAGACGCTCGCCTACAAGGTGGCGCGGGACCTCGACGCGGCCATTGCCGCGAAAGGGAGCGCCTCGCTGCTGCTTTCGGGCGGCAATACGCCCCGTCCCTTCCTCGTACAGCTCGCCGCCGAGAATGTCGACTGGAGCCAGGTGACGGTGGGGCTTGTGGACGAACGCTGGGTCGACCCGGAATCGGGGGCGAGCAACGAGAACCTGGTCCGCAGCGAACTGCTCGCCAACGGGGCGGAGGCGGCAACCTTCGTCGGCATGTACCGCCCGGGCGAGACGGCGGCGGAAGCGGTGGTAGGGGTCGAGGCCGCTTACAAGGCTTTTTACCCTTTTGACGTCGTGGTGCTCGGCATGGGGAGCGACGGTCACACCGCGTCGCTCTTTCCGGGCCGTCCCGAGCTGGAGGGTCTGTTGAACGGTGCCGCCCTCTGCGGGGCTACCGAGGCCCCGACGGAACCGAAAGAACGGATGTCACTCTCGCTGCACGCCATCGCCTCCTCCGCGCACTGCTACCTGCACATCGAGGGTGGGGCGAAACTGGCCGTCTATGAAGCCGCCCTCGACGGCGACGATGTCGATATAATGCCCGTTCGTGCCGTGCTGAACCACCCCGACATCGCACTGGAAGTCTTTTACGCCTAGGAGGTCATCATGCATCCCGTTATCCTTGAAGTGACCGAGCGGATCCGCACGCGATCCCTCCCGACCCGCGAACGCTACCTGCAGCGGATCGACGCGGCGCATCATGCGCACCACGCCAACCGCGAAGTGCTGGGGTGCAGCAACCTCGCCCACGCCATGGCCGCGGAGTCGAAGGATGAGAAGCACAAACTGGCAGGGACGGTGACGCCCCATATCGGTATCGTGACCGCCTACAACGACATGCTCTCCGCGCATCAGCCCTATGCTACCTACCCCCCGCTGATCAAGCGCGCGCTCATGGATGTCGGCGCGACGGCGCAGGTGGCCGGCGGGGTGCCGGCGATGTGCGACGGGGTGACCCAGTCGCAGCCCGGGATGGAACTCTCCCTTTTCAGTCGCGATACCATTGCGATGGCGACGGGCATCGCCCTGTCGCACAACGTCTTTGACGGCGCACTCTACCTCGGCATCTGCGACAAGATCGTGCCGGGGTTGCTCATCGGGGCGCTGACCTTCGGGCATCTGCCCGCCGTTTTCGTCCCCGCGGGCCCGATGCCCTCGGGGATCAGCAATGCCGAAAAGGCGCTTGTACGCCAAGAGTACGCCCAGGGCAAGGTCGGCAAGGATGCCCTACTGCGGACCGAGGCCGCTTCATACCATAGCAGCGGGACTTGTACCTTCTACGGCACGGCCAATTCCAACCAGATGCTGATGGAAGTGATGGGGCTGCACATTCCCGGCAGCGCCTTCGTCAATACCAACACGCCGCTGCGCGACGCACTGACATCGGCGGCGGCGCAGCGGGTGGCGGCGCTCACCCAGCTGGGAGAGACCTACCTGCCCGTCGGGCGGATGATCGACGAGCGCAGTTTTGTCAATGCCGTCATCGGCCTGATGGCGACGGGGGGATCGACGAACCACACCCTGCACCTCATCGCCATGGCAAAGGCGGCGGGAATCGTGCTGACCTGGGACGACTTCGACGCCCTCTCCGCCGTGACGCCTTTGCTGTGCAAGATGTACCCCAACGGCCAGGCGGACGTCAACCACTTCCGCGACGCGGGCGGCATGGGGCTCGTCATCCGCGAACTGCTCGATGCGGGGCTGCTGCACGAGGAAGTACAGACTGTCATGGGGACGGGGCTGCGCCGCTATACGGAGCGCCCGGTGCTGGAGGAGGGTGCGCTCGCCTTTCACCCTGCGCCGGAGGCCTCGCTCAACCCCGACGTCGTCTCGACGGTGGAAGAGCCCTTCTCCCACGAAGGGGGACTGGCGCTGCTGGAGGGAAACCTCGGCCGCAGCGTCATCAAGATCTCCGCGCTCAAACCGGAACTGATGCACATCGAGGGCGAAGCGCGGGTCTTCGACTCCCAGGAGGCGCTGCAGAGCGCGTTCAAGGCGGGGGAACTTGAACGCGACTTCATCGCCGTCGTCCGCTTCCAGGGACCGGGGGCAAACGGCATGCCGGAGCTGCACGGCCTGATGCCGCCGCTGGGCGTGCTGCAGGACAAAGGGTACAAGGTCGCCATCGTCACCGACGGCCGGATGTCGGGGGCGTCGGGCAAAGTGCCTTCTGCCATCCACATGACCCCCGAAGCGTCCCACGGCGGCCTTCTGGCCAAGGTGCGCGACGGGGACCGCATGGTGCTCGACGTGCATGAAAAGCGGCTGGAGCTGCTGGTCGATGCGGTGGAACTGGCTGCGCGGGAACCCGCCACGCCGTCGCTTCTGCACAACCGTCACGGCATGGGCCGCGAACTCTTCGCCCTCATGCGCCAAAACGTCGGCAGCGCGGAAGAGGGGGCGACGATCTTCGACGCCGTCGGAGAGGAGCGGGCATGACGGCAGCGGAACTTTTTACCATCTCACCGGTCGTCCCGGTCGTCGTGCTTGAAAAGGCGGAAGACGCCATTCCGCTGGCCGAAGCGTTGCTCGAAGGCGGTGTGGGCATTATGGAAGTGACCCTGCGCAGCGACGCGGCCCTTGCCTCCATCGAGGCCATTGCCAAAGCGGTGCCGCAAATGCGTGTCGGCGCCGGGACTGTTATCGACGCTAACGGCCTGTTACGGGTCCGTGAGGCGGGCGGCGGGTTCTCGTTCAGTCCAGGTATCAGTCCGGAACTGCTGGAAACGAGTGCGACGGAGGGGATTGCTTTCATCCCCGGTGTCGCGACGGCGAGCGAAGTGATGATGGCCATCAACGCCGGCGTCACGGGCTGCAAACTCTTCCCCGCCACCGCCGTCGGGGGCGTCGAATTGCTCAAGGGATTCGCCGGGCCTTTCCCGCAGATGCGTTTCTGCCCCACCGGCGGTGTCGGTCTCTCCAATATGAATGACTTTCTCGCCCTGCCGAACGTCTCGTGCGTCGGCGGGAGCTGGATCGTGCCGAAAGCGGATGTGGGTGCGGGGGCGTTCGGGAAGATCACGGCGCTGTGCAAAGAGGCGATTGCGAAAGCGCAACGGTAGCGCTTATTGTTCGATCTGGCGCAGGATCTCCTTCGCTATCCGCTCCATCCGCTCCAGGCTGATATGCGCCTTTTCCAGGAACGCGGGGTTGTACTGCTCCGGGTTTGACCACTCTTTACCCTTGATCTGGCACCTTCGGGCAAGCTTTTCGATGCCGAGGTCGTGCAGGGCGAATCCCAGTTCCGTCCAAAGCACGGTCAGATGCTTCTCCGCAGCGTGGTCGCGTGTGCCGGTGTCGCGCACCTGCCGGATATAGACGGCAGTTTCCCGCGCGGCGGTAATGACGTCTCTCAGCGCTTTGACGGATTGCCGTTTGCGCGCTTCGCCCGCACGGCCCAGGTTGATGAGCCATGAGCCGGTGTGTTTGAAGATGTCCCAGAGTACTCCGGCGCTAATATCCATCTTTTCCCTTCACGAAGTTATTGGTCTTAGTCAATGCAGTTCATTGATTATAAACTCTTCCAAGCATTCTAGCCAATCAAGTGCATCAGCAACCGGAAGCATGTTCAATGAGAGTTCTTGATTTTCCATGGATGCTTCAAGAGTAATCGTACCCCATTCTAGTGGAAGTCTTGGAGGATCGTATTTACCAAACTTAATAATAAAGTTATGGTTTATAGCATTACGCAAAATGCGAAAAACATAAAACCAAGGTTGTGCTTCCATTTTTTGGGTTTGATTCGAGTTAGCACAGTAGTCCTTTGTTAACTCGAAGGCCTCCGAAATAGCAGACCTTACAGCCGTAAAATAAAGCTGGTCGGCAGTATGTGTTAGTTTGCCAGTGTCCCCTAGGAGTTGCAGAGATTTACGTAAGCCATTATTGTTTATAGTGTCTTCACCCACTGCAACTCTAAAACTTTCACCCAAATTTCCTCTGCGGGCCAAAACCCGCAATACACTGACTAGACGAATATTGTTTGCATGAGATTCTATGACACCGAGTAGTTCTCTTTTATTTAGCATATGAAGTACCTAATTAGTTATTAGTTAAATTAGTTTTTAAAATATTAACTCATCCAAGGAAACTCTGTCAAATCGTTAGATGTATCCAACCGTAACACATTGGAAAATGTTATGTGTAGTGATGAAAAATAGCGCAGTTTTACTAGGTGGAAAACATGAATTTTTGTAATAATAATGTGACAAGGCTGAGACGCTGCAGAGTCGGTAGCGCAGTAGACTTACGCATTTTATTATTAAGGAATTATCAGATGTTCATCACGTCAAAAGAGGTTGAAACCGTCATTGGAAAAGAGCTGGCAGACCGCCTGTGTGAATGGCTTCGTACGAGTTCGCCGATCAGCTGTATTGTCGAGCAGGGCGCTGAAAATGCTATACGGTTCAACGTGGACGAGGCTATGGACTTCTCCAAGATCAAGATGCACAGCGATGCACTCAAGCGCGAGTTTTTTCCCCACATTGCGAAGCTCAAACAGTACATGGCCAGCACTCCGGCGCGCCCGGATCTCTCCGCGTAACCCCTCTTTTCCCACCCCTCCGGGCCTGGTATGATTTCAGGCATGAATGAACGAAACGGCAGGGTGGTCTCCCTCATTATCGGTCCCGAAGCAAAATCGGCGCTCGAGAGCGTGCCTTCCGTTACCGCCGTTGCGGGCAGGGGGCTTGCCGGCGACCGCTACTATTTCGGCCGCGGCAGTTTCAACGGGCCGCAGTTCGACCCAGGCGTGCGCGAGGTGACGCTGATCGCCGCCGAGGCGATCGCCGAGTGCAACCGGAGGCTCGGTACGGCACTCTCTGCCGCTGATTTCCGGCGCAACATCGTCACGGAGGGGATCGACTTCGCCGCACTCAAGGGACAGCGGTTCCGTATTGGGGAGGTGACGCTGCGGTGGGTGCGGAGCGCGCCGCCCTGCCGCTATCTTTCACGGCTGCTTGGCGAGGACATGATGACAGGTCTCAAGGGAATAGGCGGTATCCGCGCTGTGATCGAAACGGGCGGGACGATCAACGAAGGAGACACGGTCCATGTCCTACTGTGAAAAACTGCGCGCCTTTCCCGACGGGGCGCAGGAGGTGTTATATGAAGGGAAGCGTTACCTGATGAGCAAAGAGACGCACCTGGGCGGCAGGCTTATCAAACTCTACGCCGAAGAGCTGGGGGGCAATGACTTCGTGAGCCTGAATTACTACGAAACGTCTTCCGTCCCGCTGCTTAAACCCTGCGAGATGCCCGCCGAAAAAGTGATCGCCTTTATCGAGAATGCAATGTTGCGGTGAGCGCGCCCTTAGAAGGCGTAAGTCACCTGCATGCTGACGCTGGACTGGCTGTGTTTCGATCCGATTTCGTACGGGCCGGAGAGGGTGGCGGAGGTAAACCGCTCTTCGACTTCCGGCGCATAGGCGAGGGCGAGGTCGCACGCGAGCGTTTCATTGAGGTGATAGGTTCCCCCCACAGTGAAGTGCTGTTCCACGGTGGCCGGGAACCCGAGCAGGTTGAACATATTCAGTGCCGCGCCGCCGTTGCTCATCCAGTCGAGCTCTTTGATCGGGCTCTTGGCGTAGTTGTATCCCGCTCTGAGCTGTCCCAGTTCGGACGTAAATTCATAGCCGACCATAAAGACGTCTTGATCGCTCCAGCCGAAATCTTTGTACCCTTTGGCGTCGCTCCAGGCGATACGCTTATAGTCGAACGCGGCGGTATGGCCGCCCAGAGTATAGGAGAGCCCCGCACCGTATTCGACCGGCTGTTCCAGTTCCGAGGAGATGCCGGTAACGCCCGCGGACGCAAAGGGGGCCGTCGCATTCGTCAGCTGGTCTTTGTAATCCATCGTGATGGCGGATTTATAGACGAAGCCCACCTTGGCAGCGTTGATGCCGGCTTCGCCGAGGTCGTAAGAAGCCCCAAGGGTGTACCCAAAAGCAATATCCTGCGCGATGCCTGAGCCGACGGTGCTCCCGTTGTTATAGTTGATATCCAACGCCCCGTACTGGATGATTGCCGTCGCGCCGACGCTGAAGCCGTGAGAGGTATACGCCACCGGGACGCCGAACTGCATCAGCTGCAGGTTCGTCACCATCTGCATCGTGGTCCCCGAGGTGTCTTCGCGGTAATCGGTTCCCATGCCCCCGGTACCCCACATCCCGACACCGAGATAGAAGTTGTCATTGATCTTGGCCGCGATCGATACTTCCGGAATGACATTCAGGTCGGCATCGCTCTGCTGGTAGCCCGCACCGCCGTCGTATTTGACATCCGGCATGAAGATCGTGCCGCCGAACGAGACCTCCGTGGCGGGGACTTCGGTAATCATTGCGGGGTTGGCCAGGGCCGATTCCGCCCCGTGGCTCAGTCCGATGCCGATTCCGCCCATGCCGCGCGCTTTGGCCCCGAGACCGATAAGGTGGTCGCCGTTGGTCGCGAATGCGGACGTTGCCCCGAGTGCTGTCACGGCAGCAAGCGCCAGTCGTGTTGATTTGTTCATTTGTTCTCCTAGAAAGCTTTTTAAAAATTCAAAAAAAGAGTGCGATTATCTATCACAATTTTTTGGTTGCATAATAGTCTATTGCTTGCGTAAAATGAATGGGTAATTCTGTCAATAATTTGCCTATTTATATAAAGTAGGGACGTTTTTGTATGAAAACAGCAGTAATTGAAATGGGGTTTAAAAAATAAATTTTTTAAAAATAACAAGGATTTTTACAGATAGGTTTCAATGCCGTAATAGATGTGATACCGATCGCCCTGCGGAAGCGTGCGGTCAAGCTTCCATCAACGCTTTTGCCAGCCGCATCGCGGCGATGACGGCGCCTTCGAGGTAGCCGCCCTCTTCGGCGGAGGTCTCTGTTCCGCAGAAGCGGATGCGTTCCGAAGCCTTCGTTTCCATCCCGTAGCGGGGATGGGCGTCGAGGGGTTCTCGGTCGGCGGGGACGGAGGTATAGGGGTCGCTGCGCCAGTTGTGGTAGCGGAAGAGTTCGTAGTCGCGGGCCGGCGCCCCGAATAGGCGCTCAAGCTGTTCGATGACGCGTTCGGGCTGGGAGTCGTCGGCGGAACGGGTGTGGTAAAAGCCGAAAAGCGCCCCTTTGTTCCGGGTCGAAGCGTCGTGCACTTCGGAGAGGGGGCCGCGGTGGCTGGTGGCGAACCCGCTGAGCCCTCGCTCGCGCCAGAACGGTTCGGCATAGGTGACGATGCACTTGGACGAAAAGCCCATCCAGGTCGGGATAGCGAGCATTTTTTCACGCATCGCTGCCGCCAGCGGCGGTTCGAAGGCGATGGTATCGGCACAGAGGCGCGGCGGGAGCGTGACGATGCAGTGCGAGGCCCGCAGCGCCTCGCCGTCGGTGTGCACGGTGACGCCCTCGCTGTCCGAGCGGATCGTACGCACGGGGGTTTCCAGCCTGATGTCGACGTCGCCAAGGCGTTCGGCCAGGGAGGAGGTCAGCATACCCGCCCCCCCTTCGATCCTGTAGGAGGGGGCGTTTTGCCCGGTGCGGAAGTACTGCACGCCTTCGGGCGCGTCATAGGCGAAGGCGCCCTGGTCATAGTGGCGGAACAGGGTGAGACCCAGGGCATCGATGAGGTGCCTTATGTGGTGCTGGTGGGGCCACACCCAGGTTGGTCCGAGGTCGAAGCGCTCCCCCGCCTCCTCGACCGTGAGGATCCTGCCGCCGATGCGCGGCCGCCCTTCGAGCAGGATGATGCGGTAGCTCTCTTGCAGCAGAAAGGCCAACAGCAGACCGTTCAGGCCTGCTCCTACGATAATGAGTTCCGGTTTCATGTGCGAAGTATATTCCTTTTAGGATCAACCCAAACGCTTAAAGCGATTCTGCATTGAAAGCTTTATGTTTGCATCATCTTTTGCCCCGGAGGTGTGCACAATCCGTTCCGCTCCGCCCCGCCCGGGGCCTCTTGTGTTAAGCAAAATTTCTGCTTTGCGGAGGGCGTGCCGGGCAGGGCTGTGAGGGCTTTCGGCGCCGATAATGTATTTCGTACGGTGACACATCAACCTTACGGATTCACGATTTGGGAAAAGGGTTTCTTGCCTTTAAGTCGCGTCTCCCTATACTTGTGGCTACGAAAAAAGGGGCGCAGAACCCCGAAACAACAAGGAATCGATGATGCAGATGGTCGATATGAGTTCACCGGAGTTCCTCGCCGAACTCGAAAAAACGAAAAAATTCACCGACAAAGTCAACGCCCAGTTCGGATGGGTCTACAACCCGAATCATGACGTCAACGAGGGGGTCCTGATGGGACTGGCTCGTCACAAGATACTGTACGGAAAGCGTTTCTGCCCCTGTTTCATGGTTCTCGAAGACGAGAACGGCAAACACAAAAGTGCCGATGACCGCATCTGCCCCTGCAAACCTGCTATTGAGCAGGAAGTCCCCGAAGAGGGCAAGTGCCACTGCGGCATCTTCTGCACCCCCGAATACGCCTCTTCCCACGACATGTAAGGTCCCGTCCGCCCCGTGCGGATGACACCGCTGCCGCTTTTTTCACGTTGCCGCCGCGATTTGGCTATGATGTGAAAAAGTTTTGCCATGCCTGATCACATAACCGATAAATATTCCGTACTCAAAGACCGTTTCGGTCACAACGCCTTCCGCCCGCTGCAGGAGGAAGCCGTTGACGCCATCCTCGCCGGACGCGACCTGCTGATGATCCTGCCCACCGGCGGCGGGAAATCGCTCTCTTACCAGCTGCCGGCGCTGCTGATGGAGGGAACGACCGTCGTCATCTCCCCGCTGCTCGCCCTCATGCACGACCAGGTCCAGAGCCTGAAAGCCCAGGGGATGCGCGCGGAGATGCTCTCCTCGATGCAGACGGCGGAGGAGAGCGGCGAGATTGTGCGCCGCCTTTACGCCGGGGAGATCGACTTCCTCTACCTCTCCCCCGAACGCCTCAACACAGAGGGGATGCGCAGCATACTTTCCCAGATCCGGCTCAACTACTTCGTCATTGACGAAGCGCACTGTATCAGCGAGTGGGGGCATGAGTTCCGCGCCGATTACCGCGCCCTGTCGCAGCTGCGGGATTACTTCCCCGGTATTGCCATCGCTGCATTCACCGCGACGGCGACGGCGCACGTGCGCGAGGACATCCTGCGCCTGCTGCGCCTGAACGACCCCAAAGTCCTGCAGGGGCAGATCTACCGCGACAATCTCCAGATCACCGTGCGCCACCGCATCAAGGACGGGTACGACCAGCTCCGGGACTTTCTTGATGACCATAAGGAGGAGAGCGGGATCGTCTACGCCTTCTCCCGCAAGAGCGTCGAGGCTGTCGCGAACTTCCTGCAACAGAAGGGGTATGCGGCGGCGGCCTACCATGCCGGGATGCCGACGGAGCAGCGCAACGCCGTTTTTCACGACTTCGTGCACGATCAAGTCCGGATCATCGTCGCGACGATCGCCTTCGGGATGGGCATCGACAAGAGCAATATCCGCTACGTTTTTCACATGAGCCTGCCCAAGACCGTCGAGAACTACTACCAGGAGATCGGTCGGGCGGGGCGTGACGGCGACCATGCCGACGTCGTCATGCTCTTCGGGGCCCAGGACCTTATTCAGCAGAAGCGGTTCGTCGAGATGAACGAGGACGAGCAGTACAAGGCGCACCTGATGCAGAAGCTCGGCGCGGTGCACCGCTACGCTTCGGCGGAGACCTGCCGCCACCAGCAGCTCGCCGAGTATTTCGGCGACCGCATCGCGCCCTGCGGGACGCACTGCGATAACTGTCTGGAGCCCGAGTACGACAGGCGCGACATCACGACCGAGGCGCAGATGCTTCTCTCGGCCGTCTACCGTACGGGGCAGCGGTTCGGCAAGAGCTACCTTGTCGACGTCCTGCGCGGCTCGCGGGAGCAGAAGGTACTCGCCAACGGGCATGACGAACTCTCCGTCTACGGGGTCGGCGAGGCCCTGAACAAGAAGCAGTGGCTTGTACTCATCGACCGGATGCTCGAGATCGGGGCGGTGGACTTGAACGCGCACCACGGCCTCTTTCTGACCCAGGAGGGTCTGGCCGTTCTCAAGGGCGAGGTACCGGTGCTTATCCGTGCCGACCGCCTCAACGTCCGGGCCAAGACCGTGAAAACGGCCGCGCCGGAAAGCTTCGACTACGATACGGAGCTTTTCGAGGCGCTGCGGGCCCTGCGCTTCGAGATCGCCCAGGAGCACGGGGTGCCGCCCTATGTCGTTTTCGGGGACAAAACCCTCAAGGAGATGGCGGCATCGCGGCCGCAGAGCAAGGCGCAGATGCTTGAGGTGGGCGGCGTCGGCGAGGTGAAATTCGAGCGCTACGGGGCGCAGTTTTTGGTGCTGCTGCAGAGCTGACTTTGCAATTTTTTCGATTTTCTGGTACTTTGGAGACTTACTGCCATCATTCTAAATGGCAAAACAGAGCGAAAGAGATGAATGAAACGTTTAGTGATCAAGGTCGGGACCGCCGTCCTGACCGAAAACAATAATATCGCCAAGGAGCGGATGCTCAACCTTGTCTCCATGGTGGCCGAATTGAAGAAAAAATATGATGTTGTTTTGGTCAGTTCCGGCGCCGTCGCGGCGGGCTACTCGGCGCTCAAACTCGACAAGCGCAAACAGATCGGCAAGAAGGCGCTGGCGGCGGCGGGGCAGCCGATTTTGATGACCAGCTACAAAAAGAAGTTCGACATCTACGACATCGACACCGCCCAGATCCTTCTGACTGAGGATGATTTCGACTCCCGCAAACGCACGAAGATGTTCCAGGAGATCATTGATGCGCATCTTCAGAACGATATTCTGCCCATCGTCAACGAGAATGACATCACCTCCACGCCCGATCAGCTTTTCGGCGACAACGACCAGCTCTCCGCCAACGTCGCCTTTGCGATCGGGGCGGAGCAGCTGATCATCCTCAGCGATATCGAGGGGTACTTCGACAAGAACCCCAAAGAGCACGCGGATGCGCAGCTGCGCAAAAAGGTAACGATCCTCACCCCCGGAGAACTGCTGGATGAAGCGACCCCCAGCAGTTTCTTCGCCACGGGCGGGATCGTCACCAAACTGAAAGCCGCCGATTTCGTGATGCGGCGCGGCATCGATATGTTTTTGTGCAACGGCTTCGACCTCACCGCCGCCCGCAATTATCTGCTCGACGGAGAACAGACGTCGGGGACCCTCTTTACGACGGAGTGAGCCCCGGCGGCGTCAGCAGGACGCCGCACGCCGCATCCCCGAACGTCAGACATCTTTTCTCGGCAGCGTAACAGAGCGTGTAGGCGCAGACGAGGCTGTCGAGAAAATCCTCTTCGGCCTTGAGTGCTTTGCCCCTGAGCGTCCCCAGAGGCGTTTTAAGGCTGTTTGGGAGCGTTAGGACTTCAAACAGGGCCGTTTGCAGCTTCGCCATGGCTCTCAGGCGCGTCTCCCTCGGGGCGGACGCTTTGTAGCGCAGGACCTTGCCTCCGTTGAAGAGAGCGAGGATGGTGGCGTGGGGATAGACTTCGAAAAGGGTGCCCTCTTCAAAACCGATCCCCTCGGCTTCGAGCCCTTCGTAGAGGGCAAACCCCGCATAACGTTTAAAACGTTTTTCAAACAGCTGCGTGTTGACGGCGTGGACCCCGAGGCCGTAGCGGGCAAAGGTTTTGAGGAATTGCAGCTCGTTGGGGCGGTGGCCCGTAGCGTTTGGGATGATCATCGGGGCGTCGACGCCGACGCGGCAGCCCGGATAGGCGCGGACGACGTCGAGGATCGCTTCGACCGTCTCCGCATAATTGTAAGCGACGAGCCGCGCCTCCCCATCGAGGACAGCGACGCCGCTGGGATTGCCCTCCGCCCAGGCGAGGTCGATACCGATGTAAAACGGTGCCGGTGTCAGCGGCATGCCAGTAGTGCTTCCATCCCCGCAGTGAAAGCGGGTTTGCCGCCCCGGGCGGGATGGCGGACTTTGGTATGGGAGATCTGCAGCCGTTTGAGGGCCTCTTCCGCGCTGTTGCCGACGGCGACGACGGTGGTCACGGAGGGGAAAAGGGCAAGGAGGCGGCGCAGGAAGGGGGCCGCGTAGTCGATCTCCTTGCTTGTCGGTTTGCGGTTGGAGTCGGGATCGCCCCGGCCGTGGGGGTGGAAACAGAAAGCGTTCCAGCAGAGCGCGGCGGTGCGGTGCTTCTGCAGCACCTCCCAGACGATTCCCGCACTCTGTTCGCGGGTGTAGGGGGGCCTGGCGACCCGGTAACCGTGTTGTGCCGTAAAGAGGCTTCCCTCCAGCACGCCTTCGGCGACGAGGGCTTCGGAGCTGAAGGGGATGCCGGTCAGGCGGCAGCCGTTGTAGCCGGGGGCTTCGCCGACGAGCAGCAGGGTGGGCTGCAGCGCGCGCATCTGCTGCATGTAGCACTGCAGGTTGTGGCGCTGGGTGTTGGTGCGTTTGGCGGCGTAGAAGTTGGCGGCGTCCGCAACGACGACGGCGTCCTGGAGGCGTTTGCCGAAGCGCTTGATGTCAGCGTCGATCTTCACGGCTGCGGACATAGTCGATCACCTCGCCGGCATTGCCGCGGAAGAGGACGGGGATGGGGCTTTTGGCGATCTGGTAGTCATACATGGGGTCGTAGTAGTCGCGCAGCAGCATCCTGATCCACGGTTTGTGCTGCTCGGTCTCCCCGCTGCGGAGCTGCTCGGCGAAGGCGCCGGCGAAGAGCTGTTTGATCTGCCGGAAGCGTTCATCGCCGAGGCGCCTTCTGATGCGGTCAATTCCCGCGTTGGCGTCATCGAACCAGTGCCGTTCAGGCTGCTCGGGGAACATGATCCGGTACTCCTCCAGCGCGTGGGCGACGTACTCGTCGAAAGTGATGTCCACCCGCTCTTCCATCGTGGCGGTAAGGATGATAAGCCCCCCTTCGAGGAAGTTGTCATAGACCGGCTTTGGGATGTAGAGCCGCCCGACGTTGTGGCTTTCGTGCTCGATGACGAGGTGGCGGTGCTGCGCCGCCTCGTGGCGGATCAGGGCATAAGCGAGGCGGTCCTCGAAATCGATCTGGGAGGGCTGCGGCGTGATGTGCCGCCCGAAAGAGGAGCCGCGGTGGTTGGCGAGCGCTTCGAGGTCGACGGCGTTTGCCAGTTGGTGGATCAGCAGGGTCTTTCCCGTACCGGTGCGCCCGCTGATAATGAGGGTGTCGGCTTCGCCGCTGATGCGTTCGCTCTCCTCCATCAGGAAGTGGCGGAACGCCTTGTACCCTCCTTTGAGACGGGGCAGGGCGATCCCGGCCTCCTCCAGCCACGCCTGGGCGATCTGGGAGCGCTGGCCGCCCCGGAAACAGTAGAGCCAGGTGTCGGGGTGGGCGTTTATGAAGTCGGCCCAGGCCCGGACCCGCTCCTGTTTGTGTGGACCGACGAGCTGTTTACCGAGGGCCACGGCTTCCGCGTTGCCGGCCTCTTTGTAGCGGATGCCGATGAGACGGCGCTCCTCGTCGGTCATCAGCGGCAGGTTGACGGCACCGGGGAAGGCGCCTTTTTCGAACTCGACGGGGGCGCGGACGTCGATGAGGGGGCGGTTCTCCAAGACGATGCTTCGGAAGGCATCGGTGAGCGGGAGGTTCTTGCGTTTTATCGCCTCGATCTCGTCGAGGGAGCCGATCGGGAGGTCAAACGACATCGATCAGGTGCGTTCCGCGTTCAACGGTCTCGCCGATGCTTTCGAGGTGCAGCCCCTCCGCTTCCGCGAGGGCCAGGAAATCGGCGACGGCCTCCTGGCGCACGGCGCAGAGCAGGCCGCCGGAGGTCTGGGCGTCGCAGAGGATATCCTGCTGCTCCGGGGTCATCGGGCCGATCTTGTGGCCGTAGCTCTGGAAGTTGCGGCGGGTGCCGCCCGGGACGCACTCCATGGCGAGGTACTCCTTGACTTTCGGCAGCAGGGGGACGTCGTCAAAGCGGATGACGGCACCGATGCCGCTCCCCTCAACCATCTCGGCGAGGTGGCCCAGAAGCCCGAAACCTGTCACGTCGGTGACGGCGGTGACGCCCTCCATGTGGGCGATGGCGGCGCCGATGGCGTTGAGCGTCGTCATCGCCTCGACGGCCGGGTCGATATCGCCCGGCGCGATCTTGCCCTGCTTCTGCGCGGTGGTGAGGATGCCGATGCCGATCGGCTTGGTCAAAAAGAGCTCGCAGGCCGCTTCGGCGCCGTTGTTGCGCTTGAGATGTTCGTTGTCGACAATGCCGGTGACGGCCAGGCCGAAAATGGGCTCGGGAGAGTCGATGCTGTGGCCGCCGGCGAGGGGGATCCCCGCCGCTTCACAGACGGAACGCCCCCCTTCTATCACCTCGCGGGCGACCTCGTCGGGCAGCTTGGCGATGGGCCAGCCGAAGATGGAGATGGCCATCAGCGGCTTGCCGCCCATGGCGTAGATGTCGCTGATGGCGTTGGTCGCGGCGATGCGCCCGAAGGTGAAGGGGTCGTCGACGATGGGCATGAAGAAGTCCGTCGTGGAGAGGACCGAAGTGCCGTTACCCAGGTCAAAGGCCGCCGCGTCGTCGTTGCTGGCGTTGCCCACCAGCAGGGCGGGGTAGCTGATGTTTTCGCGGGCGCTCTGGAGGATATTATCGAGCTGCTTGGGGGAGATCTTGCAGCCGCAGCCGGCACCGTGGCTGTATTGGGTCAGTCGGATGTCATCCATGCGTGGCCTTTTCGCTTTTTCCGAATCATAGTCCTCTTTCGATAAGAACGCACTTTAGAGGCGCCATGGTATGATGCTGCAAAAGGAACGCTTATGCCGAATGAAACCGTCATTGACATCCCCCACTACGCGACATTGACCCTGCGCCACGTCGTTCTCGATTATAACGGGACGCTCGCCCTGGACGGGGCGCTGACACCGGAGGCGGCTGCTCTGCTGGGGCCGCTTTGCGCGCGTTACGACGTGCATGTGATCACCTCCGACACCTTTGGCACGGTCGCCGAAGCGGTCGCGCCCTACGGCGTCACGGTCAAGGTGCTGCAGAGCAGCGACCATACGGGGGAGAAGGCCGCCTACATCTGGGAACTCGGTGCCCCGCACTGTGCGGCGGTCGGCAACGGCGGCAACGACGCGCAGATGCTCAAAGCGGCGGGGCTCGGTATCGCCCTGGTCGGGGACGAGGGGTGCGCGACGGCGACCCTGATGGCAAGCGACATTGTCTGCAAGCAGATCGGCGAGGCGCTGGGGCTGCTGCTGAACGAGAAGCGCCTGATCGCGACACTGCGCCGCTAACGCGCTACAAACCGTCTTTGGGCAGCTGTTTGACGTAGAGGTCGAGCTGCGGGAAGGGGATCTGGATGCCGTGTTTGTTCAGGGCGTTATAGATAAGGATAAGGAAGTCCGAACGCAGGGCGCTTGGGCGGTTCCTGTTGGCCCACTCCACCCAGACGATCAGCTCGAAATCGACGCTGCTGCTGTTCATGTTGACCATCCACACTTCGGGCTGTTTCTCCGGGTCATGCCGGAGATAGGAGAGGCTGCTCTCTTTCAGCTCTTCGAGCACCGCCTTCTTCACCGCATCGACCTCGGTACCATAGGCGACGCCGAAGGGGATGTGGATACGCCGGGTCGCGTCCTCGAGGGTCCAGTTGATGACGTTGTTCTGGATGAAAGAGGAGTTGGGCACGACGATGTCGATGTTGTCGAAGGTCTTGACTGTCGTGGAGCGGATGCGCATGTCGGTCACGCGCCCGCGTAGGACGTCGCTGATCTCGATGGTGTCCCCGATGCGGATCGTACGCTCGAACATCAGGATGATCCCCGCGATAAAGTTGGAGACGACCGTCTGCAGCCCGAAACCGACCCCGATGGAGAGGGCCCCGGCGATGAGGGAGATGGAGGTCATGTCGATGCCGAGGCTTCCCATGGCGATGATGACGGCGACGAAGACGATGAGGTAGTAGCCGATGTTCGACGCGAGGCGCATCGACATCTGGCTCATGTCCGGCCAGCGCCGTGCCAGGCGCGCGATCCAGCGTTTGTAGAACGCGCCGAGGAAGAAGCCCACGACCAGGATTGCCAGCGCCTTGAGGAGGCTGAGGATGCTGATGGGACGTTCGTTAAAGATAAAGAGCGGGGCGGTGAGGGTATCGCCGGCGCGTTTAAGCAGCGCTTTCGTTTCGTGGAGGGTATCGCCGACGACGAGGGCCGTCACCCCGAAGTGCGCCTTGGCGAGGCTGCGCAGCTGCGCGTTCTGGGCGCGGAAGCGGCTGCGCGCGTCCCCGGTGAGGTGCCCTGCGTCCGCCTCCATGCTGTCAAGCAGGGCGAAAAAGGCGTCGTTCTCCTTGGTGATGAGCATGCACAGCGCCAGTTTCGCGGCCGATGCCAGTTTGGTCTGGAGCTGCCCGCTGTAATCGGCATTGGCCTTTTTCAGGTCCGCCGCGAGGCGTTCGCTGCGCGCACTCTCCTCCAGTTCGGCCCCCTCCAGGGCGATTTCGGCGGCAAGCCTTCGCTGCTGGCTTTTTTCGATTTTGGTTTCGGCCGTTTGCATCTCCGAGCGTAGCTCTTTCCCCGTGCAGCGGATCGCTTTGAGGCGTTGCGCGAGGGTCTGCGCGACGGCGGTGCCGTACGCTCCGAGCCGGTCGCGTTTGGCCTCGAGGTTTTGCTGCTGGACCTTGTAGTAGGCGAACTGAAGCTGGTAGGCGCGCAGCCGGAACTTTTCCTCGACGGTGAGCTGTTCGATCGTCTGCTTCAAAAAGGTGAGCTTGGACTGAATGTCGCGCAGCTTGCGTTCCGCGTTCTCCCGCCGGACCGAAGCCGCGGCCGCCGCGGCCAGGGCTTCATAGGCCTGTTCCAGCGTCGGGGACGTTTGCGACAGAAGGGTACTCGGGTCCTCCTCGTCCGCGGGGGTCTGGGCCGCCGCGCGGCGCAGGCGCTCCAGTTCGGTGCGTTCCGCGTCGGCCTGGGCAGGCATCAGGGTGCCCGCCGCCTGTGCCGCATCAATCTGCATGCGCAGTGCTTTGTAGAGGGCGGGTTTGTCGCTGCTCTCGTAGAGGGTGGTGTTGACGTCGGCGGCCTGAAGGGCGCCGATCAGCAGTAAAAAGAGGAGAAGGGTGTGCATCGGCAGGCTCCTGTCAGTGGTGTTGCGTGACCCGGTGCCGATGCCACAGCAGCAGCCCGGCGGAGGTGAGAAGGAGCAGCAGCACCATCAGCATGACGGCATTGGCCGTTCCCGCCGGGCTCTGGGCGAAAGGAAGCCCGCCCGTATTCATCCCGAAAAAGCCGACGACGAGGTTGAGCGGCAGGAAGATCGCCGAGATGACGGTGAGCAGATAGATCAGCCGGTTCATCTTCTCGTTCGTGCGGGCGTTGTGG
Organism: Thiomicrolovo immobilis; assembly: GCF_039645955.1. Taxonomy (GTDB): domain Bacteria; phylum Campylobacterota; class Campylobacteria; order Campylobacterales; family Sulfurimonadaceae; genus Thiomicrolovo; species Thiomicrolovo diazotrophicus. The sequence goes on from NZ_CP147916.1 coordinate 30,428, forward strand.
AAGTTGTAGATGTAGTCGAGCTTGGAGAGCTGGTGCAGCGCCGAGCGCAGGAGGCGGTCGGTGTGCTCGTGCAGGTCGGCATAGTGGTCGACGGGGAATCGCTCCAGGGGTTCGTAATGCTCCGTCACCTCCGCGAGGACGGTGGTGGTGCGCGCCAGGACCCGCTCGACCCGGAGGATGTCCCGTTTCAGCCCCAGCCACTGCGTCATGAAATCGGTTTCGGCCCTGTCGGCGTAGAGCCGCTCCTCCATGTCCGCGACGCGCTCCAGGTAGCTGTTGAACCCCTTGAGCAGCCGGTCGATCAGCGGGTCGATGACGCGGTGGGGCCCTTCGAAACGGCCTTCAAGGGGTACGAAACTGTTGCGTTCCCTGTCGAACCGGTAGCTGCCCGCCTGTGTCAGGATAAAGCCGGTCGAGACGATCTGAACCTCCTCGCCGATGACCGGCAGGCGCACGATCAGCATGTCGTAGTCGGGATTTTCGTCAAACAGGGAGGGATGGTGTTCGTTGCGGAGGTCTTCGAGGTGCAGCGGGTTGATCTTGACGCTGATGCCGTCCATGGCCGGCTCCTGGGTTGGTATAGTGTCATTGTAGCGCAAACGCGGCTACGTTGCGGGCGCCTCTCCCAGTTTTGCCACCAGCGCATCGTGGATCTTCCCGTTGGTTGCGACGATGATGCGCCGCTCCAGGGTGTAGGGCTCCCCGTCCTCGCGGCTTACCGCCCCGCCGGCTTCGAGAACGATCAGGATCCCCGCCGCGACGTCCCACGGTTTGAGGTTGATCTCGTAAAAGCCCGCGAAGGTGCCCTTGGCCGTGTAGCAGAGGTCCAGGGCCGCGGAACCGAGGCGGCGGATGTCGCGGGTAAAGGGGAGCATGCTGCGCATGGTGCGCAGCACCCACTCGTAGTCGCCGCCCTGCTCGATCTTGGTATAGGGAAAGCCCGTCGCGATCAGTGCCCGCGGCAGGCTGTCGGCTTCGGCGTCGACACGGATGGGTTCGCCGTTGAGCGTGGCCCCCTTGCCCTTTTCGGCATAGAAGAGCTCCTCGAGGACGGGATTGTAGACGCAGCCGGCCACGGGCTGCTGATCCTCCCAGATGCCGATGGAGATGGCGCAGAAGGGGATGCCGTGCACGAAGTTCGTCGTGCCGTCGATGGGGTCGATGTAGATCGCCTTTTCAGGGTAGGTGATCGTTGCGCTGCTCTCCTCGCCGACAAGGGTATGGTCGGGGAAGGCCTCGGCGAGCCTGGCTTTGAGCAGCTCCTCGACGGCGACGTCGTACTGGGTGACGAGGTCGATGTCGCTCTTGTAGCGCACCTCTTTGGGGGCGTGGTACCCCTCCAGGAAGAGGCTGCCCGCCTCCTGGGCGATGGCTTTCAGTCGGTCGTAGCGCGGCATCTATCGGGCGAAGAAATCCGAGAGGATGGCCTGGGCCTCCTCCTGGATCCTTTTAAGGTGGGTTTCGGAGATAAAACTTTCGGCGTAGATCTTGTAGATGTCCTCCGTGCCCGACGGGCGCATGGCGGCCCAGCCGTTTTCGGTGACGAGCTTCAGCCCGCCCAGGGTGGCGTCGTTGCCGGGGGCGTTGCTGAAACGCTGCACGATCGGCTCGCCGGCGAGGGTGTCGGCGGTGATGTCCTCGGGTGTGATCGCTTTGAGTTTCGCTTTCTGTTCCGGGTCCGCGACGGCGTCGATGCGGGCATAGAAGGATTGCCCGAACTCCGCTTCGAAGCCTTCGTAGATGGCGCCCGGGTCCTTGCCGGTGACGGCGCGGATCTCGGCGGCCAGGAGGTTCATGATGATGCCGTCCTTGTCCGTGCTCCACGGGGTCGAATCCATCCGCAGGAAGCTCGCCCCCGCGCTCTCTTCGCCGCCGAAGGCGAGGTCGCCGCCGTAGAGGCCGCCGACGAACCATTTGAAGCCGACGGGGACCTCATAGAGTTTCGCACCGAGGCTTTTTGCAATGCGGTCGATCATCGAGCTCGAGACGGCCGTTTTGCCGATGCCCATGTCGGTGTCTTTCCATGCTTTGCCTTCGATGAAGGGGATAAAAGAGAGCACGCCTTTTTTCCGGCGGTGGGTGAAGAGGTACCAGATGGCGACGCTGAGGTAGTGGTTGGGGTTCATGAGCCCGCTGTGGGGCGTGACGATGCCGTGGCGGTCGGCGTCGGCGTCGTTGCCGAAGGCGATGTCGTACTTGTCGCGCAGTTTGATCATGGAGGCCATGGCGTAGGGCGACGAGCAGTCCATGCGGATCTTACCGTCGTGGTCCAGGGTCATAAACGCAAAGCGGGGGTCGACCTTTTCGTTGACAAGGAGGAGGTTCAGGCCGAGCAGCTTGTTGATTTTGCGGTAGACCGGCAGGGCCGTCCCGCCCATCGGGTCGACGCCGATGCGCAGTTTTGCCGCCTTGATGGCCTCGATGTCGACGATTTGCGGCAGGGCTTCGACGTAGGGGGTGATGAAGTCATAGGTCTCGACGTATTCGCCGGACATCGCCGTCTCGAGGCTGAGGGCGTGCACCGCTTCGAGACGGTGTTCGAGGATCTCGTTGGCCCGTTGCTCGATCACGGCGGTGACATCGGTGTCCGCGGGGCCGCCGTTGGGGGTGTTGTACTTGAAGCCGCCGTCGGTGGGCGGGTTGTGCGACGGGGTGATGACGATGCCGTCGGCTTTTTCCGTATGGGTCTTGTTGTATTCGAGGATGGTGAAGGAGAGTACCGGCGTCGGGGTGAAGATGTCCTCCCCGGCGATGCGGACCTGCACCTCGTTGGCGGCGCAGACGCGGATGGCGGTCATCTGGGCCGGGTCGGAGAGGGCGTGAGTGTCGCGGCCGATAAAGAGCGGCCCGGTAATGCCCGCACTTTTGCGGTATTCGCAGACGGCCTGGGTAATGGCGAGGATGTGTTCTTCGTTGAAACTGGCCTTGAGGGAGTTGCCCCGGTGGCCGGAGGTCCCGAATGCGACCCGCTGCGTCGCTTCGGCCGGGTCGGGTTTGAGCTCATAGTATCGGGCGATCAGATCGGTCAGGTCGATCAACTGTGCATCGGTAGCCTGGGTGCCGGCTTCGGGGTGGGCCATAATCATTCTCCTCGGGCATGGTTGCCCATATTATAGTCCCTTTTTTGTTGGCGGGGGTTATTTTTCCGGTTGATTTTTGAACATCGGCGCCACGCTGTCGCGAATGTTATCTTGGTCAAAGTAGAGCGACTGCGACGGGAAGGCGAATGCGAGACCGTTCGCGTCGAGGATCTCCCAGATCTTGAAGATGATCTCCTGTTTGATCCGGAGCCACTCCTCCCAGTCGACGGTGTTGGTGAAGGTGTAGATGAGGATGTCCATCGACGAGGCGGAGAGCTCATCGAGGTAGACCATCAGGCTCGTCTTGATGCCGAACTTGTCCTCGACAGAGATGAGGCGCTTTTCGCGTTTTTTCAGCCGGTTGTACATCTCGGTGTCATATTCGCCCGGGACGACGGTATCGGGGTGCTCCAGGAGCATTTGGCGGATTTCGCCGATCGCCTTGGCCAGCGCTGCGCGGTCCGAACCGTAGGTGACGCCGATATGCATCTTGATACGGCGGCCGACCTTGCGGCGGTTGTAGTTTTTCAGCGGGACGTTGGCGAGTTTTTCGTTCGGCACCGTGATGAGCGCGTTGTCGAAGGTGCGGATATCGGTACTGATGAAGCCGATCTCGACGACGGTCCCTTCGACGTCTCCTGCCTGAATCCAGTCCCCCTGGGAGAAGGAGTTGTCCGAGAGGATCTTGAGCAGACCGAAGAAGTTGCTGAGCGTATCCTTCGCCGCCAGGGCGACCGCCAGGCCGCCGATGCCCAGCGAAGCGACGAGGCCGGTAATATTGACGCCGATATGCACCAGGAAGAAAAGAACGGCGGTGATGATGATGGCGATCTTGATGATCGAGAGGATGAGGTTGACCAGTTCGCTGCGCATCTGCCGGTTCTTGAGCCCGGTGCGCTGATGCAGGAAGTGGTAGAAGAAGTTGTCGACCAGCCGGATGACGATGTAACTGAAGGCCGCTAGGTAGACGAAGTAGAAGAGGGTGCTCTCATCCTGGGAGCTGCTCGGATGCTGCAGGATCTCCAGACCGACCTGCAGGCCGTAGGCGAGGATAATGATGAAGAGCGGGCGGCGGATGCTCTCGATGTTGTTGAGCATCATCTCGTCCGTCAGGTCTTCTTTGCGGGTGATGAGGTGTTGCATCAGCCGGTAGACGCGGTAGTAGAGCAGCGCGGCGACGAGCCAGGCGAGCAGCAGGCTGGCCGCAAAGAGCGTGAGGCGGCCGACGTCGGTGTTGACGTAGCGCAGGCCCGTGTTGATCTCGGCGGCAACGGTGTTGTCGTTGAGGAGGGCGAGCAGGCTGTCGAGTTTGATGCGCTGCAGCAGCGAGCGATACTGGAGGCTCTGGGGATGAAGTTGGAGGTAGTCCAGCAGCTCCTTGTAGAAAAGGTAGTGGGTCTGCAGTGCCGCCGCGTTCTGGCGCAGGGCATCGGCGATCTCCCCTTCCTCACTCACCTCTGCCGCGGCATGGACATCGGCCTCCACGCCGATCGCCTGAAGCTGGTTGATCTCGTCGCGGACCCGTGCACTCAGCGCCTCCGTATCGAGGGTGGTCCACTCCGCCGCGAGGGAGGCGAAAAAGACAAAGATGCGCTGCTGCAGCTTCAGCGTCTGCACGGCGAGGCGGTCGCGGGTTTCGGCCAGGCTGTTCCCCTGTTCGCGGTTGACGCGGATCTTGGCGGAGAGCCGGTAGAGCTGCGCATCCGCTTCGGAGGGGTGGAAAAAGGGGTTGACGGGGTTTTCAACGCTGTAGGGGGCCGCTTTCAGCGCCGAGATTAAAGCGGCAAAGGCGTCGAGTTTTGCGTCGACCCCCGCCGCTTCCGAGGCATTCGTATCGCTGCGCGGCGCGTAAAGCTCCGCTTCGACGGAGAGGACCTGCTGCCAGAACGGTTCGGCCGCGACGAGCTGAAGGCCGAGCAGCATCAGGACAAAAAAATGTTTCATGCGTATCCCCCTGTTTGATGACGACAGTATAGCGTCCGGGGGTTAAACCGCAGGAAGGGCCTAGTCGAGCCCCAGCTCCTTGAGCAGCGGGTCGAATTTCGAGGAGAGGCCGACGAGGGCGTCATACAGCAGGCCGAAACCCTTGTCTTCGGCGATCCACTCTTCGACGAGTTTCACGCCGTCGCTCTTTTCGGCATCGCTGAGTTCAGGGGAGGCGGCAATATTGTCGCGGATCGCTTCGAGATGTTCGCGGTTTTTATGGCTGGGCATGATCGTCTCCTGTATGGGTGGTTTTAATAATCATAGCGTGAATAGCGTTAAATCTCTACCGTTTCGGGGCAAACACGATTGACGATCACATAAACCTTAATCGTTTCAAAAAATTGGATGATGCGCATTAAAAAGATTTATTTTAATCAAAAAGAATAAATGTCGTTAAATCCCCCCTGGCAGGGCCTTTCTCACTTAACACTTAGGTAACACTCTTCTAATAATATTATGTATTATATTTAAGGAGTGTGTATGAAAAAGGGGCTTTTATTAAGTATCCCGGCGGCACTCACGACGCTGATGGGAGCGGATACCTACTCCCTGGACGCCGTGAGTGTCACCGCGACAAAATTCGAACGTGAAACCAAAGAGGTGCCGCAGAGCGTCGCTGTCGTCGACAACGAGGAGATCGAAGAGCGCAACGTACTCAACGTCAAAGATGCCATTGAAACGATCCCGGGGGTCATCACGATGAGCAAAAACAACGGCTACGACAGCCGGCTCATTATCCGAGGCGCGGGGCTGAAAGCGCGCTACGGCATCCGGGAGATCATGGTCATGCGCGACGGGGTCCCGATGACGGACCCGGACAGTTTCACGCGGATGGATTTCATCGACGTTGACGACATGGAGAGCGTCGAGGTCTTCAAAGGGCCGGGTTCGATCTACGCGGCCAATGCCAGCGGCGGGGTCGTCTTTATCAAGTCCAAATCCGTTTTCGATACGGACAACAACCGTGTCAAGATCGGGTACGGCACCTATGACACCCTCAATGCCAACGTCAAGGGCTCCTTTGCGATCGACGAGAGCAACTATGTCGGCGTCAGCGTCTCCCGTCGCCAGTCCAGCAACAACTGGCGCGACTGGAACGAGTTCGATACGACCCAGGCGAGCCTGAAATACGGCCACCTCTTCGAGGATGACGCTTCGCTGCAGATGGAGTTTGCCTATACCGAAGCGAACCTGCAGCTGCCCCAGTCTCTCAGCGCCGACGAATTCGCCGCCTTCAAAGAGACGGGGGAGACGACGAACACCAACGGCGCGTGGCAGCAGAGCGGCCGCTACTCCGATACCTACTTCTTCAACGTGCAGTACGAGAAGAGCTTCGGCGACCTGACCTTCAAACCGCAGGCGTATTTCACGAAGTGGGGACACTACCACCCGGTCACGGGGCTGATCAACGATGCCCCGGACAACTACGTCGTCGGGACGGACCTCGCTTTTGATGCGAAACATACGCTTTTTAATCGCGACGCCTCCCTCGTCTTCGGCCTGACGGCGCGCAGCGACATCCGCGACAACAGCAAGAAGTACACCTACCGCGACACCATCGACGTCCCGGGACCGAGCACGCGTATTATCAAAGTCACCTCCGATGCGAAAGGGGATCTGGCCGGGGTCGAAGACGGTACGAGCACGCTTTACGGCTTTTACGTGCAGGAGACCTTCGCGCCCGCGGAGCGGCTGCTCGTGGACGTGGGGCTGCGGTACGACCACCTCTCCTTCGATATCGACGGGACGGAGTACCTGGCCTACGACTACGCCGACGGCAACTACACAACAGGCGAGGGCGACTACAGCGTCACCGAGTCCTACGATCTCTTGTCGCCGAAAGTCGGCGCGACGTTCGCGCTCACGGAGACGCTCAACGTTTACGGCCTCATCGCCGCGGCGAACCAGGCGCCGACGGACAGCGAAGTGCGGGCCAACCTCACCTACGGCAGTTCTCCGTCGCTCAAAGCCTCGCTGTCGGTCAACTACGAGATCGGTATGAAGCAGCGCAGCCGCGACTGGAGTATGGATCTGTCGCTCTACTACAATGCCGTGCGCGACGAGATCGTGGCGGTTAAGGGGGCCGACAATACGACCTATTACACCAATGCGGGCAAAACGAAACGCATCGGGGCGGAGCTCAGTCTCGATTACCTCGTCAACGACGTGGTGGACGTCGGTGCCAACGGCGCATGGTTTGATTACAGCTATAGCGATTACGTCGACGGCGGGGTGGATTATTCCGGTAACAGGCAGCGCTACATCCCCGATTACCAGTATTCGCTCTTTGCCGGATACCATGACGGCAGCCTCTCCGCGCGCATCGAGGGGATCAGCTACGGTCCTTTCTACATGGACGACCTCAATACGGAGAAGTACGACGGCTTTACGCTGGTCACGAACTTGAGCCTTGCCTACACCGCCGGGCACCACCGTTACCAGTTCAACGTCAACAACCTCTTCGACCAGCGCTACGCGACGGAAGTGGACAAAACGACCGGCTACGGCGGCCCGAAGTACTACTACACGCCGGGCATGCCGCAGTTCGCGATGTTGACCTATACCTATACGTTCTAAAAGGAGGAGCAGATGGTCGATCATATGACGCGGAGGAGAAACGACCTGCTGGGCTGGCCGCTGGTAGCGGCTCTGTTTAAGAACAAGCGCGTCCTTTTCATCGTGCGGACGGCGGCTGCGCTGCTTTTCGTCTCCGCGATAGGGTTCGGCCTGCGCTATCCGGCCGTGGCGGAGAACCCCTATACCACGGCCGTTTTCTGGTCGCTGTTCTGGCCCTTTTTCATGATCGTCAGCATCGTGCTGATCGGGCCGGGATTCTGCGGGGTCTGCCCCCACGGGGTGATCGGCCGTTTCTTTTCGAAAATCGGTGCGCAAAAGGAGGCGCCGGCGTGGCTGAAGCATCGCGGCATCGGGCTGGGCATCCTGATCGCGGCCTACTGGGTGCCGGTCTACCTTTTTCCGGGCGCGCTTAAGACCCCATGGGTCGCCGCGGCACTCTTTGCCGGGCTGACGCTGCTGGCACTCTTCGTCTTCTCCCGTTACAAGGATATGGCCTACTGCACCTACCTCTGCCCGATCGGCAGCGTGACCAAAAGCTACGGGAAACTGGGGGCGGTCCGTTTGCAGACCTACCGCGACGCCTGCGACTCGTGCACGACCTTTGACTGCGCGAAAGCCTGTGGGACAGGGTTGCAGCCCTACCTCTTCGAGAAGAAAAACTCCATGCGCGACTGTACGCTCTGCATGGATTGCGCGCAGGCCTGCGAGGCGGTATCGCTGCAGCTGGTGAAACCTTCCAAAGGGATGTTCGGCGAGGTCAACGACCGCCACACCATCCACACCTATGTTTATATCCTGCTGCTGGCGATCATTACCATCACCATGCATTTCCACCACGGGCTCGGGCATTCGCCGGTAAAGACGCAGACACCGTGGTACGCGGCGGGGCAGTGGCTCGCATCGTTCCTGCCCCAGGGCGTGGACTGGGTCGGTTTTGCGGCACTCGTCATGGCGCTGGGCGTCACCGGCGCGCTCGTGCTCGGCGGCTATGCCGTCGCCGCGGTGCTGGCGAACAAGCCCTTTAAGAGCTTCCTGCACCGCAACAGCTACGCCCTGGCCCCGATGATGATCATCGGGTCGCTTTCACACGTGGGGTCGTTCTTCTTCCTGGAGTACGCCTCCGACCTCGCCAACGCCTGGTACTGGTTGACCGGTAGTACGGAGACGATGCGCCCGTTGGCTTCCATGCGCGACGGCTGGGTCCACCTCTTCTCGCTTTTCGGCTATGTCGGGGCCCTCTGGAGCGCCGTCATCCTCTACAGCCGCCTGGGCATGTACGAGTTTTCCACGGCCAAACGTCTGGCGGCCTTTGCCGCTTCGGGGGCGATGATCTGGTTTTATATCGGGCTGCTGGTGCTCTCAGTGGTAGTCAGGAGTCACTGACCGGGGCTGAAAACCTTATGAACGCGTCTCGTCCGCGTTGAGTTCCGCTTTCAGGGCGGAGACGAAGACCTTGTAGGTGTTCCGGTCGAAGAGGTAGGGCTTGGCGGCAAAGAGGGTCTCGAAGAGGATCTTCCACAGCGTCGAGAAGTTGTCGTCCGTCCGGGCGTTGCAGAGGCTTTGCTGCATCTGCCGCTCGAGGACGGCGAGTCCTCTGGCGTGTTCGGCGTAGGCTTTGAGGATGTCGGGGGCGACCCCGACGCTCTCGAAGGCGGCGGCCAGGTTGACGATGGCCGCGTCTTTATGGGTGAAGTCCGCCTCCCCCGTCGGCAGGAGGATGCCCGTCTCCATCAGCCGCCGAACGACGGCGGCGTCCAGCTCGAACGCCTCGACAAACTCCGCCTCCGTATAGTGTTCCGCGTCGGCGGGGACACGGCTGAGGGTATTCATCAGCGGTTCGATCATCGACAACGAGCTCGAAAGCGACCGGTTCGGGTTGCCCAGCGCCGCCTTGATCTGCTCGATGCTGCTTCCCACCTCCTCTTTCATATACCGGATGTAGCGCAGCCGCTCCACATGTTCGTCGTTATAGCGGTGGACGTTGGGTTTGAGCTTTCGCGCCTCGGGCAGCAGCCCCTCTTTGATGTAGTAGAGGATGGTCGATTTGGGCACTCCGGTCTTGGCGACGACTTCCGAGATCTTATACTCCACCGTGTTCCTTGTTCAAGAAAGTTTAAGCATTATAGCATAGAATTCAAAACGTAAAGTATAACTTGACGATTTACAAAACAAGGGGGTCATTATGCCTCGTACAATACCTTGGTGGGCCGGCGGCATCCTGATGAGCCTGCTCTTCTTTTTCACCTTTTCCGAATGGGGAGCGGGGCGGCCGATCGGCGCCTCGACGGGCATGGCCTATCTCTCCGAGGTGCTGTTCGGCCTTGATGCCGACAGGCATGAATACACGGCCCTGATCGAGACGTCGGGCGCCTGGGAGGGGGTGATGCTGATCGGCGTCTTTTTCGGCGGCCTCTTCATGTCGCTCTTCGTGACGAAGACCTTTCACATCAGCTTTATCCCGACACTGTGGAAAGCGCGCAAAAACAGCTCGGTCCCTTCGCGGATGGTCTGGAGCTTCATCGCCGGTTTTCTCCTCGTCTACGGGGCGCGTCTTGCCGGCGGCTGCAACGCGGGGCATATCCTCTCCGGGGGGAGCCAGACCGCCGTCAGCGGGATGATCTTTACCGTCGTCGCGCTGGGAACCGGGATGATCACCGGCCGCTTCTTCTATAAACGCAAAAAGAGCTGCGCATGATTGAGCGCATCACCCATATGTTCGACGTCGTTGCGGCGCAGGGGCACGGTTCTGTCTGGACGGTGCTCTTCATCGGTTTCTGTTTCGGGGCGGTCATCCTCTGGTCCCGGCTCGACAAGTTCGAGAAGATGGCGGGTTTCATGATCTTCGAAGATACCCTGGCGCCCCGCATGGCGATGATGACGGTAGCGCTTTCGGGGGTCGGATTTTATGCGCTCGTACAGGGAGGCTTTGCGGAGTATCAGGTGAAACCGACCCTACTGGGCGGGCTGCTGGTCGGCGCGGTGCTGTTCGGCATGGGCCTGGTGATCCTCGGCAAATGCCCCTCGGCCTTTTTCGTCTCCGTCTCCGAAGGGCGCGTCGATGCGCTGGTGGGCGTGATCGGCGGGATGGTCGGCGGTGCGGTGTTCACCCTCACTTTTCCCCGGATCAAGCAGCTCATGGGGCCGGACCTGGGAGCGATCCGGCTCAGCGACGTGCTGGGCGGCTATGAACTCATGATCGTGCTGGTGCTGAGCCTGACGCTCTTCGTCGTCGCCCTGCTGATCCCGACCGTCGACTACCACGACCCGGCCGATGAGAACCCAAAGCGTTAAGTACGACTTAACGCTTTTTCAATTAGAATTGTCGCAAAGGAGAAGAAGATGGCATATATAGCACTACCCGAATTCGAGGAGATGTCCCCGGCAATCCAGGAGAAGGCGCGCCCCATCCTGGAGAAGACAGGAAACCTCGGCGAGATTTTCAAACTGCTGGCGCTGGACGAGAAGGTCTATTTCGCCACCGACATGATGGTCCAGAAGTTCCTGCTGGAGCCGACGGAGCTCTCCTATGACATCAAAGAGGCGATCGCCCTGCTGATCTCCAAGGAGAACAGCTGCAAGATGTGCGTCGACGTGCACAAGAACATCGCGAAGATGCTGGGACTGAGCGAGGAACGCATCACCCAGATCCTCGAGGGGATCGACAGCATCACCACCGATGAGAAAGAGAAGGCGCTTCTGCGCTTCTGCGTCCGCGCATCGAAAAAAGACAACTACAAGATGCAGCAGGAGGATATCGATGCCCTCAAGGCGCTGGGCTACAGCGACGTGCAGATCATCGAGGCCGTCGCGATTACCGGGTATTTCAACTACATCAATACCCTCTCCAACGTCTTCGGTCTGGGGCAGTGAAACGGTTCCCGGCCCTTCTGGCGCTGCTGGCGGTCCTGGCATCGGCCCAGGAGTACAAGGCGGTCTTCGACTGCAGCTCTTCCAACCCGCGCTATATCCTTTCACGGTTCAACCTCATTGAAAAGACCATGCAGATGATCGAGGCCCAGGGCGATACGGTCCGTTTCGCCGTGACGATGCACGGCGGCTGCGCCAAGGTGGCCTCGGAGAGCGCCGATTACCTCGTTCCCGAGGAGGAAGTGCTCTATGTCAAGAAGGCGCAGGAGAGTCTGGAACGCCTCTCCAAAGCCAAGACGGTGGAACTGGTTGTCTGCGCCATCGCGCTGGAGGGCAACGGTATCGACCGCGAAGACGTGCTGCCCTACCTGCGCATCTCGGAAAACAGCTACCTCGATACCATCGCGTACCAGAACAGGGGCTACGCCCTGATGCCGCTCAAGTAGGCGGTGTTTATTAAGCGTTCGCACAATCCGTTTAGGATTTGATGCGTCATTACGTTCCCGTGAGAGAGGACGGGAACGGCTCCCGGCGGCAGGCGAGGACCCGCCGTACCGGTGATGAAAAGGAGGGTAAATGATTCGAGTGGTTTCTCTGCTGCTTGTGGTTTCCGCGCTGGCCTGGGCAGGCTGGAAGCGCAGCGGTGACACGGTCATCGATACGACGGCGAAACTGCAGTGGCAGGACAATGCCATGGCGGCCAAGAAAGATACGGTCTGGAAAGATGCGCGCAGCTACTGCGCGAACCTGGAGCTTGAGGGGTTCCGCGACTGGCGTCTGCCGACGCGGGCGGAACTGCAGACACTGCGCAAGGCGGCGGCCGCGAAGAAGGTGGGGCTCAAAAACACGGTCTCCAACGCCTACTGGACCTCGGAGATCTACCGCAAAATGCCCATCAATGCCTGGGCTGTCTACTGGGGCAACGGCCACATGTTCGATACGGACCGCTGCGACGAAGCGCATGTGCGCTGCGTCCGCAAGCGCTGACGTGTCTTAGCGGTTCGGGCCGCCCATTCCGCCACCGCTGCATTTCATCCCTTTGCCCATTCCCTGGCCGCCGGGGCGCTGCTGCATCTGGTTCATCTGGTGGTTTTTGAATTCGGTGGGATCGATTGTTCCGTCCCCGTTGGTATCGACGTCGCCGAAGGCGGGTGCATTGGCGGCATTACGCATCATTTTGCCGCTTTCGGCCTGCTTGGCCATCCGCGCCTGCTGGGCGTTCTCGAACTCGGTCTGGGTGATCGCACCGTCGCCGTTTGCGTCAAAGTCGTTGAAAGAGGACATCATTCTGCCCTGCATTCCGCCTTGCATACCGCCCGGCATTTTGTTCTGGGCTTTGCCCATGCCCTGACCCATACCGGCGGGACGCTGCTGCATCCGGTTCATCTGATGGTTTCTGAATTCGGCGGGATCGATCATGCCGTCCCCGTTGGCATCGATGTCACCGAAAGCGGGCGCATTGGCGGCGTTGCGCATCATCTTGCCGCTCTCGGCCTGCTTGGCCATCCGCGCCTGCTGGGTGTTTTCGAACTCGGTCTGGCTGATCATGCCGTCGCCGTTCGCGTCAAAATCGTTGAATGAGGACATCATTCCCTGTGCGGCGAACAGGGTTCCTCCGAGCAGCAGTGCCGCCGCGAGACTCATACGTTTCATCTAATTCTCCTTAGGGTGCGTTCTAGTAATAATGATACTCCAATGTGAGTAAACCGTGAGTGACTTCACATCGGCACGTCGAAAAGGAGGACCTTCGCGTCGTGCACGGCAACGAGATCATGGACATTGTCATCCATCATCTGCAGTTCGTCCCGGGCACCGAGGCGCAGATCCTCGACCGCGACCTCCCCCTCGATGACAAAGAGCAGTCGCGCATGGCCCGGTGCGACCGTCGGCAGCGCCAGGGTCCGGCCCGCATCGATGTCGCTGACATGAATGGCGGCGTCCTGCTTGATGCGGATCGAATTCTCCCGGCCGTCCCCGCTGACGAGGAGGGTCCAGCGGTTGGGGTGATAAAAGGCGTTGAAATCGCGCTGTTCGTACCGGGGGCTGCCGCCCTCCTCGTCGGGGTATATCCAGATCTGGAAGAGGGCGGTCTTTTCCGTTTCGGAGGCGAATTCTGAGTGGGCGATGCCCGCGCCCGCGCTCATGTACTGGATCTCCCCGGCGCGGATGACGCCCGCGTTCCCTGCGGAGTCGCGGTGCTTCAGCGCGCCTTGCGTGACGATGGAGACGATCTCCATATTGCGGTGAGGGTGGGTGCCGAACCCCTGCCCGGCTTCAATGATGTCGTCGTTGATCACCCGCAGGGCCCCGAAACCCATCCGTGCGGGGTTGTAGTAGTCGGCAAACGAAAAACTGAAGCGGCTGTGCAGCCATCCGTGTTCGGCGACACCCCTATCAGAGGCGCGGTGGACAAACATTCTTGACATAATGGTCTCCTTTGAATTTGTTTCGGCATAAAGCGCCGGCAGCGGCAGAAACAGCATCTGAAGAAATGTGCGGCGTTTCATGGTATTCTCCGGTGTTGACGCGTCGGGCAAAGGTCCTATTGCGCTTTTTCCAGCTTGCGCAGCAGGCGCGACAGGGTATGAAGCTCTTCGGTCTCCAGCGCGGCACCGTACCACGCCGCCAGGTTGCGGACGTGCTCCGGGAAGTGGGCCGCGATCAGGCTCTGCCCCGCTTCGGTGATCTCCACCATGCGGATGCGCCGGTCCGTTTCGCTTGGGTAGACTCGGACCCACCCTTTGCTTTCAAGGTTCTTGATGACGACGGTGATGTTGCCCGGCGTACTGAGGATCAGTTCGGTGATCTGGCCGACCCGCAGCGTACCGAGATGGTAAAGGGCTTCGAGAATGGCGAACTGCGCCATCGTCATCCCCTGGTCGGCGATGGTCGCCGTCTCCTTCGTACGGAGCTTGTTGAAGGCGCGCGACAGTTCGATATGCGTCCGCAGTACGGCGTCTTCGAGCGTACCGTACTGTTGTGTGCGTTTCATGGCGTCTCCTTTACAGAGCGTATAGGAGCATTATATTACTAATTAGTAATAATGTCAACGGCGACCGCTGCAATGCAAAGCGTTCCCCCCGGGGAGGAGGGTTTACGGCAGGGCTTGCAGGGTTTCGAAGAGGGTGTAGGGGGTGGTTCCGAGCTGTCCGGCGGCGTCGCGCATGGTGGTCTGCGGTGTGGCGATGACGCCCTGCTCTTCGAGATAGGCGAGCGCCTTTTCCAGGTCGATATGCCCCGCCTCGGCGAGCGACCCGATGCTTCTGCGTCCCATACCGCTGAGAGGCGCGACGCTCTGCTGCGCCTGCGCGCGCGGCAGCATGGTGTTATAGACCTTCTGCGCGGAGACGCCGTTTTCAACCGCAATCTGCTCCAGGGTCTGCTGGCCGTTTTTCGCACGGAAACCGGCGTCGCGCAGCCGCTTGAGCGCCGTAGGCGTATCGATACCGTTCTGGGGCGCGAGGAGGGCGACGGTGGCCTCTTCGGCATGGCCGAACGGCGGGGCGCCTACCTGCCGTTCCCAGTAATCCTTGATCGCCGTATTGAGGTTGACGATGCTCTGCATCGGCGGCAGGTGGAACATGGTGGCACCGACGAAAAAGAGGTTGAGTAGTACGGCGGCGAGGAACTCTTTTTTCAGCGGGTTCAGACGGTGCGCATGGGTCTTGAGGTAACTGACCAGCGGTTTCCAGTTGTAGTAGATGTGCCAGACACCGGCGGTCAGAAAGAGGAACATCGAGGTGATGTGCAAGTCGGTGTATTGGGTCTTGCTCAGTCCCAGCAGCGTCCAGTCGGTCCAGAACGCGATCTTCCCTTTCGGGGTGAAAAAGAGCATGATGCCCGTGTAGCTCATCACGAGAAACGAAAGCCCGAGGGTCAGCGAGACCGTTTTTTTGAGCGAGAATTTATCTTCCATTGGTTGTCCCTTTTGCGCGCTAGGCGCGCGGTTCAATGTCCGTGTTTTTCGGTGCCGAACGTTGCCTTCAGTCCGGCGATCAGCGCTGTTTTTTCCTCCGGAGTGAGTCGCGCCTCTGGGTGGGTCGGCAGGTAGACGAGCGGTGGCATCTCATTCTCTTCGACCTCTTCCGCGGCTTCATCGCCGTCGTTTTTCTTTTGCACGCCCCAGAGGGAGACGTTGAAATGTTCACGCCCCTCTTCAACATCGTGGGCGACGAGCCAGGAGACGGGGGCGACGTGGCTGTACCAGGGCCAGACGGTTTCATTGGAGTGGCAGTCGGCACAGGCGCGCATAAAGAGCGTGCGGGTCTGCGGCGTGTCCCACGCCGGTTCGGCCATAACCGGAGGATTAGTATGGTCGTGGCCGAAGGGAATGATCTGGATGGCCGTGACGAAAGCCAGGGTACCGATAAGCAGTTCCGTTTTCATCAACACTCCTTTTCACACAGTATATTGTAACTCTTTCTTCGCTTCGATCCGCCGGTAGAGGATCGGCAGGATGATCAGGGTAAGCAGGGTCGAGCTGATCAGCCCGGTGATCACGACGACGGCGAGGGGCTTCTGGATCTCCGAACCGGGACCGGTGGCAAAGAGCATCGGCACGAGGCCGAAGGCGGCGATGAGCGCCGTCATCAGGACCGGGCGAAGGCGCCGTCTGGCCCCCTCGATCACCGCGTTCTCCAGGGGCATCGTTTTGATCAGTTCGTTGAAATAGCTGACCATAACGACCCCGTTGAGTACGGCGATCCCCAGCAGGGCGATAAAGCCGACCGATGCCGGGACGGAGAGGTAGTGGCCGCTCGCCATCAGTCCCGCGATCCCCCCTGTCAACGCCAAAGGGATCATCGCGAAGACGGCCGCGGCCTGCCGCAGGGAGCGGAAGGTGAAGAAGAGGATCATAAAGATCACCGCCAGGGCGATGGGCACGACGACGGAGAGGCGCGCCATGGTGCGCTGCTGGTTTTTGAACTCCCCGCCGTACTCGAGGCGGTACCCTGCCGGGAGGGCCACCTCCTGCTCGATTTTCGCGGCGATCGACGCCACGTAGGTCGTGAGGTCTGTCCCGCTGACGTTGGTCTGGATGGAGACGAAGCGCTGGGCTCCCTCGTGCTTGATCTCGACGCTCCCCTCCGTGCGCTCAATGTGCGCGATATTGGAGAAGGCGATGCGCTCGCCCGCCGGGGTCGTGAGGTAGATCGACGAGAGCGGCAGGTCGTTTTGCGCGTAATCGCCGCGGATGAGGATGGAGAACTGCTTCATCCCTTCGTAGATCTTGCCCGCCTCGGCGCCCATCACGGCGATGGCGAGGATCTGCGCCGCTTCGTCAAGGTTGAGGCCGTACTTGGTGAGCTGTTTCTTGTCGAACACGACCTGTTGGTAGCTGACCCCCTCGTTCTGGCGCATGTAGACGTCCTCGCTCCCCTCGGTCGATTTCAGAAGGTCGGCGATATTCGTCCCCAGGGTGTTGAGGGTCTCGATGTCGTCGCCGAAGAGCTTGACGACGACGTCGCCGCGCGCACCGGTGAGCATCTCGGAGGTGCGCATCTCGATGGGCTGGGTGAAGCCGTACTCGATCCCGGTGATCCCTTCAAGCACCGTGCGCATCTGCGCGCGGAGCCAGTCGGTGTCGGGTGTACGCCACTCGGACTTGGGATGCAGCACGAGGAAGGTATCGGTGTCGTTTAGCCCCATGGGGTCGAGTCCGATTTCGTCCGAGCCGCTGCGGGAGATGATGGATTTGATCTCGGGCACCGCGGCCATGAGCTGCTGCTGGATCTGGGTGTTGAGCATGATCCCCGCCGGGATATTGATGGCGGGGTCGGACTCGACACCGATGACGATATTGCCTTCGTCCATCGTCGGCATAAAGGTCTTGCCGACGCTGCCGAACATGTAAACGGAGAGCGGTACGAGCAGCACCAGCAGGAGGTAGATCGGTTTTTCGAACCGGAAGGCGCGGATGAGCGTCGGGATGTAGATCTCCTCGAGCTTGCGCACGAGCCAGGTCGGTTCGTCGTGGGCCTTTTTGATGCTCATCCCGGCAATGACGGGGATGAGGTAGAGGGCGAAGAGGATGGAGGAGGCGAGGGTAAAGACGATGCTCAGCGCCACCGGGGCGAAGAGTTTGCCCTCGAGCCCCTGCAGCATCAGCAGCGGCGAGAAGATCGTGATAATGATGACGACGCCCGAGACGATGGGGAGGCTCACCTCTTTGGCCGCCAAGTAGATAAGGCGGCTGCGCGGTTCATGGGCGTATTTGGGGTGCCCCAGCCAGGCGACGATGTTTTCGACCATAACGACGGCGGAGTCGACGATCATCCCGATGGCGATGGCGATCCCGCCGAGGCTCATCAGGTTGGCGCTGATGCTGAAGAGGTGCATCAGGATGAAGGCGCTCAGAATCGCCATCGGCAGGATCAGCGCAACGGTGAGCGCAGAGATGATGTCGCCGAGCATCAGCAGCAGGATGACGATGATGAGCACGACGGCTTCCATCAGTGCCTTTTGGACGGTGTTGACGGCCTTGCCGACGAGATCGCTGCGGTCATAGAAGACGTCCAGCTTCGTGCCCTCGGGCAGGTTCTTTTCCAGGGCGGCCAGGCGCGTTTTGACGGCGGACACGGTGCGGGAGGCGTCGGCGCCTTTGAGGCCGAGCACGAGCCCTTCGACCGCTTCGCCTTTGCCATTCTTGGTGACGTAGCCGTAGCGGGTGACGGCCCCGACGCTGACATCGGCGACGTCGCCGACGTAGACGGTGCTGCCCTCGCGCTGGGCGAGGACGAGCTCTCGGATGCTTTCGATGCCGGTCTGTTTCCCCAGCACGCGGACGATCATCGCCTCGTCGCCCTGCTCGATCCGTCCGGCGCCGTAGTTGGCGTTGTTGCGTTCGATCACCTCGATGAGTTGGGAGACGGGGATGCCGTAGGCGGAGAGGCGGGCAAAATCGGGCTTGACGATGAAGCTTTTCACGAGGCCGCCCAGCGCATTGACGTCGGCGACGCCGGGAACGCTGCGCAGGGACGGACGGATCGTCCAGTCAAGCAGGGTACGCTTCTCCATCAGGCTGAGGGTCTCGGACTCGATCGTGAACATCAGGATCTCGCCCAGCGGAGTTGTAATGGGGGCGATCCCCCCGCCGATGTTCTCGGGAAGCTCCTTCTTGACGGCCGTAAAACGCTGGTAGACGCGGTCGCGGGCCCAGTAGAGGTCGGTCCCCTCCTCAAAGTCGATCGTGATGTCGGCCAGCGCGTACTTGGAGATGGAGCGGACCATCGTCTGATGGGGAATGCCCTGCATCTCCAGTTCGACGGGGATGGTGATCTGCTGCTCCACTTCGCTCGGGGTCATGCCCGGGGCCTTGATGATGATCTTCACCTGGGTCGAGGAGACGTCGGGAAAGGCGTCGATGACGAGCTTCCCGTAGGAGAGCACACCGTAGACGGCGACGGCGGCGGCCAGCAGGAGGATGATGATGCGCTGCGAGAGCGCGAAACGCAGCAACGCGTCCATCATTCACCCCCGGCGGCGGCGCTGCGCAGCGCCAGCACGGAGGAGGCGGCAACGCGGTCCTCCGCGCTCAAAGCGCCGGTGACGTAGCAGAACCCCTCGCGGCGCGAAAGCACGGTGACGGCGAGCGGTTCGAAGCCGTCACTGCGCTTGGCGAAGACGACGCTGCGTCCGTCGAGCTCGGTGACGGAAGCGGCCGGCACTTTCCACGCCTTCGCGGTGCGCGAGAGCGCGATGTTCATACTGGCGCCGCCCCGTTCGCCGCATTCGTCGCCCTCGTGAAGGTCGATGGTGCGGGTCTGCGAGACGGGGTCGATCTGCGGCGCCTTGGCGAAGACCGTGAAGTGCTTGCCGTCGGCGCTCAGCTTCTCCCCCAGGGCGAGGGTATCGGCGGTCTCCCACGGCATGTCGATCTCGAAGTGGCACTCCGTCGTGTCGATAAGCTGGGCCAGGACGGCGCCTTCGGCAACGTAACCGCCCTTTTGCGCGTTCATCGAGGCGATGCTTCCCGTCGCCGGGGCGGAAATGGTCAGGACCGGGTCGGGCTTGTGCTGCGCGGCAATGCGCTTGAGCTGCGAAGGTGTCAGGCCGTAGGCGAGCAGGACGTCGCGCTGGAAAGCGGCAGAGGCGTCGAGTTTCTGACGACGGTTGCGGCTCTCGGTCAGCTGCTTGGAGGCGACGACCCCTTTGCTCGCCAGCGGCTCGAGGCGTTTGACCTCTTTGTCGTAGTACTCCAGCTCCAGCAGGGTCGCGATGTACTCAGACTGCATATCAAGGAGTTTCGGGCTTTTGAGCGTAAAAAGCGTCTGCCCTTTTTTCACATGGGCAAAGGGTTTGACGGCGACGCGGGTCACGAACCCGTCGGTGTTGGCGCTGACGGTAAAGCGGGATGCGGGCGGATAGGTGTAGGTGCCGAGGTAGTTGCCGAGGGGGAGCTGTTCCTGGGCTTTGGGCGCGCTCAGGGCTACCTGCAGGGTGCCGGGGTCGATCCGGTCGGCCGCGGCGAGCGGCAGCATGAGGGTGAAGAGTATGGGCATAATGTATTTCATTTTTTATCCTTGGTAGCGGGGGTGATGCCGAGATCGGCAAAGAGGCCTGCTTCGGCCTTCAGCGCATTCGCGCGGAGCTGGACCCCCTCCATGAGCAGGGCGAAGAGCATCTTCTGGCTGTCGATGTATTCGAGGTAGCTCGCCTCGGAGCCCATAAAGCGCTCCTCCAGCAAAACGGTCGTCTCGTATGCCTCGGGGATCATCTCGTCGTTCAGCCGTTTCAGGTTTTGCTGCCGGGTCTGCTGGGCCGCGTTAAACGCGGCGACCCGTGCGGCGAGCTCGCTGCGCATGGCGCGCAGTTCGGCGCCGGCGGCGAGAGCGTCGCGGTGGGCGGCCTCGCGGTCGTTGGCGCGGCGGCTTCCCAGGCCGAGGGGGAGGGAGACGTGGAGGTTGGCGCGCTGAACGTCCATCTCGTCGTCATAACCCGCGGCGAGCGTTACCTCCTGCAGCCAGCTGTTGCGATAGGAAGCGAGGGCTTTCGCACTGCCGTGGCGGTTTTCGAGCTGCCGCAGCAGCGGGGCGTCGGCGAGCAGGGTCTCCGAGGGGAGGGCGATGGTGTCGGGGAGGTCGTGGCAGAGCAGGCTCTCGGCTTCCGTCTGCGCCGTGGCGCTCAGGAGGCGGAAGCTCTCTTCGTAGCGGCTGTTGAGGTCGTCGATCTGCAGGGTCAGGGTTTCGACGTTCAGCCGGCTGCGCAGCCAGGCGCTGCGGTCGAACTCGCCCCCTTCCATCCCGGTGCGGATCAGTGTTTCCATCTGCACACCGCGGGTTTTGGCGTCTTCGAGCAGCCAGAGCTCCTCTTGGAGGGTGCAGGCATCGATATAGTAGGCATAGACGCGGTTTTGCAGGCGTGCCATTTCAAGTGCGGCGGTCATCTCGCTGCCGGTGCCGAAGAGCCGTTCCAGTCTGCCGGTATCGGCGGTGCGGAAAGGTTTTTCAACGCTGACGTGGTACTCCATGGCATTTTTTGACATGGACTTGGCGTCGGCGTAGCCCGCCTGCGCGTTGAGGGCGGGACCGTCGGTCAGGAGTTCGCTGCGCCGCTGCAGGCTGTTCGCCTGCGCGGCGAACTGCCGCGCCTTCGCTGCGTCGGAGTGCGCGGCGGCATCGAGGAACTCCTGCAGTGAGACCGGGGCCGCCGAGAGCGACACGGCGGCACAGAGGGCCAGAAGTCGTAGGGGTGTCATTGATGTTACCTTTTATGTGGGCCGGCACAAGGGGGTGCGTGCCCATGGGAATTTTAAAGTGTGTCGGAAAAAAAGTTAGGCTAAAGGGGGCTTGGAGGGGACGGGTGAAATATAGGAGTGGAGCTGCTGCGCTGCGGTGTGGCTCCGGAGGGCAACGGGCCGGTCGGCGGCGGGAAGGGGCGATGCCTCCGGGATGCTCATCAGGGAGTGGATGTGTTCGTGGATCTTGGTGGGCAGATCAAGCGCGCCGGTGCTGCTTTGCGCGAGGCAAAGTTCGTATTGGGTGTCGGTATCCACATCCGCCATGACGTAGTCGTGGACCACGAAGAAGGAGAAGGCCGACAGCAGAACCGAGAGCAGGAGCTGGCGCAGTGTTTTCATTTCGCAGGATTCTAACCAAACAAGCCTGTCCAAAACTGAAGATTCGCACTTAGGCAAAATCTTTAGGCCCCGCCTCCACCGCGGGTATCGGGGTACGCTTCGGGCGTTTTGCAGAAGGTCTCGCCGAGCACGCAGCACCCTTCCGATACGCCGAGCACTTTGAGGGCGCCGTCAAAGGCCCAGTAGTGGTTGTAGCTGCCTTTGCGCAGGGTGGTAAAGGTCGCGGCAAGGTCATCGGCCTCCGCCGCCGCTGCCAGAGCGATATTGACATTAAGGTCATTGACGTCGGTGACTTCGACCATGCAGCCCGTCTCCAGGGCGTCCCGGTCGCTTTGCACACCCTTGGCGTAGAGTTCGTCATAGAGGGATTGGACAGCGGCGTCGGGGAAGATGCCTGAACCGTAGGCCTGCAGCTCTTCCGCGCTGTAGTGCGCATGCTCGCCGTCGATATCGGTGATATTGATGTCGTAGGCCTGCAGCAGGCTTGCGATGGCGGCCTGGTGCTGGCTCTCGGACATCATTGCGATATTGTAGAACTCCCTGTGCGGCCATTCCGCGTGCAAAGCGAGGTAGAGCTCTTTGGCCATCTTCTCCTCATTCCACATAAACGCCAGCGTCCCTCTGAGGGTACTGTTGAGCTCGGAGAGCAGCGGTGTGCCATCACCTTCGCCGAGCTGGCGGTTCATCGCGTCGGCTTCGGCCTGGGTCATCGTCTGCAGCCCGAGCTCGTTTCTGATGAGGTAGCGTTCGCGCTTCGTGGCGTTGAACTCTCCGGAGCTGTACTCTCCGATCCGCGCGGCAATCTGCGTCTGCAGGCTCTGCATGACTTTCAGCGTCAGAGTGGAGGGGTCGCTGACGTTGTGCTCGACGCAGTATTTGTAGAGCTCGTCGCTGATGGCGGCAATAGTGCTGTCGCCGGAGGGCGTCGCATTGTAGAGGCGCGTTTCGCTCAGGTTGAAATCGTTTTGCAGCATCGTCGCGATCTGGGCCTTGTGCGCCAGGGAGGAGACGAGGGTGAGGGCGAGTCCCTGCGGCGTCTGCAGTTTCAGTTCCGGTGCGGGGAGGTCGCCGGCATCGATAATGCCGTTACGGTTGATGTCGATGACACCTCCCAGAGTGGTGACGGGGTAGACCGGATCATTGGCGAAGCGATAGCGGCCACCCGAGAGCATCGCCGCCTGTTGTCCCGAGGCATCGGTGACAAGCGCGTAGAGCATCGGGCCGCGTTCGGCGGTGACCTCGGTCGCGCTGCCGCCGCCGGCGCTGCCGCAGCCGCCGAGCCAGAGGGCCGCGGCTCCGGCGCAAAAAGCATAAACGAGGGGTTTCATGTACAATCCTTGGAAGCTGAAATCGTCGTGCCAGTGTACGCAAAGAGTGTTAGGGGTGTGTTAGACGGCGCCTCAGTGCGCCGTCTCCCAGGCGACGAAGGCCCAGTTGAAAGGGCGGGGGTGGCGGTTGGTTTTGGCGACGACCTTGTCGTAGTAGTGGTACGCCTTCTCCTCCTCGTCGCCGGTGAGGCTGCCGAGGCTCCAGCGCAGGGAGGTGACGAAGGCGTCGGCGCTGCCGCTGTTGATGCTGCCCTGTTCGGTCTCGATGTAGTCGATGCGCGGCAGCAGCCCTTTTTGGTAGAGGATCAGCGGGATGTACCAGAAGTCGGGCTTCGGGGTGATCTGCCTGCCGATGAACTCGAGGATCTCCAGATCGACGTAGCTGCCGCCGGCCTTGTAGGTGAGGTAGCAGGCCTTCGCGGCGTGGCGCGTCATCTTCGCGAGGGCCGTTTCGATATCGCCGACTTCCAGGCTGCGCGACGCGACGGCAATGTCGGCCTGCGGCAGCGCGCTCCAGTCATCTTCCCAGCTCAGCCGGTGCGTTTCGATATTGGTGATCCCTTCGCGTTCGGCGTAGAGGCGTAGTTGTTCGAGCATCTGTTCGGCGTAATCGATCGCGATGACCTTCTTGACCTTTTTGGCCAGGGCGAGGGCCAGGGTGCCGGGCCCGCAGCCGATATCGAGTACGACGTCGTCCGCATCCAGCTCCATCTTCGAGAGGAAGGTGTCGACGTAGGGGCTGTTGACCATGCGCGGCGCCATGTCCGCGGCCTTGGCGTTCCATTCGTCCGCGCTTTTGCCTTTGAAGTCGGTGGCGAGCTTGTGGGCCTTGTACATGGTGGCAAAATCAATGGGTTCGAGAAACATCATTATCTCCTTGGCTGGGGGTGAGGGGGTAAAAGACCGGGTAGCCCGGGTGGCCGTCGATGCGGAAATCCTTCAGTATGCCCTGTGCCTGCGGCGACGTCAGAAAGGCCAGCAGTGCCTCGGCACGGGCGTGACGGGCGGCGCTGAGCCGCCCTTGGCTGCCGATGGCCGCCAGGTAGGGGCGCTGCAGGGCGGGATCGTCGAAATAGAAGCCCAGGATCTGGGGATGGTGCTGTTTGTGCATCAAAAAGGGGATGACGCCGTAAAGCGTATACCCCTTCAACGCCGCCGTTTCCTTGAGGAAACCGCGTTTGGCGGGGGTGAAACGGAGCTGCTCCGGCGGCATGCGCCACCCCTGTTTCGTGCGCAGCGCGTTGAACACTTCGAAGGTGCCGCCGCTCGCATGGACGAGGAAGGGGGCCTCCGAGGCAGCGAGCTTCGCCAGCGCCTCCTGCAGGTTCCCGGCCCCGGTCAGCCCGGCGGGATCGCTGCGGTGGCCCAGGAGCATCTGTGCGTTGCGCGTCCAGGGGGTGAGCTGCTCGAAGAGGCCGTCGGCGGCCAGGTCGGTGATGGTGTCGCTGGCATGCATCGTCACCAGGTCGACGGGGTGCTCTCTGCAGTAGGCGTCGAGCTCCGATTTGGGGCCGCTGACGACGACGTCGACAGGGATGCCGCGGGCGGCCTCAAAGGCGGCGGCGATCTGTTGCCACATGCCGCTCATGGTCATCCCGCCAATGACGGCGACGCGCAGCGGCGGCACCGGTTCCGCGTGAAGCAGTGCCGCCGAAAATAGCACGGTCAGGAAAAGGCGGCGCATCAGAAGCTGTACGTGAGTCTGCCGTAGAACTCCCGCCCCGGTTCCGGATAGCCGTCGTCGTAATAGTTCAGTTTGTCCGCCATGTTTTTGACGCCGACTTCGACCGCGACGGAGGTGATCGGCAGGTAGGTCACCTTCGCGTCGATCGTCTGCACGTCGCCCAGTTTCTCGTAGCTGCTGTCGGCCAGCTGCCCGTAGGCACCGCTCTGGCCGTGGAGGGTGACGAGGCCGCTCAGATTCGGGGCGAAAAAGACGCGGGTGAAGAGGTTGTATTCGCGCGTCGGTACGCCGATGGGCTTGTCGGAAGAGGCGCTGCCGATTTTCAGGAAAGTGGCATTCGCCCCCGCTTCGTAAACGTCGGCAATGTAGGAGAGGGCGAGCTCCGCCCCCGAACGGTAGAAGGTGCCGATGTTTTGGTTCTGCGTGCGGTTGACACCGTCCAAGGTGTCATAGTAGACGGCCTGGATGTAATCCTCCGTCACCAGGTAGAAGCCGGCCGCCTCCGCGATCCACGCATCGTTGAAGACGCCCTTGTAGGCGAGTTCGCTGTGGGTCGTCATCTCCGGTTTCAGGTCGCCGTTGGGTACCCCGTAGCCGAGCTTGTAGGAGTAGCGCTCTTTCATCGAGGGGAAATAGGTCTTTTGGGCCACGCTGAGGCGGAGGGTCTGTTTGGGGGCAAGCTCCGCGATGAAGGCCGCCTCCGGGTTCCAGGCCGATTCGTCTTTCTTGTCGTCGATCGTCGGGTCGCTGATGTAGTCGGAGGATTTGACGTCATAGCCGATGCCCGCGACAAGGGTGAAGCGCTCCGCGAAGCGGTAGCTGTCCTCCACGCCGAAGGAGAGGGTCGTATCCTCGAACTCCTCCCCCAGGGTACTGACGTTGGTCACCTTGTCGATGTCGTACCCTTTATGGTGGTCATGTTTGTAGTTTGATGAGAGGGTGAGCCGGTTGCCCGCCGCGTCGACGGTGAACTCCGCCCGGAGGCCGTAGGTCGACTCCTTGTAGTTGGATTTCCAGGCGAACTTTTTGTTCATCGTCGTCAGGTTGATGTCGTCGTAGGAGTAGAGCTTGCTTTCGTACTCCGTGTAGTAGGCCGTCGCTTTGAAGAGCCCGCCGAAGAGGGTGTGCTTCCCGACGGCGTAGAGGCTCTGCATATCCCATTTCGGCCAGTCCCAGTACTTTTCACGGCCGTAGACGGGGTCGGTGACAGTAGGCTGCTGCTTGGTCGCGTGCTGGTACATATAGCCAAGGGCGACTTCGCCGCCGTCAAGCAGGTAGCCGTATTTGGCGCTGACCTGGCGGTCGTCGGAGGCGGAATTGAGCCGGTCGCCCTCGGGCTGGACCGGGGTCGCGTCGTAGCTTTCGGGCAGACGGGAGTGATCACGGTGCTTGCCCGTCGCGGAGAGCTGCAGGTAGTAGTGCGGTTCGCGGATGCCGATGTTCCCGCCGACCATGGTACCCGTCTGGTCGCCGCTGCTGTCGATCGACCCCTGAGCGAAGACGGTGCCTTCGAAGGGGCGGCTTGGCTTTTTGGAGACGATATTGACGACCCCACCCATCGTATTGGCGCCGAAGGCCGTCGAGGAGAAGCCTTTATAGACGTCAATGTCAGCGATGTTGGTTGTCAGGTAGCGGGTGTAGTCCATATTGCCGTCATAGGGGACGTAGATGGGCACGCCGTCGTAAAAGACGCCGATGCGGCGCGAATCGAAACCGCGGATACTGATATCCGTCTCGGCCCGGCCGCCCCGGGAGTAGAATGCCACCCCCGTCATACGGGTAAGGGCTTCGGAAACCGTGGTGTCGCCGTAGATGTCGATCTGTTCGGCGTCCACCCGGTCGTTAAAGATCTCCGAGAGCAGCGGGTCGGCGGTGACGGAGACCTGGCCGAGCTCGAAGCTCTCCGCACAGAGAAGGGCAGGCGCAAGCAGCGCCGCAAGCAAGGTGGAAAGACGCGGGTTTTGTTTCATAAAGATACTCCTGGATTGAAATGGGGTCTGATCTCGGCATTGAAGCGTTCGAGCATGGCGATATCGGTGTCGGCATCCCGGCCCGCGGGTTTGAGGGAGAGATGGAGGTTGGGCAGTGCGCGGGTCAGGGCATCGATCCGGGCGATGCAGGTGTCGGGGTTGCCGAGAATGGCATTCTCAAAGAAGGCCTGCCCGTCGAAAAAGGCGCTCCGCTCCCGCAGCAGCGCTTCATAGTTTTCGGCGTCGAAACCGGGCTGAGGCTGCTCCCGCTGGGCGGCACGCATGCATTTGACGAAGTGGTCGATGGCCGGCAGGGCGGCGCGCTGCGCCTCGGCGTCGCTGTCCGCGACGGCAAAGACGCGCATGACGATCATCTCCGGGTCGTGCCCGGCGACCATGCGGTAGAAGTTCTGCGCCTCGACGCAGTCGCGCAGCGTCGCCCCCTGCGACATCATCAGGCCGTAGCCGTGCGTCGCGGCAAAGTGGATCGTCGCCTCGGACGCGAAGGTCGCCACGTAAAAAGGGAGCTGCTTCTGGAGGGGTCTCGGCGTCACCGTGCTGTTGCGAATCTGGAGGAAGTCGCCTTCGAAATCAACGCCCCTGCGCTGCAGGAGAAGTTCGACGGCTTCAACGGTCTCGAACATAATGCTGCGCAGCTCCTCTTTTTGCTGCAGGAAGTGGCGGGTGTCCGGGGCGAACCCTCCCTTGGCAAAGCCGGCGTTGATGCGGCCGCCGCTCAGGTTGTCGAGGACGGCGATGCTTTCGGCCAGTCGGACGGGATGGTAGAAGGGGGCCAGGAAGCCCGCGGTGCCGAGCCGGATGTGCTGCGTACGCGCCGCGGCGTAGGCGAGCATCAGTGCCGGGTCGGGAATGACGCTGAAGTTGTTGAAATGGTGTTCGCCGAACCACGCCTCGTCAAACCCGAGCCGCTCCGCCGCCTCGACGAGACGAAGCTGTTCATGCAGGCTCTGCGCCGTGTCGCCGCTGTAGTCTTCGGCGAGGCAAAATAAACCGATGTGCATCAGAGCCCCTCTACTTGCAGATATGGGCCCAAAAGCCGCTCTCGTCGTTAATGATCTCGAAGGAGGCGGGCTGCAGCCGTTCGAGGATCTGCGGCAGCGCATCGCGCATGGCTTTCGAGCGGTGTTTGAAACGCTCTTCCCAATTCGGTTCGCGCTCGAGCATCGTGCTGACGATCTGCTCGCGCAGTTCCGCGCTGCCGAATCCGCCGCCCACATAGGCACGGCCGCCGCGGCGCAACACGCGGAGAATTTCGCTGTAGGCCCGTTTCTGGTCATCCCAGAAGGGCGAGGAACCCCGGCTGATGACGAGATCGACGCTTTCCGAGGGGAGCGGGATGTCGTGGATATCGCCCTGGAGGAAACGGCTGCGCGCCGTAATGGCCTCCGCGTCGGCGTAGCCGCGGGCAAATTCGAGCATCTTTTCGCTCTGGTCGAAGAAGGTGACCTCGCATCCGCTCAGTCGCGCCATGGCCCGTCCCAGTGCACCTGTGCCGCAGCCGGCATCGAGACAGACGCCCCGGGTTGTCTGCGTCTGTTGAATAATCTGCGACGCGATGACCGGGTAGATGGGGGCGAAGACCTCCCTGACGATGGCATCAAAGCCGGAAGGGTCGCCGGCGCCTTTGTGTTTTTTGGAATGGGTCGCATTCATGGTTTTTTCCTTTATGTCAATATAGATATAACGATCTGCGATCGCGATCAGCCGCCGTGCCGGAGGTTGAAGGTGACCGGAAGGACGATGCTCAGCGCCTTCCCTTCCGGCGGTGCCTCGAAGGGTGCGGCGTTGCGGATCGTCGCCAGTGCCTGTTCGTCCAGGGTGCGGTGGCCGCTGGAACGTTGCAGGGCCAGGGCGTTGATGCTGCCGTCGCTGAGGATAATGAACCGCAGCCGCGATTCGCCTTCGAGCCGCAGCCGCCTGGCCGTCATCGGGTAGCACAGGCAGGCCTGCACCTTCTGGCGTACCCTTCCCAGATAGCTCTCGGCCGCCTGCCGGCGCTGTGCGGATGCCGAAGGGGGCGCGGGCTCGCTGACCGGTGCTTCGGACGTTTCCGCCGGGGCAGCCTGCGGTGTTTCGGGCGGTTTGGGCAGCGGCACCGCGGTTAATGCGGATTTGGACGGCGTTACCGGTGCCGGTGTAGGCTTCGGTTTTGGCAACGGTTTCACTACCGGTTTAGCCACCGGTTTCGGTTTGGGCACTACTTTCGGCGGCAGCGGCTTTTTTATTGGCGGGGCCGGGGGCTTCGGCGTCGGTGCAACGGGTTTGGGGGCCTCCGGCTCGGGGGTGCTGATATCGACCACGGCGATCTTCACGGCCTCGCGGCCGGCGGGTTCGGGGAGTTCGGTCTGTATCAGCGCCCCCGCGATCGCCGCGTGAATCGTGGTGGTCACGGTCAATGCCGTGACGAAACGGTACTGCGCTCTCATCGGGGCTGCTCCTGCTGGGTCTGGATGGCGAATGTGCTCACCTCGGCGCTTTTGCACCAGTCGATCGCCTTCACCACGAATGCGAAGGGGGTCTGTGCATCGCTGCGCACGATGACCCCCACGGCACGCTGGGTCGCGTTGAGCTCCTGCAGCCGCGTGCGCAGCTGCGTTTCGCTCACCTCCGCATCGTTGAGGTGGTAGCGGCCGTTCTCTTCGATTGTGATCACCGTCGGCTTTTTGGGCTCTTTCTGCCCCGCCTGCGCCGAACTTTTGGGAAGGGTGACCGGGATCTTCCCCTGGGCGACGAAGGTCGCCGTCGCCATGAAGATGATCAGGATGACGAGCACAATGTCCACGAAGGGGGTCATGTTGATCTCGCTGATCTCCTGATCTTCCTCCATCGCCGACGCGCTCATGCCCCCGTCTCCCGTTTGAGCAGGACCGTTTTGATGCGGCGCACGAAGTAGTTGTAGGCCATGACGCTGGGAATCGCCACAAAGAGCCCCGTTGCCGTCGCGACAAGCGCCTCGGAGATCCCGCCCATCACGGCGTTGACCCCGAAGGAGGCATCCGCGCCCAGGGTGTGAAAGGCGTTGATGACCCCGAGCACCGTGCCGAAAAGGCCGATGAAGGGGGCGTTGTTGCCGAAGGTGGCCAGAATGCCCAGCCGTTTTTCAAGTTTGAGGCGCAGCTGCGCCTCGGGGTAGGCGGAGGCGTCGGCTTCAAGGGTGCGGAAGGCGAGGAGCCGCTCGGCGATGACGAAGAGCGAGACGCTGCTCATCGCGAGCAGCACCCACAGCACGGGGTCGATCCCGATCACGGCGATGCCGAGCAGTTTGTCAGTAAGCATGGTCTGTCTCCTTGTAGTGGGGGAAGAAGATCGCCTCGAAGCGGGCCTGTTCATCCTCCTTGAGCAGCCCCGGGTAGAACTGCTGCATCAGCCAGCGGATGCCCATCAGCCGCATGAAGGAAGGGGGGCGGGTGATGTAGTTGTAGGGGTGCGCCGGCACCAGGAACAGCCGCCCCGTTTTGACTGCCCGGAGGCTGCGCCAGAGGGGGTCCGTTTGGGCATGGGCGACGAACTGCGGCTCCATCGCCACAATGACGTCGGGGTCGGCGCGCATGATGCTCTCCATGCTCACCTTCTCCATGCCGAAGTTGGAGCTCATCGTGCATACGAGGGCGTTCTGCGCCCCGGCGAAATCGAAGGGGCGTATGTGGAACGACCCCGGGCACTCCGTCGAGAGACCGTCGAGGCCTTCGGCGAAGTAGTAGCGCACTTTTTTCGCGGCGGAGAGCTGTGTGCGGTACTGCTCCAGCAGCCCCAGGCTCTCTTTGGTGTAGCGCATCAGCGTCTGCGCGCGTGTCGTGTCGCCCGAGAGCGCCCCGAAGAGCCGGAACTGCCCGATGAGGTCGCCGAGGGTGCTGTTGCGGACCATCAGGACGGGGATGCCGAGCTTTTCAAGCTTTGCGAGGATGCGGTCGGCACCGGTCATATCCCCCCACATGAGGATGACGTCGGGTTTGACCTGCAGCAGCAGCTCCATGTTGGGCGTCTGTCCCTGCCCGAAGAAGCCGCCCACGACCGGCCGCTGCGCAGCCGCCCCGGCATAGGGCTTCTGCGCGTCGGTGAAGGGGAAGTTGAGGGCGGCGACGAGCCGGGGGTCGAAGGCCAGCAGGCTCATGGTGAGGGGCGGATGCGTTGAGTAGATGGCGCGCACCGTCTCCGGCACCTCCACCGAGCGGTTGAAATCGTCCGTGACCACCCGGCCCCAGAGGGAGATGCAGGCTGCCAGCATCAGGAGCGTCAGCCGGCTGAGAAGGGTGGAAGGGTTAGAGACGGTTTTCATGGAGGGCTCCGTTGAGAATGGTCGTCAGCTGATCGGGTGTCAGGGAGACGTTGAGGAAGAGGCGGTAAAAGGCGCGGGTCGTCTCGCGGACGTCTTCGCCGTACTGTCCCGGGTAGAGGGTCGCCATCAGCCACTGCAGGCCGAGCAGCCGCATGAACGAGGGGGGACGGTCGAACCAGTTGAAGGGGAGACGGGGGATGAGGTAGACCTGCCCTTTCTGCACCGCGCGGAGGTGCTGCCACGAGGGAAGGGTACCGATGCGATCAAAAAAGGTCTGCTCCTGCACGAGGATGACGTCGGGGTCGTATTGCAGCAGGGTCTCCATGGAGAGTTTCTCCAGCCCCTTGTGGTTGGAGGTGTGGCAGCGGTGGACATTGACGTCGCCGGCGAGCTTGAGCAGCTGCACGTGGATGGCATCGTCGCATTCGGTGGAGAGGCCGTCCAGGCCCTCCGCGTAGTAGACGCGCGGGCGTTGCGATTGGGGGATGTCAGCCAGGGTCTGCTCGGCCCGTGCGAAAACGTTCTCGCTGTAGCGCGCCAGGGCTTCGCCCCGTTCGGGGAGGCCGAGGGCTTGGCCCAGGAAACGGAAGATGGCCGCATAGTCGGTCAACGCTTCGTCCTTGGCGTAGACGGCGGGCGTGTTGAGGATGCGCAGGCGCTCGGCCTCCTTCTGCGTAAACGCGTCGCGGTGCGACCACATAAGCAGCAGGTCGGGCTGCTGCGCGAGCAGGATCTCCAGGTTTGCGGACTGGCCCGGGCCGAAGACCCGACCGAGGACGGGGAGGGTCCGCATCCGTGGGTCGAGGTAGGGGTAGGCGCGTTCGTCGATCGTGAAGATCCAGCCTGCCAGCAGCGCGGGGTCCATGGCATAGAGCGCATACGAACCGTACGGCGAGGGGGCATAGACCTTTTGGGGCGCGGCGGGCACGACGACGTTGCGCCCGAGCATATCGGTGATCTCCCGTCCGCCAAGCAGGGTGCCCAGCAGCAGTGACATCAGGAGTAGAGGCGTGGTGAAGCGCATGGTTCCTCCTAAAAAGCGAAGGCGATTTCGGCCCCGAGGGTCCGTCCGCGGTCGTAGTAGTAGCCGGTGACGTAGCGGGTCGCGTAGTGGTCGTCGGTCAGGTTGCGGCCGTAGAGCTTGGCGGTGGCGGTGGTGTTGCCGAAAACGAAGTCGCGGGCGATGTTGGCGTCGATGCGCGTATAGTCCCCCAGGTCCAGGCCGGTCATCGTGCCTTTCGGGCTGCGCGAGCTGGAGTAGCCGTCGACGCGTTTGGCCGAGATGTTGAAACGGTAGGCCTCGTAGCTGTGGCTCAGCAGGGCGCTGAAGGTGTTGCGCGGCATCGTGGCGCCGAGGCTCTCCGTGGTCACGCCTTCGGACGTCGTCGAATTCTCGATGATATGGGTCCATGCGAAGCGGTAGCTCGTCGTCTTGCCGATGCGCCCTTTGAGGAGAAATTCGATCCCTTTGCGGTGGGAATCCTGCTCGGTGTAGTAGTAGTACTCGTTGCCGTCGCTGTCGGTGTAGGTATTGCCCGTCGCGGTTTTTTCATTGTCGATAGCGACATCGAAATAGGTGAGCGCCGGGACGAAGGCGCGGGCGATGCCCGCCTCGAAACCGATCTCCCAGCGCTGCTGCCGTTCGCCGTGCAGCGTCGCGTTGTTTTCGGTCATCAGGTCGAAATCCCCGGAGGTCCCTTCATTGCCGTAGAAGTAGCGCGCGCTCAGGCGGTAGCCGTCGGCGACGCTGACAAGCATGCCCGCCGTAAAGACGTTGGCGGGGGGAAGGTCCGTATTGTTATTGGCATCCGGCGTCGCCAGTGCTTCGCTTTTGGCCGCCGTGGCGTGGTTGATGTGCTTGACGTCGTAGCGGTAGCCGGCGTCGAGGCAGAGCATCCCGTCGAATAGGGAGTGTTCGGCGGCGACGGAGTAGCCGTTCACCGTCGTGTTGTAGCTGTTGTAGGCCTTGGAGAGGTTGGGACCAAACCCTTTGCTCTGGGTCGACTGTCCGCCGAGATGCACGGTGGTGTCGCCGAAGCGGGCGTTGTGCCGGAGGCTCAGGGTCTGGGTCTTCTCCTCGTAGTGACGCTGCGACGCCACGGCGCTGTTGAAATATTCGTTGTGCTCCTCCTGGTCGTACGCGATCGTCGCCGCGGAGAAGAGCGTAATCTGGTTCTCGTTCCAGAGGAGATTGCCGTCCAGGGAGAAGATGCGGGTCTGGACAGGGTCATAGTACCATTTCGCGCTGTCGGTCGTGCCGTCGACGGCGACGCCGCGCTGCATCTCGAAGCGGCCGCTATCGATGTAGCCCATCATATTCAGGGAAAGTTTCCCGAGGGTGAGGCCGCCGTTGACCATTCCCGACACGGCCCGGCTGCCGTCGAACCACGAATCTTTGCTCGGGCGGTCGTGGCGGGAGGCCATCATCCCGACATAGCTGTTGTAGGGAGCGCCCTCGTCCAGCCGTGTTCCGACATAGATGTCCTGCCCGTTCGCCGCGGGCTGCGCGACGGCCTGTTCGTAGTAGGCGTGGAGCAGCCCTTCGGTGGTTTTCGGCCGTTTGGTGCGGATGACGATAAACCCGATATTGAGGCCCGAGCCGCTGTTCGAGGCGCCGATGCCGATCGACGGGGCCAGTGAGAGGGCCGTTGAGGAGCGGACGATCTCGATCGATTCGATCGCGTTGACGGGGAGCTGCTGCAGCATCCGGTCGCTGCTGGAGGGGAGAATGGCCCCGTCGACGATGTAGGTGATGCTGCCGCCGCCGCGCATGTTGACAAAGAAGGGGTGGCGGCGTCCCTGGTAGGTGAGGTCCAGGCCCGTCGCCATGTTCAGGAGTTCGAGGACGTTCTTGGCCTTGTAGGCTTCGATCTCTTTCTCATCCATCACCTCCGTGCCGAAGGCGGCGGATTTGGCGACGCGGTAGGGGTTGGTCGGACTGTCGATCCGCGTGTCGTCGCGTTCGGCGGATTGGGAATAGGCCGAATCGGTCGCGGTGACGGGGGCCAGGTAGGTATCGTCGGCCGCGGCGGCGTGCTGCAGGAGGAGTAAGCCTGTGATGGCAAGGTTTTTTTTCATGGTTTTCCTTATGAACATGGGGTATGGGATGGGGAAGTGAAATGGGGGACGCACCAGCCCCGTTCGCGGTGACGGATCACCTCCGCATCGACGTCGTAGACGTGGCGCAGCATCCGGGGGGTAATCACCGCATCGGGATCGCCGTTCGCGATGATTTTGCCCCCGTGCATGACCACGACCCGGGTGGAGACCAGCAGCGCATGGTCGGGATAGTGGGTCGTCTTTAAAAAGGTGTAGCCTTCATCGGCCAGCTCAGCGATCATCCGCAGCAGGCGCATCTGGTTGCCGTAATCAAGCCCGTTGACCGGTTCGTCCATGATGAAGGTGCGAACCTCCTGGGCAATGGCGCGCGCCAGCAGCACCATCTGCTTCTGGCCGCCGCTGAGCTGTCCGAAGGGGCGCGCGGCAAGGTCGGCGATGCCGACGCGCTCCAGGGCGGCGCGGGCGATGTCGCGGTCGCGCCTGGAGGGGTGGGCGAAAAAACCCAGTTTCGACACCCGCCCCATCAGGACCATCTCCTCCACGCTGTAGCCGAAGGGGACGTTGTGGTACTGCGGGATGTAGGCGACATGCGTCGCGATGTCGCGGTGGTTGTAGTTGTAAAGCGGCTCCCCGTGCAGGCGGATGTCGCCCCTGCCTTCGAGCAGCCGCAGCATGAGGCGGATGAGGGTGCTTTTGCCGCAGCCGTTGGGCCCCAGCAGGCTTACGACCTCCCCCGGGTAGAGGGCGAGGTCGACGCCATCGAGAACGGAATGTTTCGGATAGGCAAAAGAGAGATTTTTGACGGTGTAGACGGGTTTCAGTTCCATGCGGCCCTCGCGTGTTTGAGTACGATGATAAAGACGGGAATCCCGATGAGCGAGGTGAGGATCCCGATGGGGATCTCGACGTTCATCGCCAGGCGGGAGACGGAATCGGCCAGAAGCATGAAGGCCCCGCCGACCAGGGCACTCAGCGGTAGCAGCAGCGTATGCGACGGCCCCGCGGCCATGCGGACGATGTGCGGGATGATGAGTCCCACCCAGCCGATGATGCCCGCCATCACCACGGAGAGCGACGAGGCGAGCGTCGCCAGGATAATGGCGGTCAGACGGATGCGTTTGACGTCGATGCCCAGTGCGCGCGCCTCCTCGTCGCCGAGGCTCAGCAGATCGAAATATTTGCCCATCACGAGCAGCGCCGCGATGGAGAGCCCCATCGGCACGGCGGCGAGCAGCACTTCGTCGAGTTCGGCCATGCTGAGCGAGCCCATCAGCCAGTAGACGATGGCCGGCAGCGTGCTGTAGGGGTCGGCGACGTATTTGACGACGGAGAGCAGCGCCGTGAAGAGCGAACCGCTGATGACCCCGCCGAGCACGAGCATGACGGTCGAGCGCGAACTGGTCACCATGGAGCCCACCATCACGGCGAAGGCGACGGCGACGAAGCCGAAGGCGAAGGCCAGGGCCTGCACGATCCACCACTGTTCGCTCAGCAGCATCCCCAGCGCCGCGCCGAAGGAGGCACCGGCGAGGACGCCCAGGATCCCCGGCGAGACGAGGGGGTTGACGAACATCGCCTGGAAGGCGGCGCCCGACGTCGCGAGCGCGGCGCCGATCAGGATGGCCAGAAGGATGCGCGGCAGACGGATCTGGAACAGGATGTTCTCAAGCAGGGCGAACTCCTCCTGCACGGCGCCGCCGAAGAGTTTGTACTTGACAAAGGCGAGCAGCGTTTCGGGCGCGATCGGGTACTGGCCCCAGGAGAGGGCCAGCAGCGCCGACAGCAGGAGCAGCAGGGTGCCCCCGCCCAGAAAAAGCCAGTAGGAAGAGGTGCGCCTGGTCAAAACGACAGACTCAGCGATCCGAAGACGGAGAGCGGTGCCCCCGTCTGGTAGGTGGAAGAGGTTCCCGTCGTCGCCAGGACGTTGTCCGCGGAGATGATGGTCGCCACGTACTTCTCGTCGGTCAGGTTTGTCCCGCTGAGGCGGAAGACGGCGCTTTTGCTCCCCAGGAAACCGTTGATGCGGTAGGCGACGTCAAGGTCGAAGAGGGTGTAGGCATCGACGGTCTGGCTGTTCTGCAGGTCGCCGTAGCGTTTGGAGGTGTAGCGCACGCTCGGCGTGATCATCCAGCCGCCGACGCTGTAGGAGAGGGCCGCCTTGGCCAGGACCTCCGGCGCGTCGGGGACCTGTTTACCCTCCGTGTCGATCGTCGTCGTCGGCGAGCTTTTGAAATCCTGCGTAAAGGCGTACTTGTTGTAGGAGAGCCCCGCGATGAACTCCAGCGATTCGCTGACCGGGCCCGAAGCGGAGAACTCCGCGCCGTAGCCCATCGCGTCGCCGACGTTGGCGGGGTAGTTGACGCCGTATTCGGGGTCGTAAACGTTGGCCTGCTTGTTCTTGACGAAGGAGACGAAGAGCACCGGGTTCAGCGCGACACCGCCGACCATTGTCTTGTAGCCCAGGTCGATGTTGTCGGAGGTCTCGAGTTCGAGCTTGTTCCACAGCTGCTGCAGGGTCACGTTCTTGGCGACGAAGTTGGCCCGGTTCTTGATGTAGGTCGGGAAGAGGTTGACGTCGAAGCCGTAGGTGCGGGCGTAGGAGACGTAGAGCGTATTGAGCTCATCGAAGCGGTAGCCGGCATAGAGCGACGGGATCCACGTATGGAAGGTTTTCGCTTTGACGCTGGCCCACGGATCGAGGGTGCCCTGGGCGATCGCCGTGTCGTAGTTCTGGCTGGTGTTGGCATCGGTGCCGAAGGTGTAGCTTTTGAGGGACCCGATCTCGAAGCTCTGGTACTGGAGCCCGAGGTTGTAGTCAAAGCCGCAGAGGCTGCCGGAGAGCTCCGCGAAGGGGGCCTGGAGGGTGTGGTAGCCGGTCTCGGCCAGGGAGGCGTACCCGTCAAAGACGAGGTCGCCGCCGACGGATTTGTACTTCAGGCGGTCCGTCGGCGGTCCCGGAGGCTGCTGCTTGTGGTACCAGTAGCCCAGCGTCGTCTTGAGGGCCTTGGAGAAGCGGTGGGTGTAGTCGGCGACGCCCCCGTAGAGGTCATGGTCGATCCGCCACTGGATGACCCGGTTTTTCGCAGGGTTCGCGTTGACGCTGGAGTTCCAGTACTCCCCCTTGTCCGTTTTGTAGTAGGGTTTGATCGTCACCGTGTCGTCAGCGCTTGGGCGGAACTGCAGGGTCGCCAGGGCGGTTGTCGTATCGAAGTTCTGCTTGTTCCAGTCGTAGTAATCGACGTCGTTGTCCGCCGTCGGGCGGGCGGAGGCGAAATCTTTGTTCCAGTAGCTCTCCAGGTCCTGGGCCTCGGTGTAGGAGAGGGCGTAGTAGTTGTGGTGGTCATCTTTGTTGTAGATGACGTAGGCTTCCGCGCTGAACATCTCCGAGGGGGTATAGGCGATCCCCGCCATGGCGTTGAAGCGCTCAAGCTCCCCGTCGCCTTTGTACTTGTCGTATCCGAGGTGGGAGAACGATCCGAAGAGGCGGACGTCCCCCATCTCCCCGCTGTCGAAGCGTGCAAAGGAGCGGGTGAAATTGTCCGAACCGAACGCCTGCGAGAGCATGGCGTTCGTCTGACGCCGCGGCGCGTTGACGTTCATGTCGACCTTGCCGATCAGGCTGGAGAATCCGATGTTCTTCTCCGGCGACAGGTACCCTTTGAGCAGGTCGATGGAGGCGACGTTCTCCATGTCGAGCATCTGTTTTCCGCCGCCGGGGTTGCTGGAGATCGGCATACCGTTGATCATGTAGACGCCCCCCGGGCCCGACTGGGATTTGCCGCGGATGCGGATGGGGTCGTGGTAGGAGGGTTCGTTGGAACCGGACGTATCGGCGGGGGTATAGTTGACCGAAGGGGAGTACTGGATGATCGTAAAGGGGTTCATGTTCGCCTGGGTCCCGAGGGTCGTGATGCTCTTCTTTTCGAAGCGCTGATCGGAGCCGTTGGTGTCGCCTTGGTAGAGGGTGTCGTCCAGGGCGCTGTCGGAGACGACGATGTGCTCGATATTGACGGGGTCGGCCCAGAGGGCGGAGGCGGCCATGACGGCAACGAGGGGGTAGGTGTAAACGGCTTTCAAATGGATTCTCCTTGGTTTATTCACGGCCCCGGGCAGAGCCCGGATACCTGTACGGATGCTGTTTTCTTCGTTGCGCACTGAGAGACCGTGCTTCGTCGAACGCAGCTGTTTGTCGGTTGCTCGCGACCCGGTCAGGGCGCCAGCAGGTCGTCTATCTCTTGCGCGCTCAGGTCGACGCCGAGAAACAGTTTGTAAAAGGCGGCAACGCGCGCTTTCAGATCGACGTCGTACGCCTCGGGGTGGAAAAGCGAGGCGAGCCACTGGATGCCGATGACGCGCATGAACGACGGCGGACGGTCGACCCAGTTGAACGGCAGTGTCGGGACGAGATAGATCCGTCCCGCCTTGACGGCACGGAGCTGCTGCCACATCGGGTCCTCCACGAGGTCGCCGTAGACCATGGCGTGCTGGACGATGATCACCTCAGGATCGTAGGCCAGCAGGGTCTCGAAGTTGATTTTCTCCAGCCCGCGCAGGTTGCTCTGGCGGCATTTGTGGACGTTCTCGCCGCCGGCGAAGTTCATGGCGACGACGTGGAAGGAGGTGTCGCACTCGGTTGAGAGGCCGTCGAGCCCCTCGGCGTAGTAGTAGCGTGTCGGCTTGGTGCCGGCCAGGGAGGTGTTGATCTCGGCAATGACCGTGCGGGTGTAGTCGGCCAGTTCCCGGCCGCGTTCGCCCGCGCCGATGGCGTCGCCGACGCGTTCCATGGCGTCGGGCATCGAGTCGATCTGCCGGAACGGTATGGTCATCGTCGGGACGCCCAGCTTCGTGATCTGGTCCGTCACGGTCTGCACGAGCATGTCGTCCTCCCAGATCAGCACAAGGTCCGGGCGGGCGGCGATGAGACTCTCCAGGTTGATGCGGCTGCCGCTGCCGTGGAACGAGCCGATGACGGGCAGCGCGAGAAAGCGCGCGTCGAGGTAGGCGGGATCGGCGCCGTTAAAGGGGTTCTTGGCCGCGAAGTTGAGGCCGATCATCTTGTCGGGGGCGAGGGCGTAGAGCAGGTAGTTCATCGGCGGCGATGAGCCGAAGACCTTTTGGACGGTCGCCTGATCTTCTTTCATATCGCTAAGCGCCTGGGGTACCGAGACGAGCACCGATATAAAGAGGGTAAGCAGAAGTCTGTTCATGGTGGGTTCCTAAGAGTGTGAAAGTGAGAAGGTAATCGGGATCGTCAGATGGGTCAGCGATTCAAGAGAGGGAAAATCGCCGCTGAGATCCCATAGCGTTTGCAACGCTTTACGGTCCAGAATCGTACTGCCGCTGCTGCGTAAGATTTCCGCAGCAGCGACCGTACCGTTGGAAGCAAGTTTGAACGAAAGCGTTACCACCCCCTCGAGCCGCAGCCTTCTTGCGGCGGCGGGGTAGGTGATGGCGGATTCGATCATGGCACGTATCTGTCCCAGCACCGTTGCGTCCGGCCCGATTGGGTCAGCTTTTTTGTTGTTGTGTGCAAGCGGTGTAGCGCTTGACGCATTGTCTGGTGTGTGAGGAGAAGTTTCCGCGTGTGAGGCCGGGGCCACGGGCGGGGACGGAAGAGAGGCAAACGCCTCAGATAAAGCCGCATCGTCCGGTGTCTTTATCTCAGGGGTTTTGGGGAGAGGAACGGGGGTGTTCTTTGGCGCGGCCTTGACGGTTTCATGTGCCGGCGCCGTTGCCGTCTTCACCGGCGGTTTGGGACGTACAGCCGGTGTGGCAGGGAGGGGCTTTGCTTCCGGCACGGCGGCCGCTGCTGCGGCACGCGGTGCATAGTCGGCCAGGGAGATTGCCACTGTCTGCCGCTCGGCCGTGAGGAGGGGCGTCGAGGGGTGCGGTGCGTAGAAGAACGCGCCCACCAGGGCGGCGTGCATCAGCAGGGACGCACCCATCGCCTGCAGGCGGTGATGGCGGTCATTTTCATGTATCATATTTGATATAACGCTTGGCGCAAAAGAGTGCATCGTCTACTCCGCCGCCTTGCGGCCCGCGAGGGGTTCATAGGGGTAGCGCGTGATGGGGGTGACCGTCGTGCGGCGGTTGATCATGCGGATGGAGAGGGCTTCGATCCACTCCCAGAACTCCCGGGCGTGTTCGGCGGGCATGGCGCGCTCCGCCATCGCTTTGCGGTACATCATCAGCCAGATGTCACGGGCTTTCTCGTCAACGATGAGGTGCAGGTGGCGCATCCGCAGCGCAGGGTGGCCGTGGGCATCGCTGAAGGCCTTCGCTCCGCCGAGGGCCTCGACGAAGAAGTCGGCGGCCTTTTCGGTAGCGGCGGCAAAGGCGTCGTCATCATCGGGGAACATCTCGCCCAGCACCGTCTTGCGCAGCAGGCCGTGGTGGTATCGGACGAGGTCGCGGATGTTATCTTCACCCCAGGCGCGGTAGAGCGCGTCGGAGGGGAAGGTGACCTCGGGATAGACGAAGTCGATCTTCGGATCGACCGTGCGCGGGGCGGCACCGGCCCCTTCAAACGGCCGGGTCCCGCACTGGTTGAAGCCGTGGATCGCCGTCCCTTTTTCTGTAAAGACGTTCATGTTTCCCTCCATTATGTTTTAAATGATATAACGCTGTTTCAATGTTTGGTGCAGTTGGCGTTCTACAAAAAACGGAACATTTTGCGTTGTTTTTGGAATGATATAACGAAAATGTCTTGTTTTGTCTTAAACGGTACTGTTTTTGTCGGTCGGCCGGAGAGAACCCTCTGGCCGGACAGCCGTATGATGTCGGTACGCTTTGAAAGTACTAAGGAAGCGGGTAATGAGGTGTTACCCAAGAGTCACGGACTGCCCTGCAAGAAGGTTCGGCGGGGGGCGGCAACCGGTGCCGCAGCCCTGCTCAGACAATCGTGTTTTTGAAAAGGGTGAACATGCCCCAGCCGAAATAGACCACACACCACAGCAGCACGATCGCGACAGTGGCGTTGGCCAGTTTGGTGACGATGGGGTCTTTGCTGGCATCGAAGACCCCCTGGGTCTTCCCGACTTTCCAGGCCATGGTCAGAATCCAGCCGATCGCCGTAAAACCGAAGACGACGAAGGTCAGCAGGAACATGATGACCGAAGGCCAGTCGATGTTCATCGGGTAGTCGTAGATGTTGTACCCGAGCCCCGACATCAAATCAAACCGGATGTATTCCCGCAGGGCGGAGATCAGCAGCGCGGCGATAACCAGGACGCCGGTCGTGAAATAGCTGGTAATGTTGCTTCTGACCATCAGCAGCAAAACCACCACCGAGACGACGATGGCCAGGGAGAGCGGATTGAGCAGCAGCCCCTCCAGTAGCATCCATCCTGCAAAGAGCACGGCACTGGCCAGCAGCCCGAAGGTTGCAATCTTTTTGCCGAGATCCCGGACAAAAGAGATATATTCGGGCGTGAAATCGTCACGGGTACTGACGAAATCACTGTAGTTGAGCAAGAAGATGCCCAGCGTCGGGGCCGACAGCGTGACGAGGAAGAGCAGCCGTA
This sequence comes from Thiomicrolovo immobilis, assembly GCF_039645955.1. Taxonomy (GTDB): domain Bacteria; phylum Campylobacterota; class Campylobacteria; order Campylobacterales; family Sulfurimonadaceae; genus Thiomicrolovo; species Thiomicrolovo diazotrophicus. Next base: position 71,881 of record NZ_CP147916.1, read on the forward strand.
CCGGGTTAAAGTGGAAATTAAGCCCGGAGGTGTCGATGACGCCACCCGGGGCGTACCACTCCATCCATTTGTCCGGCTGGATCGACTCGTAGGCGAAGACGTGCATCAGTAGCCCGGCAAAGACCAGGATAAGCAGGGAGATTACACCGATCAGGACACTGCCGGAGGAGCCCTTCTTGTTGGCGTAATAGAACCAGTAAAGCAGCATATACCCAGCCAGCAGTGCATAGACGAAGACAAAGACCCAGACGCCCGAGAGCGAGTTGACAACGTACCAGTTGGGATCGTAGATGACCTGCGTAAAGAGCAGCGGTGCGATCCCCAGCAAGATCAGCAGCGAGACACTGAGCTTGGAGGTCTGCACCATATGGCCGGTCAGCAGTTTCCAGTCGGCACTGCTCTTCTGTTTTGTGGCGCCGACAATGGAGAGGGTCATCCCGCCGAGCGCCAGCAGGACGAAGGCGGCGTGCAGCGCCCAGGTCAGGACGTAGAGTCCTTGAAAGACCACCGGGTAAAAAGGAATACCGGCGGGATCACGCAAAATATTTAATGTTGTACCTAAATCCATCGCAAACCTCCTTAATTAACCTGTGTCGCGATCCAGGCGGCGATCGCCTTGGTCTCGTCGTCGGGCAGTTTGATGGTCGGCATGTAGGGGATCGCCCCCTTTGCCAAAACGTCTTTCAGGAAGCTTTCGATCATCACGGCATCCTGTCCTATGAATTTCGCGATCAGCGGACGGTAGAGGCCCACTTTCTCCAGTGAATGGCAGTTTGAGCAGGCGAGCTTGGTCAGCAGTTCCCCCGCCTCGAGCTGATTCTCCGGTGTGATGGTCCGCAGCCGGTCGGGGATCCACGGATTGACTTTCAGCAGCCCGTGCTGCGCCACCGTCTCCACCTCGCTTTTGATCCCTTTGCCGGGAACATCGCGGGCGATGATCTGGTTACTGTAGACGTACTGGCCTGCAACGTAGGGCTTACGCATGCTTTCACGCAGCTTTTCACCCGGCCACAGCCCGATCAGGCCGACGACCACGAGCATAGTGACGGCAAAGGGGCGGTTGATCGTCCGCGGTAAGGCAAAGGCGAGAAGAAGGTAGAGGGTGAAGACCACGATGATGACGATCCGTGTCGTCAGGATATTCGGCAGGTAGATCCCCAGCAGGATGTGGGCGGTTTCGGGCATGGTGTTGATATACCACATAAAGCCGACCATGGTGGCAAAGCCGCCGATCATCCCGATGACGGCGAGTTTGCGCGTCAGCTCTTTGGCCAGGGACTTGTCGTCCATGCTGCTGGTGATAACGAAGCCGACCACCGCCGACATCAGAACCATAAAGCCGATCCGCAGGAACATGTGCGGGAAGGTGTTGACCCCGAAGAAGGCGTCACTCGCCGATCCGGTCAGAAAGAACGCTTCCGTACCGGGCCACATCATAAAGCTGATAATCCCGATGATCAGGAAGAGGGTCCCCAGCGAGGCGAGCGCGAACATATAGGTCAGTTTCAGGTGGGTTTTGCGGTCGATTTTGTCAATAAAGTAGACCAGGGCGAAGACCCCGATGACCTCGACGATGAAAAAGACCCACTCCGTGGCCCAGACCCAGACGAAGTTGTGGATCAGCGCGCTGATCCCCCTCGGGCTGGCTGCGGTTGCGGTGTACCAGATGCCCGGACCCGTGATGGAGCCGACGACATACGAAAAAATCAGCAAGAACATGCCGTACTTTTTCATGTAGACGTAGAGATCCGTGCGGTTCTCTTTATACGCCTTGTGCGAAAGAAAAGCAAAAAGAATCGCCGCACCCACGGAGGTGTGCGACGCCAGAATATGAATGGTACCGGTGATCCCCATCAACCAGGCGGAGCCGATGTCGGGGAAATAGAAAAGCGGAAACATGCCAATAAAATCCATCCGTTTCTCCTCAAACAGATAATCCCGGCAGAGGCAAGACGCCCCTACGGGATGATTCCATAGGTAGCACTCGGGTGGGTTCGGTACCCAAAATGCGCCTATTGGGAAAAAACAACATTTGATTCGTCATAGGGATATGGCACAATAAAATGTTGTAACACAACACAAACATACCCGTCTGTCATCGCCAAATTGTCGACGGGTATGTTTCTTCATCCAGTTAAAACTGCTTCCTCATTTAAAACAATCTTGAAGTATGGGAAACGGAAAATAATAATCAACTGATATTAATTTTGTGTTAAAGGCCGTTCGGAAATGAACGGTTTTGAGAAAAGAGAGTCTCCGGGGCGCGTGACGCCGGTTCAGGCCCCGATGATGATGTGGTTCTTTGCGACGGTGGCGTAGGCCTCCATTGCCGTTTCCAGGGCCTCGCTGGCGTCGAGGTCCGTCACGCCGATCAGTTTGGAACCCCCTTCGAGCTGGAGGGTGATCTCCGCATTTTCGCTGCTGCGCTGCAAGGAGGTGATCTTGCCTTTCAGGACATTGATGTCGTCGGAGGCCTCCGGTGGCGTCACGCTGATGGCGACGTCGCTGGATTTGATGATGGCGTAGGCGTCGCCCCCCTCTTCGAGCCCCATATTGCGTACTGACGTCGAGGTGATGACGGAATAGAGGGTATCGCCGCCGGGAAGCTGCAACCGGAGTTCGGAACGCAGCCCGTGGGGCGTGATGGTGCCGACGCGGCAGGTAAGCTGGTTGCGCGCACTCGTTGTGAGGAAGGTGCGCGAGAGGATGCGTGCGAGCCGCTCGGGGTCGTCCCCCGCTTCGGCGAAGCGGTTGATGAATTCGCGGTGCAGCTCCGCGAAGCGCTTGTAGGTGGCAATGAGCTCGTAGGCGTGGGCGGTCAGGACCGTCCCCCCGCCGCCGCGGCCGCCGGTCGTTTTTTCGATGATGGGGCGGTCAGCGATGTCGTTCATGGCGTTGACCCGTTCCCAGGCGGCCTTGTAGCTCATCTTCATCGCCTTCGCCGCGGCGTGGATGGAGCCGGTCTGGGCGATCTTCTCGAGCAGCTCGATGCGCCCGTTGCCCAGGAAATTCCTGCCGTCCTTTCTCAGCCAGAAGCGTCCGTCTATCTGCATGATGTACCTTTCAACGGCATGGCGGGGAGAGAAATCGGCGGCATGGGGCTCCTTGGCGAATGATTTGACGGGCTTATTATAACAGACGCTAACGTTCGGTTTGTCCGGCGGGAAGCGTGCAGGTGAAAGTGACGCGGTTTTCACGCTGGGTAACGGCAATGGCGATCCGCTCCTCGTCGCAGAGTTTTTTGACGATGTGCAGGCCGATGCCGATGCCGCGTTCGCTCTCCTTGTAGAAACGGTCGAAAAGGTTGCGGGGCGAACGGATGGGCGCCGCGGCGGTATTGGTGATGCTGAAGGTGCGCTCCGAGAGCGCCAGCGAGACCTCGCCCTCCTTGACGTTGTATTTGCAGGCGTTGGAGAGGAGGTTGTCGACGATCCGGGTCAGGGCGTCGGGATTGGCGCGCATCGTCGTCGGTGCGAGTGCGGTGCGGAAGGTGAGCGCGGGGTAGAGATCTTGGAAAAAGGCCAGCCGCTCCGCCACGAGGGTGTCGAGCCGAAAAGTGTCGCGCTGCTGCGGCAGACCGCCCTGGTACTCCTGGAGGTTGCGGTAGAGCATGCCGATCAGCTTGGCGCTCTTTTCGATGCGCCGGACGGCCTTGTCCTCCCGGTTGAGCATCGAAGTGTTGATGAGAATCGCGCTGACGGGGGTATTGAGGTCGTGGATGATGTCCTTGATGAAACGGTCGGTCAGGGCCAGGGCGCTGCGCAGCGGGCGGAGGGTGTAGCGGGCGAACCCGAAGGCCATCGCCCCGACGACGGCCGAGAGCAGCAGCATAAAGAGCAGGTAGCGGCCCAGAAGCGCGCCGGTCTGGGTCTTGAAGTCCGCTTTGGGATAGTAGATCTTGAGCAGGTAGCGCTGATTGGCCGGGAGGGGGAAGAGAGCGTAGAGCGTCTGGCCGTCCTCGCGCAGCTCCAGCAGGGGCGCTTCCGTCTGTTTGGGCACGAAATCGAGGGCAAATTTTTCGCCCTCGAAATTGAAATTGTAGTTCTTCATCTCCAGAAATAGCTGCTGTTTGAGGCTGCCGACATCCTCGCGGTAGTTGTGATAGAGCAGGAAACCGATCAGGATCTCGATGGTGACGAAGTAGAGTGCGAGGCTCTTGAAGAAGGATTCTCTCTCAGAGGCTTTCAAGACGGTACCCCACGCCGCGGACGTTGGTGATGTCGATGCCGAGCTGCTGCTTGAGGCGGCTGATATGAAAACGCAGCGCCTGGTCGGTGGGCTGCTCCAGCAGTTCCAGCAGTTCGCTCTTGTCGATGGTCTGGCCGACATTGGTGATGAGCAGGCGGAAGATCGCCGTCCGGATCTCCCCGAGGTCGACGCTGCGGTTGTGTTTGCTGACCCGCCCGTCGGCCGGGTTGAAGATGATCTCCCCGTAGCGGAGCTGCCGTTCGAGCTGGTGGGTGCGCGCTTTGATACGCAGCAGGAGTTCGTCGATGTCGAAGGGCTTTTTGAGGTAATCCTCCGCGCCCGCGGCGAACCCCTTGGTCATCGAGTCGATGTCCCGCAATGCGGAGATGAAAATAGCCGGGGTGCGGTCCTCGGCGTCGCGCAGGGCGCTCAGCAGGTCAAAGCCGCTCAGCAGCGGGACGTTGATGTCGAAGAGGTAGAGGTCGAAGGGCGTCTCGAAGGCCGCGTCGGCGGCCGCTTCCCCGTCGGTCACCCAGGCGGTCTCAAAGCCGTTGCGCGTGAGCAGATCCTGCAGGGATTCGCCCAGTACCGGATCGTCTTCGAGCAGCAGAATCCGCGCCATTCTCCCTCCTAGAAGCGGGCAAAGAGCATGATGCCGGCCGCGTGGTCGCTGGCCGAATCGCTCAGGCCCAGGCTGTAGTTCACCTTTAGTGAGAGTGTATCATAAAGCGGGAAGATCCCCAGCACGGAGAGGGAGCGCAGGTCCGGGCTGTCGGGAATGTAGGACTCCGAATAGTCGTACGAGAAACTCACGCTGCTCGCCGGCGTGGGGTAGAAGGTGACGCCGGCGGAACCGAAGGCGATGTCGGGGTACTGGACGGTACTGCTGTCGCCCGTGACGGTATAGCCGTACTGCACGAAGGCGTCGAGTGCCGCAAAACGGTAAAGCCCCACCACGGAGCCGCCCCAGTCGTTCTCACCGGTGCCCGTCCCCTCCTCGGCGGTGGCGAGCTTGAGGTGTACCCCCGGCGTGAGAAAGAGCTTGTCGGTGAGGCCGAAGGCGTACCCGGCGCCCAGGAAGGTGTCGGAGAGGCCGCCGTCTTTGCTGTCGGCGACGGTCGGGTCCGCGGTGCCGTAGTGGTAGTAGCTGACAAGCCCCGTCAGGTAGAAGTCCCCCGCGTAGACGGCTGCCATCGCATCCGTCGAGAGGGAGTCGACGCGCTCCGTTCCGCCGTATTTTCCGGTGGCATAGCTCATTCCAAGCCCCGCAAGCAAAGAGACCTCCGTGCCTCCATTGCCGGAGGAACAGCCGTCCGCGTCCACCGTCATATCGAAGGCGGTGCCGGGACAGCGGTCCAGCGCGTCGGCGACGCCGTCAAGATCGCTGTCGCGTTCTGCGGAGGCCGCGAAGAGGGAGGCACCGAGCAGCCCCGTGATCAGCAGCAACCGTTTCATCGGCCCTGCTGACCCTGGCGGGGATGCATCTGCTGTTGCTGCATCTGCTGCATCTGCTGCTGCGTCTTGAGCTGTTGACGCATCTGCTGCTGCATGACGGCTTCGCTGCCGGCAGGTTTGCGCTGCAGCGCCGCCGTATCCTCGTCCGTCTGCATCCGGCTCTGCAGGGCTTCGAGGGCCTCGCTGCGCTGCTGCTGGTTGAGCTCGCGCATCTTCAGTTTGAAGGCGTTCATCTTCTCGAACCGCTCCGCTTTCGGGGCGTTGATGACCGCATCGATCAGGGTGTCGATCTCCTCCGTCTCCGCCGCAGTGAGCGCCGCACAGAGGGTCAGAATCGCTAGAAAGTACCGCATGTGTGCTCCTTTTGCCCGTAGTATCGCACAGAAGTGTGAGCGGCGCGTGAGTCGCTCAGCGGATTCGCCGCTTGTCGTCGTCGCGGCCGTATTCGCACTGGAAGGTCGTGTGGGTGATCCCGAAGCGCTCCCGCAGGCGCTTTTCCAGGGCTTCGACCGTTTGCGTTACCCGGGAGAGGGGAAGATCCTCGGCGAAATCCAGGTGGGCTTCGAAGTGGACGGCATGGTCGCTGAGGCGCCAAAGGTGGACATGGTGGATGCCGGCGATGGCGGGATCGCCGCAGACGGTGTCGGCGACGGCATCGAGCTCGACGTCGGCAGGGGCGAACTGCATCAGCACCCCCGTGCTCTCCTTGATGAGCCCCGCGGAGGCGGCAATGAGGTAGACGGCGATGATGATGGAGATGAGCGGGTCGATCCAATAGATATCCCACAGGGCGATGGCCACGCCACCCAGCACGACGGCGACGGAGGTGAGCACGTCGCCGAGCAGGTGCAGGTAGGCGGCGCGGATGTTCATATTGCCCCGGGCGTCGGATTCGAGCAGGAAGATGCTGCCGCCGTTGACGACGATGCCCAGCAGCCCCATCCAGATCAGCCAGGAGGAGAGGACGGGTTCGGGGTAGAGCAGCCGCATGACGGAGGCATAGACGAGGTAGACGCCGATGCCCGCAAGCACCGAGGCGTTAAAGAGCGCGGCCACGATCTCGGCCCGCTTGTAGCCGAAGGTCCTGCTGCTGTTGGCCTCTTTGTGGGAGATGCGGTGGGCGAACCAGCTGATCAGCAGGGCCATGACGTCGCTGAAGTTGTGCAGGGCGTCGCTGAGCAGGGCCAGGGAACCGGCAATAAGCCCTCCCGCCAGCTGGGCGAGGGTGATGAGGATATTGAGGGCGACGGCGATGAGCAGCTTCGTGCCGCTGATATCGTGGGAGTGGTGGTGGCCGCTCATCGGATGTTACTCTGCTTTGCCGGGTTCGGCTTTGAAACGCTTGTGCTGATAGAGGTCGTTGATGACATGGATAAAGGCCGTCGTATCGCGTTCGAGTTCCGTGTCGTGCGCCGCGGGGGTCAGGTGGTCCTCTGCGGAGAGGTCGAAGGTCAACGCCGGGGTGTCGGGCTGGACGACGGCGAGTTTGTCACCGTTGCGCAGGGCGTACATGTCGTGGAACTGCATCAGCACCATCTCTTTTTCGGGGTCTTCGAAGATCGATTTGCCGAGGATGGGATAGGTCAGGTCGAGTCCGACGGCGTCGAGGGCCGTGGCCAGGACGTCGGGCTGGGTGGAGCGCTTGGCGACGCGCTGGGGTTTGATGCCGCCGCCGAGGAGCATCCCCATGATGCGGTATTTCGGCACGGGGACGAGGTCGTCGCCGTAGGTACGGACGTTGTGGTCGGCCAGGATCATGAAGACGGTGTCGTCGTAGTACCCTTCGCGCTTGGCGTCGTCGATGAGTTTCCCGATAGCGTAATCGGCGAACTTGATGGCGTTCTCGACGCTGTTCTTCGGTTTGCCGGGGATCAGGTCGATGCGCCCGCCGGGGAACTCGAACGGGGTGTGGTTGGTGGTACTGAAGAGCACCGAGACGAAGGGCTGCCCTTTGGCATGCCACTTGGCGAACTCTTCGTTGGCGCGGACGACGAGGTCTTCGTCGCAGACGCCCCAGATGCCCGTGAAGGCGGGGTTCTTGAACTCGGGCTGATCGATCAGGACGTCAAAACCGTTGCCGTAGAACCAGCCGCGCATATTGTCGAAGTTGCTGGCCCCGCCGTAGATGAAGCTGCTGCGGTAGCCGTAGGGTTTGAGCAGGGAGGCGACGGTAAAGAAATCCTCCTGGGACTTGTTGCGTTTGACGACCCCTTTGCCCGGCACGGGGAGAAAACCGGAGACGCTGCCGGCGATCCCCCGCACGCTGCGGGTGCCGTTGCTGTAGAGATGGTCGAAGAAGAGGGACTCTCCGGCGAGGCGGTCGATGTTGGGGGTGACCCCTTTCTCGCCGCCGAGGGCGCCGACGAACTGCGCGCCCAGGCTCTCCTGGAGGAAGATGACAAGGTTTTTCGGCTTGGCGGAGGGGAAGTGGGTCGGCTGGGTCCGCCGGAAAGGGTCCTCCATGTTGCCGACGGGGATGCGCAGCTGGCGGGAAACCCGCTCATAGGCCTCCTCCAGCGGCATCTTGCCGTATTTGCTCATGACGACGCCGTGCTTCTTCTGCGAATAGTAGGCGTAGCCGATGCTGTAGAGGCTGTTCTTCGTGATCTCGTTCACGACGTGCGAATCGGTGTAGACCGCGAGGGAGATATTGGCCGCGCGGTGGCTGAAGGAGGAGCGGATGCCGATGAAGAGCACGGCGACCAGCGGCAGCAGCAGAAGCAGGCGGAAGGGCCACTTGATCTCGAAGACGACCTCAAATGTCTTGCGCGTCAGGGTCCAGAAGAGGTACCCCGCCACGGACATCATGATGGCGGCGACGAGCAGCTTGAGCTTGTAGGTCGCCCAGATATTGCCGAACACCTCTTTGGGGTAATCGAGGTAGTTCAGGAAGATGTCGTTGGGACGGACGTCGAATTCGGCGAAGAAGGGGAAGGTCGCATTTTCGATAAAGAGGGCCACCAGCAGAAAAACGAGCAGATAGACCCGGATGAAGGTGCGGACGGGGCCGCCGAGAATCCGGGGCGCCGTAAAGAGCAGCAGGACGGGCAGCGCGAGGATGATACAGGCGACGATCGTATCCATCTGCAGCCCGAGCAGGAAGCTGAGCCACTGGCTGACCCCGGCATCGGCGATCCGGTCGTAATAGAGCGCGAATAAAAGGGCCCGTCCGCTAAAGAAGATGGCAATGAAAAGCAGGTAAAAAGCGAAGAGCTGGCGCAGCGATGCGACGATAGCCTGCTTTTGGGTGAGCGGTGGGTGCATTCTTGTCCCTTTGGGTATTGTGAAATGAATTATAGAATAATAGCGGATTCAGATGAACGCGGGGAGGAGGGCGTTCGAGGCGCTACTGCCGCACCGTCCCCTCCGGTGAAAAATTCGCCGCGCTTATGGGCCGGTTGCCCTTCCTGGCGTATAATGCGCTCCACGAAAAGGCCGCTTATGTATGATTCCGTCGCCCGCAATGTCAGACTCTCCCTGCTGCTGTTGGCAACGATGGGCGTCATGTCCGGGATCGCCATTGTCGCGGCCCTGCCGCTGATCAGCCACCACTTCGAGGCGGTTCCCCACATCGAGTTTTTATCGAAGCTGCTGCTGACGATCCCCTCCCTCGTCATTGCCGCCGTCGCCCCCTTCGCCGGGATGATCGTCGACCGCTTCGGGCGCCTGCGCCCCCTCTACCTTGGCATCGTGCTTTTCATTATCGGCGGCAGTTCCGGTTTCTACCTTCAGGATTTCGAAGCGATCCTCGCCGGGCGCGCCCTGCTGGGCTTTTCCGTCGCGCTGCTCATGACCGCCTCCACGGCCCTGATCGGTGACTATTTTGACGAAAAGGGGCGGCACCGTTTCATGTCGATACAGGGGATGGCCGTCGGGCTGGGCGGGATCGTCTTCATCATCTCCGGGGGGTACCTGGCCCAACTGGGCTGGAACTACCCCTTTGCCATCTACCTGCTGCCGCTGCTCTTCCTGCCGCTGCTGGTCACATCGCTGTACGAGCCGCGACGGATCCATACGCACGGCGATGAGGCGGCGGCGGTTTCGCCGAAGCTGCTGCCGGTCTATCTCAGCGCCTTTTTCTCGATGCTGCTGTTTTACATGTTGCCGACGCAGATGCCCTACCTCGTCATCGACGAGCTGCACGGCACCCCCAGCAGTATCGGGCACTTCGTCGCCGTCGCCCTGCTCGTCAACGCCCTGACGGCGCGGCAGTACGCCCGGATCCGCGCGCGGTTCACTTACGCGCAGATCTTTGTTTTCATCTACCTCTTTTTCGGCACCGGTCTGCTGGTGATGTCGCAGGTGAGCTCCCCGCACCAGCTCTTTTTCGCCTCGGCCTTCATGGGGGTGGGCTTTGGGCTCGTGTTGGTCAATATCAACGCCTGGCTGCTCTCGCTGGTGCCGCCGCACCGCCGCGGCCGCGCGGTGGGGATGCTGACGATGAGCTTCTTCCTCGGGCAGTTCTTCTCCCCCATTTTCTTTCAGCCGCTGATCGCCCAGGCAGGGATCCAGGGGCTCTTTCTGATGATTGCGGGGGTGTCGTTCGCCACGGCGGCGGTGCTTTATGTCAAAACGTTTTTGAAAAAGGGTGCGGGATGAAGGAAAGAGAAGGGGAACGGATCACTGTTCCCCGATGACATCGGGGTTTAGATGATGTTGCACTGCCCGGTGAACTTGCACAGGGGACAGAAGTTCATGATGCCGGCGATGAGGGGGATGACGCCGAGGTAGAACCAGGGATTGCCGCTGTAGGCACCGTAGCCGATAAGGGCGACGCCCAGGGCGATACGGAAGGGGCGGCAGAATTTGCGGATCTTGATAACGTTCATAGATTGCTCCGTTTTTTGCGGAATTATAGCGCAGGGGGTGGGATCGTAATATTAATTATTTCAATTAGTCATGCTGCTTTCAAGGTGCATCCCCTGTTCTCATGTAGGTTTTTTAGAGTTGCTCTGGGATACAATACGGAATTATGAAGATTTTTGAGACGCTCTCCCCCTGGATCAGGACCATCGACGAACCCCTCGACGTCAACCTCGAGATCCCCCATATCGCCTATGCGGAGATCAAAAAGGCCGAGCCGAAGATTCTCGTGTTTACCCACCCCGTTGACAAAGCGCTCGGCAAGACCTACGACATGCCCGTCGTGATGAATATCTTTGCCAATGACGCCGTCGTTGAGACGATTTTCGGCGCGACGCCCGACGCCATCGCGGCGAAGGTGCAGAAGGCGCTGAAACTGAAGCCGCCCAAATCGCTCTCGGACAAACTGGAGACCTTCAAGTTCCTCTTTGACCTCCGCAACGTCTTCCCCAAGCGCCTGAAATCCGCCGGGGCCTGCCAGGCGCGGGAGATCGCGACGCTTTCCGAGCTGCCGATCCTCAAGACCTGGTCGGATGACGGCGGCAAGTTCATCACCATGGGACAGGTCTACACGCAGAGCCTCGACGGCGAGATCCACAACGTCGGTATGTACCGCCTGCAGGTCTACGACGACCACCGCCTGGGGATGCACTGGCAGATCCACAAGGACAGCAATCACCTTTTCCACCAATATAAGAAGGCGGGGCGGAAAATGCCCGTCTCCGTCGCCATCGGCGGCGACCCGCTCTACACCTGGTGCGGGACGGCTCCACTGCCCCACGGCATCTTCGAGCTGATGCTCTACGGTTTCATCCGCAACAAGCCCGCGCGGCTCGTGAAGTGCCGGACAAACCCGATCCACGTCCCGGAGGACGCGGACATCGTCATCGAAGGGTGGGTCGACCCGGAGGTGACGGAAATAGAGGGGATGTTCGGAGACCATACCGGTTACTATACCCTAAAAGAGCCCTACCCGGTGCTCGAAGTGAGCCGCATCACCGCGAAAAACGACCCGATGTTCTACGCGACCGTCGTCGGCAAGCCGCCGCTCGAGGATAAGTACATGGGGCTGCCGACGGAGCGGATTTTCCTGCCGCTCTTGCAAACGCAGGCGCCGGATCTCAAAGACTACAAGATGCCGGAGAACGGGGTGTTCCACAACCTGATCCTCTGCAAGATCGCCCCGCAGTACCCGGGCCACAGCCTGCAGATCATGCACGCGCTTTGGGGCGTAGGGCAGATGAGTTTCGTCAAGCACGCCCTCTTTGTCGACGAATCGGCCCCGGAACTGGGTGATTACGAGGCGCTGACACAGCATATTCTCGACCGCCTCAGCCCGGATGCCGTGACGATCACGACGGGGATCGTCGACGCCCTGGACCACTCCGCGAGCAGGCCCCTCATCGGCGGCAAGCTCGGCATCGACGCGACGGGCGGTGTCGTGGAACGCACCATCGACCTGCTCGATGACGCCGCGCTGCTGAAGAAAGTGAAAACGATCGACAGCGACGTCGTCGCACTGAAGCAGTACATGACGCAGAGCGCGAACCCGGTGACGGTGATCCAGTACGAGAAGAAGCGCCCGGCGCACGAACTCTTCGAGGCGCTGAAGCCGCTTAGCGGACACATTGCGATAGCCGTCTTCGTCGATACGCGCCAGAACGACGTAAACAACCCCTACATGCTGGTGTGGCGGGTGACGAACAACATCGACGCGCAGCGCGATGTTTGGCTGGAGGAGATGATCGGTGTCGACGGGACCAATAAGGACCCGATGGACGGTTTTACACGCGAGTGGCCCGGTGACGTCGTCTGCGACGCGGACGTTTTTGCCGACCTGCGCGCACGGGGTCTGATCGACCTCGACGACGAGACGGTGGACCGATACCAGTTGGTGGGAGAGAGTAAATGAAACTGAGTGATGCGCAGCTGGCGCAGTTTGAGCGCGACGGGTACATCCTGCTGCGCGGCTTTGCCGACAAGGCGCGCTGCGAGGCGATTCTGGCGGCGGCCAAAGAGGAGATCGAGGCGCGGACACCGCCGATTGAGACGGAAGGGGAGTATACGGGTTCGAACAACTCGACCCTTCGCCGCCTGCGCCAGGTCTATGACCGCCGCGAGATTTTCCGCGAGTGGATGACGGACAAGGAGATCCGCCCGATGCTGGCGCAGGTGCTCCACGACACCCCGGTGCTGACCCTGGCGCACCACAACTCCATTATGACGAAGATGCCCTCCAAGAGTACGGAGAGCCGCTGGCACCAGGACCGCCGCTACTGGCACTTTGAGAACGACAATCTGGTGAGCGTCTGGCTGGCGCTGGGCGATGAGCGGATGGAGAACGGGGTGCTGGAGTTTATTGACGGCAGCCACAAGCTTGAATACCGACCGGAACAGTTCGATACCGATACCAGTTTTCTGACGGGTCTGCCGGAAAACGACGCCCTTATTGCGAAGAAGGTGCATTATGACCTGCATGCAGGCGACGTCATCCTGTTTCACTGCCGGACCCTGCACCACGCCTACGACAACCAGACCGACGAACCCAAGATCGCCTTCGTCTATACGGTCAAGGGCGCTTCTACCAAGCCTGTTCCCGGTACCCGTTCCGCCGAGTATCCCGAGGTTGTGCTCGAGGTCTGATCAGCCTCTCCCTTCCTCTTCGGAGGCGGCGAACCGTGACGGCGGTGTCTGAAACGCGGCAAAACGGTGTGGTCGATTACATCGGGTGTTCGTTGGGGAAAACGGGGTACAGGCGCCGGGGGCGCCGCGGCGTCATTTGACGCTGACGACGATCGGTGCGGAGGTTTTGTGAGCGCTTGAGATGTGGCACTCGCGTGTCGGGTAGACCGAAACGTTTGCGGCGACACGGTAGGTCCCGGTGTTTCTTGCCGTGATGTTATAGATCACTTCCGAGCCGTTCGGATGGGCACGCAGACACTCGACAGAGGGCGCATCCGTAGCGAATCCGAGACCGCTGAACGTGACCTGGACACCGTGGGCATCGCTTCCGGAGAGCGGAAAATCTTTTGCTTTGACGATAACGCGCAGGCTGATCGGTTCGCCGACGGCGACTTTCTCTTTGTCCGGAACAAGCTCCACCGTGTATTTTTCAAAAGGACTGTCGGCAACGGGTGCCGGGGCGGCAAGCGTCGGCATGGATGCCGGCTCGGGTTCTGCGACCGGTGCCGGCTTCGCTTTGGCGACGGCTTTCGGTTTTTCCGGGGCGGGTTTCGGCGCCATCGGCAGCGGGACCGGTTCGACTTCCGGTGAATTGGGTTCATTGACAATGCCGAGAACTTCCGGTTCACCTACATTCTGCGCCGCCGGCTCCGCATTTTTCAGACATCCGCTAAAGAGCAGACTGACGGCCAGAAGGGACCCGGCATACCGCACATACTTTTGAATCATATTCTTCCTTTTCTTTGATGAAATTGGGCCCGGTCCTCTCACCTCCCTGGCCCACCAGAAACCTTCGAATTCTTACTTTATACATATTTATATGCATATTTTAAAGGTTTCCAAAGGTCATTATTATATCACAGCGATAACATTTTATTGCAATATTTTAGAAAATTTTTGCGCTTTGCAGAAAAGGTGATAAAGAAGTAATATGAATAATCCTTTCGGATTCTGGAATAATGAAGGCTTATGGCTGCAGACCGGCGAAGCAGTGCTCTGCCATCGCCGGTACGCTTTTATTTGACGTTAACGGTCAGTGCGTTCGACTGTTTCGTTACGCGTGAAGCTTCGCAGTGGCGGGTAGGGTAGAAGGCGACGTTCGCGACGACATCGTAGGTGCCGGCGTTGGCCGCCGTCACGTTATAGATGATGTCCGAACCGTTGGGGTGGACCCGCAGACACTCGACCGCCGGCGGATTCGCCGCAAAATCGAGACCGCTGAAGGTGACGGTGACCCCGTGGGCCTCATGCCCGGTCAGCGGGAAGCCGTTGGCTTTGACGTGGACGTAGAGACTGACGTTCTTGCCGACGTCGAGACTGGTGTCATCCATGGAGACCTCGACATTGTAGAGGTCGCAGGGTTTGTCCTCTGCCGCTGCGGTCTTGGCCGCGGCCGGTTTTGCCTTTGCAACCGGTGCGGGTGCGGCTTTCGGTGCGGGAGCTGCAGCTCCCGCTTTAGCTGCCGCCGGCGCCGCGGCCTCCGCCACAGGCTGCTGCTTGGCGGCCGGTGCCGGTGCAGGCTCCGCGTTCTTGGACGCGGCACACCCTCCGATAAGCGTACTGACAGCCAAAAGGCATCCTAACTGCTTCAAGCGATGGTTCATACTCTTCCTCCTCCTTGGTTCGGTATGGCCCGGAGTGTCGGCCCCGGGAAAGCAGAAACCTTTAATAAGTTTCATTTGTGATAACTATTTTATAGTATTAAAAGTTTCCTAAGCCATTGTATCACAATTAAAACAGTTTATGACAATTATTCAAAAAACATTGCAAAAAGATGCATGATGGTAACAGTCGAAGGAGAGGGTGGAAGGTGGTTGCTGATTGGATAAATAGGTGTTACTGCCGCCTAAACCGGCAGTAAACGGACGCTCTTCATGAACGCATTGACCGTTCTAATACGAAAAGGTTCTACCGGAAGCGACTCAGGCGATCATGGCCAGGATCTCGTCGACGCTCGGCACACGGCCTGTTGACTTCACCTCGCCGTCGATGACCAGCCCCGGGGTGCTCATAACCCCGTAGGCCATGATCTTCTGCAGGTCGCTGACCTTCTCTATCTGCAGGAATCTGCCGCTCTTGGCGACCGCCTGCTTCACTTTCGCTTCGAGTTCGTTGCACTTGGCACAGCCCGTGCCCAAAATTTCGATTTTCATGATTTATCTCCTTTAATGGCTCTGTTTGATCGTATCGTAGAACGGCTCGACCGGGCCGGAAACGAC
Source organism: Thiomicrolovo immobilis (assembly GCF_039645955.1). GTDB lineage: Bacteria > Campylobacterota > Campylobacteria > Campylobacterales > Sulfurimonadaceae > Thiomicrolovo > Thiomicrolovo diazotrophicus. Next base: position 87,288 of record NZ_CP147916.1, read on the forward strand.
GTAGGCGCCTACGGGGCCGGCTGCAGCGAGGAAGCGCGGGTCGAGGTGCGAATTCTCATGGTCGTACATGTTCTCCCATACGCCGTGCATGATATAGCTGCGGGCATCGCCGTCGGCAAACGCGTTTTGAAGGATCTCGGTCGTCACTGCTTTGCGGTAATAGCTGTTCTGTGCCGTACCGGCCTGGCCGTGGGGATACCGGTCGTCATACGCCGCATCGTGAACGTCGGGCCGGAAGGTTTGCTGCGCCGTGCCCAGCAGACGCGCGACTTTTTGATTGAAGGCTTCCTGGTTGGCATCCTTGATCATGACATGGTTTTCAACGGTGACGTAGCGGCTTGTGACTTCGTCGGACTGCTGTTGCAGAAAGGTCTTGATCTCATCGGGGGTCGTATAGAGCTTCCGGCGGTCCCCTGCGGCAACGGTCGTGTAGATCCCTTCGTAATACTCAAGCTTAATTGGCGTCTTTGTCGGAGGCGTCGTCGGTTTGTAGGCAAAGAGCGACGGGGCGATCTGCTCGGCAAACCACGCATGTACCTGGGAGGCGATCAGCGCATCGTAGGAGTCGAAGCGGATGAAGAGCGTGTAGAAAAGGGGGAGTTTCGGGGAGGTGGGATGGCCGTCACTGTCGGCGTATCCGCGGTCGAGCACCCCTTTGAGGTGGGCGGGGTAGTTGCGCACCATGGTCGACTCCCCCGTCATCTGTTTGAACGAGAAGCTCAAAAAGCCCTTTTTGCCTTTCAGGAAGGAGGCGAGTCCGTCGATATTGTTGAGCACCCTTTGCTTCTCGGGCATCGGGACGCGCAGCTCATAATAGAGCGTCACGGCACCCTCGGGTTTTTTCTCCGCGGACGCGGCATGGGAAGCGGCCGGGAAGATGGCCGCCCCGGCCATGACCGCACCCATGCCTAAAAAGTTTCGTCTTTTCATAATGACTCCTTACAAGATGATGTTGAACAGATAGCCGACGCCGATGATCCCGACGCCGATGATGGCGAAGAAGGTGGCAATGAGCCTGGTGTGCAGGATCTGTTTGAGGATGATCGCTTCGGGCAGGCTCAGCGCCGTGACGGCCATCATAAACGACAGCGCGGTGCCCAGCAGCATCCCTTTCTCTGTCAGGACCTCCACCAGCGGCATGACGCCGGCGGCCGAGGCATACATCGGGATGCCCATCACTGCCGCGACGGGAACCGCGTACCAGGCGTCGCCGCCGGCGTAGTCGGCGATGAACTCTGCGGGGACGAAGCCGTGGAACCAGGCACCGACGCCGACGCCGGCCATGACCCAGAGGTAGATTTTTCTAAAGATCTCCAGGGTCGCTTTCCAGGCGTCGCCGGTGCGCTGCTTGAGGTTCAGGGAGGTCGCCGCTACATGGAGGTCGCCCTGCATCACCGGCACGTCCAGCAGCACGTACCGTTCCGCGTTTGTCCGGCCGATCAGCCAGCCGCCGACGATCGCCACGGCCAGCCCGAAGCCGATGTACAGCGCCGTGATCTTCCAGCCGAAGAGCCCGAAGAGCATGGCAATGGCGATCTCGTTGTTCAGCGGGGCGGAGATGAGAAAGCTGAAGGTGACGCCGATGGGGATGCGCGCTTGCAGAAACCCCAGGAAAAGGGGAATGGCCGAACAGGTGCAGAAGGGGGTGATGATCCCGAAGAGCGCGGCCAGGATATTGCCGGTGAACTCTTTTTTCCCGGCGAGGTAGGCCCGCACCATCTCCGTGTTCATCCAGGTGCGCAGGAACGACACGGCGAAGATGATGGTGATCAGCAGGAACCAGATCTTGACCGTATCGTAGAGGAAGAAGTGCAGCGCATCGGCGAACCGCCCCTGGAGGTGGAGCGTTTCGTAGACGAAGGCGCGGCTGAGATCATGCCACATCTAGCAGAGCTCCGCTTTGATGACGGGCAGCAGCTCCTGCTCGATCAGGTCGAGGGTCTTGGCGTACTCCTCTTCGGCTTTGCCCGAAGGGTCTTCAAAGCCGACGTGGATCGTCTTGACCGCTTTGGGGAACATCGGGCAGCTCTCCTTGGCGTGGTCGCAGACGGTGACGACGAGGTCGAAGGCGTTATTCAGGACCGTTTCGATCACCTTGGAGTGGTACTCCTCTTTCCAGTACCCCTTGGATTCGAGCAGGGCCTGCGCGTTGGGGTTCACTTTTCCGCTGGCCTTGACGCCGGAGCTGAACGCCTCGACGCAGTCGCCGAGCTTGGCGTTGATCAGCGCTTCGGCCATAATAGAGCGGCAGCTGTTGCCGGTACAGAGGATCAATACTTTCTTTTTGCTCATAGTTTACACCCTTGATCGGTTTTCATTATTCAATACGCAAAAGGAAATGAGTTCCTTTTGCTACGCTAACGCTGAGTTTACGCTGTCCTCGCAAGCTGCGGAATTCCGCTTTGCTTCATCAGCAGTAGGCTCACAGCGATCTTATCGCTTAAGTCCGCAACCTTGATCGGTTTCGGAGAGTTTTTGCAGTTTCGGCAGGTCGATGCCGAGGTGCCGGATCTCCTCCAGCGCTTCGCTGCGGAAACGGTCCAGGGGGCTCCTGATGGCGTAGTAGGCCCAGGTCCCTTTGCGCTCGACCTTCAGGAACCCCGCCTCTTTGAGGATCTTGAGGTGGCGGGAGAGTCGCGACTGGATCATCTCCAGGGAGGATTGCAGGTCGCAGACGCAGAGCGGCCCGTGCTCGTCGAGGAAGCGCAGGATCAGCACCCGGGTCTCGTCGTTGAGGGCCGCGACGCTCTTCAAAAAGACATCCATGCTCAGCAGCCCCCGCCCGTCGACCATTTGCCGTTCTCGGAGAAGGTCGGCTGGCAGCAGCCCACCCCGCCGGTAAAGGCGTCGCCGCCGAAGACCTCGATCTGCTCCATCGTATGGTAGTTCTCCCAGATGACCTCCTGGGGGTCCTGGACCCAGTACTTGTTCGACGCGGCGTAGCAGCACTGCGCGCCGCTCTGTTTCTCGCCCGCAATGCCCGCGGCGATGAGACGGGCCTCGGTCTCGGCGACGGCTTCGTCACTGTCGAACTGCAGTCCCAGGTGGTTGAGGCCGCGCTTGCTTTTACCCGTGGAGATGGCAAAGTTGATGGCGGGGTCGTCGATGAGCCACTGCAGGTAATCCGCTTTTTCCTTCGTCGGTTCCGTGCCGAACAGGGCGGTATAGAACGCCCGGCTTTTGTCGAGATCGTCGACGGAGATATGGATGTGGAGACGTTTCATGATGGCTCCTTTCGCCGTTTGGATAGCAGCATTGTAGCCAATCAATTTACAAATATCAAGATATATTGATTTATTTATCTGAATGTGCTATAGTTTCCCTCATTAAAAGGCGTCCGGACATGATGCCTCTGTTTTACAAGGAGAAACAGCGTGGATATTAAAAGCTTCTTTGCCTATGGTGAAAAGGTGCCCGGCTATGAGGTGGGCGTGCTCAATGAAAGGGAGGCGCGCGCGGCGGCGGCGATCCTGTTTGTCGGCGCCTTCCTGGGACTGACGAACGGGGTGATGCTGGGCACGGCGGTCTTTTCCAAATACTTCGTGACCTTCTTTGCCGTCGATTTTACGCTGCGTATCATCCAGCCGCGCTATGCGCCCAGCCTGATGCTGGGGCGTTTTTTCGTCCAGAACCAGAAGCCCGAGTACGTCGGGGCCGCCCAGAAGCGTTTCGCCTGGATCCTGGGCTTTCTGCTGGCATGGCCGATGTTCTACTACCTCGTCATCGACTTCCAGCCTAACCCGCTCAAGGTGCTGGTCTGTCTGATCTGTATGGCGCTGCTCTTTTTTGAAGCGGCCTTCTCCATCTGCCTGGGGTGCAAGATCTTCTCATGGATCAAGCGCAAAGATCCGAAGTACTGTCCGGGCGGCGTTTGCGAAATCAGCTTCAAAGAGCCCATCCAGACCTTCTCGCCGGTGCAGAAGCTCATTCTCGCGGCCACTGTGCTGGTCATGGGGTACGGCACCTACGCCTATTTCGCCAAGCTGCCCGACCGGACGATCTTCGTCAAAAAGATGAAAATGCTGATGATGAGCCAGGCGGAGCTCGATGCGCTGCAGGCGGCGAAAGAGAAGGCGGAAGAGGACGCCTTCTTCAGCGACGACGACGATTTCTGATCCCGCCGGATGATGCTTGAACAGAGCCTGGCCGAATGGGTCGGCCACTACGGCATAATCGCGCTAGCCGCCTCCTTCGGCATCGGCGTGCTGACCTCGCTGGCGCCCTGTTCCATCATTACGCTGCCGCTGCTCATCGGCAGTGTCCTCGGGCTCTCGGTGGAGATGACCCCGGGACAGAAACAGCGCTTTACGTTTTTTTACTCCCTGCTCTTTGTCACCGGCCTCGTCATCAGTTTCTCCCTGCTGATGCTGACGGTGGCCAAAGCCGGGGCGCTGCTGAGCGTTGCTCCCTTCTGGGCCTACGCACTTGCCGCCGCAGCGACCTTCCTGGTCGCGGCCTACGCCATGGGGTGGCTGGGGCAGATCGACAAGGCGCTTATCGCCGGCCGGCTGCTGAAGTTCAAGCTGGCGGGGGCGCTGCTCATCGGCATGATTTTCGGCCTGGTCAGCACACCGTGCGCTTCGGCGCCGCTGGCGGCCATCATTACCGTGGCGGAACAGAGCGGCTGGGCCTACTCGTACGCCCTGGTGCTGCTCTTCGCGCTGGGGCACGGCATGCTGCTGCTGGTCGCGGGGCTCTCCCTCGGATTTGCCCAGCGCATGGCGTCAAGTCCGCTGCTGGCGAGGATCGCGAACGGGGTGAACACCCTCTTCATCCTGCTGCTCACCACCATCGCGGTTTACCTGGCCTACCAGGCCTATCTTGTCTTTTAGGGAGTGATATGTTTCGAATGTTCGTGATCGGTTTCGCGCTGCTGCTGGGCGGCTGCGGCCAGGAAAAAACGTCGCAGGTATCTATGTTGCATGTGACGCCGTATAACCTTGCCGCTCCGAAGATCGGCCGGGGCCAGCCCGTGCTGCTTGAACTGGGATCGACGTCGTGCCGCAGCTGTGAAGCGATGGCCCGCACGCTGTACACGATCAAAAAGCAGCATCCGCGCAGCGCCATCTATTTTATCGACATCCGGCGCGAACGCCACGTGGCGGCGCAGTATGATGTCCGCATGATGCCGACCCAGGTGATCCTCGACGGAAAGGGTCAAGTCGTCTACCGGCATATCGGGCCTGCGGAAACGAAGGAGCTCACCGAGACGCTCGCGCGCTTCGGCGTCCTGCGGTAGCGTCTACTTCGCGAAAAACCAGTAAAACGCGAACATCAGCCCCGGGGTTTTCGCCCTCTTTTCATCAAAAACAAAGGCGTTAGCCTCCGTGAGCGGGACCCACTCCAGCACGATCTCCTCCGTATGGATGCCGCCGCCGTCGTGGACGCGCATCGACTCGTCGATTGCGGCAAAGTAGAGGTGCTGCTGGCCGCCGGAGATGCCGACATTGGTGAAGAAGGAGGTGATCTTCCCGATCTTTTCCAGCGGGACGTCGTAGCCGCACTCCTCGTCGATCTCCTCCTTGGCGATCTGAAGCAGGGGGGCCTTTTTGTCGACGATGCCGGCGCAGAGCTCGTATGTGAACAAGTGTTCAGGGTGGTTCATGTGCACCGGGGCGCGAAACTGTTTGACGAGGAGGAAGGCCTTTTTCTCCGTATGGTAGAGCAGTACGGCGACGCTGTCGTGGCTCTTGACGGCTTCCCAGCTCAGGTCGCGGCCGTTTTGCGTATAGAGGATGCGGACGGGGCGGACGAAGGCAGGGGCTTCCAGGGGGATGGTCTCAAAGCGGGTAATCTTGAATGGCATGTTACAATCATATAAAGCAAAACTTAAAATGAAACCAGCGTTTCAAAAGCGCTAGACATGTTGGCGTTTAGCGACTACAATGCCCCCATTATTCCAGAGGAGAAGCGATGGTCCCGACACAAGAGGAGCTCGACGCGTTTGTCCGTGAACGGTTTTTCTGCCACTTCGGCCACGAGGATGAAACAGCACTCGCGCGCGCCGTGGAGGAGTACCGAGCCGTAAAGGCGTTCCGCGTCAACGAAAATATCCATGAAACCGGTCAGAAGCTTTCGGAAGAGGGGCACTATGTTATGCGCCTCTACGCGATGTTTTACATGGGGCAGATGCTCGACGCGCTCAAAATCGACCGCGAAGACCCCAACGTTATGGAAGACAGCGCCTGTGGCAACATCGGAACGGCGGGGCGCATCGCGAAGATGTACACCGGGGCCGTGCCCGAAGACGAGCGGGAGCTGATGAGCGGCCGCTGGAACCCCGAGCCGCGCATGGCGACCTTCCCCAACAACGCGAAGACGCACGAGCCCGTCTTTGTCACGACGCAGCTCGACGCCGTCTGCAGCCACCACTTCATCCGTTTCGGGCAGGACCAGGCGGACACGGGCTCCGTGGTCGTCGTCGGCTACATCCCGCGCGAGAAACTCGGCGGTATCAGCAAGATCAACCGCTTCGTCAACTGGTGCGCGCGCCGCGGCTGGCTGCAGGAGGATCTGACGCGCTACATCGGCAAGAAGATCATGCAGGTTTTCGAGACGGACTCCGTCTATGTCGGGCTTTTCAACCTCAAACACGGCTGTACGGCCTTTCGGGGGGCGTGCGACATCAACGCCTCTACTTCCACGACCTACGTGACGGGCACGTTCGAAAAAGACCGCAGCCTGATCCCGCTGAAGTTCCAGTGAGGCGGACGGTATGACGTGGATCATCGATAAACAGTTCGACTTCTGTTACGGCCACCGTGTCTGGTCGCAGAGCCTGGAGACGGAGTACAGCCTCGACGACTGCCTGATGTGCCGTCATCTGCACGGTCACCAGGGGCGGATCAAAATTTTCCTTGCCGCGGAGACGCTGCAAAACGGGATGGTGACCGACTTCAAACATCTCAATTGGTTCAAGCAGTGGCTTGACGCGACGCTGGACCACAAGTTCATCATCGACCGCAACGACCCGCTCTTTCCCGACATGATGTCGCACTACTGCGCAGACGGCAAAATGGACGACACCCGCTTTTTCCGCCACGACGAAGGGTATTGGACGCCGCGGCTGGAAGTTGTCGACGGCGAGATCGGGGCAATACGCGAAAAATACGAGGGGATGGTCATTGTCGACTTCGTTCCCACCAGCGAACAGCTGACGGCGTGGATGCTTGAAATCGTTCAGAAGAAGATGGCGCCGTTGGGCATCAGGGTGAACTCCGTCGAATTCTGGGAGACGCCGAAATCGCACTGTGAAATAAAAGCCTAGCCGAAGGTGCACCCGGAGGGTGCGACAAAGAAGGAAAAACACTGTATCCGGGAGTAAAAAGGAGTTTCAAAAACAGGAGGGTTCGTGAAAAAAACCGGATACAGCTATAGGCATCATAGCGCTTTGGACGCAATGTTGCCCCTGCTTTTTCCATTGGATTAAAAAAATTAATCTTTTTTCAGGTTTCTATGCCAGCGCAGAGTACGGCGGGCGTTTGAAAGCCGGAGAGATCCGGCATCAGGCGGTGTGCCTGTAACCTTCCTCAGGCGAGCTGGGCAGAGACGCTGCGCAAGACGGCTTCGGCCTTGGCGGGATCGCCGGCGTATTTGCGGATATGCACGCCGTATTCGGCCATGGCCGCCGCCGTGTTCTTGCAGGCGCGGCTGACGACGATGAAATCGCAGTCTTCGATCGCGGCACCCATTTTGAAGTGCTCTTTGACGTGTTCTTCGTCATCATGGTCGTGGTCGCACTGGTGATCTTCGTCCGCATGCTCATGGTCGAGGTCGGTGCGGGGATTGGCCCGAAGCCCTTCGAGTTCGAAGGCGCGGAACATGCCGGCGCCTTTGACGGTGTAGACGGCAAAAAAGGGTGTATGTCCGGCATTGCCGAAAAACTGCAGGGTATCGTCTTTGACGGGAACGGCGACTTTCATAAGGGACTCCTTACGCAATAAAGTTAATTTTCGAAAATTATAACCGAAAATGCTTGACCAGCGGCAAACGGCGGCGATATAATCGCGTATGCTGAAAATCATCGAGTATTTTATTCGCAACAAACGGCTCAACTACGTGCTGTTGCTCTTCGTGCTTTTTATGGGCGTCAACGCCTACGTCTCCATCCCCAAGGAGCTCTTCCCGCTGGTAACCCTGGACCGGGTGACAATCAGCGGCGGATATGCGGGGAGCAGCGCGGATAACCTCGACAAGATGGCCGTGCGCGATATCGAGGATGCGCTGGGGAGTATCGACGGCATCGAGAAGATCGAAACCGTCATCAAACCCGGCAGCTTCGCGATCGTCCTGACGCTGCAGGAGGGGGCGAATGAAAACGACGCGCTCAACAAGGCCAAAGACGCCATCGCCAAAAGCCGGCAGTACCTCCCGTCGGACATGGTCGAACCGGTAGCGACGCTGGCGGTGCACAACCGCCCCCTCGTCTCCCTCTCGCTCTCCAGCGATACGCTGACGCACGGGGAGCTGGTCGAGGCGGCCAAGGAGATCAAGACCCGTTTCGCCCGCTACCCGAACATCAGCGAAGTGGTGATGTACGGGGATTCGGACGAGGAGGTCTCCGTCCGCCTCGACTCGCAGGCGATCGAAGCCCTTGGGCTCAGCCGCAGCGCCGTGACGTCCGCCATTGCCAACCTTTCGTACATCTATCCCATCGGGAACATCGAACAGAAAGGGGACTTCGTCTTCCTCTCCACCGTCCACGGCAAGTCTGACGTCGCGGCGTGGGAGACGACGATGCTCGGCGTCGGGGGCAAATACGTCCGTCTGGGGGTGATCGCCCACATCGTGATCGAACACCCCCAGGATACGACGATCTCGACCTTCAACGGCCGCCCTAACATCACGCTCAATCTCTCCAAGGGGGACTACGGCAACGCCATCGCCCTCTCCCGGGAGCTTGTGCATTTTGCGAAGACGATGCAGAGCGACTATCCGCAGATCCATTTCGACTTCTACCACGACACTTCCAAGCCGGTGCAGAGCCGCCTGGAGACGGTGCTCTCCAACCTGATGTTCGGGTTGATACTCGTTTTCCTCTCCATGGCGCTGCTGATCAATGTTCGCATCGCCTCCATCGTCGCGCTGGGAATCCCCTTCTCCTTTGCGATCGGCATCGTCTTCATCTATGTCCTGGGTTACTCCATCAACATCGTCTCCCTGCTCGGTGCGCTCATCGTCATCGGGATCGTCGTCGACGACGCCATCGTCGTCTCCGAGAACATCCAGCGCCACCTCAACGAGGGGATGGAGCGCCATGCCGCCGTGATGGCGGGGCTGCGGGAGATGATTCTGCCGGTGACCCTGGCGACGGTGACGACTGTTGTCGCCTTTTTGCCGCTCTTTATGCTCAGCGGGGAGATCTCCAAGTTCATCATCCTCATTCCCATCATGGTCATTATGATCCTGATGGGCTCGCTGATCGAGAGCTTCCTCTTTTTGCCGCTGCATGCGGAGGAGGTGCTAAAGAAGCAGAAGAACATGGTCGACTGGACGCGTATCCAGAACGGCTATGAAACGATCCTGCACGGGCTGATCCGCTATAAAAAGAGCGTCCTTGCACTCTTCCTGGTCACGGTACCCCTGCTGACGTTCCTGACGGTCAAGAGCATGCAGTTCCAGTTCTTCCCGGAGTTTGACGGCTCGTTCCTGTATGTCACGGGTAAACTCGACATCAATACCCCGATCGAGGAGACCGCGGCCATTGCGCAGGACGTCGAACGGCGCATCTTGGCGGAGAGGGAGCGTTTCTTCGCCAAGTCGGTGTCGACGGTGACGGGTTCACGGGTCTCCATGGCCGGGGATGCGGAAACCGGGGAACACGTCTTCCTCGTCACGATGGAGCTCTACGACATGGCGCCCAATAACGTTTTCGACCGTTACCTCGCGCCGCTGCTGAACTTCTCCTTCGATTACGACGACCCGGAGAAGCGGCGGACGAAACACACCTATGAACTCGTCGACGATCTCGAGGCGTTGGTCGCGCCGCTGCGGCAGCAGTATGCCTTCGAGGAGCTGGGCGTTCGGGAACAGCGGGCCGGGGTCGTGCGCATCGATGTCCAGGTCAACTTCTCCGGGGCGGACGAAGCGAAAACGATCGCGGCGATGGAGCAGGTGCAGTCGGCGCTGGAGAAGGTCAAAGGGGTCGTCTCCGTCAGCAACAACCTCGAACCGGGGATGCGGGAGATCCGGCTGCGTGTCAACGACTACGGCGAGCGGCTGGGGCTGAGCGAAGCGGAAGTGGCCCGTACCCTTTCGGCCTATTTCCTCGACAACCGCAGGGCGATGACTTTCAACGAGAGCGGGGTCATGGAGATCAAGACCCGTGCCCTGGAGAAGGACCGTCTGAGTACGCTGGAACGGTTCCAGTACCCCCTGGCCGACGGTACTTACGTCAATCTCGGCGATATTGTCGCTTTTGAGAGCCGCCGGGACTTCAACCAGATTGAAAAACGCGATGGCACGGTAGTGAAGACGGTCTTCGCGAAGGTCAACAAGCGGGTCACGACCCCGTCGCAGGTCCTGAAGCAGATCGCTCCGGTACTGGATGCGGTACGTGAAACGGGGGTGAAGGCGGAACTGTTCGGGGAGCAGGAGCGCAACGACCAGCTGGCATCGGATATGAAGCGTGCCGTTGCCGTCGCTCTCTTTTTGATGCTGATCACCCTGCTGTTCATCTTCCCGAAGATCAAGTACGCGCTTATTGTCATGTCGGTGATTCCCCTCTCCATCCTCGGGGCGCTGGTGGGCCACAAGCTGATGGGGATGAACCTGACTATGCCGGGGGTCATCGGGCTGCTGGGACTGGCCGGAGTCGTCATCAACGACGGGATCATCATGCTCGACTTCCTGCACGGCACCCACGATACGCGCGCGTTCTACGAGCGGGCGAAGATGCGTCTGCGGCCGATCCTGATCACCTCCATCACGACCTTCCTCGGCCTCTTTACGCTGATTTTTTATGCGACCGGGCAGGCCGTGATCCTGCAGCCGATTGCCGTCTCCATCGGTTTCGGTCTACTGTGGGGCACGGTGCTGAACCTGCTGTACGTGCCGACGCTCTACGCCGTCATCAACGGCATCGGCCCCACCCCGGCATCACCGCCATCGGGGCAGAGACATGCTACTATTTGAGAGGAGAAAATGATGAGAAATGGTTTTTTAATGATACTGCTGGCGGCACTGCCGTTGGTGGCGGGAAGTTACAAGGCGAAAGTGGAGCCCTATGACGCGCACACGGTGAGTACGGAGGTTTCGGGGCGTATCGTCAAGCTCGATCAGCGCGAAGAGCTCAAAACCCTCAACAAGGTCGTGATCGAGATCGACCATGCGCTCGACGATATCCAGCTGGCAAACGACCGCCGGAAACTGAAGCTGCTGCAGGAGCAGATCGCCGTCAAGCAGTCGCAGTACGACAGCATCAAAGATCTGGCGAGCCAGAACCGCTTTACGAAGGACCAGTACAAGACGGAGCTGCTCGCGCTGAAGATGCAGGCGGAAGACCTGCAAAGCGTCATCGCCCAGCTGGAAGATACGATCGCCAAAAAGCGCATCGCGCTCCACGGGCAGTACCTCAAGACCCTCTATGTGCGCCAGGGCGAATACGTCGCCCCGGGCACGAAGCTGATGAAGGTCGAGGACCACGGCGGCGGACGGCTGGTGCTCTACATCGACGCGGCGGACCGCGCGATCCTGGACGGGGCGAAGGTGACGGTAGAGGGCAGCAGCGGCTGGAAGATTGAAAAAGCGGCGACGAGTACGGATGAAACCTACGTCTCCTACTACCGCGTCGATCTCGTCAAGCGCGGCAACGTGCCGCTGGGCGGTGTTGTTTCCGTTACCATCGAAAAGCCCTGAATTGATGCATATCGTTCCTGTGACCACGCCGGAGCAGGCGGCCCTCTGCGCCTCCCTGGCCGAGACGATCTGGCGGGAGTTTTACACGCCGATCATCGGGGCGGAGCAGGTCGAGTATATGCTGCGCTCCTTTCAGTCCGCCGATGCCATCAATGCGCAGATGCAAAACGGGTATCACTACACGCTGCTCTATGACGGCGAGACGGCAGTGGGGTACTGCGCCACCGTCCCCGAAGACGATGTGCTCAAGGTGAGCAAACTCTATGTGCTTCAAACGCAGCGGGGAAAGGGCGGCGGGCGCCTGATGCTGGAGCACTGCGCGGCGGAAGCGAAGGCGGGCGGCTTCAAACGGCTGCTGCTCACCGTCAACCGCCACAACCCCTCCGTCGCGTTCTACGAGCATGAGGGGTTTACGAATGCCGGCCCCCTGGTCCAGGGGATCGGCGGCGGGTTCGTCATGGACGATTATGTGATGGTCCGTCCGGTCCGGTGAGACGACGGTATGAAACAGAAGGAGAGAATGTATGATTAAAGAGGTAACGGCGGTTGGGCTGGCAGTGGCGGCGGCGATTGGCCTGGGGGCGTGCAGCAAAAAGGCCCCCGACTGCGACGCAGAGGAAGTCGTCGCGTATTTGAAGCATGACGACGGCGTCCTGAAGGGTTTCATCGAGCGGCGTTACGAACTTACCAAAGTTGTCGACGGCGGACTGGAAGGGAACCGGCGCGAGTGCAGCGCCGTCCTGACGACGACGGTGACCCTCAAAGAGGACCTGGAAACTATTATGGAAGAGGCGCAGAAAACAAGCAAAAGCGAAGGGATATCGGGCCAGCTGATGGTCGGAAGCTACCTGATGGGACTGTCGCTTCTGGGGTTGCAGAAAAAAGGGGATACGAGCGTCGACGAGAGCGCGTTGATCTACACGACCGCCTACACGGAAAAAGGGGAGTCCGTTATCACCGTGACAAAGGTGCAGTAGCCTTTGCGGTTGTCAACGGGTAAACGTGTTTTAGAAAAATAATTTAGTTGTCAGAAAAACGTATTGTAGGAAAATGGTGGACCCTACCGGGATCGAACCGGTGACCTCTTCGCTGCCAGCGAAGCGCTCTCCCAGCTGAGCTAAGGGCCCGGGAGATTTTTAAGAGGCAAAATTATACTTGCCGCTGACTTAAGGAAGTTTGAAACGACCCCCTGATTAGAGGATCGAATACTTCGCCGCCTCGGCACGGGCGGCGAGGGGGGTCGTCGTGACGGTTTCGCCGTTCACGTCGAGCGTATAGCTCTCGTCCGGCGAGGTTTTGCAGTAGGTGAGGATGCTGCGGGCGGCAAAAGCGCGGTCGCTCTCGCTGGCGTTTTTACTCAGCAGGACGTGTGGCCCTGGGATGCCGACGGTTTCGATGTGGATGAATTTCGCATTGTCGATCTGCTGCAGTTTGACGTTCTCCTCCTGATCGCGGCCGATGACCATCTTGGCGCCCTCGGGCAGGCGGAAGTGGCGGCCCCATTTGAGCACCGGAATGTCCGGGACGTCGAACTGTTCGTCGAACTTGATGTAGTCGCGGATCTTGATGGCGAAGTTCGCATCGGTCAGCAGGCAGCCGCCGCCCGGGCTCTCGTAATCTTCGAGGCCGAACTGTTCGGCGAGCTCCATCTGGCGTTCGCGGCTGCGGCCGAGGATCCCTTCGAGTTTGTCGCGGTCGACCCACCCCTCCTCTTCGGCGATCGTCGGCGCCAGGCGTTTGGCGCTCATGGGGCGCAGGAGAAGGCCGTCGACGTTGGCTTCGTTGAGGACCTTGATGAGCGCGTCTTTGTTCTGGCTCATCGGGCGCTGGCCGAGGACCTCGCCGCTGATGAGGAAGCTCGCGCCTTCGGCTTCCATGATGCGTTTGGCGACTTCGAACATCTTCGCATGGCAGTCGATGCAGGGGTTGAAGTGCTTGCCGTAGCCGTGCTTGGGGTCGAAAAGGACCGTTTGGAGGTACTCGCTCTGGATGTCGATGATGCGCAGTTCCGCGCCGACCTGGTCACACATGTTCTGCATATGGGCACGGCGGTCTTTGGCGGCCCCGAAACCGGTATTGATGTTACAGGCGATGACGTCGATCCCCTGGTCGATGATGAGCTTCATGGCAAGCGTAGAGTCGAGCCCGCCGGAGAAAAGCGCGATGGCTTTGCGTTTTGACATTGTTAATTCCTTGGTAAGGCACAGGAGCGGGAGCGCGCCTAGGCGTCTATTCCCACCAGTTCACCTTTTTTGAGTTTCGCAATTTTACCAAGAATCTGACGGTTTAAGAAGTATTTTTTATCGCTGGGAATGGAGGGGTCGCGCATGACGGCCTGCCGGCGATGCTCGTAATATTTGCGCAGAAAGATCAGCAGTTCGCTTTTGAGGGTCTCGTCGTCGGGGAAAACGGGGACGGCTTCGTCCATGACGATGTGAATAAGCTCCGGCTGATTGCTGTCGCCCTGAAGGGCCGTGGCGAACTCCCGGGCGTGAAAACGCAGCATCTGCGGCGCGATGAAATCGAGCAGCGCATCGACGACGCCGGGACGCTCCAGGACCGTTTTGATGAGGGAGAGCTCCCACAGGTCGCGGTGGGATGAGGGTGCTGCGACGGCGACGGTGGGCGCGGCCGTGCGTACCGGCTGGCTTCCGACGCGCACCAGCCCGGGCGAGATGCCCATGCGCGCGGCGAGGTGGCGTTTGTACTCCTCCTGCATCAGCGGGGAGAGGGTCTTGAGGTAGGCGGTCGTCTCCGCGAGGGCCTGCTCCTTCGCGCGCGGGTTGGCCAGGTCGTACTGCCCCAGCGTCGTCTCCAGGACGAAATCGATGAAGGGGCGGGGTTGCCGGAACATCGCGCCGAGCTCCTCGACGCGCCCCTCCTTGACCATGTCCGCCGGGTCGCGCCCCCCTTCGAAAAGAACGACGCCGCCGTCGAAGCCCGCGGCGCTGAGCAGTTTTGAGGCCTTGAGCGCGGCGTTGCGCCCCGCCGCGTCCCCGTCGTAGGCCATGATTACGCGCGGTTCGCCCTTGCGAAGCAGCGGCAGGTGCTCGCTGGTGAGCGCCGTCCCCAGGGTCGCCACGGCCTGGGTGAAGCCGGCCTGGTGCAGCATGATGACGTCGAGGTACCCTTCGGTGACGATCATCTCTTTGCGCTTGTGGATGCTCTCCCTGGCGTGGTTGTAGGCGTAGAGCAGGCGGGATTTGTTGAAGAGTTTCGTCTGCGGGGAGTTGACGTACTTGGCCTGGTGGCCGGTGATGGTACGGCCGCCGAAGCCGACGATGGCACCGTTGGGGGCGTGAATGGGAAAGGTGATCCGCTCGATGAAGCGGGCGTATTCGCGTCCCTCGCTTTCGCCTGCGACCCCCAGCTCGACCGCTTCGGCCATGGAGAACTGGTTCTGCTTGATAAAGCCCAGGGTCAGGTGCGAAGCGGGGGCGTATCCGATGCCGAAGTACTCGATGCTCGACTCATAGATGCCGCGATCGTGCAGGTACTGCATCGCCGTGGGCGTCTTGTCCAGCAGGCTGCGGTACCAGTCGTTGAGCTTCTCCATCAGCTGGGAGCGCTGCTGGCGCGGCTCGCCCTGGGTATAGGCGAGACTGTAGTTGTACTGGCCGGCGAGCTTCTCGATCGCTTCGGGGTAGGTAAGCTTTTCGTACTCCATAACGAACTTGATGGCGTCCCCGCTCGCCTGGCAGCCGAAACAGTGGTAGAACTGTTTGGAAGGGCTCACGGAGAAGCTCGGACTCTTTTCGTCGTGAAAGGGACAGAGCCCCTTGTAGTTGGCGCCGGCTTTCTTCAGTTCGACATAGTTACCGATGACGTCGACGATGTCGATCCGGGATTTGAGCCCGTCGATGGAGTCCTGGGAAATCATAAGGGCATTTTAGCGCAATGTAGCCCGTTGGGGGCTTCGAGATGAGTTGAAACTAAAGGATAATTTTTCTCCTTAACTGTAAGCATCGGAAAAGAGCCAACGTTCTATAATGGTGACTGTTTTGATTGTCTTGAGGCCGGCGCCGGGCCGTTTCGCCCGGAGTGCCATTGCGCGGCGGGGAGACCGCCGGGAGAGAAGGAACAGAAGATGAAACAGTACGAGACCTATAAATGCAGCGTTTGCGGGAATGAAGTGGAAGTACAGCATGTCGGCGGGGGCACCCTGACCTGCTGCGGCGAGGAGATGGCGTGCGTCACCGACAACCTGACGGCCGTCAACCTGATGAAGGCCTATGCCGGGGAGTCGATGGCGCGCAACAAGTATGACCTCTTTGCCGACATCGCCCGCGACGAAGGGTGGCATGCGATCGAGCGCCACTTCCGCGAAGCAGCGCTCAACGAGATGTGGCATGCCCGGGCCGAATACAAGGCCTATCACAAGATGATGGAGGGGCAGGAGCTCGAAGCCACCATGAAGAACCTCGAGACGGGGATGGAGGGGGAACACTACGAACATACGGAGATGTACCCCAACTTCGCTGCGATCGCCGAGGAGGAGGGGCACAAGGCCCTCGCCCGGCTTTTCAACGCCATCGCCAAGGTCGAGGTCGAGCACGAACGTGAATACGCCGCGCTGAAACAGGCGATGATTGATGACGGCTTTTTTGCGAGCGCGGACGAGGAGATCTGGGTCTGCGAGGTGTGCGGTCACATCCACCGCGGTAAGAAGCCGCCGAAAGCGTGTCCGCTCTGCGGGGTGCCGCAGGAGTATTTCAAACGTGAACATCTTTACTGAAAAGGCAAAAACCGATGCGTAATCTGATGATGCTGATGGCGCTGGCAGTAACGCTCGCGGCGATGGAACCAGTGGTGACGGGCGAATGGCTCGTTAAGCACGCGGGGGATAAAAACCTCGTGATTGTGGATGTTTCCGCGCCGGAAGCTTATGAAGAGGGGCACATTCCCGGGGCCCGCAATGCGTCTATCGAGCTCTGGCGTCATGGGGTTGGCAAGCACGCCGAGGTGCACAGCGCCGCGGCGCTGCAGGCACAGATGCGCCGCCTGGGGATCGGCAGCGATTCCAAAGTCGTCGTCTACTCCCACCACCTCGATAACAAGGACCTGCTGCGCGCGACCTACGTGCTCTGGGCGATGGAGTATGCCGGGTTCAAAAAGAGCGCCCTGCTTGACGGCGGCCTTTCCGCCTACACCGCCGCGGGCGGGAAGCTCTCCGATACGGCGACGGCGGAGGGTTCCGGCGACGTTACCGTCGCGACCGACGCCGGGATGATCGCAACGCTCGATGAGGTGAAAGCCTCCCGGGGGAAAGTTGCGATGATCGACTCGCGCCCGGCGGTGTTCTACTTCGGGGCCGAGAAGCAGGGGGTGCTGAAGCGCGCCGGGCACATCAGCGGGGCGCACAGCTACTTCTGGCGTTACAACGTGACGCCGAACAACCGTCTCAAGCCGAAAGTGGAGCTCTCGGCGATGCTGGAAGAGGGGCTGGGACTTGATAAGGACGCGCCGCTCATCGTCTACTGCACCGGCGGGCTGGAGGCGTCGATGAACTACTTCGTCGTGCACCGCGTGCTCGGGTTTGCACAGGCGAAACTCTATGATGCGTCGATGAAAGAGTGGGCCAACCGCGACGACACGCCGATGCGCGTTTTCGTCTGGGAATAAGGGGCCCTTTGCATTCGGATGCGGATTGTGTTATACTTCGCGTCCAAATTTTAAAGAAAGTAGGTGATGTGAATGCCAGGTATCGTTCTTCGTCAAGATGACAACTTCGATGCTGCGTACCGTCGCTTCAAAAAGCAGACTGACCGTAACCTCGTCGTTACGGAAGCGCGTGCTCGCCGTTTCCACGAAACGGAAACCGAGAAGCGTAAAAAAGAGAAAATTGCAGCTCGCAAGAAAATGCTCAAACGTCTGTATATGATGCGTCGTTACGAGTCACGCCTCTAATCCCGAAAGCCTCCGGGCTTTTTGGATACTCCCACAATGAACCTCCTCCTTATTGACAAACAGGGCCTTGCCACGTACGCCAGAGAAGAGCTCCTGCATGACCAGTACCACCACCATGTCGATTACGTCTATACCTTCGAGGACTTCAAAGCCAAGTACGCCGTCGGCAGATACAACATTGTCATCGTCGATTTCGCTCTCGAGGCCGGTGTGGAAGCACTGAAACTGATGGACACGCTCGACCCGAAGCAGCGGGTCATCATCCTCAGCGCCAGCGACGACTACAGCGAACATAAAGGGTGCGCCTACTGCGTGGAGCACCACAACCGTCGCCGCCTGAAAGAGCCCATCAGTATCGCGGATCTTGCCAATCTCATCAAGAATTTCGACTATACCACCTGCGCCCATTACCACGAGTAGGACACCGCTCTTTTTTAGCTCCCTTCGTTACAATTAGGCATCTGATTTTAAGGATCTTACGATGCTGTTTACCGCGCCGTTAAAAAGCAATTCCGTTCGTATCATGCTGCTGGGTTCGGGTGAACTCGGCAAAGAGGTCGCCATCGAGGCGCAGCGCCTGGGGATCGAGGTGATTGCCGTCGACCGTTACGAAGGCGCACCCGCCCACCTGGTCGCGCACCGCTCCCACGTTGTGAACATGCAGGACACCGAGGCGGTGCTGGAGCTGATCCGCTCCGAGATGCCCGACTTTATCCTTCCCGAGATCGAGGCGATCAGCATCGATGCGCTGTTCAAGGCCGAAGCGGAAGGGTTCCATGTCATCCCGAACGCCGAAGCGGTCAACAAAACGATGAACCGCAAGAACATCCGCAAGTTCGCCGCGGAGGAGCTGGGGCTCAAAACGGGGCCGTACGAGTTCGTCAAAACCCGCGAAGAGCTGGAAGCGGCGGCGGGCCGCCTCGGGTACCCCTGTGTCGTCAAGCCGGTCATGAGCTCCTCGGGCCACGGCCAGAGCGTCATGAAGAGCGAAGCGGACCTGGACCGCTCCTGGGAGATGGCCAAAGAGGCGCGCGGCGATGCGAGCGAGCTCATTGTCGAAGCCTTTATCGCCTTTGACTACGAGATCACGATGCTCACGGCGCGCAACGGGTTCGAGACGGTCTTCTGCGAGCCCATCGGCCATATTCAGCGCGACGGCGACTACGTCTTCAGCTGGCAGCCGATGCAGATGAGTGACGTGGCCAAGGAGCGGGCACAGGCGATCGCCAAGGCGATTACCGACGGCCTCGGCGGTCGCGGCATCTTCGGCGTCGAACTCTTTATCCAGGGCGACGAGGTCTACTTCAGCGAAGTGAGTCCGCGCCCGCACGACACGGGCATGGTCACCCTCATCACCCAGAGCCAGAGCGAGTTCGCCCTGCACCTGCGCGCCGTCCTCGGTCTGCCGCTGGGCTTCACCTTTTACGGCGGCGGCGCCTCGGCGGCGTACAAGGCGACGGCGGAATCCTTCGCCCCGGTCGTCGATGTCGACGATACGCTCTTTGATGACAACAGCTATGTGCGCGTCTTCGGCAAGCCCGAGTCGCACCCGGGCCGCCGCCTCGCCGTCGCCCTGGTCTATGACGAGCCGGAGGCCGCGCTGGCCAAGGCACGGACCATTATCGAGAAAGTAAGCGACCACTGATGAAAATCGTTCTGCTCGATACCCTCACCTTCGGCGAGACGGACCTCGGCGGTTTTGACGCTTTCGGCGAGGTCGAAGCCTTCGAGACGACGGCGCCGGAAGAGACGGCGGAGCGCATCGCAAACGCCGACGTTATCGTCACAAACAAGGTCGTTATCACCGAGGAGATGATGGCCGCGGTCCCGACGCTGAAACTGATCTGCGTGGCGGCGACGGGGACGAACAACGTCGATATTCCCGCCGCCGAAGCGCGCGGCATCGCCGTCAAAAACGTCGCCGGCTACTCGACCGATTCCGTTATCCAGCACACCTTCTCCATGCTTTTTTACCTCCTGGGCCACAGCCGTTACTACGACAGCTACGTCAAAAACGGCGACTGGGCGCGTAGCGAGGTTTTCACCCATGTCGGCCGCCCTTTCCACGAGATCAAGGGCAAGACCTGGGGGATCATCGGGCTGGGCGAGATCGGCCGGGGTGTCGCTGCCGTTGCCAAGGCCTTCGGGGCGGAGGTGCGCTACTACTCCACCTCCGGCAAAAATGCCAACGGCGACTATGAAAAAGTGACCCTGAGCCGCCTGCTCGAGGAGAGCGATATCGTCTCGATCCACGCGCCGCTCAACGCCGCGACCTGGGGGCTGATCGGCCACTCCGAGCTGCTCATCATGAAAGACGGGGCGACGCTGCTCAACCTCGGCCGCGGCGGGATCGTCGACGAGCGCGCTCTCGCGGCCATCATCGACGCCAAACCGCTCTATGTCGGCCTCGACGTCCTTGAAACAGAGCCGATGAGCGCGGGTCATCCGCTGATGGAAATAGAGCACAAAGAGCGCCTCTACATCACCCCGCACATCGCCTGGACCTCCGTCGAGGCGCGCGATGCGCTGATCGCCAAGGTCATTGACAACATCCGCACCTTCGTCGATGCCTGACATTTACGGCCCTTTGGGGTTGTTCCTTTCCGCTTTTCTCGCCGCAACGCTATTCCCTTTCAGTTCCGAAGCCGCCTTCGCTGCCGCCCTGTCGGCCGGGATGGAGGTTCCGACGGCGCTGACGGCGGCCTCCGCGGGGAACATCCTTGCGATCCTGGTCAACTATCTGCTCGGCTTCTGGCTCTACGAAAAGAGCCATACGAAACTGGAAGCGAGCAAAACGGGGCGCAAAGCGCTCGCGGTGGGGCACCGCTACGGCTATGCGGCCCTGCTGCTGAGCTGGCTGCCGATCATCGGGGACCCGCTGACCCTCGTCGCGGGCCTGGTACGGCTGAACATCGTCTGGTTTACCCTTATTGCCGGGACGCTGCGGGTCGCGCGCTATTGGCTCATCGCGCAGGCGTTCTAGCGCCGTTTACGCAGATGCCACCAGGAGTGGATGTCCGTCTCCGGGGCGTCGAGAGTCAGCGTGATGGCGATATTTTCTACGGCTTCAAGCATAAGCACTGCCACGGCGACGTAAAAGGGCCAGGAGAGGTCAAAGACGAGCAGGGCGAAGATCCCGAGGCTCATCAGTATGGCGGAGAGTTTCGTGATCCAGGTGTGGTAGCTGGCAAACCGTTTGAATTTCAGGATGCTTGCCACGGCGGGCAGGATAAAAACGGCGACGGCCAGGAGAATGACGGGGGCCTCGCGCTCGATGCGTTCGGGCCACTGCAGCCAGGCTCCCAGGGTGACGGCCATATAGGTGGCGTAATCGCCGTAGCTGTCGAGCTTCGCCCCCAGCACGCTTGTCTGGTGGAGCAGGCGGGCCAGGAAGCCGTCGAGGGCATCGGAAACGAGCATAAGCGAGAGGATCGTAAAGAAGGGGACGGCACTCTCCGCGAGCCCCGAGAGAACGAGAAACGGGGCACAGGCCAGACGGAAGAGACTGAGAGTGTTGGGGATGGTCCATAGCGGTGTCTTCATGGTTACCATTATAGTGAAACGGCCGGCAAATATGATACTATGTGAAAAAGCAAGGAGGCGACGATGGCGGACGACCAAAACAAAAATGAAGAGGAGATGCCGCATTTCATGCAGCGGCAGTACGGCAAGTCGGCGTCGACGCTGGAGGCGTCCCACGAGGAGCTCTCCGACGTACGCAAGCAGATGATCCGCTTTGCCCTTGAGTTTCCCATCCGCGACATCCGTACCTATTCGGGCTACAAGGGAGATCTGCTCGTCGAGATCACGACGGGCAACGATGACATTCTCCCCGAGCTCAAAGCCCATGCGGAGTCCCTGGGCATGGAAGTCGTCGTCAAAGAGCGGTATGACACCCGCATCCACGAAGTCTTCTGCATCGTACCCGACGAAAATATCTACCGACTAAAGTAGGCTACTTTCCGAACAGCCGGGCCAGGAGCCCTTTCCCCTGCGCTTTCTCGATCATGCGGATATAGCGCGCCGGCGCGGCGGCACCCAGTTCATAATCCTTTACCATCTTGTCTTTCGCCCCGATGCTGACGCAGAACGGGACGCTGCGGATCTCGTATTTGGCGGCGAGCTTCGGGTTGCGGGTGACATCGACTTTGGCGATCACCGCTTTGCCCTCAAAATGCTTCTCCAGGGCGGGCAGTTGTGCCAGTACCTGCTGGCAGGGGCCGCAGGTCGGGGAGTAGAAGTCGATAAACAGTGGTTGGTCCATGTCCGTGACGAATTGCGAGTAGGTGGTATCGGTCAGTTCAAGCATAGCTTCTCCTTTGACAGTCAGATGGTCAGCCACGGCACGTAGCGCATGGCGGCGAAGATGATCCCCAGGAAGAGGACGGAGGTGATGAAGACGAGGGCCGTCAATGCCTTGGGGCGGCAGTCGTACAGCGATGCCAGGTTGACGTTGGCGACGGCGAGGGGCATCAGCATCTCCATGAAGAGGATGCCTTTGACCATTTCGGGCAGGTTCGTCAGCGACAAAATGGCGTAGGTGACGGCGGGGACGGCGAGGAACTTCAGGCCGTTCACCCAGCCGATCAGCACGCGGTTGAGTTCGGTGATCTTCGTGTCGTAGAGGTAGATGCCGAACAGCACGAGCTGCATCACCATCGACGCGTAGGCACCCATCGTTAGCGTCTCCTCGACCGTCCCGGAGGGGCGGTAGCCGCCGAGGTTCAGGGCGATGGCGACGAGGGCGGCCCAAAGCACGGGAAGTTTGACGATGTTCAGCAGCGAATCACGTACGCTGAAATTGCCGCGCGAGTAGTAGTAGACGCCGAAGGTGTAGACGAAAAAGACGTTGGCGAGGTTGATGATGGTCGTATAGGGGACGCTCTCCTCGCCGAAGAGCGCAATGCCCAGCGGGATGCCGAGGTTGCCCGTATTGCCGATCAGCGCGGCGACCGTGGCGATGGAACGCTCCTTCACGTCGGCAAAGAGCAGCCGCGAGGCGAACATTGTCACGGCGACGAGGGAGAGGGTGATGCCGATGTAGAGCAGCGGCGTCTGTAGCAGCGTCGTGTCTATGGGGCGTTTGAGCAGCCCCCACAGCGTCAGGAAAATCTGCAGGAAGTAGACCGAGAGCAGGGTGATGGTGCGCTCGTCGATCTGCTCTTTGAAACTGCGTTTGGCCAGGTAGCCCACGCCGATAAAGAGGTAGATCCCCAGCACCGAGACGATGGCGGAATTCATGCCGTGATTGTACTATAATGTGCGTATGAAAAGTCTGCTGTTGCTGTTTGTTTTTTTATCGGCGTTGATGGGTTCGGAGGCGGAGACGACCCGCTACAAGGTGATGCTTTCGCTCTTCGGGAAGGTCGGGGAGGCGAAGATCACCATCGCCGAGCGCGGGGATGAGTACCGTATGATCGTCGAGGATTACGCTACGGGGCTGGCCGCGGAAATCTCCGGGCATGAGCGGGACCGTTTTGTCAGCCGGGGGCGCATTGTAGACGGCCTGTACGTTTCCGATACCTTCGAGCTCTACCAGACGAACGACAAAACGACCGAATCCAACGTATATGTTTTCGACCACGAGGCCGAAACCGTGACGCGTTTCCAGGACAAGAACGAGACGGTGACGGAGACGACCTTCGACGCGATGAGCATGCGCCTGGTGGAGAAGCAGACCCAGAAAATCAAGCGCAAGACAGAGGTCCTCGATTTCTACAGCCCCTACGACGCCCTCTCCGTCGTGCTGAACATTCCCTCCTTGCTCAAAGATCGGACGCGGGTGGAGATCAAACCCGTCGGTTTGGCCAAGAAGGAACGCAAAATGTATATCGGCAGACCGGAAGTGTCCGCCCTGAGTGAACTGCAGGAGACCTTCCATACGCCGACGATCCGGCGGATCGTGCAGCTCGATTCTTTCGAGCTTGAAGACGAGGACGAATACGGCGTTTTGATCGGTTATAACGCGCAGGGCGGCATCGACGAGGTGGTCACCAAGGAGACCTACTTCCTTATCGGGTTCGGCCGGATCGAAAAGATCGGCGCGTCCCGCCGCAGCGTTGCGGAAATCTTTGACGAATAGGAAAGCGGTTTTCTTTAAATCGGACGCAACGCTTCCTAGGTTATGATGCGCGGTAAATTGCGGCCTTTAAAGGAGCGGAATGGTTGATGTATTAGTAGTCGGCGGCGGCGGTGCGGGCATGGCGGCCGCACTCTCCGCCAAAGCGGCGGGGGCAACGGTGGCGGTGCTCGGCAAGAGTTACCCCACGCGGTCGCAGACCTGTATGGCGCAGGGGGGCATCAACGCGGCGCTGGGCCACGCGGGCGATGACAGCGTCGAGGCGCACATCGCCGACACGCTCAAGTCCGCCCAGGGGCTGGCCGACGAAGCAGCCGTCGCGGCGCTCTGCAGCGAGGGGATCGAGGCGCTGCACTGGCTGGATGCGATCGGGGTGCCCTTCAGCCGTAACGACGATGCGCAGATCGCCCAGCGGCGTCTGGGCGGCGCCTCCGCTCCGCGGGCCTGTTATGCCCAGGACTACAGCGGACTGAAGATCCTGCATACGCTTTTTGACCAGTGCAACCGCGCGGGTATCCCCTTCTACAACGAACGCTTTCTGCTCGACATCATCGTGGAAGGCAATAGGGCCTGCGGCGTGAAGGTGCTCGATGTCCGCAGCGGCGAGGTCGAGGTGTACATGGCCGGGGCAGTGATCCTCGCGACCGGCGGCTACAGTAAGCTCTACGGCTGCCACTCGACCAATGCCGCCGGCAGCAGCGGCGACGGCCATGCGGCGGCGCTGCGGGCCGGCGCGCGGCTTAGCGACATGGAGTTCGTGCAGTTCCACCCGACGGGCCTGGCGGGCTCCTCCATCCTCATTTCCGAAAGTGCGCGCGGCGCGGGCGGTTACCTGCTCAACGGCAAAGGGGAGCGCTTTATTGACGAGTGCCTTCCCCGCGACCGTGTGGCGCGGGCCATCCACGACCAGATCATGGCGGGCGAGAGGGTCACCCTCGACATCCGCCACCTCGGCGAAGCGTTTATCGACGGTGAACTCCCCCAGGAACGCAAGCTCGCGCAGCGCTACGAAGGGGTTGACCCGGTCACCGAACCCATTCCGATCAAGCCGGTCGCCCACTACACGATGGGGGGCATCGAGGTCGGTGCGGATTCGCAGACCGCTGTTGCGGGACTCTTCGCCGCGGGGGAATGCGCCAACCACCGTGTCCACGGCGCAAACCGCCTCGGGGGAAACTCCCTGCTGGAGCTGATCGTTTTCGGCCGCCAGGCGGGGGCGAACGCGGCAGTAGCGGCAAAGAGCGGCAACGGGGTTGCGCCGTCGGCCGCGGCGGAGGCCCCGGAGCTGGAAGCGTGCTTCAATGAGGCCCCGGAGGTCGATTTTTATGCCCGCCGCGACAGCCTGGCGACGCTCTTTTACGAGCAGGTCGGCCTGGTGCGCGATGCCGAAGGACTGCAGGGAGCCCTGGAGGCGGTCAAGACAATGCAGGCGGAGCTGCCGAAGATGGGCGTTGCGGACCGCAGCGGGGCTTACAACACCAACCGGACGGATTTCCTGGAGTTCGTCAACCTGCTGACCGTGGCCGAAGCGGTGGCGGAGGGGGCGCTGCGCCGAAAAGAGAGCCGGGGGGCGCACTACCGCGGCGATTTCCCGGAAGCGGATGCCGCCCTGGCCGTGCATTCGCTCAGCTGCATCAAAGAGGAGGGACTATGTTTCGATTTCCAATGATCTGTTCGGATGATATTGATGAGGATTTCCTCGAGGAGGACCCGGAGGAGTGGGAGGACGCGGTGTGCGAAGATCCCTACTGGGATGACGAGGATGACAACGAAGTGGAGTGGTGCGACTGATGAAAATTGCTGTCAAAAGAGGTGCCGAAACCGTCACCTATGACGTCGATGTCGAAGGAACGCTGCTGGAGCTTCTCACCCACATCAAGACGCACGTCGACCCGACCCTGACCTTTGCCTCGGGCTGCCGCTCCAGCGTCTGCGGCAGCTGCGCCGTGCGGGTCAACGGCACCGAAGCCCTTGCCTGCAGCCACAAGCCTGCCGACGGCGATCTCATCGAACCGCTGCGCAACGCCGAGGTGCTCCGGGACCTCGTTGTCAATATGGACCGTCCTCTGGCGTTCAATGCCGGGGCGCAGGCCTGGATCGACCCGGTCAGCGGCGCGATCCGCATGGGGCACGCGGAGGAGAAGGCGAATGAGCTGCAAAGCGACTGTATCCTCTGCGGCTCCTGCTACAGCGCCTGCCCCGTTTACGCCGTCAAGCCGGATTTCGAGGGGCCGTTTGCCCTGACGCGCAGCTGGCGCTATGTCAGCGACGCCCGGACGGCGGATGTGCGCGGCAAGCTCGAGGCCGTCCAGCAAAACGGCATCTGGGACTGCACGCTCTGCAACGAGTGCGTCCCCGTCTGTCCCCAGGGGATCGCGCCAAAGCAGGACATCAACATGCTGCGCTCCAAAAGCGGCATGGAGGGGTTTATGGACCCGAACATGATGGGCGGTTTCGGGGGGCTGGACTTCGGAGCGCCGAGTTTTTAACCTTTCCTTCCCGGCGGCAGCCCCCGCGGCCAAACCCCTTAAGCTCATTTTGTTATAATCGGTTTGAATAACAAACAGAGGTGTTATATGGCAGCGAAAGAGCACAGTTTCGATATTTCGGCCAAGATCGATATGCAGGCGTTCAAAGACGCGATCGTCCAGGCCGAGCGCGAGGTGGCGACCCGCTATGACTTCAAGGGGCTGACCGCCGATATCGACTACAGCGAAAAAGCCAAAACATTGACGTTAGTAAGCGCCAGCGACAACAAACTCGAGGCCCTGGAGGACATCGTCATCGGCAAACTGCTCAAACGGGGGCTGACGTCGAACGTCCTGGACAAGCAGGGCGTCGAAGACAGCAGCGGCGGCAACCGCAAAACGGTCTTCAAAGTCGTCGACTACATCGAGGCCAAAGAGGCGAAAAAGATCGCCGCCGAGATCAAGAACCTCAAGCTCAAGGTGACGGCGCAGATCGAAGGGGATCATATCCGGGTCAAAGGCAAGCAGCTTGATGACTTGCAAAAAGCGATCCGTGCGATCCGCGGGATGGAGTGGGAAGCTCCGCTCGTCTTTGAAAACATGCGCTGAAAGGAGCGAGTGATGTCCAAGATGACGGTCGCGGAGGCGGCGGAACATTTTAAGGTCTCCAAAGAGGCGATCCACAACCGGATCCGCCGCGGTACCCTCAACAGCATTATCGAGAACGGCGTGAAGTACGTTCTGCTCTCCGACGCCAAACCGGCACCGGCGGCGGACAGCCGTTTCCATGATTACATCGAGAAAGAGAACGAGCGTCTCAAGACGAAGAACGAGCAGCTCGAGGCGGAAGTGAACCGCCTCCGCGACCAGCGCGAAGCGATGCTGATCGCCGAGCGCGAAAAGGTCGAGCAGATCTACAAGGAGCGCGACGAGCAGCTCAAAAACGTGCTGCAGGTCTTTGCGTCGAAACTGCTGCCCGAACAGGCGGCCGCGGCCGTCGTCGAAGAGGCGGTCTCGGCGGAGATCGTCGAAGCCGCCCCCGAACCGCTGTCCGAGGAGGAGTTCGAAGACGGCATAATCGACGAGGGCGCCGACGAAGATGACGCCAACGAAGAGGTGACGGCAGACAGCGCCGACCCGTTCGCGGACGACGACTTTGACGATCTCGTCTCCCTCAAGGACTTCATGAAGTTAAAGGGGTACGGCAAAAAGCACCGCAAACGGGTCAAAGAGCGTTTTGAATCCCGGGCGGAAGAGGACAGCCGTATCCTTATGCGCGGCGGCAAACTGCACCTGCGCCCCTACCATTACGACTACAGCGACCTACTGAAATAGACGTGCCTTGCCTGTTCGCGCGGCGCTGGCAAGATTCCGCCCGCGGGGTTAATCCGGGTAGTTCCCCGCTTTGAGTTTCACCGTTCCCGCTTCGGTACCGTCGCTTTTCCACACGCCGCCGCTCTCGCCATCGGTGGCGAAGAAGAGCAGTGTGTCACTTACCATGATGAAAGAGAGCGGGTATGAGCCCGTACTGCCGCTATAAATGTCCTTCACCATGACGGTACCGGTTTCGGAACCGTCGCTTTTCCAAAGTTCATAACCGTGCGTCCCGTCACTGGCGCGGAAAACGACGGTGCCGTTCATGTTGAAAAGCTCATCGGCTGTGCTGTCGGAGCTGCCGCTGTAAATGTCTTTTACCATGACGGTACCGGTTTCGGTCCCGTCGCTTTTCCAGAGTTCGTTGCCGTGAACGCCGTCGTCAGCGGTGAAGAAGAGTGTACCGTTGACATCCGTGAGGGCATAGGGCTGGCTGGTGCTCACACCGGTATAGATATCCTTGACCATCATAGTACCGGTTTCGGTCCCGTCACTTTTCCAGAGTTCGTAGCCGCTGCTTCCATCATCGGCTATAAAATAGAGGGTGCTACCAACGACGGTGAGCTCTGCTGGGCTACTGCCGACATTGCCGGGGGCAATGTCTTTGACGAGGAGTGTGCCGTTTTCGGTGCCGTCGCTCTTCCAGAGTTCGTAGCCGCTGGTCCCGTCATCAGCTTGAAAATAGAGGGTGTTTCCGAGGGGGGTGAGCTCTGCCGGGTTACTGCTTCCGCTGCCGGAATAGATATCCTTGACCAGTACAGTACCGTCGGCAGTGCCGTCGCTTTTCCAGAGTTCAGTGCCGTGTCCACTGTTATCGCCGGCCCTGAAGAAGAGGGTAGCATTGAGGACGGCGGGGAAGTTCGGAAAACTGCCGATGCTACCGGGGTAAATGTCCTTGACCAGGACGGTACCGGCTTCGGTACCGTCACTCTTCCAGAGTTCGTGTCCGAGACTAGTGAAGGCCCGGAACATGATAGTGCCGTTGACATCGTTGAATTTAATCGGATTACTGTCGTTTACACCGGGGTAGATGTCTTTGACAAGGACGGTTCCGGCGCTGGTACCGTCACTCTTCCAGAGCTCCCGGCCGTTTGTTGCGTCTATGGCATTGAAGTAGAAGGTGCCATCACTGTAGGTAATGGCATCCGGATAACTGCCGTTTGTACCGGGATTGATGTCTTCGACGAGTACAGTGCCTTCTGCTGTCCCGTCGCTTTTCCAGAGTTCGTAACCGTTGGCATCACCGGAGAACTGGAACAACACAATATCCGGGATACTGCTTCCGCCTCCGCCACCCCCGCAACCGAAGATGGTTATTGCCGCAGCCACGCTTAGCAGTGAGGCTACTATTGTCTTAACTGTTTGCATTTCATGCCTCCTCAAACAGACTTTGAAGTGACTGGCGGGGAAGAATTCCCTCTAATATAAGTCAGATAAATCTGTTATATAAACTCAGTATATATATTAATTGCTTAAGGGAGAGCAGAACCGATGCAACGCATCGCTCTTTTTCAATCCGAAAGATAATAGCTGACCGTCGAGACGACACGGACCTTTTTGATATAGGGCGTGGAGCTGTCGCGGTCCGTGATGGAGAACTGCCCCTGCCGGGCGGTCTTGATCTTGCCAAGGCTGCTGGCGGAGTCCTTGGCGAACTTCTCGGCCACGACGCGGGCATTCTTCGTCGCCTCTTCGATCATGGAGGGCTTGAGGCTGTTGAGTCCGGTATAGAGGAACTGGGTACGGTGCTCGTAGTTCTGGCCGGAGAGCGCGATGCCGTCTTTGCCCAGGTTGACGATCTCTTTCATGCTCTGTCGGACGGCGTCGATGCGTTCGGTATAGACGGTGACGACCGTTGCGGCCGTGTAACGAAAAGCGATATTGGCCGAATTGCCGTAGTTCTGGGCCTGACGGTCGACAATGGAGGGCGGCGAGACGGTGATCTCACCCTCGCTGAAGCCGTGTGCCTTCAAAAAAGCGGTGACGGCAGCGCTTTTGCGCTCGACGGTCGTATAGAGTGTCCCGAGGTCGTTGCCCGCCTCCTCGAACTTGATGGGCCAGATCGCCTTGTCCGCGGTGACCTCCCGTTCGGCCAGCCCTTTGACGGTGACGACCCGCTCCATCCCCTTGACGGTCAGTGCGGCGGTGGAGAGCAGGTAGCCGAAAAGCCCGAGCCCGAGAAAGATAAAGAGGCCGAGGATGGCGGCGGTCGATTTTTGCATGATCTTCTCCTTGGGGAGCGGCTATGTCCGGAATTTTCGCTCTTTGGTACGGCTTGCAGTGCGTTTTTCGCGGTTGAGGCGGCGGAAACAGCTCTGGCAGATGGCGTATTCCGAGTTGAGCGGCAGCGGTTTTGTGCACTGGCGGCAGCGGGGGACGAACTCGCTCTTCTTCAAGGACGTTTCGATGAACCGGTTGAGGGTGCCGCGCCATTCTCGGGCCTTGTCAGTATCAACGAAGGCGTCGGCGAAGCGGTAGGCGAGCCAGAGGTAGAGCGAGATCTCCTTGACCCGGTCCTCGGCTTCGAGGAGCTCGTCGGTCGTGAGGGCGTATTCGCCCAGGTGCGCGGGGGGAATATAGGCGATCGGCTTGGCCTGGGCCAGCGAACGCACGTAGCGCTCGTACGCCGCGACGATATAGGGTGACTTGAGCGTCAGCGGCGCGGCGGCGAGGTGGAACTTCGCCGTCAGGTCGAGCTCATAGCGGTCGACGATGGCGGCCGCTTCGAGCATGGACTCGAGGTTGGCGGCGCGGAAGGGTCCGGTGAACTGCATGTTCTTGACGAAGAAGGTGAGGATCTCCGCGAGCGACTCCTCCTCCAAAATCCCCGCGACGAGCTTGATGTGCTCCAGGTTGGCCATGACGTTGAAAGGGACCGTCACGGGGCGGGCGGGTTTGTGGAACTGCTTGTGGATCATGGAGAGGACGTCGGGGCGGATCGCGCCGACGTGCCCCTTCTCCTTGATGCCGTAGCGGCCCGCCCGCCCGCTGATCTGGTGGATCTCCGAAGCGGTCAGCGGGCGCTGGTTCTCGCCGTCGAACTTGTCGCCCCGGGAGAAGAGGATCGTCTGGATGGGGAGGTTGAGCCCCATGGCGATGGCGTCGGTGGCGACGAGGACCTCCGTCTCCCCTTCGCGGAAACGGCGCGCCTCCTCCCGCCGCACTTCGGGGGAGAGGTTGCCGTAGACGACGCTGACGCGGAAGTGCTGGGCGAGCTGCTGCTTGAGCCGCAGCACCTCCTTGCGCGAAAAGGCGATGACGGCGGTGGCGGGCTGGATATGGGTGACGGGGGTGGCGTGGGTCATCAGCTCCAGCGGGTTCTTGCGTTCGCAATGCACGATCTCCAGCGGTTCGCCGAGGTAGTCGGCCAGCTTCTGCACCGCGTCGACGGCATTCTCCGAACCGGTCATGATGACGGTCTTGGCGGGGGCGCCGATGATGGCGTTCGCCCAGGCCCATCCCCGGTCCCGGTCGCCGAGCATCTGGACCTCGTCGATGACGCAGACGTCGACGTCCGTGTTGAAATCGAGCATCTCGATGGTGGAGCTGATATGCGTCGCCTCCTCGTCGATAAGCTGCTCCTCCCCGGTGATGAGCGAGGCCCCGATACCGTGTTCGCGCAGGGACTCGTACCCCTCGAGCGCCAGCAGCCGCAGGGGGGCGAGATAGTAGCCGGTGTCGGCTTTTTCCAGTGCCTGCATCGCCCGCCAGGTCTTCCCGCTGTTGGTCGGACCGGTGTAAAAGATGAGCTTGCGGCGCAGTTCGCGGGCAAGGGGGAAGAGGTTTTTGAAGTCGCGGATGGTGCGGCCCAGCAGCTCCTGGCGCTGGCGCTTCAAGAGGGCGTCGTGGATGTGGCGTTCCCAGTGAAAAAGGGTTTTGCGCCAGAGTTTTGAATTGATGCCCAGGTGGTCGCCGAGGTCTTCGGCGAGCTCCCCCTCCAGCCACTGCAGGATCTCATCGCGGGAGGGGCTCAATAGTTTTGCCAGTTCGGCGCACTCGTCGGCGAGGGTCTGTAGCTGCGACGTAAAGGCGTCCCGTTCGTTTTGAAGCGCCGTATCGAGCCCGCCGGTCACCTCGACCGGTTCGCCCCGCCAGACGGCGGCGAGGACGGGGTCGCGAAGCAACGAGAGATGGGCTTCGTGCTCGACGGGGTGTTTGAACCCCTCCGGGGTGAAGCCGTCGCGAATGCCCAAAACGATCTCCTCATCCGTCTGCAGCATCGTGCTGAGCGGCGTCTGCCGCTCCAGGACGGTGCGCAGGAGGCTGTCGGGCAGCGGTGGGCGGGTAAGGCGGCCGTCGGGCGGCGCGCTTTTGAGGGTCTGGACGATCTGCTCCGGGCTCAGGTAGGGGTGGGAAGCGTCGAGAGAGGAGAGGAATACGGTCAGTTCGGCCTGCTTCTGTTGCGTCACTTCCGCCTTGGCCGCCGTGATTTCCATGACCAGCTCCGCCTCGTCGCTGTCGTTGAGGTAGGTGAAAGAGAAGGCGGGGGTCTTCAGGGGGTGGATCTTGCGGAACTGCTCCCCGAAGATGTCGTAATCGAGCAGAGCGTTGAACTCGAAGCGGTCGTCAAGGTCGAAACGCCCCTCGCACGCTTTTTCGATGCGGGCGCGTTTCTGCTCGAAGCGCAGGTGCGCGAGTTTCGCCTCCATCTTTTCGGGTGTGATCTTCTTCGTGCGCACTTCGATGAAGCTGTTGTGCAGGGCGCGGGCCTCGGAGGGGGTGACGTCCATCGTCTCCAAAATCGCATCGATCTTTTCGCTGCGTTCGACGGAGGGTTCTTTGGTGTTGGGGGAGGGGTAGACACGCCCCTCGGCGGTAAAGAAGGCCGTGATCGCCTGCCGGAGGTCGATATCGGCATCGCTCCAGAGGCGCCGGAGCGTCCGGACAAGCTCCTCGCGCTCCCAGCTCTCGGGGATGCATCCAAGCGTCTGGACGAGCTCGCCAAGGGTCGCCGTGTCGACGCGTTCGATCCCTTCGTCGAATCCGTCCCCGTCGAAATAGCGGCGGATGGAGGCGTTAAGGCGGGTCAGCTTCTTTTTCTTTTTTGCCATAAGCCATTGTAGCGGCTTGCGGGTAAAATCCGTTATAGTTTCTGCCATGATTCTATGCATGAGGAGACCCGGATGCACGAAGAGATCAAATTCGTTCTCGACCACGAAACGGTCGAAGCGCTTCAGACCTACAGCGCTCTGCTGAAAAAAGAGCCCGCCGTCATTATCAAGGAGGCCCTGCAGAGGTATTTCGAAGCGGCCGAACAGCAGCTCCTGCACAAAGCCGCGCAGGAGATGGACCCGATGACGGACCTCGATTACGATGAGTTCTGGGACGGGGTGGACCTCTAGGGCCGTTCCGGCGGCCCTTTTATGAAAGAAACCGGATGGTGTCAGAATAACATGCGACACTAACGTTTCTTTCAACCCGCCCCTGCTAGAGTGTCGCCATGAGTGAATTTCCCCTGGAATGGACGCAGGAAGAGTACCTGCGCGAAAAGAAGCGTCTCGAGGCCGAAGGTGTCAAGGTCCTGTTGATCGACACGATCCTCAACCCCATCGACCATGCCGAGACGGTCACATATAATCCGCCGATGCTGGAGCAGGAGCCGGAGGGCTCCGTTTTCGTCTTCTACTGCGATACGGGCAAGGCTTCCAAGGAGCGTCTGCCGGAGTTCCGCAAACGGTTCCCCGGCAAGCACTGCATCTCCCTGCGGGGCGGGCGCGGCTACTGGCGCAAATACCTTCAGGTTAAAGACAATGCTGACGCGTGAACACGTCGACGCCTTTCTTACCTGCCTGGACGAGGAGCGCTACTACGACGCCCACGAGGCCCTGGAAGATATCTGGTTCCCCGTGCGCTCGCAGAAGACGCCGGAGATCCTGCTGCTCAAAGGGCTGATCAATGCCAGCGTCAGTTTTGAGCTGCACAAGCGCGGCCGGCCGCACAAATCGCCCGGCCCGTGGGGCGTCTATCTGAAGTACCGTGCGCATCTGCCGCAGATCGGCGGGCAGAACCCGCTCTATTTCGAGCTGGACGATGCCGTCCATGCCGTCCAAAGGAGACTCGGTGCCTGATTTTGCCGATGCAATGGCCTTCCGCCACGCCTGTAAACGTTTTTCGGAACAGAAGATCCCCGAAGCGACCTTTGAACAGGTCCTCGAATTCGGTCGGATGTCCCCCTCGTCGTTCGGGATGGAGCCGTGGCGCTTTCTCGTGGTGGCGGACACGGCCCTGCGCGAGGCCCTGCGCCCGCTCTGCTGGAACCAGCCCCAGATCACCGAATCCAGCCACCTGCTCATTATCACGGCGGACAACGAGTGCATCAAACCGGGCACGGCGTACGTCCGGGAGATGTTCGCGCGGCGGGGACTGCCCGAGGAGGCTTACGAGCGCTACCTCGGCGTCTACGCCGACCATATGGGGCCGCAGTTCCACAGCCGCGAAGCGATTGAAGCGTGGACGCACAAGCAGTGCTACCTGGCCGCGGCGAACATGATGACGGGGGCGGCATCGCTGCAGATCGACAGCTGTCCCATCGAAGGGTTTGAAAAGGCGAAGGTCGAAGCGCTGCTTGCGCTGGAGCCCGCCCGCTCCGTCGCCCTGATCGTCGCCTTCGGCTACCGCCTGAACCCGCAGCCCGCGCATTATCGTCTCGAACTCGACGCTGTCGTCGAGCGGCGGTAACCCCGCGTTCCCCCCGATCCGTTTTTAGCCGAATCGGCTATAATATGCTAAAAACGGAATCCCCATGCAGAACCTATTCGACGAAGTAGACTCCCTGGACAGACGCTGTTACGACGCCTATGGACTCAGCGAAGAGCTGTTGATGGAGCATGCCGCCGAAGCAATGGCGGGTGCAGTCAGGGAGCGCTTCGGCGCGGGCAGCCGCGTCGTGATTGTCTGCGGCCCGGGCAACAACGGCGCCGACGGATTGGCGCTGGCCCGCCTGCTGCATGGGGGCTACCACGTCGAAGTCGTGCTGCCGCTGGAGGTAAAATCGCCGATGGCCCGCCTGCAGCACGAGCGATTGCAGAAACTGGGGGTCCCCGTCGTCGACGCGATTACCCCCTGCGATGTGCTCGTTGACGCCATCTTCGGCAGCGGGCTGGGACGGCCGCTGGGCAGCGGGATCATCGGGCTGATCAAGCTGATGAACGCCCTGGGGGCGTTCAAGCTCGCCTGCGATATACCGACGGGACTGCGCAGCGGAGGGAGTTGCGATACGGCGGTCTTCCGTGCCGACCTGACGGTGACGATGGGCGCGCTCAAGCGCGGCATGTTCAGCGACGCGGCCAAAAACGCGGTGGGCGAGATCACGGTGGCCGAGCTCGGCGTGTCGCGCAGCCTTTACGAAAAAGAGACGCCCTGGAAACTGCTGGAGCGCGGCGACCTGCGCCTGCCGCTGCGCGAAAACGCCGATGTGCACAAAGGGAGTTTCGGACATCTCGGCGTCGTCTGCGGCGAAAAGAGCGGGGCGGCCATTATTGCCGGCAAGGCGGCCCTGCGCTTCGGCGCGGGGCTGGTGACCCTGCTCTCGAACGAAGAGGTCGCCATCCCCTATGAGCTTATGCAGTCGCATCTGCGCCCCGCTACGGTCAACGCCGTCGCCATCGGGATGGGGCTGGGGCAGGAGTTTGCCGAACAGGAGCTGCGGGAGCGGATCGACAATGACATCCCCCTGGTCTGCGACGCGGATATCTTCGCGCACCCGATGCTGGGGGAACTCCTGAAGCGCAAGCGCATCGTCCTTACCCCGCACCCCAAAGAGTTTACGACCCTGTTGAGCCGTACAGGCATTGCCACGACCGATGTGCGGGGCCTGCAGCAAGACCGCTTCAAATTTGTCGAAGCCTTCTGCCGTGCCTACCCCGATGCGGTGCTGCTGCTCAAGGGTGCCAACGTCATTATCGGGCAGGGGGATCAGTTCTATGTCAATCCCCACGGCACCAACGCCCTGGCCAAGGGCGGCAGCGGTGACGTCCTTTCGGGTTTTATCGGGGCCCTGCTGGCCCAGGGATACACACCGCTGGATGCCGCGATCCACGCCTCGTTGGCGCACACGGAGGCGGCGCGGCGCTTTGAGGGGCAGCGGTATGCCCTGACGCCGGACGACCTGATCGAAGGGGTCTGCTGCCTATGAAGCCGCGCGTCGTCATTTTGTTCAGCGGGGAGGGAACAAACCTCCAGAAACTGCTGGAGGCTCTCCCCTCCCACGGCATTGAGATCGCCGCCGCGATTACGAACCGGCCGCAGGCCCCCGGCATAAAGCGGGCGGAAGCGTTCGGGGTTCCGGTGGAGGTGATCGATCATACGCTTTATGAAAGCCGCGAAGCGTTTGATGCCGTGCTCGTTGAGCGGATCGAGAAGTACGGCCCCCACCTCACGGTGACGGCGGGCTTTATGCGCATTCTGACCCCCGTCTTCACCGACCGCATCCGCGCCGTCAACATCCACCCCTCGCTGCTGCCCAAGTACAAAGGGGCTCGGGCGATCGAACAGGCCTTCGAGAGCGGGGACACCGTCTGCGGCGTCAGCGTCCACTGGGTGACGGGGGAGCTCGACAGCGGTACCGTGATCGCCCAGTCCTCCTTCGAACGCACGGAAACGATGGATGCCGCCGCCTTTGAAGCGGCCGTCCACGACCTCGAGTACGAGTTGCTCCCCCGGACCGTCGCGGCACTGCTCCGTAACGGGGAGGGATTAGAGGGTACCGTTAGGGCTTTAGCGTAAGATACGTTATAGATTAGCTGTGTTATAACCCGGCAGCATTTGGGCGATTAGCCCATCAGGAGAGAGAATATGAGCGATACACTGAAAATCGGAAAATATGAGTTCAACAGCCGCCTGATCGTGGGCAGCGGGAAGTACAAAGATTTCGAGACGACGAAGGAGGCGACGCTGGCCTCGGGGTCGGAGCTGATCACCGTGGCCGTGCGCCGTCTGAACATTACGGACCCGAACAAGGAGAACCTGCGCGACACCTTTAAAGGGACAGGCGTGCAGTTCCTGCCCAACTCCGCGGGGTGTACGACGGCCGAGGAGGCGATCACGACCTTCCGCCTGACCCGCGAGGCGACGGGCATCGACCTGATCAAGCTCGAGGTCATCGGCGACACGCAAAAGACCCTCTACCCGGATGTGCTTGAGACGATCAAGGCGTGCGAGGTCCTGGCGAAGGACGGTTTTACGATCATGGCCTACACCTCCGACGACCCGATCATGGCCAAGCGCCTCGAAGATGCCGGCGCGCACGCCATCATGCCGCTGGCCGCGCCCATCGGTTCGGGCCTGGGGATCCAGAACCGCTACAACGTCGTCTTTGTCCGCGAAGCGGTCAGCGTTCCGGTCATTGTCGATGCCGGGATCGGCTGCGCGTCCGATGCGGCGGCGGCGATGGAACTGGGGGCCGAAGGGGTCCTCACCAACACGGCGATCGCCCAGGCATCCGACCCAATGACGATGGCGGTGGCGATGAAGCATGCCGTCATGGCGGGCCGGATGAGCTACCTTGCCGGGCGTATCCCGAAGCGTCCGTATGCGACGGCGTCATCTCCGATCGACGGGATGATCCAGTTCTAAGGGAACTACAGTCCTCCTCCACGCGTCAGTATATCTTTCTACATCTCTGTTCCCCTTCTTTTTTGCGCATACAAAAAAGAAGCCGAACCGGGAAGAAAAAAGTATGAAGAGGCTGCCGCGCCATATAACTTCCTAAATGACTTTCAAATGTCACTGTTGTGTTGGGTGTTCCATGGGTGACAATTAACCGCAGTATTTGTGTATGTCCCTATCTTCCCTGGGTGAGGTAGGGCAGGCACTGCCGTGCGATGGAGTGTTCTTCGTCCGTGGGGATGACATGCAGCTGGCTTTGGCTCCCTTCGGCGTGGAATGCGCCTCCCTCATCCGTCAAATTCTCATTTTTCATCTTATCGGTCTCGATGCCCAGGATATGCAGCCCTTTGCAGACGGCATGGCGGACGGCGGCGCTGTGCTCGCCGATGCCGCCGGTAAAGACGACGCCATCCACGCGGTCAAGCAGCACGGCATAGGCGCCGATGTATTTGCGGATGCGGCGGACGAAGAGTTCGAAGGCGAGCAGGGCCTCGGGCTCTTCGTCGCGCATCCGGTCTTCGATATCGCGCATGTCGTTGGTCCCAGCGATTCCCTTGAGACCGCATTCACGGTTGAGGAGCGTATCGAGCTCCTCCGCATCCATACCCGTTTCGCGCGACAGATAGGCGAGCAGGCCAGGGTCGATGTCGCCGCTGCGCGTCCCCATGACAAGCCCCTCGAGCGGGGTGAAGCCCATCGACGTATCGATGCTGCGGCCGTTGCGGATGGCGCAGGCGCTGGCCCCGTTGCCCAGGTGGAGGGTAATGAGGTTGACGGCATCGAGGGATTTGCCCATCCGCGCTGCGCATTCGGCGGCGACGTAGGCGTGGGAGGTGCCGTGAAAGCCGTAGCGCCGGACGGAGAGCTCGCTATAGAAACGCTCCGGAAGGGCGTAGCGGAAGGCGGCGGGGGGCATCGTGTGGTGAAACGCCGTGTCGAAGACCGCGATCTGCGGGACATGGGGGGCGAGGTTCCGCATGGCCCGGATCCCTTTGGCGTTGGCCGGGTTGTGCAGGGGGGCCAGCGGGCTGAGGCCTTCGATGGCTTCCAGGACCGTGTCGTCGATGCGGACGGGACCGCTGAAACGCTCGCCGCCGTGCACGACACGGTGGCCTATTCCCTCCAGCGTGTCGAAACTGTCGATGAACCCGTTGTCGATGAGCAGATCGCGGAAGGCGGCAAGCGCGGCATCGTGGTCGGCGACGGGAAGGTCGCGGCGGACGTGCTCCTGGCATCCGTGAAGGATGGCGTGGGCGTCGCCGCGGCCGATATTTTCCACGAGGCCCGAGACGATCACCTGTTCCGAGCGCATTTCAAAGAGTTTGAACTTCACCGACGAACTGCCGGCGTTGATGACGAGGATCTTCACGACGGCGTCTCCTGGGCCTGGATGGCGGTAATGGCGACGGTGTTGACGATGTCGGCGACGCTGCAGCCGCGGCTGAGGTCGTTGACCGGGCGGTTCAAACCCTGCAACACGGGACCGATGGCGACGGCGCCCGCCGAACGCTGGACGGCCTTGTAGGTGTTGTTGCCGGTGTTGAGGTCGGGAAAGATGAATACGGTCGCCTGTCCCGCCACTGTACTGCCGGGCATCTTCTGCGCTCCGACCTCCGGGTCGATGGCCGCGTCGTACTGGATGGGACCGTCCACGGCAAGGTCGGGACGCTGTTCCCGGACGAGCTTTGTCGCTTCGCGCACCTTCTCAACGTCGCTCCCCACCCCGGAGTCCCCGGTGGAGTAAGAGAGCATCGCCACGCGCGGTTCGATGCCGAAACGCCGGGCCGTCTCCGCCGACGCGATCGCGATTTCCGCCAGTTGGGCCGCATCGGGATCCGGGTTGACGGCGCAGTCGGCATAGACGAGGACCCGGGTGTCGAAGCACATGAAAAAGCAGCTCGATACGATGTTCTGTCCCGGCGCCGTTTTGATCGTCTGCAGGGCCGGGAGGATCGTTTCGCGGGTCGTATGCGTGGCCCCGCTGACCATGCCGTCGCACTCCCCCTGTGCCACCATCATCGTCGCAAAGAGGGTCGTGTTGCCCAGGGCGTCGTAGGCGGCGTCGAGGGAGACGCCTTTATGGGCGCGCAGTTTGGCATAGGCTTTGGCCAGGCGGCATTTTTGCTGTTCGTCTTCGGGGTCGACGATGGTCGCATTGCGCAGGTCGAGCCCCAGGGCGGCGGCACGGGCCGCAATATGCTCCGCTGAACCCAAAAGGGCGATGCCGACGGCCCGCCGGCGCAGCAGGATGTCGGCGGCCCGGAGGATGCGGTCGTCGGAGGTCTCCGGCAGGATGATCGTCTTGCGATCCCCCGCAGCCCGGGCGAAGAGACGGTGTTCGAACATGGCCGGGGTGACGATCCCGGTTGACGCCGCGGCCAGCTTGGTCTCAATCAGGTTCGCATCGACGTTTTGGTTGAAGACCCCCAGCGCCGTGGCGATCTTCTTCGGCGCCGCGGCATCGATGCGGGCGGGGAAGGCGCGCACCATCTGGGCGACCTCGACCGTCTCTTTCGGGAGGTGCAGCAGCGGTATCTGCATGGCGTCAAGGCCCTTAAGGAGCTCAATGACACTCTGTGCGGGGGGTGTTTCGCCTGTCAGGAGCACGGCGCTGACCGCCGGAAAATTCCCGGCGTAGTTTGCGGCCGTCGCGCCGAGGATGATATCGGCGCGGTCCGAGGGGGTGATGATGAGGTCGTCGGCCCTGATATGCGTCAGGAAATGTTCCAGGTGCATGGCGGCGATGCGGGGCTGGGCGATAAGGCGGTGAAGCTGTTCGTTGGTGCCGATCAGGATCTCCGCGCCCAGCCCTTCGGCAAGCTGGTAGACGTTGGGACGGTCGAGCGTCGTGACCTCGGGCAGCAGGACGACCGGCTCAGGGATGCTCGGGCAGATGTTCTGGTCTCGGCGGTGGGCCTCGTAGAGCACGGCGTCGCAGCGGTTGGCAAAAAGCATCAGAAGCGAGCCGCCCTGTTTCTTGATGGCGTAGCTCCAGAGCCGCAGCGCCTCCTTGAGGCCGCTCTCATCCATGCCGCGGGCCGGGACGACACCGACGACGGGCGCAGCAAGGTTCTTGGCGATCTCGACGTTGAGGTCAAAGTCGATCAGCTGGGAGAGCGCATCGTCGACCACCCCCTGGCAGAGAACGAAGTCATAGGTTTCCAGCAGGGCGTCATGGCGCTCGATGATGGTTTCGATCAGGTGGTCGATCTTTCCTTCGGAGAGCAGAGTCTCGGCCTCGGAGACCGTCAGGCCGACGGCGCTCTCGTAGGGCTGCTCCAGCGCGAAATGGCTGAGGATGGTCAGGGTGTCCGGATCTTTCCCGGCGGCGTCGGCGATCAGCGGCCGGAAAAAGGCGACCCTTCCGTGCAGCCGCAGCAGCAATTCCGTCATGCCGAGTGTGACAAGGATGCTGCCGGCATTCCGGGTTTTGGAAACGATATAGAGCGAGCGTACGGTTTCGGCATTCATAGCGGTAATTTACCATAAAACGGTTAGGAGTTCATTACCGCTGGGGTATAATGTGAGCAGAGACGATAAGGAGACGGTCATGAAACGGTGGATCTGGCGGACGTTACTCGGCGTGCTCGCCCTTTATCTTTTGACGGCGGTTATCGCCGTCCCCTACCTGATCCGCACGAAAGTGCCGGAACTGGTCGGGGAGATGACGGGGGGATCCCTGGAGATCGACCGGGCCCTGTTCAACCCTTTCATTCTTGACCTGACGATCGAGGGGATCCGGTTCGCCGATCCCGAGGGGGCGCCACTGGCCAGTCTGCGGCGCCTGGACGTCAATGTTGACGTCCTCCACCTGATCTGGGGGGAGATCTCCGTCGAGTATTTCGGGCTGCGGGGACTGCGGCTCTCCGTCGTGCAGGAGCGTGACGGGCGGTTCAACTTCGACTGGCTGACGCACCTGGGGAGCGGCGACGCCGCGGAGACGGCTCCGGCGGAGACGAACGGGAGTGCCATGCCCTCGCTGCGGCTGGAGACGTTCGAGCTTGAAGACGGCGGGATCACCTTTACCGACCTCTCCCGTCCTGTCCCGCTGCAGCTGGACTTCTCGCCGATCGGCCTCGATCTGCACGATATCGATACGGGAGGCGGCGGCGAGAACGAGCTTCACCTCTTTGCCCACACCGAGGAGGGCGGACTGCTGGACGTCAAGAGCCGCGTGCACTCTTTTGAACCCTTTGCACTGTCGGGGACGGTCGATTACGATGCCGGGCGGCTCTATGACGCCTGGCATTTTCTGCGCGAGATCAGCGCCCTCGAGGTGGCCGACGGCCGGATGGAGCTGCATTTTACCTATGACGTCAACCTCGCGGAGCTGAATGCGACCACCGTCGACGATCTGCGCTTCGCGCTGAAGCGGCTGCGGGTCAAGCCCAAGGCCGAGAACGCGGACGTACTGCGGGTGGCGTCGCTGACGGTCGAAGGGGGACCGATACGGCCGCTCGCGCAGTTCGGCCGTATCGACACGGCGGGCATTGACGGCCTCTATGTCGATCTGCAACGGCGCAAAGACGGCAGCCTCAACTGGGCGCACTACTTTCCCAAGGGGAATGAGGCCAATGTTTCGGCCGCACCGGCCGAGGATACAGCGGCGGCAGCCTCCGCGCCGTGGGATATGCTCATCAACCGGGTGACGCTGCGGCACATACGGGGGCGTTTCGATGACGGCAGTGTACGCCCGGCCGTGCACCTTGCCCTGGACGATTTCAACCTGACGGCGCGCCATGTCAGTGCGCTCCCGGCGACGCCGCTGACCTTTGACGCGGCGCTGCAGCTCAATAAAAAGATGCGCTGCCGAACCGAGGGGCGTCTTTCGCACTCGCCGCTGGACGCGACCGCCCTGGCGTCGTGCGGCGGACTGGACGTGACCTGGTTCAACCCCTACATCGATGCCGCCGCCGATGCCGCCCTGGCACGGCATGACGTGGTGCTGCGCAGCGCCGTATTGGGCGCGGCCGCGGACGTCACTGCCCGTGAAGCGAACGCTTCGGTCGCCGTCACCGTCAACGACGCCAATGCGACGCTGCAGTCGCTGCTGCTGACGCCCAAAGGCTCGAAACGCAAATTGGCCGCTTTCGATGCGCTTTCCGTCACGGGGGTCACCGCATCGACGGCGGCGAAGCGGGCCGGGGTCGAGCGGATCGTGCTGGCGAAGCCCCAGGTCAACCTGCGCCGGGAGCGCGACGGCAGTATTGACGCCGCGCAGCTGGTCAAAGCGAAACCGGCCGCCCCGGCAAAACGCGGCGCCGCCCAGAAGGCGCAACAGAAAGAGACACCCTGGAGCGCCGCCATCAAGAAGATCCAGATCCGAAGCGGCGCCGCTTCGTTCCGCGATGCCGCCATTGCACACACGACTACGACACGGGTGCAGCGCTTCGATCTGGACGTGAACGGCGTTACGACGGATCCCTCCCGTGCGATCGGACTGCAGGGCAGCTTCCGTATCAACGGTGACGGGCGGGTGCGTGCGAAAGGGTCGCTCGTGCCGGAACCGCTGAAGGCAACAACGGATTTCAGTGTCTCCGGACTGCGCCTGAAGCCTTTCAGCCCCTATGTGGAAGAGGGGATGTTCGTCAAGATCGACGACGGGCGCGTCGGCCTGAAGGGGCAGACGCGCTACCGCCCGTCGAAGCGCGCGGCGGACCTGCGGCTGCGCGGCGATTTCAACCTGAACGATCTGTTGGTCAACGACAGCCGCGACGCGACGCCGCTGGTCTCGCTGAAGACGCTGGAGGCGAAAAAGCTTCTTTTCACGCTCTCCCCCGATCAGTTCTTTGCCGACAACGTGACGATGGGCGGGTTTTTCAGCTCGATCCTGATCGATGCGAACAAAACATTGAACCTTTCGACGCTCATGCGCCCTTCGGAGAGGAGCGCGGCACCGAAAGGGGCTGAAAAAACGGCCGAGGCGGCGAAGCAGCCCTTTCCCGTACGCATCATGAAGTTTACGCTCTACAACGGGGCGGTGCACTTTGCCGACGAGTCGCTTCCGCTCCCCTTCGACACGCAGATCCATGATGTTAACGGCGAGGTGCTGGGGATTTCGACGCTGCCTGAAGATACAACGTACCTGCAGGTGGCGGGGGAGATCGACGAGTACGGTACCGCCAAGGCCGAGGGGAGCC
Organism: Thiomicrolovo immobilis; assembly: GCF_039645955.1. Lineage (GTDB taxonomy): Bacteria > Campylobacterota > Campylobacteria > Campylobacterales > Sulfurimonadaceae > Thiomicrolovo > Thiomicrolovo diazotrophicus. The sequence goes on from NZ_CP147916.1 coordinate 130,718, forward strand.
TCAACACGGGCGACCCGAAGGCCTTTACGGACATCGGGGTGAATTTCCGCAATATCGAGCTCAAATCCTACACCCCCTACTCGGGCAAGTTCGTCGGCCGGGCGATCGATAGCGGGAAGCTTTCGGTGACGCTGCGCTACCGGATCGTCAAGGGCGCGATGCAGGGGGATAACGGGATGATCATCAACAAGATCGTGCTCGGCGATGATATCGAAAGCAACGACTCGGTGAGCCTGCCGCTCGATTTCGCCATTGCACTGCTTGAAGATCGCGACGGCGTCATCGACATCGACATGCCGGTCGAGGGGGATGTGAACAATCCCAAGTTCCGCTGGGGCAAGGTCGTCTGGAAGGCCTTCGTCAACCTGCTGACCAAGGCGGTTACGGCGCCGTTTGATCTGATCGGTTCCATGCTGGGCATCGAAGGCGACAGCCTCAAGGAGGTCACGTTCGCTGCGGGGTCGCCGACGGTCGACGCCGTGGCGCGGGAACGGCTCGATATGCTGGCCAAGGTGATGATCAAGCGGCCGAAACTCGCCATGACGGTGCAGGGGACGTACGACCCGAAAGCGGATACCCATGCGCTGAAGCAGCAGGCGCTCATCAGCGAGGTGCTGGCACAGAGCGGCGAGGATGCCGCTTCGACGGAAAATGCGCTGATACCGAAACTGCTGGAACCGCTGTTTGAAAAGCGGCTGGGCAAGGAGGCACTCGACGCGCTCGAAGAGGAGATTGATGCGATGGATGCGGACAGGAAGACGCGGCGGCGGATCTACCGCGAGAAGCTGGTGGCCATGATGATCGAGAGCCAGCCGCTGCCCGACGGGGCGCTGGAAGCATTGGCCCATGCCCGGGCGGCGGCGATCCGCAACTATATGATCGCCACGCACGGTATGGAAGCGGGCCGGATCGCGGAGCGTGATCCGGAAGCCCTGAGCGGCGAGAAGGGCGAGGTGCCGTCGCACCTTGGCCTTGACGCGGCAAAATAGATTATGGTAGAGTCGAAACATGATAAATGGAAGCAGTGACCCGGTTCTGATCTTGGAACATTTTTTGGACAAACTCGTCGAGAAAGAGGGAAGTGACCTCTTTGTCAAAAGTAGTGCCGTCGTGACGGCGCGGATCGAGGGGGATCTGACCCCGCTGACGACCGAGACGCTCAGCGCCTTTGCCGTCGAAGCGATCGCCCGCCACATCCTCGGGGCGCAGTACGAGACCTTCGAGCAGCAGTTCGAGTACGACACGATGTACGTCCTCAACGCCGAAAGCCGTTTCAGGGTCAACCTTTTCTGGCACCTCGACGGGATCGCGATGGTCTTTCGCCTCGTCCCTCTGGAGATCAAGACGATCGAAGCGCTGAACCTGCCCGAGCAGCTGCACCGTCTGACGAAACTGCAGCGGGGCCTGGTCCTGGTGACGGGAACGACGGGGAGCGGAAAATCGACGACGCTGGCGTCGCTCATCGAGGAGATCAATCGGGAGCGCCGCAAGCATGTCATTACGATCGAGGACCCGGTCGAATTCGTCCATATCGACAAAAAATGCGTCATCGAGCAGCGCAACGTCGGATTGCATACGAAGGGGTTCAACCAGGCATTGCGGGCGGCGATGCGCGAGAACCCCGACATCATCATGGTCGGCGAGATGCGCGACCTTGAAACCGCCGAAAACGTTCTGCAGGCCGTCAATACCGGGCACCTCGTCTTTTCGACTCTCCACACCCTTGATGCCAAGGAGACGATCGACCGTCTCATCGCCATCTTCCCGCCCTTTGAGCAGGAACGGGTGCGCCTCAACCTTGCGAGCAACCTTGAAGCGGTCATCTCCCAGCGCCTTATCCACGACAAGAACGGCGCGCTGGTGCCCGCCTGCGAAATGCTCTTCCGCTCGCCGATGGTCGAACACCTGATCCGCACCAAACGGGACTTCGAGATCAACGACATTATGGCCAACGAGCACTCGCACTTCGGTTCGACGACCTTCAACCAGGCTCTCTTCGAGCTCTGCCTGCACGACGTGATCTCCGAAGAGGTGGCCTACAGCCAGAGCGGCAGCCCGACCGACCTGCAGCTGATGTTCGCGCAGAGCAGCGAGTACCAGAAAAAGATCGGCAATACGCTCGAGAACATCAAGGATGAAGTGGGTCTGAAGCAGCCGCCGCCGCTCGTGGAACCGGAGTAGGCTTGGAGCAGTTTCTAGCACTTTTTACGCCGCAGCCCGGCTACAAGATCCTCGACATTACTGCTCACAGTGATGCGCTGACGGCGGCGCTGCTGCAGCGGCTCGGCCCGGTGAACGGCCGGCTGTCGCTGGCGCAGTACCCGGGGGAACATCTCCCGCTCCCGGAGGGAACGGGGGCGACGCTTCAGCAGCAGACGGTGCCCGATTTCGCCAAACCCTTTCGCGCCCTTCCGCGGGATAACGACATCGTCTTCATCCGCGACGTTCTGCACCGCCACAGCCAGCCCGAACGCATCCTGCGCGCCATCTATACGACCCTGGCCAACGCCGCCGAGGTGATCATCGTGACGGAGACAGGGGCAGCCGATACCGATGCGCAGCTTGCACTGCTGGAGCGGGCCGATTTCCGCGCCGGCAACGTTATCGAGGAGGTCGCGGAAGGGGTGACGGTCGTCATGGGGAAGAAGATGCATATGTGGGGGAACGGGCTCTGATGCCGCATTTTGACGATGCATTGCACCAAAGCGTGCGCAGCGAAGACGGTACGAATACCGCCTATTCGGTCGAGTACGGCGAGCATTACCACTCTACCAAGGACGGGGCGCTGACGGAGTCGCTGCAAAAGCACGTCGTTCCGGCCTTCTCTTGTTTCGAAGCGGCGCCGTCGCTGCGCATCCTCGACATCTGTTTCGGGTTGGGGTTCAACACGCTCGCGACGCTTTACTATATGCGCGAACAGGGGATCGACAAGCGTATCGAGATCGTCTCTCCCGAACTCGACGAGGCGCTGGTACGCTCGTTGGCCGCTTTCGAATACCCGGAGATCTTTCGTCCTTTCCTGCCGATTATCGAAGCGATCAGCGAAATGGGCGGCTACGAGGATGAACGGGTGAAAGTCACGGTGCTGTTCGGCGACGCGCGCGAGACGCTCCCGACGCTGACGGAGCCCTTTGACATTGTCTACCAGGACGCCTTCAGCCCGGAGCACAATCCGATTCTCTGGACCTCCGAGTACTTTGCGCAGCTGGCGCGCCTGACCCATGAAAAAAGCGTGATCACGACCTATTCGATGGCCCTTCGGACCCGCCTGGCCCTCTATGAGAACGGTTTCAACGTCTACCTGAACAAGGGGGAGGGATTCCGCAACGCGACGGTGGCGTGCAAGAGCGGACTGCCGCGCTTCGAGAAAGTCGACATGGCGCATAAGATCGCCTGTAACCCGGATGTAAAAAGTCTGCGGGACGCTGATCTGGTTTGATGGGTTTGTGTTTGGAAAGTTTTTTGATTTGGGAAAGTTTGATGATGGTGCGCTCGAGAGGACTTGAACCTCCACGGCCGTTAAGCCACTAGAACCTGAATCTAGCGTGTCTACCAATTCCACCACGAACGCACATTGGTAATTAAAAGAGAGCGTAATTATACGCTACAATCCTTAAAATAAACAAAAATACGGCCGACCTCTTTGGGCGGTGTTGCGTTTCGCAGAGCGCTCCCGGGTGGCCTGCACAAAAAATATTCAAAACGGTTTTGGTTATGTTATACAATTGGTTTACAATCTGACTATGAAAACTCTTGTTTTTGCGTTACTGCTGATCGTCTCCATTGTCCATGCGGAGCAAAAGAAGACGCATCTGCAGCTCCCGTATGCGAAGGCAATCGCCCTGCTCGAGGGGATCAGGGAGGATGCCATCATCCTGGGAGAGGGGAAGACGGAGGTGTATGTCTTCGTCGATCCTCTCTGCCCCCATTCGCGCAAATTCATCCGGATGGTTTCGCAGAATGCGCAGATGCTTGCGAAGTATCGCTATTATGTCTACCTTTACAGCATCCCGCGCCTGAAATCGGAACGCACGGTGTCGGCGATTTTCGCCTCCAAGGTGCCTGCGCAGATGCTGCTGAAAGTGATGGTCGGGGCGGAGCGCCACGCGGCGGATGTGACCGCTCCGACACAGAAACGGGTCGACGAGATCGAGGCCGTCGCCCGCGCAATGGATGTTTACAAGCGTCCCTATCTCATGGTCGCACTGCGCCCCTAGCGAGTCGGCATGTATTACCAAACCCCCGACGTGACCAAGTATGTCGATGCCGTTGCCCGCTTCAGGGGCTATATCATCGCCGCTTACCTTCTGCTTTTCTTTGCGGTCCTGGCCGTTTACCACCCCAGGGTCCTCTCCTCGGACGCGATGTTCTGGCTCAAAGACTCCGCCGAGATGCAGCGGAGCGAAGCGAACCGATACACCCCCCACCTGCTTTCCAAATTGACGGTCCATGTCGATGCCTTCGACGAAACGACGCGGGAGGCGCTGCACACGCTCAATGATCGGCTCGGGGCACTCGAGGGAGTGGACGAGGTCTACTCGCTTTTTAGCAAGGAGCAGAGCGCGGTCGGCGGCACACCGGAGATGGTGGGTGTCGTCAGCACCGGCGACCTGGATACCTACCGTCTGGAAAAACTGGTCAAGGAGCGTTTCAACGCCTACGGGAACGTCGTTGATGCCGATTTCAAAACGTTCCGCTTCTTTATCAGTGCGCAAAGCGCTGTCGACCTCGGCGGCCTGGCCATCCCGGGGAGTTACACCTACACCGCGACGAATGAGAGCGTCGATTGGCCGGAGCTGATCCGTTACGGGGTCGTTCTGCTGCTGACCATATTCATGGTTTTCCGGTTTCTTTTCAGGAACTACATCTCCGCGGTCAGCGCGGTCATCGTCATCACCTTCAGTACACTCTTTACCTTTGCACTGATCTACGGGCTGACGGGAATAGCTGCCGTCCATATGACGATGCCCTTCATCACCATCAGTATCGTCCTCGTGGATTTCCTCTTTTTCTATTACCGCTGGCACGTTTCGCAGTACAAGATCGACAAGCGCAACGCCCTCATCAAGATGCTCAACCGCAGCTCCGCTCCTGCGCTCTGGACTTCCGTTATTACGGCAATGGGGCTGGGGAGCCTGCTCTTTATCGATTCGGACATCATCCGGCTGCTCTGTCTGGGGGTGATCTTCTCTTCCATCGTCGGGTACGTCATCAACCTCACCTTCCTGCCGGCGCTGCTGAGCTACTTCGAACTGGAGCATACCCATATCCCCTATGCGAAGATGGGCTATTTTTTCGCGTCGAGCGAGCTGCACTACAACCGGAAGTTCCTCCATCTCTTCTTGGGGGTGACCTTCGGGCTCATGGTGCTGGGCGGGTCGATGATCTACAGCGAAAGCAGCCGCTTTTTCAATCTCAACGTCGTTAACGACCAGATCCAGCTCAAGATCCCCTATGCCCGCATCGACCTTGAACTGATCCGTTCCATCGACCGTTTTACGGAGGCGATGGGGGAGAAGTTCGGGGAGGGACTGGGAGAGGTCGTCTCCCTTGCGACAATCGTGCAGAGCCTCAACGATGCCAACTCCCAGACGGACGCGCTCGACGACGAGGCGCTGATGCAGGCGCTCTTTTACCTCGATCTCTACGGGATGCAGGGGAGTTATTATGATGCGGATGCTGTCAATATCCGGATCAACCTCTTCGATGTCGACAAACTGGAACTCATCGACTGGCTGGCGCGCTACAGCGCATTGGACATCTACTTCGTGGACAAGGAGACCCTCCTCGACAGCGCGAAGTTCAACAAGACGCTGCTGCTCTCCACGTCGCTCTTTTCGGCCCTGTTGGTCATCGGGCTCATCACGGGGTGGATCTTCCGCTCCGTGGCGATGGTCTTTGTCGGCTTCATCGTCAATGCCGTACCGATCGCCTGGTTCGGCCTGCTGGTGAGGCTGCTCGATGTGCCGCTGAGCCTGGAGATGCTCATCGCCATGACGATTGCCGTCGGACTGGCCTCGGACGCGACGATCCACTTCGCGTACAAGTATTTCCGGGCCCGCTATTTCGGCCGGAGCCAGAAGCATGCACTGGAGAAGATGTATTTCTATTCGGGGATTCCGGTCATTATCGGGTCGGTGGTGCTCATCGCCGTCTTCGTGGCACTCTATCTCTCATCGCTGCAATCGCTGCAGCTTATCGGCCTCTACAGCGCCGTGCTCGTGTTTATCTCGCTGCTGACGGACTTCTTCGTTCTACCGGTTATGCTGCTTTTTATCGACCGCTTTGACGGAAAGAAAAAGATGGTGGGGATCACCGACTGAAAGCGTTCCGCCGCTAGAAGGCAATGGAGACGACGAAGCCGTATGGGGTAGGAGAGATGGTGTAAGTTTGCGCCCTTTCTCCTTGCGCGTTTTTGGTGTAGCTGTAGACGACTTCATGCCCGATCCAGGTCCCGATAATACCGCCGGCTACAAGGTCGCTGACCCAGTGCTGATGTCCTTTGATAGCGGATGCAAACAAAACACCGGCACCCAGATAGGGGAGCCAATACGAGTCGTAGACTTCGGCGACGACGCGTGCGACGCTGAAATACATCGTCGTATGAAACGAGGGCATGGAGGTCCCGTCCTGCTCCGTGTTAAATGTCGGCGGCCAGTGCCAGTTCCCGAAATCATAGGGGTCGCAGGTATGGTAAATGCTTCTCGAATCCGTGCAGTTTTTCAGATCGTCCATCGGACGCTGTCTGCCCGTAAGGGTTTTCAGGATGACGTGGCTGATGGCATAAGAGTAAGCCGTGGCCTTTATCGCTAACAGCGCAGCAGCTTGCGTACGTTCGTCACCGAAGGCAACCCCTCCAAGATAGGAGAAAGCCATGCCGTACGTCAGCCAGCTGTCGGCACCGCGCCGCATCAATTTTGTCATACCGCTATTGGGGAAGATCGTGTCCAGGGAGTAGTTGATATTGGACTCGATGTTCTCCTGGTAAAACGTCGTCGTGGGCTTGTCGACCAGCACGAGCCCGCCGACGATACCCAGAGCCGTCAGCGATTTATCCGGGTATAAAAAGGGGTCGACCGCAAAGTTGTACAGATCGGAGGGCACGGCGAAGAGGACTTTCTTGAAGGTTTTGGAGGCGACCCCCATATCAAAATAGGTGCCGTTTTGATACTGATAATCTTGCGCGGCGGCAAATGTGGGAAGGGTAAAGATAGCGAGTAAAAAGCATTCTCGAAGTTTTTGATACATGATCGGACAGCCTGCAGCATTAGGGTGCAACCATTGTAAGAAAATAAGCTTAAGGAAAAAGCGTTTGAAAATGGTACGGACGAGACATACCTTTTGGGTACCAGATCCTAAGTTTGGCGTGTCTGCCAATTCCACCATGTCCGCGTCGGTAGTCCGTTCTGCTCTTTATCGACCGGTTCGGCCGGGGAGATAGAGATTACCGCTCAGTGGCAGATGGCGTCGGTCACCGCGAAGGTTTCGTCGGGAGTGTAGCTACAGTCGGCGAGGTTGGTGTGCACGGAGGGGTGTGTGCGCGTTTCGGCCGTCTCACTGGCTGCGGTTTTGCGGTCGTCAGTCGGGGAAGCCGTTCCGACTGCTGCTACTTTGATGCGGGGCTCCTGGGGCGTTTCATGAGCCAGAGCGAATGCCGGGACAAAGAGCAGTCCGGCCAGCAGCAGTGAGGCGATAGAGCGGTTTCGCTTCATGGCGTCTCCTTGAGTGTTCTGATGCAGTAATGTAGGATAATTTTTCTTGTTTACGGTTTTCGTTACGGCGTTAAGGAAATGCTTAAGGATCAGGAAGAAAATAAGAGGGGGGATAAAAAAAGGGTGGTGCGGACGAGAGGACTTGAACCTCCACACCTTTTGGGCACCAGATCCTAAGTCTGGCGTGTCTACCAATTCCACCACGTCCGCATAATCGTTCAGAGGTTTGAACGGATATGATTTTTTGATCGGAAACAGCGAAGCATATTTCCAAAAGCACCAAGGGTGCGCGAGCCTGCTGCTGAAGCAAACACAGCGTTAGCGTAGTCAAACGGGCTTTGCTCGTTTGGCGTATAAATAAAGTGGTACGCCCTGCAGGATTCGAACCTGCGACCGATGCCTTAGAAGGGCATTGCTCTATCCAGCTGAGCTAAGAGCGCATCTGTAAATGGGGAAGCCCCGGTGGTACGCCCGATAGGATTCGAACCTATAACCGTCGGATCCGAAGTCCGATACTCTATCCAGTTGAGCCACGGGCGCTTCCATAGTGTAAAAACGTATGTTTTATCAAAAAATATTTTATCGGGAATGTTGTCAAAACATGGGGTGGGTAATGGGGTTCGAACCCACGACCCCCAGTGCCACAAACTGGTGCTCTAACCGACTGAGCTATACCCACCATGAAGAATGTTGTAGAGGTGGTCGGGGTGAAAGGACTCGAACCTTCGGCCCCTTGGTCCCAAACCAAGTACTCTAACCATACTGAGCTACACCCCGACCTTGTCACCTCACACGGATAATCCGGATAAGTGAGGCGAAATTATAACTGATGTTAAGCCCTTTGTCAATACTTTTTTGTTTAAATAGACCGGGTATACAACGAACCTAGGAAACCTTGATGAAAATAGCACGTTTTAGCCGAATAGGGTTTATCCTCGCCGCCGCCGGGAGTGCGGTCGGGCTGGGCAATATCTGGAAATTCCCCTACATCACGGGGGAGTACGGCGGCGGCGCCTTCGTCATGGTCTATCTTTTTACCGTGATGCTGATAGGTTTTTCGGTCATGATCGCCGAACTGCTTATCGGCTACCTTAGCCGCCGCGACACGCTGACGGCCTTCGAAGTGCTGGCCCCGCGGCATAAAGCTGCGTGGAAATGGGGCGGTTTCATGGCCTTTACGGGCCTGCTCATCATGACCTTTTACTCCGTCGTCATCGGCTGGATCTTCAACTACATCTTTGTCTCTCTCGGCAATCTTCCCTCCTCACCGGAAGAGGCCGCAGGGCTCTTTAAGACGATGCTGGGATCGGATATCAAAACCCAGATCTTCTACCACACCCTCGCCTTCGCGATCATCACCGCCATCGTCATCCGCGGGATCAAGGGCGGTATCGAAAAGCTGAACCTCGTGCTGATGCCGATGCTCTTTCTCATCGTCGGCGGGATGTTCCTCTACGCGACGACCCAGACGGCGTTTGCACAGGCGTGGGATTTCATGTTCAGCGCCGACTGGAGCAAGCTCAACTCCGAGGCCTTCGTCACCGCCGTCGGGCACGCCTTTTTCACCCTCTCACTCGGGATGGGCTCCCTGCTCACCTACTCGGCCTCCCTGCCCAAGGAGAGCAACCTCGTCAAAAGTGCCCTCGTCGTCGTGGCGCTTGATACGGGCATCGCCCTGCTGGCGGGGTTGATGCTCTTTACCTTCCTCTATCAGTACGGCGCGGAGCCCTCCGCCGGTCCGGGTCTCGTCTTTATCTCGCTGCCGGCGGTCTTTTACGAGATGGGGACGCTCGGCAACGTTTTTGCCGTGCTCTTTTTCATCTCCCTCGCTTTCGCGGGGCTCACCTCTGCCGTCTCTCTTGTCGAGCCGATGGTCCAGCTGGCCATAGACCGTTTCGGGTGGAGCCGTTTCAAGGCGTCGGCGACGATGGGGCTCTTCTTCTACCTTGTGGGTATCGCCGTTATCTATTCGGGGAGCAGTGATTACGGCGCGCTGCTCACCTGGGACGGCAAGAACCTTTTCGACTGGATCGACTATATCACCGCGGCGATCCTGCTCCCGACGGGCGGGCTCGTCATGGCGATCTTTATCGGTTACGTCATCGAACCGAACCGTGTCGAAGCGGCGTTGAAACAGCAAATGGGCTTTGCCTACGGCATCTGGCACTTCAGCTTGCGCTATATCGCACCGGTGGCGCTGGTCATCGTCATGCTGAATATGATGGGAATTCTGAAGGTATAAAAAAGATTTAGTAAAGCGCCGTAAAGCGCTCGGCGGTTTCCCAGTCGAGTTTCGCATCCTTGTGGGCCAGGAAGTGGGCGATATAGCGGGCGAACATGTCCGTTTCGATATTCACCTTCGTACCGCTGCTGTAACTGCCGAAGAGGGTTTCGCGCATCGTGATGGGGATGATGGTGAGACGGAAGCTGCTCTCGTAAACGTCATTGACGGTGAGGCTGACGCCGTCGATGGCGATGGAGCCTTTGGGGACGATGTAGGGGATGAACTTCTTGTCGACTTCGATGACGACGTCGTAGCTGTTGCCGTTGTCGGTGATGCGCTTGACGGTGCCGACGGTATCGATGTGCCCCTGGACGATGTGCCCCTCGAGCCGGTCGCCGAACTGCATGGCCGGTTCGATATGCACGTGCCCTTTGAGGTTCTCCGTCGCGATGATCCCCTGGGTTTCGGGGGAGAGCTCGACGGTAAAACCGTCGCTCTCCAGGGAGACGACGCTGAGGCAGGCGCCGTTGATGGCGATGGAGTCGCCGAGTTTCGGGCGGTAGGCGGCTTTGAGGCTCAGGCGCTCTCCGCTGAACCGCTTCACCGTCGCCATCTCCCGGATCAACCCTGTAAACATCTCTACGCCTTTTTGGTTTGCTAAACGCTCATTATATAGGAAAACAGGCACGCTTTACCTGTGATGAAGTACGCCGCAGCGTGCAGGGATCAGAAAACGATCTTCCCTTCGTCCTGCAGACCCTTGATGATCTCTTTGGCTTTTTCGTGGCCGTTGTAGGCGGCTTTGCGGCACCACTCGAGTGCTTTGTCGTGGTCCTCTTCGACACCGAGCCCTTGGTCGTAGAGGAGGCCGAGGTTGAACTGCGCCTGTGCCAGTCCCGCCTCCGCCGCGCGGGAGAAGCAGACGTAGGCGCGATCGAAGTCCTGGTGGACGCCGTGGCCCTCCTTGTAGAAGACGCCGAGGTTGTTGAAGGCTTCGCGGTGGCCGCGCTTGGCGGCCTCTTCGTACCAGAAGGCTGCCTCCGAGTAGTTCTGCACGCAGCCCAGTCCCCGCTCAAGCATCATCGCCGTCTCGTACATCGCCTGCGGAACTTCATGCACGGCGGCATCAAGGTAGTATTCGTGGGCTTTGAACTGGTCGTGGGCAACGCCGCCGAGGCCATTGGCGTAGAGGATGGCGAGGTTGAAAAGCGCGTAGGGCTGTTTCTGCTCGGCGGCTTTTTCGTACCATTTCAGTGCTGCGGCATCATCGACGGCCGTGCCCTGCCCCTGCTGGTACATGTAGCCTAAAGAGGCCTGCGCATCCGCGTTTCCGGCTTCGGCGAGGTCGCTGTAGAGGGCGAACGCGGTGGCAAAATCCTGCTCATTGTAGGCGTTATGGGCTTCTTGAATCATGAACAAATCCCGGGAATTTTTCCGCGATTGTAGATTAAGGCGGTTTAAGGAGGGGTTAGTCCGGGGCGTTAACGCCGGACTTTACGGTTACCGCGGTTTTTCTCTTTGAGGCGGGTAATCACATCCTTGAGGCGCTCTTTTTCCGCGAGCAGTTCGTCGCGGATCAGGTGCTCCTCGCCGCCGTCCACATCCGGGTCGTACTCCACCACCTCGGGCTCGTAATCTTTGTAGGGGTCGTTCTGCGGTCTTTTATTTTCCTTGCTCATAATTATTATTTTAAAAGGCCGCGGCTTAGATTCGCCAAAAACGGAGCGACTACAAATATTTTTAACCGAGGGGCGTTTCGTAAGGGGGCGCTGCCGTTCACATTATGCTCACGTTTTTACACTATACTACAGAGAAAGGAGATGCCATGCGAAGTTTTCTCATTGTAGCGACGGCACTGATGCTTGTGCTCGGCGGCTGTGCCACCCGACAGGGGGCCGATTACGATGGCCGGACCTACCGGCAGGTGAAGCACTATCTTGTGGGTGTGGTGGTCGAGGAGCGGCCGGTACGGATCTCCGACGACGGTTCGGGGGCCTTTATCGGCGCGCTGATCGGGGCGATTTTCGGTTCAACCGTCGGACGGGGACCCGGCCGGGGACTGGCGACGCTGGGCGGCGGGCTGGCCGGCGCCTACGTCGGCGGCGCGGCGGGACAGTCCAACGCCCAGGAGCTGACCGTGCGGCTTGACAGTGGAGAGCACATCGTCATCGTCGCCAAAGGCGAGCTCCGCTTCCTGCCGGGCGACCGCGTCAAGATCATCAAACAGGGCAATACGGTCGAGCGGGTCGATCGCCTGCCCAACTCCCCCTACTGACCGCGGCGGCACGCCGCCATGATCCGCTCCCACTCCGTATCGAAGACCTTGTCGATATAGTCACGGTGGTGGGGGACCGTACAGCCGGAGCAATCCTGGTGTATGGCATCGCCGTAGACACCTTCTTTTCCATCCTTTGAGGCGATCGCACAGCTGCTGTAGAGCGTCTGCTCCCCGCGCCGCTCTATCCCTTCGTCGTTGAAACGGAAGTTGGGACAGGCGCAGAGGTAGCAGTTGAGCCCCTCCATATCGTGGCACTTTTTCTTTTCCGCGTAGAGCGGGCAGAATGCGGGCTCCGCCTCCACCATATTGTCAAAATCGAAATAGTCGATGATCTCCGCTTTGCCGTAGCCGCGGGCAAGCAATTTCTCCACGATCTTTTTGTGCGCCGCGGCATGTGACTCAAACCACGCCGAATAGGTCATCAGCCTCTCCTTTTGACGGGATGGAAGGCCCGGTAGAGATAGTAGATGACGACGATTTCCGCCAGCAGCAGGACGTAGTGTACGAGGTAGACCTGCGCCTGGCTCTCATCGATGCCTGCCGTGTACTCCAACGTCTGGTAGAAGAGAAACGAGACGAGCATTCCGGCGAGGTAGCCCGCCTGCTTGTAGACGTCGAGGTAGGTCAGCGCCTTGGCTTTTTCGATCAGGATCGTTTCGGCCCGCACCAGGTAGGAGCCGAAGGCGAAGGTGAGCTGGTAGCCGGCATAGACGAAAAGGGCGCTGACGTAGCTGTAGGAAAAGAGCAGGAAGTAGATGACGAGCAGCAGCATGACGACTTCAACGGCGAGGGAGATGCGCCAGAACCAGGTCCGGTTGAGGATGCGGGAGTAAAAGCGCGCGATGACGAGCATGGCCAACGCCAGCAGGATCCCGCCCAGGGAGTAGACGTAGGGCTGCAGCGGCGCATAGATGATAAAGATGCTCCCCACCGAGATGCCGGTAAAGAGGGCGTTATAAAACTTGTACCAAATGAAGGGCCTCAGGGCGAGGTTGCGGGCCTGCATCGGTTACGCTCCGCCCTCGGCCTGCCCGGCGATCTGCGCCATGCTCAGCCCCTGCATGGTGCCGTAGGCCATGGCCGCGCCGGCGTAGGACTCCCTTCCGTCAAATGAAGAGAGGTCCGCGTAGAGGGCCCGCGGGCGGAAGTCGAGGCGACCCAGCAGCGACAGCGTAGCGGCACGCTCTGTTTCCGCGATCCCGCTCGCCGTGCAGAGGGTGAGTTTACGCGGGTCCATCGGCAGGCCGTCGCGGCGTACGACCCGGTTGGCGATCAGCAGCACCGCCGCCATCCTGCTTCCGCCGCCGAGGACGACGGGGAAGCGGCGGCACGCCTCGAGCACGAAGCCCGCGGCGAACATCAAGAAAGCGTCTGCCGTGCGGCCGAGCTGTTCGAAGAGCCCCATCCCGGGGAGCGGTTCGCTCAGGGCCGCGGCATCCGCGGCGTCCGGGGAGATGATTTCGCCGAGGATGACGTAGTCACCCGCAGGTTTGTAGTAGCGCCCGAACTCGCGCCCCTGCTCAAAGAGCGCTCTCGCATCGAAGGCGGCCTCCGGGGCGATGCCGAAGGTCACGGTCTCGTACGTTTCCGGTTCTGACGTGAGGCCCAGGTCGAGGATCTTGAGGGCGGCAAAAGGGGTGAGGGCGTTGACTGATAGGGTCAGCGGGCCGGGTGCGGGGGTCTCCTGAGCCGCCGCGGCCAGCAGGAAGTCGGCACGTCCCGCAGGCAGCGCACTCTTTTCGCGGTCCTGCAGGGTATGGATCATGCCTAGAACTTCAGCGTGGCCCCGGCGAGGGCGGTAGTGGTGAAATTGACGGGGTAGATGGCGTCGTCTGCGATCCAGAGGCCGTTTGCGTTGTCGAACATGTTGTTGATTTTAGCAAAAAGCGCATAAGAGGCCGTCTCATAATTCACGACGACGTCGGTGCTGTTGAAGGCACGCTGCTTCTGCGCAAAGCTGTTGCCGAAGTCGTTCATGGCGTAGGCCTGCGAACGGTAGGTGTGCGAGAGGGTGACGCTCAGCGCGTCCGTCGGCAGGATCGTGAGGGCCGCTTTCACGGTGTGGGGGCTGACGCCCGGCAAGTCGTTGCCGCCGAAATCCTCGCCGTTCTGGACTTCTTTGTCGATGACCGCCTGCACGTAGTTGTAGTTGAACGAGAGGGCGAACCCTTCCGTGACCTTCCACTGTTCGAACAGATCGACGCCGATCTTGTGGGAACGGTCGATATTCGTGTTGACCGAGGCGATATAAGCGGGGTCGCTGTAGTAGTAGATCTCGTTTTCAAGCGCGGCGTAATAGGCGGAGAGCTTGAACTTGTTCGCTGCCGTCACCGCCGTATAGCCCGCCGTGACGGTGTCGGAGGTCATCGGGTCGATAAAACCGTTGAAAGTGACGTTGCCGCTGAAATCCCTGTTGAAGAAACGGTCGACGTCGGGTGCCTGGTAGGCGTGGGCGTAGCTGACAAAGAGGGAACGCTCCGGGCTGAGACGGAAGTTGTAGCCCGCTTCGATGCCGTGAAGGGTTTCGGAGCGCGCCAGGGAGTTGTTCGCGTCGCTGTAGTCGTATTTGACGGTCTCATAGCGGTAGCCCGCCTTGAGGGTATGGGCCCCCGTGCGGTACTGTGCCAGCGCATAGGCCGCCGCATTCTTTTTGGTCGTTTCGTTGGCGATCGCAAAGGCCGTCGCGCCGCCGTTCCGGCTGCCGTCGAAGAGCGTGCCGCCCAGGGAGAGCTGCAGGCCGCCACGCGCGAAGTCGAGGGCCAGCGCCGCCGTGCGGTAGTCGTAGGTGGCCGTGCTGCGGTAGAACCAGGCGGGAAGGTCGTAGACGGATTTTTTCTTCTCCACAGAGGTATCAAGTGAGACGGAGAGGTCGGCCGTCGGGGAGAGGGTCAGGCCGGCAGTGAAGGCATCGACGTCGTACTGCTGGTAGGCCGGGGCCGGGAA
Source organism: Thiomicrolovo immobilis (assembly GCF_039645955.1). Classification (GTDB taxonomy): domain Bacteria; phylum Campylobacterota; class Campylobacteria; order Campylobacterales; family Sulfurimonadaceae; genus Thiomicrolovo; species Thiomicrolovo diazotrophicus. The sequence goes on from NZ_CP147916.1 coordinate 145,875, forward strand.
GGCGCCCGGTTGGGCGGGGTCGTCGTTGTACTCGCTTTGGGTCAGGGTGCTTCCGTAGGCGGCGTCGATGCGGCTTGATTGCGCACCGAGGCGGAATTCGAAGAGATCGCTTGGCGTCAGCGCAAGGTCGAAGGTGCCGTTTGCCAGCTTTTGTTCGTCTCGTTTCTGCGCGGCATCGATATGGCGCGTGCCGGCGGTGTGGTAGGCTTCGCCGGAGGCGGAAACCGTCAGGAACTCGTCGCTGTGGCCGACACGGAACGCCGCGTCGTAGGTACCGTAGATGCCGCCGTAGAAACGCACCTCTTTGCTGCTGTCGTTTTTGGTGACGATGTGGATCGCTCCCGCGTTGGCGCCGTCGCCGCCAAGGACGATCCCGCCCCCTTTGACGATCTCGAGGCGTTCGATGTCGGAGGGGGCGATGGAACTGAGCAACTGCGGGACCATGTCGATGTTGTTGAGGCGGCGGCCGTTGAGGGTGACGACGATGTTCTGGTAGCCGTTCTCGATGCCGTAGCCGTGCAGGTCGAGCCGCTGGGCCATCGGGTTGCCGTAGGAGGGCAGCGCAAAGAGGGAGGTCTGCAGGGTGATGAACTCGTAGAGCGACTGGACGTGGGCCTTTTCGATCTCCTCGGCCGTGTAGACCTCGACACTGTCGGCGGCGTTGAGCTCGGTGTTGTGCAGGGGACTGGAAGTGACGGTCAGGGCCTCGAGGGTGATGCCTTCGGCGTAAAGGGCGCTGCTCAGGAGGGCGGACGCGGCGAGGGAGAGTACGATGGGTTTCATTGGGTTCCTTTGGAAATGAATAATGGGGTCAAGTAGCAGGGCGCTGCGGGCGGTGAGAGGGTCGAACGGGTGTGGCGGAAGGGGTTTCGGGCGCGTCGCGGACGGTCATGCGTGCGCAACCGTCTGCAGGCGAGGCGGTGAAAATGGAGGTTGCAGTGGCAGGGGCGTCGTCGGCCGCCGGGAAGCTCCGCCGCGGCGGGTTCCAGTGCCATCTCTTCGTCTTCAAGTTCGATTTCGTCGTCGCGTTCATCGCTGACGATCCCGTGATGTGCCAGCGTGCGGTTCTCGCGGCGCTGCAGGGTGGTGACGGCGCTGTAGGCCTGGATGGCGCTGAGCGTAAAATAGCGTTTTCCGAACCCTTTCGGTGCGCGCATCCGGCCTCCTTGAATGAATATCGGAAGTATAGCACAGGGGGCGCTTCGGCATGCCCGATGTACAGGTTTCTTAGATGTTTTAGGATAGTATGACCCAAACGCATCCGGGAGTGGGAAATGGTTATCGAAGAGGATCTCGCGGCGCTGTCCCAGCGCTTTAAACGCCACACGCTCTGCGGCATCCGCCTGTTCTGGCTGATGTCGCTGCCGCTGCTGCTCTGGCTCTTCGCCATGGCGGGGTTTGCGGGGCTTGTGAACTTCAACGTCGAACTGCACAGTGTCATCATGATGGGGGCTATCTTCCTGATCTGGCTCTTTTTCGCTCCGCACAACGCCTACTACGCCTCGTGCAAACTCCGCCGCGGTTTCGGCAACATCCAGCGGGCACTGGCGGCCTTCATCAACAAAAACATCCTCGCCGTCGCCGGGATCGAGAAGGCGAACGCGACGCTGGATGATTTTCTGGCCGAGTCGGCGGGGACGATACGCAACGAAAATTTCTCCTCCGTGGCCGCCGGAATCTTTCCGACGCTGGGTATCCTGGGGACCTTTATCAGCATCGCCATCTCGATGCCGGATTTTTCCGCCCAGACCTCCGAAGTGCTCGAGCAGGAGATCTCGCGGCTGCTCGGCGGGGTGGGAACGGCCTTTTACGTCTCCATCTACGGTATCTTCCTCTCCATCTGGTGGATCTTCTTTGAAAAGAGCGGCATCAGCCGCTTTGATCGGGACGTGGCGGAGCTTCGCGAGGTGACACACCCCTTCTTCTGGGAGCAAAAAGAGATCGAGCAGACCTACTACCGCAAAAGCCTGGCCCACTTCGAGAAGCTCGACACGCTCTTTGATGCGATGAGCTCGCGCGATTTTGTCACGGAGCTGAACCGTACCCTCGAGCAGCGTCTGCACATCTTCGGCCAGATCATCGACCGGGAGCAGCAGGCGGCGGAAACGTTCGGGCAGCTGATGGCGCAGAGCGGTACACTGTTTGACCGCCTCGCCAAGGAGCAGACCGCTTCGGCGGAAGCGCTGCAGCGTGTCGGCCTGGGCGTGGAGCGTTTCGCGGCGCAGATGCGTGAAGAGCATGAGCGGATGGAGCAGCGCCAGCACACCCTGGCCCGGGAGTACCAGCACGGCGTGACTGTTGCCGAGACCCTGGGCGGAGAGATCGCCCGGCTCAGTGAAGCCCTCGCGAACCTCAACGCGGGCAACGTCCGGGAGCTTTACAGCGGGGTGCTCTCCAACATCGAATCGATGAAACAGGAGATTGACCGGGTCGGCGTGCAGTTTGACGAACATATCCGCGGTTTCGATGCGCAGTTCCTGGAAAAACTGCAGCGTACTTTGAAACTGATTGATTCGGAGACGGCCCAGATCGTCGAGCAGATCGCCCGGCTGAACAAAAGCGACGGGGAGACGCGCTGAGCATGCTGCGGCGACGGGACAACGGGGAGCGGGAACAGAACTTCTGGATCTCCTACGCCGACCTGATGGCGGGGCTGCTCTTTGTCTTTATCCTGCTGGTGGGGGCGATTGTCGTCAAAACAGTATTGATGCGCTCGGATCTTTTTGCGATCCGTGCGGACCTGCAGGCACAGAAAACGGCGCTCGGACTGAGCGAGAAGGCGCTGGCCGAGAAGAAAAAGCGGCTGCGGGAGATCCAGGCGCTGCTGGCGGCCTCCCGGGAGGAGAACGCCCACCTCAGCATGGAACTGGCCCTGCTGCAGAGCGAAGCAGAGGGGCTGCGCATCTCTGTAGACGATATGAATACGACCCTGCATGAGCGGACAACTGCCCTGGCGCTGACCCGCGAGGAGATGGAACAGCTCAAAGCCCTGCTGCTGGAGACGGAGACGCAGCGCGCTACCTTGCAGGGCGAGGCGGAGCGGCTCACGTCGGAACTGGAGACGGCCGAGAAACAGCATGCCGAAGATACGAACCTGATCAAGCTGCGCGACGACGAGATGGCGGAGCTGGAAAAGGCGCTGTTGTTGAAAAAACGCGCTTACCAGAAGGTGGTGGAGGATCTGAACCTCACCCGCATCAAGATCAAGAACCTCACGGGGATCAAGGTCAAGGTCGTACAGCATCTCAAAGAGGAGCTGGGCGATTCGATCAGCATCGATCCCAAGAGCGGTGCACTGCGCTTTGCGTCGAACGTGCTTTTCAACCAGGGGGAAGCAACGCTCAAACCCGAAGCGAAGCAGGAGCTGAGCCGGGTGCTGGGGCACTACATCGATGCCCTGCTCAGCGACAAGCAGATGCGCCGTTACATCGACCGGATCATCATCGAGGGGCATACGAACTCCGACGGCAGCTACCTTTTCAACCTGGAGCTCTCCCAGCAGCGGGCTTTGGCGGTGATGACTTTCCTCTACACCCAGTACCCGAAGAACCGGAAGCTTTTCCGGCAGTACCTCAGCGCCAGCGGCCGCAGTTTCACCGAGCCGGTGCTGGGCGCGGACGGCAAAGAGGACAAGCAGGCGTCGCGCCGCATCGAGATCAAGTTCCGGATCAAGAACGAAGAGGCAGTAAGGGAGCTGATGAACTATCTCAACGCGAAGGGGGACGGCGGTGCGTGACGAGGAGCTGCTGGTCCGGCCCGAAAAGCTTGAAGCCCTGCGCAAAGAGCTGACGCTGCAGGTCGAACGCCGCGAACGCACACGCAAAGTTCTCTCCCCGGCACGTAAAAAGCCGTGGTGGCGACGGCTATTCACCTAAACACCCCTGCGCTATAATGCGCCCTATGAAACTCTCCCACCTGCGCCAGATCGCCGAGTACCTTCGGGCCTTCAAACATATCAATGCCATCCACCGTGTGAATGACACGACGATCAAGATCGTCCTGGGGGAGAAGAGCCTCTATGCCAACATGCAGAAGGGGCACAGCTACCTGGCGATGTGCCGCCACGACATCCGGCGGAGCAAGGTCTACCAGGCCCCCTTCGACGTCGTGCTGGCCAAGCGGTTCAACCGCGCCGTCATTACGGATATTTCGCTTTACAACGACGACAAGATCCTCCGCATCGAAGCGGCGCTCAGCGGAGCGTACAAGCACTCCAAAACGATCCTGCAACTCGAATTCACCGGCAAAACGACCAACGCGATCATCCTGGACGAGGATGAGGTCGTCCTCGAGGCGCTGCGCCACATCGACGCGTCCACCTCCTACCGGGTCGTGCGTGTCGGCCAGCCCCTGCTGCCGCCGCCACCCCTGGCGTTCACGCCGAAGGAGTACCCCCTTGATGACGTGGAAGCCTACCTGTACGACGTGTGCGACCGGGAGCAGGCAGCGCGGCTAACGGCGCTAAAGCAGCAGAAAGTCAGCCTGCTGCACAAAAAGCTAAGCCGGCTCGAAAAACACCTGGAAGCCCTCGAAAACGAAGCGGCGCTGGAGGCGGAGGCGGCGCGATTGCAGCACCTGGGCAACCTCGCCCTGGCCAACCTCTACAAGATCAAGCCCTACCAGACGCGCTTCACGCTGGACGATTACGACGGCACTGCCGTTGAAGTCGAGCTCCCGCGCGCATTCGCCTCGGCCCACCAGGTGAGCGACCATTTCTTCAAGCTGGCAAAGAAGACGAAGCAGAAGGCACTTAATATGCATATCGAGCGTGAAGGGCTGGAGGGGAAGGTCAGCCACTTCGAGCACTTTATCGCGACGGTCGAGGGGGCGGCGACGGTCGAAGAGATCGCTCGCCTCTTCCCGCCGAAACAGACGGGACGCACCAAAGAGAAGAGCGACGACGCCGTCGAGACCTTCTGGATCGAGGGGTACAAGGTGCAGCTGGGCAAGAACGAACGGGGCAACATCGCGCTGCTGCAGCGTGCCCGCGCCCGGGATATCTGGCTGCACCTACGCGACCGCCCCTCCACACACGTTATTATCACGACAGACAAGCAGAAAGTGCCCGAAAGCGTCCTGGAGGCGGCGGCAAAGCTCTGCGTCGACTTTTCGGTCATGAGCCCCGGGCTCTTCGAGGTCGATTACACCCCGAGACGCGAGGTGAAGATCCAGGAGGGGGCGAACGTGCTCTACAACAAGTACGAAACGATGACCGTCTCCAAACAGGCCGCTGTTCCCGGGGCATAGGGGCGTACAGCCTACTTGTTGTATAATCGCTTTAAAAACGGGACGAAAATGGCAGCAACGGAGACGACAAAAAGGGTAGTAACGGGAGCCGCGCTGATCGGGGCGGTGATCCTGCTGGGGTGGATTGACAACTTCATTTTGATGTGGGCGGTCCTCGGCGGCGTCTACCTGCTCGCCTTCTACGAGGCGGCCAACCTCTACGGCCTGCACCACAACGCCTCATTCGCTTTCGCGGCAATGCTCTGGCTCCTGGCTGCCGTCTACCCCTATCCGGATGACCTCTTTGTGTTGATGGGCGTCGTCTTCGCCGCCTACGCCGCTTACAAACCCAGTACCGACTGGCGCCTCTTCCTCCCCTTCGCGTACCCGACGGCGGGGATGCTCTTCTTCCTGACCCTCTATCAGGATTACGGTCTCGTGGCGATGGCCTGGCTGATCGTCGTCGTCGCCGCGGCCGATATCGGGGCCTATGTTGTCGGTAAAAGCATTGGGAAGACGAAGTTTTCCGAGACGAGCCCGAACAAGACCCTCGAAGGGGTCGTCGGCGGGATCGTCATCGCCACCGTCGCCGGAGTCTTTGTGGGGCTACGTGTCGTGAATGTTGAAGTGGCGATTACCGTGTCGCTGGCGACGGCGGTCAGTGCCGTGTTCGGCGACCTTTACGAGAGCTACCTCAAGCGTAGAGCCGGCGTCAAAGACAGCGGCCACGTTCTGCCGGGCCACGGCGGGGTGCTCGACCGCATTGACGGCTACCTCTTCGGCGCCGTCGTGATGGTGATTTTGCTGCGCGGTTTGGTGTAATGTATAGAAAAGGTCCGATGGATAGGAATCAAGCACGGTTTATCTGTGCGTGGGCACCCCAAGGGTACTTCCTTCAGGGCGTCCGCTGCCGAGGTGAACTCAGCGTTAGCGTAGGTAAGGGGACTTTGTTCCCTTGCCGTATCCATAGGTCCGTAGGACAATCTAAATGATTATTCTCGGATCGACCGGTTCCATCGGTGTCAACGCCCTCGCGATTGCCGAGCGCTTTTCGCTCAACGTCGAGGCCCTCGTTGCCGGCAACAGTATCGACCGCCTCAACCAGCAGATCGCAAAGCACCGACCCAACTGGGTCGTTATCGCGAACGAAGCGGACATCCCCAGGGTCAACCACCCCAACGTCCTGAGCGGGGAGGAGGCGATTCTGCGGGTGATCGAGGAGGCGGACTCCGAGTTCGTCGTCAACGCCCTGGTGGGCTTCCTGGGGCTTCGCCCGACCCTCAAGGCGCTGGAGCGCGGCAAGAAGGTCGCCCTGGCGAACAAGGAGTCCCTCGTGGCGGCGGGTGCCTTTATCGACACCTCCCGCATCCACCCCATCGACAGCGAGCACTTCGGGCTCTGGTACCTTCTCAATGAGAGCCGCCCGGTCAAGAAAATGACCATCACCGCCAGCGGCGGGGCATTTCGCGACTGGCCGCTGGAGAAACTTGCCGCAGCGACCCTCGAGGACGCCCTGAAGCACCCCAACTGGTCCATGGGGCAGAAGATCACCATCGACAGCGCCTCGATGATGAACAAGCTCTTCGAACTGCTCGAAGCGCGGTGGCTCTTCGGGGAGCTTGACTACGACGCCATCATCGAGACCCGTTCGCTCATTCACGCCTTCGTCGACTTCGCCGACGGTTCGACGACGGCGCACATTGCCGGGGCGAACATGCAGCTGCCGATCGCCTACGCCCTGATGGGCAAGGTCGAAGAGCAGATACTCGAACCCGTGGACCTGCTGAAAGTCGGCGGGCTGGAGTTCCGCGAGATCACGCAGGAGCGTTACCCGGTCTGGCAGATCAAGGAAGCTCTGCTGCGTGAACCGCAGCGCGGGGCCGTCGTCAATGCCGCCAACGAGGCAGCCATCGCGCAGTTTATCGCCGGGAAGATCGGTTTCCTCGACATCTCCCGCCGGGTCGTCGATGCCTTTGAGCATTTTGACCGGGTTCCGGGGAGCGTCGAGGAGGTCTTTGCCATCGACGAAGAGGTGCGTGCTTATGTGGGGGCAATGTCATGAGCAAGAAGGTCCTTCTGCTGCACGGTTGGGGCGGCAGCGATTACCCGCACTGGCAGAGCTGGCTGGCCGGGGAGCTGGCCAGGGATTACGGCACCGTCTGCTTCCCGTTGCTTGACCATCCCCATTTCCCCTCCAAAAACCGCTGGATGCGTCAGGTGAAAGCGATGCTGGAGGCGTTCAGACCCGACGTCGTCATTTGCCACTCCCTGGCAAACACCCTCTGGTTTCATCTTTGCGAGGAGGGAGCGATTGCGCCCGTAGAGCATCTCTTCCTCGTCGCACCGCCGCGGCTTGACTGCGAGATCGAGACGATCAAGAGCTTCTTTCCCGTCACGCCGCCTGCAAACCTTTTTGCCGAAAACGTGCAGCTGGTGACGTCGACAACCGATCCCTATATGACGCCGGAGGAGGTGCGCTCGCTTCGGGCGGCGCTGGACGTGCCGATGATGGTCCTGGAAGATGCCGGGCATATCAACGCCGACAGCGGTTACGGCGAATGGCCTTGGATTTTGGAACAGCTTCAGGAAATAAAGTGATGGGATGCATTGAGAAAACGCGCAGCGTAAAAGCGCAAGGCGCGGGGGCACACTGCCGAAGTGAACTCAGCGTTAGCGTAGCTTGCGGGGCTTTGCTCTGGAAGCGTATTAAGAGCAAAAAGGATACTTTTTGATCCTCTCAATAGAAAGCAGCTGCGACGACAGCTCAATCGCGATCACCGAGATAGCGACGAAGAAGCTTGTCTACCACAAAAAGATCTCCCAGGAGCTGGAGCACGCCGTTTACGGCGGGGTCGTGCCGGAGCTGGCTTCAAGGCTGCATGCCGAGGCGCTGCCGAAGATCCTGGAGGAGTGCAAAGGGTGGTTCGGGCAGCTCAAGGCCGTTGCCGTCACGAATGCCCCGGGCCTCTCTGTCACCCTGGTAGAAGGGGTGACGATGGCGAAGGCGCTCAGCCTGACGCTGGACATTCCGCTTATCGGCGTCAACCATCTCAAGGGGCATATCTATTCGCTTTTTATCGAGCAGGAGACGCAGTTCCCGCTGACGGTGCTGCTCGTCTCCGGCGGGCATACCCAGGTGATCGAGGTCGAGAGCCTGGATCGGATGGAGACCGTCATGCGGACGATGGACGACAGCTTCGGGGAGAGTTTCGACAAGGTCGCGAAGATGATGGGGCTGGGGTACCCCGGTGGGCCGGTCATCGAGAAACTGGCGCTGGAGGGCGACCGGGAGCGTTACCCCTTTCCCATCCCGTTGCAGAAGCGGGGGGAGATGGCGTTCAGCTACTCGGGGCTCAAGAACGCCGTCCGCCTGGCCATCGAGGAGGGAAGCAGCGAGGACTACCCCGATATCGCCGCCTCCTTTGAGCACATTGCCACGGAGCACCTTTTCCGAAAGTTACGAAAATATTTCAAAACCCGTCCGCCCGAACGTTTCGCCATCGTCGGGGGCGCCAGTGCCAACCGCTACCTGCGCGGGCGTATCGAGGAGCTCCTGGCACCCTACGGCGCGGATCTGCTGCTGGCACAGCTGCAGTTCTGCTCGGACAATGCGGCGATGATCGGGCGGATCGCCGTCGACCTCTACGGGGAAAAATCCTTCACCCCCATCGGCGAACTCCATAGCGCACCCAAATCTGATTTTTAAACTCAACTTAAGAGTTCCCAGGTTGGGGGCTATTAAGACAAAAGTTATCCGAATTATGTAAAACTCCTGCATCTCAAAAAAAACAGGAGCCTCAATATGGCAACTACAATGCTCAAAGGTAACACAGTTAACCTCGCAGGTAACGAAGTAAACGTTGGTGATAAAGCACCGGAAGTTACAGTCGTAAACTCTAACGGTCTGGCAGACAAGGTTGTCGGCGGCGCGTCCGGCAAAAAACAGCTGATCGTTGTTGTCCCGTCCCTCGACACACCGGTGTGTGCAACGGAAACCCGTAACTTCAATAAGCAGGCAGCAGAGCTCGGTGACATTGATCTCACAATCGTTTCTATGGACCTCCCGTTCGCAGGCGGCCGCTTCTGTTCTACAGAAGGTATCGAAAACCTGACAGTCGCTTCGGATTTCCGTAACAAAGATTTCGCGAACGCTTACGGTGTTCTGATCGCTGACGGCCCGCTGGCTGGCGTTACTTGCCGTGCTATCTTTGCAGTAGATGCTGAAGGTACGGTCACTTACAAAGAGATCGTTCCGGAAATCACAGAAGAGCCGAACTACGACGCTGCACTCGCAGCAGTAAAATAAGCCGCACCCTCCTCGCGGAGGGCTTCTCCTTTCCCCCAAATCTCCCCGACATCACCCTTTTGTGTTATAGTATCCCCACCTGATGAAAGGTCGTACCCTATGGATAATCTGCTAAAAATTGCTATTTCATTGTTGCTCTTTTCCCTGCAGGGATTCTCCCAAGCGCTGGAGGTCGGAGCGGGCGGCGGTGCTTGGTTGCAGACGCCGAAGGGGACCGTGGCTTACGCTACGTCAAACGGAACGGGGGATAGCACGTGTCGGGAGACAGAGACAGGGATGGGGTATGCATGGCTCTATATCAGGCATCCGATTCCTGTTTTTCCGAACCTGCGGCTGGAGTACAGCAGCATGAGCAGTGACGGCGATACGACGGTTGACCTTATCCTCCCGCTCGGAGTGATGGCCACCACCACAAGCCGTTTTGAGGTGCAGGCGTATGATACGATCCTCTACTACAGCCTGCTGAACAGTACGTTCTGGGCGACCCTGGATCTGGGGCTGGATGTTAAAGTGGCCGGTTACACATATGACGTAGCTCCGATCGATGGACTTCTTGCCTACGGCGGCTACAGCAGAAGCGGTACCCTTATTGTACCGCTCGTCTATATGCGGGCACGGGTCGACATCCCCGGCACGGGGCTCGGTATTGAAGGATTGGGCAGCTACATCACCTATGAAAAGTCGTATGTATATGACGCGCGTATCAAGGCAGACTTGACGCTGACCTTTGTCCCGGTGGTACAGCCCGGCATCGAGGTCGGCTACCGGATGCAGCAGATCAAGATCGATGACGATAAAGAGCTAAAAGGCGACATCGATTTCAGTGGCCTCTTCTTCGGTGCATTTTTACGTTTCTAGTGCCCTGTAAAGGGGCACCTCCCCCTGAACTCCCGAGCGAAATTTTTTTCTGATATACTCTGTTTTGATAACTTTGTAATAATGGAGTAGATGATGTCTATGAAAATGAAAACGGCAGCGGCACTGGCCGCAGCACTTTTCTCCCTGAACGCGTCAGCGGATTTTTTGCGTGCCGAGGCCGGTATCGGTGCTTTCAACGCTGCACCTAGCGGTACTTTTGAACCGAAAAACGGCAACCCTTCCCTTGATCTGAAAGATGATCTCGGCATTGATACGGAGAACGACCTCTACGTTTGGGCCTATGTCAAGCACCCGGTCCCGGTCATCCCCAACGTCCGCCTGGAGTACCTGAACCTGACCCACAACCCCAACGGGAGCAGTTCGTTCAACGTCAGTGAGCTTGACGGGATCCTCTATTACAACATCCTTGATGACACGTTCTTCGTCACGGTCGATATCGGGCTCGACGTCAAATACGTGACCTCGGGCAGCAAAGGCTTCGATGATTCGGAGACGCTGGCGCTCGCCTACGCCCGCGCGCGGGTGGAGCCGCTCGACGCTCTCGGTCTGGAGACCCTGGTCAAGGTGACGAACTACCAGGATAACAAGGGGTACGATTTCCGTATCAAGGCGGACTACACGCTGACGTCCCTTCCGGTCATCCAGCCGGGCCTGGAGATCGGTTACCGCATCCACAAAGTGCAGTACGCGATCGGCAATTATATCAACAAGGGTGAATACACCGGCGTCTACGGCGGCCTGATGCTGCGCTTCTAAAGCCAGCGGCGGTCGATAATAATCACTTCCCGCTTCAGCAGGATGCCTGTGGCATCCTGCACGCGATGCTGCGCGAGTTCCAGCAGCGCCGCGGCTTCCTCAAACGTTCCTTTCCCCAGATTGACCAGAAAATTCGCATGCATCGTGCTGAAAGCCATGTCCCCGATGCGATACCCTTTGAGACCGACGGATTCGATCAGCCGACCGGCGTAGTCACCCGGAGGGTTTTTAAAGGCGCTGCCGGCGCTGGGGTCGGAGGGCTGGTTGGCCCGCATCTGCTTGAACAGCTCGATTTTGGACGGGTCGAACCCCGCTGCGATCTCGAAAGTCGCTTCGAAAACGACTTCGTCAATTCCGGTCGTGCGGTAGCCGTGGGGAATCTCCGCTTTTGCATGCCAACCGCTTTTCGTACGCAGGGTAATGAGACGGTTGAAGATCTCGTACTCCTTCAGCCCCGCGTTCATCTTCAGCATCCCGCCGAGGGTACCCGGAAGGTGCGCGAGGAACTCGAAGCCCCCGATATCGTGTTTTTTGCAAAACGAGACGACTCTGCCGCCGGGGGTCGCCGCCCCGATGTGCAAAACACCCGCTTCGATGCGGATAAAATCGTAGGTTTTGGAGAGTTTCATCAACGGGGGGAGGTCGCTGCCGAAAATGACGTTGTTCGCGGCGCCGATGAGGTAGGCGCCCTCCGGGTAGTCGTCGCCGTCAATCATGTAGACCTCGGCGACGGGTCCGATACCGATGGAGCTGAGGCGGGCCAGGTCGATCGTTTTGTAGGGCATATCAGCTGTGGCGGTAGCCCTGGTACTCGCGGGGGATCGTATACTCCTCGGCGCGGATGGGTGCGTCGTAAAAGCCGTGCTCGAAACCGAGTGCGTAGAGCTTGTCGATTGCTTCGTACTGCAAGGGGCTCAACTCGACGGAGTCGTCGTTGGCATAGAGCTCCAGGTAGCGGTCCAGGGTCGGGCCATCGATGCGTACAAGGTTGTTTTCCAGCAGCAGTTCGCACAGCTCCGCCTTGCGTTCGCGGGCGACGCGGACGGCGTCGGTGAGCGTTTGTTCATAGGCGATGGCCGCGGTCAGCGGCAGGGAGCGCCTGATCGCCATGCCTCCCAGCGGCAGGGGAAGATCGGGACCGGCCAGTGCCTGCCAGACGTCCCACAGTTCGCGTTCGACCTCGAGCGTGTCGTCGAAGGTGAGGATGCTTTCGTGGATCAGCACGCCGGCGTCGACGGTGCCGTTCTTGACGGCATCCTCGATCTCGAGGAAGTTCATGTAGACGATGCGTGCGTCGGGGTAGGCGATGCGGAAGAGCATCGCGTTGGTCGTATAGCGGCCGCTGAGCGCGACCTTGAAGCGGCGCTTGAGTTTCTCGCCCTTGCGCTTGATCAGTTTGGGACCGTATCCCTCGCCGAAGCTGACGGCGGTGCGCAGCAGGGCGTATTCGTCGCGGATATGCGGGTAGAGGGCGAAGCTGATGGCGGTGATATCGTAGGTCCCGGCCAGCGCTTCGACATTGAGGGTTTCGATATCGAGAGGGATATTGTCAAAGGCAACGTCGGGCTGGGTGACCCATCCGAATTTGACGGCATAGTACATAAAGATGTCGTCGGCATCGGGAGAGTGGGCAATCAGCATTTTTTTCATAAAAGACCCTCGTGTTTTATTACGCCCATTTTAGCCAATGCGCGCTAAAATGCCGGAACGAATCGGTCATGAAAATATGACTCTATGACATATTATTTTTGACAAATTTCATTTTGCAATAAAATGTTCCAAAACCACCAAAAGGCTCTATGCACATGGACGCAAACAAGCAAAAATCACTCGAACTGGCGCTGAAGCAGATTGACAAGGCATTCGGCAAGGGGACGCTGATGCGTCTGGGAGACAAGGAGATCGAGCCGATCAGTTCCATCAGCACCGGTTCCATCGGTCTGGACCTGGCCCTCGGGATCAACGGGGTGCCGGAAGGGCGCGTCATCGAGATCTACGGACCGGAGAGTTCGGGGAAAACGACCCTGGCGCTGCAGATCACGTCAGAGGCCCAGAAAAAAGGGGGTGTGTGCGCCTTCATTGATGCCGAACACGCCCTGGATATCGGGTATGCCAAAAACCTCGGCGTCGACGTGGAGAACCTGCTTGTTTCCCAGCCCGACTATGGTGAGCAGGCCCTCGACATCGTCGAGACGCTGGCCCGCTCGGGAGCGGTTGATCTGATCGTCGTCGACTCTGTCGCCGCACTCACGCCGAAGGTGGAAATCGAAGGGGAGATGAACGACCAGCAGGTCGGCGTCCAGGCGCGCCTGATGTCCAAGGCCCTGCGGAAGATCACCGGGGTACTGCACAAGATGAACACGACGATCATCTTTATCAACCAGATCCGGATGAAGATCGGAACGATGGGGTACGGTTCGCCGGAAACGACGACCGGTGGGAACGCCTTGAAATTCTATGCCTCCGTGCGGATCGACGTGCGGAAAATCGCGACCCTGAAGCAGGGCGAAAGCCAGATCGGGAACCGGGTCAAGGCAAAGGTCATCAAGAACAAAGTGGCCCCGCCGTTCCGCCAGGCGGAGTTCGACATCATGTTCGGAGAGGGGATCTCCAAAGAGGGCGAATTGGTGGATTATGGGGTAAAACTTGATATAATTGATAAGAGCGGAGCGTGGTTCAGCTACGAAGATGTCAAACTGGGTCAGGGGCGTGAAAACGTCAAGCAAAAGTTTAAAGATGAACCGGCGCTCGCTGTTGAAATCGAGAACAAGATACGTAATGCCATGGGCATGAGCAATATCATGCAGATGGATGAAACAGAAATGAATGAGGTTGATGAATGATTTATATCGATAATGTGACGGCAATGGAGGTGATGGATTCACGCGGGAATCCGACAGTCAAAGCAACAGTAGAGCTGAGCGACGGCACGGTAGCAAGCGCGATCGTCCCCAGCGGTGCCAGTACGGGGAAACGCGAAGCGCTGGAACTGCGCGATGGCGGCGACCGCTACATGGGCAAAGGGGTACTGACTGCGGTTGAGAACGTCAACACCCAGATTGCCGATGCCATTATCGGACTGAGCCCTTTCAACCAGGCGATGATCGATGCCGAAATGAAAGCGCTTGACGGGACAGAGAACTACTCCAATCTCGGTGCGAACGCGGTTCTGGGCGTCTCCATGGCGGTTGCACGCGCCGCGGCGGACAGCCTCGGCATGCCGCTGTACCGCTACCTCGGCGGTGCCAACGCGATGGTGATGCCGGTCCCGATGCTCAACATCATCAACGGCGGTTCCCACGCCGACAACTCCGTGGACTTCCAGGAGTATATGATCATGCCGGTCGGTTTCGAAGATTTTGCCGAGGCACTGCGCGCGTCGGCCGAGGTGTATCACAACCTCAAAAAGATCCTCAAAGACGCCAACCACAATACGGCGCTCGGCGACGAGGGCGGGTTCGCTCCTGACCTCTCTTCGAACGAGGAACCGATCCAGGTGATCATGCAGGCGATCGAGAAAGCGGGCTACAAAGCGGGCGAAGAGATCGCCATCGCCCTGGACGTTGCAAGCTCCGAGCTGGTTGTCGAAGGCGGTTACCGCCTCGAATCCGAGAACCGCACCGTCACCTCCGAAGAGCTGGTCGCCTACTACGAGGACCTCTGCAGCAAATACCCGATCGTCTCCATCGAGGACGGCCTGAGCGAAGATGACTGGGAGGGCTGGAAAGTCCTGACAGAAAAACTCGGCGACAAGGTCCAGCTCGTCGGTGACGACCTCTTCGTCACCAATGCGAACATCCTCGCCCAGGGGATCGAGAAGGACGTCGGTAACGCGATCCTGATCAAGCCGAACCAGATCGGTTCCGTCTCCGAGACGATGCTGACCGTAAGACTGGCACAGCGCAACGGCTACAAATGCGTTATGAGCCACCGTTCCGGCGAGAGCGAAGACGCTTTCATCGCCGATTTCGCGGTCGCGCTCAACTGCGGCGAGATCAAAACCGGTTCCACGGCCCGCGGCGAGCGTACGGCCAAGTACAACCGCCTGCTTGAGATCGAGAACGAGATCGTCTACGGCGAATATCTCGGCGCCGTACTCTTCAGCTAATCCTGCGCCGCGCTCCTGCGGCACTGCCTGCCTATGAAGTCCGCTGACACATCCCCCGAAGAAAACGATGTTGCGTCATCCGCACCCGACATCATAGAACAGTATCTCGGATTCAAGGCCAGACATTTTCTGCTTGCGCTGGCGGGGGTCGTCATCGGCGCATTTTACCTCAGCAACCTTCTTTTCGGCAACGCCTCGCTTGAAGTCCTGCTCCAGCTGGAGAACTATGAAGGGCATCTGACCAGTGAAATTGCAAGATTGAAGCAAGAAAATGCCACACTGCAAAAAGAGTATTTCGAACTCAAAGAGCTTGAACCATCGGAGTAAATGCGTGAAATTTTTCCTGATCTTGTTAACAATAACGGCTGCAACCCTGCTGACTGCAAGGGACAACCCCTTTTTGCCGTCACCTTCATCGCCGGAACCGCTCCCGCCGAAAATAAAAGAAAGACCGGTCAAAGAGACAGTGGTTAAAGAAGCGCCTGTGAAAGAAACGCATTCCCTGGCGACACAGACCGTGAATTTTCAGCAGGCCCGCTTTCTCTTTTCGGAAGGAAACGTGCGTATTGAAAGCCGTGACAAGCTCGCAAAGCACTTTGTCATCCGTAAGCCGACGCGCATTATTCTTGATTTTGAGGCGAATGCCGACTTCCCGACACGCAAGCGCGAGGTAAGTGTCGCGCCATTCAAAGAGATCCGAATGGGCATGCATCCGGGCTATTACCGTATCGTTATCGAGTTGGAGAAGCGTGCCGACTACAGCATCGAACCGTCCAAATACGGGTACACTCTGACCCTGAAGTAACAGGCGTCGAAAGTTACAGAAGCCGCACAGCCACCCTACACGTTATAGTACGTCGCTTCTTTGTGATGAACGACGATGGCGGACGTCGACTGTTCCGGGTGGATCTGGAAAGTCTCGCTCAGTTCAATTCCGAACTCCTCCGGCTTCAGCAGGTCGAAGAGCGGGCGGTTGAGCTCCAGGTCCGGGCAGGCGGGGTAGCCGAAGCTGTAGCGCGCTCCCTGGTAGCGGTTCATGCGGACATCGGCGAGGGTCGGTCCTTCATCGTCGGCAATGTTGAGATCGAGCCGGATCTGCTTGTGGGCGATCTCGGCAAGGGCCTCGGCCAGTTCCACTCCCAGGCCGTGTACCTGGTAGTATTCATTGTATTTCCCCGCATCATAGAGCTCTTTTTCATAGGCACTCAGACGGCTGCCGGCACTGACGCAGGTGAGAGCGACGACGTCATGGCGGTCGTGGCGGAAGAAGTCGCTGAGTGCGCGGTGCGGCTGTTTGCGCTGGCGCGGGAAGGTAAAGGCGCATTCGGCATCACCGATGATCTGCTCCAGGGGTTCGCGACTGGCGTCAGCATCGCGGTGCCACCCCTCCGTTTCCGGGAAGACGAGCAGGGTGTTGTCGTCGGAACGGGCCGGCCAGTAGCCATAGAGGATGGTCGGCTCAAAGAGGCCTTCGTCCAGGAAGAGCGCCTTGAGCTTTTCGTATGCCGGCCAGACAAGCTCGTCGAGCTGTTTCTCGTAGGCATCTTTCTTCA
The DNA here is from genome assembly GCF_039645955.1 of Thiomicrolovo immobilis. Lineage (GTDB taxonomy): Bacteria > Campylobacterota > Campylobacteria > Campylobacterales > Sulfurimonadaceae > Thiomicrolovo > Thiomicrolovo diazotrophicus. The sequence continues at coordinate 162,703 of NZ_CP147916.1, forward strand.
TGCCCTTTGAATTGTATCCCCAGCGCTGTTTGAAGAGGATCTTGTGGTTGATCCACTCGAACGCCATCGCCTTCTGCGCCTCGGTCAGCTTCAGCTTACGCCGCCCCCAGAAGGGCGGTGTCGGTACGCGGACGTCCCGCGAGGGCATCTTCAGCTCCTTAAACGGCGGGATGACGACCTCTTTCTTCTCGGCATCCTCGACGATTTCCGGGGCATTCGGGTGGAGGTTGGTGTCCAGGTTGCCCACTTCGATGCGGCTCATCGCCGTGACGCCGTCAAAGGCATCCTTGCAGTAGAAGATCGGACCGTCGTAGCTGGGGCGGCAGAAATCCTCGATAAAACTGCGTGTGAGCGCCGCACCGCCCAGCAGGATGGGGACGGTGATCCCCGCCGCTTTCAGCGCTTCGAGGTTCTCTTTCATCACCTGGGTCGATTTGACGAGCAGGCCGCTCATGCCGATGGCGCTGGCACTGCTCTCTTGCAGGGTCTTGACGAAGTTGTCCAGTTCGACCTTGATCCCGAGGTTGATCACCTTGTAGCCGTTGTTGGTGAGGATGATGTCGACGAGGTTCTTGCCGACGTCGTGTACGTCCCCTTTGACGGTCCCCAGCACCAGGGTCGTATCGACGGCCTTGTCGACTTTGGGTAGGTAGGGGTTGAGGTGGTCAACGGCGGTTTTCATCGTCTCGGCGCTCTGCAGCACGAAAGGGAGCTGCATCTGTCCCGAACCGAAAAGCTCGCCGACGACCTTCATGGCGTCAATGAGAATCTCATTGACGATCTTTTCCGGGGCGATCTCGCTCCTTGCCGCTTCGACAAGGGGGATCATCCGCTCCTTGTCACCGTCGAGCAGGAGCTTTGCGATCTTCTCTTCGGTACCGAGTGCGTTGTAAGCTTCATCCTCCGCCGCACTGTCGACGGCTTCTCTGTTGCCGAAATGGTCGATGAAATCGAACAGCGCCTGTCCCTCCGGCTTCTTGTCGAAGAGGAGGTTCTCGCACGCTTCGAGGTCCTCGTCACTGATCTTCGCCATCGGGATGATGTGCTTGACGTTGATGATGACGGAGGTGAGCCCCGCTTCGATACAGTGGTGCAGGAAAACGGAGTTGAGGTAGGGGCGGGCATCTTTGTCCAGGCCGAAGGAGATGTTCGAAAGCCCCAGGATCGCCCCGACCTCCGGGTGGCGGGTGCGGAGTTCGCGGATCGCCTCGATCGTCTGGACGGCCGCATCGCGGTACTCCTCGTCCCCGCTGCCCACGGTGAAGGTCAGGACGTCGAAGACGAGGTCTTCTGGGTTGAGACCGTGCTTCTCCGTCGCAAGGGAGTAGATACGCTCGGCGACCTCGAGTTTGCGCGCGACCGTTTTGGCCATCCCCTCTTCGTCGATCGTCAGACAGACGAGGGCGGCCCCGTACTTTTTCGCCAGCGAACAGACGGTATCGAACTTCTCGATCCCGTCTTCGAGGTTGACGGAGTTGATGATCGGCTTGCCCCCGATCAGTTTGAGCGCTTCTTCGAGTGCCGGGGTCTGGGTGGAGTCGGGCATCAGCGGCAACGGGATCTTCTGGGCGTAGAGGCCCATCACCTTGTTCATGTCCTTTGTTTCGTCGCGGCCGGCGAAACCGACGGAGACGTCGAGGACGTGGGCCCCGGCGCGCACCTGCTGCTGTCCGACGCTCAGCGTACCTTCATAGTCCTCATCGAGGAGGAGTTCCCGGAACGCTTTGGAACCGGTGGCGTTGGAGCGTTCGCCCACCAGCAGCGGCGCGGGCTCCTGCATCAGCGGAACGGCGTTGAAGAGCGAGGCGAGCGAGGTCGGCTGGGAACCGGAGGGCGCCTTGGGCGCAGTGGCGTGCACCCGCTCACAGAGCGCTTTGATATGCTGCGGCGTCGTCCCGCAGCAGCCGCCGAGGAAACTAACCCCGTCATAAGCGAGGAAGCTCTCCTGGCGATCGGCGAACTCGTCGGGCCCCATCGGGTAGTAGGTGTAGCCGCCGCGGTTCTGCGGAAGGCCGGCATTGGCATGGATGGAGATGGGTTTGCCCCAGACGTCGCTTAGCGCTTTGACGTGTTTGGTGTACTGTTCCGGGCCGGTGCCGCAGTTGAAGCCCAACGAGAGGATGTCAAAGGGTTCCATAATGACGGCGAGGGTCTGGGCGTCGGTGCCGATAAGCATGGTACCGGCCAGTTCGATGGTCCCCGAGACCATGACGGGGAGGTCGGTGCCGCGCGACGCGTTGGCCGCCTCGCAGGCGTGCAGGGCCGCCTTGATCTGCAGCGGATCCTGGCAGGTCTCGAGCAGGAACACGTCGCAGCCGCCGTCAATAAGCCCCTGGGCGCACTCGGTGTAGCCTGCAAGCATCTCGTCGTAGTGGATGTGTCCCAGCGAGGGGAGTTTCGTGCCCGGACCGATGGAACCCAGCACATAGCGTGGGTGTTCGGGGGTGCTAAAGGTGTCGCACACCTCTTTAACGCGCTGCGCCCCGGCCTTGGAGAGTTCATAGGCGCGGTGCCCGATGCCGTACTCGTCCAGGACCCAGGAGAAAGCGCCGAAGGTGTTGGTGGTGATCATGTCGGCACCGGCGTTCAGGTAGGCGTGGAAGATGTCGCGCATGATCTCGGGGGCGGTGACGTTGAGAAGTTCGTTGCACCCCTCGTTGCCTTCCCACGCCGCTTCGGGGATCTGGTCATGGCGCTGTTGCAGTTGCGTACCCATGGCGCCGTCAATGATAAGCGGCCGCCGTTTGATGGTCTCTAAAATAGCGTTTTTTACGGACATGATCTGCTTTTTTTCTGCTTATTTTATCGCAGAGGAGCATAAAAGCGGATGAGATATGACGGCCAGCTTTTTCACCTAAAAGACGCTTTTTGAAACAAAATCACAAATAGCCATACACTATTCTAAACATTGACCTGTTAAAATTGTTGAAAAAAAGGTAATGCATGCGCCTTCGTGCGGTTTTGCTGGTGTTCCTGTTCTTGTCGCTGTCGCTGCGGGCGCATGAAGCGCGCAATGAGCACGTCGTGCTGCAGCTGCAGTGGCTGCCCCAGTTCCAGTTTGCCGGATACTATGTTGCCAAGGAAAAAGGGTTTTATGCCGACGCCGGCCTCGACGTCGAGATCCGCGTCATGAAACCGGAAACGGATGTGGAGCAGGAGGTGCTGAGCGGCCGGGCGCAGTATGGGACGGGAAGGACATCGCTCCTGGTCAAGTATGAGAGCGGTGCACCGCTTGTAGCGATGGCGGCCATTTTCCAAAGTTCGCCGATGATGCTTCTGGTGCGGGAGGATTCGGGCATCCGTACGATCAAGGACCTGCGCGGCAAGCGGGTAATGATGACCAGCGATGTCCAGACGGCGGCATCGGTCCAGGCGATGCTTCGCAATGCAGGCATGAAGGAAGAGGACCTCGTGCTCATTGACCATACCTTTGACCCGTTGTCGCTCGAGCAGAATGAAACGGATGCGATGGCGGCGTACTCCTCCAATGAGCCCTATGTCCTTGCGCAGCGCGGTATCAAGACCTTCGCGATCGATCCGAAAGTTTCGGGATTTGATTTTTACAACGACATTCTTTTCACCTCCCAGGCGGAACTGAAGCAGTATCCCGAACGCGTCAAACGCTTTTATGAGGCGAGTTTGAAAGGGTGGCGCTACGCCTTCGCCCATATCGATGAGACGGGGGAGATGCTTTTCGAGAAATACAACATTCAGCATAAAAGCCTTGATGCGCTGCGTTTCGAAGGGGAAGCCCTCAAGACGTACGCCCTGAAAGACGATACGCCGCTGGGGGATCTGAGCATCGAGCGCCTCAAAGCGATCTATCAGGCGTATATGCTGCTGGGGTACATTAAGGGCAGCCGGGATATCGGCGCCTTCGTCTATCACCCGGAGCGGCTGCGGCTTACGGCAGAGGAACAGGCGTGGCTCGGGCAGCATCCCATCCTCCGCGTCGGCGTGGACCCGGTGTGGCCGCCGATCGAGTTCATGTCGCGAAAGGGGGTGTACGGCGGGGTCTCTTACGGGTTTATGCGGCGTGTCGCGGAAAAACTGGGGGTGCGCATCGAAGCGGCGCCGAAAAAAAGCTGGCAGGAGGTCGACGAGGCGCTGAATGCGCGGGAGCTGGATGTCGCCGCCGCCATCATGGCCGTGCCGGAGCGGCACGCCTATATGAACTTTACCCGCCCCTACCTGACCCTGCCGATGGTGATCATCGGCGGCGAATCGTTCCAGTATGTCGGGGATCTGACGGTACTGAAGGGTAAGCGCGTTGCCGTGGTGAAGGATGATGCAGCCGATATCTTTTTAAAGCGCGATTTCCCACAGATCCAGCGGATCCAGACGAAAAATCTTCCCGACGCACTGCGGATGGTCGCCTTCGGACGGGCCGATGTCGCGGTGGATGCGCTGGCCGTCGCCAGCTACGTGATCGCGAAGGAGGGGTTGAACAACCTGCGTATCGTCGGACAGACGCCCTACGACTACGAGATCGCGATGGGTATCCGCAGCGACTGGCCCGAACTGCAGGCGCTGATGCAGCGCGCCATTGACAGTATCGGGGACGAGGAGCGCGAGGCGATTTACCGCCAGTGGGTACCGACGGTCTACAAACACCAGTTTGATTACGCCCTGCTGTGGAAGATACTGGGGGTCCTGGCCGTGATCGCGCTGCTGTTCGGCTACAAGTACATCCGTCTCGATGAACTTGTAAGACGCCGTACCCGTGAACTGACGGAGCTCAATGCCACGCTGAATGAGCGGGTCGAAGAGGCGGTGGGCGAAAACCGGGACAAAGAGCGGTTGATGATACAGCAGGCGAAAATGGCGACCATAGGGGAGATGATCGAATCCATCGCCCACCAGTGGCGTCAGCCGCTCAATGTCATGGGAATAGGCATTGCCAACCTCGACCTCAAACGCCAGCTGGGAAAGGTCGACGACGAGGAGGTCGACAGGCTGATCGATATCGTGCACCGCCAGGTGGACTACATGTCCCAGACCATCGACGACTTCCGCAATTTTTTCAAAAAAGACAAACAGCTCGAAACAGTCCGGCTGCGACCCCTGGTCGATGAGGTGCTCGGGCTGGTGATCCCCGCGTTGGAGCAGAAGAAGATCGACGTGGAGGTTAATGTGCCGGAGCGGATCGAAGCGGAACTCTACCCCAACGAACTCAAGCAGGTGATCCTCAACCTTGTCAGCAACGCCAAAGACGTGCTCCTGCAGCACGGGCCCGAAGCGAAAAAGATCAGGATCACGGGAGAAGAGAGGAACGGGGATGTCCTGCTCTTTATCGCGGACAACGGCGGCGGCGTGCCGGAGGAGATCATGGAGAAGATCTTCGACCCCTATTTTACGACCAAGTTCGAGTCGCAGGGGACGGGGATAGGGCTCTATATGTCGAAAATCATTACGGAGAAAAACCTCAAAGGGCAGATTGCGGTCGAAAACAGGGACGGCGGCGCGGAGTTCGTCATCCGGTTGCCCAAAAGGCAGAAGAGGGCGTAACCCTAGCGGCGTCTGCAGTCGCCGTCAACCATCCAGGCAGTCGATGCTGCTCGACAGAGGCGTTTGAGCTTGGCCTGTTCGGCGGGCGTAAGGTTGCGTTCGGTGTCATCGTTTTTGTGACTGTAAATCATGGACTCTCCTTTATGCATGCAGGGTGCTGTGCACCCAAAGGACATCATAGTGCAGTCGCGTTAATGCGGCGTAACGGGAACGTCGCGCGTTCTAACCTCATTGTAATCGAATACCCGCTAAAATAGCGAAAAAATCTGGGTGCACGTTCCTGTGAAACGGGGCGCCCGCAAGGGTATGGGCTATGAAAGTGACACTCGCGCAGATACCGCATCTCGCCAACCGCGTCGCCGTCGAGCTGGCACGCAGCGGACTGGTGACGATGACGCAGGGGATGGACCCTATTGTCGCCGAAGCGAAAAAGATACTTGAAGAGAGCGTAAAGCAGGAAGCAGCCCTCGAAGCGCGCGTCAAGGAGATCGTCAACGACAACGAGGACGAGATCGACTTTTACCAGGCGGATGACCGCCAGCTCTTCTTTATGATCAAGAAGAAGCTTGCACCCGAATACGGGGTCATCCTCTCCTATGAAGACCGCTTTTCGGACCTGGCACACAAGATCCTCGATGCGATCTACGAAGAAGACCTGATGAACTACGACGTCAGCGAAAACCGGCTCAAGAACATCATCTATGACGCGATCACTTCCTTTATCGCGGACAACGACGAGATCGAGCGCGCGGTGAACGAGAAGATGAAGTCGTTCCAGAAACAGCTCATCCCGGGCACGGATGAGTATGAACTGCGGTTTGAAAAACTCTACCGCGAAGAGCTGACCCGGAGGGGGCTTGTATGAAAACAGCATGGATCTATCTTGAGAACGGCACCTATTTCGAAGCAATGAGCTTCGGCGCCGAGACGACGGCGGTCGGCGAAATCGTCTTCAATACGTCGATGAGCGGCTACCAGGAGATCGCGACGGACCCCTCCTACGCCGGACAGTTCGTCACCTTCACGATGCCCGAGATCGGCAACGTCGGTGCGAATGCCGAAGATATGGAGAGCACGGCAGCCCATGCAAAAGGGATCATCGTACGCCAGTACCAGCCGCGCTACTCCAACTTCCGCGCCGAGGAGTCACTCGATGCGCTGTTGAAGCGCCACGGCGTCATGGGCATCTGCGATATCGACACCCGCTACCTCACGAAGATGCTGCGTACCGAAGGGGCGATGATGATGGTCGCCTCCACCGAGATCAGCGACAAGGCCGAACTCAAGAAGGTGCTGGAGAACTCCCCGCGCATCGAAGAGGTGAACTACATCGAGCAGGTCAGCACCAAAGAGGCCTACAAGCATACGAACGGCACCTATGACGCGGTTAATTTCCGCTACAACGACGCCCCCGAAACACAGGCGCGCATCGTCGCGATGGACTTCGGCGTCAAGCGCAACATCCTCAATGAACTGACCCAGGCGGGGATGGCCGTCGAAGTCGTGCCCAATGCAACCTCTGCCGAGACGCTGATCGCGCGCTACGAGGCCAAAGAGATCGACGGCGTTTTCCTCTCCAACGGGCCGGGGGATCCGCTGGTATTGAAAAAGGAGCAGGAGACGATCAAGCAGCTGATCGCGCACAAAGTGCCGATGTTCGGGATCTGCCTCGGGCATCAGCTGCTCTCCATCTCCCACGGTTATGACACCTTCAAGCTCCGGTTCGGCCACCACGGCGGCAACCACCCGGTGAAAAACGTCAAAACGGGCATGGTCGAGATCACGGCGCAGAACCATAACTATAACGTGCCCGAAAACATCACCGAGATCGCTTCGGTGACGCATACGAACCTCTTTGACAGCACGATCGAGGGGCTGCGCTACAACGACGCTCCGATCTTTTCGGTGCAGCACCACCCCGAAGCGAGCCCGGGACCGAAAGACAGCGAATACGTCTTCGGCGAATTCCTCGCGCTGATGCAGCGCTGATTTAATATTCCGGTAACGCATCTGGGTTATACTCAGATACAACAGGATTTGAACAAGGCAAAAAGCACCAAAACAAGGGAACCGCTCGCGTAGCGATGTTTCTTTAGGGGGTGCGCGGGCACCATAGAGGTACTTCTTCCGGTCGCCTGCTGCCGAAGCATGTAGCGGAGCGAAATTCCGCAGCGTAGCGAGGACAGACAAAACCAAGCGTGAGCAAAAGGGCTTTGCTCCTTTGCCGTATGGAGTGACAGTGACATCAATCGAGTGGACGGCTATTATCACCTTCGCCCTGCTGGGCTCTATCGGCCACTGCATCGGCATGTGCGGCGGCTTTATCGTTACCTACACAACCGCAAAGATCAAACCCCGCTTCTCCAAGACCCAGAGCGCTTTTTACCACTTCCTCTATAATATCGGGCGTATTACGACCTATACGCTCTTCGGTGCGCTGTTCGGGTATTTCGGATCGTTCTGGGACGTCAGCCCCCTGACGCGCTCCATCATGTATGCTGTGGCGGGGGTAATGATGATCCTGATGGGACTCTCTTTTGCCGGAAAGCTTAAATTTCTGACCTCCATCGAAGTGCCGATTACGAACTACAGCTGGTTCAAGCGGGTCTTTACGGCGCAGCTGACGTCGGCCATGCCAATGAGTTTCTATATTCTGGGGATTCTGAACGGCCTCTTCCCCTGCGGCCTGGTCTACACGATGCTCGTGACGGCGACAACGACGCAGTCGGCACTCTACGGCGCGGCGGTGATGGCGATCTTCGGGCTCTTTACGATCCCGACGCTCTTCTCCTTCGCCTACGTCGTCGGCTTCTTCTCCCAGACGAAATTCCGTAGCGTCATGATCCAGCTCGCCGCCGTGACGGTCATCGCGTTCGGCGGCTGGACACTGATGAAAGCATACCTGCAGTTCGAGACGTGGTACAATGCACCGGATAATGGTCTGCATAACGGGATTTCGCGGGGCGACACCCCTCCTCAGCGCCTTGAAATGATAATCAAAACTATAAGCTGATACGATTTTACCCATGAAGATGAAATTAAACTTAAAAATTTAGTTAAACTATCAATATCTCTCACATTTTAAAAAATTTAAGATTCATTAAATATTTCCGCTGTTAATATGATGGGGTCAAATAGTCTCGGAAAGGGAGCATCTGCAAAGCCGTAAGCGTGCTTTTGGTTTTGCAGGTGCCCGTCCGGGACCTTTTACGCTTTGAAATCTAAGGAGGCTTGTAATGGAAAATCGTCCATTGGAGTACGACTATACAATTGCCAAATTGTGGATGTTTATGACAATTGTATTGGGTATTGTCGGAATGCTGATCGGTGTCATCTTGGCATGGGAACTGGCATTTCCGAGTGTGAACCTGATTGCCGGGGAAGGGCTGGCTGAGTTTACGAACTTCAGCCGTCTGCGCCCGCTGCATACAGATGCAGTCATTTTCGGGTTTACGGTTAGCGGTATCATGGCGACGTGGTTCTACGTCGGCCAGCGTGTACTGAAGGTGTCTATGGCAGAATCGAAGTTCTTGATGGTAACAGCAAAACTTCAGTTCGCCCTCTATCTTCTCGCGGTCGTTGCGATCGTCGGTTCACTGCTTTTGGGAATCACGACGTCAAAAGAGTATGCAGAGTTTGAATGGCCGATCGACATTCTGATCGTTGTTATCTGGGTTCTGTTCGGTATTCAGATCTTCGGTCTCATCGGTATCCGCCGTGAGAAATCACTTTATATCTCTGTCTGGTACTACATCGCAACTTTCCTCGGTATCGCTATGCTTTACCTCTTCAACAATATGGAAGTTCCGACAGCGCTGGTCTCCGGTGCGGGTGCATGGTACCACTCTGTTTCCATGTATGCTGGTACGAATGACGCTCTTGTTCAGTGGTGGTACGGTCACAACGCCGTTGCCTTCGGGTTCACGGTTCCTATCGTTGCAATGATCTACTACTTCCTCCCGAAAGAGTCCGGCCAGGCGGTTTATTCCTATAAGCTCTCCCTGCTCGCATTCTGGGGTCTGATGTTCGTTTACCTCTGGGCCGGCGGTCACCACCTGCTCTTCTCTACGGTACCTGACTGGATGCAGACAATGGGTTCTGTCTTCTCTGTCGTCCTGATTCTGCCGTCTTGGGGTTCTGCGATCAACATGCTGCTTACTATGAAAGGTGAGTGGAACCAGGTTGCGACCAACCCGCTGATTAAGTTCATGGTTCTTGCGTCTACGTTCTACATGTTCTCTACGCTCGAAGGTCCGATCCAGGCGATCAAATCTGTTAACGCACTGGCGCACTTTACTGACTGGATTGTCGGTCACGTACACGACGGTGTTCTTGGTTGGGTCTCCTTCATGATCATTGCAGCACTCCTGCACATGGCACCGCGTGTTTATAAGCGCGAGATCTACTCCAAGTCTCTGATGAACACGCAGTTCTGGATCCAGACACTGGGTGTTGTCCTGTACTTTACTTCTATGTGGATTGCGGGTATTACGCAGGGTATGATGTGGCGTGCACACGATGAGTTCGGTAACCTCGCTTACTCTTTCATCGATACCGTTACAGTCCTGCACCCGTACTACACGATCCGTGCTGTAGGTGGTACACTCTACTTCCTCGGTATGTTCATGTGGGCATGGAATATGTACAAAACTGCGACTGCCGGCCGCCGTGTTGAAGAGAGCGAACTGCAAAGCGCTTCGCCGATGGCAGCGTAAGAAAGAAGGAGGGAAATATGTTTCACTGGTTAGAAAAGCATCCGTTCTTTTTTGCGGTAGCCGTTTTTGTCACAATTGCGTTTGCAGGTCTCATTGAGAATCTGCCGAACTTTGCGGAGGCTTCCCAGCCGACGATCGGTACGAAACCGTACTCGACGTTGGAATTGGCAGGCCGCCATGTTTATATCAAGAACAGCTGTAATGCATGTCACTCTCAGCTGATTCGTCCGTTTAAATCCGAGACAGACCGCTACGGTCACTACTCCCTCAGCGGTGAGTATGCGTATGACCGTCCGTTCCTCTGGGGTTCCAAACGTACCGGTCCGGACCTGATGCGTGTCGGTAACTACCGTACGACTGACTGGCACGAAAACCATATGAAAGATCCTGCAGCGATCGTTCCGGGTTCCATCATGCCGGCGTACCGCTGGATGTTCAAAAACCTGGCGGATATCGACACCGCTTATGCGGAGCAGGTCACGGTCAACAAGGTGTTCAACGTACCTTATAACAAGCCGATCCCGATGACAGACGGCGGTACGGCAACGGTCAAACTGGCCGGTTCACTTGACGGTGCGAAAGCCGATGCGCTTGCCGAGGCTAAGATGATTGCAGCAGACATGAAAGATCAGGATGTCAAAGATATGGTCGCCAACGGCCAGGTTCCTGAAATTGTTGCGCTGATTGCATATCTGAACAGCCTGAAGTAAGGACGTAGCGCGTGGATGTCAACACCTTTTCGGCGTATGCCTACTTCTTCTTTACGGTGTTCCTGGTGGTGGTGCTATATAGCTACATCTACCACCTCTATAGCAGCGAAAAGAAAGGGCGTCGCAACTACGAGAAGTATGGTGATATGGCGCTCAATGACGATATTACCGATAATCCGGTAGAAAGCGTCTCGGAAAACGAAGAGACGAAAAAAGAGGAGGCATAAATGAATAAGCTGTATATTTTAGGTGCCCTGTTCATTGTGATCCTGCTGGGAATCACATGGCAGATGGCCGGGGGCATTCTCGGCGGCAAGGACTATATGGGTGCACTGGCGCTTCTGGGTGCGGCAGCAACGGCGATCATCGCGGTTGTTGTGGTTACCAAGTACATTCGCCAAATGCAGATGGACACCGCTTCTGGTGAACTGGCAGAAGAGAACTGGGACGGCATCGGCGAGTACAAGAACGAACTGCCGTTCGGCTGGGCGATCATCTTCGCCGGCCTGGTCATCTGGGCGGTCTGGTACTTTGTTGCCGGCTACCCGGTCAACGCCTATTCACAGATTGGTGAATACAATGAAGAAGTGGCAACGCATGACGCGGAATTCAACGCGAAATACGCTGACATGGACGCTGATACAAAAGTTGAGATGGGGAACTCGGTCTTTATCGTTCAGTGTGCTCCGTGTCACGGTCTCGCGGCAGACGGTATCGACGGCAAAGCGGCGAACCTGAACCAGCGTCTTGAAGTCACTACGGTCAAATACGTTATCGAGAACGGTTCTAACAACCAACTGCTCGGTACGGAAATGCCGATGCCGGATCGCAACGGCCTGTTCAATGCGAACACGGGTGCGCTGATCACGGATGCGGAGATCGACACGGTTTCCAAATACGTTGCTAACGGCATGAAAGGCGCTGGCGCTGATATCTTTGCCGGTGCATGTGCGGCATGCCACGGTGCGGACGGTATGGGTCAGCCTTACGTTGCGCCGAGCGTTGCAGCATTTACACCGGAACTGGTTGTCAATGTTCTGAACCACGGTAAGAAGGGTGCGATCGGTGCAATGCCGGCCTTTGCCAACCTGACCGACATTCAGAAAGAAGCGCTGGGTGCATACGTTACCAGCCTGAGCAAATAAGGAGCGAGAAATGGAGAATACAAATAGAGGTGTTTTCGCGCTTGACGGCGTCACCGGTATGCTCATCGCAACGGTCCTGCTCCTGGGCATCCTGGTCTATCTTACGATGATGGCACTAGGCGCACAGCAGGCCAACGCGGACAAGTTCTACAAAATCGAGAACGAGAAGTCGATCCAGATGATCAACAAAGATAACGCGGCAAAACGCGTTTTGGTTAACTAAGAGGAGGGGTAAATGAAAATTGATATGAACTTTATCATCACGGCGCTGCTGGTTGTCAGCGCTGCCGTTACCCTTTGGGCGGTACTGACACCGAACCACCTTTTCGTCGGTTAAGGAAACTTAATTGACCTTTCCAAGAGGGCTGGCGGCCCTCATCCTCACGCTAATCACTTCCCTGAGTCTCCATGCGAATTTTTTATATAAAGACGATGTCGTCCACAACGATCTTTTTGCCAAGCAGATTGAAGCCTATGGTGACGAGCTCTACGCGAAAACCGGTATAGCGCTCTATCTGGTCATGTTGCACGATCTGGAGGAAAACCAGACGATTGCCGATCTGAAAAACATACTTGCTGACGAGCTTCAGGAGCCGTTTGTTGTTTTGGCTTTTGTTGAAGAGCGTAAAGATGTCGAGATTTTCGCACAACCGTCGTCATTATATAAGGATTTCAACCGCAAGCAGGTTCTCAGCCCCAACGCGACATTCGCAGATGCGCTGATCAGTGCCGTGATGTTCGCCCGCAGCTGGGAAAATTACAATGAAATCATGGACAACTACGGCGGTACGATCCTGCCGATTCTTGGCCAGAAAACGAAAGGCGTGGATACGGTCAAAAAGTACTCCGTCGCGATGTACAACGGCTATGCGGATATCGCAGACCAGATCGCCGAGACCCGCAACGTAGAGCTTAGTACTTCCGCAGGAAACGAAGGTAAGATATTTCTTGATCTTTTGCGTTTAGTCTTTTATGGCATCATTCTGTACGCACTTATAATCTTTATAAGAAACAAGATGAGAAAAAGGAAACAGACTGATGAGCAGTAACCCCGGGAGAAAATGGCCTTGGATCGTTGTCGGAGGCATTATGTGTGTCGTGGGACTGAGCTACTGGACGGTGAAGAAAGCGCTTGACAATCCGGTACAGTTGAGCGATCTCGATATGCAGGACTACCGTCACTTTGAACATGATGCCAATGCGATCATCCGCAACAAAATCGCCTTTGACAAGAAGTATGAACTCACCTATGTGACGGAGACATTCAAAGCCGACGGCGCTGTCGTCAAGTTCAAGCTGCTGACACGCGACGGGACGCCCGTGGATGACGCGAATGTCACGCTGCGTCTGACCCGTCCGGGCACCCATGAGTATGACATGACCGTTGCCATGGGGACGGTCGAGGGCGGCATCTACACCTTCGAGACGGTCACGCTGCCCAAAGAGGGGCGTTGGGACATCCTCGCCCAGGTCAATATCGGTGACGACAAGCGTTACCTGAACCTCAAAGCCGATACCCGCTACCCCAACGTCTTCGAATACTGACACCGGGTCATCTTTTCCCCTTTTTCAGAACGGTAGCGCTATACTCCTCTTTAAAAAGGGGAGCCTGTGACGACGGTACTGCCGACATCCCGCGCCATCAGGGAACAGCTGCTGGAGCTGCGCTCCCAGAACACCCTTTTGCAGCGTTTCATGACGATGGGCGAACTGATGTCGAGAGCGGTCGTCGTCGACGGTTTCGGGAACGTCGATCCGGACACCCGGACCCTGACGCTGCTTGAAGCCGCGGACTTCGACGCCTTCTCCGAACTCAAAATCGAGCGCAACTTCTTTACCTTCACCCGTAACGCCGCCTACCTTTTCCGCTTTTTCGAAGAGCTCTCCGGGGAACTTGTCGATATCGACGCCCTTGACAGCGCGGACACCTACGGGGATTTCGCCGAACATATCGCCATCCTGAAACTGTTGCGCGAGCGCTATCGGCTGCTCTGCTTCGAGCGCAAGATCCTCGACCGCATCTTCGTGCCGGAGCTCTACCGGCTGAACCGTTCGTGGGTAGCGGCGCAGGGTGCCATGGCGGTGCTTGCCGAGGGGTATTTGACGAATTTCGAGCTGCAACTCCTGCGGGAGATCGCCGCGCTGGTGCCGCTGACGCTGCGTTTTGATGCGACGCCCTATAACGGGAAAATGCAGCAGAAGCTCGCCGAGCTCGGCGTGGAGACGGCGGAGGGCCACCAGTATCTGATCGATCTCGCTTCCCTGTCGATCGTGGAGACGGTGCCGCTGCAGCATGAGGCGAGGATCAAGGCAATGCCGCTCTCCGAGCGGATTCTGCAGTCGGCTTTTATCAAGCAGAAAGTGTACGAGATGATTTCGGAGGGGATCGTGCCGGAGCGGATCGCCGTCGTGCTGCCGGACGAGGGGTTTGTCCCTTTGCTGCGGGGTTTCGATGCGGAAGGGAATTTCAACTTCGCGATGGGCGAGGGGGTACAGGAGAGCCTCTTCGTGCGGCGCTGCGAGGCGCTGATGGCCTTTGCCGAACACCCCGGCGTCGAGAACACGATGCGGCTCGAGCGGCTTTTCGGGGAGGGGTACCGCGCCATGATCTCACTGTATGCCGAAGGGTGCGATAGCGACCGCTTCACGGAGGTGACCGAGGCGCTGCTCGAGGGCGAATCAGACACGGTCGGCGGCATCGTGCGCGAAGAGCGTTTCTATTTCGAGCGGCTGATCCCGCAGCTGGGGGAGAGTTCGCTGCGCTCGCTGTTGCACCTCTTTATCAACCGGCTGCGGGGCAGGAGCCTGGACGACGTACGCGGGGGGAAGGTGACCGTGATGGGCGTGCTGGAAACGAGGGGCTGCCGATTCGACGGGGTGATCATCGTCGATTTTAATGACGCCTACGTGCCCCACCGCAGCGACAAGGATCTCTTCATCAACTCCCTGGTGCGGGGACGGGCGGGGCTTCCGACGACGGGGGAGCGCGAAGCGCTGCAGAAACAGTTCTATTACCAACTGATCTCCCGCGCCAAACGGGTGGAGATCAGCTACGTCTCCAACGAGACGACCCTGCCGAGCCGGTTCCTCAAAGAGATGGGAATAGAGACGGAGCGCCTCTACGCGGACGATGCCTGGGCGGAGATTCTCTTCACCCGCACGCCGAAGCGTTCGCTGCCGGTCGAGGCGGTCGAAGCCGATTACGATTTTGCCGCCCGGCCGCTCTCCGCTACGGCGCTGAAAACCTTCCTGGAGTGCCGCCGCCGCTTCTACCACCGTTATGTCGCCGCGGTTGCACCCCACGAGCTGCCGCGGGAGATGCCCGAGGAGCATGCGATCGGCAATGCGCTGCACAACGCCCTGCGCGACGTCTATGCAGAGCATGAGGCTTTCAGCGATGCCAAAACGCTCAAGGCGGCTGTCGCCCAGGCCCTGGCAGCGCACAGCGGCAGCACGCCGCTGGAACGCTTTCTGGAGCAGCTGTGGCTCAAAAAGCTGGAACCGTTTTTCGAACGGGAGATCAACCGCTTCGCCGAGGTGCGCGTCAAGGCGTGCGAGACGAAACTGACGATGGAATACGGCGGGCTGACGCTTGAAGGGCGGATCGACCGTATCGACCACGGGCCGGAGGGGTTGGAGGTGCTCGACTATAAAAGCGGGAAGTACCCCCTCTATACGGTCAAAACCGTCGAGAATGCAACGGATTTCCAACTGGAGTTCTATGCCCTGCTGTCCGAGCAGCAGGGCGAGGTCGCCTACGCGGGGTACTATGACCTGAACAGCGGGGAGATCATCTGTGACCCGTTGCACGGCCGCAAGCGCGAACTGCTTCATGAGCACCTGGCGGAGCTCCGGGAGACGAAACGCTTCAGTTTCGATATGACCGACGAGCTCTCCGCCTGCCGCTTTTGCGACTATGCCCATCTTTGCCAAAGGGAGATGCAGTGAGCGGTTTTTTTCCTTTCCAGGCCCTGATGGCCAGTGCCGGCAGCGGGAAGACCTTCAGCCTTGTTGTGCGCTACCTCAGCCTCCTCTTTATGGGGGAGAGCCCCGACGAGATCGTTGCACTGACTTTTACGAACAAGGCGGCCAACGAGATGCAGGAGCGTCTGATCGAGGCGCTGACGCATTTGCACGAGCGCGATGAACTGAAAGAGATCGCGGCGCTCTGCGGCGCGGACGAGACGGCAATCCTGCAGCGGCGTCCCGAGGTATTGAAGCGGCTCCTGGCCGCCGACACAAAGGTGATGACGATTGACAGTTTCTTCGCGCGGATTCTGCGGAAATTCGCCCTGCACGCGGGGATCATGCCGAACTTCGGCACCTTCGAGGCGCAGCATGAACTGAAGGTGATGGCGCGTTTTCTGAAACTCTGCGAGATCGAGGGGAAGGAGAGTACCCTCGTCGCGATGGCACAGATTAGCGCAAAACGGGTCAGCGATATCTTCGGCCTCCTCGACGCCCTTTACGCCAAGGCGCCGCAGCTGCGACACCTACAGTTCGAGGCGGCGGCGATGGCTCCGCACGAGGCGCGGGCGATGGCGCTGCATGCGCAGCTGGTCGCACGGTTTGAGGGCAAGTCGCTGAGCGACCGGGGGCGCAAGGCGCTGGAGGCGGAGAGCGTCGAGGCGCTGATCGGCAAAACCTGGACGGCCAAAGCGTCCTTGGAGTACTGGGACTTCAAAAAGCACTATGATCCGCAGATGGACGTGCTGCTTCGGCAGCTGCAGGGGGCGCTTCGGGGCTATATGCAGGCCAAAGAGCAGACCTTCTTCGCCCATCTCTTTGAACTGCTCGATCTCTATAAGAGTGCGAAGCTCACCGTGGCCAAAGAGGACAATGAGCTCAGCTTCGACGACATCACGGCCCTGGTCTACTACCTGCTTGGGGAACGCATCGACCGGGAGTTCCTCTATTTCCGCCTTGACAGCCACATCTCCCACCTGCTGCTCGACGAGTTTCAGGACACCTCTGTCTTGCAGTTTGAGATTTTGCAGCCGCTCGTGGAGGAGATGGTCTCGGGCAGCGGGGTGCGCGAACACCACTCCTTCTTTCTCGTCGGGGACGTCAAGCAGTCCATTTACCGTTTTCGCGGCGGTACCAAGGAGCTGTTCGGGGCGGTGACGGAGCGCTACGGACTCACGGTCGACTCGCTACGGACGAACTGGCGCAGCAGCGTGAACGTCGTCACCTTCGTCAACGACACCTTCCGCGGTCGCATCGACGGCTACGAGGATCAGCTCACCAAGCCGGGGGCACGCCCGGGCTATGTGGAGATCGTCGAGGACGAAACGCCGCTGGAGGGGATGACCGCCTTCGTCGAGCGGCTGCTGGCCCTCGGGGCCGCCCCCGGGGAGATCGCCGTACTGACGGCGACGAACAAGGACGGTGGTGCCGTACAGGAGACGCTCAATGCCCGGCAGATCGACGTCGTCACGGAAACGACCTCGCGGCTGATCGCGCAGCGGCGGGTCCGCGCGGTGATCGAATACCTCAAATACTGCTATTTCGACGCGGAGATCTACGCCCGAAACTTCTGCGCTCTGGCCGATATCGCGGTGCAGCCGCTGCCGCGCCCCATACGCGCCTTTGACGCACCGGCGGAGGCGGTACGGGAGGTGATCACCCGCTTCGGCCTCTTCGACGGGGATCTGAACATCGTCCGTTTCCTGGAGGTACTGGAGCGCTTCCGTGACCTGGAGGCCTTTTTGTTCGAGCATGAGCGCATCGATACGAAGGCCGTCACCCAGGAGCGCGAGGGGGTGCGGGTGCTGACGGTGCACAAATCGAAGGGGCTTGAGTACCCCTATGTTGTCGTGCTGGACCGGCTGGGGCGCAAAAAAGCGGACACGGCCCCGATCCTCTACGCCTACGAGGGGGTGGAGCTGCGCACGCTCTATCTGCGCCAGAGCAAACGGGCCGAGTTCGACCCCGCGTACGCCGCGGCATTGGAGCGCGAAGCCGCCCTGGCGGACGATGACGCCCTCAATGCCCTCTACGTCGCGTTTACCCGGGCCCGGGAGAACCTCTATGTCGTGCGCAAACCCAAAGAGTCGATGTTCGAGCGGCTCGGCCTCTCGTCGATGACGTTGGGAACGGAGGGCGTACTGGCCGCAGCACCGGCACTGCCGGAGGCGCCGAGGGATATCCCCTATCAAGCGCTGGCTCTCGGACGGCAGACGGAGGTCGTCACCGCCGAAAAGGCGGCTGTCGCAGAGGAGCCCTTCGCCGTCACCTTCGGGCTGGCGATGCATTACGCGCTGGAGATGATGGCCGCCTTCGAGATTGAGGACCTGGCAGCGGCGATGACTGCCGTCACCAACCGCTACGGCGCGCTGCTCGATGCCGGCGTTTTCGAGACGATCCGCGGGAGGCTGACGCGCCTGCTGGGCGATGAAACCTTCCGCCGTCTCGTCGAGGGGGAGATCGCCAGGGAGCAGCCGCTGATGTATGAGGGGGAGCTGCGCTACCTCGACCTGCTGGTGCGCCAGGAGGAGCGCTGGGTCGTTATCGATTATAAAAGCGCGCGCCGCTATGAGTCGGAGCACCGCGAGCAGGTCGGTTTTTATGTCAAGGCGGTCCGGGCGATCACGGAGATGCCGGTCGAAGGGTACCTCTGTTATGTGTTGGAAGAGGGGGTGGAGATCGTTCGGGTTTGACCCTTATACATAACTTAAATTCAGCAAATTATAAGTTTAAACGGGTATACTTTCGCACTTTTATATTCACTAAGGGTCGCAAGATGAAATTTACGAAAATTGCATCGCCTGAGCAGATCGAGCGCAACTGGGTGCTGATCGACGCTGAAGGCAAAACATTCGGCCGTCTGATCACGGAAGTCGCGACGCGCCTCCGCGGTAAAGACAAGCCATATTTCACACCGAACGTTGACTGCGGCGACTTCGTCGTCATCATCAACGCTTCCAAAGCGAAGTTCAACGGTGCGGGCAAAGTCGCAAACAAAGAGTATTTCACGCACAGCGGTTACTTCGGTAGCACAAAGAGCGTCAAGATGACCGAGCTTCTCGAGAAGAACCCGGAAAAACTCTACAAGCTGGCTACACGCGGTATGCTTCCGAAAACGAAGCTCGGCCGTGCAATGCTGAAAAAACTCAAAGTCTATGCAGGCGAGGAACATCCTCACACTGCACAGATCGCTAAGTAAGGATACTGAATCATGGCAAAAACATACGCAACTGGACGCCGCAAGTCTTCCATCGCAAAAGTATGGCTGACGCCGGGTACGGGCAAGATTACCGTAAACGGTCTCTCCCTTGATGCCTGGCTGGGCGGTCTCGAAGCAAAAAAACTGCGTGTCAAGCAGCCGCTGGCAATGACGAAGCAGGACAGCTCTGTCGATATCGTCGCCACAACACTCGGCGGCGGCTTCGGCGGCCAGGCCGACGCGCTTCGCCACGGGATCTCCCGTGCCCTCGTCAAATACGACGAGACTTTCCGTGCGGTCCTCAAACCGGCGGGTATGATGACACGTGACTCCCGCGTCGTCGAACGTAAGAAACCGGGTAAACGCAAAGCACGCCGTTCACCGCAGTTCTCCAAGCGTTAACGCTTTTTTCTGCTCCCTTCGGGGCAGACTTCATCTTCCTGTACTTTCCTTCACAAAACATTCAACTTTATTTATTTTTCTTTCTTCGCCCGTTTCGTTAGAATCTGCGCACTTTTTTTTCAAGGCTTGGGTATTGAAATATCTAATAAGTGGCATGATGGCCCTTTCGGCGTCGCTGATAGCGGCAGACAACACTGTCGCGGCGTGGTTCGCGGACGGCAAGGCATACGGCGATATCCGCTACTACTACATCGAGACGGATAAGGATAACGGCGCAGGCACGACCTCTTCGGCGCACGCCAACACGATCGGCGGGGAGCTCGGTTACGAAACGGCGGAGCTGTACGGTCTGAAGATGGGGGCGACCTTCATGACGACCAACCCTTTCGCGCTTCCCAATGCGGTCGATACCTCCATTATCGGCAAGGACAACGGCGTGCGCGGTGCCGCGGACCCGGCAAAGGGCTTTTCCGTCTTGGGGGAGGCCTACCTGCAGTACAGCCGCGGGCCGATGACGCTCTGGTACGGCCGTAAAAAGTACAACACGCCGCTCATCCACGCCAAGGTGGTCCGGCTGCTTCCGTCGACGGTGCAGGGGGGGATGGCCGCGGCAACGCTGGGCGGAGCAACGCTCAGCATCGGTTACCTCGACCGTTTCAAACAGCGCACCTCCAATGATTTCGTCAATATCATCGAACACGCCCTCGGTGCGGACACCGAGACGGTGACAGGGCACACTGCCGGCTACGTGGCACCGCTGAGTATCGTCTACAGCGGCTACGACGCGAAGCTTGAGGCGTATAACTACTGCAGTCCCGACTTCATGAATGCCCTCTACGTCGGCGCGGGCTATACGTATGCGCTGGGAACGAGCGGAGCACTCCTGGACGTGGGGGCGCAGTACATCAACCAGCAGAGCATCGGAAACGCCGCGGACAACCTTGAAAGCAACACGTCTATTACCGGCGGGAAAAAGCTGAACAGCAATGCCTTCGGCTTCAAGGCGACGCTCTCCCACCACGAGGGGAGTTTCTTCGTCGCTTACACGAAAGTACTCCGCAGTGCGGGCGACCATGACTCGCTCGTGCTTCCCTGGGACGGCACGCCGCTCTTTACGAACATGATCACCTCCAACGACCTCTTCCAGTCGCTCTACGGCAGCGCATTCCAGGCCGACAGCGCCTATATCGGCGGGACCCAGGGAATCAAACTCGCTTATGCGCAGGGATTCGACTTTACGGGCATCAGCGGTTTCAAGGCGACGGTCAGCTGGGCACAGTTCAGTAACAACCGCCCCGGGTATGACAAGGACCAGCAGGACATCAACGCCGTGCTGGCTTACAAGCGCGATGCCTTTTCTCTGGCGCTCAAGGGGATCTGGGTCAGCAACAACACCGGAGCATCCAAGGACGGCACCGTCAGTCAGCTTGACAACCTGACCCAATACCGCGTGATCGCGAACTACACCTTCTAACGTCATCATAAAAAGGAGAAGAAATGACACTCAAAACATTGGCACAATCACTGGTCGCGGCGGCACTGATCGCTACGGCCTCCTCTGCGGCGGAACATGAATCGAAAGCGCACCACGAAGCGCACTGGGACTACGCGGAAAACGGTCCGGCCCACTGGGAAGAGTTCAGCAAGACCTGCGGCATCGGGCATCACCAGTCTCCGATCAACATCGTTCCCGGCAAATCCATCGCCCTGAACCCGCAGTATGTGCTCCACCTGGATGAGGATATCCATACGACGGCGGATATCATCGACAACGGCCACTCCATCAAGGTCACGCCGAAAGCCGGGGGAATGATTGAGCTGGGCGGCGAGAAGTTCCGTCTGCTGCAGTTCCACTTCCACGGCAAGAGCGAGCACACCGTCGACGGCAAGCGCTACGACATGGTCGCGCACATGGTCCACCAGAACCCGGAAACGAAGCAGCTGGCCGTGGTCGCCGTCTTCTTCACCGAGGGCAAAAACAACTCGATGCTTGACAACATCATCGGCAACGTCGGCCGCGAGGCCCGTATCGACCCGCAGGATCTGCTGCCGGCAGATACCGCGCACTACTTCCACTACATCGGCTCCCTGACGACGCCGCCGTGTTCGGAGAACGTACAGTGGTACCTGTTGAAGACGCCGGTCGAGGCCTCCAAGGATCAGATCGACGCGTTCCGCAAATATTACGTGGACAACGAACGTCCCGTCCAGGAACTTTTCGACCGCTCCATCGAGGCGAACTAAGCCTGATTCGCCTCCTTTCGGGGAGGCAGCACCCCTTGTTCTAATCTCCGCTTCTGTACAATGGCGCCATGCGCATTTTTTACCTGCTGATCTTACCGCTCTTCCTGGCCGCGTCGACCCTGCACCTGGCGACCTCCTCCAACCCCGCACGCCTGAACCCGATCATTGCGACGGATACGGCCAGCAGCGAGATCGCCGGCTTTATCTTCAACGGCCTGGTGAAGTTTGATAAAGACGGCAAGGAGATCATCGGCGATCTCGCCGAATCCTACCGTTTCGAGGATAACCGTACCGTCGTTTTCAAACTGCGCCGCGGCGTCAAGTGGCAGGACGGCGCCCCCTTTAGTTCCGATGATGTCGTTTTTACCTACAACATCATCAACGATCCCTCCGTCGTCTCCCCCTACACCTCGACCTTCCGCATGGTGGAGTCGGTCACGACACCCGATGCCTATACGGTGAAAGTGCGTTACAAACAGCCTTATTTTAAAGCGCTGGAGACCTGGATGATGGGAATCCTGCCAGCACACCTGCTCAAGGATGAGAAGAACCTGATGAGCAGCGCGTTCAATCTGAATCCGGTCGGTACGGGGCCGTACCGCCTGAGCAAGCTCGAATTTTCAAAGCAGATCGAACTGACGGCATTCGATGATTACTTTGAGCACCGTCCAAAGATCGACCGAATCGCTTTTCACGTCATTCCCGACCCGACAACGCGTTTTTTGATGCTCAAGGCGGGGCAGATCGATCTGAGCGGGCTTGAAGCGATGCAGTACGAGCGGCAGCTGAATGCGGCTTTTTTCAAGCGCTTCCGTCCCATCGAAGAAATTTCGCACAGCTATACCTACCTGGGCTTCAACCTTAGGCTGAAGAAGTTCAAGGACCCGCGGGTACGCCGGGCGCTCTCCCTGGCCATCGACCGGCAGGCGATGGTCGATATCCTTTTTATGGGGCACGGCAGGGCCTGTACGGGCCCGTTCCTGCCCGGCGGTCCGGCCTTCAACCCCGAAGTGCCCATTCCGCAGCCGGACCTTGAAGCGGCCAAAGCACTGCTCAAAGCGGCGGGTTATGACGACGCCCATCCGCTCACCTTTGAAATCGCGACCTCCAACGCCACACCGGTCCGCCCCTATGCGGCCGAGATCATCCAGCACCAGCTCTCCAAGATCGGGGTAAAGGTGACGCTGCGCATCATGGAGTGGCAGGCCTTTTTGAACATGGTCGTTTTCCCGCGGGAGTTCGAGACGGTCCTGCTGGGGTGGGCGCTCTCCCTGACCCCCGATCCCTACCTGCTGTGGCACTCCGATAACGACAAGCCCGGCGCTTTCAATTTTATCGGCTACCACAACCGTGACGTGGACAGCCTGATC
The DNA here is from genome assembly GCF_039645955.1 of Thiomicrolovo immobilis. Lineage (GTDB taxonomy): Bacteria > Campylobacterota > Campylobacteria > Campylobacterales > Sulfurimonadaceae > Thiomicrolovo > Thiomicrolovo diazotrophicus. Next base: position 185,962 of record NZ_CP147916.1, read on the forward strand.
GAACGGATGCAGCAGACGGTGGAGCGGGACCGGCTTTCAACGATCTGGCAGCGCCTCTTCAAACTGATCACCGATGACGATCCCTACCTTTTCCTCTACATTCCCGACGAGATTATCGTGGTTGACAGGCGGATCCATCCGATCGAGCCGGCGCTGGAGGGAATCTGGCACAACTACATCGATTGGGAAATGGCACCGGAGTGAATGATGACGATTCTTTTTGACCTGGACGGTACGCTGATCGATTCGACCGAAGCGATCCTCGAGAGCTTTCACCGCACCTTTGACGTCCTGGGGGGCGAGCACCCTTCTGACGCCGAGATCAAGGCGCTGATAGGGCACACGCTGGATGACATGTACCTGCGTGTCGGGATCGCCCCCGAGGCGGTAGAGGTGTATGTCCGAACCTACAAAGAGCACTATCGCCGCATCTCAACGCTTAAAACGGTGCTGCTGCCGCAGGCGCGTGAAGCGATCGAAGCCGCTTCGGCCGTCGCGCGGCTGGGGATCGTCACGACAAAGACCGGGCTCTACTCCCGGGAGCTGATGGAACATTTCGGGGTGATGGACGCCTTCGAGGTGCTGATCGGCCGGGAGGACGTGACCCATGCCAAACCGCACCCCGAACCGGTGTTGACGGCGCTGGAACGGATGGGGGGCGATCCGGCCCGCAGTTGGCTCATCGGAGACACCCGTCTGGATGCGGAAGCGGCACGCCGGGCCGGGGTGAGTTGCGTCGGTGTTTTAAGCGGATATGATAACGAAGAGCAATTACGCTTATTAACGCCGTTTATAGAAAAAAATGCCCTTGAAGCGGTCCGATACATCGCAAACAAGGGGAGAAACGTAACGTTTTGACACCCTTTTTTTCTCTTCAAAAATGAAAAGCTGTATTTAAGAGCAACTGGTTTAGAATACCCGATATCTGAGAATAGTCATCATAAGTTAGTAGTATTATGCATATACTGTTCTTAAATCTACCCGAGGAGAAACCATGCTCGAAATCAGATGGCACAGCCGTGCGGGACAAGGTGCTGTAACCGGCGCCAAAGGACTGGCGGATGTTGTTTCCACGACCGGAAAGCATGTACAGGCCTTCGCCTTTTATGGCTCTGCGAAGCGCGGGGCGGCTATGACCGCCTATAACCGCGTTGACGACCATGAAATTCTTAATCATGAAAAATATATGAACCCCGACTTCGTCTTCGTTATCGACCCGGCATTGGTCTATACGACAGACGTGACAATCAACGACAAGCCGGAGACGGTCTACATCATTACAACCCATATGAGCACGGAAGACCTGGTGGCATCCCAGCCCAAGCTCGACGGGAAAAAAGTTTACACTGTCGACTGTATCAAGATCGCTCAGGAAACGATCGGCCGTGCAATTCCGAATACACCGATGCTCGGTGCTTTCATGAAGATTTCCGGCATGTACGACATTGAGTTTTTCAAGGACAGTATGAAACGCATTCTTGCCAAGCTGCCGCCGAAAATCGTTGATGCGAACATGGACGCGATCCAGCGTGCCTACGACGAAGTGAAATAAGGAGAGCAGATGAACAACGGATGGAACGATTTTGAAATCGGCGCAATGCTGCGCTCCTTCGACGGTGCGGTCAATGATGTCGCTACGACACTTCAGGAAGACCGCCCCTACTCCAAATCGAACTCCTTTACGGCGAGTGTCGCAGACTGGCGTATCGAAAAACCGATCTTTAACAAGGACTACTGTATCGACTGTCAGTTCTGTTGGATCTACTGCCCGGATATCTCCATTATTTCCCGGGACAAGAAGATGGTCGGCGTCGACTATGATCACTGCAAAGGCTGCGGTATCTGTGTTGAGGTATGCCCGACGAACCCGAAATCCCTGCTGATGTTTGCCGAGCAGGAAGATGAAGACAAAGCACTTGCCGGCTGGCCGGAAAAAGAGAAGAAGGAGAACTAATGGCAGATAAAATGGAACTGCGCGACGTCGAGGTCTGGGACGGTAATATGGCCGCCAGCCAGGCACTGCGCCAGGTACAGATCGACGTCGTCGCGGCGTACCCGATCACCCCTTCGACCCCGATCGTCGAGAACTACGGTAACTATCTGGCAAACGGCTATATCGACGGCGAGTTCGTCATGGTCGAGTCCGAGCACGCGGCGATGTCCGGCTGTATCGGTGCTGCCGCAGCGGGCGGCCGTGTCGCCACGGCGACCTCTTCCCAGGGCTTTGCCCTGATGGTCGAGACCCTTTACCAAGCATCCGGTATGCGTCTGCCGATTATCCTGAACGTCGTCAACCGTGCCCTGGCCGCACCGCTGAACGTCAACGGCGACCACTCCGATATGTACCTCGGACGCGACAGCGGCTGGATTCAGTTCGATGCGTATAACCCGCAGCACGCCTATGACCTGAACTTCATCGCTTTCCGCGTCGCGGAAGACCATGAGATTCGCCTGCCGGCCATGGTCCACCAGGACGGCTTCCTGACGTCGCATACGGCGCAGGGTGTCAAAACAATGGACGATGACACTGCTTATAACTTCGTCGGCGAATTCAAGCCGATGAACGATATGCTCGACCTCGACCACCCGGTCACGCACGGTGTCCAGACCGAAGAGGACTGGCACTTCGAGCACAAAGCGCGCCAGCACAATGACCTGATGACGAAGGTCTTCCCGAAGATCGAAGCTGCATTCGATGCGTTCGAAAAAATGACGGGCCGCCGCTATAACATCGTTGAAACGTACAAGACGGAAGATGCGGATGCGGTTGTCGTCTGTATGGGAACCTCCGTTGAAACGGCGTACGAAGTGGCCGATGAGCTGCGTGCCGACGGCAAGAAAGTCGGCGTAATCGGTATCCGTGTCGTCCGTCCGTGGCCGCACGCGCAGATCGCAGAGGCCCTCAAGGGGATCAAAGCGATCGGTGCCCTTGACCGCTCTTCGCCGAACGGTACCTTCGGGATGCTCTACAACGAACTGGCCGGTACGGTCGTTAACAGCGGTGAAGTGAAAGTCCTGACGAACTACGTCTACGGCCTCGGCGGCCGTGACCTCACCAAAGTCCATCTGCGCGAAATCTACGCAGAGCTGCTTGCCAATGCGGAAGCCGGCAAGCCGACGACACCGCTGCAGCAGCTGATCGGGGTCCGCGGACCGAAGATCAGCTTCCACTAAGGAGAAGAGATATGAGCGAAATGAAAAAGATTAAAAACCTTAAAGAGTTTTCAACCTCCGCGGACCGTTTCGAGGGGGCAAACCTCCTCTGTCCGGGGTGTGCGCACTCTATCATCGTCCGCGAAGTTCTCAATGCGACGAACGATGACCTGATCCTTGCGGCATCGACAGGCTGTCTGGAAGTCTGTACGGCGGTTTACCCCTATACGTCATGGGACGCTTCCTGGATCCATATCGGCTTCGAGAACGGCTCCACGGCCGTTGCGGGTGCCGAGGCGATGTATAAGGCTCTCAAACGCAAAGGGCGCCTGAAGCAGCCCGACCGCGAGCCGAAATTCGTTGCGTTCGGCGGCGACGGCGCCTCTTACGACATCGGTTTCCAGTGGATCTCCGGCTGTTTCGAACGCGGTCACAACATGATGTACGTCGTACTCGACAACGAAGTCTACGCAAATACCGGCGGACAGCGCTCCTCTTCCACACCGATCGGTGCGAGCACGACAACGGCCCCGGCGGGTCGCGTCAGCTACGGCGAGAAGATGCACAAGAAAAACATGATGCAGATCATGGCGGCGCACGGCTCACCGTACGTTGCGCAGGTTGCACCGAACAAGTGGAAAGATATGGTCAAGAAGATCCAGACCGGTTTCGCGACCGAAGGCCCGGTCTTCATCAACGCCATGTCCGCCTGTACGACGGAGTGGAAGTTCCTTCCCGAAGATACGATTGCGATCTCCGATCTGGCGACGGACTCCCTGGTCTTCCCGCTCTACGAGATCATCGACGGTACGAAGCTGAACATCACCTACCGTCCGAAAAATGTCATCCCGGTCAAGGACTATCTCGGTGCGCAGGGGCGCTTCAAGCACCTCTTCAAACCGGAGAACAAGCATGTCCTCGACGAGTGGCAAGCTCGCGTCGACCGCGACTGGGAATACCTCCAGCGCCGCGAAGAGGCCAGTGTCTAAAAGACACGGCTTCGCCCCCTATTAACCCCATCCGTTAAAGCCCCCTTCAATACACAAACGCTACCATTTGAGAAATTTTCATCCGATGTTAAAGGACAAATATGCCTCTGCTTGACAGTTTTACGGTCGACCATACCATCATGCCCGCACCGGCAGTACGCAAGGCCAAAGGGATGAAGACTCCCTGCGGAGATGCCATTACGGTCTTTGACCTTCGTTTTTGCAAACCGAACGAGGAGATCATGCCCGAGCGCGGTATTCATACGCTCGAACATCTCTTTGCCGGATTTATGCGCGACCACCTCAACGGCAACAACGTGGAGATCATCGACGTCTCCCCGATGGGGTGCCGTACCGGGTTTTACATGAGCGTGATCGGTACGCCGGAGGAGGCGCGTGTCGCCGAAGCCTGGGAAGCATCGATGAAGGACGTTCTCGGTGTTGAACACCAAGAAGATATCCCCGAACTCAACCTCTACCAATGCGGCACCTGCAAGATGCACTCCCTCGACGAGGCCAAGGCGATCGCGTCGGGCGTGCTGGACAAAGGGGTCGGCGTCATGGACAACGATGCGCTGAAACTGGACCTCTCCAAGGTTGAAAAGGCGGTCTGCTGATGAAGCTGCTGCTGCCGATGGACCGGGAGGACACCCAGGAGGGTTCTCTCGTTCCGATCGCGGAGGCCAAGACCTGGGCTCTGGTCGACGTGGAAGAGGGGCAGGTCGTCGAAGTCCGTTTTTTCGCACAGAAGGAGACGGCGCTGGAGGAGTGGCCCGATGCCGTTATCGTGCCGGGAGATTATGAACCGGTGATGGAGTTTATCGAACAGCAGATGATGGTCCTCGTTGCGCATATGCAGCGTTCCATCGACGACATCGTCGAAGCCTTCCTCTTCAAAGAGCTGCACGAACTGGCGTTTTGACGCCGGTTTTCTTTCAAAAAATCTGAATCAAGTATCAATATTCCCTTATTTTTCTTAACATCTTAAAAACTGTATAATTACACCCAATTATACATGGGCGCCCGGGTTTACCTGGCCGGCGTGCGCCCGTTAAAAGGGTTTTTATGGCTTTTTCCAAAGAGAAACGCAAAGGGACGATCAGCGGCATCATCTTCGTCGCGATCGTTGCCGCCGCCGCCACCTATATTGCGGCGCTGGCCCCGGTAGCGAAACTGGGGATCTCCCCCTTGGTTGTGGGTATCGTGATCGGTATCTTCTATGCGAATACGCTGCATAACCATTTCCCGGAAGCGTGGGAGAGCGGGATCGTCTTCTCCGGTAAAAAAATCCTCCGTTTCGCCATTGTCTTTTACGGTTTCCGTATTACCTTCCAGCAGATCGCCGAGGTCGGTATCGAAGGGTTCATGGTCTCGCTGATCATGCTGGGTTCAACCTTCATCCTCGGGACATGGCTCGGGAGCAAGATCTTCGGTCTTGACCGTGATACCGCGATGCTGACGGCATCCGGCGCTTCCGTCTGCGGTGCAGCGGCGGTCCTGGCGACGGAGCCGGTCCTCAAAGCGGAAGAGCACAAAGCGGCGATCGCCGTCTCCATGGTCGTCTTGTTCGGTACGATCGCGATGTTCCTCTACCCGGCACTTTACAGTGCAGGGGTCTTTGACATGACGCCGCGCGAATTCGGTATCTATGTGGGCGGCACGATCCACGAGGTCGCGCAGGTCGTCGCCGTCGGTGGTGCCTACGGTACGGAGGCGAGCGATGCAGCCGTCATCGTTAAAATGACCCGGGTCATCATGATCGCCCCGATGCTGATCCTTCTGGGGATCTACCTCTCCTATGCCGCGAAGAAAAGCGGCGGCGAAGGCGGTGTGATCAAGCTCGTCATCCCCTGGTTCGCTGTCTACTTCGTAGGGATGGCCGGTGTCAACTCCCTGATTCACGGCTACGTTCACGGCGGTGCGAGCGAAGCGGTCGCGGGGCTGATCACGTCGACGATCGCCTATGTAAACGAGATCGATACCTTCTTGTTGACGATGGCCATGACGGCACTCGGTATGGGAACGCGTTTCGCGAAGTTCAAAGGCCTTGGCCTCAAGCCGATCTACGCCGCCGGTGCGATGTTCGTCTGGCTCGTTGTCGGCGGTTACTTCATCACCAAAGCGGTCGTCGCTACGTTCTAGCACGACCTTTCCCCCAAATAGAGACCGCTTCGTATGAAGTGGTTTTTCCCTTCTCTTCATGACCACCCTGTAATAAACGTTGTCTTTTGCGATCTACAATTTGGGAAATCCCAAAGGGGAACGATCAATGAAAACAGCTGCGTACTATGTGAAAAGCGCGCTCGTCGGATTCATGTTACTGACGGGTGCTATGGCGGACGGCAGGAGCCTGGAGGACTCGCGGCGCAACAGCGATGACGTGCCGAAGCTTCAGAGCGCAGAGCGATCTCAGGACGTGCAGGCACGCATTGCAGAGCAGTTCAGTCAGAGGGACGCCGCGCATACCGCGTTGACGCGATACTTACAAAAACGGCTGCGCTTCCCGGAGAGCTTCGTCCATATCAAAACGTACTATCACCGTGAAGGCGGGCGCCTGCACGTGGAGATGATCTACCGGGCAAAAAATGCGCAGGGCCGTTTCTGCACGGAGCGGATGCGGGCAGAGGTTTCGCCGGAAGGGGCGTTATTCGGCGTCCGCTGCGCGTGACGTATCAAGCCGCGCTGTTTTGGTCTCCTGGAAAAGGCCGTTGAGCGTTGGGAGCAGCTGCATCGGATCGACCTGGACGCCCTGCAGCATCACGGCAAAATGCAGATGCGGACCGGTCACGCGGCCGGTATTGCCGCTGAGCCCGATCGGTGCTCCCTTGGCGACTTTGTCGCCGACCTTGACGTCGATACGACTGAGGTGGTAGTAGCAGCTGTAAAGCCCCTCCCCGTGGTCGACAAGCACGGAGTTCCCGGCGTAATAGCGCTCCTTGGCGAGTACGACCACGCCGTCGTTGACGGCATAGACGGGGGTGCCGGGCTTGGCCCGGAAGTCGGTGCCGGAATGAAAACTCCTGAGGCTGCCGTTGAAGAGCCTTGCCGTGCCGAAAATGCTGGTGACATTGCTCTCCATCGGAAGGGCGAAGGGTGTGGACCAGTAGCGCTGCGGCGTAAAGCGACCGTAGATCGCCATCGCTTCACGGTACTCCCTCGAGACACGTTTCTGCTGTTCGGGATTCGGTTTGACCTTGGAGGGCTGGACATGAAGGGTTTCAGAGGGATAGCCGCCGTCGATGATGCGGAAAGGGATCAGTTCGTCCCCTTGCGGACTGAGACGGTGCAACTGCTTCTCTCCCGGTGCGGTGCGGTACCCGACGGGAATAAGGGCAATGCGTTGATCGGGATCGGCCGGATGCTGCAGCAACGGGATCTCTTTCCCCCGGTAGAAGAGCCTCGCATCGTCATCGGCGGCAAGGCTGATCATGGCGGTCTGACCGTTGGCGATCTCTGTCGCCGCTGCCGGCAGCAGCACGCATAACAGCAGCAGGACGCTAAGAGATAACCGCATCGGGGCTCCTTTGTGTATGGCTTTTAACAGTATAGGCGGTTTCAGGTAAAGCGTCCTTTTAATGATAGTGGAAACGTTGAAGCCCGCAGCATTCGGGTCATGTTGCCTGCTCACCATCATCATGTTTGGAGCAGTAGAAGAATGCAGTGGAGAAAGATATACCATACTTGATTAATAAAGTATATTTACTTGTGTATTGTGATTTTTCTTTGATATGATCGCTCTAAAGATTGAAAAAGGTCTGCAAAACGACGGACCTTTCAAGGAGATATTATGGCTGCTGCATGCCCCGTGGCACTGATAAAAATAGATGAGAACCTGGTAAGACTGCAGGCCTTTTTTGTGGTAATAGCTGTCGCCGCTTTTTTGTGGAGCGACTCATTCTGGCTGCTGGCGCTGCTGGTGTATGATTTCGCGGTACGCGTTTTGGGGGCACCGAAGGGGAGCCCTTTCTTCCTGACAAGTCGAGCGGTCGTGAAACGTTTGCCTGTATCGGCGAAGCCGGTGGATGCCGGTCCGAAGAAATTCGCGGCGAAAATCGGACTGGTTTTCGTCATCACGGCCCTGCTGCTTGCGGTGGGAGGTTACGTTGAGGCTGCGACATGGCTGATGGGCGTGATGGCGCTTTTTGCGTTGCTGGAAGCCGCCTGCGGCTTTTGTGTGGGGTGTAAACTCTATGCGCTCTGTCTGCCGCTCTTTTCGCGGCAGTAGGCGAGGTTACCAGTAGCGGACGCGGCCGCTGTCGACGTGGACGAAGTGGGAGTCGGGATAGTAACCGACCCCGCCGACTTTTTCACTGACGGCGGCTTTGCGAAGCATGGAGAGCTCCGTGCCCGGAAGGTTGATGTCGATCGCTTGGCCAAGCATATGGAGGCTTTTTTTCGCGACGCCGGAGGTGTTGTTGTGCAGCATGGCATTCGTCTTCGGCGAGCGGTAGCCTGAAATGATGTGAAAGGCCTCTTTGCTGTCGAGTTTGGTACGGATGGCGTAGAGCAGGTCAAGGAGTTCGGTATCCATCGCGATCTCCGTGCCCGTCCGGTAGTCCCTCAGGATCTTATTGATATCGACGAGGGATTCCGGGATAAAACTGCCTTCGGCCCAAAAAGTGGTTTTGAGGCTTTCACCCGTATGAATGTTGTAAAAAGAGAGCGTTTTCTCATACGCGTCGGCTGTACTGCCGAACAGTGTGTTCGGAAGGGCGGCCGCTAGGGCCGCCGCCCCGCCCAGTTTCAAAAACGCTCTGCGATCCATTGCCTGTTCAAACGCCATCCGAATCCCCCTGTTTCTTATTTCTTATGTATATTATTATACCAAAACGAAACATGGTGGTATAATAGTAATATATATTACTCAGTATTTTTTAAGGTAATGGCTGAGTTTTCGATCGTACTTGTAGATGTCGTTGTAGAAATAGACCACGCCCTCTTCATCGACGCGCGCGGTCTGGTAGGTGATATAGACGGGGACTGGGCGGGCGAGACGGACCCAGCGGTTCTCGCCCGTCAACAGCTGTGTCAGGAGCGCTTTGTAGGTGATGTCCGGATCATCGAGGGCGAGAAGGTAATGGGCCAGCTCCATCGGCTTTCTGACCCGGATGCAGCCGGAGCTGAAGGTACCGTTGCCGTTTTTGAAGAGTGATTGCGAAGGCGTATCGTGAATATAAATGTCATAGGGGTTCTGAAAGAGGAACTTGACGTAACCCAGCGGGTTTTTCGTGCCGGGGTCTTCACGGAAAGTATAGCGACTGGTGTCGCTCTCCCGCCATTGTCTCCAGTCGATGGTCATAGGGTCGATGGGATGGCTTTCATCGGTATCGTCGGCGGCGAAAATCTTGATATGTTTAACGGCAAGGTAGTGGGGATCGGTCTGGAGTTTCGGAATGAGATCTTCGTTGAGGATCGTTACCGGTACGCGCCAATAGGGGTTGAGAACGATGTAGCGCATCATGGAAGCGAAGGTCGGGGTTTCGCGCTCGCGGCGGCCGACGATCGCCTGCATGGTGAGCAGCGGTTCATCATCCTGCATGACTTCCAGGGTGAAACCGGGGATATTGACGATGATATAGGGACCCCCGTTGTGGGGCGGCAGCCATTTCCACCGCTCCATATTGAGGCGGATCTTCTTCATGAGCGCCGATGGGGACTGGGCCATCTTCGCCGACGTGACCGGACCAACGATGCCGTCGGCCGTGATGCCGTGGCGTCGCTGGAAACGTTTGACGGCGTCGCGCAGCCGCTCCGTCTCCTCCGCTTCGTCTTCGGAGGGAGGATCGACCAGGTCGCCGGTCATGGCGAGACGGCGGTAGACATTAGCGTCGTCAGCGTAGTCTGCTGCATGGGTGCTCCAGCCTCCCGCGTCGGCGATCCTCCGATACTCGGCGAGGGCCGTACGCAGCCGCTGATAACCGATATGGTTCGGTGCGACTGAGAGCAGGACATCCTGTACGCCGCCCTGAGCGACATGCTCGCTCAGGAGGGCGGCCGGCTCGAGGAGGCTGTTGTCGAATTCATGGGTGGCATTGAGATCCGCCCCGTAGGCATGGCCGTAATGCAGATCGTGTCCAAGCGCAAAAAAAGCATCGGTGAGCAGTACGTCAAGCTGTGCAAGCTGCAGCGTTTCATTCCCCTCCTCCTGGCGGAGGGATTGGATCCTGCTCAGATGGTAGGAGGGCGTATAGGGGTCGAGCCCTTCGTCCGCGATGCCGTCGATCATCAGCCAGAGCGTGTCCGCCCCGGGAAGGAGACGGCTGTCGCGGCTCCAGAAGGGCGCGAAGCCGCGTTCGGCATAAAAACGCTTTGCCGCGGGCGCCAGCGCAGGCATCTCCGGTTTGGCGGTGGCGTTTTCATCCGCCACGCTGCGGATCAGTGCTGCGACGGGGCCTGCAGCGACCGGTACGGGTTGCGTACGGTTGGCCTCCTCTGCCGTCTCAAGGGCAACAACCTGCGTGCCGATGAGCAGGCACGCCTTCAGAACAGTGCTCACGATCTGTTGAAAAGTAGAGTGTTTCACGTCTGCCGTCTTTTGATCGGGGATATATCCCTATTGTATCGAGATTTATCCCAAGGGGAAGAGCGGTTGACGGACGCGGGCCGCTTTCAGGCCCGCCGGCGGTAACTGAGGGCCTCCAGGAGATGGACCGTGGCGATCTCCGGGCTCCCTTCGATGTCGGCGATGGTACGGGCGACTCTCTGAATCTTTTTGATGGCGCGGAAGGAGAGTGCGAAGCGCTGCACGGCCTGGGAGAGCAGGGTGCCGCTTTCAGCGTCCAGGCGGCAGTAGGCGTCGATACCGGCGTCGTCGAGGCGTCCGTTGAGCGCCTGCTGCCCGCGCGAGCGCTGCAGGGCGTGGACACGCAGCACCGTCTCGTGCATCGCTTCCGAGGTGAGCGAAGCGCTGTCCTCGGCCCGGACGGGCTGCATCTGTACATAGAGATCGATGCGGTCGAGGAAAGGGTCGGAGAGCCTGGAGCGGTAGCGCCTGATCTCCAGATCGCTGCAGCGGCACTCCAGCGCGTCGTTCAGCAGGTTACCGCAGGGACAGGGGTTCATAGCCGAGACGAAGAGGAAATCCGTCGGGTACTCCACCTTCGAGTGAACGCGCGAGATGCGGATGCGTCTGTCCTCCAGGGGTTCGCGCAGGGCTTCGAGCACCTGTTTGGAGAAGTGGGGGAGTTCGTCAAAGAAGAGGATACCGTTATGGGCCAGCCCCACCTCGCCGATCTGGGCCCTGTGGCTGCCGCCGCCGAAAATGGAGGCGGAGGTGCCGCTGTGGTGCGGAGCCCTGAAAGGACGCAGCGGCGCGAAATGGGGCGTTCTCCCTTCGAGGACATCGAGTTTAGCGATATCAAGGAGTTCGCGATCCGTCATGGGCGGTAAAATATGGCGCAGCCGCTTGGCGATCATCGACTTCCCGGAACCGGGGCTTCCTTCGAGGAGAAGGTTGTGCATCCCGCACGCACTGATGAGCGCGGCGCGTTTCGCGACCTCCTGGCCGCGAATCTCCCTAAAGTCCTCTGGATAGCGTTTCTGATAATAGTAGCGGACATCCTGAAGCGTCTGATGGGGGAAGGGGATGGGTCTCGGTACCGCCGGCCGGACGTCTGTATGCTCCTCCTCTTTGAAAAAGGCGATGGCGTCTTTAAGCGTTGCCGCACCGACAAAGGTGATCCCGGGAATATTGGAGAGTTTATCGAGGGCCACCATCGGGACGAGGGCGTTGCGCAGCAGCCCCCTGTTGGCCAGGGAGAGAATCAGCGGATAGAGCAGGAGGTTCTCCTTGACAGTGCCGTCAAGACCCAGCTCTCCGAACGCGTACCACTCGGGGAAGTCCCGTTCGGAACTGTCCAGGGCGATCAGGAGGGCCATGGCGAGGTCGAACTGGCTGCCGTGTTTTTCAACATCGCTGGGACTGAGATTGATGGTGATGCGTTTGGGCGGGAAGGTGAAGTCGTTTGCCAGCAGGGCGCTTTTGACCCGTTCCCGCGCCTCGGATATTGAGGAGGAGGCCAGGCCGACAACGGTGAAGGAGGGAAGACCGCGTGTCAGCGTAGACTCAACCGTGACCGGAAGCGCGTCGATGCCTTCGAGGGTGGCACATTTGAGCTGTTTCATGACATTACTCCCATAGGTCAGTGCAATCTTATCATTTTAGAATTAATAAAAACATAAATAGTTTTTGGACGTTTCTGTTTGATGAAAGCATGAAGCAGATACCATTGGAACATATATACTAGCTTCGGAGCTATAAATGTATCGCGTTCACTTAATATTACTGTTTTTAATTCTGCAGTTTGGTCTTTTCGCAGCGGCATTTGAAGATCGAGATGACAGTGCTGCAGAGATGACGGTGATCAACGGTCACCCATTGCCACCGGAACCGGACCCGGTCATCAATAATTCCACGCTCCTTGGAATCGACACCAATCATAATAATGTCAGGGATGATGTGGAGCGGTGGATATATGAGACGTATAAAGATAAACACCCGGTTCACATTGATATCGCAATGCAGGCGGCGAGAGCTTACAAGAAAGTGTTGGAGACACCTGAAAAAGCGAGGGAGATTCACGACGAAGTGCGTGCACCTTTGCATTGTCAGTTTCATTACCAGTATGACGCAAAATATTTCAATGAGCCGATATTAGTGGATAGTTCAATCATTACAAGCATTTTTATCAAGACAATCTATTTTAATACAGATGAAAGATTGTCAGCGTATACACAGTATGACGAGTTGTTAAGTTGTGGAGCTTACACACTACCCAAATGGAACGAAAGTAAAGCCAAATGTGACTTTAATACCAGCAAATATGAGGAGTAGCGCTTACATCGCCCACTGTAGTAGCAGGAATGTATATGGATCAAAGCGAAGCAGCCGAAAGGCTCAGCTGCCTTTCTTCTCTTTTTGAATCCGCTTGTACTCTTTCTCGAATTTCTTGCGGCGGGTGTAGGAGAGCTTTTCAATAAAGAGCTTGCCGGCGAGGTGATCCATCTCATGCTGGACGGCGACGCTGAGCAGGCCGTCGGCTTCGAGGACCTGCTCGTTGCCGTGGCGGTCCCGGTAGCTGACGGTGACCGTCTCGAAGCGTTCGACATCCTCGTAGAAGCCCGGTACGCTGAGACACCCCTCCTGGTAGAAGGTGGTGCCGTCGCTAAGCACGATCTGCGGGTTGATGATCTCCAGCAGTTCCGACCTCTCCTGTTCGCCCTGCTCGTCGGGAAGGTTGATGATGAGGACCTGGAGGGGTTTGGCCACCTGGATGGCCGCGAGGCCGATCCCGTTGGAGGCGATCATCGTGTCATACATGTCGTCCAGGAAGGTATGGAGGGCTTCGTCGAAACGCTCAACCGGCTCGGAGAGCTGTTTGAGGCGTTTATCCGGGTAGGTGACGATCGGAAGCTGCATGCGCCTTATTTCTTCGCGTTCTTGATGAGGACTTCGTCGATGAGGCCGTAGGCCTTGGCCTCTTCCGCGCTCATGAAGAAGTCGCGGTCGGTATCTTTCTCGACTTTTTTCAGGCTTTGTCCGGTGTTCTTGGAGAGAATGCCGTTGAGCTCCTTTTTCATGCGCAGGATCTCGTTGGCCTGGATCTCGATGTCCGTCGCCTGTCCCTGGGCGCCGCCGAGGGGCTGGTGGATCATGATGCGCGCGTGCGGCAGGGCAAAGCGCTTGCCCTGGGCGCCGGAGCTGAGCAGGAAGGAGCCCATGGAAGCTGCCTGCCCGATACAGATCGTTGCGACGTCGGGACGGATGTAGTTCATCGTATCGAAGATCGCCATACCGGAGGTGACGACACCGCCGGGGGAGTTGATGTAAAAGTAGATGTCTTTATCCGGATCCTCCGCTTCGAGGAAGAGCATCTGAGCGACGATGGTCGAAGCGACGGCGTCATTGACCTCGCCGCTGAGCATGATGATGCGGTCTTTCAGGAGGCGGGAGTAGATGTCGTAAGAGCGTTCGCCCCGCGCACTTTTTTCAATGACGTACGGAATATAGCTCATGATTTACTCTTCGGCTGTTGCCATTTTTGCGTTCAGCAGTCCGCTGAGCACTTTGTCTTCAACCATCGCCATCTGGATCGCCGGCAGGTAGCCGCTCTCTTTGTAGTGGTCGTAGGTCGCCTGCGGGTCCTGACCCGTCTGCATCGCTTCGAAGTAGATCGTCTGCATGACTTCCTGCTCATTGACGTTGACGCCTTCGGCTCTGGCGAGGGCATCGACGATGAAGGTCGCCTTGACGGAGCGGGTTGCGTCGTCGCGGAAGGTTTCACGGAGCTCTTTGACCTTCTCCTGGTCATCGCGCAGTGCCGTAAGCTCCTCTTCGCTCATTTCGCGCGCTTTGTTGTTCAGCGCCATGTCCATCTCTTGCTCGACGACGAACTCCGGCAGGTCGAAGTTGTACGCGGCGACGAAGGCCTCGAGGAGCTCCGGCTTGAGCTGTTCGTTGAAGAGTTTGCCGCGCTCTTCGTTCTCGAGTTGCTTCTGGACCTGCTCTTTGACCATATCCATTGTCGCGTCCTCTTCACCCGGCAGCAGCTGCTTGGCAAGCTTGGCGTCCATGCGGACCTTCTCTTTGGTCTGGATCTTGTGCAGTTTTACTTTGAACTGTGCCGGTTTGCCGGCCAGTTTTTCGCTGCCGTAGCTCTCCGGGAAAGTGACGTCGATCATTTTCTCGTCACCCGCTTTCATACCGATGACCTGATCTTCGAAGCCCGGGATGAACTGGCCGCTTCCGATGTTGAGCGGGAACTCTTCGGCTTTGCCGCCTTCAAACGCTTCACCGTCGACGAACCCTTCAAAGTCGATGACGGCAGTGTCGCCGTCTTCAACCGCGCGGTCCTCTTCGATGTCAACGAAAGGCGCCTGTGCTTTGGCGATCTCCTGGATACGGTCGGTGACCGCTTTGGCAGTGATCTTCGGCGCTTTGAAATCGGGAACCTTGGCCTGATAGTCGCCGAGGTCGAACTCGGGGCGCATGGCGACCTTGATCGTCATCTCGATCGTACCGTCCTCTTTTTTGTCAAACTTGGAGAACTGCGGCTCACCTATCAGGGCATCGGCAGCGATCTTGAGGGCATCCAGACCGATGTTGAGGGCTTCGCGGACCGCCTGGCTTTCAGCGTCCTGCATAAGGCGTTCGCCATACTGTTTCTTGACGGCGGATACGGGGACTTTTCCTTTGCGGAAGCCCGGGATGTTTGCTTGTTTGCTCAGCTCTTTGGCCATGTTGTCGAAGTGCTTGTCCAGGTCGCCGGCGGTGACCGTCGCACTGATTTCGGCATTGGCTGCGTTGATTTTGTTGGTGCTCATTTCCATGGTGATCTCTTACCTTTATCTTCTGTTTCTTCCGGCTCAGCCCATGCGGCAATACGGAGAAAAATTTCGCAATTCTACCTTAATTACATTAACACGACTCTTAGATTTCGGCGCTAGCAACTTCTTAAGCTTTTTTAAGTATTGAAATTGATTAAGGGAGATCTAACGACAGATGATCTAATATCTCACCACGCAAAGAGGACAAAATTTGTCTTTTTTAAAATTGTTATCAAAATAACATGTGAATTGAGGAAGAGCGATGCAAGTATATATGGACAACAATGCGACGACCATGGTAGACCCGGCGGTCGTCGAAGCAATGCTTCCATTTTTCAGCGAGCAGTACGGGAACCCGAACTCGCTGCATAAATTCGGCACTGCGTCCCATCCGGCGATCGCGAGAGCGATCGACCAGGTCTACGCGGCGATCAACGCGTCGGACGACGACGATATCGTCTTTACGTCCTGCGCAACCGAATCGAACAACTGGGTACTCAAAGCCGTCTGGGTCGACAAGATCCTGCACGGGGAGAAGAACCATATCATTACGACCGAGGTAGAACACCCCTCTGTCCTTTCCACCTGCAAGTTCCTGGAGGAGCAGGGCGTCAACGTGACCTACCTCCCGGTCAACGAGCAGGGCGTCGTCGATGCGCAGATGCTGCGCAGCTTCATTACGGAAAAGACGGCGCTCGTCTCCGTGATGTGGGCGAACAATGAGACGGGTATGATCTTCCCGATCAAAGAGATCGGCGAGATCTGTAAAGAGAAGGGCGTGCTCTTCCATACCGACGGTGTCCAGGCCGTCGGCAAGATCCCCGTCGACGTCCAGGCGCTGCATGTCGACTTCATGTCCATGTCCGCGCACAAGTTCCACGGTCCGAAAGGGATCGGGGCGCTTTATATCAAGGGCGGACAGGCGCTCTCCCCGCTGCTCAACGGCGGCGAACACATGGGCGGCCGCCGTTCGGGTACTCTGAACGTCCCTTACATTGTCGGGATGGGCAAAGCCCTGGAGATGGCGACGGAGAACATCGAAGCGAAGATGGCCACCATCCGCGCCAAGCGCGACCGCCTCGAAGATGCGCTGCTGAAGCTTATCCCCGACACCTTTACCGTCGGGGAGCGTGACCATCGTACCCCGAACACGATCCTCATCTCTATCCGCGGGGTCGAGGGTGAAGGGATGCTGTGGGACCTCAACAACGCGGCAATAGGTGCCTCCACCGGTTCGGCGTGTGCTTCCGAGGACCTCGAAGCCAACACGGTGATGCTCGCGATCGGCGCGGACCACGAACTGGCCCACACCGGAATCCGCCTGAGCCTTAGCCGCTACACGACGGATGAAGAGGTCGATTACGTGATTGATCACTTCAAATCGGCTGTCGAGCGTCTGCGCTCGATCTCCAGCTCATACGCCAAAGTCAAACCGACGCCGGGCGGTGAGGCAACGGAGTGTGCGGTCCATTAATCAGAACGCTTCCCGGGCAAAGCCCGGCAAGCTACGCTGGCCGCTATGGCACTGAAGCACAAAGAAGCTATCGGCTTCTTCGTAAAGCGCCGGCGGCGCGCGGGCTTTCCGCCGAGGAAAACCCAGTGTTAACGTAACCGTCCGGACTTTGTTCGGACGGTGTATAGTAAAGGGATGTGATTCCTTTTAGTTTATTCCATAAAATCAAAGGAGAGAGATTATGGCAAAGAATGATCTGTTTGGCGCATCCCTGTGGGATGAGTACTCCAACAAGGTAACGACACTGATGAACAACCCCCAGCACCAGGGGGAAATCACGGAAGAGGAAGCGGCTGCGAACGGTAACAAGCTGATCGTCGCTGACTTCGGCGCGGAGAGCTGCGGCGACGCCGTGCGCCTCTACTGGGAAGTGAACCCGGAGAACGATGTGATCGAGAACTCCAAGTTCAAAAGCTTCGGCTGCGGGACGGCGATCGCCAGTTCCGACATGATGACGCAGCTCTGTCTGGGCAAAACGGTCGACGAAGCGGTCAAGATCACGAACATCGACGTCGAAATGGCGCTGCGCGATACGCCGGACGTTCCGGCCGTTCCGCCGCAAAAGATGCACTGTTCAGTCATGGCCTACGACGTCATCAAGAAAGCGGCAGGTCTCTATAAGGGTGTCGACGCGGAGAGCTTCGAAGAGGAGATCATCGTCTGCGAATGTGCCCGCGTCAGCCTCTCGACCCTTAAAGAGGTGATCAAGCTCAACGACCTGAGTACGGTCGAGCAGGTCACCGACTATACGAAAGCGGGCGGCTTCTGTAAGAGCTGTATCAAGCCGGGCGGCCACGAGGCGCGCGAATACTACCTCGTGGACATCCTTGCCGACGTCCGCCGCGAGATGGACGAAGAAAAGATGAAAGCGGCGGCCGAAGCCGGTATCGGCGGCGACTTCGAAGCGATGACCCTGGTCCAGAAGATCAAGGCAATCGACGCGGTCGTTGACGACAACATCCGCCAGTTCCTCGTCATGGACGGCGGGAATATGGAAGTCATCGACGTCAAGGACGGCGAAGAGTACATTGACGTCTATATTCGCTATCTCGGTGCCTGCTCCGGTTGTGCGAGCTCCAGCACGGGCACGCTCTATGCTATCGAAGCGGCCCTCAAAGAGAAGCTCTCCGACAAGATCCGCGTTCTGCCGATCTGACGACATGGCGAGGGGCCCGGCCCCTCTTCCTCTCCTATCATTAACGATTTCCCCCCTTTTTTTATCAGCGGCTGTTGCTTAAATGCCGACTTTTTCTGTACAATGCCGCCTTTCAAACGTTCACAAGGAGATAATAATGTTCAAAAACATACTGGCACTGATCGGTGCGGTGACACTGGTCGCAGTGATCGGCGGATACGCGATGTTCGGCGGGAAAGTCCAGCAGCTTGACGGCGGTGCCCTTCCGGCGTATATGAAGATGTTCGGCAACATCCTGGAAAACGGGGATGCGGCACGGGCCATGATGAAAGAGTGGAAGATCAGCGATGAGGTCACGAACGACGATGCGGCAGAACTGATCAAGGCGCTGGCCGAAGAGTACAACATGCGTATCACGGGCGACGTCAAAATGTATACAAAAGATGACGCCGCGGCAACTGAAATCAAGCACGCGCGCATCTTCTCGCTCTGCAGCCTTCCGATCGCGAAGGTGTTCCTGAACTACTCCCGCTGGTACGGCGGGTTCATGCCGTGCCGCATTATGCTGGTCGAATACGGCAGCGGCGAGCGCTTCCTCGTGGCAATGGACATGACGCTGGCGATCCACGGCGGCCACCCGCTCCCGGCCGATATGCTCACGATGGCCCTCTCTGTCAAAAAAGCGATGGAAGAGATCCCGGAGCGTGCCGCCAAAGGCGACTTCTAACTTCTTCTTGTTTGGGCCCTCTTTGGCCTGAACGTCCTCTTTTTTACCCCGGATAGTCTACAATCCGGTATGCATTTTATTTTATACATCCATATTCTTTCCGCGACGGCATGGATCGGCGGGTCGCTGCTCCTTTTCGCCCTGGGCATCTTGCTGCGCGACAAAGAAGCCCAGCGGCAGACCTATGAGCACCTGGGGCCCATCTACGGCTGGTTCGAGGTCTTCTGGCTGGTCTCGCTCTGGGTGACGGGGACGCTGCTCTACCTGCACCACGGTTTCCATGAGGTCTTCAAGTACGCCTACGATTCGGAACTGTCGCAGATGATGCATCACAAGGTCTACCTGGTCATCGTTTTGACAATGTTAACGTTTGTTCATTTGGCGATCTCCTTCAAAACGCACATGATCAGCCGGACGAAATGGCAGCAGTTCCTCTCGCGGGGGAGTTCGCTGGGGATTTTCTTTCTGAACCTGATCATTCTCTGGTATGCGATCGGTGTGAGGAGCATGCTGTAGCGGATGAAAAGGCTTAGGAACAGTGGATGACGGAGGTATGTGATGGTTTACCGGATTGATCGCGAAGATCTCGGGGATCTTCGTCTGATGGAGAAGATCTACCGGGACATGGACCACTATTACTATTGGAGCGACGATTTTTCCGAGGCGATGTACCGTGCGCTCGCCAATGCCGGCTTTATCAGCGTGTCGCTGGAGCATGGCGGCAGACAGCTCCTGCTGGGGGAGATCCAGCGCTCCTACGCGATCCTGCGTTTTGACGAGATGCATGTCAGCAAGAAGGTTGGGAAACTGCTGCGGAGGGCGAAATTCCGGTTCGCGTTCAACACGGCATTCGATGACGTCGTCCGCGGGATTCAGGCCTCGCATGAGGAGTGCTGGATGGTCGGGGAGTATGCGGCGCTGATGCGGCGTCTGAACGCGGATAGCAGCGAGGCTTTCAGGCTCTTTAGCGTGGAACTGTTCGACGAGGAGACGGATACCCTCGTTGCCGGCGAGATCGGCTACATCACGGCCAACAACGTCTATACGAGTCTCTCGGGCTTCCATCGTCCCGAGCGACGGTACGGCAGCTGGGGGACGCTGCAGCTCGTCCTGCTGGGCCGGCACCTGCAAAAGTCCGGTCTGCGCTTTTGGAATTTGGGGCATCCCTACATGAAGTACAAGAGCGATCTTGGCGCCGTGGTCGTGCCGCGCCGCACCTTCTTGAAACTCTGGTATCCGCGCAGGTTCGGTTCGCTAGCCCACTAGCGGCGAGGTGCTTCCGACGGGCTCCTGCAGTTACAGGTTCTTGTCGAACCAGTTGGCGACTTCGGAGCGGATGGTGTGTCGCAGCTGGATCCCGGCGAGGAAATCGCTGTGCTGTGCCTTGTTGAGCATCGTCACAAGGGCGTTGCGGCGCTTGGAGAGGAAGGGGTGGTCGATCTGGTGCGGATCGCCCATGACGACAAGCCGTGTTTCATCGCCCATCCGGGTCCCGATGAGCTTCATCGTCGCGTTCGTCATATTCTGCGCCTCGTCGATGATGACGAATTTGCGCGAGATCGTCGTCCCGCGCATGTGGGCGATATCCATCACCTCGATGTTGTACTTGGCCATGAAGAGCTCCGTCGCGTTTTCGCGCTTGGTGGAGTTCGTATTGCCGGTGAACTCCACCTGCGATTCGATGGAGTGCTTGTTCTGGTGCTCGATGGTGTAGTTGATGGCGGAGTAGAGCGGGTACATGAAGTAGCCGAGCTTCTCGTGCTCGTCCCCTTTGCGGAAGCCCAGTTCCGCCTGCGGGTCGGAGGCGGTGACGGTGTTGCGCGCGTAGACGATCCCCTCGACGATCCCCTCTTTGACCATCTCCAGTCCCGCCTGCAGGGCCATCAGGGTTTTGCCCGAACCGGTGGAGCCGGCGACGACGGTCAGGTGGTTCTGGGGATGGGTGAGGATCGTGTAGTAGAACTTCTGCTCCAGGTTGATGGGGCGGATCAGAGTCTCGTCGAAATACTCTCCGAAGCGCTTGTCGAAGTCGCACCACTCCAGGTGGCCGTTGTAGGTGACGGCGTAACGCTGCAACCCGGTTTCATAGATCTCGTTGTGCCCTTCGCTGGTGGCTTCCTGGATAAAGCTGAACTGTTCGAAATTGCGGAAGTCGTTCTGGGGGTCGAGGACGGGTTCCTCATGGTAGGTGACGGTGTGGGCAAACTCGATGGCATCGGGGCGTTCGACGCTCGCATTTTTAAGGCTCTGTGCCTCGATTCCCTGTACCTCGGCCGCTATCTTGAACGAGATGTCGTTGGTGACGAGCTTGAGGTGGTAATCCGCGGCGATCTCGGCGATCTTGGCGTCGTTAAAACCCTTCGGCTCGGAGTAGGATTTGGCAATCCGATACTCCTCGCGGTAGATGATCAGCAGTTCGACGTTCGTATCGCCTTCCGCTTCGGGGTTGAGGTCCGGGGCGAAGGGGAGGGTGAGACGGTAGTAGCAGTCGCTGTTGTTGGGCGCCGTCTCGCGCGAACGGCGCAGCGGTTCGGGCAGGGCGTCGAAGGTCAGGGTCTGTCCCACCTCGTAATCGGCGAGCCGGAAGAACTCGCGGGCTCGGAACCCGGCGTCCGAGCGCATGTCGTCTTTTTTATTATTGAGCTCTGCAAGCACTGTGTTGGTGATGGCGACAAGATTTTTATTGTTCTCGGAAATGCGCAGGATGTTGGCCGGATCATCGAGAATGACTGAGGTGTCGAGGAGGTAGCATTTTTGTGTGGGACTCATGGAAAGAGCATCCTTCGGTTATATGAGTTACATTGATTATAACCCCGGAAAGCTTAATGCGAAAGGATGCGGTGGATGAAGTTTGGGCAGCACGCGTTACACGTGGTAATAGCGTGCAACCCCCTCTATGGTGCGTCCCATATTGAGCAGAAGCATATCGGCGACGACAAGGGCGGCCATCGCTTCGCAGACGACGGAACCGCGGATGGCGACGCAGGGGTCGTGGCGCCCTTTGAGCGCGAAATCGACATCTTCGCCCTCGGTGGTGGTCGTATGCTGCTCTCGGAAAATGGAAGGGGTCGGCTTGAAGTAGACGCTGAGGCGCACCGCGTCGCCGTTGCTGATCCCGCCGAGGATGCCGCCGCTGTGGTTGGATTCGAAGCCGCTGTGGCGTATGGGGTCGTTGTTCTCGGAGCCGTGCAGGCGCGTCCCCAGAAGCCCATCGCCGATCTCGACGGCCTTGACGGCGTTGATGCCCATCATCGCGTCGGCGAGGACGGCGTCCAGCTTGTAGTAGAGCGGTTCGCCGAGGCCCACCGGAAGGTTCTCGATACGGACCTGCGCCACCCCGCCGACGGAGTCATGGTCGTTTTTGGCAAGCAGGATCGCGTCTTTTTGCGCCTGTTCCACGCTGGGATCGAGGGCATAGATCTCGCTGGTGAGGACGTGGTCGAAGTCAAAGCTGCTCGCGGCGATCCCCGCGATCTCGCTGATGCCGCTTTTGACGGTAATGCCGACCTCGCGCAGCATCAGTTTGGCAATGGCCCCCGCCGCGACGCGGGCTGCCGTTTCGCGGGCACTGGAACGCCCGCCACCGCGGTAGTCGCGGATGCCGTACTTGTGCCAGTAGGTGTAGTCGGCGTGGCCGGGGCGGAAGATGTCTTTGATGTTGGAGTAGTCTTTGGATTTCTGGTTGGTGTTATAGATCACCATGGCAATCGGCGTGCCGGTGCTTTTGCCTTCGAAGACGCCGCTGAGGATCTCGACGGTGTCCTCCTCTTTGCGGGCCGTGGCGTAGGCGTTCTGTCCCGGCTTGCGGCGGTCGAGCTCGCGCTGGATGTAGGCCTCGTCGATCGTCAGGCCCGCGGGAACGCCGTCGACGACGCAGCCGATCGCCTTGCCGTGGGATTCGCCGAAAGTGGTGAAACTGAAGCGGATGCCGAAACGGTTCATGAAAGCTCCTCTTTGAGTCGGGCGATGGTTTGCTGGGCCGCCTCCTGCTGGGCGGTCTTTTTGCTCTTGCCGGTGGCTTTGGCGTACTCCTTGCCGTCGATCAGGATGGCGATGGTGAACTCTTTTTTGTGATCGGGACCGCTGCTGCCTACGAGGCGGTACTCCGGGGTGATGCCGAAGTGCGCCTGGGTCAGTTCCTGCAGCGCCGTCTTATGGTCTTTGAAAAGGGTGTCGAGGGAGATCTCTTTATAGACGCTCTCTAACAGGGTGGTCGAGATCGTTTTGACCGGGGCGAGCCCCGCTTCGAGGTAGATGGCGCCGATCACGGCTTCGAAGGCGTTGGAGAGCAGAGAGGGTTTGGTGCGTCCGCCGTTGTTCTCTTCAGCGTTGGAGAGGAAGATGGCCTGGCCCAGCTTGATATGGTTGGCCAGGCGTGCGAACCCCTCTTCGTTGACAAGGGAGGCCCGCATCTTGGAGAGTTTGCCCTCGTCGTGCTTGGGAAAGTGCTCAAAGAGGTACTCGCCGACGATGAGGTCGAGGACGGCGTCGCCCAGGAATTCGAGGCGTTCGTTGTTGTAGGGCTGTTTGAAACTTTTATGCGTCAAGGCTTCGCGCAGCAGCTGTTTGTTTTCGAAGGTGTAGCCGAGCGTCTGCTCAATACGCGCCATCTGGTCCATACTTATCCTCTTTTCATCTTTTCGGCGACGCCCCGGGCCAGGGTGTCGCAACGTTCGTTTTCCGGGTGGCCGTCATGGCCCCGGACCCAGGTCGCTTTGATACGGTGGGGGGCGCTGGCGACGATGTAGTCACGCCAGAGGTCGGGGTTCTTCACCTTGGCGAAATCACGTTTGATCCAGTTCTGCAGCCACTCGTTGATCCCCTTGACGACGTAGGAGGAGTCCGAGACGATCTCCACGTCGCAGGGCTCTTTGAGTGCTTTGAGGCCTTCGATGACGCCGCGCAGCTCCATTCGGTTGTTGGTCGTATGGGGTTCGCCGCCGCTGAGCTCGCGCTCTTTGTCGCCGAAGCGCAGGATTGTCCCGTAACCGCCGGGACCGGGGTTGCCCAGGGCGGAACCGTCACTGAACAGGGTAATATGTTTCATACTTCGTAAGCCCTTTCCGAGCGTTCCGACGGGGCGAAATCCGCTACGGCTTTGCCCAGCAGCGGTTCGGTGACGACGGAATCGATCGTATGGCAGTTCGGGCAGCGGTGGAACGGGAAAGGGAAGATCTGCTTGCAGTGGCCGCACAGGTATTCAAACTGCAGGGTTGCCCCGCTTTGGCCGCTTTGGCGAAGTTTGATCAAAACATCCAGTTCGAATTCGGAACTGTTCTGAGCAAGATTCACGCTTCCTCTGGCGCTATACAGCTGCCGCAAATAGCCATCACGTGAAATTATATCCAAATTCAGGTGCTCCTCGGGTAAATACCATAGGATGTCCGCGATGATGCGGCTGGCGGAGAGCTCCAGGGCTGCCCATGCCAGTTCCGGGTCGTGGCGGAAAAGGTATTCGAAGGTCAGGTAGGTGAGGGTGTGGTGTTCGCGGTACTCCTCGGCGAGCCGCCGGCATTTCGCCGCCGTATCGGTTCGGACGTCCTGCAGCAGGCTGACGGTTTCCAGGTAGCGGCGGTCGCCGGCGATGTCGTTGCCGAGTTCGTCGAGGGGCTCGAGCACCTGTAGTGCTTTGTCGAAGCTCCGGAGCCGTTCGTAGGTGAAAAGCAGCAGCTTCAGTGCCTGCGGCGTGCGGGGAAAACGGCCGAGGATTTTGAGCAGGATCGTTTCGCACCGCTCCAGGAAGCCGGCTTTAAAATAGGTCTGGGCGAGCAGCAGCAGCAGTTCGCGGCGGCGGTGGGGTTCGTGCTGCATCTCCAGAAGGCTGCGGTAGATGGCGACGGCCTGTTCGAAATCGCCGTTTTGCACATAGGTCTGGGCGACGAGCAGCCATGACTTCTGCGAGACAGCGCTGCTGCCGATTTCGCGGTGGAGTTCGGTCTGGGAGGGGGGCTTGGTAAAAGAGCGCAGGAAGCGTTCGAGGTAACGGTGGTCCTCCTTGCTGCGCAGCCGTCCCCACCAGTAGCTCACGAACGCGATGATGAATATCAGTGCGACGAAAACGATGATGCCGAATAGCGGGTCGCGGAATTCGATAAAGAGGCTGTTCACGTCGGCTCCTGTCGCACTGCCATGGGGGATCTTGGATTGCAGCCATTATAGCGCTTTTGAACTTTTCCGAGAAAATGAGATAAAAATGTGACGAAAAAAACTGATAAAACATTGACATTACTTCGCCAAAAAGGGTAGAATGACGTTGAAACTGGAGAATGCGAAAGGTTTATACGTCAATGATATTCAGTTATATCCGTGCCGATAGCCACTTTCACGGTGTATACGAACAGCTGAAAGTGATCAGTGCCTATGCCAAGAAACATGATCTGGTGATCGAAGACGAGATGGTTGATCAGCTGTCGCAGAACAGCCGCCTCAGTGAACGTGACGAGGCTGTGCGTTATATGCGCCAGTCCGAACACATGGGGGGTACGCTGCTGATCTACGACCTGTGGGTGCTCAGCAGCAATATCGAGGATGTCGTACAGATGTTGAGCTGTCTGCTCAAAAACGGCATCGAAACCCACTTGATCAAACCTTCAATCGTCTTGAATGCGCAAAGTGATATCATCGTCGCAATGGGGTTGGTTGACCAGCTGCGACAGACGATACAGTCGGTGGAGAAGAAGGTGATCGGCCGCCCGAGAGGGAGCCGTTCTTCTTCGAAGTTCGACCCTTATCTCGAGGTGATCATCGGTTCGCTTCGGGAAGGACAGAGTGTCAGCGAGATCGCTAGAGTATTGGATGTGAGCCGGAGTTCCCTGAAAGATTACATCGAGTCGCGGGAGCTCAAAGAGGTGGCGATGGGAAGCAGTTTCTTGGAAAACGTCGACAATGCCGAAGCCAGCATTATCGAAACGATCGAATGTCCGCAAGTCAATGAAAAGGAGTAGACAGTGAGTCAGGCAGAAGTCTCAGGCCAGGCCGGATCGGCCAAGGTCAGTAAGAAAGAGTATTTAAAAGGGTGGGTATCCTACCGCGTAAAACGCTACTGGTTTTTCGTGGGGATGACCATCGTGTCACTGGTACTGCCGTGGATTACGATCAACGGCAACCATATTTTCCTGCTGAGCTTTGACAAGCTCAAACTGCACCTGGCGTTTGTCCAGTTCGACATGCAGGAGATGTACCTCATGCCGTTCATTCTGATGATCCTTTTTATCGGGGTCTTCGGGATGACGGTACTGGGCGGCCGCGTTTTCTGCGGCTGGGTCTGTCCGCAGACGATCTTCCGCGTCATCTACCGTGACCTGATCGAAACGAAGATCCTGAAACTGCGCAAGCGGATCAAGAACAAGCAGAAAGAGCCCGACTGGAGCAAGCCGGAGAACAAGGCCAAGCGTGTTGTCGCCATTGCGCTCTGGACGGCGCTGTCCCTGCTGGCGACGGCGAACTTCCTGTGGTTCTTCGTCCCGCCGGAGGACTTTTTCCCGTACCTGCTGAACGCGGGTGACCACCTGATCCTCGTCGGGATCCTGCTGATCACAACGCTCTTCCTGGTCGTGGATGTCGTCTGGTTCAAAGAGAACTGGTGTGTCTACGTCTGTCCCTACTCCCGTATCCAGTCGGTCCTGTACGACGAAGATACGGTGATGGCGATCTACGATCCGCACCGCGGTGGCGAGATCTACGACGAAGCGAAGCACAAGCAGTACACGAAACAGAAGGATCTGCAGGCGGTCGAGCCGAATGCGGAGTGTACGACCTGTGAAAGCTGTGTGACCGTCTGTCCGACCCATATCGATATCCGCCAGGGGCTGCAGCTCGAGTGTATCAACTGCCTCGAGTGTGTCGACGCCTGTACGGAAGTTATGGGTGCGCTCGGACGTCCGTCGCTGGTCCGCTGGTCGAGCGAAAAAGAGGTGCTGTTCCAGAAAGGCAAAACGCACTACCTGCGTCCGAAGATCATCGGGTATGCCGTCGTCCTGGTCATCATCATGGTCGTCCTCGGTATGATGGGAAGCAAGAAGGAGCATATGCTGCTTAACATCAACAAAGAGAACCGTCTCTATGCCATCGAGAAAACGCCGGAAGGCAAAACGCTGGTCGAGAACGATTACATCTTCCTGCTGCAGAATACGCAGGATAAAGACCACAAGTTCTATTTCGACATCGAGGCACCGAAGGGGATGGAAGGCAAGATCAAAATTCTCAAGCCGACCAAACCCTTCACCGTCCATCCGGGCGTGAAGAAGAAGAAAATCGTCCGCCTCTATACGACGGAG
The DNA here is from genome assembly GCF_039645955.1 of Thiomicrolovo immobilis. Classification (GTDB taxonomy): domain Bacteria; phylum Campylobacterota; class Campylobacteria; order Campylobacterales; family Sulfurimonadaceae; genus Thiomicrolovo; species Thiomicrolovo diazotrophicus. Next base: position 213,080 of record NZ_CP147916.1, read on the forward strand.
GAGCTGGTTAAGGATGAGCGTAAGGATACGGTACTGCCGATCAAGATCCACGCCTATGCCATCGACGACAAAGAGAAGATCGCCGTCGACCGCGAATCAACCTTTATCTTCCCGCGCTACGACAAATACGAGGCGGCGGAATAACCTTCCGCTCAATCTTTCCGTGCGGCGCCCGGCGCCGCGCGCTTTAACGGATCCGTTCCGTTCCCTCCCTTTAACGGCCGCCCGAACTGCTGAACCCCGGGCGGGTTCCGTTCTTCCTTCCATTATTTCGAAACAGCCGATCGACTTCACGTATCCAAAAACAGGTGTATGCCGAGGCATGGTGGCGGTTTTCATAGGCTTCGCCGAAAGGCAATATTGTTATGTGTCGATGCAGGTCTGTCAGAGGTGTGGAGGGAGAGGGGACAAGGCCCCCGGCGGGATGCTCTGTCTTTCGAGGAAGGTTGTCTGAAACGGTTTAGACGATCCGGGCCTCTTTGTCACCCGGTTCGATCTCACCGATCAGGTAGCCATCGGTGGCGTCGAGGACGGCGTTGACGTCGTCGGGACGGACGACGAGAACCATGCCGACACCCATGTTGAAGGCACGGAACATCTCGTCGCGGGCAACGTGTTCGCTCATCAGTTCAAAGATCGGCAGGACGCGGACGTCGTCGCCTTTGATGACGGCGCGCAGGCCCTCCGGCAGGACGCGCGGCAGGTTCTCGACGAGGCCGCCGCCGGTGATGTGGGCCATCGCCTGGATCTTCGGTTTGAGCTGCTTGAAGGTCTTGACGTAGATGCGTGTCGGCGCAAGCAGGGCGTCGATGAGCGGCGCGCCGTTAAAGTCGTCGTCGAATTTCATCCCCATCTTCTCAAACAGGACCTTGCGCGCCAGGGAGAAGCCGTTGGAGTGCAGGCCGGAGCTCGGCAGGGCGATCAGCTTGTCGCCCGCGCGGACGTTGGCGGGGGTGTCGAGCTCGCTCTTCTCCGCAACACCGACGGCGAAGCCGGCGAGGTCGTAGTCATCTTTGGAGTACATCCCCGGCATCTCCGCCGTTTCACCGCCGATCAGGGCGCATTCGGCCTGGCGGCACCCTTCTGCGATCCCGCTGACGACGGCGGTGGCCACATCGACCTCGAGTTTGCCCGTGGCATAGTAGTCGAGGAAGAAGGTCGGCGTGCCGAAGTTGCAGATGAGGTCGTTGACGCACATGGCGACGAGGTCGATGCCGACCGTGTCGTGTTTGCCGGAGTCGATGGCCAGTTTCAGCTTTGTGCCGACGCCGTCGGTCGCGGCGAGGAGGACGGGTTCCTTGTATCCAGTTGGCATCTCGAAGGCGCCGGCGAAAGAGCCGATCCCGCCCAAAACACCGGGGATGCGGGTCGACTTGACCAGGGGCTTGATGTTCTCGACGAAACTGTTCCCGGCGTCGATATCGACACCGGCGTCTTTGTAGCTGATTTGACTCATAGATCGCTCCAGATGATTATTAATGGAAGTATAGCGAAGGTGGGGTTAGGATAGGGTTTGGCAGGGGCTTTCAGCGCAGATGCGTTATGCTTCGCCTACGTGTTCGGCGCGCCAAAAGCTTGACCGGAAAGAAGTTCGAAATTTCTTCATTCCGGTTTAAATGTAAGATGCTAAAATCGCGCCACTTTCGGCACAAGGGCCGTTCTAAACAAAGCCCTTAACGCCCCGAGGAATTGAGAAAATGAGAGAGTTTGTCTACCCTGAAATGATGGTACACGTCCCGATGTGTACCCACAAGGCGCCCCAGAATGTTCTGGTGATCAGCGAGGCGCCCGAACGCCTTCAGACGGAAGTGGCGCGCCATGAGGGCGTCGTTGTCATCCATGCGCCGGCCAGCCTTGACGCGCTGCGCGAAGTCGCCGACGGCAGTGTCGACGTCGTTCTCTGCGAAGCGGATGTCGATGCGGCGGTGGCCGGGCACATCAGCCGCGTTCTCAGCGAAGAGGGGGTCGTTTCCATGCGCCACGCTTCGCTCGAGGAAGTCCAGGCCAATACGGTGCTGCTCGGTGTGCTGGGCAACTATTTCAAGGTGATCATGCCTTACCGCCTTGCCAATGAGGAGACCCTCCTGCTGGCCAGCAAGGGCAACCACCCGACGGCGGACATCAACCTCCACCGTGCGGACATGCTCGACGGGCTGGAGTATTACAACACCGATATCCACCCGGCCGCGTTCGCGATGCCGAACTACATCCGTAAAACCTACCTCGGGATCATCCGCAACTAAATGGCTTCCATTATGAGTACGCCGAAGGAGCAAAGCCCCTCCGACTACGCTGACGCTGTGTCCGCGTTGTCCTCGGGCTTACGCCCTGTGAAATTCCGCAAAGCTACATCAGCAGCGGGCGCCCTGGCAGAAGTGCTCTTGGAGCGCCCACGCCTTCCCAGGGGGCTGTGATGGCGTTTGAATACGCGATCGCACTGACCGGGGGGATCGCGACGGGCAAAAGTACCGTCGCCTCCCTGCTGGCCCTGCACGGCCTGCGGGTCATCGACGCCGATGCGATCGCGCACAGGCTGCTGGACGAGCACAGCGGATGGGTCGCCGAGACCTTCGGCGCACACTATGTTGAAAACGGCAAGGTCCTGCGCAGCGAACTGGGGAAGGTGATTTTTTCCGATCCCGAAGCCAAAGCGACGCTCGAAGCTTACCTGCACCCCAAGATCCGTCAGGCGATCGAGGAGGAGAGCGAGCGCCAGGACGCTTTCAAGTTTCCCTACCTGATCGATATCCCGCTCTATTTCGAAACGCAGGCCTACCCCATCGCGGACTCCGTTGTCGTTTACACTCCCAAAGCGACGCAGCTGCAGCGGTTTATGAAACGCAACGGCTTCGACGAGGCCGAGGCGCTGCGCCGCATCGAGTCCCAGATGGACATCGAGGCGAAGAAAAAGCGCGCGACCTGGGTGATCGACAACAGCGGCAACCTCAAACACCTTCAGGCTGAGTGCGAGGCCTTTGTCGATACGATCAAAGCAAAATATCAATAACTTTTCAAGCAAGACCCACTACACTTCCATACTGATATCTCTAAAAGGCCCATATGATGATGATCGCCAAATACAGCGCCAGCGGTAATGACTTTGTCCTCTTTCACAGCTTTATCGCAAGAGACCGCTCCGAACTGGCACGCACCCTTTGCGACCGCCAAAGCGGTGTCGGGGCCGACGGCCTGATTGTCCTTGTACCGCATGCCGAGTACGATTTCGAGTGGCAGTTCTACAACAGCGACGGCTCGACGGCGGAGATGTGCGGCAACGGCAGCCGTGCCTGCGCGCACTACGCCTACAGCAACGGCCTGGCGCCGGCGAACATGACCTTCCTGACGGAAGCGGGCGTCATCGGTGCGGAAGTGGAGGGGGAGATGGTACAGAGCGATCTGACCCCGCCGAAGATCCTGCGTGATGACATCGTTGCGGGCGGGAAAAAGTGGTGGCTGCTCGATACGGGCGTGCCCCACCTTGTCACCTTTGATGCCGACATGGATAACTTCGACCTCGAAGAGGCGCGTGCCCTGCGCTTCGAGCACAACGCCAACGTCAACATTGCCAGCGTCGACAGTGACGGCTCCATCCGGGTGCGGACCTATGAACGCGGAGTCGAGGACGAGACGCTCGCCTGCGGGACGGGGATGGCGGCCTGTTTCTACCGCGCCAACCGTCAAGAACTTGTCGGCGACAAAGCGAATGTCTACCCCAAAAGTGGAGAGACGCTCTATCTCGGGCTGGAAGAGGGGACGATTACCTTCAAAGGGCTTGTGAAGAAGACTTTTGAGACGGTTTTGGATGTGAAGTAATAAGCGCGGGTTGTCTGCGCGTGAGCACTCTGCTGAAGAGAACGCAGTGTTAACGCAGGTACCCGGACTTTGTTCGGGTGCCGTATAAAATGTGTTTGTTCCCCTTCTTCTTTGTGTGCCCAAAGAAGAAGCCGAACCCGGAAGAAGAAAGGGCAACAAGCTGCCGCTTTCGGGACATCCCACTCCCCGGTGATCCTCCTGACACGCTAATTATCATTTCGGACTTATATAAAAAGCGGATAGTGGCTTGGGCAGCGATGCCGCTTAGAGGCCTGCAGCCTCCATGCTTTTTGCTTGGGCGTCAGCGATGAGAGGGTCGATGATCTCGTCGAAGAGGCCGCCGGTCATGATCTCGTTGAGGCGGTAGAGCGTCAGGTTGATGCGGTGGTCCGAGATGCGGTTCTGAGGGTAGTTGTAGGTGCGGATGCGGCCGCTGCGGTCGCCGGTACCGACCTGTTCCTTGCGCGCGGCGCCCTCGGCCTCCTGGGCTTTCTGCTGCTCGATCTCAAAGAGGCGCGCCTGCAGGACCTTCATCGCTTTCTCTTTATTCTTATGCTGCGATTTCTGGTCCTGGTTGGTGACGACGATGCCGGTGGGCAGGTGGGTGATACGCACCGCGGAGTCGGTCGTATTGACGGACTGCCCGCCACAGCCGGAGGAACGCATGACGTCGATCTTGAGATCGTTCGGATCGATCTTAACGTCGACGTCATCCGCTTCGGGCATGACGGCCACGGTGATGGCGGAGGTGTGGACGCGTCCCTGGGACTCCGTCGCCGGGACCCGCTGCACGCGGTGGGTCCCCCCTTCAAATTTCAGACGGCTGTAGACCTTGTCACCCTTGATGAGCGCCGTGATCTCCTTGTAGCCGCCCATGTCGGAGGGGCTGGAGCTGATCAGTTCGATCTTCCACCCTTTGATCTCCGCGTAACGGGTATAGGCAGTAAAGAGGTCGCCGACAAAGATTGCGGCTTCGTCCCCGCCGGTGCCCGCGCGCATCTCCAGGATAATGTTGCGCTCGTCGTTGGGGTCCGTCGGCAGCAGGAGGACCTTGATCTCCTCCTCCATCACGGGGACCTGCGGTTCGAGGGTTTTGAGCTCCTCTTTGGCCAGTTCTCCCAGTTCGTCGTCGTAGACAAGAGACTTGTTCTCTTCGATGTCCACGAGCAGCTGTTTGTAGGCCTTGGCCGTATCGACGATGTCTTGCAGGGAGGATTGCTCTTTGGAGAGTGCGGTCATCCGTTTGATGTCGTTGGCGATGTCGGGACTGCTGAGTAGTTCGCTGAGTTCGTTATAGCGGTCGATAAAAGGGGTCAGTTTGTCAGAAAGCATTCATACTCCCAGTATGTGAAGAACATTCAGTATTCATGTAATGTCTAGGATGAAAATAGGGGGAGATTAAGCGCGGTTAATCTGCGCGCGCCCCGAAGGAAGTACCCTTGGGGTGCGGGCCCGCCGCCTAGGCGAACCCAGTGTTAACGTAGACAACGGGGCTTTTGCTCCGTTGACGTACTACAGGCTGTTTACAGCTTTTTGCAGGCGGCTGACTTTGCGGGAAGCTGTCTCTTTTTTCAGGATCCCTTTGGTGACGAACTTGTGGATCTGCTGGTTAGCGACAGTCATAGCGGCAGATGCTGCTTCTTTGTTGCCTTCATCGATGGCTGCGCGGACAGCTTTGACGATGTTTTTCAGGCGCGTGCGGTAAAATCTGTTACGTTCCGTACGTTTTTCAGTTTGACGGATACGTTTCATTGATGACTTATGGTTTGCCATAGCCTTTATCCTTCTGGAAAAAAATTTAGGGTAGAATACTACCTTAAAAATATTTAAATTTAAGTTAAACTTTAGTGTATTCCCCGCTTTCTGGGCGATGAGAAGGGTAGAAATGAAATTATTCGGGACCGACGGCGTACGTGGTGAAGCGGGAACATTTTTGACGGCGGAGCTGGCGATGCGTACGGCGATGGCAGCGGGGATCTACTTCAAAAAGAGCTCTAAGACGAAGAAGATCCTGCTGGGCAAAGATACGCGCCGCAGCGGCTATATGATCGAAAACGCCATTGTCAGCGGCCTGACCGCCGTCGGGTACGACGTCGTGCAGATCGGGCCGATGCCCACACCGGCCATCGCCTTCCTGACCGAAAACATGCGCTGTGACGCGGGCATCATGATCTCGGCGAGCCACAACTCCTTCGAAGACAACGGCATCAAGCTCTTCGACGCCCACGGCAACAAGTTCTCCGAAGAGGTCGAAGCGCAGATCGAAGCGATCTACCGGGACGACGCGCAGATCGCCAAAGCGCAGGTCACGGGCCGCGCCATCGGTTCGGCAAAGCGGATCGACGACGTCATCGGCCGCTACATCGTCCAGCTCAAGAACTCCTTTCCCGATGTGCTCAGCCTACAGGGGATGCGCATTGTGCTCGATACCGCCAACGGCGCGGGCTACAAGGTCGGTCCGACGGTTCTTGAGGAGCTGGGGGCGGAAGTGATCGTCCTGCATAACGGCCCTGACGGTTTCAATATCAACGAGGGGTGCGGCGCGCTGCACCCCAAAGACGTCCAAAAAGCGGTCAAGCAGTACCGTGCCGACATCGGTTTCGCCCTCGACGGCGACGCGGATCGCCTGGTCGTGGTGGACGAAAAGGGCGAGGTGATCGACGGGGACCAGTTGCTCGGCGCTCTGGGACTTTTCATGCACAAGTACGGCCTGCTCAAGGGTGACGGGATCGTGGCGACGGTGATGAGCAACCAGGCGCTTGAAGACGCGATGGCCGCCGCGGGGCTCACGCTCCACCGCTGCGGCGTCGGCGACAAGTACGTGCTGGAGACGATGCGCGAACACGGCATCAACTTCGGCGGCGAACAGAGCGGGCACGTCATCATGCACGATTTCGCCAAGACCGGGGACGGCCTGGTGACGGCGCTGCAGGTGCTGGCGATGGTGCTGATGACCGATGCGAAGGCCTCCACGGCGCTGCGCCCGTTCGAACTCTATCCGCAAATGCTCGTCAATCTCAATGTCAAAACGAAAAAGCCGCTGGACACCATCGACGGACTCGCAGACGTGCTGCAGGGGGTCGAGGCCGCAGGCATGCGCCACCTTATCCGCTACAGCGGGACGGAGAACAAGCTGCGCCTCCTGCTCGAAGGGCGGGACCGCGAAGCGATGACTACGGAGATGGAGCGCCTCAGCGGCTTCTTCAGGCATGCCCTCAATGACTAGGGGCGTGCTCGCACTCTTCCTGGCCCTGGCCGGGATTTTCATCATCGACCAGAACATCAAGGCGCTTTTCCTGGACGGCTACCGTTTCTACAGCGACTGTATCGATCTGACCCTCGTCTACAACAAAGGGGTCGCTTTCTCGATGTTCGCTTTCCTGGAATCATGGCTCAAATGGCTGCAGCTGCTGCTGATCGCCGGGGTGCTCGTGTATGTTTTGCGGCTGAAAAAAACCTGCTACATGCTCCCGGTCGGCATCTTGGTGGGTGCGGGCCTCTCCAACGTCTACGACCGTTTTGTGCACCCGGGAGTAGTGGATTACGTTTACTGGCACTGCGGGTTTGATTTTGCCGTCTTCAATTTTGCCGACGTGATGATCGATGTGGCGGTGCTCTGGCTGCTGCTGCTCAATCTGAAAGCGCATTGGTGCAAAACCGGAAGCTGAGAGTTGCATTCCGGGGCGTGATGCGGTATAATTACACCAGCGCTCAGGACAGTTCGCTGTTTTGAACGCTCTCCTTTAGACCTGTGCAATGCGTAGGCGAGGCACTGGGTCAGGATGGGAACATAGCAGCCCACCTTTTCTGTGCATGTGCCGCAGGTATCTGGAGGAGAGTTCCTCACTACTTCTTTTTATAAAACCCCAAAAAAAACTGTTTATGAAACGTTATTGATGCTGTGCGATCATGCTCGTTGATGGTATTGAGCCCTTCCCGCTACAATGCTTTCAGACAGATCGAACACAAGGAGTGTATGATGAGAACGTATAAGTTGGCGGCAATGCTGCTCGGCGCGGCCCTGTTGATGGGAATCGGCGCGACGTCGGCCTTTGCAAAATGCAACGGCGAAAAAATGGAAACACCGGCAACCAAGTGCAGCGGTGAGAAAAAAGCGAAGATGAATACCAAGTGCAACGGCGAGAAAAAAGAGAACATGAACGCCAAGTGCAACGGTGAGAAGCAAGAGAAGCCGAAAGGCAAATGTGGCCAGGGAAAATGCAGCGGGTGATCCCGCGGCAGTGAGTTTCCCGCAGGAAAGGAGCCGCCATGCAATGCCAGCTTTCCAACCTATGTAAAATCGTCGAACCGGCCGTGGAAAAGCTTCAGAGTGTCGCACTGCTTTTCGTACGGCTGATCCTCGCTTATGGTTTCTATGAACCGGCGAAGATGAAGTGGAACGATATCGGCTCCGTGGCCGAATGGTTCGCTTCCATGGGCCTCCCAATGCCCACACTGCAGGCATACCTGGCGGCAACGACGGAAGCATCGGGTGTCGTGCTCTTGACGCTGGGGCTATTTACGCGGCTGATCTCCATTCCGTTGATGGTCGTCATGCTCGTTGCCATTACCCTCGTGCACCTGCCCAATGGCTTCCAGTCAGGCAACAACGGGTTTGAAATCCCGCTGTATTATTTTATTATGCTTTTCGTCCTGCTGACGCACGGCGCCGGTAACCTCTCCTTCGACCGGCTGCTGTTCAAACGCAAAGAGGCCTGACCCCTACGGGGCCTCTGCCCCATCCCCATATTTTAGTCTTCCCGGTATTTTGAGATCCCGCACGGCTGGTTCGGCGAGGGCGGATGCGCTTCAAGGTATTCGAGATCCTCGAGGGTCTGTTTGAGGACCTTCTGCTGCTGCAGCAGCGGCAGCATGGCGTTGTCTTTCTGGGTCAGGTTGAGCTTCATATCCATCAGGATCGCCTGCACCTCTTTGTCGAGGTCGGACAGGGCGTTTCTTACGTGTTCGATCGGTTTCATGCCGCGATTATAGCCAAAGGGCGTTGGACGGAAGCCCCGGGTTTTTGGCTAATGCAGCTGTTTCAGTGGACGAGTTCGACGCCGAAAAGCCCGTAGAGCAGACCGCTGGCAATGAGGTAGACGCCGAAGGGCTTGAAACTGTAGCGCGAGACGACGGCGAGGAAGGTTTTGACGGCGATCCAGCCGACGACAAAGGAGACGACGAAGCCGATGGCCAGTGCGCCGAAATGCTCGAAGGAGAGGGCCGAGTACTCCTTGAGCAGCGTATAGCCAGAGGCGGCGCCCATCGTCGGGATGGCCAGCAGGAACGAAAAGGCCATGGCCGTGTCCCGCGACAGTCCGCCGAGCATCCCGCCGAGGATCGTCATCCCCGAGCGCGAAACCCCCGGCACCAGGGCGAAGACCTGGAAGACACCGACGGTGAGGGCCTGTTTCATGCTGACCCCCTCGAGGTCTTTGACGGCGTGCGCCTTGGGCTTGTAGGCGAACTCGACGGCAAGAAAAGCGATCCCGGTGAGGATCATCAGGGCGACGGTGGAGTTGGCGGCGAACATCGCCTCGATCTGTTTGTGAAAGAGCAGGCCGACGATGCCCGTCGGGATGAACGCGGCGATGAGTTTGATCCAGAGCGCAGCGCTCTGCATGAGCCGTTCGCGGTAGATCAGCATGACCGAGAAGATCGGCGCGATCTGGATGATGATCTCGAAGGCGGTCAGGAAGGTGTCCTGCTTGAGACCGAGCATCTGTCCGGCGAGGTAGAGGTGGGCGGTAGAAGAGACGGGAAGATATTCGGTAATTCCCTCGACGATGCCGAGGATGAAGGCGTCAAAAAGCGTCATAAAATTGGGTCCGGATGTCAAGATGCGTCATTGTACCTATTCGGCCCGAAAACCAACCTTGAGAGACCCTTAAATGAACATAGAGTATAATACGCGGCTTGAAAAAGGCGGTGCAAATCCGCCTTGCCGCATATGCATATCATTTAAGGAAAAAAAGCATGCTGCTCTTTACCCCCGGTCCTACCCCTGTTCCGGAATCCGTCCGCAAAGCGATGGCGGAGGAGACGATCCATCACCGCACGCCGGAGTTTGAAGCGATCTTCGAACGGGCGCGCAAAGCGCTCTTCGGCCTGATGAAAACCGATGAGGTCGTGATGCTGGCCTCGACGGGTACCGGCGCGATGGAAGCGGCCATCACCAACCTCTGCCGCGATACCCTGCTGAACATCAATGCGGGAAAATTTGGCGAGCGTTTCGGCAAGATTGCCCAGGCGCACGGGCTGCAGAACGTTGAACTGACCTACGAGTGGGATACACCGTCAACGCCCGAGGATGTCCTCGCCGCGCTGCAGGAGAACCCGCGCATCGACGCCATCGCCGTTCAGATCAGCGAGAGCGCCGGCGGCCTGCGCCACCCGGTCGAAGCGATCGCCGCGGCCGTCAAGGCGGTGCGCCCCGACGTCATGATCATCGCGGACGGCATTACCGCTGTCGGCGTCGAAGCGATCGATGTTACCCACATCGATGCCCTGCTGGCGGGAAGCCAGAAAGCGCTGATGCTGCCGCCAGGCCTTGCCGTCATCGGTCTGAGCAATGCGGCGGTCGAGAAGATCGGCGCAGGGAAGGGGTACTACTTCAACCTGGCGACGGAGATCAAGAAGCAGCGTACCAATACGACGGCCTGGACGGCGGCGACAACGCTCGTGATCGGCCTGGAAGCCGTCCTGGCGGAGATCGAGGCCAAGGGCCTCGAGACGCTTTACGACGAAACGGCCCGCCGCGGTGCCGCGACACGGGCCGCCTTCGAGGCACTGGGACTGCATATTTATCCGAAAACGCCTGCGGCGTCCATGACAACGATTGATGATGCGAACGCCAACGAGATCCGCGCGCTGCTGAAAAAAGAGTTTGACGTCAACATGGCCGGCGGTCAGGACCACCTCAAAGGGAAGATCTTCCGTGTCAACCACATGGGGCTGATCAAGCCGTTCGAGGCCGCCTGGGTCGTCAACGCCGTCGAGGTCGCCCTCGACAAGCTCGGCCGCCGCAGCTACGACGGCACGGCGGGCCGCGTCTTTAACGAAATCTATTTCGGGCTGACGGCATGATCTTTGCCCACGAGATTCCCGAAGGGAGCAAGCTCTATTTCGGTGCCAGCGCCCGCCGCAAGCGGGAGATCGAGCAGATCGCCAGTGATGTGCTTTATGCTGACGGCTTCGAAGAGATCGTCGTGCCGCTTTTTTCGCACCACCAGCATGAGAGCATCTCCGATGCCAAAGAGCTGATCCGTCTCGGGGACCGTGACAACAACCGCATGAGCCTGCGCGCGGACACGACCATCGATGTCGTGCGCATTATCTCCAAGCGCCTCGGGCGCAATACGGACCACCGCAAATGGTTCTACATCCAGCCGGTCTACCGCTACCCGTCACACGAGCAGTACCAGGTCGGTGCCGAGGTGATCGGCGAGGCGGACCTCTCCATCGCGCTCACCCGCTGCCTCGAGATCTTCGAGCGTCTGGAGACGCAGCCGCTGCTGCAGATCTCCAACATCAACATCCCGAAGATCCTGAGCCGCCTGCTCGATATCCCGATGGACGATTTCCGCCACATCCGTATCGAGAACCTGCTGGCGCGGGGGATCGACTGGCTGACAAAGCTCGTCTACCTCGAGAACCCTTCGGAGATCGACGCGGTCCTGCCGCTCGTGCCGGAGGAGCTCCGTGTCGAGCTGCTGAAGATGAAAGAGCTCAGCCTGAGCGTGCCGTATGCCAATACGGTCGTCGCACCGCTCTATTACGCGAAGATGCTCTATTACGACGAGCTCTATTTCCGCGTGATCGCGGACAACGACGTTTACGCCAGAGGCGGACGCTATAAAAACGAAGATGTGACCAGTGTCGGCTTCGCCATCGCTACCGATGTGCTGCTTGAAGCCGGCGTGTAAAGGAAATTGAAATTATGAAAAAAGCAGATTTGATCGTCGGCATCCAGTGGGGCGATGAGGGCAAAGGGAAGATCGTTGATCTTCTTGCGCAGAAATACGACGCCGTCGCGCGTTACCAGGGCGGGCACAATGCCGGCCACACCATCTGGGTCGACGGGACCAAATACGCCCTCCACCTGATCCCCTCCGGCGTCCTGAACCCCGAAGCGATCAACATCATCGGCAACGGCGTCGTCGTTTCGCCGGCGGCACTGATCAAAGAGATGAAACAGTTCGACAAGCTCGAAGGGCGTCTCTTTGTGAGCGAATCGGCGCACATGATCCTCGGCTTCCACGAAGAGATCGACCAGGCCAAAGAGCGCCTGCGCGGCAAGAAGGCGATCGGGACGACCGGCCGCGGCATCGGGCCCGCTTACAGCGAAAAGATCGCCCGCGCGGGCTTCCGCCTCGGCGAACTGCGCGATATCGACGCCCTGGTCGCCCGCGTCCTCGAGTACTTCGAGCAAAACGGCGCCATTTACAGTGCTATGGGCATCGAGGCACCGGACGCGGCGGCGCTGAAAGCGGAACTTGAAGGCTTCGCGGCTTCTTTGCTTCCGTACCTGGCCAACACGACGCAGATGGTCTGGGAACTGCTGAAAAAAGATCAGAACGTACTGCTCGAAGGGGCACAGGGAACGATGCTCGATATCGACCATGGGACCTACCCCTATGTCACAAGCTCTTCGACGATCGCGGCGGGGGCGTGCATTGGACTGGGAATCAGCCCGAAAGATATCGGGAAGGTGACCGGGATCGTCAAAGCCTACTGTACGCGTGTCGGTAACGGCCCTTTCCCGACGGAAGATTTCGGGACTGACGGCGACAAGCTGCGCGAACAGGGGCACGAGTTCGGCACGACGACCGGCCGCCCGCGCCGCTGCGGATGGTTCGATGCCGTGGCGACGAAGTTCGCCAGCCGCATCAACGGCTGCGACGAGCTGGCCATTATGAAACTCGACGTCCTCGACGGCTTCGACGAAGTTAAAGTCTGTGTCGGCTACGAGGTCGGCGGGGAAGTCGTTGACTATATGCCGCTCGATCTTGAAGCGGCCACGCCGGTCTATAAGAGCTTCCCCGGCTGGGAGCGGACCGAAGGCGTGCGCGAATGGGATGCGCTGCCGGAAACGGCCAGGGCTTACCTCAGCGAGATCGAAAAGCTGACCGAAACGAAGATCGGCATGGTCTCCACCTCCCCCGACCGCAACGATACGATCATCCGTTAGGTGTCACACCTCTAACGGAGTCGGTCACTTTTCGATATAATCTATCGTAATGAAGTTGACAATCTGGAACTCCCTAGCATCGAAACTGCTGTTCTCCCTGGCGTTTTTCAGCCTGCTGCTCGTCTTCGGGCTGGCATACGTCAATACGAAAATCGTCATCAGCGGGTACAAAAAACAGCTTCAGGAACTGGTGGAACAGAAGATCGACTTTATGCTTCCCCAGCTCTCCGATGCCCTGCACAACGACAAACAGCTTCTTGTCGAAGAGCAGCTCATCCGCCTCAGCTCGGCACAGGTGATCAACGGCGTACGCCTGCTTAGAAACCACGGGCGTCCCCTTGTCGTCGGCAACTTCGGCTCTTCGCACCGCCTCTTTACCCTGGCGCTTCCCGTGACCAATATCAACGGCGAGATCATCGCCTCGATGGATGTTGCCGTCTCCGACCGGAATTTCCGGTCGATGATGGAACAGTATTTCCAGTTCCTCGCCGCGATCATCGCCGGGTACGTCCTGCTCGTCCTGCTGCTGCTGCGGCTGCTCTACCGTTCCTTCCTTCCGCTGCGGGAGCTGACCCGGAAACTGGAAGCCTTCGACCCGAGCCACCCCGTGCCCATTGAACTGCGGGATACCAGCGCGAACGAGATCGGCATGATCGCCGAAGCGGCGAACAAAATGAGTGACAACATCATCCACCACGCCGACTTTATGAACGAACTGCACAAAGAGATCGAAGAGGGGCGCCAGCACCTCAAAGAGGCGCAGCAGATCGCGCGGATGGGAAGCTGGCGGATCGATACGCAGACGCACGACTGCAGTTTCAGTGACCAGATGTACGTGCTGCTGGGCCTGCCGATGGACGGCATGCCGCTGACCTGGGAAGCACTGCTCAATGTTATCGAGCCGTCGCAGCGCCAGGCATTTATCCGCGCCCTCGAGAACACGGCCCAGACCCACACCCCGTTCCGCCTGATGCACAAGCTTGTCAATGCCCACGGGGAGGCGATGCACGTACTGACCGAGGGAAAACTGAGCCTCCGGCGTGACGGGAAGGCGTTTATTTCGGGGATTACGATGGACGTCAGCGAGCAGGCGGAGAGCCAGCAGATGATCGAAAAGCTCGCCTTCTACGACCCGCTCACCAACCTGCCGAACCGGGTGCTCATGCAGGACCGTCTGCAAAAAGCAATCAAGGACGCCAACCGCCGGGGCGAGAAGCTGGGCGTGCTTTTCCTCGACCTCGACGGCTTCAAAAACGTCAACGACACCCTGGGACATACCCTGGGAGACCGGCTGCTCAAAGAGGTGGCGGAGCGCCTCAAGCGCACCCTGCGCGACTCCGACACGATTTCGCGGATCGGCGGGGACGAGTTCATCGTTCTGCTGCCGCTGATCAATTCGGAAAAAGACATTACCATCGTCGCGAAGAAGATGATCGACGCCCTGCAGGAGCGCTGGGAGTTCGGGGACAAGGCGATCTTTACGACGACGAGTATCGGTGTGGCGATCTACCCGGATCACTCCGACGACGCCGACACCCTGATCAAGTTCGCGGATACGGCCATGTACAAGGCGAAAGAGGACGGGCGAAACCGCTACCGTTTCTACGATACGACGATGGGAGAGACGATCCGCAAAAAGCTCCAGGTCGAGCACGAGATGCGCGAAGCGATCGAAACGATGGAGCAGTTTGAGCTTTACTACCAGCCGAAGATCTCCCTGCGCACGGGCGCCATCACCGGTGCCGAGGCGCTGATCCGCTGGAACCACCCGAAGATCGGTACGGTCTACCCGGACGACTTCATCCCCGTCGCCGAGCACACGGGGATGATCATCAAGATCGGCGAGTGGGTCATGCACGAGGCGGCCCGCCGCATCGAGCAGTGGCGCGCCTCGGGGATCGTACCGCTGAAGCTGGCCGTCAACCTCTCCGGGCGCCAGTTCGGCAGCCCGCTGCTGCTGCACCAGATCCGGACCGTGTTGCAGCGCTACGACATCAAGCCGGAGTATCTGGAGTTCGAGGTGACCGAAAGCGTCTCCATGATCAGTCTGACCGAAAGTCTGAAAGTCCTGCACCAGCTGCGTGACCTGGGCGTCGGCGTCAACATCGACGACTTCGGGACGGGCTACTCCTCCCTGGCCTACCTCAAGCAGTTCCCGGTCGATACCCTCAAGATCGACAAGGCGTTCATCATGAACATGCTTGATGACCAGGATGACCGGACCATCGTCGAATCGATCGTCTCACTGAGCAAGGCGATGGGTCTGAAAATCGTCGCAGAGGGTGTTGAAAGCATCGAACACGTCCGCCTTCTCAAGAAGCTCGGCGTCGACTACGGGCAGGGGTATTTCTTCAGCAAGCCGGTGCCGTTCGGCCAGCTTGACCGCATGTACCGGAACAACCTCGTGAAGATGAAGACGCTCCGCGAATCGGAACGCCGGGAAGCAGTCTAGCCCTCCTAGAGCCCCGGCAGGCGCGGAAGCTTTCCCAGCTTGCTGTTGCGGCAGTACCATCCCCACCCTTTTTTCATCCAGTGTCCCAGGATGGGCATCGGCATCATGAAGGCTTTCTTGTCGTCGCGGAAGACGAAGCCCGCACCGGTGCCGGTGTCCATGACGCAGAGGATGTTGAGGTGCTCCTGGTACCCTTTGCGTTCCGCCTTTCCGGCGTCGCGCGCGGCGATGTTGCAGGCGATGTTTTTGGACATGACTTCGGCCACATGCCCCTGTTTCGCCCGCCACTCCGGCCCTTCCAGCGCCGCGACGTCTCCGGCGGCATAGACGTTACTGACTTCGCCGTCGATCACGACTTCGCTGTAATCGTTGATGGCGACGAAACCGGCTTCGTTCGTCGGGAGGTCGGAGGCCTTGATGACACCGTGGCCGTCCCCGGCGGGAATGAACATCGTGAAGTCCGAATCAAGCTTGCTGTCATCCTCGAAGACGACGCCGTCCTCTTCGAAACGTTTGATCTTTTTGCCGAAGTGTTTGTTCAGATCGGCCCGTTCGAACATCGTGTCCATCATCTTCAGGGCCTGGTCGCCCATGCGTGCGCCCGGCTTGGGCATCGGGGCGAAAAAGGTCAGTTCGAAACGGTCGCGGATCCCTTTTTTCTTCAGGAGCTCATGAAGATTGAAAAAGAGTTCGAAGCCGGGACCGCCGCGTACGGCGGAGGTGTCTTTGGGGTTGCCGCCGAAGCCGAAAGCGATCTTGCCGCTCCCTTTGGCGACCAGGGCGTCGATCCGCTCCTTGATCCGCAGCGATTCGCGCGGGTCGCCGCAGATGGAGAGGGTATGCTCGATACCGGGGTGTTTCATCTTGTGCGCTCCGAGGGCGATGACGAGGTAGTCATAGTCGTCGATCACCTTCCCGGAGGCGAGGGTGATGCGGTTTGCCTTTGCCTCGATCGTTTCGACCCCGTCAACCACGAGGGTGAAGCCGTGGGCATCCCTCAGCGCCTCCAGAGAGACCTTGATATCGTCAAAGGAGGCTTTGCCCGTCGGGACCCAGATGGAAGTCGGATAGATGTAAAAATAGTCCCGGTCGCTGACGAGTGTCACGTCATAACCTCTTTTGCGCAGATGCGTCGCCGCATCGACTCCTGCAAACCCTCCGCCAAGCACCAACACCTTTTTCATCTCTGCCCCTATAATTTGGATTGATAATAATCATAATATAATGACGATAAAATCAAAATTAAACGGCAGTTATTTCGTCAAATTCTTCCGGTGGCGATGGAGGTTAAGAGTGAGTTCCCGGGTCATTGCTTCGGCATGTTTCGGTAGATAGAAGTGATTGCCCTGGACTTTGTCGCAACGATACTTTTTCAGCGCATCGGCCTGTTCGGGAAGTTCGACGCCTTCGGCAACGACCTGGTATCCGAGCTCATGGGCCATGGCGATGATGGATCGGATCAGGGCCTGGTTCTGGCTGCTTTCGTATTCCTGGACAAAGCTTTTGTCGATCTTGACCGTGTCGATGGTGAGGCGGCTCAGATAGCTGAGCGAGGAGTATCCGGTGCCGAAATCGTCGATGCTGATATGGATGCCGAGGTCGCTGAAGGCGCCGAGCACGCTCTTGGCTGCTTCCGTATCCAGGTCGATCAACTGCCCCTCTGTGATCTCGATGCCGATAAATACGGGATCGATATTGTACGTTTTGAGCAGATGGACGACATAGGTGAGGATCTCTTTGTTCGCCAGTTGTTCCGCCGGGACGTTGACGTCAATCCGGATCAGCGCCAGGCGCAGACGCCGCCACTGGTCAAGCAGCCGGACGGCGTGTTCGAAGGCCCTTTGCGTCAGGGTCTGCATCAGATGCGCCTTCTCGACGATGGGCAGGAACGTTATTGGAGGGATGTAGGCGCTGTTCTCCTCGTCGTACCAGCGTACCAGCGCCTCGCAGCTCACGATGACACCGGTATGGAGGTCGACCTGCGGTTGGTAGAAAAAGGTGATCTTGTCATCTTGAAACGTCTGTCGAAGGGCATTCTCCATCGTCAGTTGGCGCTCGATCTCTTCGGTCATCTCCGCCGTGAAGTAGGTGAACTGGCTTTTACCGCCGCGTTTCGCTTTGTACATGGCGGCATCGGCCTGTTTGAGCAGGACGTCGAGTGCACTGCTGTTCTCCGGAAAGAGCGTAATCCCGATGCTGGCGCCGACGTAGAGCTCCTGCTCTTTGATGTTGAAGCCCTCTTGCAGGACGCTGATCATTTTCTGGGCGATATGGGAGGTGACAAAGTGATCCTCGCCGTACTCCACCGTGACGATAAATTCGTCGCCGCCGAAACGGGCGATATAGTCGGATTCGCGCAGGACATGCTGCAGGCGCCGCGCGGCCTGGACCAGCAGTTTGTCGCCGTAGTTATGGCCGAACGTGTCATTGATGTACTTGAAGTTATCCAGGTCGATGAAGAAAATGGCAAACTGTTTTTCCGCCCGCTGTGCCCTCGTGATCAGGGACTGGAGATGGTAGTTGAGGTGATGGCGGTTCGGCAGCATCGTCAAAGCGTCGTAGTCGGCGAGCTGTTTTAGCTTTGATTCCGCGGCTTTTTGAAGACTCAGATCGATGTCGATGGCGTAGAACTGCGGGTTTTCCGTGGCCCGGTCGAGGAGGATACGCGCACTCTGCACGGGGATGGAGATGCCGCTTCTGGCAAGAACGGTATGCTCTTCGGCCCCCATTGCATCGTTATGGTTCAACCACGCCGCGATCCCCGCGGCAAAATGGTTTTGTTGGGATCGGGGAAGGATCAATTCGTCGATCTTCCGACCCAGGGCCTCTTCGGCGCTGTAGCCGTACAGCGCTTCGCTTTGACGGTTCCAGTAGTTGATGTGCCGCTGCTCGTCGAAGCCCTGGATCGCGACGGTCGGCATCTGATCCAGCAGCGAACGGAAACGCTGCTCCGTCGTTTCATGATAGTTCTGGGCCCGGTACTGGAAGGTGTAATCGATATAGGCGATGACGACGCCGACGATGCGGCCGTTGGGATCGCTGAGCGGGGCGCGGCTACTGAGCCGCCACATCTCTCCCTGCTTTTCAATGCGGTTGAGCAGTTCGGTCCCGTGCTCCAGTACCTTCCGATCCGACATTTCGAAGAGCCGCGCTTCTTCGGCCCCGAAAAGGTCATGATCGGTTTTTCCTTTGAGCGCATCGGGCTTGCCCAACCGGACATCTTTGGCAAAAGAGAGATTGCCTCCGAGGTAGACGAGATCACTGTTTTTCCAGCAGATGCGTATCGGCGCGGCGTTGATGAGCTGTGCATAGAAACGGCTGGCGGAGTGGACCGTATTGTATTGGGCCAGGACCCGGTGGTAAAGCGCGTTTTGATGGGAAAAGGCCATGAAACGGTTCAGCAGGTTCGTCAGGTACGTCAGTATATCGTTGTCCATGCAGGCGGTATCAGTGTAGAGCGTGACGATGCCCTCGGGACGTGCCCGGTCGGGGGAGAAGAGCGGGATAGAGAGGACAGAGACCAGCGGGGCGTAGCGCAACCGTTTCTGCCATGCCGTGTCCATCGGGGCTTCAAGCGCATTGCTGAAAAGATGGGGCTGGGCGGAAACAAAGGCGTATTCGGTCGGGTTTTCTGCCTCGTCGATCGCCGCGGCATGCCGGACACCGTAGTGCTCCGTCAAAAAACCCGGTTCGGTTTCGTCATAGACGTAAAAGGGGTCAATGGCCCCCTCTTTGTTCGTGAAGCCGGCCCAGAGGGTCATGACGGGAGGCAGGCTGCTCAACTGCTCGAAAAGCTGCTGCTTCTGGCTTTCCGGTGAGAGCTCCAGGGTGCAGAGCCGGTCGATGCGCTCGCCGAGATCAAACCACATGCGCTCCTGCAGGCTTGGATCGGGCAGCACATCCGGGGAGGTATCTATGGGACCTTCGGTGACCGGCAGCGGCAGCGGTTTGATACGCCAGTAGAGAAATAGCGCGGAAGCGATGGCGAGCGGCCATAAGATGTGAAGGAAAAGATCCGCGGTCGTCATGATGGTCTGCGTTCCCTTGCGCGAAGAATTTTTTAGAGTACTGTATTTTATATTAATATTGTTTGTTGTAATTGAACAGAAATATAGCAATTTTTCTGTTCTGTCATTTTTGGCGTTGCCGTTTAGATTGAAGCCATGGGGTGCCTTGAAGGTACGCTTTGGCATTATTGGGGCAAAAAAGGATGACGATGGCTAAGGAAGTAGCGCTCCTCGGGGGCGGGTGTTTTTGGTGCATCGAGGCGGTCTACCGCCGGGTCAAAGGGGTCAGCAGCGCCATCAGCGGTTACGCGGGCGGCGAAACGGAGCATCCCGATTACCGTGCGGTCTGCAGCGGAACGACGGGGCACGCCGAAGTGGTCGAGGTCACTTTCGATCCCGACGTTATCTCCTTCGGGGAGATTCTCGATATTTTCTGGGTCATTCACGATCCGACGACGCTGAACCGCCAGGGCGCGGACGTCGGGACCCAGTACCGCTCGGTCATCTACTATCAGAACGATGTACAGAAAGCGGAAGCGGAGGCCGCCATTGCCGAAGCACAGGCCGGTTTTTCCGACCCGATCGTGACGGAACTCTCCCCGGCCCCGACATTCTATCCGGCCGAAGCGTACCACCAGAACTATTTCGACCTCAATCCCCAACAGGGATACTGCCAGGTCGTCATTGCACCGAAGGTGCAGAAATTTATGCAGACGTTCCGGGAGAAGCTTGATGTTTGAGGCGGGTTTTCTGGGGACGCGCGCCCTTTGGTTTATGGACATCGTCACCCTTTGGTTTGCCGCATTGCCGTTCTTGATGGGCGGGGCCATCCTTCTGATTAAAGGCGGGTATGAAAAGGGCCACAAACGCGCACAGACACTGCTCTTCGCAGTCACGCTGGCGATGGTCGTGCTGTTCGAAGTCGGGGTGCGCTTTACCGGCGGTTTCGTCGCCTACGCGGAAGAGAGCGGCGTGGAATTCTCCTCGCTGGCGGTGTTCCTGGCGGTGCATGTGTTGATCGCCGTCGCCGCCGTTGCCGGGTGGGCATGGCTGTTGATCGACGCTCTGCGAAGCTATGGTGGCAGTGAAACGGTGGCCGCCACGCACAAACGCAACGGGGTGATCGTTTTTTCGGGGATGACCGTCACATCCCTGATGGGCGTGACGATCTACGGCATGCTTTTTATGACCTAGCGGATGTGTTTCGTCGTTTTCATCGTCGTCGGCGCCTTCGCCGTCTCCCTTCTCTTCCTCTTCTTCTCTGTTCGCAAGATCATCAAAAACGGCCCCTGTCTCTTCGGCAAACGCAGAGACTGCTAGTGCTCAGAGCCGCCCCTGTTTGACCAGGGAGAGGACCATCGCCAGCGAATAGCCGTCGTTCTCATACCCGTCTTCGATGCAGGACTCGCATTTGTTGCCCAGTTCGCACTCGCGGTGATTGAGCATCGCGTCGACGCTCTCCCAGCCATGGGTTTTGATGCATTCGGCAATCGCCTTCATATCCATCGAATTGCAGACGCAGATCATGCGGTCGGTGTCGATCATACTTGCTCCTTTGCCAGCTGTTTTGCGAGGGTGATACAGGCCGCGACGGTCGGTTCGGGGGCGATGTGGACCTTCCGGCCGGGAAGGCTCTTCTCTGTCGTGCGGCCGATGGCGACGACGCTGTGGGTCTGGGCCAGGACAAAGCGGCTCTGAAAGCAGTGCAGTGCCGAAGGCGAGGTAAAGATCAGTATGCTGTCGTCGGGAATCGCAACGTCCATTTTATCGGCCCGGCAGAGGGTCTCATAGACCACGGCCTCCTCCACGACAACCCCCTCTTCACGCAGCCGGGAGGCAAAATCCGACGCGACGACCCGGGGGCGTGCATAGAGCCAGCGGAAACGGGGGAAACGCTCCCGGATAAGTTCGTACAGCATCTCGCCGTACCCCTTGACCGTCCCCACAACCGTGCCGCCGAGTGCTTCCACACGCTGACGGGTTCCCTTCCCGACGCAGAGCACGGGCACGCTTTTCCACTCCGGGGCGATCTTTTCGAGGGCGTCGACGCCGTTTTTCGAGGTAAAGATGATGCCGTCGATCCGTGAAAGATCGACTTTGGGTTGCAGCCATGCCGTTTCCAGGATCGGCAGATGGGTAATGTCGGGATCATCGGAGGGGGTCACAGAAAGAAGATAGATGGGCCGTATTGTCATAGAATGGATTATAACCAACTCCCGGTGGATGTCGGGAGAAGGAGACGCTTTGAATGAAGGTAGGGAAAGTATAGTAAAGAAAAGTTACTAAACTGTTAACGCTTTTTCTGGCACGCCGGGCAGATGCCCCGCAGCACGATATCGCTGCTTTGGATGCTGTAGCCGCTGACGGCTTCGGCGTGCGCTCTGATCTGCTCCGTATCGAAGGAAAAATCTTCGATCTTTCCGCATTCGCTGCAGTGCAGGTGCAGGTGCGGCTCTTTTCGGATCTCGAAAACACTCTTGCTCTCGGGGACTTTCACCTCTTCGAGCAGTCCGTTTTCCGTCATTATGGCAATATTCTTGTACACCGTCGCCAGCGAAACGTTCGGATACGCTTCTTTTACCTCCTGGTAAAGCATATCGATGTTCAGGTGGCCGAAGGTGTTGAGGCTTTCGACGATCTTGAGCCGCTGCGGGGTCACCTTGAGATGGTGGTTCCGCAGGTTTGTGGCTATGAGTTCTTTATTCATAGTAGCATTAAAGCACCAAAAAGGTAAAAGTCGAAATAATCGTAGAAGGAAGGCGGTGTTTATTATTTTCCATTAAGTAAAAGTAGTCTATTTATTTAAGGAAAAAAATTATCGTTTGTAGGTAGAATTTTCCCATCACATGAATTTGGAACTTCCGCATTTCCGGCGGAGGATTGAATAATCAAGGAGAGAAAAATGTTTAAAAAAATTGCGTTGACAGCATGTGTCCTGGCTTCCGCCGCATCCGCGGAGACACTGGCCGATCAGGCCAAGGCGATGGGCCTCGCCCCCATTCCGAAAAGCACGACCGAACTCTATAAACTCATCGATAATCCGAAGAACCCGATGAATGCTCAGAAGGTCGAGCTCGGCAAACAGCTCTTTTTCGATCCGCGCCTTTCAAAGAGCGAGATCATCAGCTGTAACACCTGTCACAACCTCGCCACCGGCGGTGTGGATGGAGTGCCGGCGGCGATCGGCCACAACTGGGCGCACAACCCCCACCACCTGAACTCTCCGTCGGTCTACAACGCCGTTTTTGCTGAGAAGCAGTTCTGGGACGGACGCAGCCCGGACCTTGAAGACCAGGCGCAGGGACCGATGCAGGCGGCGCCGGAAATGGCGGCCAAGCCTGAGCACGTCGCCGCCGTCGTCAACTCCATTCCCGATTATGTCGCGGCGTTCCGCCACGCCTACAATGACCAGAAGATGGTTCCGACCTTCAA
Source organism: Thiomicrolovo immobilis (assembly GCF_039645955.1). Taxonomy (GTDB): domain Bacteria; phylum Campylobacterota; class Campylobacteria; order Campylobacterales; family Sulfurimonadaceae; genus Thiomicrolovo; species Thiomicrolovo diazotrophicus. The sequence goes on from NZ_CP147916.1 coordinate 235,974, forward strand.
AGACATTGCGGATGTCATCGCCTCCTTCGAGCGCACGCTGGTAACGCCGTCACGCTTCGACGAGTACCTGCGCGGCTGTGACAAAGCGCTTTCCAAAGAGGAGAAGGCCGGTCTGCAGACCTTTATTGACAAAGGGTGTGCGAGCTGTCACACTGGCGTGGCCGTCGGCGGCGGAATGCAGCCGTTCCCGCTGATGGGCAAGTTCAAGTATATGGGCGTTGGCGACTTCAAAGGCGATGCGAACGGGATGGTCAAGGTTCCGACGCTGCGCAACGTCGAAGAGACGGCGCCTTATTTCCACAACGGTACGGTCTGGAGCCTGAAAGAGGCGATCAAGATCATGGGCGAGACCCAGCTGGGTGTCAAACTGACTGACGCAGAGACGGAGAGCATCAAGACCTTCCTCAAAGCGCTGACGGGCGAGAAACCGGTCGTCGAGTACCCGGTCCTGCCGGCCCGTACGGCCAAAACACCGCTGCCGGATTCCGGCAAGTAACCCTCTAGCGGCCGGCCAGCGCCAGCCGCACCATCAACTCCCCCTTTTCCTCATAAACCTCAAGCTGTGCAGCGAGTGCAAGACGCCGTCTGCGTATGATCCCTTCCATGGTATGAAAGACATGAAAATACTCCGGCGTGAACGGTGTCTGGATATACCGCAGCCGTTTGGCGGCGACCAGGGTGACGAGGGCGCCGGCCGCGCTGTAGTAGAAGCTCTTATTGACGGTGCGCTGCAGGCGGTAGTCGCGCATCAGCATCAGGTTGGTCCGCAGGACGGAGCGGGCTTCGGCGGAGAGCGAAAGCGCGCTCTGCACCCGCCGGAGTTCTTCGTCGAGTTCGGCCGCTTTGTCGTTCAGGCGCCTTTGCGCCTCGGTTTTCGCATTCTGGCAGTGCGCGGTGATGATCCGAAGCAGCTTTTCGTCGCTGTAATGCTTCCGGTCGGGCGTATAGGTATAGTTTTGCGACGAGGTGTAGTCGTGGTCGAGGGCCAGCAGCAGGGAGACGGTGAAGGGGATATAACGGTACTTGTCCTCTTTTTTCCTGTCGAAGACGATGCCGCTGTGGGAGATAAGCGGCTTGGGGCCGGCGTAGGTTAATTTCATCCTCTCTCCTTGGGGCGCGTTGGCAACAGTGTACCACCCTTTGGTAACGGCTCGCGCTGCGCGGCGCTACCGAAATTGGGGGTTGTCGTCAATGACGCTGTGCAGGGTCTCCAGGAAGCGGGAGGGCGGTTTGCCCCCGACGACCTGCTCAATGATCTCGTCCTCGTCGGCGTCGAGGAAGGTAAAAACGGGGCTGGCGGTGACCCGGTATTTTGGGGGCAGGCTCTCATGGTCGTTCCAGATATCGGCGGCGATGAAGTGGGTTTCGATGTACGCGGCGACCTCCGGGTCCGTGAAGACATCCTTTTGCATAAAGCCGCGGACTTTGCATCGGGGTTTTGTGAGGAAGAGCATCAGCGGCTTGTGGGCGAGTTTTGCGGCCCGTACCGCCTCATCATACCCGGTATACCAGGCGATATCGGCGTGCAGGATGCCGTAAAACAGGAAAAGAGCCGGAAGTATCAGGCGCATGGGGTCTCCTCCGAAAACACTCCATTATAGCAGAGCGCACGCCGGAAACCTGTACAAAATTGCGTCAGATTAAGGCGACATCCTCCCCGGTCTGACCGCCGAAATAGTCCGCCAGTGCTTTGCGGTCGACGGCATGGTCGGCGCCGCGGTAGAGGTTGGCCTCCAACTGGGCCAGGGCGTCGTCGATCGGTTTGGCGCTCCCCTTGAGCGGCAGCAGCAGTTCGAAGAGGGCATGGTCGCTTTTGGCGGCTTTGACCCGTTTGACCATCGGGGGGAGTTCCCTCTTTTTCGGGAGACGGTCGCGGCCGCGCAGCAGCAGTAGCCAGTACGACAGGACGCCCGCGGCCGCCCCGGCGGCGAAGATGCCCAGGGCTTCCAAGGGGCTGAAACGGCTGCTACCCGACAGGGCAGGTGTCTGCACTGCCGCCGCCGTCGCGGGGGCGGCAGTTTCGACATGCGGTGCCGCCGCGGCCGCCGGTACGGGTGCCGCGCCCTTGACCTTGACAAAGAAAGGCGGGGTCTGCAGGGTCGCCGGTTGCGCGGTTTTGGCATCAAAATAGCGGAAGGATTGCGGCGTGACGGTGAGGTCGCGGTCCGGGATAATGGCGATGGTCTGGTCAAAGGTGCCGAAGTATTTGCCGTCTTGAAGCGTGCTGGTCGTTTTCGGGTCGTTGGCGTAGACGATGGCGTGGGCGAAGTGCGGGTCGAATTTGGGGATGTCCTCGACGTTGCCGTTGCCTTCGATATGGATGTGGAGGTTGACCGGCTTGTTGGCGTCCACGGACGCTTTATCGATGTCGGCGTGCATCGTGAACCGGCCGTAGACCTCCAGCCCCTGCGGCAAAGCGGTGACATGCAGGGTCTCCGGTTCGGAGTAGACTTTGCGGTACTGCATCCGCGCCGCGCCGAAGAAGGGGTCGTTGAAGAAGGGATCGCCTGTCATGCCGCCGCGGCCGGTGCTGACCTTGGTGCCGATCTGGGCGAAAATGGCGGGGATTTCGAGGTCCCCGCTCTGCTGCGGAAAGAGCAGGTAGCGGTAGGACTGGGTGATGTACCCTTCGCTGTCGGCGGAACGTTCGGCCTGGGTGTTGATGCGTTTGATCCAGAAGTGCTCAAGGGTCGGTTCGCTGATGCGGATGTCGTCGATGCGCTCCCCGGGCAGGTATTTGAAGACCAGGTCGAGTTCGACCGGCTCGCCGACATAGGCATCCTCTTTGGAGAGGTGCAACAGCATCTGCACGGGCGCTCCCTTCGCTGCTGCCTGGGGAGCGACAACCTTGACATGCAGGGGGAGGGTGTGTTCGACCGTGCCGTCAACGGTGACGTCGAGGGCGGGGATGGCAGTGTCCTCCGTCGGGGTAAAGACGAGCCGCTGTTCGACGGCGCGCGTTGTTCGGCCGTTCACGATGGAGATGTTGCGGCTCGTGCCGCGGCTCTGGATGGGGTAGCCTGCGATCTCCGTCAGCGCCGGGAAGCGGATATCGTCGCCGGTGGCGCTGAGTGTCAGGGTGACCGGGTCGCCGCGGGTGACGGCGGGGTTGTCGACGGTGGCGGTCACCGCCGCGAAAAGCGGCAGCCCTAGCAGCAGCAGCGCCAGGATCTTACCAAGGGGTCGTTTCGTCATCATGGGGTTCTCCTTCGCCCGATAGCGGGATCATCAATGTTTTGATGCCGCGCTTGTCGAGCATCTGGTTGTATTTGCGCTCTTCCATATCGCTGATGGGGTCAGCCATCGCGGCCTGCTGTTTGCCTGTTTCGGGGCTTTCCGGTGCTTCTTCAGGCTGCCTCTCAGCCTCCTGCTGTTTTTCGTCCTGCTTGCCGCTTTGTTCTTTCGATTCCTGCTGTTTGTCGCGTTCTCCGTCCGCCTGTTTCTCCTGCTCCTTCTGTTCGCCGTTCTGCTGATCCTTTTTTTGCTGCTGATCTTCGCCCTTTGAGGCGTCGTCCTGGCTCTTTTGGTCCTTGTTTTGTTGATCACCCTGTTGCTTCTGCTTGTTTTGCTGCTGATCATTCTGCTTGGATTGGTTCTGGTCGTTTGACTGGTTCTGTTTGTCCTCTTTTTGCTGCTCCTGCTCTTTCTGTTTTTTCAGGAGATCGAGGTTGTACTGCGTATCGTCGTCTTTGCCGAGTTTCAGCGCCTCCTCGTAGGCCTTGATCGCTTCATCGGTTTTGCCGAGGTTCGCGAGGCTGTTCCCGAGGTTGTGCAGCGCTTTTTGTTTGAGCTCCGGCGCATGGATCTGCGCGAAAACGCCGGCGGCCTCTTTGTAGTGCTGCTGCTTGTACAGGGCGTCGCCGTAGTTGAAGCGCGCGGCATCGTTCTTCTCCTGCAGCGCGCCGTACCCCTGGGCGGCCGCGGCGTAATCGCCTCCCTTGTAGGCCGATGCGGCGTTGGAGAGGGTATGGAAATCCGTCACCCCGGCATGGAGTACTCCCGCGGCGAGGCAGGGCAGAAGGTATCTAAGCATGGCGTCTCCTTCGCTGCGGCAGGGAGTAGAGGGCCATCAGCAGCAGGAGAACGCCGCCGCCCAGCGGCCAGACGAAGAGTTCCTGAAGATCGCGGATGACGTCGTTCTTTTCCCTGCGCGGGGTGAAGCGGGACTTCAGCGCATCGGCAAGGGCTTTGATGTCGTTGTGTTTGAGGGAGTAGGGCAGATAGGCGCCGCCGCTTTGCAGGGCGAGGGCTTTGACGTCGTCGTTGCGGCGGACGACGACGATGTCGCCGTGCTTGTCCGTCATGGCCCCCTGGCCGGTCGGGATGACCCCGCCCTTCTCCGTGCCGATATTGTAGAGGAAGACGACGATGTTGTGGGCTTTGGCGTAGGCGATCTCTTTGTCGAAATCGCTGCCGTCTCCACCGTCAGTAAAGAGCAGCAGCGCTTTTTTGTTGCTCCCCTCCAGGAGGGTGTCGGTCTGCTGCAGGGCCTGGAGCAGGTCGGTGCCGCGCAGGCTGATGGAGTCGGTATTCATGTTCGATACGAGGTAGCGCAGGGTCGCAAAATCCTCGGTCAGCGGCGAGACCATGAAGGCCCGGGCGCTGAACCCGATCACCCCGATACGGGTGCCGTTGACATCCCCGAGCAGGGCGTCAAATTTCCGCTTGGCCAGGGCAAGGCGGCTGGGGTAGACGTCGTTGGCGAACATGGAGCGGGAGATGTCGAAGCCGACGATGAGGTCGATCGTACTGCTCTGGACCTTGATCTCGCCGTGGTCGACGACCGGTCGGGCGAGGGCGACGATGAAGAGCGCCGCCGCCGCGAGCAGCAGAGCGCTGCGCAGCCACTGCGGCACGGTGGAGGTGCGCTGAAGCAGTAGTTTCAGCACCTCCGGGGCAAAGGCGTTCCGGGCCGCTTTGCGCGGCGCGAAAAGCAACAGCGCGAGCGGTAGCAGTACAATCAGCAAGAAAAGCAGGTGCGGCTGTTCAAAGTGCATGGCCTCTCCTTCGCATGGCGGCATAAAGCACGAGCAGCAGCAGCGCCGCGCCGAGCGGGTACTGGAAGTAGTAGCGCTTCTTGACGTACTTGTCCGCCTTGATCTCGCTCTTCTCCAGGGTGTCGATCTCGTCGTAGATCCGCTGGAGCCGTTCGACGCTTCCCGCCTCGTAGAATTTCCCGCCCGTCTCCCGGGCGATCTTTCTGAGTACCTCCGGGTTGTAGTCTCCGCGGCCGCCGACGCCGATGACGTAGACTTTGATGCCGTGCTTGACGGCGCTCTGGATGGCCACGTCGAGGGGAACCTGGGAGGTGTTGTCGATCCCGTCGGTGAGCAAAATGGCGATCTTCTCCTTGGCGTCGGAGGATTTGAAGAGCTTGGTGCTCATGAAGAGCGCCTCGTAGAGCGCCGTGCGCTGCATGCCGGCGATGCCGACGTCGACCTTGGAGAGCAGCTGTTTCAGGCTCTGTTTGTCATAGGTCAGCGGCATGGCGACGTAGGCGAAGTCGGCGAAGAGGGTCAGGGCGAGCTTGTCGTGCTCACGCTTGTCGATGAAGTCGAGCACGATCTTCTTGACGATGCCGAATTTGTCCATTTGGCGCATGGAGCCGCTGGCGTCGAGGACGAGGGAGAGCTCGTACCCCTTGTCGTCGCTGATGACGACCTCGTTCTGGCGGATCGGCGAAGCGAGGGCGAGGGCGAGCAGGGTGAAGATGAGGAGTTTGATCCCCCGGGTGAGCCAGCCGCTTCGGGCGGAGAGGGTGCGCAGCAGCGCCGTGTCGGGAAAGAGCATCTGCTGCGTCTTGGCCCGGCAGAGGGCCTCGCAGAGGAAAAAGAGGGCGATCAGTCCCAGCGCCCAGGGGTACTCCAGCGTCCACTCACCCACGGCGCGCCTCCTTGATGAAATCGCACAGCCTCATTTCGAGCGCGGCGTCCAGGGCGGGGACGCTTTTTTGGTACTTGTAGGGTTCGAGTTCCGCGAGCAGCGCCCGGAAGGTCGGCATCGTCTCCGGCGTCGCCACGAAGTGCCCCAGCAGGCTGAAGTCGTAGACGGCACTTTTCGTGTCGCTGAAATCGAGCGCCTGCAGCCGTTTCAGCGCCTCGGTCCGTTTGGGGTCGCCCCCATTGCGGCGCCGTTTGAGCAGCCAGAAGAGCAGAAGGCCCAGCAGGAGGATGCCTACTGCGACAAGGGTGGTGAGGAGCCAGAGTGAGTGGTCGGGGACGGCGACAATGGGCTTGATGTCTTTGAGCGGGAGGGTCTGTCCGGGCATCGCCTACCTCCGGAACAGCGCGGAGAGCTTCACGAAGGGCTCTTCGTCGGTGTAGAGTTTTGTCGCGGTGATGCGGTGGGAGGCGAGGTGCTCGACGAGGACCTTGTCCCGCGCCTCCAGTGCAGCGCGGTAGCGTGCGGCGAGGGCGGGGGAGAGTTCCAGGGTCGTGCCCTCCATGCTCTGCGCGTCGAGCAGGCCGATCTCGCCGGAGAGCGCGGGGTTCTCCTCGAAGCGGTCGCGGACGATGATGGCGTAGACCTCGTGGCGGGCGAGCAGCGAAAGGTCGATGCCGTCGCCGTAGAAGTCGCCGATGAGGAAGATGAGCGAACGCTGGCGGACGCGGCCGTTGAGGTGGTCGACCAGCGCGGCAAAATCGACGCGCTTGCCCAGCGGGTCGCGGCCCAGTACCTCGGGGACGGTGACATGCAGGGAGCCCAGGGCGCGGGTCGGCGGCAGGAAGAACTCCTCTTTGTCGCTGAAGACAAGGGTGGAGACGCGGTCGTCGTTTTTCAGCGCCGAGTAGGAGATGAGTGAGAGGGCTTCGGCCATCACCTCCTGCTTGAAGCGTTGCGAGCCGAAAAAGATGCTGCCGCTCTCGAGGTAGACGCAGACGATGTTGAGTTCGCGCTCCTCGTTGAAGACGTTGACGAAGGGGCGCTGCTCCCTGGCGGTCACCTTCCAGTTGAGGGTACGCACGTCATCGCCGATGGTGTACTCTTTGAGTTCGGCGAAGTCCAGCCCGTTGCCCGCGAAGATGCTCGGGTTGCCCCCGGCGTTGCTGCCGAAGATGTTGCGGCGGGTACGGATCAGGATCTCTTCGCTCTTGTGCGCCAGCACTCTCAGGCCTTAGGGGAGCTTGATCGTCTGCATGATCGTGCCGATGAGGTCGTCGGCGGTGACACCGGCGGCTTCGGCCCGGTAGTTCAGCACCATACGGTGGCGCAGCACGCCCCGGACCGTGTCGGCGACGTCGAGGGGGGTGACGAAGTCATTGCCGCGCAGGTAGGCACGGGCCTTGGCGGCCTTGTAGAGGTTGATGGAGGCCCGGGGGCTTGCGCCGTATTCGAGGTATTCGGCGATCTCGCCGACCCCGTACTTCTCCGGCTCGCGGGTAGCGAAGATGATCTTCATCATGTAGCGGGTGACGGCCTCGTCGACATGGATGCTCTGCACTTCGTCGCGCATGGCGAGGATGTCATCGGCACCGGCGACCTGCATGATCGCCCCGACGCTGCGGTTCGCGATGCGGTCGACGATCTGCATCTCCTCCTCGAAGCTGTTGTAGTCGACGAGGACTTTGAGCATGAAACGGTCGAGCTGTGCCTCGGGGAGGCGGTAGGTCCCCTCCTGCTCGACGGGGTTCTGGGTCGCGAGGACGAGGAAGGGGTCGGCGAGTTTGAAGGTGTCGTCGCCGATGGTGATCTGGTGCTCCTGCATCACCTCCAGCAGGGCCGATTGCACCTTTGCCGGGGCGCGGTTGATCTCGTCGGCGAGGAGCAGGTGGGTAAAGGCGGGACCCATCTTGACCTTGAACGCGCCGTTGCGCTGGTCGTACATTTCGGTCCCGACGATGTCGCTGGGGAGCAGGTCTGGGGTGAATTGTACCCGTTTGAAATCCAGTCCCAGCGCCTTGGCCAGGGAGTTGATGGCCGTCGTTTTCGCCAGGCCCGGCACCCCCTCGACGAGAATGTGGCCGTCGGTGATGAGGCCGATCAGCAGTGCGTCGATCAGCGCCTCCTGTCCGACCATCACCTTGGCGATTTCGGTCTTGATGGCGTGGATTTTCTCGTTCATTTTTTCCCATCCTCGGATCGTGTGATACGCAATCATATTCGGGCGGGGTAAATCGGGTGTAAATCCACATATAACAATTGGTAAATCGTGGCAGCGGTGTTGCGCGGCGTAGCGCGCCTCACCTGTTTGTTAGGCGATGCGGCTGCGTTTGCCGCTGTCGGCGAGGCTCAGCCACGCGGGGAGCATCAGCAGGTCGATGACGACGGCGATCACCAGGGCCGAGGCCGTGACGATCCCGAAGTTGACGTTGGGGACGAAGTCGCTCAGCGCGAAAATCATAAAGGCCGCGCTGAGGATAAGGGTGGTAAAGACGATCGCCTTGCCCGCATAGTGGTAGACGTAGGCGAGCGCCGCTTCGAAGCTTTCACCCTCCCGCCGCGCTTCGCGGTATTTGACGAGGAAGTGGATGGTGTCGTCCACTGCCACCCCGATAATGATGGCCCCGGAGACCGCGACGCCGAGGTCGATGGTGATCCCCAGCCACCCCATGACCCCGACGACGAGGGCGATGGGCAGCACGTTGGGGATGATAAAGAGGGGGATCATGCGGAGGTTGCGGAAGATCAGCATCATCATCAGCGAGACCGCTGCGATGGCGAGCAGGATTGACTCGACAAGGGTGTCGGTGACGTCATGCTGCATATGCGCGAACATCTCCGTCTGTCCGTTGACCTGGGCGCGGTAGGGGGTCTGGGCCCACCAATCCTCGACCCACTGCATCATCTCCAAGTCGAGGGAGGTATCGACGATGTCCACTGACGCGGTGACCCGAAGCCGCCGTTCGTTGACGTCCATGCGGTCGTTTATTTCCATCCCCTGGGGCAGGGAGAGCGAGTAGAGCAGCAGGTACTGGGCAATCAGGTTGCGCCCGTCCGGTACGGTCGGGCTGCCATCCATGACGTCGTTGAACTTTTCGACGACGTCGACGAGGGAAGTGGTGTGGCGCACCGCCGGATACTGCGCTTTGAACGCCTCGGTGAAGCGGGCGACGGTCCGCATGAATTCGGGGGATTTGATGCCGTCCTTCTCCCCCGAATCCACGACGATCTCGTAGGCCATCGGCCCGGTAAGGTTGCGCTGCACGAAGGTCACCGTCTCCCGGAAGGGGACATGCTCTTTGAAATAGCGCACCGTATTCGAGTCGACCTTTACCCAGGCGATTCCGATGCCGATCAGGGTAAAGAGCAGCAGGCTGCCAAGGAGGATGCCGCGGTCATGGCGCATGATAAAACGGGCGCTTCGCAGCGAGAGCGCGTCATGGCTTTCGGATTCCTCCGCTTCGCTCTTCGCCACTTTCGGGTTGAGGATCGCCAGCATGGCCGGGACGAAAAGGATCGTCAGCACAAAGGCGAGCAGTGCGGCGGTCGCCGTCGCGATGCCCAGGGTCTTGACGGGAATGACATGGGAAACGGCCAGGGAAGCGAACCCGACGGCAGTCGTCAGCGAGGTCAGCAGGGTCGGCAGAAAGTTCTTACGGACGCTGAAACGGATCGCGTCATGGTTGCCCATGCCCCGCCGCCGGCCGACGAGGTAGATCCAGAAGAGGTGCATCGCGTCGGCGATCCCGATGGCGACGACGAAAACGGGGAGGTTGGCGGTGAAGTTGTTGAGCCGGTAGCCCAGCAGTACCTGCACCGCCAGGACGATGAGGAAGGTGAAGATGACGACGGAGAGGCTCAGCAGCATCCCCGAGGGGCGGCGGAAAATAAACCAAAGCAGCACCATCGCGATCAGCAGCACGAAGGGGGTGAAGGTCTTGACGTCGTGTTCGCCGAGGGTGATGAAGGCCATGTTGAGGATAGGGCCGCCGCCGAGGTGGAAGGTGTAGCCGCTGGCCGCCTCTTTGGCCACGATCGCCTCGCCCGCCGCCTTGAGCCGTGCCGAGACCTCGGGGTCGTCCCCGGCTTTGGGGGTGAGGCGCGCCGCGATCATCGTTGTTTTCATGTCGGCGCTGACGATCCGCCCGACGATCATCTCCTCGCCCGCGGCGATGCGTGCCTTATCGGCCAGCTGTGCGGAGGAGAGGGCGGCGGGGTCGTCGATGAAGTCCTCCACGATCACGTCGTCGGGATACTCCGGGTCGCTGTGCACATACTGGTAGTTGGTCAGCGAATCGACTCTGGCGATGTCCGTCGTCTGCCAGAGCGCCTCGGTGATCCGCTTCACGACGCCCAGCGCTTTGGGGTTGAAAACGCCCGCTTCGTCGCGGAACATGATAAGCAGTGCATCGTCGTTGCCGAAGACGGAACGGAAGGTGTCGTACTGCTTGAGGATGGGGGACTCCTCGCCGAACCAGATGCGGTAGCTTCCCTCGAACTGCAGGTAGCGCAGCTGCGAGGCCAGGGCCAGGGTGATAAGCGGGATCAGCAGCGCGGCCCACCAGCGGAAGCGGATGATGCCGTCAACAAAACGGTCGATATTCATAGAGTGTCCTTAAAAGTAATACCCGAATTTGGCGGTGATGCTCTGAAAACGGCCGAGCATGTGGAAAGCCGTCATCGTGTTTTTCGAGGGTTCGATATAGCGGTAGTCGATGTTGAGTTTGAAACTGTCGAAAAGTCGGGTCTCATACTCGGCGTAGTAGCTCTGCTCGTCGTACTCCAGGTCCGCGACCACCCCGCCGACGAGCGAGGCGCTGTTGACGTCGTTCAGGCTGACGCGCAGACCGAGGAAAAGGTCGTTTTGGAAGACTTCGAAGAGGTCGAGGTCCGTATACTTGCCTTTTTCCGTCGTCTCATAGCGGTAGTACTCCGCCAGCAGTCCGAGATCCGCTTCCCCGTACACCTGCACGATGGTGTGCTCCATCCCGGCGGCAATGTGGTAGTAGTCGGAGATATGGTCATCGTCAATGACATCGGCATAGAGGGCCTCGAGTTTGAAGAGGGTGTCGCCGACGACGAGGGTGTCGTAGGTTATCACCTTGTTGACGCGGTAGGCGTACTCGGCCAGGGGGACTGTATAGGTATAGGTGATGAGGTCGATCGGCGTAATGATGGGATCGCCCGCCAGGAAATAGCGCTGCGAATCGTAGCCGCGCTGCACGATCACGGCGTAATCGAGGGGGTACTCCGTCTCCGTCGAACCGCTTAGACGCAGGTAATAGGTCGGAAGGGTGTCCGACTCGCTGGTCTGGAGCGTCGCGTCGTATCGCACCTCGGGCGGGAAGAAGTAGAAGGCATAGGGGGGCTTGGCCATCTTCTGATTCTCTTCGGCGAATTTGACGATCAGGGAGAGCGAGCCGCTGTCAGTGTAGTGGGTCAGCGCCGCGTTCCAGACGCCGATCTTGTCCTCCTCGAAGAGGCCGTTTCGCAGGTCCACGGGGTTGAAGCCGTCGACGATATTGCGTACTTCCAGCGCCCCCCAGAAGCGGAGGCTCCGCCCCGCCATCAGCTGGTTGTCGCCCAGATCAAGCGTGCCGTAAAGCTCATCGACACGGAGGAAGCTCCGGCCGGTCTGCTCCTCCTTTGCCTGCAGGTCATAATAATCCTGCTGGGTGTTGATCCGGGTCACCGCGCGGAAATCCTCATAGGTGTATTCGGCCTCCAGGGAGCCCAGCAGGGTGGCGTCGTTTTCGTGCTTGCCGCTTTGGCGCAGGAGAAAGGCATCGCCCTGCAGGCTCACATTGCCGCGGATGTCGACATCCGCCGCCAGCGGCAGGGTAATGAGCAGGGGCAGCAGCCGTCTCACTGTTTGAGGACCCGTTTATGGAAATCTTTGTCCGTCAGGCCGGTGTCGATCTTTTCGTGTTTCCAGACGAGGATCGTCTCCTTGTCGTTTTGGTGGTTGGTCATAACGATTTTACCGATACGCCACACTCCGCCTTCGTTGCGGTAGTCACTGAAACGGGCCGTTTTCAGCAGCGCCTTTTTGCGGTCGTAATAGTCTACCCGTACGATCACGTAGGTTTCGGGGTCGATCCAGCTCACCTGTTCGGTATAGCCGGAATCCTTCTCCTTGGGGAAGCGGACGCTCTTGTAATAGGATTTCCCCTCGAGCTCCACCGTCTCCGCATCACCCCCGTAGGTGTACTTTTCGATATTGAACGCGCTGAGGTCCTCGTAGCTGAATTCGCTGCCCATGAAGGAGCCGGACTTGTTCCGCGAGGCGATCCGCTTGACCCGTTTGAGGGCGGGGAGGTAGAGCCACTGGTCGTCGTCGCGGTCGAAATGTTCGTAGTTGAGGAACTTGGTCCCCTTGACGTCCGCCGGGGTGAGGAACTCCATCAGCGATTTGTCCCCCGCTTTGCCTTCGAGCACTTTCATCAGCATTGTGCGTTCACGGGTCTGGCCGTTGGCGTTGATGAGCGTCATCTGCATTTCGCTGATGGCATCGTGGAAGCCGCTGAGTGCGGCATCGGTTTTTTTCGCCAGGTCGTAGTCGCTGATTGCCCAGGTGTTCAGGGCAAAGATAAAGAGCAGCGGTAACCATTTTTGCATGGGGAAGTCCTCCAATCTTGGGTGATGTTGACAATGTTAACATAGTAATGTGACCGTTGTCAACACCAAGGGGGATTTTGTTATACTTTTGAAATGAATCAGGATGAAAAGCGGCCGTATCACCACGGCAATGTGAAAGAATCGGCGATCGAAACGGCCCTGGAGATGCTGGAGAGCGAGGGGCTCGAAGCCATCACCCTGCGGGAGCTCTCCTCGCGCATCGGGGCGTCGCGGACGGCGATCTACCGCCATTTCGAGAACAAAGAGGCGCTGATCCGGGAAGTCATCCTGGCCGGCTTCGAACGCTTTGACGCCTTCTTTGTCGATATCTTCTCCAAGGGTGACGTGGATGTGCTGACGCGTTTTACGATGATGGGGCGCGCCTACCTCGCCTTCGCCGTCAATAATCCGCAGCTCTACCGTGTGCTTTTCGGGCCGACGGTGCGCCAGGAGCGCGAAGAGGTCTGCGATCTTGAAGACGCCGAGAGGGCGTCTGGGTTTCATGCGCTGGTGCATCTGATCGAGGTGGGGCAGCGGGAAGGGATCTTCAAAAAAGGGGATGCTTTTCTGCTGGCGGCGACGGTCTGGTCGACGGTCCACGGGCTGGCTTCACTGATCATCGACGGGCACCTGGTGATCAGTGACAACATCGATGCGATCTTCGAGGCGGGGAACCGCACGCTGCTTGAGGGACTGAAAGCGGAGCACTAGGATGCATCGGGCGCATTTCGTGCTACACTGTTGCTACGTTCACGTTTTACAATGCATAGATAACGAAGCGGCAAAGGAGATACGATGACGCTGATAGATATCTTTACGGACCATGTAGTCAACTGTAAAAGTCTCAAGGATTATGTCGAGATCCGCAAAAACATCCACGAACGGGGCGAATTCAATGACCGGACCCTGATCCAGGCCGAAGAGGATCTTCAGCGGCTGCGCCGGGAGCATCCGGAGGTCTACGCGGGGATGTACGAGGTGCTCTATGAGATCATGCGCCGCGACGAGGGTCACTATTACGAATACCCCATCAACTTCATCCGCCAGATCCTGCGTATCTACCAAGAGGGGATCCCGGCCGAGAAAGTCCTCGAAGCATACCGCAAGGAACTGGACCACCACTACCGCGACGCCTGCTGACGCGCGTCAGCCCTCCAAAAAACAACTCAAAAGATTATAAGATCGGAAAAACCGGCGGGGTTCCCCGCCGTGTGAATTAGCGCACTGAAGCGTAGGGTGTCGTGCGTGAAGGAACGTTCTGTACTGTAGCGCCGATAGCGGTCGTTCCCCATCCCAGACCCAGGCTCGGCAGACGGTAGTAGAACAAAGTCATGATCACTCCTTTAAGTTGAACAAAACCAATTGTAAAAAGCAAACGTAGCACCGGCGTAGCAAAACGGCAAAAATAGAAAATATTTTCTTTCCCGGGCATGAACGCGCTGCCACGGCGTCACAAAATTATCACCTTCTTCATCGAATCTTCATTTTCGCGCGTCATAGTGCTTATAACCATATCACCAGAAGGATCCGAGATGAAATCGATTTCTCTTGCACTTTCGGCGCTTGCCGCCGGTCTAATTTTTGCCGCCTGCGGAGGCTCGGGAAGCAGCAGCACAGGCAGGGCTGTGACGAGTATTACCGGGACCGTACCGGGGACCCTTATCGAAGCCTTCTGCGAAGACGGGAGCTATTACGCGGTCAACTCCAATGACAACGGCACCAGCGAACACCCCTTCGAGATCGAGGTGCCCCAGAACACCAGTTGCCGGCTGGTCATGACGACCAACGAGAATACACCCGACGCCTCCGTCGTCACGCTGATCACCCTGAACGGCAGCTCCCTTTTCGAAGTGAACGCGACGGCCGTCGATCTGGGCTACATCGCCCTGCCGATGGACCGCACGGGTTATGACGATGACAATAACGGCGTCGCTGACGATCTCTTCAACGTCGTCACGCCCGAAGGCACCGTCATTTCCGTCGAACTGGCCGACGACCCGATGGATGTCGACGGTGATGGTGTTATCAACCTTTACGACGACGATGACGACAATGACGGCATCAAAGACGATGTGGACCCGGACGATGATAATGACGGCATTCCCGATACCGAGGATGAGGACAGCATCAACGACTTCGACCACGACGGTATCAACAACGATGCCGACATTGATGATGATAACGACAAGATCATCGATGCCGTGGACAACGACGATGATAATGACGGTATCGATGACAGCGCCGATACCGATGACGACAATGACGGCATTGACGACAGTAACGATCCTGACCAGCTCAATGATACCGATCATGACGGGCTGACCGATGCATATGACGACGATGACGACAACGACGGTATCCCGGACGATGAAGACCCGGATGATAACGACGACGGCATTGACGACAATGAAACCGACGGCCAGGAAGTTACTCTCGCCTAACCCCCGCCGGCGGCCCCCCGCTGCCGGGTTTTATGCACGCTTTTTTTTCTGAATCTCCCTTCTTTTTCTTCCACAGATCATGCTCATGAACACAATGATAATGCCCGGCGTATAAAACGCGCGGACTGTTTATTACAGCAGGGAACGGCGGAATTTCAGGATGCTCAGCCCGATAAAGAGCACGGCGAACCCGCCCAGCGCCGCGAAAGAGTGCCAGAGGTCGGCGATGAGGGTGTGCTTGATCAGCAATCCCCGGATGATCTCGACAAAGTAGGTAAAGGGGATGGCGTAGCAGAGCGGCCGGATGTAGTCGGGAACGGCTTCGAGGGGGAAAATGAGGCCGCTGAGCATCACGGAGGGGATAATGATGAAGATCGCAAGGAACATCGCCTGCTGCTGGGTCTGCGACACGAGCGAGATCAGCACCCCCATCGCAATCATCACCGCGACATAGACGACGGCGAGCAGCGCGAGGTAGAGGTGCGACGTCGCCTCGGGCAGGTCGAAGAGCAGCCACCCCAGTCCCAGGATGAGGTAGAAGTCGATCAGCGCGATGATGACGTAGGGGATGATCTTTCCGAAGACGAAGGCGCTTTTGCTGATGGGGGTGACGAGGAGCTGCTCGAGGGTCTGCTTCTCCCGTTCCCGCACGACGGTGATCCCGGTGAGAATAAGCGCGATCTGCATGATGAGCACCCCGATGATGCCGGGCAGGAAGAACCAGGTCTCTTTCTCGTCGGGATTGAAAAGCACGACGGTATCCATGATGAAGGGCTCCGGGGCAATGACGGTTGGCGGCGCGTTCTCGTCGAGGAAATACATGTCGTTCGTCACCCCTTCGTCGGTGGCGGCGGAGGAGTTGTACTTCATCGCCGTCGTCAAAGAGGGCATCGTGCCGTCGACGTAGAAGGTGATATGGGGTTGGTGGTTCTCGCTGAGGTCGGCGGAGAAGTTGCCGTCGATAAAGAGGCCCGCCTCTGCCCGTCCGGAACGGATCTCCTCGATGATCGCCGCCCTGTCCGCTACCGGATAGAGTTTGAAGTAGCCGTCGCTCCAGAGCCCTGTTTTGATGAGGTTGCTGAAAAAGGAGCGGTCGTTGTCGACGTAGGCCATCGTGACGTTTTTGGGCTCGAGTTTGAGGGCGAGGCCGAAAAGCACCAGAAAGATGACGGGCATGACGACGATCAGGGCGATAAGCCTCGGGTCGCGGCGCAGCTGGGTCAGCTCCTTTTTGATCATCGCACCGAGCATTACCGCCGCTCCTGGGTGAGGGCCATAAAGACGTCCTCGAGGTTGGGTTCGGTCTCATAGACCGCGGCATCCGGCGCGAACGGCGCGACCAGCGCATCGACGGCCTCGCGGCCCATCTCCGGCATTGTCATCAGGCGCAGTTCGCTGCCGAACTGGTTGACGAGGCGGATCCCGGGATGGTTTTCGGCGGCGGCGGTGAGGGCGGGGTCGTAGTCGACGCGCACGGCAAAGACGCGGACTTCCCCCAGTTCGGATTTGATGGCAGCGGGTGCGCCTTCGGCGATCATCTGCCCGTGGTCGAGGATGGCAATGCGGCGGCAGCGCTGCGCCTCTTCCATGTAGTGGGTCGTAACAAAGAGGGTTTTTCCCGCGGCCGCCAGCGTATAGAAGTCGTCCCAGAGCTGCTTACGGGTGACGGGATCGATGCCGGCCGTCGGCTCGTCGAGGAAGAGCACGTCCGGGTCGTGGGAGAGGGCGCAGGCGAGGGCAAGGCGCCGTTTCGTCCCGCCTGAGAGGGTCCCGGCGCGCTTGTTCCGGTAAGCGCTCAAAGCATAGCGTTCGAGCAGCGCATCGAGCCGTTCTGCGTCATGTACGCCGTACATGCTGGCGTAGAAACGGAGGTTCTCGATGACACTCAGCTCTTCGTACTGCCCGAACGACTGCGCGACGTAGCCGAAGCAACTTTTGGCCTTTTGCACGGGCTTCCCGTCGATGCGCACCGTGCCGTCGTCGGGGGCGATCAGGCCGCAGAGCATCCGCATCGTTGTGGTTTTGCCCGCGGCGTTGGGTCCCAGCAGTCCGAAGATCTCGCCCCGGGGAATATGAAATCCGACATCATCGACGGCAAGGGTGCTGTTGAAACGTTTGCGCAGATGTTCGGCCTCGATCACGGTCCTGCTCCTTGGGGGGTCCTATCCGGTAGTATACATCACATTCGGTGTATAGTGATTTGAACTAAGTTCATTTTTAGAAATATGATTTTAGTATTCGAGTACGATTTCCATCATTGGGGACGGAAAGGTCAACCATGATCAAAGCGAAACTGCAGGATGTTAAGCGCTCGCTGATCCTCGAAGCGGCGGCGGAGGCCTTCGAATCGGCGGGGTATGAAGCGCTCAAGGTCTCGGAACTGGCCAAGGGCGTCGGGGTCTCCGTCGGAACGATCTACGGGCTGTTCGAGTCCAAAGAGGGGCTCTATATGGCCTACGTCAAAGCGCAGATCAGCGGCTATATCGCGGAGCTTCGGGCCCGCTGTGAGACGGTCACGGATCCCGAAGCGCAGCTGGAAACGGCATTCTGGCTCAAGTTCAGCCATTTCGCCTCCAAGCGCAGGGCCGTCGAGGAGTGCGCAAAGAACAACCCGCTCTTTTTCAGCAATATCCGCCATAGCGAACCGGAGATCCTGGAGCAGGTGTACAAGGTGATCGCCGGGATCGTCCGGCGGATCAATCCGAAGCTGGATGAGGAGGAAGCCCTGGCGATGTCTTATCACCTGGCCGGTCTCAGCGACGGCTATATTAACTACTGGCTGGTCCATGACGGTGATCTTCTTTCGAAAGTGCCGGCACTGCAGGCCCAGATGTTGACTATGATCAAAGGATGTTAATGCGACAGATTTTCTCTTTACTTTTTGCGGGGACGGCCCTGTTCGGGTTTGATCTGCCGACGCTGATCACCCAGGCGCAGCAGAACGAGCAGGTGCAGGCCTATGCCAAGCGCGCCGAGGCGGCAGCGCACGAACACGACGCGGTGGTCGCGTCGTACCTGCCGCGCATCGACGCGGGGGCGAGCGCCTCGTACCTCGACGAACGGGGCAGCATCGACGTACCCGAAACCTACAAGGCCTACGCCGAGGCGAACTTCGTCATCCTCGACGGTTTCAAACGCAAAAACCTCCTCGACGAGAAGAACATGCTCACCGAGGCGGGTCGTTTTGACCTTGAAGGGTTCAAAAAGGCGGTCTCCCTGCAGGTGATTCAGCGCTATGCCGAACTGCAGAACGTCGCGTCCGATATTGACGCCCTTCAGAAGAACCGCGAGCAGCTCGCCGAGCAGCTGGAACGGTTCAAACTCTTCAAAAGCGCGGGCATCGCGACGGAAGAGGATGTCGAGCGTCTCAATGCCGCCGTGGCCGATGCGGATTACCAGATCATTGCACGGCAGTACGAGAGCGACCGCCTGCGCAGCCAGCTGGAGCTGCTCAGCGGCGCGCCGCTGGAGGGTGAGCTGACACCGGGGGCGGTCGTCCTGCCGGAGGAGACCGAAGCGAAACGGCTCGACAGCCTCGAAGCGATGGCCTTCAGGGTCCGCGCTCTGGGCTATGCCGCCGAACAGGCCGACAGCGTCTACTATCCGACCATCGCCCTCAACGACACCTATACCTGGTACGACTACAAGAATTTCAACCCGAGTTTTCCGGTCAATTTCGTTGACAAACAGAACCGCCTGACCCTGCAGCTCTCCATGAACCTGATCGATTTCGGCGCCGCGCGGCAGCAGAAGCAGGTGATACGGCTCCAGCAGGAGGCGCAGGCGCTTGAGCTGCGCTACGCCGAAAAGTCGGCGGAGGCGGACCGGGCGCTGGCCCTCAAAGCGATCCAGCGCGCCGAAAGCCTGCTGGACGCGGCGCAAAAGTCGGAAACGGCCTCCGACCGCACTTTTGCCGTCGTCAAGAAAAAGTACGAGGCGCGGGTCGTCGACTACATCCGCTATCTCGACGCGCTGAGCAAAGCGACGGAGTCGAGAGCGCAATACAACCGCGCACTGAGCGGGCTGAACAGCGCCAATGCAACCTACATTTATAACCTGGGGATGGACCCGAAGGAGTATGTCAAATGAAAAAGATCTTAGTGACGGCCGTCCTTATGTTTACGGCACTGCATGCGCAGAACATCTATGCAACGTTCGATGTCGAAGCGGAAAAGGCCGCCGAACTCTCCCTGACCTCCAGCGGCACCATCGAAGGGATCAATATCGACGTCGGTTCCCGGGTCAAGAAGGGCGATATTCTGCTCTGGCTGGATAACGACGATATGAAAGAGGCCGTGGAGCTGGCCAAGGCGCAGCTGGAGCTGGCCCGCGTCGACGCCAAGTTCGCCCAGCGCAATTTTGAACGCTACGAGAAGGTCAAGAATGTCATCGATGCGGGCGAATACGACCGCTACGCGTCGGCGTACGAGACGGCGAAGAGCCGCCTGCACGAAGCGCAGGTCAACGTACGCTACAAGCAGGCCCTCCTGGAGAAGACGATCCTGCGGGCCCCCTTTGACGGGGTCGTCTCCGACAAGCCCGTCGAGGTGGGGGACGTCGTCAGCGGCGCCATGATCAAGGTGCTGCTGCGGCTGCAGAGCGCGAAAGCGAACACCCTCAAGCTCAAAGTCGACCAGAAATACTGGACAAAACTGAAGCCCGGCCAGACCTTCCGCTACCGTGTTGACGGCGAGACGGGGCAGCGCGAGGGGAAGGTGAGCATCGTCTACCCGACGGCCAACAACGCCAACCGCAAGATCATCGTCGAGGTCCCGGCCAAGGGGATCGTCCCGGGGCTCTTCGGCGAGGGTGAGATCGAGGCCGACTGATGTACAAATTTGCCATTAACCGACCCATCACGACGCTGATGTACGTGCTGACGCTCGTCGTCTTCGGACTGATGAGTTTCAAAGCCATGCCCGCGGCGCTCTTCCCCAACGTCGACTTCCCCATCGTCACCGTCAAAACGGTCTACCCTGGGGCGGAGCCGACCAGCGTGGAGTCCCAGATCACCGACAAGATCGAGGAAGCGGTCTCGGGGATCAACGGGATTGACACGATCACCTCTACGAGCAGCGACGGCGTGAGCGTCGTTATGGTCAAGTTCCTGCTTGAACGCAAGATAGACGAAGCGGCCAACGATGTGCGCGACAAGGTCTCCGCCGTCAAGCTCCCGGTGCAGGCGGAGAAACCGCTGGTGAGCAAGCTCGATATCGGCGCGGCACCGGTCATCAACGTCTTCCTGGCGGCGAAGGAGGCGACGCCGACGGAGCTGATGCTCTTTGCCGACGAGAAGGCCAAACCCGCGATCCAGCGCCTCAGCGGCGTCGGGGCCATCAATATCATCGGCTACCGCGACCGCGAGATCCGCATCTACCCCGACCCCTATGCCCTGAACAAGTACGGCATTACCGTCAAAGAGCTCAATGACATCATCTCCAAGGAGAACGTCAAGATCGGCGGCGGGAAACTGGAGAAGGGGGCCAGCGAGCTCATCATCAAAACCGAGGCCGACGCGGTGAACATCGACGACCTCCTCGCGATCAAGATCAAAGACGAGCTCCGCCTGGCCGATCTTGCCCGGGTCGAGGACGCCCTGGCGGATGCGAAGAGCTTCTCCTCCTATGACGGAAAGGCCGGCGTCATGCTGGAGGTGCAGAAGATCTCGGGCACGAATACCCTCGACGTGATCAAACTGGTCAAGGATGCCGTGCCGGGGCTGCAGCGGCTCGCGGGCGACAAGATCGAGGTGAAAACGCTCAACGATACCTCGCCCTTTATCATCCACTCCCTCGAAGACGTCGAGTTCGACCTGGTCTACGGGGCGCTGCTGGCGGCGCTGATCATCTTCGTCTTTCTGCGCAACGTGACGATCACCCTTGTCGCGTCCCTGGCGATCCCGACGTCTATCATCGGCACCTTCGCCCTGATGGACTACATGGGCTTCGACCTGAACAAGCTGACGCTGATCGGGCTGACGCTCGCCATCGGTATCCTCATCGACGACGCCATCGTCGTTATCGAGAACATCTACAAAAAGATGGAAGCGGGGATGGGCAAGTTCGACGCGGCCGTCGAGGGGACCAAGGAGATGGCCTTCGCTATCCTCGCGATCTCCTCGATGCTGCTGGCGGTCTTTATCCCCGTCTCCATGATGAGCGGGATCGTTGGGAAGTTCTTCAACTCCTTCGCGATGACCGTCGCCTTTGCCATCGTCATCTCCTATACGATCGCGATGACCTTCATTCCCTCGCTCAGCGCCCGGGTGCTGCATAAAGGCGAGAGCCGCTTTTACGACAAGACGGAGTTCATCTTCGTCTGGCTCGACCGCGCCTACGCGGCGACCCTGCGTTTCGCCCTGCGCTTCAAGGTGCTGAACATGGTCGCCGTCCTCGTCATCTTCATCGGCTCGCTCTCGCTCTTCCCGAAGATCGGGATGGACTTCGTTCCCAAGGAGGACAAGGCGGAGTTCGAGGTGAAAATCGAGGCGAAGCCGGGGATCTCCCTGGAGGAGATGCTCGTCAAATCCCGCAAGGTCGAGGCGCTGGTCAACGGCGTCGACCAGGTGGAGTATACGACGCTGGGCATCGGCTATAACAGCGCCCAGGAGATCAACAAGGCGCTGCTCTACGTCAAGCTGACGGACAAAACGAAACGTTCGCAGAACCAGGAGGAGATCATCCAGGCGCTGCGCGGTAAACTCAAAGGGTTCGACCCAGATCTCTTCATTACCGCGGCGGCCATCCCGAACATCAAAGGCGCCGGGGTCTCCGTGCCGTACCAGATCGTCCTCAAAGGCGACAGTTTCGACTCCCTCACTGCGGCGTCGGATGCGCTCACGGCCTACCTGGCGCAGAAGCAGGGCTTCGTCGACATCGATACGAACCTCGAGGCGGGCAAGCCGGAGTTGCAGATCTCCATTCTGCGCGAGAATGCCAACCGCCTCGGCGTCCGTGCCGAGGATATCGCCAAGGCCCTGGCAACGGCCTTCTCCAGCGACCTGCCGATCTCCCAGTATGAGGAGAACGGCAAGCTCTATGACATCACCCTGCGTTTCGACGACGCCCACCGCGAGGACGTGGAGCAGATCAAGAAGATGGAGCTGCGGACCCCGGCGGGCGACCTCGTCTCCCTTGACGGGCTCGTGACCTTTGAGAACGGCAGCGCGATGGCGGCGGTCAACCGTTTCGACCGCGAACGCCAGGTGACGGTCTTCGCCGACCTCTTCGGCCTCGACCTCGGCGGCGCCGTCAGCTACACGATGGCCAAGATCGACGAGCTGATGCCCGAGGGCGTCAACTACCGCTTTACCGGCTTCGCCGAAGAGATGGCCAAGACGGGCAAAGCCTTCGTGACGGCAATAGGACTGACGATCATCATGATCTATATCATCCTGGCGATCCTCTACGAGTCGCTGATCCAGCCCGTCATCATCATGATGGCGTTGCCGCTCTCCATTACGGGGGTTTTGATCGCCCTCTTTTTGAGCGGGCAGCAGTTCAGTCTCTTCGTCATGATCGGCTTCTTCCTGCTGATGGGAATGGTCGGGAAGAACGCCGTCCTGCTCGTCGACTTCGCCAATGTCGCCGTCGAGAAGGGGCGGGAAGTCAACGAGGCGCTGCTCGAGGCGGGCGAAAAGCGTCTGCGTCCTATTTTGATGACGACCTTCGCGATGGTCTTCGCGATGCTGCCGCTGGCATTCGGCAGCGGTTTCGGGAGTGAGACGAAGTCGCCGATGGCCATCGCCGTCATCGGCGGGCTGATCAGTTCGATGATCCTGACCCTCGTCGTCGTGCCCATCATCTACCGCCTCCTCTACCCGCTGGACCGCTGGCTGCGTTCGCACTACGAACGCCGTATCGGGGAGGCATGAGCCTCCGTGCCAAGGGGTGATAGAGTATGAAAATAGTAATCAGCTTTTCGTTCTTGCTTTGGATGCTCTATCAATTGAAGGTATATATAGATGCCAATTATATCCCCGGAATTTTTGTCATGGGGTTGTTTTCTCTCATACCTCTCATACTCTTCTTAGACGCCTTGCCCGGGACTTTTAAAAAGTCGAAAACGCCCATCAACCAAAAGACGCATGAGTATGAATTCGACCCAGGTGGAATGACATGGTCGGATTTGAAAAAAAGCGTCGAAACCTATTATCGGCCATTCGGTTTTACGAACGTTGTTATTGACAAAGCAGACGCATGGATGATAAAAAATCCGGAAAATGAAGAGGCATATGTGCTCGTGTCGTTCAAGGCAAACCGCTTTAAACTGGAAGCCTACAATACCCATGCATTCGATTTGCATGACCAAAAAATGAATGATTCAAAAGTCGACGGCAATGCATAGGGGAACTGTCTATTTCCATTGATAAACGCCGCATCGGGGAGGCGTAAGCCCCTCCGTCAACCCTTTTCCCGAATCAGTCTGGTGTGTTTTTTTGTTTAATGCGCCAGAGTATGTTGTTTTTCTCAATTTATCCCTCCTGTGTCAGCGTTATCATGTGTAAAATAGGTGTGATGCAAAAAGGACGCGGTGTTTGGTGTGAGCACCCTACCGTCCGTCAGAGGAGGAGACATGAGAATCGCAATCAGCGGCGCAGGCGGGTTTATCGGAAGTCACCTGGTGCGCATGTTCGAAGCGGAAGGGTGGGACGTTATCCCGCTCCACACAAAGGACTTTTTGCTCGATGACGCCGTTTTCGTCGAGAAACTTTCCGGGGCGGACGTCATCGCCCACCTGGCCGGTGCCTTGATCAACAGGCGCTGGACGGAGGCGTATAAAAAAGAGCTCTACGAGAGCCGAGTGAAAACGGCCGAGAAGCTCGTGCGCGCCATGGCGATGATGGCAGAAAAACCCAAGCTCTTCATCTGTACGTCGGCGGTGGGAATCTATGCATCGACGGGCAAATATGACGAAGAAAACGCCGTCTATGCCAACGATTTTCTGGGGCGGCTGGCGCAGAACTGGGAGGCGGCGGCCATGCAGGCCAACGCCGTTGGCATCAGAACGATCATCTTCCGCTACGGCATTGTGCTCGGCCACGGCGGCGGCATTCTCAAAGAGATGCTGCTGCCCTTCAGGCTCGGACTCGGGGGGACGATCGGTGACGGGACACAGCCTTTTACATGGGTGCACATCGACGACCTGATGCGGGGCTACCTTTTCGCTACCCGGCATCCGGATATGGAGGGCGTCTACAATCTGATGGCGCCTACGCCGACGACCAATTACGGTCTGACGAAGACGCTCGGCAGGGTGCTGCATCGCCCGACTTTTATGACCGTGCCCCGTTTCCTCCTGAAGCTGCGTTTCGGTTCCGAAGGCGGCGAGGCGCTCGCCGGCGGTCAGTATGCCCTGCCCAAACGGCTGCTGGAGGCCGGATTTACGTTTAAATTCAAAACCGTCGATGCGGCGCTGGAGGACCTATTTGGTTCCTGATACCCCGAGGGGGACACGCTAGGGCGCCGAGAGAGCCAAAAAACGCAGTGACGCCTTTCCCCACGACTGCAGCGGCGTTTACATTGGTTTACGCCGCGTTGGCTGCCGATATACACCTTTTTTCTACAATCGTTTCCAAAGAGATATGAACGGTGCCGGAAGTTCCCTGCCGTTCCCGAGTCACCGAACAACTATCTGCAAGGAGCGTATAATGAAACCGTTGATCAAAGAGAGTGCGACCTCGTTAACGGCGCTGGTATTTTTTGTCGTCGGCGTGAGCGGCGTCCTGCTCTATTTCCACCTCTTTGATGTCCAGGTCAAGGCACTGCACGAGACGCTGGGACTGCTCTTCGTCGCCGCGGCGCTCCTGCACGTCTACTTTAACTGGAAGGGGATGAAGCGGTACTTCCCCAAAAAGGTTTTCATGGGATTCACCGCCGTGCTTACCGCCGTTTCGATTGCGTTTATCGCGTCGTCGGAAAGCGGCCCGAACCCGAAGGTAACCCTGATCGACCGTGCCCTGAACGCACCGCTGGCCGTGTCGCTCCCGCTGCTGGCAACGGACCGGGAAGCGGCCGAAACGCTGCTGGGCGACAGGGGGATTACCCTTGGCAGTGCGGATTCGCTCGCTGCAATCGCCCGCGCCAACAGCGTCTCTCCCTTCGAGCTGGTCATGATGATCACCGCGGAGAAAGAGTAATGCGGCGTCCCCGTTTAACGGGAGTTTCCCTAAAGGAGCAGGCTTGTTCTATAATGCTAAGTGACACACTCAGAAGGATATCGGTAAAGTGAAAGAATGCACGTTACGTCTACGCCGGCTCTGGCCCCTGCCGTTTCTGTTTGCCTCTCTCCTCGGCGCCGAGACGCTGCCGCTTTCGGAGCAGAAGCGGGAGCTGCTGAAGCTCAAGCGCGAACAGGTGAAGGAACAGACCGGGACCGGCAAAACCAGCTGGGTCTCTCCGCTGGTGCTGTCGCTCTCCTATACGCGCTCCAGGGATGCCGCGGGCAGTGAGGGCGGATTGGCGAGCGCCGGGGTGTCGTGGGACCAGGATGTTTTCCGCAGCGGCGGAATCTACTATACCGTCGAACAGGCGGACGCCTCCGGCAAAGCGAATCTGCTTGCCGTCGACCTGGAGGAGGCCGCCTACCTTAAGCAGGCCTATACTCTCAAAGCGCAGGTTGAGCGCGACCGCCTGCAACTGCAGCAGAGCGAATTGACGCTGGCCAACCGCGACATCGACTTGATGATCACCCGGGCGAAGTACAAAGCCGGCAGTGCGGACATCAGCGAGCTCAACCGCGTGACCATCGACCGCGACAGTGCGCGCAGCGACGTGATCGTTGTGCGCAACACTCTGCGCAGCGAAGTGTTCGAACTCCAGAAGCTGCTCGGGTCGCGCGGCGTCGACACGGTGGCGCTGCCGGAATTCCCCCTTGTCCCCCGCGACGTCTACCTGCAAAACAGCCTTGAACTGCTGCAATACACGGCCCAGAGCCGTGCGGACACGGCGGCTTGGAAGGTGACGCGTTCGGCCTACCTGCCGACGCTCTCGGTCAATGCGGGGTACGGCTATAACGACTACCGCGGCGATACCCTCGATTATAACGGCGACCGCTACAGCTACGGCGCCGTGCTGAGCATGCCGCTCGATATCAACAGCAGGGGGACAGTCGAGGCAAGCCGACTGCAATCCTTGCAAACGCAGACGGCGCAGATCGACCGCAAGATGGAGCTGGAACAGGAGTACGATATGCGTGCGGCAACCATCGGGGATTATCAAGAGAAGATCGGCGTGGCCGAAGAGATGATCGCTATGTACGACGACCTTTACACCTTCACGCAGGGCCAGGTCAAGGCGGGCTATACCTCTTCCTATGACCTCGAGTCGCTGGGGAATTCGGTGCAGATCCAGAAGCTCGAAAAGCGGATCCAGCACTACAACATCCAGATTGAGCGTATAGCGCTCTATTTCGATACCCGGATATACAAGGAGCAGTAATGGAAGCGATGGAAAAGGTCACGGCGTATAAAAGCCCTCGATGGAAATGGATCGTACTGGGCGTTGTCGTGCTGATCGCAGTGGCCGTCGGCGGCTACTTCTTCCTGCAACCGGCTAAGAACGGTCAGGCCTACCGTTTCGTCACCCAGAGCGCGGAGCGGGGGGAACTCAACATCACCGTTTCGGCGTCGGGGTACCTGCAGCCGCTGGAGAGCGTTGATGTCGGTACGGAGGTCTCAGGCACGATCGAGAAGGTGCTTGTCGATTACAACGACCTTGTGAAGAAGGGGGAGTTGATGGCGCAGATGGATAAGACGAAGTACCAAAGCGCCGTCGACAAGGCGAATGCGGCGCTGAGGTCGGCCAAGGCAACGCTGGAGAATGCGAATGCGGAACTCTACCGCAGCAAGGCGACGCTCAAGCGCGACGAAACGCTGCGCGAAGAGACGAAAGGGGCCCTGCCTTCGCAAAGTGACTGGGATACGGACTATGCCGACTATCTGGCGTCCAAGGCGCAGGTCGATAACGCCAAGGCGCAGGTGGAACAGGCGAAGCACAGCCTCGTCTCTTCGCAGTATGACCTGGAGCGTACGGCAATCTATTCGCCCGTCGACGGTACCGTGCTCACCCGCGAGATCGACCCCGGCCAGACGGTCGCGGCTTCCTACCAGACCCCGACGCTCTTTACAATCGCCAAGGACCTGCGCAAGATGGAGCTGCAGGTGAGCGTCGACGAGGCGGATATCGCCAAGGTGAAAGCGGGGGACACGGCAATGTTTACGGTTGACGCCTATCCTGACAGCGTGTTTTCGGGCACGATCCGCATGGTGCGGGTCAACTCGGAGATCGAGGACGGGGTCGTCACCTACATCGCCGTACTGGACGTTAACAACAGTGACCTGAAACTGCGCCCGGGGATGAGCGCCGACGCGGATATCACCGTCCAGACGTTCCGCGATGCGCTGATCGTCCCCCGCGCCGCGCTGCTTTACCTTCCCGTCGCAACGTCCAAGGAGACGAAACTGTTCGCGTTTCATGACGATGACGAGAGCGCCTACGATGATAAACCGCACGTCTGGCGGCTGAACGGGCAGACCCCGGAGAAGCTCTACGTCGAGGTGCTCGGCACGAACGGTACCCAGAGTGTCATCGCAGGGGAGGTGCTCACACCCGGGGACAATCTTATCGTCGCCCAGGAGAAGCAGCCGTGATCAGCCTGGAACAGATCACCAAAACCTACGGCAGTGGCGAGGCGGCGACGCATGTCCTGCACCCGTTGGATCTCCGTATCGGCCAGGGCGAGTTCGTGGCCATCATGGGGCCCAGCGGCAGCGGCAAGTCGACCCTGCTCAATATCCTCGGTGCTCTCGATGTGCCCAGCGGGGGGCGCTACCGGTTTGAGGGGACGGACCTGGGGCGGCTGACGCACGAACAGCGGGCCCTGTTCCGCCGCTACGTTCTCGGCTTCGTCTTCCAGGGCTTCAACCTGCTCAAACGCACCTCGGCGCTGGAGAATGTGGAGATGCCGCTGATCTACCAGGGCGTTTCCGCCAGGGAGCGCCGGGAACGCGCGGAGGAGGCCCTGGTACAGGTCGGGCTTGCCGAGCGCATGCACCATGACCCCTCACAGCTTTCGGGCGGGCAGCAGCAGCGTGTGGCCATTGCGCGTGCCATCGTGACGCAGCCGCAGGTCCTCATCGCCGACGAACCGACGGGGAACCTCGACACCCAGCGCAGCCATGAGATCATGGAGCTGATCCGGGGTTTCAACGCCAAGGGGATCACCGTGATCATGGTGACCCACGAAGAGGAGATCGCCGACTACGCGTCGCGCACGATCCTCCTGCGCGACGGCCGCATCGAGAGGGACACGGACCATGCTGCTTAACGCTTTCCTGCAGGCCATCCGCGAAATAAGGCGCAACCTGATGCGCTCCTTGCTGACGGCAATAGGGATTGTCATCGGGATCGCCTCTGTCATCGCGATGGTCAATATCGGGCAGGGGGCGAGCGAGTCGATTACCGCAAGCGTAGGCAGCCTCGGCAGCAACACGCTGCACATCATGCCCGGCCAGGAGAAGGGGCCTCCGGGGATGTCGGGAACGAGCATCCCCTTCGAGATGAAAGACGTCCGCATTTTGCAAAAGTCGATCTTCACGCTCGAAGCGGTCTCCCCGATGGCCAGCAGTACCGTGAACGTGCTCTACCGCGACCGCAGTTACCAGACCAGCGTGCGCGGCGTCGAAAACGGCTATTTTGATGTCCAGAACTGGAACCTGGCAGAGGGGGAGCGCTTCAGCGAAAGCGAGCTGCGCGCGGGGCAGAGCGTCTGTATCCTCGGACAGACGGTGATCGACGAGCTTTTTCCCGGGGGAGAAGAGCCCATGGGAAAAAAGATCCGCCTCAAGAGTTTTTCATGCCGGGTGATCGGGACGCTTGAAGAGAAAGGGGCGAACACCTTCGGCATGGACCAGGATGACCTGATCCTCGTCCCCATCAAGATGTTCCAGCGCCGTATCGGCGGGAACCAGAACATCCCCTCCATTTTGGTGTCGGTCAAGGAGAACTACCCCCTAGACACCGTCAAACAGCAGATCCGCCAGGTGCTGCGCGAAAGCCGCAACATCAAACCGGGCAAAGAGGACAATTTCGCTGTCCGGAGCATGACGGCGCTGCTCGATACCCTGTCGCAGATCACGTCGATGCTGACGGTGATGCTGGGGGCGGTGGCCGCCATCTCCCTCGTCGTCGGCGGCATCGGGATCATGAACATCATGCTCGTCTCGGTGACGGAACGCACCCGCGAGATCGGCATCCGCATGGCCATCGGGGCCATGAGCCAGGATATCCTGATCCAGTTTCTGATCGAGGCGGTCGTTCTCTCGGGGCTCGGCGGCATCTTCGGCGTGCTCACGGGCATCGGGATCACCGTGGGGGTCGCGCAGGCGATGGACCTGACCCTCGTCATCAACCCGGCCGTGACGACGGTTGCGCTGCTCTTTTCGATGCTGATCGGGATCGTTTTCGGGATCATCCCGGCGCGCAAGGCGGCGAACATGAACCCGATCGACGCGCTGCGGTATGAGTAAAAAACATCTCACGGCGCGGCCGGCCGCCGGATATCCGCCCACTTTTTAACCGCACAGCTCCGTTTTCTCCCCTTCTACCATACTCCATCCGAATGCCGGGGAGCGTTTGCAGCCCTCTAGATTAAGCATGACTTGGCATAATATAAAACATATACTGTTATCGGAGACTACAATGAAGTATAGGTATTTACTAGCTCCGGTCGCCGCAGCCCTCTGTATCACGGGGTGTGCGACCATGGAGAAACAGGAAGTGCATGACACGCCGACGGCGGCACCCGCCGTCAGCAAAACGGTGCAGGCCGCCAAGGCGCTCAAAGAGGAGCCTTCGGGTCTGAAGCGCAAAGTCGCCATTGGCCGCTTTACCAACGAGACCCGCTACGGCCAGAGTTTCTTTATTGATGAGAACAGCGACCGGATCGGGAAGCAGGCGATGGATATTCTCTCCTCCAAGCTTTTCGAGACGGGCAAGTTTATCATGCTCGAGCGCGCGGACCTCGAGAAGATCCAGAAAGAGCTGGCGATGGGCGATGCGCCCGCGCTGAAAAACAGCGCCGATTACCTCATTCTCGGCTCCATCACGGAGTTCGGGCGCAACGAGGTAAGCGACGTCGGCTGGTTCAGCCGCGTCAAGAAGCAGGAGGCCTTCGCCAAGGTCCATATCCGCATCGTCGACGTCAGTACGGGGCAGATCATCTACTCCGAAGAGGGGAAAGGGACCGCGTACAGCGAAGCCGGTACGGTCATGGGCGTCGGGGACAAGAGCGCGTATGACTCCCAGCTCAACGACAAGGCGATCGACGCAGCGATCTCGGACCTCGCATCGAACGTGATCGAGAACATGATGGACAAGCCGTGGCGCGGCTACCTGCTGGGCTACGAGCAGGGGATGCTGATCACTTCCGGCGGCAAGAGCCAGAACATCAAGGTGGGGGACAAGTTCGACGTCATGGCGTCGGGCAAGAAGGTCAAAAACCCGCAGACCAACAGCATCATTACGCTGCCGGGCAAAAAGCTGGCGACGATCGAGATCGTCTCGACGGCGGGGGACACCCCGGAGAACGAGGTCTCTTTCGCGTCGATCACGAGCGGCGACCTTGGCGCGCGCCTGAAAACGAAAAATTTCTCCGACCTGTATATTCAGGTCCACAAGGATTAAAGCATGAAAGCAGTGACAGCAGTGTTGATGGCGGCAGCTCTCTTTATGGCCGGCTGCGGCTACAAGTCGGGCGTTGCCACGGGTGAGCGGGCGTCCTACCTCTACTTTACAGGTGACGTCGCGGGGGCATCCGTCTCCGTCGACGACGGGCAGCCCTTCGCCGTCGAAGCGGGACGCGACCACCAGTACCGGGTCGCTCCGGGCAAGCACAGCGTGAAGGTCTACAGGGGGGATGCCCTCGTTGTTGAACGCAGTATCTACGTCGGCGACGGCATCGCCAAAGAGATCGGAGTCGGCCAGTGAGGATGGGCATGCTGATGAAAGCGGCTTTGCCGCTGGCAGCCATCGCGATTTTGAGCGGGTGTGCCACGAAACCGCAGGCACTCTATAACTACGGCACCTATAGCGAAAGCTACTATGCGTATAAGCAGGATACCAGTGCGGAGAACCTCCTGGCGATGCAGCAGGCGATTCTGACGGCCATCGAAAATGCCAATGACAGCGTTTCCAAGCGTGTGGCACCGGGGATGTATGCGAACCTGGGATACATCTACTTCAAGCAGGGGGACACCAAGCAGGCTGTGCACTATTTCGAGATGGAAAAAGGGCTCTACCCGGAGTCGGCGCACTTTATGGACCGCGTCATTGAAAAGGTGCGCAAAGCCGAAGCGAAGGGAGCGAAATCATGATGTACGGAAAAATAGCTGCAGTGGCGGCATCGATTTTCGCCGCAATGATCATGACGGGGTGTGCCGCGCATAATGCGGGCATCACCAAAGGCGAGGCCTTCCCCCAGATGTATGAAGAAGACCCCCGCTCCATCGTGGTCCTGCCGGCGATGAACGAAAGCAGCGATGCCGAGGCGAAGGACTACTACGCCACGACGATCGAAATGCCCATCGCGCAGACGGGCTACTATGTCTTCCCGATGGAGATGGTCAGCGACATCCTCAAACAGGAGGGCGTCTACGATACCGAACTGCTCTACAGTCTGCCCGCGGATAAGTTTTACGACTATTTCGGGGCCGACGTCGTCATGTTCACGCGTATCAAGAAGTGGGACGTCATGTATGCCGTCGTGGCCTCCTCGCTGACGGTGACGATCGCCTCCGAAGCGGTCTCGACGAAGACCAATGAGAAGCTGTGGGAGTACGAAGGCAGCGTCACCGTTGACCTTACGAGCAACAGCGGCGGCGGCGGACTGGCCGGACTGCTGATCCAGGCGATCGGCACGGCGATCAATACCGCCGCGGCCGATTATGTCGAATACGCCCATGTCGCCAACGCCCGCCTTTTCTTCGCACTGCCGGCGGGCCCGTACCACCCGGCCCACCAGACCGACCAGGGTGTCGTTATCCGCAAACACTAGCCCTTTTTCTTTGGGCACAAAGAGAGCATGATGCTCTCTTCCCCTTCCATTACCCCCTTGAGCGACAGAAGTTGATCTCCCCGCACCTCCGAATGCCCTATAATTAGAAATAGTTCTGAACACAAAGGGAAGCGATGAAGAAAGTATCGTTGGTATTGGGAAGCGGCGGGGCGCGTGGCTACGTGCATATTGGGGTCATCGAGGCGCTGGAGGCAAAGGGGTATGAGATCGTCTCCGTCAGCGGCTGTTCCATGGGGGCGCTGGTCGGCGGACTCTACGCCTGCGGCAGGCTTGCCGAATACAGGGAGTGGGTGCAGGGGCTAGACCCCCTCGACGTCGCCGCGCTCCTGGACCTCGCCTGGGACAAGCGGGGCATTATGAGCGGTACAAAGGTCTTCGAGCGCCTGGACGATCTTATCGGCACCCAGACGATCGAGGAGCTGCCCATCCGTTTCACGGCCGTCGCTTCGGACCTGAACCGGGGCAAAGAGGTGTGGTTTCAAAGCGGAGACCTGCTGAGCGCGATCCGCGCTTCGATCGCCATCCCCTCCGTGTTTACCCCGGTGGAGCTCGACGGAATGCTCCTGGTCGACGGCGGGGTCCTCAACCCCCTGCCCGTGGCGCCGACGATGCGCGACCGCAGCGACCTCACCATCGCCGTCAACCTCTACGGCCCCGACGCGGAGCAGGAGGAAGCCGCCGTCGCCGAGCGCTATGACTCCTTTGCCGAACGTCTGGCATCCAAGGCCAAAAATGCCATCAAAGAGCGTCTCCGCCGCCGGGAGCAGGCGCACATATTCTCCATTCTCGACCAGAGTTTCGATACGAT
Organism: Thiomicrolovo immobilis; assembly: GCF_039645955.1. GTDB lineage: Bacteria > Campylobacterota > Campylobacteria > Campylobacterales > Sulfurimonadaceae > Thiomicrolovo > Thiomicrolovo diazotrophicus. The sequence goes on from NZ_CP147916.1 coordinate 268,794, forward strand.
GCAGCGCAGCCTGACCCAGTACCGCATCGGCGGCTACCCGCCCGATATCATGATTACCCTTCCCAAGAATATCTGCAGTACGTTTGACTTCCATAAAGCCGCGCCGCTGATCGAAGCGGGGCGCAGGGCGGTAGAGGGGCATCCGGCGTTATAGTTACATTTTTTTTAAAATACGTTATTTTTTGTACAGTTCTCTATGGTATACTTCCGTGAATTTCGCTCAGGAGTATAAGGAATGATGAAGCGTGCATGGATGACGAGTGCGTTGCTGGCGGCACAGATCGCGGCAGCATCTCAATACAATATCGAGGTTTCACCGGTGGCGGGGATCGGGATTCCAGAAGGCAATATTCTGCTTGAAAACGAGATGATCATCGGGGGAGAAATCCAGATCAACAACCTCTTTTCCTTCCCGATCAAACCGGAACTGTCCGCCTACTATGCGACGGATACGGACTATTCGTACAACCCGCCGGCGCCGACGCCGCCCCTGTTCCTTAGCCCCATCGATACCTCCGCTTCCACGAACATCTGGCGTGTCGGCATGGGGGCCGTCTACGACTACACGGACGAAGGCAGCGTCCGCCCGTTCGCCAAGATCGGCGCCGGTTACGAGAATATGAGCAATCCGCTCTACGGCAACAAGAACAGCGCCTACGGCGATGCCGGCGCGGGGGTGAAAATCCCCTTCACCGAACAGGTGGCGCTGAAACTCGAAGCGATCTACATGCTCAAGAACAACGGCAACCGCTATGACAGCAACCTGCTGGCGCTCGCCGGTCTCTCCTTCGCGTTCGGTGCCCACGAAGCGGCCGCGGCGGTAGCGTCATCAGGGTACAAAACCTACGACAGTGACGGCGACGGCGTCATCGACGACAATGACCAGTGCCCGAATACACCGCGCGGCGCCGAAGTCGACGCCTACGGGTGCGTGCCCGATGACGACCGCGACGGCGTTGCGAACCTTTATGACAACTGCCCGGAGACCCCATCAGGCTTCAAGGTCGATAAAGTAGGGTGTGCCGCGACCTTCCCGTTCAGCGTCGAGTTCGCCACCGACTCCGCCGTGGTGACGAGTGCCCATATGGACGAGATCGATGCCTTTGCGGATTATATGAAATCCAACCCCTACAAAGCCGAGATCGTCGGCCGTGCCGACGACCGCGGGACGAATGCATATAATGACGTGCTCTCGAAGAAACGTGCCGAGGTCGTTGTCGGCCTGCTGGTGGGTAAGGGAATCGCGTCCAACCGCCTGAGCGCCGTCGGAAAAGGGGAGACCGATCCGGTCGCCACCAACGCCACAGCCGAAGGGCGTGCGCAGAACCGCTCCGTCCGCGCGGAACTGATCCGCTGATTTTCTAGGAGAGGGCGCCGCCTCTCCTCCCCGTTTTCTTATCCCGAATTTATCTTTTCACGACGTTTGCATCGTCCGTGCCGTATGGACAAAGGCCGCGAAGATCTTCCGGCTGTGCCAGCTGTAGGGCATGAACTCCGGATGCCACTGGAGGCCGAGCATGAAGGGTGAGCCCGTATGTTCGATCGCCTGTACGATCCTGTTGCGGTCGTGGGCGACGATCCGCATCCCCTCGCCGGGGCGGTCGACCGCCTGGTGGTGCAGTGCATTGACGCGCAGTTCGCCCTGTCCGACGATGTCGTGGAGCCTGCTGCCGTATTCAAGGGTCACCGTCTGCAGCGGCAGCGGCGTGTGCGGGTGGGAGAAGTCGAGGTCGAAGTCGTGAATATGCGGATGCAGCGTCCCGCCGAAATGGAGATTGAGCAGCTGCATGCCGCGGCAGATGCCCATGACGGGCACCCCCCGGCGGACCGCCGTCTCGAGGAGGTAGAGTTCCATGGCGTCCCGTTCGGGGTCCGTATGTTCGATGGCCGGATGCGCCTGGGCACCGTAGGTCTGGGGATCGATATCGCTGCCGCCGGTGATCAGCAGGGCGTCGAAGGCGGCATCACGGTAATCGGTTGCGGGATGCAGGAAGCTTCCTCCCGCGCCGTGGCCCCCCAGCAGGAAGCGGGAGAAGTACCAGGCAAGACGGCTGCCGCGTTTGCCTCCCGTGACGGCTATTCGAACTTTTCTGCCCATTGTCGTATCCTTTTGATCCACTGTTTTTTACGGAAACGGTAGAAGAATGAGTTCATCATGCGGTAGCGCGCATAGGCGAGCGACAGCAGCGTCTCCGTATCTTCCGCCAGGCGTTCGACATGGAGCCAGCTGTTCCAGGCGTCGGCGGTGTGCCAACCCGCTTCATCGACGCGGGAGTTGGGGAGACGGAAGTGAAAGGCGGGGCGGGGGGAGATCTTCTCTGTGGGCAGGGCCCGACGGACACGCCCCAGGTCATTCCATGCCAGCAGCGGCAGCAGGTCGAGGGCCCGGTTGCGTGTCGGGTTGGCTTCCAGGTAATCATCGGTAAAGCCCTCTATTGTCGGGCGGTAGGCGGGGTGCAAAACCTTGCGGATGTAATCGGAGGGGAAGGGGTCGATATAGAAGGAGAGGCGCCGGGTGAAGACGGGACGGATCTCCTCGGCCAGCAGGTCATAGAGTACGAGGTAGGCACGCAGATAGGCCAGCAGGGTCGCCGCGCTCAGATCGGGCGCCTCGGGATTGATGTGGAAGCCGAAGACATAGAGGGGGTTGGCCGTTGTGCCGAGCGCCCCCGCGCCGCGCAGGGCATCTTTAAGGGTTTCCACCAGGTCAAGGGCGTTCAGCGGCAGCGGCGGCGTCGTCAGCTCAAAGGGGACAAGCGACGCAGAAAAGGAGCCGATAAAGTATTCGATGGCGTCGATTTCGTCCTGCTCCATCGCTTCGTCGAACCCGGCATTGTGCAGCCACTCCTGGAGGCCTGAGCGGATGAGGAACTGGAAATCGAGCGTCAGGGAGAAGTCTCCCCAGGGCGTCGGGCCGATGGTGTAGTGCCAGGGGTTGATTTCGGTGATCTCGCCCCCGGTGATCTCCGCGACGATCCGGGCGCATGACTCCAGCTCCGGGCCGGAGTACTCCAGTTCAAATCCGACGCGACGCATCTCGCCGTCGCTGCAGCGCACCTTCGGCGGCAGAAGAAAGGGTGTCATGCAATAATTATAGCCACACTTCCGGCGTTTCCGGCGGCTTGACTTCGCCGTGGCATCGGGCTATCATGAAAAAAACGGTGTGCGGGATCGTCCACTGAAAAACGGGGGTGCCAGATGTGCAAGGATGCTGTTGTTTTTTTCAATAAACCGAAGGGGGTCGACCTGGAGGCGGGGAAGCTCTATCTGTACTGCATGTGCGGCCGCGCCAAAGAGGGGGTCTTTTGCGACGGAAGCCATCAGGGGACCGGCTGTATGCCCCTGAAGTTCACGGTAGAGAAGAGCAAGGCCTACCTGCTGTGCCGCTGCAAGTCCTCCAAGAACCTCCCCTTTTGCGACGGGACGCACAGCTTCTACGGCGATGACGAGGTCGGCGGCCCCGTCATGGAGGATTGATCGACAATGATCCTGGAACACCACGAGCGCATCGAAAAGGCCGCAGCCCTGATGGAGGCCTATGATGCGCGCCACCCGATCGGGACGGGGGAGGGGCGCTACCTATGGACGGATGCCTTCGCCGTCTGCAACTTTCTCTCACTCTTCAAGCGCACCGACGAGAAGGGGTATCTGGAAAAGGCCCGGATATTGATCGATACGGTCCACCGTGAACTGGGCGCGTTTCGCGGCGACGATGCGCGCGAGGGAGCCCTGAGCGGCCTGGCGGCGGCGGATGCGGCCAGCTACCCGACGGTGGCGGGACTGCGCATCGGCAAGCCGCTGCCGGAGCGCGGCGCCGATACCGCCTATGATGAAGCCTCGGAGTGGGACCGCGACGGCCAATATTTTCATTATCTTGCCAAGTGGATGCACGCCCTGGACCGCATGGCGGCGGTGAGCGGGGAGGTGCGCTACAGCCGCTGGGCCGTGGAACTGGCCAAAAGCGCGTACCGGGCCTTTACCTATGCGATGCCGGACGGCTCAAAACGGATGTACTGGAAAATGAGTACCGACCTGCGCCGGCCGCTGGTCACGTCGATGGGGCAGCATGATGCCCTGGAGGCTTATGTGACCTATCTGCAGCTCTCGGTGACGGCGAGGGCGCTGGGCGACGATGCAGGGCTCGGCGGGGAGCTTGAAGCCGCCGGGAGCATGGCCGAAGCGATGCCGCTCGCCACGGAGGACCCCCTGGGGCTGGGCGGCATGCTGTTCGATGCGGCGCGCGTGACCCAGCTGATGGCGGGGCACGACCTGCCGCTGCGCGGTCTGCTGCGCTCCCTGCTCGAAGCGGCGCGGGAGGGAACGTTGCGCTACGCGCAGAGCAACACCCTGCGCCATCCTGCCGACGCGAGGCTCCCTTTCCGTGAACTGGGATTGGGCATAGGGCTGCACGGCGTCTCCCTGATGCAGGCGTTCAACAACGCGGCCCTGCACAACGCGATCCTGGCCGAACAGCTCGAGGGGCTGCAGGCCTTTGTGCCGATGGCGGAGGTGCTGGAGCTTTTCTGGCTGCGGGAGGCGCACCAGGCTGTCGGGACATGGCAGGAACATGCGGGGATCAACAGCGTCATGCTGGCGACCTCGCTGCTGCCGGATGCGTTTTTGACCATAGGAAGCGGCGATGATGCGTGACCGTGAAGCGACAGAGCGGCTGATCGCGGGGATGATCGACTACGGGGCGCTGCGCACGCCGCGGATCATTAAGGCGTTCCGCGCCGTCGACCGCGGCGCTTTTGTGCCGGAATATTACGGGGAGGAGCGCTACGGCGATTATCCGCTTCCTATCGGGGAGGGGCAGACGATCTCCCAGCCGACGACGGTGGCTTTTATGCTGGAACTGCTCGGCGCCGAACCGGGTGAGCGGGTCCTCGATATCGGTTCGGGGTCGGGGTGGACGACGGCGCTGCTGGGGTATATTGTCGGTCCGCAGGGGGAGGTGACCGGGCTGGAGTACCGCAAATCCCTGGTGGCTGTAGGTCAACGCAACATTGCGCCGTTCGGGTTCGGGCATGTCCGGATCGAGGAGGCCGGGGAGGCCCTGGGCATGCCGGGGGAGCAGTATGACAGGATCCTCGTTTCCGCCGCGGCGCGGGAACTCCCCGAAACGCTTCTGGAGCAGCTGAAACCCGGGGGGACCCTCGTTATTCCGATCGACGAGAGTCTCTGCCGCTTCACCAAAAATGAGCAGGGAAGTGTACGCGAAGAGGTGTATCCGGGTTTCTTATTTGTCACATTAATGTGATTTAACGTCTACCGTTGCTTACCGTATATAATATTAACTATTAGTTTTTGTAAAATATTAATTTTGCTTCTGTTACTATCCAAAAAATATACATAATTTAAGGAGTCCCCGATGTCGGAGAAGTTTCAGCTCAAACCCCTGGATATAGAAGTACCAGTTGATTCAAAAAGAGAGATCCTTTCGGAAACGGATGTTATGGGCAAGATCGTTTATGCCAATGAATATTTTGTGGAACTCTCCGGCTATCCCGAAGAGGAGCTGATGGGAAAGCCGCACAACATCGTCCGCCACCCGGATATGCCCAAAACCGTTTTCAAACTGCTCTGGGACGCCCTTAAAGCGGGCAAAGAGTACAAGGCCATCGTCAAGAACCGCCGTAAAGACGGTAAATATTACTGGGTTTACTCGGAGTACAAACCGCTTTTCAACGAGCACAAGCAGATCCGCGGCTACCGTTCCCACCGCTGGCCGGTCCCCAAGAAAGTGCTTGACGAGGTCGAAACCCTCTACGCGAAACTCCTCGACCTTGAGCAGACGAAGACGCAAAGAGACGCGGAGATGTTCCTTGAGCTGAAACTGCACAACGACGGATTCCATGACTACTCCGCCTATATCGACGACATCTTCCACAAAAAACTGAGCGGCATGTTCGGCTTCTTCGGAAAACTCTTCGGCAAAAAATAAGCCTCTCTTCGCGCACCGGGCTGCGCTATAATGCCCAGATGCACTCTATCGATCAAAACGTCGTGCGCCTTGGATGGGTGAGCTATTTCACCGACCTGGCCTCCGCGATGGTCAATCCCATTCTTCCTATTTTTGTCATAACCGTCCTGCATGAAGGGATGGACAAGCTGGGCGTCATCGTTGCCGTGGCGACCTTTGTCTCCTATGCGCTGCGGATGGTTTCGGGCTATATCGCGGACTACTACGGCGTCGTCAAACCGCTGGTGGTGGGCGGTTACCTTTTTTCGGCCCTCTCGAAACCGCTGCTGGGGTTCAGCCACGGCTGGGGGAGCATTGCGGCGCTGCGCGCACTGGAACGGGTGGGCAAGGGGGTGCGTTCGGCCCCGAAAGATCTGATGATCGCCTCCTATGCCAGGGAAAATGCCCACGGCAAGACCTTCGGGTTTCACAAAACGATGGATATCGCTGGGGAGTTCAGCGGGACGCTGCTGCTGTTCGGGCTGCTGTGGTATTTCGGCGACAGCGAGGGGGTGATCCGTACCCTCTTCTTCGCCACCCTAATCCCCGGCCTCATCGGCCTGGTGATCGTCATCTTTTTCGTGCGGGACATCCCCAAACGCGTCCAGTGTACCGAGCGTTTCCGGCTGAGCAGCGCAGACAAAAAAACCGTGCTGCAGCTGTTCTTCTATTTTCTGTTCCTTTTTTTCATATTCAGCGAAGCCTTCTTCACGGTACAGGCCAAAACGGTCGGAATCGCCACGGCGCTGATCCCGCTGCTCTTCGCCGTATCGACGGGGGTGCAGACGCTGACAAGCTACCTTTTCGGTCTGGGGTCGGACCGCTTCGGCAGCGGGGCCGTGAACGCCTTCGGCTACGGCTGCGGCATCGTCGCCCAGGCGCTGCTGTGGCTGCAGATGCCCGCGGCGACCTGGGCCGCGTTCGCCTTTCTGGGTCTTTTTACGGTGGCGACGCTCAATGCGAACCGGGCCATGATCGCGCAGCAGGCAGAGAACCGCGGCTCGGTTTACGGCATTTTTTATGCCGCGGTCGCGCTCTTCGCCGCGGCGGGGGCAGCGTTCGGCGGGTGGCTCTGGGAGCAGTTCGGTATGCAGACCGCGTTGGACGTCGCGCTGGGAGGAACCCTTGCCGTTAGTGTATTATATGGGTTAAAAAAGGGGCTGCGAGGATGAACAAACCGAAATATTCGCTCCGCAGGAACTTCGGCTACGCCGTCGAGGGGTTTATGCATGTCTTCCGGCATGAGACGGTGTTCAAGATCGAGGTCGCGCTTTTCATCGTGCTCAGCGTTGTGGCCTGGAGCATCGACGTGGCCAAATGCGAACGGCTCTGGCTGCAGTTCTCGCTCTTCCTGCCCATTGTCGCGGAGCTCTTCAACAGTGCCGTCGAGCGGGGCGTGGATCTGAGCACGCGCGACTACCACCGCCTGGCCAAGGCGGCCAAGGACAGTGCGGCCGCCGCCTGCCTGATCAGCGTCGCGATGACGGTGATGATCTGGGGGGTGGTCCTACTTTAGGGCCGTCCTGATCTGCTCGACGAACTCTTCGATGTCGTCGTAGAGGGCCTGGAGGTCCTCTTCGTGTTCGACCTCGTCGGCGAGGATCTGGGAGACGATGTCATAGGTGACGATGTCTTTTTCCCGGGTGAGATCGACAAGGTCCGAGTAGACGCTGATGGCGCACTGCTCCCCCTTGATTGCCTGTTCCAGCACCGCCATGACGTCGGGATTCTCCGGCGCCTCATACCCGCAGTTGCCGTGAACCATCCAGTCGCTGGGGCTCAGCGCCGGGGTCCCGCCGAGCTGGATGATACGGTCCGCCACCATCGTCGCGTGGCGCAGTTCGTCCGCCGCGTGCTGATTAAGCTCGGCAATCGCGGCGTCTTTCATGATCCCCTTGACGACTTTGGACTCGATGAAGTACTGGTAGTAGGCCAGCCATTCGTCGCAGTACGCTTTGTTGAGCAGTGTGGCCACCGTTTCCGCTTCGATGCCTTTGAGAATTGAAATACCGCGAATCGCCATGACAGTCTCCTGTAAGAAAATGTAATAGTTCCATCATAGGACGACAATTCTTAAGTGCAGGTCAACACATAAAAATGATTATTTGGTTCAGGCCTGTTTGATCGTCCCGGCGGTTTAGTGCTATGATAGTGGCAGTGAAGCAAAAGGAGAGGAGATGGCGACGGTAATTTCTTACGGGGCGGCGGAAACAGTCACGGGCTCATGCCACCTGCTTGAGCTCGAAAACGGTAAGCAGATCCTCATCGACTGCGGCATGTTCCAGGGGCGGGAGGAGGAGCATAACGCTGACGCCTTCGGCTTCGACCCGGCACAGGTCGATTTCCTGCTGCTGACGCACGCGCATCTCGATCACTGCGGACGGATGCCCAAGCTCGTCAAAGAGGGGTTCGCGAAGACGATCGTCGCGACTAAAGCGACCTTCGACCTGGCCGAAGTCATCCTCCTCGACAGCGCCAAGATTATGCAAGAAGACCACGAGACCCGCTTTAAAAAGGCCCTGCGCCGCGGGACCGAGGGGGAGGTGAGCCTGCCGCTTTACGGCGAGGACGACGTCAGGGACGCCCTGGCCCTCACCCGCATCCTGCCCGAGTACGGCGAGCCCTTTACGCTGTGCAAGGGGGTGGAGGTGACCTACAGGGATGCGGGGCACATCCTCGGTTCCGCCTTTATCGAGATCGCCTACGAGGAGGCGGGGGTGACGCGGACGATCGTCTTCTCCGGCGACATCGGCAACGACAATGATATGGTACTGCCGAATCTCGCCCCCTGTCCCCATGCGGATTACCTCTATACCGAATCGACCTATGGCGACCGCGACCACCAAAACGCCCTGCAGAGCACGGAGGAGTTCAAAAAGGTCGTGACCGATACCCTGCTCAACTGGGGCAACGTGCTCATCCCCTCCTTCGCCGTCGAGCGGACCCAGGAGATCCTGTTCCTGCTGAAGCAGATGCATGAAAGCGGCGAACTGCCGCACTGCAAGGTCTTCGTCGACTCACCGATGGCCATAAGGGCCACGGAGGTCTACGACCGCTACAGCGACCTGCTCAGCGCCAAATGCCGGGAGGTGAAGGCGCGGGACGGGAGCGTCTTTGATTTTGAACTGCTCACCTACACCCTCGACGTCGGGGAGTCCAAGGCGATCAACCAGACCGACAGCCGCGCCATCATCATTGCCGGCAGCGGAATGTGCACCGGCGGCCGCATCCTGCACCATTTCAAACACCGCCTCTGGAACCGCAAGAATGCGCTCATCTTCGTCGGCTACCAGGCCGCCGGTACGCTGGGCCGCCGCATCGTCGACGGGGAAAAATGGGTCAAGATCTACCGCGAAGACATCCGGATCGAGGCCAGTGTCTATACGATCAACGGTTTTTCCGCCCATGCCGACCAATCCGGTATCCTGGAGTGGATCAAGGGGATGAGCGGCCTCAAAAACATCTTTCTCATCCACGGGGAAGCGGACAAAGAGGCACTCTTCAAGGCGGCTATTACAGAGCAGTTGCACAAAGAGGTCCATATCGTGGAACAGAACGAGGTGATCTACCTGTAGCACGGCGGCACAGGAAAGAGGCGAGGAACACTGCATTAAGGAGGAAGCGATGGCATATGTCAAATGGTTTGAAGCGCTCGGCATCGGGGACGTCCCTTCGGTCGGAGGCAAGAACGCGTCGTTGGGGGAGATGTACCGGCATCTCAGCACGGCGGGGGTGCTCGTCCCCAACGGCTTCGCCGTCACGGCGGAGGCTTATGATGCGGTGCTCGAAGCGAACGGCGCCTTGGAGAAGCTCCATGCGCAGCTGGATGATCTCAACCCCGACAATGTCACGCAGCTGCAGGCGCGGGGGAAGGCGTGCCGGGAGATCCTCTACAGTTGCACCCTCCCTCCCGCGCTCGAAGCGGAGATTCTGGAGGGGTATGCGGCGCTCAAGCGCGAATACGGCGACGACGTCTCCCTGGCGGTCCGCTCCTCCGCAACGGCGGAAGACTCTCCGGAGGCCTCCTTCGCGGGTCAGAACGACACCTACCTCAATATCGCCTCTGCCGAGGCGCTCCTGGACGCCTACAAACGCTGCCTCGCCTCGAACTTTACCGACCGCTCCCTGCACTACAAGTTTGACAGCGGCTTCGACTACTTCGACGTCAAGCTCTGCGTCGTCGTGATGAAGATGGTACGCAGCGACGTCGGCGCGAGCGGGGTGATGTTCAGTATCGATACGGAGTCGGGGTTCCGCGACGTCGTCTACATCACGGGGACCTACGGATTGGGGGAGAATGTCGTGCAGGGCACGATCGATCCGGACGGTTTTTACGTCCATAAGCCGACGTTCGACCGGGGGCACCGGGCGGTTTTGAAGCGGAGCCTCGGGAAAAAAGAGCTCAAGATGATCTTCTCCGAAGCGCTCAGCAGCGGCAGCATCGCCGTCGAGTATACAAAAAACGTCGAGACGCCTCCCGCCGAGCGGACGCGCTTCTGTATTGCCGACGAAGACGTGATGGTCCTCGCCGATTACGCTATCAAGATTGAGCGGCACTACTCCCAAAACGTCGGCCACGATAAGCCGATGGACATGGAGTGGGCCAAGGACGGCATCGACGGCCGGCTCTACATGGTGCAGGCGCGCCCGGAGACGGTGGAGTCGCAAAAGAAAGGATCGATCCTCGAGATCTACCATCTGACGGGGGAAGGGGAGCTGCTCGCGACCGGCCGTGCCGTCGGTACGAAGATCGGCAGCGGAAAGGTGCACCATATCCGCGATACGTCGCAGCTCGGCGAATTCAAGCAGGGCGAGGTGCTGTTGGCCGATACGACGACACCGGACTGGGAGCCGGTGATGAAGATGGCCTCGGCCATCGTCACCAACCGCGGCGGACGTACCTGCCACGCGGCCATTGTCAGCCGGGAGCTCGGTATCCCCGCCATCGTCGGTGCGGAGGATGCGACGGAGAAGCTTGCGGACGGCCGGGAGGTGACGGTCAGTTGCGCCGAGGGGGAGACGGGAAGGGTTTACGACGGCATCCTGGCGTACGACGTCGAGCGGACCGATCTCAGCCACCTCCCCAAAACGCGCACGAAGATCATGATGAACCTCGGCAACCCCGACCTCGCCTTCTCGCTGGCGCACCTCCCCGTCGACGGGATCGGCCTGGCGCGGATGGAGTTCATCATCAACGAATCCATCAAGGTTCACCCCATGGCACTGGTCCACCCCGAAAAGACGGACCTGGCCACAAGGGTGCAGATCGAAGCCCTCAGCGCCGCCTACGAGGGGCCGGAAGATTTCTTCGTTAAGCGCCTCTCCGAGGGGGTGGCGACGATCGCGTCGGCGGTCTACCCCGACCCCTGCGTCGTGCGCATGAGCGACTTCAAGACGAACGAGTACGCCACCCTCGCGGGCGGGCAGTTCTTCGAACCGCTGGACGAGGCGAACCCGATGATCGGCTTCCGGGGCGCGGCGCGCTACAGCCACCCCGCCTACGAGGAGGGGTTCGCACTGGAGTGTGCCGCGATGAAGCGCGTCAGAAACGAGATGGGCTTTACGAACGTCATCTTGATGATCCCTTTCTGCCGCCGGGTCGAAGAGGGGCGGCGGGTTGTCGAGACGATGGCGAAGCACGGGCTGGTGCGGGGAGAGAACGGGCTGCAGATCTACGTGATGTGCGAAATTCCCAACAACGTCATCTCCATCGACGGCTTCAGCGAGGTTTTCGACGGTTTCAGCATCGGCAGCAACGACCTCACCCAGCTCACCCTGGGCGTCGACCGCGACAGCGAGATCGTCGCCTTTGATTACGAGGAGCGGGACGCGGGGGTGCTGAAGATGATCGAGATGGCCGTCGAGGGGGCCAAGCGCAACGGCCGCCACAGCGGCATCTGCGGGCAGGCCCCGTCGGACTACCCGGAGGTCGCGGAGTTCCTGGTACGCCTCGGGATCGACTCTATCAGCCTTAATCCCGACAGCGTGCTGACGACACTTCCGAAGATTATTGATCTGGAAGCGGCAGAGCAGAAAGTGCAGACGGGAGAATAGACGTTCCGCAGCCATTGAAGGCTGCAAATGGGGTGTTACTGTGCGAGGATGATGGCGCTGGCTTTGATCAGTGCGTGGACGGTGTCCCCTTTGGCGACGCCAAGCTCCTTGGCCGCTTCTTCGGTGATGATCGCCGTCAGGACCGCGCTGCCCATGGCCAGTTTGAGTTCGCAGCTTACCGGGCCTTCGATCATGTCGCTGACCGTCGTTTCGATGACGTTCCGTGTGCTGATCTTGCCGGGTTTCTCCTTGGCGATCATGACGAATGAGGCCTTGATGATGGCGTAGACTTCCGAACCGGCCGTCAGTCCCATCTCGGAGACCGCCTCTTTGGTAATGATGGCCTTGAGCGGGGTGCCTGCCACGTCCATCACCACTTCGCTGTTGACGGTTCCCCCGATAATCTCTGTCACCGTTGCCTTGATCTGGTTGCGTGCACTGGTTTTCATGAATTCTCCTCAAAATTAATGTTTTTAGGAAGAAAGTATCACCTATTTACCCTTAATGATAACAATGAATAATCATTTTTATTTAATATTCTTATGAGTTAAAGAAGGAAGAACTCGGTCAGAGAGAGCACCGTGGCCATCGAACCGAGCGTCAGGATGAAGAACTGTGCGGCGCGCCATCCAAGCTTGAGACCGCCGATCCAGAAGACGATCCCGAGTTTGACGAGCGAATTCGTTACCGAGGCGATGACGATGCCGTTCATGGCGGTGCTTTTGAGCAGTTTGCCGTCCTTGCTCAGTTCCGAGAGCGAAAGGGTGATGGCATCGACATCGGTAATACCGGAGATCAGCGAAACGATGTAGACGCCGACGTTGCCGAAGCGGTTCTCGGTAAAGGCGATCGCCCCGTAGATGACGCCGAAGATCAGGCCGAATTTGATCGCTTCGCTCAGCTGCAGCGGGTTTTTCTTGATCGCCTCGTTCTCGAGATGGATATCGGCACTCTGCGAACGGGTATAAAGGTAGTAGGTGAAGAGCAGGCCCACGGCCGTCGCGGCGAGGAAAGCGGGGGCGAGGAGCTTGGCGAGGGCGGGATAGATGACGGCCGCCTCGAAGAGGACGCGCAGGTACATGAAGGTGCAGGCGACGGCCACGCCGGCGGCGTAGTTGTTGAGCAGACTGAACTGATTTGCGAACATCTTCGAAAGCGAGACGGCCACGCCGGTGGAAGAGACGAGCCCGCCGGCAGCCCCGGTGATGAAGAGGCCGCGCTTGTGTCCGAAGAGCTTGACGGCGGCATACCCCACAAAGGAGATGGCGGCGATGATGACGGCCATCAGCCAGGTCTTGTAGGGGTTGAAGAGTTCATAGGGGCCGATCATCTCGTTGGGCAACACCGGGAGCACGATAAAGCTCATCGCCAGCAGCAAGACGGCGGCATTGATGTCGGTGGAGGAGAGGTGCGCTTCGAACTCCCGCAAACGGGGTTTGATCTCGAGGAGCACGACCATCAGCACGGCGATGAAGATGGCGTAGGACTCGAGGGACGCATAGACCATCAGGCCCAGGAGAAAGGTGACGACGGCGGCGACCTGGGTCGTCATCCCCGTTTTATGAAAGCGGGTGACCTTGAGGTAATAGGAGAGCCCGACGAGGAGTCCGACGACCGCCGTTGCGGCGAAGACGAAGCCCGGGACCGCCTCGCCGAGCCAGCCGGCCAGGTAGCCGATTAGGGCCAGCAGGGCAAAGGTACGGCTGCCCGCGAAGCTCTGGCCGCTTTGGGGCATGCGGCTCATGGTGCGCTGCATGCCGATCATGAACCCCAGCAGCAGCGCGATGACCATCGATTTGAGAACGGCGTATTCCATAGAAGGATTGTACCATGTAGACGCGGATGCATGCTACAATGGGAGATCGGAGTTGAAAGAGAAAGCTATGAAGAAAAACCATGATAAAAAAGCGTTCCGCAAGCTGTTGAAACGGCACCAGAAGCCGTTGCCGTGGGAACACCCGAAGCCCGACGAGGACGACCCCAAAGCGCATAAGCGCGTGAAAGCCATCATGGCCCACGACAATTTTATCCAGGCGGACCGGGACCCGAACTTTCTCCGGCGCGACGAGGTGCGGGGCGTGCGGCTGGAGGTGGACTACTTCAAGCCCGAACTGCTGCTGCGCGAACACGGCATCGAACACACCATCGTCGTCTTCGGCTCCACGCGGATCATGGAGGAGGCAGAGGCCAAGCGCCTGATCGAGAACCTCGAAGCGGAACGGAACGCCAAAGACGGCGAGGCCCTTGAAAAAGAGCTGGGCATCGCGCGGCGGATCCTGGCCAAGAGCCACTACTACGAAACGGCCCGCGCCTTCGGGCGTATTGTCGGCCGCAGCGGCAAAGGGCCCGAAGATACGAAGATCACCCTGATGACAGGCGGAGGGCCGGGCATCATGGAGGCGGCCAACCGCGGGGCCTTCGACGTGGGGGCCAAATCGATCGGCCTCAATATCACGCTGCCCCACGAACAGTACCCCAACCCCTACATCACCCCCGAACTCTGTTTCCAGGTGCACTACTTCGCCATCCGCAAACTCCACTTCCTGCGGCGGGCCAAAGCCCTTGTCATCTTCCCCGGCGGCTACGGGACCCTGGACGAATGTTTCGAAGTGCTGACCCTCGTACAGACGCGCAAGATCGACCCGATGCCCGTCGTCTTCGTCGGCGAAAGCTACTGGCGGGGGATCATCAATTTCGAGATGCTTGTCGAAGAGGGGACGATAGACGAAGAGGACCGGGATCTTTTCGCGTTTGCCGAAACGGCCGATGAGGCGTGGGAGGCGATTGTGAAATGGCATAAAAGATGCGGCTCGACGCTGATTCACGACCTGAAAAAATAAGCCATGTTCTTTGCCATTATGAATTTTACGCTGTCCGGTGCCCTGGGCGTGATCGGCCTGCTGACGCTTCGGCGGGTCAGCGAGCCCAAAGAGGTCGTCTTCGCGAGCCTGCCGCTGTTGTTTGCCCTGCACCAGTTCACCCAGGGGTTCGTCTGGCTGGGCATGGGCGGGCTGATCGAACCGCGCGCGCTGGAGATGGCGGAGAGCATCTTCATCTTCTATGCCCAGGGGCTGCTGCCGTTTCTCGTGCCGCTGGCGATCTGGCTGCTGGAGCCTTCGGGATGGTACCGGAGGGTGATCGGGGTGCTGCTTGTGCTGGGCGGCATTCTGGCGGCCTATACGCTGTGGGGACTCTCCGTACAGCCGACGTACGTTACGGTGAAGCATGATGCCCTGGCCTACGTCAACGCGTGGACGCAAAAGGGGTGGATCAACATCGCCTATATTCTCACGACCTGCGGGCCGCTGGTCCTGAGCAGCAGCGTCTCCGTACAGCTTTTCGGATGGTTCAACCTGATGGGCCTGGTGGGCATTACGCTGTGGAAACCCTATGCCGTCACCTCCGTTTGGTGCCTCTATGCCGCCGTTGTCAGCATCATGCTCTACTTCTACTTCGTCGAGCGCCGCATTGCATTCTTGCAGGAGATCCGGCGCAAAGAGACGGAGTGGAGCGGGGCGCTGATGGAGGAACTCGCACACCTTGAACGGCATTTCCCGCGCGTGCGCAGGGTGCTTTTGCACTATCGAAACCTTTAGGCCTCCGCCGGGAGGCCGTTGCGCCGTCCCCACCACTCCAGCCACTTATAGAGTTCGACGATGACGAAGAGCGGCAGCGCGATCTCGAAGATCAGCAGCCAGTCTCGCCAGCCGAGCGCAACGGTATGCAGGGCTTCCTGCAGAAAGGGCACGTAGACGGCGGCGGCCTGCAGCGAGACGGTCATCACCCAGGCGCCGAGCAGCCAGGGGTTGGTCAAAAAGCCGATGATCGGCATCGGCGCATGCAGACTGCGGTAGTTGAAGACGTTCATCTTCTCCAGCACGATGATCGCGGTGAAGGCGACGGTCTGCGCAAGCATGACCGCCTGTGGCTCCGCCATGCCGGAGGCGAGATAGTAGTGGAATATCCACAGCGTCGCCCCCGCGATGTAGGCGCCTAGCAGCAGGATCATCAAGATCCCCCTTCGCTGCAGGAAGGCGCTGTTCCCTGCCCGGGGCGGGCGCCGCATAAGCCCCTTTTCCGCGGGCTCCATGCCCAGGGCGACGGCGGTCATCCCGTCGGTGACGAGGTTCATCCAGAGGATCTGCACGGGCAGGAGCAGCAGCGGGCCGCCGAGCAGGATATTGATAAAGATGGCGAGGACCTCCCCGATATTGGAAGAGAGGAGGTAGGTGACGAACTTCTTGATATTGTCGTACTGGCGCCGTCCTTCGCGCACGGCGTTGACGATGGAGGCGAAGTTGTCGTCGAGCAGGAGCATGTCGGAGGCCCCTTTGGCGACGTCCGTCCCCCGCATACCCATCGCGATGCCGATGTCGGCGCGCTTGAGCGCCGGCGCGTCGTTGACGCCGTCACCCGTCATCGCCGTCACCATCCCTTCGCGCTGCAGGGCCTTGACGATACGCAGCTTGTTCTCGGGCGTCGTCCGCGCAAAGATCGCTTCCGCCTGCAGCGCTGACGCGAGGGCCGCGTCGTTCATGGTCTCCAGTTCCGCTCCCGTGACGGCCCGCGGGGGGTGCATGCCGATCTTTTCGGCGATGGCCATGGCGGTCAGCGGGGCGTCGCCGGTGATCATGACGACGGCGATGCCGGCGCTTTTCGCCGTGCGGATCGCTTCGGGGACTTCCGGACGCGGCGGATCGATGATGCCGGCAATGCCCAGCAGCACAAGCTCCTGTTCGACCGTGTCGGGATCGAGCTTCGTCTCCGGGGCGAGGGTGCGCGTGGCCAGAGCGAGGGTGCGGAGGCCCGACGCGGCGAGGGCGGTGTAGGCGGCTTCGAAGCGGCCGCGCGCCTCGGCGTCCAGCGGGCGTATTTCACCGTGTTCGAGATAGGAGGCCGCGCGCGCAAGAAGGACCTCCGGCGCCCCCTTGACGTAGGCGGCCCTTCCTTCATTCTCGTCGATCACTGTCGTCATTCGTTTGCGCTCGGAGTTGAAGGAGAACTCGCTGACGATGCGGACGTCCGCCGGCGCCATCCACGCTTTGTAGGCGGCGGTGATCAGGGCGGCCTCGGTCGGTTCGCCGGTGATTCCCCACGCGCCCGCTTCGCGGTGCAGTGAGGCGTGGTTGCAGATCAGCCCCGTTTTCAGCAGCGCCAAGAGGTCGGCACGGCCCTTGTAATCGATTTTGTGCCCGTCGGCCTCAAAATGGCCGGCGGGATCGTACCCGCTGCCGGTGACGGTCACGCCGCCGCCGAAAAGCCAGATCTGCTGCACCGTCATCTGGTTCTTCGTCAGCGTTCCCGTCTTGTCCGTACAGATGACGTCGGCGCTGCCGAGGTTCTCCGCCGCCTGCAGGCGCCGCAGCAGGGCGTTTTGGCGCACCATCGCCTTGACGCCGAGCGCGAGGGTGATCGTGACGACGGCGGGCAGCCCCTCGGGGACGACGGCGACGGCAAGGGAGATGCCGGTGAGGAACATCTCCATGACCGGTTTGCCGAAGAGGTAGCCCATGATCGCCACCAGCGCAGAGACGGCGACGGAGAGGATACCGAGCCGTTTGCCCAGGACGGCGAGCCGTTTCTGCAGCGGGGTACGGGTCTGTTCGACCTCGCTGGTCAGCCGTGCGATGCGTCCGAACTCCGTCGCCATGCCGGTGCCGGTGACGATCCCCCGCGCATAGCCGTTGGTGACATTCGTCCCCATCCAGACCATGTCGCTGCGCTCGGCGAGGGGTGTCGCTTCGGGGATGCTGTCGGCCGATTTGGTGACGGAGGCCGATTCGCCCGTAAGGGCGGATTCGTCGGCTTTGAGATTGACGGCTTCGAGCAGCCGCAGGTCCGCGGGGACCCTGTCGCCTATCTCGAGCAGGACGACGTCGCCGGGGACAAGCGCTTCGGCGTCGATTTCGCTCCGGCTGCCGTCACGCAGCACTTTGCAGCGCGGGGAGAGCATCTTCTGCAGCGCCTCGATCGCCTTTTCCGCCTTGAACTCCTGGATGAAGCCCAGCAGGCCGTTGAGGAGAATGATGGCGAGGATCGTGATCGTATCCCCGATTTCACCGACGGCAAAAGAGACGACTGCCGCCGCGGCAAGGATGAGGATCAGCACATCGGTGAATTGGCGCAGCAGGATCGAACCCCATCGCTCTTTGCGGACGGCCTCGATACGGTTGGGGCCGGCCTCGGCGAGACGGCTCTTGGCCCGGGCCTCCTCCAGTCCCGTACCGGCATCCGTGCCCAGCAGCGCGGTGACCTCCGCAATCGCTTTGGCGTGCCACGGCGTCTGCGTTTCGGTGATGACGATGCCGGCCATGGGGGCGGACACGACCTTCGCACCTCCTGTGAGCGCGTCCCGCCAGCGGGAGACGATGAAGATGAAGAGCAGGGGAACGGCAATGGTCGAGAAGGAGGAGGCGGCCACCAGGGCGGTAAAGAGCTGGAGATCGATCAGCTGGGCGTCAAAGAGCAGCTTGGCGACGATGATCTCCGTTGTCAGGCGCACGTTCAGGCCGATGCCGATGGTCAGGGCCTCCTTGAAGGTCAGTTTTTTCATCGGCACCATCAGGAGGATCCCCGCCGTTTTTCCGATGAAGTCTGCCAGAAAGAGGCCGATGGCCAGATGGGGGGCCGCACCCAACCCCTCGAGGTCGATGCTCATCCCGATCCAGAGGAAAAAGATGATGCCGAAAAATCCGTAGCTGACTGCGCGGACGGCCTTGGTCGCCTCAGCACCGGTCTTCCCCGCCCCGGAAAATACCGGCCGCATCAGCATCCCTGAGACGATGGCCCCGACGACCAGCCCGAGCCCGACATACTCCGCGAAACCGCCGAAGATAAAAAGGACGATGATCATCAGGAGGATCAGGTTGGGGACTTTGATCTGCAGCCAGCGCGAGAGGGGGACGAGGATGAGGCTGCGGACGCCCCAGGCGACGGCGATGAAGATGGCCGTATTGGTCAGGATGTGAACGACCTCCATCGAATCGGAGGTGATGATGCCGCTGCGCTCCCCGATCCAGACGGAGACGAGCGCGACGAGAAAGACCTCGATGACGTCGTCCATGACCCCTGCGCCGACGATGTAGTTGCCGACCTTGGTCCGCAGCAGTCTGAACTCATCGACGATCGGGACGATGACGGCTTCGGCCGTCGGCATCCGCGTCAGTCCGATCACGACGGCGATAAGCCAGCCGTAATCGAGGTAGAGCATGAAGCCCAGGGCGAGGAGGAAGGGAACGGAGGTATTGAGCACCGTGGCGATCAGGATGTCATTGCCCTGGCGCCGCATCGCCTTCGTGTCGATCTGCAGGCCGATAAAAAAGAGGAGGAAAAGGACGCCGAGATCCGCCAGCACGGTGAAAACGTCGCCGTTGACCCCCTGGGTCAACATCGGTTCGATCGGCGTATAGTGCGCCCCCATCGCCACGAAGAGCGCCGCGAGGATTCCCGGGATCTTCAGCCGTTCGAAGAGGCCGGCGAGGAGATAGGTCAGTGCAAACAGCAGTGCCAGCAGCAGTAAAAAGGCGCCGAGGGTCTGATCGTTCATCCCGGCCCCGGCCTAGGCTTTGCTTTTGAGCCCGACGAGGTAGCGGAACATCATGATCTCCCCGATAAAGGGACCGGCGAAGTTGAGCAAGGGAAAGAAGTTGAACAGCGCGGTGACGGCGGCGACGGCCCAGATGTGCCTGTCACCCTTCTTGATCAGGCGCAACTCTTTGGCGTTGAAGAAGAGTGCCCCGACATCGTAGGTGAAGGTGTCCTTGACCAGCCAGACCCACAGCAGCAGCTGGACGAAGATATTGAGTACCGGGACGAAGAGCAGCGGCATCAGCACCAGGGAGGCGGCAACGAACAGGAGGGTGTTCCTGGCGGTGTACACGAGCGAGCGCAGCTCGGCTTCGCTGTGCACATTCTCGTAGGGATAGACCTCTTCGCGGATACGGCGCAGCAGCACCGGCGAGTAGAGGCTCGTGAAAAAGAGCATGGTGATGATGGCGGCGTTGTAGAGGAAGTAGAAGATCAGCAGAGCGCTGACCCCGTTTTCGACGGTATCGAAGGGGAGCATGGTCAGCAGTTTCAGTACGCCGTCGTAGATGGCGCTCCCCTTGAAAAGCCACACGACGGTCCAGAAGACCGTGGCGCCCAGCAGCAGCCAGAGGGCGGCCCCGGTGAAGTCCCGCTTGGGAAGGTTGCGGTAGAGCGTGACCGTCAGCAGCAGCGAGAGCAGGGCGACGGTGAGCATTATGACCTGGACCCAAAGGAAGGTCGAGAGCATCCACGCCCCGTTGGAGCGGAGCATCGCAAAGGGGAGCCATTCGACGAGACGGTCGCTGAAGGTGAGGAAATGCTCCCAATAGAGCATCCCTATGATCGCCCAGATGCCCGCAGCCACCGTGGCGAAAATGACGAGGACGATCATCGTCCGCCGCCGCAGCACTTCTTCTATGCCGTCCAGAAACCCGTTGAAAAGCTCACGCATCGCAAATCCTTTTTCATAGGTGGCGTGAACTATTATAGCACCGAATACTTTGGGTGCGTCAGGAGAAACGCTCCGCGATATGTCGCAGGCAGTTGCGCGCATCATCCGCCACGAGCGTGTGGGCGAACATCAGGTTGTGCGACAGGGCGAAGGACTCGATGTTTTTGCCCTCCAGGCACTGCTCGGCATCTGCAGCGAGTCCCTGGTGTTCCCGCAGGCGTTCGAGCATGTGGCGGCGGTCGGCCGCATAGGCGAAGAGCGGTTTGCCGAGCGCCTCGGCGAACCCGACCTCGTAGACGGTGCCCGAGTCGGGTTCGAAACCGCGGAAGGGGTTGAGGTTCGCCATGACGATGTCGGCCCGGCGGATGAGGTCGATGTTCGCTTTCCGGATCGCTTCGGCGGTTTTGTGCGGGTGGTCGAAGGCTTCGATGGCGTTGTCCAGGGGGAAGAGCCCTTCGAAGCCGTGCTCGCTGCAGAGCTGCTTGAGAGCCTCGCCCGCGGCAAAAGGGTCGGGTTCGAAGACGTCGGGGCCGGCGAGGTAGATGGTTTTCATTGTTTTCCTTCTTGATGAGGTGCTTTGTTCCCCTTCTTTTTTGCTTATCCAAAAAAGAAGCCGAACCGGGAAGAAAAAAGGATAAAAGGCTGCCGCTCTCGGGCACTGCCATGCCTAGGTGATCCGCTCGACCCGCTAACTACCGTTTCGGCCTTGACGGAAAAGCAGATGTTGATACTCTTTACGTTTCATGCTTTACCAGTATTTTATCGGCAATGATCCCCTGCAGCCAGGCGCCCAGCAGGATGTAGAAGCTAAGCACAAGGGTGAAACCGATGCCGAAGTAGCTGATCATGACGGGGAGCCAGGGGAGTTTGATGGCCCGGGCGTAAAAGAAGGCGACGATGAGGCCGTCGCGGGCCCCCTGGGCGCGCAGGTCGGCGAGCATGGGGTACCAGACGTATCCGGGGCCGTGGCTGAGGATGCCGCCGAAGAGGGCGATGAACCAGCCGCGAAGCCGCGAGCCCTTGCCGAGGTGTTTCGCGATGCTCTTGGGTTTCAAAAAGGTGTTGAGCAGGGCGGTGAGAAAAAAGACGACGAGCAGGATCGGCAGTATCTTGACCAGAATACCGAAGCTCTCTTCGGCGGCGAGGAGCGTCTTCTCCGGGGCGAACAGGGCTGCCGCGCCGTAGAGCAGGAGGGTGACGGCGAGCAGGACGCAGCCGTTGCACTTCGGCTTTTTAGGGGTCTTCTGTTTCATGAGAGCCCCTGCAGCGTCAGGGCGGTCGCAACACCGATCAGCATGGCGAAAACGAAGCTGAGCAGGTTACGGACAATGGTGAACCGTCGTCCGAAAAGGGAGGCCTCCAGCGGCAGCTGGATGATCCCGAGCGTCACCCAGGCGAGGATAAAAGCGGTGACGGCATAGAGGGAGATCCCCTGGCCGAGCAGCTCGCCGCCGATGATATAGCTGATGACGGGCTGGCCGATGGAGATCCCCCCGATGACGGTCCCGATCAGGGTGTCGACGAGGGGTGAGCCGCTGAAAAGCGCGCGGAGCATCTCCGGGGAGACAAAGGCCTGGAAAAGGCCCACCAGGGAGATGACGGCCAGGAGCATCGGCGTCATGGCGGCGAGGGAACGCAGAGCTTTGCCAAAGGCTTCTTTGGCGCGGGAGTGTTCTTTCATACCGTGATTGTATCGAAACCCCCTGTCGTTAAGGGGGTTACGACTGCTCTTTTTCGCGGCGCGCAATCTCGTCGACGTTGAGGCGGACGAAGCGGTAGCTGACGTAGATGATCAGCGGCCAGGATGCAAACCAGATAAGTGAAGATGTGTAGTCCATACTGTGCTCCTTAATAGTTATGCGCGTCGGGCGCGGTGATCTCGTCTTCAGTGATCTTGACCCGGTCCATCGCACGCCACGCATAGGCGATGTAGGCGAGGACGAAGGGCACCATCAGCGAGACGTAGCTCATGACGGTCAGCGTATAGAGGCTGCCCGAGGCATTCTCGATGGTGAGCGAATGCTGGATGTCGTGCGTCGAGGGGTAGAAGGCCGTGCCGTTAAACCCGACGGCGAGCAGGACCGCCATGACGGTGAGCACGATGCCGACCCCGTTGGTCCAGGCGCAGCAGCTTTTGCCGCGGAAGACCGTGTTGAAAACGGAGAGCAGGACCATGACGACTCCGGCGAGGAACATGGCGCCGACGGCCGGCATCTCGATGAAGTTCCAGAAGTACTTGTGCGGCACCATCGAGACCGTTTTGGTGGCGGCGTCGTAGGCGAAGCCGTCCTTGAGAAAGATCCACGAGACGAAGCCGAGGAAGAACGGCAGGAACCAGACG
The DNA here is from genome assembly GCF_039645955.1 of Thiomicrolovo immobilis. Classification (GTDB taxonomy): domain Bacteria; phylum Campylobacterota; class Campylobacteria; order Campylobacterales; family Sulfurimonadaceae; genus Thiomicrolovo; species Thiomicrolovo diazotrophicus. Next base: position 291,630 of record NZ_CP147916.1, read on the forward strand.
ATGTTGCGCTTGATCATCGTCCGGGCCTTGGCCTCGATCTGCGCGTGGTCGATGTTTGAGATGAAGTACATCCCCGCCGCGATGCGCACGAGGAAGAGCAGGGCGAAGCCCAGCAGGTAGTTCATGGGGTTGAGCAGCGCTTCAAGGCCCCTGGACGCCCCCTGCCAGTGGACGAAGTTGCTCTCATCGAGGGCGAAATCCGCGCCGCTGAAGAAAGTGCTGATGGCGATGCCGAGCAGCACGACGCCGAGGCTGCCGTTGATGTAGAGGAAGGCCTCGTAGGTCTTCTGCCCGAGCACGTTGTCGGGCTTTTTGCGGTATTCGTAGCTGACCGCCTGGATGATAAAGCAGAAGAGGATGACCATCCAGACCCAGTATGCTCCGCCGAAGCTCGTGGCGTAAAAGAGCGGGAAGGCGGCAAAGAGCGCCCCGCCGAAGAGCACCAGGGTCGTGAAGCCGAGTTCCCATTTGCGCCCGAGGGAGTTGACGAGCATCGTCTTCTCCGTCTCGTTGTCGCTGAGTTGGTTCAGCAGGGTCTGGCCCCCCTGGATAAACATGATATAGACAAAGAGTCCGCCCAACAGGCTGATGATGATCCACCAGTACTGCTGGAGTTGTAAAAAGGTGAGTTGTTCAAACATCAGTGGTCTCCTCCGTCGGGTCCGATTTTAATCTGGCGGAGCATGATCTTGATCTCCGCGACGAGCAGCGCCGTAAAGAGCGCCGCGAACATCCAGAAGGTCGTCTGGACACTGCTGCTCGAGATGTCCGTCATCGCGATGCCGACGGGCAGCAGGTCCTGAACGGCCCAGGGCTGGCGGCCGACCTCGGCGACGATCCATCCCGCCTCGGCGGCGATGTAGCCCAGCGGGATCGAGAGCAGGCCGAGCCAGAGCAGTTTGCGGAAGCGCTCGATCTCATTGGCCATCGTCAGGTAGAGAAGCGCCAGGAAAAGTACGATGAACCAGCTGCCGAGTCCCACCATGATGTGGAAGCTGTAAAAGGTCAGCGCGATCGGCGGAACGATATCTTCGGGTTTCTCGAGGTAGCCGTAGCCGAAGTCGGCGATGTGCGTCTCAAGCACGCCGCGCGCCTCGGCGGCGGCAGCGTCGTCGCCCGCTTTTACGGCCGCCTTGTACTCTTTGAAGGCGGCGACGGCCACCTTGCCGCGGTCGATACGCGCCTGCGCCGGTTCGATGCCGTGCTTTTCGTTGCCGTAGACGAGGTCGTCGAGGCCCGGCACGAAGGCGTCGATGTCGTGGTAGCCCAGGAAGGAGAGGGCGTAGGGGATCTCGATGTCGCCGTAGAACTCGTGGCGGTCGTCGCCGAGCTCCTTCTCGGTGTTGAGGATGCCGAAGGCGATGATGCCCGCACGGGTCTCGCCTTGGTAGAGCCCCTCCATCGCGGCCAGCTTGACCGGCTGTTTCTGCGCGACGTTGTAGGCGCTTTCGTCCCCGCTAAGCGCGAGGAAGAGCGAGACGAGCAGACCGAAGGAGGCGCCGACGACCATGCTGCGCTTGGCGATCAGCATGTCACGCCCCTTCAGCAGGTACCAGCCGGAGATCCCGACGACGAAGAGCGCCGCGATGACGTAGCCGCTGCTGATGGTGTGCAGGAACTTCGACATGGCCACCGGGGAGAGGACGACGTCCCAGAAGGAGACCATCTCGTTACGGGCGGTGTCGGGGTTGAAGGCCATGCCGACGGGGTACTGCATCCAGCCGTTGGCGACGAGGATCCAGAGCGCGGAGAGGTTCGATCCGACCGCGACGAGCCAGGTGGAGAGGAGGTGAAACCCCTTGCCCACCTTGTCCCAGCCGAAGAACATGACGGCGAAGAAGGTCGACTCCATAAAGAAGGCGAGGATCCCCTCGACCGCCAGGGGCGCGCCGAAGATGTCGCCGACGAACCAGGAGTAGTTGGCCCAGTTGGTGCCGAACTCGAACTCCATGATCAGCCCCGTGGCGACGCCGACGGCGAAGTTGATGGCAAAGAGCGTCATCCAGAATTTCGTCGCCCGCTTCCATTGGGGGTCGTTCGTGCGGACATAGAGGGTCTCCATGATCGCCACGATAAAGGAGAGTCCCAGGGTGAGCGGGACGAAGAGGAAGTGGTAGATCGCCGTCAGGGCAAACTGGGCCCGTGCCCAGTCAACGCTTGCGGCCGTTTCATACAGCATTAATTATCCTTTTCATTTTCATTTTCATTTTTGCCCTGTTTTCGACACGCTTCTCCCCTTTTGGGGTGCAGAGTATTATAGTATCTTATGAACTACAGGGGAGTTACGGTGTGCCCGAAAGCTGCCGGCTCACATACTCCTGCCGCGCTTCGTCGCTGTCAAAACGGCTCTGCAGGGTATCGCTGAAGAAGAGCAGCTTGATCACACCAAAAAGTATGAGAAGCTTGACGGCCACGACGGTCCAGAGCGTACGGCCCAGCCGCATGGCACTGAAACCGTCCCGGTAAAAACGGTAAATGGCTGAAAGCTTCATGATCCTATCCTCGCTCAGTGGGTGGAACAGGTCCCTTTGCCGCCGAGGGCGCCGAGGGCGTTTTGGATGACCCGCTCGACGGAGTCGCGCACCGTCGGCGATTCGCGGTCCACATAGACGGTGAGCCCCGCCTGTTCAAACCCTTTGGCCGGGGAACCGCCGATACCCGAAACGACCAGGGCGTCCGGGTGCAGGGCCATGATATTGGCGACGGCGTTGCCGCAGCCCCCGGCATCATGGCCGGGGTTGACGATACCTTCGACATCCATTATACGATTATTTTCGACGGTCACGAGGGTATAGAACTTCGCCTTGCCGAAATGCGCCCCGCGGCGGGAGAGGAATCCCATGTCTTCATCGGTCGGAAATACGATTTTCATGCTGCTTTCTCCTGCAAATAGTTTTTGACGGCTTCACCGGCGGTTTCGCCGTGTTTCTCGCGGATCTTCTTGACGGTGATGCCGGCACGGTCGACCGCCTCTTTCATATGCGTGCCGATCATGCGTACGAGCATCATCTCGACACCGGCGAGGTTGGAGAGGCTCTTGCCGTGTCCCTTGATATGCTCCTCGTCTTCGGCGTGGTGATGCCCGTGATGGCCGTCGTGCTCTTCATGGTCATGGTGATCGTGACGGTCGTCATGGGCATGCCCGCTTTGCGGCGCCTCGACGATCCGCTCGAAGACGGTGTCGTCGAAGAGGGCGTAGTAGGGGGCCTGCCCCGTGCGTTTGACGATTTTGAGGTTTTCACCCTCTACGGGGATGGCGATTTTCATTTTGATTCCTTTATCGGTGCGTTTTTTGTCGTATCGGAAGTTGCGAGCGCGACGATGCCCCCTTTGAGCACCTGCACGTTCCTGATCCCGATCATTTTCAGCCCCATGGCCGCCATCGTTGCCCGCGTACCGGAGTAGCAGACAAGGATGATCGGGCGGTCCGTGGGGAGGGCGTCGAGGTTCGTTTTTTCGAACAGGTGCTCGACGGGGACGTGTCTGGAACCTGCAGTGCCCAGACCGACGACGGAGGCTTCCCCTTCGGTCCGGATGTCAAGCAGCAGCATCGGTTTGGCTTCGCGCAGCATCTTCATGACGTCGTCGGCCTTGACGAAGAGCGTCGAGTTGGCGCACGCCTTGTGGGTCATGTGGGAGAAGAAGCCGTCAAACTCGGCGGCTTTCGCGGCGTCGTAGGCGAACGCGGACGCGGTCAGTGCGCTCAGTGCGATCAGGGAGATCACTGTTTTTCTCATGCGGTTTTTCCTTTGTATCGTGCCGGTCTCAGCGGCCGCTGTGGGCGTAGTGCGCTTCGATCAGCGCCGTGACGCTGGTGTCGAGGACATAGACATTGGCATAGCCCATCATCTCGAGGTAGGCCATGACGCGGTTGCCGAACCACCCTTTGACGCAGGCGGTGATAATCGGGGTCGTTTTATCTTCGGGCAGCAGGTCCAGGGAGGCGGCAAAGGCCGGGTAGGGTGTGTAATAGGCATTTTTGATCCCCGCTTCCTGGGCATTTTCGCCCTCCACCTTCGCCGGCGGCCGGACGTCAAAGAGCACGGCACCGGCGTCCATCAGCAGTTCCCGCGCCTTGTGCAGGTCGATATGGCCGAGGTTCTCTTTGGCGACGTCGTTGGCGATAATGGACGCCAGACGCTCATTGAAATTCTCATTCATTTTTACTCCTTATGAAAATAATCTGTCAGCATTATAATACTTGACGATTAAACTAAAATAAAAATATAGTTTTATCGTCAGACGAGAATCGTTTACGGTTGCAGTGAAAAGAGCTGATGTATGTCAGTATCAGCCGTAGTAGGCGGAAAAGAGGGTGTGGAGTTCGGGGTAGTGCTGCTCGAAAGCGTCGGGCTGCATAAAGTAGCGCTCGGAGGCGACGGCAAAAAACTCGGCCATGTCCGTGGCGGCATAAGTACCGAGGAGCTGCTGCTTTTCGTTCAGGTGCCCGTGCTCCGTGGCGGCCGCGAGGTGTTTGAACTCCCGCGCCATGACGTGCTCCCATTTGGGGGCGCTCTCTTTGGGCAGCAGCGGAACGCCGTCGGTCAGCCCGTCCTCGAAGTCGAGGAGATGGGCGAATTCGTGAATGACGACGTTGTACTCGGAGGGGTGGTAGGCCTCGGCCTCGACATCGGGCCAGGCAAGGACGACGGTATCGTGGGAGGATTGCCCGTCAAGCACCGCACGCTGTTCCGAAACGATCCCGCCGTGTTCATGGTACTCATCGACAAGGAAACCGTCCGCGTAAATGATGATGCCCCCCAGCGTCGGGTAGTCGTAGGATTCGGGCCGGTACCGCACGATCATACAGGCGTAAAAGGCGATGACGACTTTCATCTCCTCCGTGACGTCAAGCCCGACCCCGCTGAAGGGTTTCGTATAGACAAAACGCAGGACGGCACGTTCGATACGCCGGCGCTCCTTTTCGCTGAGCTGCGGATAGTGAACGGTCTGTTCCAGGATGCAGCGCCACTCCTGGGGAAAAGGCATGGTGCGCAGCGTCTCTAGGAGCCTGTTGCGGCGGCGTGCGCGAACATAGACAATAGAGGCCCAGAGCAGGAACAGCAAAAAGAAGATGGATAAAAGCGCGAGAGGATACGTCATGGTATGCGCCCATTCGTTGGAGCAAACGGCCAACACTCCAGGGAGGCCGTCTGATAGTGCAATCTTAACACAGCTTGCTTAGGAGGTTCTGAGGGGCCTCGGGCCTCTGCGGACGGCTAAGCATCGGGGGAAGAGCGCAGGTCGATGAGGCGGGCATCTGCGATCTGTTTTTGAATGATCCAGCCGGCGAGGTCGAACCATGGAACCCCGCTGGCGAGGATCTCCGAATCGGCGGTGACGGCGACGCCGCCGCACCGTTTCACTTTGGCGTCGACCTCGTCGGCCGTCACTGCCTCCATCGGGACCGAGAGCCTGTGCGCGGTGCCGTTGACGAGCGCGGCGACCCTCCCGCTGTTGGAAACGGGGCGGTCGAAGAGCCAGAGCACCTTGGCGACCCCGGCCTCTTTGAGCGCGGTGGCGGCGACGGTGATGGCCTCCTCTGTTTCGGCCCGAAGGGCATAGGAGCCGTGGATATTGGCGATGTCGCGGTAGCAGCCGTCCGTCCCGACGAGGATGATGCCGCCGCCCAGCGCCGTTTCGAGGGTGATGAGCAGGTTGAAGCCGTCGATGCAGAGCGTTTCGCCCCGCAGTTCCTCGAAGGCCAGGGGGGTGCGGCGCGGCGCGCCGTCGCCGGCGGTATGCACGATGGCGAGCCGTTCGCGCTCGACGAGCTGAAAATGGTTGCCGACCAGCGTCACGGCGGCCTTGGTGCTGTAGCCGCGCTGCAGCAGCCACGAGAGGTCGCCGACGGCCTTCCGCAGCAGGGCAAGCCGCTTCGGATCGAAAAAGAGGGTGTCTTCGGGGGCCAATCCACGGTGTTTGCGCATATAGGGGTACCTCTAGAAACTCTATATTGTACTATACTATGCGTATGAAACTGACCTTCCTTGGAACGAGCGCGGGGAAACCGACGAAGGAGCGCAACGTTACGGCGGTGGCGCTGCAGATGGAGCAGGACAATCAGTGGTACCTCTTCGACTGCGGGGAGGGGACCCAGCACCAGCTGCTGCGCACGCACCCCTCCGTCGGAAAACTGGCCGCGATTTTCATTACCCATATGCACGGCGACCACATCTTCGGGCTGCCGGGGCTGCTGGCATCCAAACGGATGGACCGGGCCTTTCGGCCGCTGCGGATCTACGGTCCCAAGGGGATCGCCGCGTTCATTCACTGCTTCACGGAGACCGATGCCGACTACCTCGGGTACGATCTGCAGATCATCGAGTACACGCCGGGGGAGCAGTTTATCTTTGAGCGCTTCCGCATCACGGTTTTGCCGCTGGTGCACTCCATCGAGAGCCACGCCTTTCTGATCAAAGAGAACGACACCGCCAACCGGCTCGACGAGGCGAAGCTGCGCAGTGAAGGCCTGGAACCCTCCCCGCTCTACGGGGCGCTGAAAAGGGGGCTGACCGTCACCCATGAGGGGCGGGTCTACGAACCGCAGACGTATATGCTGGAGCCGTTCCGGGGACGCTCACTCGTTATCGCCGGGGACAATGCGGAGCCTACCGTGCTGGGCGCGGCGCTGGAGGGGCTCGACCTGCTCGTGCACGAATGCACCTACACGCAGGCGATCTACGACAGCCTCGTCGAGAAGCAACTGCACACGACGGCCCGCGATCTTGGGCGCGCCGCGGGCGCTGCCGGCGTCGGCGCGCTCATCGCGACGCACATCAGCCCCCGTTTCGGCAGGGGCGGCGCTCATTCCCTTACGGAAATAGAGCAGGAAATCCGCTCAGCCTACGACGGCCCCCTCTTCATTGCCGAGGATTTCGACGTGTTCCGGCTCGGGCGGGACAGGAGGATCGAACGGGAGTGATCAGGGGATCGGCGGCGGGGTGCGCTCCTCGCCGATATGGGCGTAGCTTTTGCCGATGCGGGCGATGGGGTCGAAGGTGATCGTCATGCGCGCTTTGTCCGTGATGCAGGCGTCATCAACGAACTGTTCTTTGATCTTGACGATAAGCGGGATCGTTTTGCTCTCCCCCAGGTCGACTTCGCTGTAGAAGTCGCAGAAAAAGGCGACGGGGGCGCCCTCGATCATCGGCGGATATCCCGGTACGGGGCGCGTATGGGGGATGTCGAACTGCTCCGTTTCGCTGACGTGGGCCTCGAGCTCTTTGGAGGAGAAGTGCAGGTGCTCGAGCTGCGCTTCCGAAGCGATGCAGACAGTGCACTTCCGCGTTTCGCGCAGGTTGCGCAGGGTGTCTTTGGGCGTACCGTCGCTTTTGTGCCCGACGGAGAAGAGCATCGTCGGCGGGTTGGAGGAGAGGCCGGTAAAGTAGCTGAACGGCGCGACGTTCACGACGCCGCTGCTCTCGGTGACGACCCAGGCGATGGGGCGGGGGATGATGGTCTGCGACATCAGTTTGTAGATATCGCCGGCGTTGACAGCGTCATAGTTTACGAGCATCGGAGTCTCCTTTGGCGGGGGATTCGCGCAGAAAGGCGCGGATGGCCTTTTTGAATTGTACAGCATCTTCATGGGCCGTGCCGTACTGCAGCCGGTGGTAGAGGCGGTCGACCTCGGCCAGGGCGCTGCCGGGGTAGCGGTCGAGGTAGCGTGCGAAAAGGCGGTGCAGCGTCTCCCCCTCTTCGCGCGTGAAGCCGCGGCGCTGCAGCCTTGAGAGCAGCGGACGCAGCAGGCAGAGCAGCCTGTCGCGGCAGCGGGGGCGGCGCAGCCAGAGAAAGAGCGCCGCGCTGGCCAGCACGATCAGGGCGAAGGCGGCGGCCAGTTTGGCGGCCAGGGCGGGATGCTGCTTGACGTTTTCGAGCAGGCGCATCTGCCTGAAGTGGCTGTACTGCAGCACCCAGGTCTCCACCTGGTACTTGATATAGAGCAGGTAGAGGTTCAGCCGGGTCAGGCGCTCGCCGTTGTCTTCGAGCGTGCCGGTCTGACGCAGCAGTTCGGCGCTCTCGCTGTCGATGAACGCGGCAGCCGCCGTCGTTTCGACGCGCTGCCAGTGGTCGCTCAGGTAGACCTCCGCCCAGGCATGGGCATCGCGCTCCTTGACGGCAAGGTAGTTTTTGACGCTGTTCTTGCGGTCGGCTTTGTAGCCCGTGACGACGCGGGCCGGCAGCCCCGCCAGCCTTGAGAGGGTCACGAAGCTGCCCGCGAAATGGACACAGTACCCCTTGCGCTTGTCGAAGAGGAAACTGTCGGCGGTATGGTTGAGGTCCAGGGGCTCCGGGCGCAGGCTGTAGGTGAGATTTTGGTCGCGGAAAAAGCGAAACAGGGCGTCGAGGCGCTGTTTCGGGTCGGGGTTGGCTGCCGCGATCGTGTCGGCGGCTTTGGCGCTGCGGGGGTTGGCGCTGCGGTTGACGTCGCGGGCGTAGGCTAAAACGGTGCGTTCCGTGCGGTCGCCGTAGCGGTAGACGAGGGCCGATCCCGCATCGTAGTGCTGCGGTTCGTTAACGGGTTTTTCCAGCGTCGTTTCAAAGTCGGCGTTGATCGTTGCCCCTTCGGGGGCCTCGATCGGCAGGTCGAGGAGGTAGAGCCACTTCTTGTGGGTCGGGTAGAGCGACACCTTGTAGGCGGTCACATCATCGGCGGAACGGTACATCCCCACCTGGGCATTCTGTTTCGGCGCGAAGGCCCTTCTGACATAGGAGGGAAGCGGCTCCCAGTGGTCTTTTTTATCCCGGTAGAGGACGCTGCCGCGGAAATAGAGCTGCCCATCGGGAGGCATCGCGTTCTGGAATCCCACCTCCATGACGATGCGCTCGGAGGGCACGAGCAGGGCGGCGCCGTCCATGCGCATCGTGCCGTCGTGGCCGGTCCGGGTGATCTCGTCGCCCCGGAATCCGTACGAGGCGTGCTCGAAGGAGATGCGGGGAAAGAAGAAAAAGAGCAGCACGACCCAGGGCAGGGAGAGGGCAAAGAGCATCCCCGTGACCCGGAGGCTTGAGAGCGCGTCGGCGCGGGTACGGTAGGCGAGGATAAGCCACAGCAGGACGAAGACCTCGAACACGACGTAGACGAGCATCGCGATGGAGTCGAAAAAGAAGAGCGACAGGGCCAGAACCAGCACCGGAGAGACGAGCAGGTAGAAGTTGACCGTCCGGGTCAGCCGCTGCAGGCTGACGGCGAGCAGCAGGAGGTAGAGGATCAGCTCGACGAAGAGCTTCAGCCGCGAGAGCCCCGCGAAGTTGAAGGCGCCGTAGATGGAGAAGAAGATGGCGAAGAGGCCGGCCAGCGCGACGAACAGCAGGGTCGCCACGCTGCCCCGCTTGCGGGCCAGCAGCAGCACAAGCACAAGGAGCAGGAAAAGGAGCATCGGCAGCTTGACCAGCAGCAGCACCGGGGTCACCACCGCCAGGTAGGCGAGGTCGAGCAAAAAGAGCTCGCGGGTCTCGCGCCAGGCGTTCAGCCGCTTGACAATGCGGCTCTTTCCCCTTGCCGCGGGATCAGTAAAGCGCAAGATAGCCGAGAATCGCATCGATCCCCTCCTTTTTGCTGTCAAGCACCTTGCGGGGCATGAGGATGGTAAAGGGGAGGCGCGCGGCTTCGCACTCGAGGGCCCAGAGTGTCAGCTGCGAGAGGCGGGCCTCATCGTCCCTGCCGCTGCGGGCGAAGTCGAACTGCAGGCTCTCCGTCCGCCGTTCCCGGTCGAAGCTCTTCACGGCGAGTTCGCCCCTGGCGACGGAGGGCCAGTGGATGCGCGAGGGGCTCTCCGCCCCGCTGTAGCTGCGCAGTCCCTCGAAATCCGTTTCGTCCCCGAAGGGGGAGCGTTGCCGCAGCAGGAAACTGCGCAGGGGTTCGCCTCTGGGTTCGGGGTAGACGACGCGCTCGCAGCTCTTGGCGATCTCGAGGACGAAACGGACCGTTGAGAGGGGGAAGAGGCTCTGAAGGGTGCAGGGCCCCGCCTCAAAGCGCCCCCGACGCTCGGGGCTGAGCGGCAGCGCGGCATTGAGCGTCGTGTGCGGAGCGACTTCGGGCAGGGTATTGACGGCTTCCCCGCCGTGCAGTTCGACGGCCCAGGCCCCCAGCGCGGAGGTGTTGCGTATTTTGAAATGACACTGCGCCGTTCGGCGGGCGAAGAGACGGTCGCAGCCGTTTGGTTCCGCCTCGAGGCAGCCGAGGTTGCGCAGCCCGAGCGGCCCGGCGGCAAAGGCACTGGCAAAGACGAAAAAGAGGGTGATGTAGACGAGGTTGAAGTTGTGCATATAGGCCTCGAGAAAGAGGCCGAAGAGCAAAACGACGACCAGGAGGCTGAAGCGCGTCGCCCGCTGGCGGACGCGTCTACGCATCCGCAGGAACGTGCGAAAAGAGCTCATGACGGATGCGGTTCAGAGTTGTGACGCCCTCTTTGAAAGCGAGGCGGTGGAGGCAGACTTCGCCGAGGACGGCCTGGACGTCGTCGGGGACGGCGTAGTCGCGCCCGTGCAGGTGGGCCCAGGCCCGCGTCATCGCCGCCAGCGCAAGCGCGCCCCTTGTCGAGAGGCCGTAGACGAAGCGGCCGCTGTCCCGGGTGTAGGCGATGAGCGACTGGAGGTAGTCAATCAGCGCCGGGCTGAGGTGGACCGTCCGCACGGCTTCCATCGCCGTTGTGATCGCCGCGGCGTCCATGAGCGGCACTGCCGCGGCGGCACGGCTGCCTCCGCCCAGCAAGACGGCGCGCTCCGCCTCTTTGTCCGGATAGCCGATCCCGAACGAGCAGAGGAAACGGTCGAGCTGGGAGTGGGGCAGGGCAAAGGTGCCGACCTCTTCGTGGGGGTTCTGGGTCGCGATGACGAAGAAGGGCTCTTTGAGATCGTGGCTTTTGCCGTCGATGGTGACGTGGTGCTCCTCCATCGCCTCCAGCAGCGCCGACTGGGTTTTGGGCATGGAGCGGTTGATCTCGTCGGCGAGGAGGAACTGGGTGAAGATGGGCCCCTTTTTCAGGACGAATTTGCCGCTCTCCTGGTCGAAGTAGCTCACTCCGAGGATGTCCGAGGGGAGCAGGTCCCCCGTAAACTGGACGCGGCCGAAATCGAGCCCCATGACGTTCGCGAAGGTCTTGGCGAGGGTCGTCTTCCCGACGCCGGGAATGTCTTCGAGCAGGACATGGCCTCCGGCGAAGAAGGCGGCGAGCGTCAGGGAGATGGCGTGGCGTTTGCCGAGCAAGTGGGCTTCGACGGCGTCGACAAGGGGGCGGAATTCGGGGGCGATTGTCTCATTCATGGCTTTATCATAGCATACCGTTTTGCACGATGATCAAAATATTTGAACGAAATTAAAAATTATCTTGATTTATGTTTTTCATTGATAAATATTATAATTATAAAAACAAATAGGATTGATAAAGGATGATTATGATTAGACGAATTCCCTGGTGGGCCGGCGGTCTGCTGATGGCGCTGCTGCTGATGTTTACTTTCTCCATCTTCGGGGCGGACCGGCCCATCGGGGCGTCGACCTACGTCCCCTACTTCGCGGGGCTGCTCTTCAACCTCGACCCCGAGCAGTACGGCTACCTCAAAGAGATCGACGGGGCCGGCGCCTGGGAGGGCGTGATGCTGCTGGGCGCGCTTTTCGGCGGCTTTGTCACCTCGGTCTTTATCACCAAGAGTTTCCGATTCAGCGTCATTCCGACCGCATGGAAAAAGTACAAGAACGGCTCCGTCGTCTCCCGCCTGGCATGGAGCTTCGCGAGCGGCTTTTTCATGATTATCGGCGCGCGTCTTGCCGGAGGGTGCACGAGCGGCCACTTTCTCAGCGGCATGAGCCAGACGGCGATCAGCGCGATGATCTTCGGCGGCGTCGTGATGGCGACCCTGCTCATTACGGGACGTCTTTTCTATAAAAAGGAGGCGCAGGATGTTTGAGCGCATAATGGGGATGTTCGAAACGGTCGCGAACGAAGGGCACGGTTCCGTCGCCCTCGTCTTTGTGATCGGGATCCTCTTCGGGGGGATCATCCAGTACAGCCGCGTCGACAAGTTCGAGAAGATCGCCGGGTTCGCGATGCTGCGCGACACGGTCGTCCCGAAGATGCTCTTCCTGGCTGTCGGGGTTGCTGGCATCGGGCTCTACTTTATGATCGAAGCGGGGTGGGCGCATTACCATATCAAGCCGATTCTGCTCGGCGGGCTCGTGATCGGCGGCGTGCTCTTCGGCGTCTCCATGGCGATCTTCGGCAAATGCCCGGGGACGGGGCCCGTTTCCATCGCCGAGGGGCGGATCGACGTCCTCGTCGGGGCCATCGGCGGGCTGTTCGGCGGGCTCGTTTTTACCCTCTTCTATGCGCCGGTCTTCAAAACGATCATGGGGCCGGACCTCGGAAAAAGCGTCCTGACGGGGGGTGCCGGCGATTACGGCAGTGTGACAATCCTCGTTTTCGGGATCGCGCTGGTCGCCGTGAGCATGCTCATCCCGCTGCGGCAGGAGTTCGACGAAGCGGACCTGAACCGGCTGGGCTGAGCCGCGCGCTTTATTGTTTTGCCTCTCCCTGCGGAAAGCAGAGGCGGAACCGCGTCCCCTTCCCCTCCTCGGAATCGAGCGCAAGCGCGACCCCGTAGGCGTCGCAGATCCGTTTGACGATGGAGAGCCCCACTCCGAAGCCTCCGCCTATATCCGTGGCACGGGTGAACTGCTCGAAGATCCTGCGCTGCTGCTCCGGCGCTATCCCCATCCCCTCATCCACGACAATGATGCAATTATCATCCATTTCCAGCTGCACGGTTGCGCCCGCCGGGGAGTACTTGACGGCATTGCCGATAAGGTTGCCCAGCAACAGCTGCGCCTCCGCCTCGGGGATGGCAATGTACAGGGTGTGCGTCTTGAGCAGAAGGCGCTGCTGTTTGCTCTCCATCAGCGGCCGGTAGTAGTCCGCGCTCTTTTGAGCTACCTTCGCCAGGTCGATAGCGTGGGGCGTTTCCGTTTTGCGCGCGAAATTGAGGTAGGTCAGGGAACGGTAGATGTCATAGAGCTGCCGGGTACTCGCCGTGATGTTGCGCAGGGTCTTCTCGCTGCAGCGGCCCGCTTGCAGGAGATGCTCGGCCGCCATGGAAAGGGCGGTGATGGGGGTGTTGAGCTCATGGGTGACGTCGCTGACAAAGCGTTCGGTCTGTACGACGCGCTGATGCAGGGGGCGCATAAAGAGTTTGGACAGGGTCCAGGCGACGGTGGCGGCGAGCAGCGCGATGGCGGCCATCATCGCCAGGACGACCTCGCGCAGCTCCGCGAGCACCCCGAAGAGCGCATCGGAGCTGACGACGACGTAGCGGATACTCAGGTGCTCCTTGGGGGCGTCAGAGACGAGGACCATGCGTCCGCCGTACTCTCGGTAGTCGGGCCCGTCGGGAACGAGGGCGGGGGGGAGCTCCCCCGAGACAAGCCGCCCGTCCGTCCCGATCAGGGCGATGCGGACATCCCCGCCGTGCAGCTCGGGGATCTGCAGAGGGGTGCCGTGCATATGGGCCATGATGATCGCCGTGCCGATGCGATCGGCAATATGCTCCAGCCGGTAGTGCTCGTTGTTCTCGAAGGCGTGCTTCTGGGCCGTGTAGTACCAAAAGCCCGCCAGAAGGATGAAGAGAAAAGAGGAGACGATGTAGAGCCCCAGGAAAGAGTAGAAGGAGCGTTTTTCGAGTTCATTCATAGCGGTAGCCTATGCCGCGGACGGTGGTGATGCGTTCGCCGCCGATCAGCTCGCGCAGTCGGCGGATATGCGAGCGCAGGGTCGCGTCGCTGGGGAGCTGGTCGTAGGCCCAGAGGTTTTGCACCAGCTCTTCCGAAGAGAGGGTACGTCCGGGGTGGGCGAGGAAATACTCCAGCATCGCCGCCTCTTTCGGGGCGAGGGATTGCCGTCCCTGCGCCGTTTCGATGCGCTTGGCGTCCGGATCGTAGAAGCAGTCGTCTCCGAGCCTTACTTTCTGACGCTGTTCAATGTTGAAGAGCCGCTTGCTGTTCTCGATGCGCAGCCGCAGCTCTTCGAGGGCGAAGGGTTTGCGGATGTAGTCGTGGGCGCCGGCCTCGAATCCGGCCTTGAGCCGGGCGGTGTCTTCGTAGGCGGTGACGAGGATGGCGGGGGTGGTGACGCACATTTCGCGCAGGCTCTGCAGCAGGGCGATGCCGTTCTGGCCGGGGACGTTGATGTCGAAAATGAAGAGGTCGTAGTGCTTTGCGTCGATCAGGGCCGTTGCTTCGTCGGCCGTATAGGCCCGGTCCGTCTCGTAATGATCCGCCAGGTAGTCGCCGACGATGTCGGAGAGAACGGGGTCGTCCTCGAGCAGGAGTATGCGCATGGCCCGCCTTCATTGGGAATGACCCAGTTTAATCTGTTTGCGGTTAGAAGCGGCTTTCTGGCGCTTCAGCCGTTTTCGGTCAACTCCGCCTTGAGCTTTTCGTAGGTACCGATATCGATCTCCCCGCGGGCCAGGCGTTCATCAAGCAGTTCAAGGGCCCTGGAACGCCGGCGGCCGTTGTCACGTCCGGCGGCGAGATAGAACACGGCGGCGATGATCAGCAGGGGAAGCAGCCACCACAGCCACATCCAGCCCATGCCGTAGGTATGCATCTTGTCTCCTTTTGTGGCGAGGCGTTATCCAAGGCAGTCGCCTCAGTTACCCCCGGTACACTTTTTCTGACCGCCCATGCCCTGGCCGCCCATATTTTTGCCGCCCATGCCCTGCGGCATCATGGGACCGCCTTTGCGCATCTTCATGTTACACATATTGAGCTCCTGCGTCGTCGTGGCGCTGTTGACGCAGCTCTTGACGTTGTCGAGGTGCTGCATCATCATCATACGGTCATGATTCATATCACCGTTCATCATCATTTTGCCCTGCTGCATGTTGCCTTGCTGCATGCCCATACCGTTGCACTTGCCCATTTGGGCGGCCGCCGTTGTCGTCAGTCCGAGTGCGAGCAGCACTGCCGCAGCGAGCGTGATCGTTTTCATCCTTCATCCTTTGAATGGTATTGAAGAACAGTGTAGTGGGATAGTGTGCAGAGAGTGTGCATGCCGGGCCTCAGTGCGCCGCCCGTTTGAGCAGCTGCGCATTCAGGGCGACGATGACGGTGCTGATGGACATCAAAACGGCGCCGAACGCCGGGCCGATGACGATGTTCCAGGGGGCGAGGACCCCGGCGGCGAGGGGGATGGCGACGAGGTTGTAGCCGCTTGCCCACCAGAGGTTCTCTTTCATCTTGCCGTAGGTGCGGCGCGAAAGCCGCACGGCGTCCACGACGCTGCGCAGGTCGCTTCGGGTCAGGATGATGTCGGCGCTGTCGATGGCGATGTCCGTCCCCGCGCCGACGGCGATGCCGATGTCTGCCCCAAGCAGGGAGGGGGCGTCGTTGACGCCGTCGCCGACCATCGCCACGCGCCTGCCTTCGGCCCGGCGCGCTTTGACAAAGGCGAGTTTTTCGTCAGGCAGCAGCCCCGCGCGATAACGGTCGATGCCCGTCATATCGGCGACGGAGGCGGCGACTGCCTCGTTGTCGCCGGTCAGCATCCAGGTCTTGATGCCGAAGGATTTCAGCGTCGCAACGGCATCCGCGGAGCTGTCGCGGATCCTGTCATCAAGGAGGATGACGCCGAGAGGACGGCGGTCGACGATGACCCAGACCGTCGTCGATGCGCTGTCGCTGTACGCCTGCAAGGGCGGCGGGATGGCGAGCCTTTCGCGTGCAATGAGCTGGGGGCCGCCGACCATGACGGCATGCCCGTTGACCTCCGCCGAAGCCCCGATGCCGGGAATGGCTTTGAAGGCGTTGGCCCGGAGCGGGCGGACCCCGACGCTGTCGGCATAGGTGGTGACGGCGCGGGCGATGCTGTGCTCGGAATCGCGTTCCAGTGCGGCGGCATAGGCGAGCATCGCCGTTTCATCTTCCAGGGCCACCGTTTTGCTGACGGCCAGGCGCCCTTCGGTGACGGTCCCCGTTTTGTCGAAGCAGATGATGTCGATGCCGCGGAGGGCTTCGAAGGCCTGCCGGTTGCGGATAAGAATGCCCGATTTCGCCGCGAGCGACGTCGAGATGGCGACGACCAGCGGTACGGCGAGGCCCAGGGCGTGGGGACAGGCGATAATGAGAACGGTCACGCCGCGCAGCACGGCGTCGGCGGGGGAGAGAAGCAGCGACCAGACGGCGAAGGTGGCACTCCCGGCGGCGAGCGCGGCATAAAAGAGCCACCCTGCCGCGCGGTTGGCCAGGTCCTGGGTGTGCGAGCGGCTCTGCTGGGCCTCTTTGACGAGGGCGATCACCTGAGACAGGTAGCTTTCGCTGCCGGCCTTGTCGATGCGGACGCGCAGGGCGCCGTCGAGGTTGAGGGCGCCCATGAAGAGCGTTGATCCAGCGGTTTTGAAGATGGGTTTGGACTCCCCGGTAAGCAGGGCCTCGTTGACGCTGCTCTCTCCCGCTTCGACCGTGCCGTCCGCGGCGATGTTCTCCCCGGGCCGTATGAGGATGAGGTCGCCCGGCTGCAGGGCCGTGACGTCGACGCTTTCCGAGGTACCGTCCCGGTTCAGCCGCGTTGCCGTCTTCGGCATCAGTCGTACGAGGTCTTCAAGGGCGTTGGAGGCGCCGAGGATGCTTTTGGCCTCGATGTAGTGGCCGATCAGCATGACGTCGATCAGGGTGGCCAGCTCCCAGAAAAAGGCTTTACCGCCGGGGAAAAAGAGGGTGGAGACGGAGTAGCCGTAGGCGACGGTGATCGCCATCGAAATCAGGGTCATCATCCCCGGCTGCCGCGCTTTGAGCTCATCCAGCGTCATCGTCAGGAAGGGTTTGCCGCCGTAGAGGTAGATGAAAGTGGCCAGCAGGGCGGTGACCTCTCCGCGGTAGGGAAAATCGAAGAGGATGCCGGCCCAGCTTTGGAGCATCGGCGAGAAGAGGAGAATGGGGACGGTGACGATCAGCGATACGATGAAACGCCGCCGCATCTCCTCCATGTGGTGCATATGTCCCATGCCGCCGTGCCCGTGCCCCGCATGCGCATGGCCCGCAGCATGTTCGGAGTGGTCATGCATTTCCCCGTGTTCATGGTGCATCGTGTGGTCGTGTTCCATGGGGACTCCTTCGTTATGCTAGCTTTCCGTCATCATAAAACGATTCTGTGCACACAGTGTGCACACTATGCCGATAGGGTTTTCGTAGACACCTTTCGGGTGCCCATCCAAATCACAGGCAGCTCCGATACCCACCGCGGGTGTCGGCGCCCGGTCAAAGGAGCAGTCATGAGACGTTTGAAGCTGCAGGGAACACTGCTGCTTTCCCTGGCGACGGTGCTGACGGCGCAGGATGATATCGCGCAGTTGCGCGAAGAGATCGTTTCGCTGAAAACTTCGGTTGCCGAATTGCAGCGTAGCCAGGAGACGAATGCCGACGCCGCCTTCACCCTTTCAGGGTATGCGGCGGCGGGGTATGCCTACGCCGAACACACCAACGGCGGGTTCGACCTGGTGCAGTTCTCGCCGATTTTCCAGTACGCCTACACGGACCTTGTCCTCTTCACCGGCGAACTTGAAACGAAAATGAATGACGATCTGGAGACGAGCGTGGAGCTGGAGTATGCCTCGGCGAGCATCTTCCTCAACGACTACATGGTGCTGGTCGCCGGTAAGTTCCTCTCCCCGCTGGGGCAGTTCCGGCAGAACCTGCATCCTTCGTGGATCAACAAGCTGCCGACGGAGCCGATCGGTTTCGGGGAAGACGGCGCCGCCCCTATCTCCTTTACCGGCCTTGGCCTGCGAGGCGGCATCCCGCTGGGGGCGCTGCAGAGCAATTACACCCTCTTCGTCGCCAACGCTCCCGTGCTGGAACTTGCCGATGACAATAATACGAGCATCGGCGCGATCGCCGCGGAGGGCCCCACCAGTTCCGATACGGCGGGCTACACCGTCGGTCTGCGCTATGCAATCGACCCGCTGCCCAACTGCGAGATCGGCGTCTCCGGCGCCTACGGCAAGGCGGCGCTCGAAGGGGAATCGAAACGCGATTACAGCGTGTTCGATGCGGACCTCTCATGGCACTACGACGGCGCGGACCTGAAAGCGGAATACAGCCAGCAGAAGGTCGGGAAACTGGGCAGCAGCATCGCTCCCGCCGCCTTCACCTGGAAGGCGTGGTACGCGCAGCTGGCCTATCAGTTCGGAGCGCTGCCCGTGGAACCCGTCGTGCGTTACGGGGCGTTCCGACCGGCCGATTCCGATCTCGATCGCGACCAGGTATCAGTGGGGCTCAACTATCTGTTCGCCCCGAGCGTTATCGCCAAGGTAGCGTTTGAGTTCAACAATGCGGACAAGGCGCCGGAGTATGACGATAACCGACTCCTGGCCCAGTTCGCCTTCGGTTTTTAGGAGGGGATGATGAACCGGTTTACACGATTAATCTGTATCCAGGCGATGGCGGCGGGTGCCCTTTACGCGGCGCCCGGCAGTGGGGGTGACCCCGTCAACGGGGCGAAGGTGTGGGCTGACACCTGTGTACGGTGTCATAACATGAGGCCCCCTTCGAACCTTTCCGAACGCGCATGGCGCATCTCCATGCAGCACATGCGGGTCCGTGCCAACCTGACGGGCAAAGAGGCGCGTGATACGCTGGCGTTTATTCTGGAATCGAAAGAGTGACCGCAGGGCCTTGGGTGGGCGAGCCCACCCAAGGCCCGTTTCTTCCACCTCTCCTTTTTTATTTCGACGCGTTGTATTCGAGCGTCAGTTTGCCGGTTTCGGGGTCTCTGACACAGTCGTAGACCGCTTCAACCGTCTGCGCATTCATGACGCATCCCATGCGCGGATCGTCCGTTGACATCTGGGTCAGGACCGCGCGCTGCTTCTTGGCAAGCTCCGAACTGCCGCTGACCATATTGGCCCCGCATTTGCCGGCACCGCATTTCATGGCGCCGGCGGTAGGGGTATCGGAGGCTTTTTTCTGATCGCTGCAGCCCGCGAGGGCGACAAACGCTGCAAGCAGCGCGGTGGTAAAGAGAATCTGTTTCATCTGTTTGCCTTTGGTGTGATGTGGGCATTGTCGCCCGGTTGTTTGTTCAAGTGGCGCCGCTCGTACATCTCGTAGAGAATCGGGATGATGAGGAGGCTGAGCAGCGCCGAGGTGACGATCCCGCCGAGCATCGGGGCGGCGATGCGCTGCATCACCTCGCTGCCGACCCCGTGGGTGTACATGATGGGGGCGAGGCCGGCGAGGATGGAGAAGACCGTCATCAGCTTGGGGCGGACCCTTTTGACGGCCCCCTCATTGATCGCCGCTTTCAGCGCTTCGGCATCGAAACGTTCGCCCAGCGCCGCACGGGAGGCCTCCACGCTGTCGGTGAGGTAGACGATCATGACGATCGCCGTCTCCGCCGCGATCCCCAGCAGGGCGAGAAAACCGACGATAACGGCGATGCTCATGCTGAAGTGGAGCATCCAGACGTAGACGATCCCGCCCAGCAGGGCGAAGGGCAGCGTCAGGAAGACGATCAGGGTCGCGACGAAGCGCCGCAGCGAGAGGTAGATGAGCAGCAAAATCACCGCTAGCACCGCGGGGATGATCCAGCGCATCTTTTCCATGGCCGAAGCGAGGTATTCCGCCTGGCCGGCCCACTCCATGTGGTAGCCCGGCGGCAGCGGGAAGTTTGAGAGCGCCTTCAGCGCCGCTTCCTTGTAGGCGACGGCGCCGACGCCCGGGCGCGGCGTGATGTAAATATAGGTGACCGGCGTCGCCATCTCACTCTTGATCACCGAGGCGCTTTCGCGGTAGCGGACGTCGGCGAAGGTGGAGAGCGGGACGAAGCCCAGCGGCGTCTTGACGGGAAGGGCACGGATATCGTCAAGGTTCCGCCGTTCATCCTCTTCGAGGCGCAGGGCGACGGGGTAGCGTTCGATCCCTTTGTAGAGCGTCGTCACCTGCATGCCGCCGATGGCCGCGCGGGTATATTCAAGCAGGGCCGCCTTGGAGAGTCCGTAGCGCTGCAGCGCCGTTTCGTCTATGGCGATGTCGATATAGTAGCCCGCGGCGGAGCGGTCGGCGAAGACCGATTGGGATTCGGGGAGCGGCATCAGTTTCTGCTCGATGGCGTGTGCCAGCCGCTGCAGCGTCGCGGCGTCGCTGCCGTAGAGCTTGATGCCCACGGGGGTGCGGATGCCGCTTAAAAGCATATCGATCCGGCCGCGGATGGGGTAGGTCCAGGAGTTGACAAGCCCGGGCACCTGGAGGGCGGCCTCCATGTCGTTGCGCAGTTGTTCAAAGGTCACCCCTTCGCGCCACTGGGAAGGATCTTTGAAGGTGATGATCGTCTCCAGCATCCCCAGAGGGGCGGGGTCGGTGGCGGTGTCGGCACGCCCTCCTTTGCCAAAGACCGTCTCCACCTCCGGGAAGCTTTTGAGGATCTTGTCCGTCTTCTGCGTTAACGCCTTGCTCTGGTCGATACTGATCCCAAACGGCGTGACCGGCATGTACATGAACGTTTGTTCATTGAGCATCGGCATGAACTCCCACTCGAGCTTTTCGTACAGCGGCGCGATGGCGACGAGGAGGGCGAGTGAGGCGGCGAGGACGAGGTAGCGCAGTTTCAGTCCCCATCTCAGCAGAGGCTGGTAGAGCCAGAGGAAGAAGCGGTTGATCGGGTTGGCCGTCTCTTCGCGGATGGGACCGCGGATAAAGGAGACCATCAGCACCGGCACCAGTGTGACGGCGAGAACGGCGCCTGCGGACATGGCGAAGGTCTTGGTGAATGCCAGCGGGGTAAAGAGCAGCCCCTCCTCGCCCGAGAGGGCGAAAATAGGCAGGAAGGAGACGACGACGAGGGCGAGGGCGAAGAAGATGGGCCGGCCCACCTGCTGCGCCGCCGCCACGACCGTCTCCGCATGCTCGAATGGCGTCAGCTCCCGGCCTAGCTCCCCGTGCTTTTTGCGCAGCCGCTTGTGGGCGTTCTCGATCATGACGATGCTCGCGTCCACGACGGTTCCCAGCGCGATGGCGATCCCCCCGAGGCTCATGATGTTGCTGCCGATCCCGGCAAGCTTCATCAGCGCGAAGGTCGCCCCGATGACGAGCGGCAGCACGAGCAGCACGATGAGCGAGGAGCGCAGGTGCATCAGGAAAAGGCCGATAATGAGCACGACGATAATGCTCTCCTCGACGAGGGTGTCCGTCAGGGTAGCGATCGCCTTGTCGATCAGCCCGGAGCGGTCGTAAGTGGTAATGACGTCGACCCCGTCGATATGCAGGGCGGCCATTTTTGCCTTGATCCGCTGGATGACGCTGTAGACGTCCTCGCCGTAGCGCACCATGACAATTCCGCCGACGACCTCGCCTTCGCCGTTAAGGTCCGCCACCCCCCGGCGGGCGGCGGGCACGACTTCCACCCTTCCCAGCTGCGCGAGGGTGACTGGGATGCCGTCTTTGACGGTGACGACGAGGTTACGGATGGAGTCCAGGTCCTTGAGGTAGCCCTCCGCCTGCACCATCCACTCGAAGCCGTTCTGGATGACGATGCGCCCGCCGGTATCGTTGTTGTTCTGCCGCAACACCCGGGCGACGTCGCCGACGGAGAGGCCGTAGCGGATAAGCGCGTCGTTGTTGACGGTGAGCTGGAAGGTCGGCACGAAGCCGCCCACGGTGGCCACGTCGCTGACGCCGTCGACGCCCATCAGGGCGTATTTGAAGTAGTAGTCCTGCAGGGTGCGCAGTTCGGCGAGGCTTTTCGTTTTCGACGTCAGCGCGTATTCATAGACCCATCCCACTCCCGAGGCGTCCGGCCCCAGGGCGACCTCCATCCCCTCGGGCAGTTTGCTCTGGATGGCGGCAAGCTGCTCCAGGACCCGTGAGCGGGCCCAGTAGAGGTCCGTTCCCTCTTTGAAAATGATGTAGATGAGCGCGTTTTCATAGGTAGAGAAGCCGCGCACGGTGCGGATATCGGCGATGGAGAGGAACTGCGACACCAGCGGGTAGGTTCCCTGATCCTCGACGATCTCCGGGCTCTGTCCCTTCCAGGTGACCTGTACGATCACCTGGGGCGGGGAGAGGTCCGGCAGGGCGTCAAGCGGCGTCGTGATCATCGCCCGGTAGGCACCGAAAACGAGAAAAAGCGTCGCCATGATGACGAGAAAGCGGTTTTTGACGCTGAAGGCGATAAGGCGTTCGATCATCCCCTACTCCAGTCCACTGATCTGGGCGTCGGCGTCGAGCATGAAGAGGGCGTCGCCGGCGACTTCATCCCCGGCGTTCAACCCGGAGACGACCTCGAAGCGCTCCTTGTCGAGGGGTTTGACGTCGATTTTGACAGGGTCGAACACCCCTTTGAAATCCCCGGCGCGGAAGACATACCATGCGCCGTTCTTGCGCAGGACGGCTGTGCGCGGGAGGGTAAGCAGCGGGTGTGAGGGTGCCGCTGCACTGACCGTGGCGTACATGCCCGGCAGCAGCTCTCCGCGGGGGTTGTCGACGGCGAGGCGCAGGGTGACCGTGGCCGCCTTGGGATCGATGTCGGGGTAGAGCGTGAGTTTTTTGGCGGGGTAGGCCCGCTCCACGCCGCTAGCCCTGACCGTGAAGTTATTTAGGGAGGCGAGCCGCGGCAGCTCCTGCTGGTAGAGCGCGGCCTCGACCCAGACGCGCTCGAGGTTGACGACGGTAAAGAGCTTCATGCCTGCTTTGAAAGCGGAGCCCTCCACAACATTTTTTTCGAAGAGCCATCCCCTTGCCGGGGCGTGGATCGTGGTGAGGGCGTCGGCTTTCATCCCGGTGCGCACCGCGTCGATCTCGGCGCGGCTGACGCCCAGCAGCGTCAGTTTTTTGCGGAGGCTGCGCAGCATCTCAGGGCTGGGGCGCGTCGCGTTGAAACGCAGGGCGGTGAGGTAATCCTCCTTCGCCTGCAGCACTTCGGGCGAGTAGACCTCGGCCAGCGCCTCGCCCTTCTTGACCCGGCGGTAGCGCGTATCGGCGTAGAGTTTCTCGACATAGCCGCCGAAGCGCGGCGACACGTCGTACATGCGCGCGTCTTCGGCGCGGACATAGCCGTAGTTGGTCTGCGTCCGGGCGGCGCTGGTCAGCGCCACTTTGACCGTTTTGACGGCGAAGAGCTGTTCGACGCTCGGCCGCTCATCGGCACAAAGCAGCAGGGGCAGCAGGGCTGCGAGCACTAAGATGTGTTGTCTCATTTGATCTCTCCCGTCAATGCTTTGAGGCGCGCGCCGGCGCGGAGGTAGTCCGCTTTCGCGGCGATGCGCTGTTCGTCGAAGCGGAGCTTGCGTTCGAGCAGGTCGAAATAGTTGAAAAGGTCGCTGCCACTGCGCAGTTTTGCGTCGCTCAGATCGACCATGTGCTCTACCTGGGGCAGGCTCTCCTCGGTGATGATGCGGTAGGTGCGGTACGCCTCGCTCAGCGCCGCGTACGCCGCTTCGATTTCGCTGCGCAGCTGCAGGCGGTAGTCGGCGGCCGCTTCCGCCGTTGCCAGCTCGGTCTTCCGGGCCGCTTCGGTGTCGTCGCGTTCCGCGCCGTAAAGCGGTAGCGCCGCCCCGACGGTGAAGCTCAGGTAGTCGGGGTGGGCCTCGCGGTAGTAGTAGCCGACCATCACGAAGGGGTCGGCGTTGGCCGAGAGCGCCTTGACTTTCGTCTCCGCCGCCGCGGCCTTTTGGTCGGCCTCTTTGACACGGTAGATCCGGTTGTTTTCCAGCCGCTGCAGGTAGCTCTCCAACGGCGGCGGGGGCGTGACCATGTCGTCGGCCTCGACGGCGTCGAAGGGGGCCTGCACAAGGTAGGCCAGCCGCGCTTTTTGCGCCGTGAGCATCGCGGTCAGTTTTTCCCGGCGCACGGCGATGTCGGAGCGAAGCAGCTCGGCGGACATGATCCCCATATGGCGGTCACGCTGGGTAGAGGCGTAGGCCGTGTTGAGGGCGATGTTCTGGTCCGTCAGTGCCAGGTAGTTCTGCAGGACCTCCAGCCGCGCGTTCAGTTCGGTAACCGTGTAAGCGCGGAGCCGGATCCGTTTGGCCAGCTCCGCCTGCGCCGCTTCGAGGGAGGCGAAGAGGACGGCTTTTTGCGCCCGAACTTTTTCGCCCGCGGCCCCGCGTTTCCCGAACCAGGGGAACTTCTGCCGGACGCTGACGGAGGTGAACTGCATCGGTTCGATGGTCCGGTCCATTGGGTCGTCAAACTGGACGTCGTTGATGCCGACGAGCAGCTCGGGGTTGGCGAAGAGGGCGCTTTTGTCCTCCATGGCGTCAAAAGCGCCGAGGCGCTGTTCGATCATCTTCAGCGAGTGGTGCTGTTCAAGCGAGCGGTCGATCAGGGTATCGATCCCTTCGGCCCAGAGTGCGGCGGCCATGAACAGCAGGGCTAAGAGCGGACGGAACATTCTTCTCCTTTTGACGGAATAGGGAATGATACTGCGGCTGTGTGTAAGAAGTGTGCAAGTCAACCTTAGAGCCCGGACGTGAAAACAGCTATGATTGGCGGATACAAGCGGGATATAAATCGTTTCGTCGGACAATACCGTTTTCGCATGGAGGAATAGCAATGGAGTCTCTACTTCTGTTTTGGGGTGCACTGGTCGATCTGAGCAATGCGATGGCCCCCTATATCGTCTTCGGCCTTCTCTTCGCGGGGCTCCTGCACGAGCTCGTGCCCGATGCGCTGGTCACAAAGCACCTGGGGAGCGATAATGTAACCTCCGTCGTCAAGTCGACCCTCTTCGGTATCCCGCTGCCGGTCTGCTCCTGCGGGGTGATCCCGCTGGCGACGTCGATCAAGAAGAGCGGGGCGAGCCACGGCGCGACGCTCAGCTTTCTCATCTCGACACCGATCACGGGGATAGACTCCATTCTCGCGACCTACGGGATGTTCGGCTGGGCCTTTACCCTCTACCGCGTCTTCACCTCCATGCTGATGGCGATGCTCGCCGGGATCCTGACGAACTTTTTGGGCGCGGAGCCGGAACCCGCGCCGAAAGCTCCGGCCTTTTCGATGGCCGCCCCGCCGAAGCAGAGTGCACCCGTCGGCTTCAGTATGGCGGCCCCTGCCAAAGAGGAGGCGAGCTGCTGCAGCTCCGGCTGCGAAACGGAGACGAAAAAGCGCTTTTCGATGAGCGGTGCGCTGCGCTACGCCTTCGTGACCCTGCTCGGTGACATTGCCAAGCCGCTCTTCTGGGGACTCGTCGTCGGGGCGCTCATCACCGTGGCGATCCCCGAGGACCTCGGCACGCTCCTGGCCGAGAACAGCTGGCTCTCCTATCTCATCGTCATCGCCATTGCCGTGCCGATGTACGTCTGCGCGACGGCCTCGCTGCCGATCGCCGCGGGGCTGATGCTCTCGGGGGTGAGCGCCGGCGCGGCCTTCGTCTTTCTGAGCGCCGGGCCCGCGACCAACACCGTGACCATCGGCGTCGTGAAACAGATGTTGGGAACAAGGGCGCTGGCCATCTATCTGGGTACCATCACTGTCGGAAGCGTCGTTTTCGGACTGTTGCTCGACTGGCTTTTTATCCGCGCCGAGATCGATCCGAAGGCGCTGGTGCACCTGCAGGAGGAGGCGGGCGTCATCGCCGTCGCCTCATCGCTGCTGCTCTGGGGCTTTGTGTTCTACTTCCTTGCCAAACCGTGGTTCCGAAAGAAGGAGGCGTCATGCTGTTCGGGGGAGAGCTGCTGCAGCTGAGTCTTGATTAAATCAAGAAAGATTGATATAGTTTCGCCTGATTCAAACCCAAGGATGTTTCCATGCTGACGGCGGCCCTGCTTTTTCTTCTTACCCTCCTTTTCGTCATCTGGCAGCCCAAAGGGCTCCAGATCGGTACGACGGCCGTCATCGGTGCCGTCATTGCCGTCGTCCTCGGCGTCGTCAGCGTCGATGACGTCTGGACGGTGACGGGAATCGTCTGGGACGCGACCCTTGCCTTTATCGGGATCATCCTTCTCTCCCTCGTCCTCGACGAGATCGGCTTCTTCGAGTGGGCCGCGCTGAAGATGGCCAAGCTTTCCGGGGGCAGCGGGAACAAGATGTTCGTTTACATCCTGCTGCTGGGTGCCCTGGTGGCGGCCTTTTTTGCCAACGACGGGGCGGCGCTGATCCTCACACCGATCCTGCTGGCGAAGATGAAGCACCTGCGGATGAACCCCGTCGCCGTATTCGCTTTTTTGATGGCGGGGGGCTTTATCGGCGACAGCGCCTCCAACCCGCTGGTGATCTCCAACCTCACCAACATCGTCACGGCGGGCTATTTCGACCTCGGCTTCTGGGAGTATGCGAAGGCGATGTTCCTGCCGAACCTTCTCAGCATCATCGCTTCGATCATTGTGCTCTGGCTCTATTTCCGCAAAGATATCCCGCTGAAAGTCGACGTATCCGAACTTCCCGAGCCCGCATCGGTCATCAAGAACATGACGATGTTCCGGCTCAGCTGGGGCTTTCTCGCCCTGCTGATGGCAGGCTACTTTATCGGCGACCGCTACGACCTTCCGGTCTCCCTCTTCGCCCTGGGCGGGGCGGTCGTTTTCCTCTTCGTTGCCAACTATTACAAGGCGGTCAAACCTATTATGACCGTCAAAGCGGCGCCGTGGCAGGTCGTCTGGTTCTCCATCGGCCTCTACGTCGTCGTCTACGGCCTGAAAAACGCGGGGCTGACGGACTACCTGGCCGATGCCGTCACGGCGATGGCGGCGCAGGGGCAGGCAGTGGCCGTCATCGGCACGGGCTTCCTCTCCGCCGGTCTCAGCGCCGTCATGAATAATATGCCGACTATTATGATCATGGACATTGCCATTGCCGATGCGGGACGGGACGCTCTGGCCTACGCGAACATCCTCGGGGCCAACCTGGGGCCGAAGATGACGCCGATCGGTTCGTTGGCGACCCTGCTCTGGCTGCATGTACTTGCCAATAAAGGTGTGAAAATCGGATGGGGGGAGTATATGAAAGTCGGCCTCGTCATTACGCCGCCTGTTTTGCTGGCGGCGCTGGTAGGGTTGCTTTTCTAAAGGGTTTTTTGTTCCCTTTCTTCTTTGCTCGCACAAAGAAGAAACCGAACCCGAAAGAAGAAAGTGCGAAAGGCTGCCGCTTTCGGGAGATTCCAAGCGTCACAGGTCCGCTCGACCCGCTAATTTCCGTTTAAGCCTTGATAGAAGAAGTAGATGCTGCCCCGATTAACTCTTAACTAGATCGTATCGATGCTCATCAGGGTCATTGTGCCCAGCAAGAAAAGGTTGATCCCCCTGAAAAGGGTACTGGCGCGTTCCGCGGTGAGCTGCCGGAAGGGGATGCGTCCGCCTGCGGCGGCCGTGGCGGCGGCCAGTGCTGCGAGCAGCAGCAGGATGACGGAACTTCTGATCCCGAAGATCGCCGCGGTGTAGAGGGCGCAGAGCACCGTGAGCATCCACCAGACGCAGAGCACCCGGCGGAAGCTGGTGTCGCCGAAGATCTCCACGGCCGTGGGAAAACCCGCGGCGCGGTAGTCGGCGTCGTGTTTGGCCGCGAGCAGCCAGAAGTGGGGGACCTGCCAGACGAAAAAGAGCAGCCCGAGCGCAAAGAACTCCGGATCGGCGAGGCTCTGCCCCGCGGCGAGCCAGCCGATGGCCGGCGGAATCATCCCCAGCACTCCCCCGGGCACGACGGCGAAGGCCGAATGGCGTTTGAGGGTGGTATAGACGCCGTTGTACCATAGAGGCACGAAGAGGAAGAGCAGCAGGCCCGTCGTTTTCAGGGTGGCGGAGATGAGGAGCGTCCCCAGGGCGATCAGCGCCAGCGAGACGGCCAGGGCGGCATCGGGATGGACCCGGCCGGAGGGGATGGGGCGCCGTTTCGTCCGTTCCATTTTACTGTCGCTCTCCCACTCCTGGTACTGGTTCAGGGCCGAAACGCCCAGGGCCAGGAGCAGCACGGCCAGCGTGGCAGGGAGGAGCGGTCCAATATCTCTGCCGCCGCCCAGAGCGAAGCCGAAAACGGCGGAGAGCGTCACCGCCGCCGAGAGGCGGAATTTCGTCAGTTCCATCAATGTGCGAATCATTTTAACTCCTTCATATAGGTGACCAGCGTTTCGATCTCCTCAGCGGAGAGCATCTTTCCGAAGGGGGGCATAAGCCCCGGTGCAAAGCCTTCGACGACATCGGCGTTCGGGGTTTCCAGGGAGCTGCGCAGGTACGCTTCGTCGGCGGTCACCTCGCGGCTTTTGCCGTCGGTGACGACGGTCAGCTTGCTGCCGTAGAGGCCTTTGAGCGTCGGACCGAGCTTTTTCGTGCCGTCGAGGCTGTGGCAGGCGCCGCACCCTTTTGCATTGAACAGGGTCGCCCCGTCAGGAGCGGCAGACGCCTTCTGGGGTGCGGTCGGTTCGGCTTCCGTCGTTGCGGGTGCTGCGGCCGGCTCCATCGTGGTCGTTGCGGCGGGAGCGGCTGCTTCAGGAAGCACACTGCCGCCGTTTTGCTCTTTGATGAAGGTCACGAGCGCCTTCAGCTGCTCCGCGTCGATCTGGCCGGAGAGGTCGGGCATGACGCCGTCGGGGAAGCCCTCGGCGACGTCGGCGCCCGGTTCGCGGATGGCGCGTTCGAGGTAGGCGTCGTCGACGACGGTCCGCCGCGTTTTGTCGCCCGTCATGACGGTAACGTTTTTCCCGAAGAGTCCCGCAAAGGAGGGACCGACGATGATGGAACCGTCTAGGCTGTGGCAGGAGGCGCATCCCAGCGTTTTATAGAGCATCTCCCCTTTGCTTTTGGGCGCAGCCATGTCGTGGGGGCTTAGTTTGTCGCTGGCGTACCACGCATCAAAATCCGCCGCCTTCATAACTTCGACTTTCGAAAGCATCTTCGCATGTCTGACGCCGCAGTACTCGGCGCACTCGATGTCATAGCGTCCCGGTTTCGTGGCATTGAACCAGATGTGCGTTTTACGCCCCGGGACGACATCCTCCTTGACCCGGAAGGCGGGAACAAAGAAGCTGTGCAGGACATCGCCGTCGGGCGCACCCATGATCAGTTTGATGTTTTTGCCGACGGGCACGTAAAGTTCGTCGGTCTGTTTCCCGTTGGGGTAGGTAAAGGTCCAGGACCAGCGCTTGCCCAGCACATCGACGGTAAAGGCATCCTTGGGCATCGTCCGCAGGTCCCGGAAGGAGGTATAGCCGTAGTAGAAGATGACGAAGAGCAGGATCGTCGGGATGACCGTCCAGGCGATTTCCAGCCCCAGGTGGTCGCGGATATTACGGATCTCGCCGGGTTGGACCTTGGTGTGGTGATAGCGGACGATGAAAAGGGCCATCAGCCCGGCCACCAGGACGAACATGGCGATCGAGATACCGGTCGTGATCCAGAAGGCGCGGTCCACGTCGGCGGCGTAAGTGGAAACGTTTTGATTGAATCCTTCGAGCATGTCGTCTCCTTTTATGAATGGGCTACGTCGATGCCGACGATGATGAAAAAGACCGCCAGGATCATCAGGGCCATGACGACGTATCCTTTGAGATACGCCGTCTCGCTGCGCAGGTGCATGTAGTACGCGGCGACCAGGGCGACTTTCAAGACGGCGATGAGCAGCTGGGTCCCGACGGTGCCGCCGACGGCAAGAGGGAGGAGCGTGGGCTGCAGAAAGGTCAGCAGCGTCAGCAGCAGCAGCCCGCCCAGCACTTTGGTGTAGAGGGCGACGGAAGGGGTAGCGTGTTCCATCTCAGACTCCTATCATGTAAAACAGCGGGAAGAGGATGATCCAGACGAGGTGGACGAAATCCCAGTAGAGCGTGACGTTCTTCATGACGATGGTGTGCTCGGGCCGGATGCCGCCGGAGCGGATCAGCAGCAGCACCCAGCTCATCAGCGCCACGCCGGCGATGACGTGCAGGCCGTGGAGTCCCGTCATGACGAAGTAGAGGCCGAAAAAGAGGATCTCCCCGCGGTCCAGGGCGTCAAGCACCCCCGAACCGGGGTAGATGCCCCGGCTGATTTCCATGTTCCACTCGACGGCTTTTATCCCGAGGAAGATCAGCGCCATCAGGGCGGTGGCTCCCACGAGCAGGACCGCGGCGCGGACCCTGCCCCGGCGCAGCATCATCGTGCTAAGCCCCATCGTGTAGGTGCTCACAAGCAGGATCACCGTATTGGTGCCGCCCAGCCAGACGTCGAGGTGGCCGGAGGAGGCGACATAGCTCTCCGTATGGCGGT
This sequence comes from Thiomicrolovo immobilis, assembly GCF_039645955.1. GTDB lineage: Bacteria > Campylobacterota > Campylobacteria > Campylobacterales > Sulfurimonadaceae > Thiomicrolovo > Thiomicrolovo diazotrophicus. The sequence goes on from NZ_CP147916.1 coordinate 321,792, forward strand.
AGAAGTAGATGGCGAAGAGCAGGAAGAGCGTCCCGAACATCATCGCCTCCGTCATCAAAAAGACCCAGAATCCCAGTTTGGCTCCCCCGTAGTCATCGTGAAAGTCGACGACGGGATGGGGCTGTCCCTGTGCGTCGTATGCCATTTCCTGTTGCATCAGCGTATCCTCCGGAAGTTTTCATCAAACTGCACGAGGGGCTCACCCGCCTCGTATTCGTAGGGCTCGAAATCCACGTAGGGGATCTTGGGAAAGTTCTCCAGCGGCGGCGGAGAGGGGATATGCCACTCCAGCGTCGTCGCGTTCCAGGGGTTGGGACCGGCGTCCCGCCCCGATCGGAGCCCCCGGTAGAAGGTGTAGACGATCATGACCAGGCCGGATGCTATCAGCAGCGCGCCGACCCCGGAGATCTGGTGGTAGACGGTAAAATCGGGCAGGTAGTCGAAATAGCGGCGGGGGTTGCCGAAGAAGCCGGCGAGGAACATCGGGAACCAGAGCATATTGAACCCGACGAAGGCGAGCCCGAAGGCGATGCGCGCCAGCCCCTCGTCATAGAGCTTCCCGGTGATCTTCGGGTACCAGTAGTGCAGTCCTCCGATAAACATGAAGATGACCCCGCCGAGGATTGTGTAGTGGAAGTGCGCCACGACGTAGTAGGTGTCGTGCAGGTGGATGTCGGGACCGATGGCGCCCAGTGTCAGGCCCGTCAGCCCGCCGACGGTGAAGTTGATGATGCTGCCCAGGATCCAGAGCATCGGCGTGGCGAGGACGATGGAACCTTTGTACATCGTCGCCACCCAGTCGAAGATCTTGACTCCCGTGGGCACCGCGACGAGGAAGGTGAGAAAAGAGAAGATGACCCGCGCGATGTCGCTCATGCCGGAGGTGTACATGTGGTGGCCCCAGACGAGGTAGCCGATGCCGGCGATGGAGGCCGAGGAGATGGCGATGGCGTGGTAGCCGAAGATGGTGCGGCGCGTGAAGGCGGGCAGCACCTCCGAGACGATGCCGAAGCCCGGAAGGATCATCAGGTAGACCGCCGGGTGGGAGTAGATCCAGAAGAGGTGCTCAAAGAGGACCGGGTCGCCCCCCTTCGTCGGGTCGAAGATCCCGATGCCCAGGGTACGTTCAAGGATGACGAGCAGCAGGGTGATCCCCACGACCGGGGTCGCGAGCACCTGGATCCACGCCGTGGCGTAGAGGCCCCAGATAAAGAGCGGCATCTTGAAAAAGCCCATGCCGGGGGCGCGCAGCCGATGGATGGTGACGATGAAATTGAGCCCCGTCAGGATCGACGACAGGCCCAGGATAAAGGCGGCGCTCAACGTCGAGAGCACATGCGCGTCGGTACGGATGCTGTAGGGCGCATAGAAGGTCCAACCCGTGTCGGCGAACCCCTGCCCCGTGACCAGGGAGGAGATCCCCAGGATCACGCCGAGGACGTAGAACCAGAACGAAATGAGGTTGAGCCGGGGGAAGGAGACATCGTGCGCGCCCAGCATCAGCGGCAGCAGAAAGTTGCCAAGCGTAGCGGGGATCCCGGGGACGATGAACAGAAAGATCATCGTCACGCCGTGGAAGGTGAAAAGCTCGTTGTAGGTCTGCGGTTCGAGGAACTGGGCCCCGGGGGCGAACAGCTCCGCACGCATCGTCAGCGCGGCGCCCACTGCGAGGAAAAAGAGCGTGAACATCAGCACCATATACATCAGGCCGATGCGCTTGTGGTCGATGCTGAAGATCCACTGCAAAACGGGGTTGCGGAGATGGCCGAAGAGGGTATGGGTTTCGTGGTAGAAGCTAGGCATTTTTGTCCTCCATGGAACGCTTTTTTCTGCCGGAGAGCACCAGGTAGAGGAAGAAGCCGGCCAGGATCAGCGTCAGGGCGATGGCCCCGAACTTTTCGGCGGCAAAAACGTAGGTCTTGTTCTTCGGATCGAAGGCGAAACAGAAAAGCAGCCCCTTGGCGATGGTGGGGCGTACTTTTCCCTGCGAGGCTTCCATCAGTGCCATCTGGATATCAAAGGGGAGCTGCTGGATTCCGTTGAGGTAGCGGGTGATCTTCCCTTCGGGCGACAGGGCGACGAGCACGGCGGGGTGGACATACTCCTCCATGCCGTTCGGTCCGACCTGTTTTTCGTATTGGAAGCCGACGGCATCGGTCACCTTTCGGATGTTTTCGTCCCTACCGGTCAGGAAGGTCCAGGCGGCGGGGTCGAAGGGACGGGGCATGGAGGCGAGGAGGTTCGCTTTTTTCTTGGCCGCGTCGGCAGGCCCTTCGTCGGGGTTGAAACTGAGGGTGATGATCTTATACTCTTTGCCTTCGGCCAGTTTGACCATCGTGAGGTTCTGGGCCAGGTCGTTGAGCTGGGGGGTGCAGAGGCCGGGACAGCCGTAGTAGTTGAGGGTGAGGATGGCCGGTTTGCCGTCCATGACCTCCCCGAGCGTGACACGGTGCCCCTCGTCATCGATAAAGGGGACATCCAGCGGCAGCTGTCCGGCGGGATGTTCGATCATCCCCAGCGTGGGCGGTGTATCGGCGTAGCCTGCCGCGGCACAGAGCAGAAGGCACGCGAACCAGTAGAGCGGCAGCGCAATCGGGTAGGTCTTTTTTCGTCGTATACCGGCGGACATGGGATGGTCTCCTTGTGAACAACGTCGAAATGATGGTCGTGATAGAGGCCTTATAGTCGTCGGCCCGATAAAACTGTTGGATTCCCCTCCGGCATTCCCGAGGCGGAAATGCATGTTTTTGATCCGGAAACCGGAATGGCATTATTCGGATTTCTAATACTATGCTAACGAGAAAAACCAAAAGAAATCTTTGGTATCTCGTCTAGTTTTGGCGTGCCCCGTTTCGTTTCAATCCTAACGGGGGTCTAGATCGTGCAGTAGTCCTTGTGCACTTCCCTGCTCTTGGCAAAAGGATCGATGGAGAGAAGGAAGACCGGGAGCAGGAGCAGGTCGGTGGCGAGGGAGAGGGTGATGAGCTCAGCGCCGAACCTGCCGATATCCCGGAGGCTCTGGACCGGTGTCATCATCAGCGAGGCAAAGAAGATAACGAGGACAAAAGCGCCGATGACGACGGGGACGGCGCCGTAGAAGAAGGTGATCTCCAGGGCGTGTTTGCGGCTGCGTCCGAAGAAGCGGGCGCGGAAATATTTGAAGGCGAAGTGGACCGTCGCGTCGGAGCCGAGCCCGACGGAGATGGACATCGCAATGAGCATCTCGAGGTTGACGGGGGTGTCCAGCAGCTCCATCGCCAGGCCGAACCATGCGATGGGGATGGCATTGGTGATGAAACCGATGTAGATCATCCGTCCCGATCCGAAGATGATCCCCATGATCAGTCCGATAATGACGAGGGCCGTAAAGAGCGAGGCGGCCAGCACGACGATCTGCTGCTGCTTGGCGCTGCGCACGAGGGTCTGGACGTCACTGAAGTGCAGGGGAAGCGCCGCGTAGTTGCGCAGATAGGTCAGCAGCGCCGCCGTATCGATGCCGGGTTCCATAAAGAGCGTCAGTTTGAGGGTCTGTTTTTCGTCATTGAAGTAGCGCTGGTTGAGGTCGTACATGTCGATAAAGAAGAGCGCGCGCAGGATCGCCTGGTCATCAAGGAGCTCCCCCGGGGCCTCCGCCTGGTGGATAAGCCGCAGCAGTGATGCGACGCTGTCGACCCGGTCTACGCTGGGGAAGCGGGCGGTCAGTTCCGAGGCAAGGGTGTCAATCTTGGCCACGGTGGCGGGGTCGATCTCATCGAAGGGGACGGTGAGCACGAGGGTACGGCCGCTCTGACCGGGGGAGAGAAGCAGGTCGGAGCGGGTCAGGAAAAGGCTGAGCCCCAGCAGCAGGATCCCGATGGTGACAAGATTGAGCAGGCGCAGGAGTTTGGGGTTGTAGTCCAGTTCCCGGCTGACAAAGTAGTAGACGGGGCGGGTAAAGCGCACCCGGGGGTGGCGGACACGGAAGTAGCTGAGCAGGGCGATCAGCAGCGTCGTGTTGAGCAGCAGGGCGATGAGGGAGGCACCGATGATACTGATACTGAGCATCCGGACGATCTCGTTCTCCGAAAAGAGCAGCGTTCCCAGCCCCACGGCGGTGATGACGGTGGTCCAGAGCGCCGGCGTCACGGTACGGTTGAGGGATTTGAGCAGGGCCCGGTGGGAGTCGTCGCGGTACTGTGTGACATGCCACCGGTAGTAGAAGTAGAGGTAGTCGACAAGGGCGATGGCAATAATGATCAGGCCCAGGGCGAGATGCAGTTCGTGCAGACCGGTGATGAGGTAGACGAGCTCGAAGGTGAAGAGCAGGGTACCCGAGACGATGACGAGGGCGGCGAAGGCGGAGACGTAGTTGTGGAAGATGATCCGGAAAAAAAGGATGATGGCGAGAACGATCAGCCCCAGGAAAAACAGGGTCTGCCGATAGCTGAAGCTGCTGTCGGTCTCATCGAGCGTATAGGCGAAGGGAATGGAGAGCTGCACGTCCGCCAGCCGCTCATCCCCATAGAGGTAGAAATCGAAGGCGCCGAAGTCCTCCGTGACGTAGCGGCGGTAGGCGTCGGGCAGGGCCCGGATAAACGCATAGGCCTGGGCGGCATTGAGTTCGGAGAGAGGAAGGGCCTTGATGAGCGACGAACCCTCGGTCGCCTTGTCGTTGTAGATGTAGCGGCTGCTGAAAAGCGAATCGACGTGACGTACCCCTTTTATCTGTGTCAGCCGCACATGCAGCGCCGTCAGTTTCGCTTTGGTGTCGTCGTCGAACCGGTTGACGTAAACGCGCAGGTGCTGCACGTTCTCAGGCACGATGCCCAGGGCCTTCGTCATGGCCAGCTCCTGCGAACCCCCCAGCCAGAAACGCTGGTCACTGAGAACAAAACTGAAGCGCCCTAGGGCAAGTGTCAGCAGGGCGAGGAGCAGGAACAGTGCGATGACGGCGGCACGATTGCGGGTGACGAAGGTGACATAGCGGCTGACTTTGGGGGTATCGTGGTATCTCATGGCTGCTTCTTTTTGTCGAGGATAAGGTAGGGGCGTTTGTCGACGCCGATCTGCTCCGCCGCTTTCCTGATACGGGTGACTTTAACATGGATGGCCGGCGGGGTGAGGCGGTTGAGTTTGGGCAGAGCAGAACGCCTCAGCATATAATCGAGCATCGCCTCTTTGGGACGGGGGGCGTTGTAGATGGCGTTGATGACGGCCCCGGACTTGAACATGGGATGGGCGTAGAGAAAAAAGTAGTAGTGGTAGCGCCGCTGCATCTTGTCGCTCTCCGTGATCATCCCGACGAAGTCCCGAGAATGGGGACAGCGCGGATCGATAAAGGCGTAGACGTCCGTCGGCCCGTTGCCCAGCTCGATGGCGTCGCCCTTGATAGCAAACAGAAAGGGTAGCACTTCGCTCAGCGGTTTTTTGACGGTTGCCCCGGCGGCATACGGGGCGGTAAACAGCAGAACCGAAAGGAGGCTGAACAACAGAAATTTCATGCTAAGTGACGATTATAGTATACCTTCTTCCCATTTACCTGTATAAATAGAACAAATAGGTGGCAGCGGGAGGGGTTTCGTTAACCTAAAGTGCTACAATAATAGGCAATTCAAACGGCAGCAGGAGAGAGTATGGATCAAGTTTACAACCTGGCGATCATCGGGGCAGGCCCCGCGGGGATCGCCGCAGCAGTGGAGAGCTACCTGCTGGGGATGCGTGACATCATCATCCTGGAGAAGGGACAGAGCCATAACGAGACGATCCGCAAGTACTACAAAGACAACAAGCGCGTCGACAAGGATTGGCAGGGGCAGAAGGTCGAGCTCGACGGCAACATCTATTTTATCGACGGCACAAAAGAGAGTACGCTTGATTTTTTCGATGAGGTGCTGGCGAAGCACTCGGTGAAACTGCAGCCGCAGACGGAGGTGCAGAAGATCGTCAGAGGCGACGACGGCATCTTCGACGTCATGGTCCCCGGCGGCAGCATCCGGGCCCGCTACGTCGTCGTCACCATCGGCCGGATGGGCAAACCGAACAAACCCGACTACAAGATCCCGCCCGCGATCCGCAAACAGGTCAACTACACCCTCGATGATGTCGGTGAGGGCGAGAAGATCCTCGTTGTCGGCGGGGGCGATTCGGCGGTCGAGTACGCCGTCGACCTGGCTGCGAAAAACGACGTGGCCATCTGCTACCGCCGCGCAACGTTTCGCCGCGCCAACCCCACGAACCAGACCGACATCGCCAACGCCATCGCCCACGGCGAGGTACGCCCTATTCTCAATACGAACATCGAAGGGCTCGAAGAGGATGCGGGCAAGGTGAAAGTGCTGTTCGAAGAGCGCGAACCGGAGAATTTCGACCGCGTCATCTACGCCATCGGCGGGACAACGCCGAGTGCCTTCCTCACCGGGTCGGGCATCGGTATCGAAGAGGGGTGCCCTGTTCATGACGAGAACTACGAGAGCGACGTCCCGGGCATCTTTGTCGCGGGGGACATTACCCAGGAACGGGGCGGCTCCATCGCCCTGGGGCTCAACCACGGTTTCTATATCGCGCGGCACATCCTCGACAACGACAAGACGCTTCGCCGTGATGACGACGTCATCAAGCGGTTGGATTAGAGGGGATTGTTCCCCTTTTTCTTTACCCGTGTAAAGAAGAAGCCGAACCGGGAAGAAGAAAGCACGAAAGGCTGCCGCTTTCGGGACATTCCACTCCCCGGTGATCCGCTCGATACGCTAATGACTGTTTTTGACTTGACAGCAGAAACAGATACTTGCATCCTTCACTTAGCACTTAGCACTTAGCACTTAGCACTTAGCACTTAGCACTAATAAAACACAGCAGATGTATATCCCACGACGTTACTCGTATCCTTTGTCGCCCAGCTGCTGGTGCGGTAGTCGAGGAGCTTGACGTTGAGGTCGTCGTTCTGCGCGGCGATCAGCACACCCTCGACCCCGATGGCACCGCAGGCTTCGCATCCCGAATGCATCATGGAGGGTTCGCGTTTGTCGATGGCGTTCAGGCAGATATTGTCGAGCCTGTTTGCCTCCTCCTCCGTATAGAAGTGGCTCAGGTCCGTACTGATGACGACGATGTTCTCTTCATCTTTGAGCAGATCGGTAATGATGGCGCCGAGGGTTTTCGGGTCGAAGGCGCCGTAGACCATCTCCACGACTGCCAGCTGCGGGGCATAGTGCTTGATAAAGGGCATCTGTACTTCCGTCGAGTGTTCCATGTGCATCGCCGGCTCGAACGCCAGCCCGTAGGTCTCCTTCAGACGTTCGGCATACGCCTTGTCGATGGTCAGCGCCCCCAGCGGGGTGGCGAACTCGTCGAAGAGGGAGACGCTCATCCCGTGAAAGGCGACACGGTGCGAAGGGCCGATGACGATGGCGCGTTTGGCGCTGCTGTGACGCAGCTGTTCAAAGGCAAGGTGTGCGGTGAAGCCGGAGTACATGTACCCCGCATGGGGAACGATCAGCGCCCGCGGCGTTTCGGGGACGTCAACGTTCCCCATCTCTTCGAACGCTGTGAAAAAGCGCTCGATCTCGGAAGCCTGGGCCGGGTAGAAGGAGCCGGCATGTGCGGTGGTGCGTGCGCTCATAGCACACCTCCTGTTTGAAGCGGGGCATCCTCGAAATGCTCCGCCTGGTAGGTGAAGATCTCGGGATGGTGGTTGAGGACGTCCGTCCCCAGGCCGGCCTTGAGGCCGAGGTGGGCAAAGAAGGCATCGAAATCGGGCAGCTCCTCCCAGACCTGCGGCAGGAAGGTGGCGCTGCGGCCCCCCAGCTGCAGAATGACCCCGTCGACGTTCGGGCGGATCTTGCGGCGCAGGTCGGCAGCATCGTCATAGGGGAGGTTCTCCGGGACACTCAGGAGCGACACCTCGACACTGCAGCGGCGGTATTCGCGGTCGGTCAGCGACGCAAAGCGGGGGTCGCTGAAGGCCGCCGATTTGGCGTTGGCGATGACATCTTCGTAGAGCGAGGTGTGCGGGATGATGGAACCGATGCAGCCGCGCAATGTCTTGCCCTCGATTTTGAGGGTGACGAAGGTGGCGCGGGGTTCGTCCAGCTCCGGGAATTGTGCCACCAGTTCGGCTTTGTTAAACGGGAAAGGTTCGCCGAACGCCGATGTAATCGCTGCGCGTGCGAGCTGCAGCAGGAGGGTCTGAAGCGTCATAGCCGTCTCCTTCATGCCATATCAGACGATTATAGCACAAAACAATGTTACGATAGGTAGCAGACTAGCCGTGCAGCTCCTCCGCCGGCATCCGGACGATATGGAGCAGTTTGATGGCGATCATGACGACGATGACTTCAAAGAGCGAAGCGAGGATCAGCGCGTAGTAGTGGAGCTTGTCAATGCTGTTGTTGGTGTAGGCGAGGGTCGTGATGGCGATGAGGAGCGTCAGGGGCATGGCGTGACTGAGGCCGATGCGCAGAGCGTCGCGCCACCCCATCGCCGGCGCGAAGATCTGCGCCGCGATCAGGCGGATCGCGATCATCAGGAAGGTAACCATCAGGGCTTTGGCGATGAGCCCCTCCATCATCAGCGCATTAAGGTCGAATGTCGTGCCGATATAGATGAAAAAGAGGGGAACAAGAAAGCCGAAACCGAAACTGCCGAGTTTCTCCGGAAGCTCATGCTTATGCTCGAAAAAGGTGGGGATGAACATCCCGGCGATGAAGGCGGCAAAGGCCAGTTCGAGGTCGAGGTAGAGCATGATGGCCACCAGCAGGAAAAGGATGCCGATGGAGAGGCGGACGTCCTGTTCTCGGTTGTCCACGTGGGGCATCAGCATCGTGGCGACTTCGGGATACCACCAAAAAAAGAGCTGCAGCAGCTTGAACAGCAGCATGATAATCACGATAAAGAGGATGAGCGAACCGATGGTCTTGAACAGTCCGATGCCGTCGCCGTACTCGAGCGCGGCGGAGGAGACGGTCAGGATGGCGATGGAGACGACCTCGCCGATCCCGCCGGCGAGCATGGCGAGTCCCAGCCATTCGGCTTTGCCGTACTCCTTGTTGAGCGCGGCGACGAGGCCGACAGAGATGAGCGGCAGCAGGACCATGAAGATGCGGCCGAGATCAAAGTACCATACGGCGATGCCGGAGAGGGCATAGAGGGCCGTTAGGTAGAGGGTGATGCGCCGCAACACGGTGCGGTCCAGACGCCAGAAGGTGCGCAGATTGATCTCCATCCCGGCGAGGAACATGAGGAACAAAAAACCTACTTCCGCAATGAATTCGAAAAAGTGGCTGCCGTGCAGCAGTCCGACGAAACCGAAAAAGGCGCCGAGGATGATCTCGATCGGCGTCGTGGGGATCTTGAAGAGTTTGGCAAGAAAGGGGGAGAAGATGATGATCAGCGCCAGGGTGATAATGAGCGTGATATCATGATCCATAGGTTACTCCCCTACACGGTCCGCGACGGCAAGACCGAGATCGCGCAGCATCTCGAGGTCGGCATTGCGGTCGCGACCTTCGGTCGTGAGGTAGTTCCCGACGACGATGGAGTTGGCGCCGGCGGCAAAAATCTCGTGCTGCCGTTCCCCGAACATCAGTTCCCGTCCGCCCGCGACCATGATGCGCTCTGCATTGGGCAGCATCTGCCGCGTCAGCGTAATAAGCTCCAGGGCTTCGTCCGTGCTGAGGGGGTTGGGGCGCAGGGGCAGGGCCGGATTATGGTGGTAAAAGTTGATGGGGACGGAGACCGGGTTCAGTTTCTGCAGGGAGGTGAGCATACTGATGCGGTCCTCCTGGTTCTCGCCCAGGCCGAAGATACCGCCGGAGATCAGTTTGAGACCGACGGCATTGACGTTTTCGCAGGTCTCGAACCGTTCGTCCCAGGGGTGGGTGGTGCAGATCTGCGGGTAGAACTCGCGGGAGGTCTCGAGGTTGTGGTTATAGGCTTTGATGCCGGATCGCTTAAGGGTTTCGAGCTGGGAAACGGAGGCGGTACCGTTACAGGCGATCAGTCGCAGCCCAGGGACCTCCGCGTTGACGGCCTCGGCGACTTCGCAGACGAAATCGAGGGTACGTTCGTCAAGCCCCTTGTGCGCCGTGACCAGACAGAAGCCCAGGGCGCCGGAGGCTTTGGCTGCGCGGGCCTCTTCGATGATGTCTGTGACGGGCTTTTGCTTGTAGCGGGCGATATCGGCCTTATAGCGTACACTCTGCGAGCAGAACTTGCAGTCTTCGCTGCAGGTGCCGCTGTTGATGTTGCTGATAGCGCACAGAAAAACCTTCTCGGTCATGCCGATTCCCTCTCGAAACTGAAGTGTCTGGCGTGGAAAGTCTCCTCTTCCAGCGGCCGGCTGTACTGGGTGACGCCAAACGTGTCATCCGTGATCTCAAGCATAGCACATTCCGAGACCGGTTTGGAGCGCGCACATGCTTCGCCGGGGTTAAGGTAGAGCGTCCCGTTTTTGAAATCGCACTCGAAAGTATGGGTATGACCGAAGAGCACGATCTGGGCGTCGGGTGCCATATAAAACGGTAGGTGCATCAGTTTGAATTTCGTCTTTGCCAGTTTGAAGTAGTGGGGCTCCTGTACCAGGCTGTAGCGGTTATGGACCGACGCGAGATGGGGGTCGTTGTTACCGTAGACGGCGACGTAGCGTTTGCCGCAGGTTTTGAGCTGCTGAAGCATCTCCTCTTTGACGATGTCGCCGCAGTGGATCAGGAACTCGGCTCCTTCGGCCAGCAGATGGTCGATTACCTGCCGGGAGTATTCCACTTTTTTATGGGTATCGGAGAGCAGCCCGATTTTCACGCCTCTTCCTCGATCGGGGTGCGGTGTTTGCACTTGACGCACTCATAGACCTCTTTGCCGCGGTAGGTGCGGCGTGCGAGGACGCCGTCGCATCCCTCCTGGTCGCACTTCTTGTCCGTCGGCTCGAATTTCGAGATGAACTTGCACTTGGGGTAGTTTTCGCATCCCCAGAAGGCGCCGCGGCGCGACTGGCGGAAGAGCAGCTTGCCCCCGCAGTCCGGACAGGGGACTGCCGCCTCTTTCGGGGCTTCGAGGGGACGGGTGTTCTTGCATTTCGGGTAGGCGCTGCAGGCCAGGAACTTCCCGTTGCGGCCGCTTTTGATAACCATAGGGCTGCCGCACTTGTCGCACACCTCGTCGGTCGTTTCCGGTTCGGCGGCGGGTTTCGCCTCGCCACCCTCTTCGGCGACCTGTTCGGTGTATTTGCACTTGGGGAAGCCGCTGCAGGCGATGAACTTGCCGTAGCGGCCCGAGCGCATCAGCAGCTCTGAACCGCATTCGGGACAGTTGCGGCCGATAGGTTCGGCCATCTTGAGACTCTTGATCTCTTTTTTCCCTTTGGTGATCTCCTCCATAAAGGGAAAGTAGAAGTCGATAAGGACGCTCTGCCAGTCGTGGTGTTCGTCGGCGATCTTGTCGAGGATCTCCTCCATGTTGGCGGTGAAGTTCGCATCGACAATCTCCGGGAAGTGCTTCTCGAGCAGTTCGGTGACGGTAAAGGCGACTTCCGTCGGGACAATCTGGCGTTTTTCGATGTTGATGTAGCTGCGGGCCTGCAGTGTTGAGATCGTCGGCGCATAGGTAGACGGACGGCCGATCCCTTCGGCTTCGAGCTTCTTGATCAGGCTCGCCTCTGAGTAGCGCGACGGCGGCTCGGTAAAGTGCTGGGTCGGCGCGATCGACTCGAGGGCGATGCTCTGCCCCTCTTCGAGGGTCGGGAGCAGTTTGTCCTTGTCGTCGGTGCCGAGGACTTTATAAAAACCGTCAAAGAGGAGTTTGCGGCCCGTCGCACGGTACTCGGCGCTTTCGCTTTTGAAGGTGATGGACTGCTGTTCGAACACGGCGTCGGTCATCTGGCAGGCAAGGAAGCGGGTATAGATGAGGCGGTAGAGCTTCAACTCGTCGGGTTTGAGGTACTGCGCGGCGACCTGCGGCGTGAAATCGAGCATCGTCGGGCGGATCGCCTCGTGGGCTTCCTGGGCACCCTTGGCCTTCTTGCCGTAGGCTTTAGGGCTCTTGGGCAGGTACTTCTCCCCGTAGGTGTTTACGATGGTGTCGCGGGCCGCTTCGACGGCCTCTTTGGCCATATTGAGGGAGTCCGTACGCATGTAGGTAATGACCCCGGAGGTGCCGGTGGGCGTCTTGACCCCTTCATAGAGAGTCTGGGCGAGCATCATCGTCTTTTTCGGAGAGAAGCCGAGCTTGCTCGACGCCGTCTGCTGCAGGGTCGAGGTCATAAACGGCGGCGGCGTGGAGGTCTTGCGCTGCTTGGTCTCGATCGCATTGACGCTGAACGCTTCGCCGCGGATGCGCTCGGTCATCGCCTCGGCCATTGCCTGGTTCTTGATGGCGAGCTTGTCGAGTTTTTCACCCTCGTAGCTGTAGAGGTTCGCGTCGATGCCCGGAGCAAAGACGGTATCGATGGTCCAGTACTCTTCGGGCGTGAAGGCCTTGATCTCCCGTTCGCGGTCGACGATGATCTTGAGCGTCGAGGACTGGACGCGGCCGCCGGAGAGCCCTTTTTGGATCTTGGAGCTCAGCAGCGGGGAGAGCTTGTAGCCGACGATGCGGTCGAGCAGACGGCGGGTCTGCTGGGCGTTGACGCGGTCCATGTCGATCTCCCGGGCCGTCTCCAGCGCGTGGGCGATGGCGGTTTTGGTGATCTCGTGGAAGACGATGCGCGGCAGGGACGTCGGATCTTTTTTGATCGCATGGGCAATGTGCCATCCGATCGCTTCTCCTTCGCGGTCCTCATCGGTCGCGATATAGATTTCATCCGCTTTTTTTGCCAGTTCCTGGATCTGTTTGACGGTGGGCGCATTCTCCTTGGAAACGCTGTATTCGGGGGTAAGCGTACGTGCTTCCTCGTCGACTTTGATGCCGAAACGGCTTTTGGGGAGGTCGCGGATATGCCCCTTGGAAGCGATGACTTCGTACCCTTTTCCGAGGAAGTTCTTGATGGTTCTTGCCTTGGCCGGGGACTCTACGATAATCAGTTTCAATGAGTTTCCTATATATATAGTATTGGCGATTTGAGTTCGCAAGTGTAGCGAAAAAAGTTTTAACGCTGCGAAGCCGGATGGCGAGATTAAGGCAGAGGCAAGTTTGCCGCTCGCCCGAAAGCGGCGCAGGGCTTTGAGGGGCACGGTTCTGTATAATAGTCCGACATCAAGAGAGAGGAAACGATGGAAACGACAGAAAACCGCCTTATGGATGAGGCCCGACACGAACCGGTGAAGAATGTATTTCGTCTCGGGTGGGAGTTTATCATTGTAAACCGCACCCTGGCCCTGATGACGGTGGCGGCTTTTGTGCTGCTGACGCTGTTGGAGCTGGTCCCGATCGTCGGTCTGGCAGCCTCGGTGGCCGTAGGGGTTTTCGCCCAGTCGGTGCAGATCTATGTCGGGCGGGCTTTCGCGGAGGCGGCCTCTATCGACGCCTTCCTTTCCGAGGCCCGCCTGACGACGCTCAGCACCTTTTTGACCCGCTACCAGGCACCGGCTTTCGGAGCATGGCTCGGGTGGTTTGTCATCAGCATGGGCGCTTTCATCATCTGGATGACCCTGGCACTCTCTGCGGGGTTTGATCCCACGATGCTGGAAGAGAGCATAGCGGATGAGGCCCAGCTGATGGCATTGATGGAGGCGATGGGACTGAGCCTGCTGCCGGTGCTGCTCATCGGGCTGCTGATCATTTATGTTTATCCCATCGCCCAGGGACGGGTCATTCTCTCCGACACCTTCGGCGACGCCTTTAAGGCGGTCTTTTCCGTCTTTCTACCCTCGGTTTGGAAAGCAGCGGCAGAAGGGGAGTATTTCCGTTTTCTCTTCGTGTTCGGATTGGCACTTTTGGGAATAGGTATGCTCGTGGGAATCGCGATGATGCTGCTGTTCCTTATCCCCCTTTTCGGCCCGATCCTGTTTGCACTGCTTACGGCCGGACTCTTTTATGTGATGTTCCTGGTGATGGCGATTGCGAGTGTTTTGGCACGTTCGATGGTCGAAGCGTTTTAGAAACTGCAGCCCCGGTAGGCGTACTTCTCCGTCGCTTCTTGCACGGCCGCGGCGACCTGCCTGATTTCGTCAGTAGTGAGCCTGTGGTGGCAGGGCAGCTGCAGCAGGGCCTTGTAGAAATCCTCCGTCACCGGTAAACGGACACCCTCATCTTTGAAAGCGGTCGTTTTATAGAGCGGTTTGCAGCAGACGATCGCCTCAATTCCTTCCCCTCTTATGCTGCTATAAATATCCTCTTTCGGACAGTAGAGCTGCGGGGTCAGCAGGATGGGGTAGCTTTCAGGGGCGTCATCGGGGTCGCGCTTCATGCAGTCAAAGAGGGTACTGGAGTGCAGCTGTTCGTCCAGCAGCGCGCTGTTCTCGCGGCGGCGCTCGCAGGCGGTTTCCAGGTGCTGCAACTGTTCCAGCGCGACGGCGGCGGCGAGAAGGTCCAGCGTGCAGTCGGCCCCCCGGAGGGGGAGATCGTAGTTCCAGAGACTGCCCGGCTGCCGGCCCCCCCGGCGAAAAAGGCGGGCACTTTGCGCGATTACATCGTCGTCGGTGAGCAGAAAGCCGGTAGAGCTGACGCCCTCAGGCATGAGGGGCGCGAGTGACCAGACGGCGGAGCCGGAGGGCTTCATCGGAAGCAGGGAACCGGTAGCGTCCTCGAGCAGTGTCAGTGCGGCCGGAACTTCCGGAGCGATCGAACGAATGCCCCCGAAATGCGCGAAGAGCACGGCGTCTGTTTCCGTACCGATCGCCTTTTCGACGGCGGCGGCCATCAGGACGCCGTCAAGACCGATGTCGGCGTAGCGCGTGCGGACACCGCTGCGGCGGAGCGCGCTGGAGCGGTGGAACGGGGCCATGGCGTCGGTGATGATCGTCGCTTCTTTGAGGGGGGCGAGGAGCGCTTCCAGTGCGGAGGAGGGGGTGTCGAACGCAATGGCGTGGGCGCAGCCGTGGTAAGCCGCGATGGCCGCTTCCAGCTGGGCGGGCGCATCAGGGTCGAGTGCGAAGGTCCGCGCCGCAAGGGCGTCACGTTCCCTGACCCGGGCCGAGAAGGGGATGGGGGCTGATGTGACGCCGGGGGCGCTCATGGTCTCGGCGACTCCATGGCATCATCGAGATCGGCGTAACGGGTCTCGTCTTTGGGTTCGGGCTCCGCTTCGATCACGAAGTGGCTGTGGTGCACTCCTCTCTGCGGCGTCACCGAACGCGAAGAGCGTTTGCGAAGCAGGTAGCGTTCGGTGCGGTAGCCGCCGAAAAAGAGCGCCCCGAGCAGTGCCAGGACGAAACTGCCGATCGCCCAGGTCTTCATATAGGCGCTCCACTCCCCCTGCCAGACGGTTTCGATCAGCAGCAGGATGTCAAGTTCCCCCGTGACCAGCACCAGCAGCACGAGAAAAAAGACGTAGGGGGCACCGAGCAAGACAATAAAAAGCAAAAAAGGGTTGACATAAACGGGGTTGTCCGACATGCGCGACCGTTCCAACTCCATTGCCGTCATTTGCGCTCCTTAATGCTGTAAATATATAATCATATCATAGCTGCCGTTGTCCAAACGCTTTTGAGGATGCGGGGAAAGTGGCGACAGATCATGCGCTATTCTTAAGCAGTTTCTAATATATGAGGGGCTATAATTTCGGCCTCTTAACTGATGGTCCCATAGCTCAGTTGGTAGAGCACCACCTTGACATGGTGGTGGTCACAGGTTCAAGTCCTGTTGGGGCCACCATTCTTCCAAACAATATTAAATCCCGCTCTTTATCCGATCCTTTAACTAGTTTCCATAGGAAAATTCGCTAGAATCACGCCAATATTTTCGGACGTCTTCGGGTGTCCCGTGACAAAATGAATGTTAGGAACAGAGACTGATGGATGCTATTGCACTCAAACACAACGACGATATCATTGATTTGCAAACCGCCGAGGCCCTCGGAATCAGCGGGGAAGCGATCGTACTGGATAACTCGGATGACGCCCTGGAAGTGCTACGCCACTCCACGGCACACCTGATGGCCCAGGCGATCAATTCGCTCTACACCAATGCCAAGTTTTTCGTTGGCCCCGTCGTCAAAGACGGATTCTATTACGACTTCAAAGTCGACGAAGAGATTGGTGAAGCGGACCTGAAGAATATCGAGAAAGAGATGCTCAGACTGGCGAAGAAGAAGTATGACATCGAACGCTATGAGATCTCGATGGAAGAGGCGAAACACAAATTCGGCAACGACGAGCTGAAACTCGATGTCCTGAAGCGTATCCCGGAGACAAAAGTTTCCGTCTACAAACAGGGCGATTTCGAGGACCTCTGCCGGGGTCCGCACCTGCCGAGCGTGCGCCATATCCGTCACTTCAAACTGACGAAGATCGCCGGGGCCTACCGCGGCGGCGACAGCAAGAATGAGATGCTGACCCGTATCTACGGCGTCGCCTTCGCGGACAAAGAGACCCTCAAAGCCTACCTTGACCGCATGGCGGAGGCGGAAAAACGCGACCACCGCAAGATCGGCAACGAGATGAAACTCTTTACCTTCCGCGAAGAGGTCGGCGCGGGCTTCCCGATCTGGCTTCCGGCCGGGGGACGCCTGCGTTCGCGCCTGGAGGGACTGCTCTTCAAGGCGCACCGCAAGCGCGGCTACGAGCCGGTCCGCGGACCGGAGATGCTGCGTTCGGATCTCTGGAAGACCTCCGGGCACTACCAGAACTACGGCGAGAACATGTATTTCACAAATATCGACGAGATCGAGTTCGGCGTCAAGCCGATGAACTGCGTCGGCCACATCAAGGCCTATGAACACGACTTGCACTCCTACCGCGACCTGCCGCTGAAGTACTTTGAATACGGCGTCGTCCACCGCCACGAGATGACGGGGGCGCTCCACGGGCTCTTCCGTGTCCGGGAGTTCACGCAGGATGATGCGCACATCTTCTGTACGGCGGAGCAGATCGAGGAGCAGATCATCGAGATCGTCGATTTCATCGACAAGATCATGAAGACCTTCGGCTTTGAGTACCAGATGATGATCTCAACCAAGCCGGAGAAGGCCGTCGGCGACGACGCGATCTGGGAAACGGCGACCAACGCGCTGAAGACGGCGATGGACCGTAACAGCCTTACCTACGGGATCGACGAGGGGGGCGGGGCCTTCTACGGGCCGAAGATCGACATCAAAATCACCGATGCGATCGGCCGGGAGTGGCAGTGCGGAACGGTCCAGCTCGACTTCAACCTGCCGGAGCGTTTCGAGCTCGAATACACGGGTGAAGGCAACGCCAAGGTGCAGCCGGTGATGATCCACCGTGCGATTTTAGGTTCATTTGAGCGATTTATTGGTATATTGACAGAGCATTACGCCGGGGAATTCCCGATGTTCGTCGCGCCGACGCAGGTGGCGATCATTCCGATCGCCGAAACGCATAACGCTTATGCGAAGGAGCTGTCGGACAAATTGATGGACATCGGAGCCGATTCGGAGATCTTCGACAAGAACGAAAGTCTGAACAAACGGGTCCGTACGGCGGAAAAAGGACGGGTGCCTATGATCATCGTTATCGGTGACGACGAGGTAGCCAACAAGAAAGTGGCGGTACGCGACCGCCGCGAACGGACACAGTACGATCTCTCCGAAGTAGAGTTCATCGCGCTGATCCAGAAGAAAATTAATGAGGTACATTTTTGAGTAAAAAACAAGACCGCGTCATCATGAACGATGACATCCGAGCTCACGAGGTACGCTGTGTCGTAGACGGCGGAGAAGCACTGGGTATCGTCCCGACAGATGTCGCGATGGACAAAGCAAACGAGCTCGGACTTGATCTTGTTCTGATCTCCCCGACGGCAAAACCGCCGGTCGCGAAGATCATGGATTACGGCAAATTCAAGTACCAAGAAGAGAAGAAGAAAAAAGAGGCGAAGAAGAAGCAGGTCAAGATCGAGGTCAAGGAGATCAAACTCTCCGTCAAGATCGCCGAGAACGACGTTGGCTACAAGGTCAAACACGCCCGCGAGTTCCTCGAAGAGGGCAAGCACGTCAAATTCCGCGTTTTCTTGCGCGGCCG
Source organism: Thiomicrolovo immobilis (assembly GCF_039645955.1). Lineage (GTDB taxonomy): Bacteria > Campylobacterota > Campylobacteria > Campylobacterales > Sulfurimonadaceae > Thiomicrolovo > Thiomicrolovo diazotrophicus. The sequence continues at coordinate 339,839 of NZ_CP147916.1, forward strand.
CGAAATGGCCCACCCCGAAGCGGCGAAGGATGTCCTGCTCAAAGTATGGCCGATGGTCGAGGATATCGGCGTCATGGACAAAGAGCCGCGCCTGGAAGGGCGCTACTACAATATGCTCGTCCTGCCGAAAAAAGACGACAAGAAGAAATAATCCTTCCCCCGCCGCCGGCATCCGCCGGCATCTTCCAGACACGCTATTCCAATTTAACGTTTTTTACGCTATAATCGCGTCCTCATTTTATACCTGCAGGTGTAAATGTCGAGATTACAGAAAGGATGCACGATGCCAAAGATGAAATCGGTCAAGGGCGCTGTCAAGCGTTTCAAGGTCAAAAAAAGCGGCAAAGTCAAACGCGGTACAGCGTTTCGCAGCCACATCCTGACAAAACAGGATGCCGGTACACGCCGTAAGCAGAACACGCCGAAGTATCTGACAAACACAGATGCCAAAGCCGTCAAAGAAATGATCGCGTAAGCGGTCCAACAGCTAACTCTCCAGCTCAGGCTGGGCAAGTCCGCACAGCGGCACCCGGAACAGTGAAACAGATGAACGGGTAAAGAAAGGAAAAGAATATGCCAAGAGTAAAAACGGGTGTCGTCAGACGCCGTCGTCACAAAAAAGTACTGAAACTTGCACGCGGTTTCTACAGCGGTCGCCGCAAACACTTCCGCAAAGCGAAAGAGCAGCTCGAGCGCAGCCTCGTCTATGCTTACCGTGACCGCAAGCAGAAGAAACGCGATTTCCGCAAACTGTGGATCGTTCGTATCAATGCGGCATGCCGCCTTAACGATATGAACTACTCTACGTTCATGAACGGTCTGAAAAAAGCAGGCATCGAGCTTGACCGTAAAATTCTTGCCGACATGGCGATGAACGACGCAGCGGCTTTCTCTGCCGTCGTCGCACAGGCCAAAGCGGCGCTGTAATCTTCCGGGGCTGCGGCCCCGATTCTCTTTTTTCCCTTTTAGATAATCTTCTGTACAATTGATGATCCTTCTTTCGAGGAGCTTCCATGACCCATGCACTCCATTCCCCTTTGACAACCCATCTCATCAACCGGCTGCGTGACGGGACGACCGACGCAGAGGAGTTTCGCCGGCTGGTAAAACAGCTGACGCTGCTGCTGGTGGATGCGGCACTGGGGGAGGATGATCTGAAGCCCGTGCCGCTGCGAACCTGGCAGGGAGAGAACACGTATGCTCTGGCGGATGAATCGGAGATCGTTTTCGTGACAATCCTGCGCGCGGGGCTGCCGATGCTCGATGCCGTCATGGATCTTTTCCCAAAGGCCTCGGTCGGTTTCCTGGCGATGAAACGGGATGAGACGACGCATGAAGCGAAGCTCTATTACGACCGCGTGCCCGAATGCCGCGGCAGGCATGTCGTGATCGTCGATCCGATGGTCGCGACGGGCGGTTCACTTAACGATGCCGTGACGCTGCTGCGCCAAAAGGAGCCCGCACGGATCACGTCGCTGCATATCATCGCTTCCCCCGAAGGGGTGGAGAAGGTCACGGCTACTCATCCGGAGCTGGCCCTCTTCATTGCGCAGATCGACAGAGGCCTGAGTGCGGACAAATTCATTCTTCCGGGCCTGGGCGACGCCGGCGACCGGGCCTTTAATACGCTCTAGATATAGTCGCAGAATTTAACAATCCCCTCAGACGTTCTCCTATATTATAGGATTATGTTATATCGGATTCAGGGTGTTACGTGAAACTGGGAACAGTGTTGGGATGTGCCTTCCCCCTGATGCTTATGGCTGCCGGGACAGGCAGCGATGATCTGGCGGCTTTGCTGGAAGAAGCGAACCGCGGGGTTGCATCGGCGGGGTTGAACCTCGACTACACCACCTCTGTCGTCTCGGTTCTCGAACATGATCAACTGTTCCGACTCGGGCTGAACACGCTCTTCGAGGCCCTTTCGATCATGCCCGGCGTTGAGACGAGTATCAGCCAGTTCGGGGTGAAAAAAGTGATCGTGCGGGGGCTTGACAATCCCAATACCTTTACCTTCGACAAAACGCGCCTGGTCCTCGACGGCGTTCCCATTGAAACCGCTTTTCTGTCGAACACCGCCACCTTCTTGGAGCTGCCGGTGGGAATCATCGAGCGGATCGAAGTGCTTCGTGGACCGGCATCCGCCTATTTCGGCAGCGGGGCTTTCAACGGGGTGATCAGCGTGACGACGCGCCACAGTGAAGCGGACGGCAGCGGCCTTTTTTTCGGTGGGGGGAGTTATGCCTACCGTATGGGCGGCGGACGTATCTTCGCGCCACTGGGGGCGGAGACGTCGCTGCAGGCGGATGTCTACCTGCAGCGTTCGGACAAATTTCTCTATGCCGGTGACGACTTTGTACCGGACTATATCTATGATCCTGGGACGGGGGCCGTCCCGTTTCTTCGCGCCTCCGAAAGCAATGAGCGTCTGAACGATTACAGTGTCGGGATGAGCTTACAGCACCGGGGATGGAGCCTGAAGAGCCGACTGAAAAGCAGAGAAAGCGGGAACTATTACGGGTGGAACGAACGTCTGGAGCTTGACACCGATCCCCGCAATATCGAGCGCTACTTTTTTGCCGAAGGGGGGTACGAAGCGCCGGTGGGCAGTGCCACGACGCTGCATACGACGCTCGCATACAGTTACTACGATCTTGATGTCGAGGCACAGGATTATTATCACGACTCTGCGGCGGGGGTGTGGATCCCCTACCGCTTCAGCGTGAACGAAAGCGAGGATAGGTTCCGGGTCGAAAGCCGTCTGAAGAGCAGGGCCGTAGAGGGGAACTCCATCGAAGCCGGTGTACTGTGGCAGCGCATCGCGGAGCGCAGCAACGAGATCAGCGATACGCTTACCCCCTACGGTGACCGTCCTCTCGTTGAAGAGGGGTTGCGGCGCGACAACCTTGCCCTCTACCTGCGTGATGACTGGGACGTCAGCAGGAAGTTCGGCCTGCTGCTCGCCGCACGGGGGGACTATTATGCCAAGGAGAAACGCTTCTACCCGAGCCTGCAGGTCGGCGCCCTCTATACACCGGATGACCGCTGGCAGTTCAAGCTCAATTACGGCCATGCGTTCCGTGTCCCCTCCTGGGTGGAGCAGTACTCGGTGGATTACGGTCCCGGCGACGGCACCCGTGCCGGGAATCCGTCGCTCACCGCGGAGACGACGGAGACCTTCGAAGCGATCGCCATCTTTAAACAGGACACCGGTCAACGTCTGCAGCTCAACAGCTATTATGCGCTGCAACGCGATGTCCTCGATATTGATGACAAACCGGCCGAAGGCGGCTACAGGAACTGGCCGTCGCGCACCTCTGCTGGGTTTGAAATGGTATACGATGCGATGTTGCTGGCCCAGGACCATCTGAACCTGAGCCTCTCGTATACCCATACGACCTACCAGACGGCCGGGAGCGGGATCGAACAGCTGATGCCGACGGCGGCGCTCTGGATGACGAAGGGGTATTACGTCCACTACATGACGCCGCTCTTTTCGCTCTCCCTTTTGGCCAAATACATCGGCGAACGTCCCTATAACCGCGAGTTTGAGGCACGGGCAGGGTCGTCGAACCTTTCGCCCTACCTGACGCTGGATACGACGCTGGCCTATGTCAGCCCGGCGCACTGGAGCCTGATGATCAGTATGAAAAACCTCACCGATGCCGATGTGCGTTATCCCAGCTACTACTCCCGCCATCCCGGGGGGCTTCCCCGGGAAGGCAGAAACTTTCTGATCACGGCAGAGTACCGGTTTTGAAACGGGTAGGCATCTTTGTATTGTTGCTGCCGCTGGCCCTGGCGGCATACCAGTATGAACCGGTGCTGCTCGAGACCCAGGCGAAGTTGGTACCGCGTTTTTTGAGGATGAGTACGGGGGTGACGAATAACGTGGAAGGCCGCCTGGCGATCTGCGTCGTGTACGACGAGGGAGAAGGAGAGGTGGCCGATGCCTTCGCCAGCATGGTCCGCACCGCCTATCCCGACGGGTGGAAAGGCGAGCGGATCTGGATCGTCAAGAGCCGGTACGGAAGTCTGGAGCAACGCTGTGCGCGCAGCGAACTCCTTTTCCTGCTCAACGCGGAAGAACCCAACATCCGTCGTGCCGTCTCGTTTGCGACCGCGAAGCGCAAATTGACGGTCTCCTATGAGAACCGCTACCTTGAAGATGGGGTACTCATCTCGCTGCATGTGGGTCGGAGCGTGCGTCCCTACCTCAACCTGTCACAGGCGAAGGAGGCGGGGATACACTTCAGCAGCGGGCTCAAACGCATCTCCAAACTCCTGGAGCCGCCGAGGGGGAAACGATGAAAGCGTCGATCAGCGTTCGTGTCCGCATCCTCGGCACGGTAGTCGTCTTTGCCCTGGTACTCTTCTTGCTGGTGCAGTACCAGTACGAAGTCAAGCTCAAAGTCATTCTCAACGCCGCCGAACAGAGTAAGTACGAGACCGTCGCCGACACGGTACTTCCCGTCCTGGCGGTGAACACGGCATTTGAGCTGCGGGAGGAGAACCGGCAGTATATGATGGAGCTGGTTGAGCAGAATCCGGACCTGGTGCGTATTGTTCTTCGGACGGAGCAGGCGGGAACGATCGACGCGCAGGTGCGGCAACCGCCGGAAGGTCCCGAGATCCGTCTGCAAAAAGTGCTACCGGACCCGCAGGGCGGAAGCGCACTGGGCGAGGTGACATTCGTCTTTGCCAGCCGGGTGCTGCAGATGACGGAGCATGAACACCGGACGTTTATCGTCAGTTTTGTGTTGGTCGCAGGAGCGCTTTTGATGCTGCTGATCGTCATTTTGCATTTTGCGATACGGCCGCTCTATGTACTGCTGGAGTGGATCCAGAATTTCGATCCCAAAACCGACGATATGAGTACGATGCCCGAGGCGTGCTGTGAAGAGGTGCGGATGATCGAGGAGTCGATGCAGCAGATGTTTGAACGTATCCGCCACTACACATCCGAGCTCGATGAACTCAACCGGCACCTGGATGAAAAGGTGCGGGAGCGCACGGACGAATTGAGCTGGACCAATACGCAGCTTCAGGAGGAGATCCGCATCCGCAAGGCGGCGGAGGCAGCCCTCAAATCGGCGAACGAGCGCTTGAAGGCCCTGAGCCGCCTGGATGTCCTGACCGGCATCGCGAACCGGCGTTCGTTTCAGGAGCACCTGACGGAGCACTGGTCGATCTGCGTACGCGAACATCTCCCGCTTTCACTCATTATTTGCGACATTGACAATTTCAAACGGGTCAACGACACTTACGGGCACCCTGCCGGCGATGTCGTGATCCATACGATTGCCGAAATCCTCGGCAGCGAGATCAAGCGCGCGTCGGATCTGGTGGCGCGTTACGGCGGCGAAGAGTTTGCCATCATCCTTTTCAATACGGGGCATGAAGATGCCTTGGCCCTGGTCAAACGCCTGCAGGAGAAAGTGTGGAATATGTCAGAACTGCCTTCCCCGGCGGAAGCGGTGCGCGGCGTCAGCCTCAGTTTCGGCTACTGTTCGCTGGTGCCGGGGCCTGCGGACAGCATTTCCAAATGTATTTCCGCGGCGGACGAGGCGCTTTACAGGGCGAAGAAATCAGGACGGAACCGCATCGTGTACGGCGGGCGCGATCCGGTCTAGCCTACTCCGTCACGTGGTGTTTGGAGAGTTTCCGGATCACCGTATCGACCTGGGCACTGCTCATGGCATGGTGGGGTTTGATGACGTTGCTGATATAGGCGATTTCCGTTACGGTGACGCCGTAGGGATCTTTCTTGACGGAGTGGGGACGGCCGTTGCGCTCGGTGATCAGCTCCAGGTTCTTGCGGCTGTGGGAGAGAAAAAAGTTGAGGATATAGCCGCCGGTGTGCTCTTTTTCGACCGCGATGTAGGCCCGGGCATCGTTCGGGTTGGCGATGCCGGGGAAGCGCTCTTTGAAGGCGTCGGGCTCCATATAGCCGATATACATTTTGACGAAAAGGTCGTGGTAGCGCTGCACGGTGTTGGAAAAGAGGAACTGGGTATTGATCACTCCGTTCTTGATCCGCGTCTTGTTCAGTACCCACCCCAGAGTGTTGTAGTAGCGGAACGGGTGGATTTTAAGATCTTCCGTTCCGACGATCTGCGATCCGCTGATGCGTTTGAAGGGCTTGCGGCGCGGCCGTTTCTCCTGCTTCAGCCATTCGAATACGCTCGCGGCGCTGTAGGGTTTGGTGACCCATGCCGTCGCATAATCGGGCAGGGTGCTGAGCCCCGTCACCCCTTCGTTGAGTACCAGGAGGGCCTTGATGTCGTAGTGGGGGAAGAGGGTCTGCAGCAGCGCCCGTTTTTTCCGCATACGCTTGCGCAGGTTCGTTACCGAGCCCACCAGGGTCATCTCGACGAAGTAGAGCTCTTTCTCCGTAAAGAACATCGCGTCGAATTCACCGATCTCGTTGCGCTTGATCCGGTAGACGATCTGTCCCTTCCAGTTGACGGAGAGGGCGTTCGGCTGGGCCTTCGTACGTTGTTTGTGGGGCCCTTTGACGATGAACTTTTTAATGAATTTGTGCTGTTTGGCGTAGCGCAGCAGCATCTCGTAGGCGTAGTTTTCGAAGACTTCCCCTTCGAAGGAGCGGTACGCGCTCATGAAGGCGTCGCTGTCGGGACCGAGCCCCTTTTTGACGAGGGAGAGCAGGTGCTTGACGTGGTAGTCGTAGTAGAGAAGGTTATCGCCCAGTTCGCTGTCATCGAGGTTGGCGATGGCTTTGCTGATTTTGGGCAATACGACTCCTTTTCCGGGGCACCGTCGGTTTTTGGGGACATTATAGAGAAAGTCGGCTGTGAGTTCGCGAAAGCCATAAGGAGTTTAACTTCAAAGGGTATAATGGAGGTATGAAGAAACGACATACCTTGATCATGGCAGCAGCAGCGCTTTTTGCCCTGCTGGGCGGATGCGGACCGGTCGAAGATGTGCAGACGCAGGATAACAATACCATCGACCTGCCGACGACGCCGGCAAACAACTGCCCGGCGGGTTCCTACTCCGAAAACGCGTTCGGATGCTACGGCGATAGCGTCCTCTTCCCGAGCGCGACGGGGGAGACGGTAGCCGAGGACGTGTGGAGCATCTACTCCCAGAGCAACACGGACCGCACCGACGGCATCGTCTTTTATGACCGTTACCAGTACGGATACAGCTTTCAGCCGGACGGGTTCGGTTTTCAGCAAAACAGGTCCGACGGCTACAACAGCTACTGGGAGTGGGGTGTCGCCGCGACCGGGAACCCGCTCTCCGTCGGCAATTACGACGGGGTGACTCACCAGTACACCTCTACGGGACAGGGGTATCAGGGGCAGCCGAACTGCTACGAGGTGACCGACAACGGCCAGACCCTGAAGCTCTGCCATGAAACGCTGCAGAACCAGGATGCCAATGTGTCGACGTCGGGCTACTATTACGGCCCGACGGTCAAGTTCGGGAACCTGCTCAACTACAACTTCGTGGTTGTAGGGACATGGACGATTTCGGGCTATTCGGGCAACACGGCGCCCTCAGAGACGCTTTATTTCAGCGAAAACGGGACCATATCGACCGGCAGCGGCGGCGAGTGGGGCGTCAGTGCGGACGGTAAAATCATGGAGATCGCAGGGATCCGCTATCTCGTCTTTCAATACCTCGAGGGCGCCGACGCGAACTGCATCGCGACCATCGAACTCTCCGGCGGCACCGCTACCTCGACACTTTGGAAGATGTGTAAACTGTAGCAGACTTCTTCTTCCCGGCCGGCGGCCGGTTCTTTCCGTTTTCATTCCCGCGCCGAACGGCATTAATTTGCTCTTGTTTCCTCATTCGAAATAGATTATGATTGCTACATATAGTCTCGGAGGAATACGATGAAGTATGATGACGATGATGCTTCGGCCGGCAGGGAGAACGCTGCTCCCTATGATGACGACGATGATGCGGTACCGCGGAAAAGGAGACCCGCAAAAGAGGAGTCCGATGAGGCGCTGCCCAATGAAAAAAGAGGGTATACGGACCGCGAACGCGATATGATCGAGGCGTGGCTGAAGACGCATAAACCGACGCGGGATGCTTCGGAAGACGAAGAGGAGTAAATTCTCTGAAGGCCAATGCCGTTGCAGGGATGCCGAAGGGTGTCAAATGCTTCTATAGTGATGATGTGTTCAAAGCGGATGAAATAAAGAGGTGATGGATATGGCAGACAGGAAGGGATTCGAACCCTCGAAGCTGTTACACTTACACGCGTTCCAGGCGTGCGCCTTCAACCGCTCGGCCACCTGTCTACATTTTTTGAAGACCCGCATTATACCCGATCAATCCTCAATTTAGTTTTAAACGAAGCGGCTAGGCAGAGGTATCGGCTCCGAAGTCGCTATAATTCCATTTATTAAAAGGTCGAAAAGACCTGAATAGCGGAGAGAGACGTGTTGGAATACGATATTATCGTCGTCGGCGGCGGGCATGCGGGCATCGAAGCCTCCCTCGCGGCGGCACGGATGGGCAAGAAGACCCTGCTGGTCTCCATGCTGGCCGAACAGGTAGGGGCGACGTCATGCAACCCGGCCGTCGGCGGACTGGCAAAGGGGCATTTGGTCAGAGAACTCGACGCCCTCGGCGGCGAAATGGGACTGCTTACCGACGAGGCGGGGATCCAGTACCGCATCCTCAATGCCGCCAAAGGTCCCGCCGTGCGCGGCAGCCGGGCGCAGATCGATATGGACAAGTACCGCATCGCCGCGCGCAACGTCATTTTGAACACCCCGAACCTCGACCTGCTGCAGGAGACCGTCGAAGGGCTGCTTTATGAAGAGCAGACGGTAACGGGGGTACGTACGAACCTGCTCAACGAGTACCGCGCCAAACGTGTCATTCTCACGACGGGGACCTTTCTCAAAGGGGTCGTGCATATCGGCGAGGTCAAACAGACCGCCGGCCGCTTCGGGGAGTTCTCGGCGGAGAATCTCTCCGATTCGCTCCGCGCTCTCGGCCTCAAGGTCGGTCGCCTCAAAACGGGGACCTGCCCCCGCGTCGACTCCAAGACGATCGATTTCTCGGTGATGGAGCAGCAGCCCGGCGACAAACTGCCGAGCCCCTTCAGTTTCCGCACCGACCGCGAGACGTTCGCCGAAACGAAGCAGCAGCTCCCCTGTTACATCGCCTACACGAACGAGGATACGCACGGCATCATCGAAGGCAACTTCCACCGCGCCCCGCTCTTCACCGGCCAGATCGAGGGTATAGGCCCCCGCTACTGCCCCAGCATCGAGGATAAGATCAATCGTTTCCGGGACAAAGATCGTCACCACCTTTTTATCGAGCCGCAGACCGAGGAGAACACCGAGTGCTACATCAACGGGATGAGTACGTCGCTTCCGCCCGACGTGCAGCAGGCGATGGTCCACTCCGTGCGCGGCATGGAGAACGCGAAGATCGTCCGCTACGGCTACGCCATCGAGTACGATTACGTCGACCCGACGGAGCTGAAACACTCCCTGGAGACGAAAAAGGTGCACCACCTTTTCCTCGCCGGCCAGATCAACGGGACGACGGGCTACGAAGAAGCGGCGGCCCAGGGGCTGATGGCCGGGATCAATGCCGCGCTCTCCCTGGACGGACGGGAGCCGCTGGTGCTGGGCCGCGACGAAGCTTACATCGGCGTTCTGATCGACGACTTGGTCACCAAGGGGACCAAAGAGCCCTACCGCATGTTCACCTCCCGCGCCGAGTACCGCCTGCTGCTGCGCGAAGAGACGGCGGACATCCGCCTGGGCAAATACGGCCACGATGCGGGACTCATCGACGATGCTACCTTTGAGAAGTTCGAGGCGAAACGGCTGCAGATCGAAGAGGGAGCAGCGCTCATCAACGCGACGGAATATACTCCGAACAAGGAGTTCCTTGCCTTTCTCGAGAGCATCGGCGAGGAGCGCGTGACCGACAAGATCAGCGCGCAGCAGCTTATCGCCCGCAAGAGCTTCACCCGGGAGAAGATGCTGAAACTTCTGCCGGAACTCTCCAAGTACGATCCGTATATCCAGGAGCAGATCATGATCGACGCGAAGTACGCCCGCTACGTCGAGAAGCAGCTTGACGAGATCGAGAAGATGAAGAAGAACATCAGCATCAAGATCCCGGAAGGGTTCGATTTCGCTTCCGTCAAAGGGCTCTCCAACGAGATCGTCGAAAAGCTCAAGACCTTCAACCCGCCGACCCTGCAGGCGGCCTCGCAGATCAGCGGGGTGACGCCGGCAGCGATCGAGATCCTGCACATCTATATCAAAATGGCGCAGAAAAAGGCGGCAGGATGAGACTCTTTTACTATGTGCATACCGGGCACCGTATCGGCCTGGACCGTTTCCGCCGCGCCGCGACGATCATCCGCGCGCTGGGCGACGTCGACATCACCCTGCTGAGCTCCGATTTCCGCATCGCCTCGATGGCCCGCGAACACGGCATCAAGCGTGCCGTCGGCGTCGACGTCGTGCGTAACATTCCCCAGATCGCAAACAACGGGGACAAGATCATCTTTGACTCCGCCGAGATCAATCCGGTGATGCTCGATGACATGACCCGCTACTTCTCGACCTTTATCCGCATCAGCGACGATCCCAACGAACAGAAGCATCCCGATGAACTTCTTATCTCCCCCTATCTCGAAGGCGAAGGGGTTTTCAAGGGGGTCGCGGTGGACGACGCCTGGTTCGAAGAAAAGCCCAAAACGATCAAGCGGGCTTTCTTCTTCGGCGACGATGATTATGAAGAGGACCTTGCGGCGAACGCTGCAACCTTCGCGGGGCTGGAGCTGGAGCTGCTGGAAGGGTTCTACTGGTTCTACGGCTACGGCGAGAAACTCAAGGGCAGTTTCACGGCGCTGCATGACGAAGAGGCGTACGATGCCGTGATCGCCGGTAGCGAATGTCTGGTAACGTCCTCGCCGCAGGCAGTACTGGAGCATCTGGCCGCCGGCGGCAAACCGATCTACCTGCAGCGGGAAGACTACCCGACCGATTTCATTCCGCTTTTTGAATCACTCACCATTCCCGTTATTCATGGTTTTAATAAGTCTGCATTATCCGAAGCATTAAATAAAATGCAATCACATACCTATCACGCATGCCCCAAAAATAGCGAAAAACTGGCAACCTTTCTTAAACAAAATCTAGATTTATATTGACTTAATCCTATTTTATATAAGATAGAGCGAAATATTTTATAAGAGAGGACATAACTATGGAGCAAAGCCGTAGGGGTTTTATGGGTAAAGTCTTCGGTGCGGTGGCCGGTGTCGGCGCCGTCGGAGCACTTTATGCCATGAAAAAATCGTGGGACCCGCTTCCGAGCGTCAAAGCCGCGGGTTTTACGACAATCGATCTGAGCGCAGCTGAACCGAATAAGCTGATGGTCGAAAAATGGCGTGGAAAGCCGATCTTCGTACTGAAAAAGACACCGGAGATGGTCGCCAAGCAAAGCGCGGAGCAGACGGCACGCGATATCGTCGTGAACGGGGATAGCTTCCTTATCTGTATCGGGCTGTGTACGCACCTGGGATGTATCCCGGCTTACCGCGAAGCGAAACTGGACTTCAAATGTGCCTGCCACGGGGGTGAGTTCGACAGCAGCGGTATCGAGACGAAAGCTCCGCCGCCGAGTCCGATGGTGATCCCGCCCTTTAACGTGAAGGGCAACACGGTCGTACTGGGTGAAGAGGGCGAAGCGTATCGCAAAATGAAAGAAGCCGGCGTGCTGGCATAAGTGAGGGGGAGAAATGGCACATTTTACCAAAGCAACCAGCGTTCATGACTGGTTGAACCAGCGCCTGGCGATCGATACGCTGCAGCGCGTACTCTCAAAAGAGTATTGGATTCCGAAAAACATCAATTTTCTTTGGGCAATGGGGATGGTTCTGGCGTTTACGTTCGGCATCCTTCTCGTTTCAGGGATTTTCCTGCTGATGTACTATCAGCCAAACGTCGACACAGCCTTTGACAGTGTCAACTATACGATCATGCGCGAAGTGGATTTCGGCTGGCTCTGGCGCCACGTACATGCCGTTGCGGCCTCCGTCGTCTTTTTGATCATCTATATCCACATGCTGACGGGGATCTACTACGGTTCGTACAAAAAAGGCCGCGAGATGATCTGGATCTCCGGTATGCTCCTGTTCGTGGCGTTCTCCGCCGAAGCGTTCAGCGGTTACATGCTGCCGTGGGGCCAGATGAGCTACTGGGCGGGGATGGTTATTACCAACCTCTTCAGCCTCGGTTCGCTGGAGTTCAACGGGCTTGTTGAGTGGATCCGCGGTGACTACGTCCCGGGTCAGGCCTTCCTGGACCGCTTCTTTATGCTGCACGTCCTGCTGATCCCGCTGGCGATCCTGGGGGTCATCGGTCTGCACTTCGGTGCCCTGCGCATCCCGCACGTCAATAACCAGGACGGCGAAGAGTTCGATTTCGAGGAAGAAGCGGCCAAGTACAAAGCCGGCAACAAGAAAGAGTCCAAGGTCATCGCCTTCGCGAACGACTTCCTTTCCAAGGATATGTTCGTCGTGAGCATCTACCTGATCTTCTTCTTCTACCTGGTCTTCTGGCACTTCGGTTTCGCGATGGACCCGATCAACTTCGACCCGGCTGACGGATTGAAGACGCCGCCGCACATCTATCCGGAGTGGTACTTCCTCTGGAGTTATGAGATCCTGCGTCCGTTCCCGAAAGATCCGGGCCTCGTCGCCTTCGGCTTTGCACAGGTGATCTTCTTCCTGCTGCCGTGGTTCGACCGCAGTCCGAACGCCGTGCCGGCAAGCCGCCGCGGCCTCTTTTTCTTCTGGTTCTGGGCAATGGTTATCGATCTGATCGTCCTGACCGCGATGGGCAAGCTGCCGCCGGTCGGCGTCTACAGCCTTATCGGTAAAGTAGCGGCATATGCATTTATCGCCCTGTGGGTGATCCTGCCGTTCATCACAAGAAATGAAAAACGGGTATAAGGAGAAGTAGATGAAAGAATTTAAAATTTTAGCTGTTGTCATCTTCTTTACCCTGGTGACTTACTGGTTGGTCGAACCTTTTGCCCATTCGCAGATGCATGCGCATGTTGAGAGCGAAGGGTTCTCCTATGATGATCTTCCGCCGCTTGAGAAAACGGGCGATGTGGCCCGCGGCCAGGAGCTGGTCATGGGTGCAGGCGGCTGTATCGGCTGTCACAGCATTGAAGCCGCGGGCTTCCCGGCGGCAATGTCACCGGTCGACAATAGTGCGGCTTACGGCGTCAACCCGCCGGACCTGAGCAACGCGGGCGGTATTTACGCTGCCAAGTTCCTCGCGGCGCTGATCAAGAACCCGACGCAGGCGCTGATGGTCGAGCACAAGTTCACGCCTGAGAGCGGCAAGATGCACCCGATGGTCGCCTTCTACGGTGCCGGCGGGGACATTGACCAGGAGGTCGCCGATATGGTCGCCTACCTGCAGTCCATCGCGCCGAAACCGGACCAGATTACGCCGAAGCAGGCATTCGATACGGCCTGCGGCCGCTGTCACGCCGTCAAGTACGAGAAGTGGACGCAGATCGGCGAGAAACCGGTCTTCAGGAAAAAGCGCGACGAGCTGGTCTTCCTGACACAGGTCGAGGATTACAACGCGAACCTGATGGGCTATATGGGTAAACTCCCGCCGGATCTCTCCATGTACATCCGTTCCCGCGGCGAACACTACATCTCGACCTTTATCGAGAACCCGCAGAACTTGCTCCACGGCACGGCGATGCCGCGGGTCGGTGTGAGCAAAGACGGGGCGGAGAAGGTGATCGAGTACCTCGTAGAGGCGGGCGATCCGAAGCATGCCGAACGCGATAGCGTCGGTATCAAGGTGATGATCTTCCTGCTCGTCTTCGCGGCGGCATCCTATCTCTGGAAAAAAGAGATCTGGAAAGATCTGCACTAACTCCGGGGCCCGCGGCCCTGCCGCACCCGGTTACTTAACCCATCTCAACCCTTTCCAATCAACTTCCCGCTATAATTTCACTTTTCTAATGGATAGGATACCTTTCCACACATCAAAATATGAGGCACACCCCGAGCGATTCGGACGTCCCTTGAAAAAGAGTAGGCATTGCTGGTAGACAAGTTTGACAGGACCGTTGATTATCTCCGCGTTTCGGTAACGGAGCGCTGCAATTTCCGCTGTCAGTACTGTATGCCGGAAAAACCCTTCTCCTGGGTCCCCAAAGAGAAACTGCTCAGTTTCGAGGAGCTTTTCGCCTTTATCAAGGTGGCCATCGACGAAGGTGTGAAGAAGATCCGTATCACGGGGGGTGAACCGCTCCTGCGCGAAGACCTCGACGTCTTCATCAAGATGATCCATGACTACAAGCCCGATGTCGACCTGGCGATGACGACCAACGCATTTTTGCTCAAGGGGGCGGCGCAGCGGCTCTACGACGCCGGGCTGCGCCGCCTGAACGTCTCCGTCGATTCGCTCAAACCGGAGGTGGCGGAGAAGATCGCCCAGAAAGACGTTCTGGGACCGGTCCTCGCGGGCATCGAAGAGGCGCTCAAAGTCGGCCTCAAGGTCAAGGTGAATATGGTGCCGATGAAGGGCGTCAACGACGGCGAGGTCCTCGACATCCTCGAGTACTGCAAAGAGCGGGGAATGGTCGTGCGCTTTATCGAGTACATGGAAAATGTTCACGCCCATGATGAAGTCAAGGGGCTTGACAGCGAGGAGCTGCTCAGCATCATCGGCAGCCGCTACAGCTACGAGGACGAGGGCTTCGACGGCCACTCCCCGTCGCACTACTACAAGCTCGGCGATGGCTACGAGTTCGGCATCATCGAACCGCACAAGGACGATTTCTGCAAAAAGTGCAACCGTATCCGCCTCACCGCCGAGGGACAGCTGATCCCCTGCCTCTACTTTGACGAGGCGATGAGCATCAAGGACGCCGTCAAGCGGGGCGACATCAAAACGGCGGCCCTGATCCTCAAAGAGGTTGTCAAGAACAAACCGGAGAAGAACCGCTGGAGCGATCCGGACGGCGAGCACTCCAAGCGCGCCTTTTACGAAACGGGGGGCTGATGCTCTACCTGGTCGAACACTTCTACTCCATCCAGGGCGAGGGACGCTATACGGGTGTGCCGTCGCTCTTTTTCCGTTTCGGCGGCTGCAATATGCGCTGCGAGGGGTTCGCCTGCAGCGAGACCGCCGCGAACGGGGTGACGGTCACGGGCTGCGATACCGTCTATGCCGTCAACAAGCAGCATTTCGGTGCCCAGTGGCTCTGCATCGAGCATATGGACGAGCTCATTACGATCATGAACGGGTATACCCTTCCGCCGCAGGTCGACGTCGTCATGACCGGCGGTGAGCCGCTGATCTATGCGGAAAACGAGGTCTTTACCGCCTTTGTGCGCCACCTCGTAGACCGGGGGCACCGCGTCACCTTCGAGACCAACGGCGCCATGCCCGTCGATTTCGAGCGCTTTCCGGTCTACCGCGACTGCGTCTTCGCCCTCTCCGTCAAGCTCTCCAACAGCGGTGAACCATTTGAGAAACGGGTGCGCCCAAACGCCTTCGTCCCTATTGCGCAGCAGGCGAAAGAGGCCTACTTCAAGTTTACGATCGACCGTGGCTCCATCGGCGAGAACATGGAGCACGAGATCGACGAAATCGTCGCGCATGCGCCGCAGCTCCAGGTCTACTGCATGCCCATGGGCGGCAGCCGCGCCGAGATCGAAGCCAACACCGAAGCCGTCATCGATTTCTGCAAGGCCCGCGGCTACACCTACAGCGACCGCCTTCATATCCGCATCTGGGACGCGAACAAAGGGGTATAGTCTCCTAGCGCTGCGCGCGGAGCTTGCCCAGGATCAGCTCGAAGTGCTGGATCAGGTCGTAATACTCCCGGCGATAGGAGAGCGGTACGTCGACTTTCTGGATCTTTAGCAGTGCCTCTTCGAGTTTCATGACCGCTTCGCGCCGCTGCGGCGCGTCATAGCTGTCCATCTCATCTTCGATCGCATTGAGCGTTCTGTACCAGCGGTAGATCTTGGAGCGGCTGCGCCAGCTCACGAGCGGCAGGAAGAGTTTCACCAGCGGGATCATCAGGGCGATGACCGGGATAAAAAGCAGCATCAGCCGCTTGATGATCGAGGCAATCCAGAAGGGGAAGAGGCTCTCCAGCCAGCTCTCGCCGTCGCGCAGATAGACCTCCGCATCGGCGTTGATAGGGAATTCCAGGCGGGCGGTGCCGGGGAACTCGCCCTCTTTGCGGAAAACGCCTGCGCCGCCGTGGACCTTTTGGGCGGCGCGCAGCACCAGCCGGATGAGATCGGGATGGAGATCGTCGCGGCTGACCAGCGTCGCCGTCGCGGCGATGAGATGCTTGGTCGTTGCGGGGAGGTTGTGTTCAAGGTCCATGACCCCTTCATCCAGCGTGACGGCATTGAGAAAGGGGTAGCGGACGGTATAGGCGTGGGTTCGGGTGAAGTCGAGCAGTTTGATCTTCGGATCGAGCAGCAGCGTCTTTGTCAGCGGCGCGAAGGCGCCGATGATGCTAAAAAGCGCATCGGCGTCGCCGTCGAAGAGCGCCTGGGCCCCCGCGTCGTTTCCGAGGGAGAGTAAGGTGCTGTTCTCCGACGTGATACCGTTCGCCCCCAGCAGCGTGAGCGCGAGGGCCTTTGTTCCGCTCCCGTCGGCACCGACGGCGATGCGTTTTCCCTTGAGTTCGCTCAGGTTGTGCAGTTCCCCAGCTGCGGCGGAGTAGTAGACCCAGATCGGTTCGTTGTAGAGGCTGGCGAGGGAGGTAAAGGGCTCGCTTCTGAACGCATCCGTACTCCCGCTCTGCACAAATGCGATGTCGACCTTTTTCGCTTTGAGCAGTCCGAGTGCCTCCACCGATCCCTGCGTGGGAACGATATCGACCGTGACATGCTGCTTGGCCAGCAGCGCTTTGTAGCGCAGCGCGCTTTGGTAGTAGATCCCCTCTTCGGTGCCGGTGGCGATGGTGACGTGGTCGGGGGCCAGCGGCGGGAGGAAACGGCTGCCGACATAAAGCAGCCCGAGGAAGAGGGCGAGTATGGGCAGAACGATCTTGCAGAGATGACACTTCATGACGCTATAATAACGAAAAAAGCGAAGCGGAGCGATGACACGTGTTGTGCTGGCCGTCTGGATGCTGTGCCGTGTCCTGTGGGGCGCGGATACGCCCGAAGAGGCGGCGAAGAAAGCGTACCTTGCCAACATCAATGCCCTGATGGTCTTTACGACCAAGGACGGACTCAACTCCGGGACCTACGAGTTCACCCGGGCCAATACGAGCATGTACATCATCCACCTCCCGCTGCGCTACCAGTTTGATCCTTTCGCCCCGGACCTGAACGCCTTCGTGATCGGCGGAGTGGGATACAGCAAAACCAAGCTGACCAACGACGTCAATACATCGACACCGCTCTCCGGCGACATCGCGCTGAGCGCGACGAACATGCTACGCACCTATACCGGCGGGATCGGCGGGGGGCTGCGCTACCGACCGGGCCTGGGGTTCGAGATGCTCGGCGGGCTCGAGGCGATCTACTCCCGGGTCGGCGTCAGCGCCCGCGACGATAACGGCGCAGGCGACAGTGTCGGGGACCTGTTTAAAGAGAGCTACAACGCCAACATCTCCTACCGCGTCTTTTTTGCGCTGGAGTACCGGCGTGAATGGAAAGGGTACAAACCCTACGCGACACTGACCTACGACCTCTATGAGACCAAAAGCGCCATCAGTACCAAGCAGCTGAGCAAGTTTACCACCCAGACGAACGTCACCTCCTTTTCCATCGGAGGTGAATCGGCGCCGCTGGCGGACTACCACGGGATGTACCTGACGCTGGAGGGGTACCTGCGCGGCAGTTACCTGGGGGGCGATATTACGCGCGTGACGCACTTTGACGGCTACGGGACGCTCGGCGGTGTCGGCTACTGGTACGTCAGCGAGGCGATGAACTATATCGAGCGTTTTTTTCTCGAAGTGAGCACGATCCAGGCCGACGGCCTCCGGGGGTATAACATCGGACTGGGGTTTACGCTGGATTATTAGGTCAGTAGGCGATGCCCACGCCGAAGCGGACACTGTGGCGGTCCGACGCCAGCGGGGAGTCGCTGTAGTAATAGTCCACGGTGATGGGCAGCGGGAGTTTGTTGAACCAGAAGGTATCAAGTGTCAGCCCGGCCGAGGCCTCTGAAGTGTAGAGGTGCGGGGCCGAGGGGTTGAAAGATTCGAGGTCGTAGTAGGCGTACCCGGCGCGCAGGGCCTCGCGGCGGAGCGAAACGGGGAAGGTAAAGAAGTACGCGGAGAGGTTGAACACCTTGCGCAGCTCCGCATCGGCTTTGAGTGCGCTTTTGGCATACGTCGTGTCGCGCAGGGTCGGCATGACGACCGTCGAGGGGTCGTTCTCTTTGAGCTTGTCGGCGATGCCCGTCGCGAGTTTGACCCCCCGGGCGTCCACACCGTTGTCGGCGTCGCTCTGCGAGTACTGCCCGCCCAGGGCGAGGTAGCACTCGTGGCTCAGGTCGCGTTCCAGCGCCGCCTCCCCGCCCCAGGCAGTGTCCCCACGGTCGAAAGCGACATAGGGGCTCAAAGCGTCAAAGGCGTTGCGGTACATGCTGACACCGTACTGCTCGCTGCGTGCCAGGGGAAGGGAGAGCGAGATCGGGGTCCGGGTATCGGCCTCGTAGTCCTGGTAGTAGGCGGCCCGCAGTGCGCCGTATGCGTAGCCGCGCTGCCAAAAGGGGAGCTCCGCTTCCGCCGAGAAGCCGAAAGGACGGGGAGAGGGTTCGGTGGCATTGCGCTCGGGGGCGTCAATGACGCCGTAGGCGGTCACGGCGAACTGCAGGAGGTACTCGCTGTTGGCGTAGCGCATCCCGCCGAGTGTGTATTCATCGACATTCCGAGTGACGAACGCGGAGAGGAGGTTGCGCGTCAGCGGGTCGGCGAAGTTAAGGGAGAGGTCAAAGAGCACGCCCGCGTCGCTGTCGCTGCCTAAGGCGACGTCCGTACCGCTGTAGTGCAGTTCAAGAGGGGAACGGTAGGGGTGTTCGAGGTCGAGAGCCTCCGCCGATGCATTCGTTTCCGGAGGGTTCTCCCCCATGTGCTCGAAAAAGAGGGTGACCTCGTAGGGCACCTCGTCGATCGTTTCGAGGGAGATCTTTTGATAGCGGTAGGCATCCGCGCCCATCACGGCCGCCAGGGCATGGGTGTCGTCGATGAGGCGCGCCTCGAAGATGGTGTCGGCGGGGTGCGCCCGCGTGATCTTGCCGTTCTCGAAACGGAACAGTCCGGAACCGTGCGGCGTATTGGCGATGAAGTAGACGCGGCCGCGGCTGTCGACGCCGCTGACGTTCCCGTAGTAGCCCCGGAGGGAGAAGAGCGGGGTTTTGTTCCTGTAGAGGGTGCGCGTTTTGCCTTCACCCTGCACGAAATAGTAGAGGTTGTCTTCCCCGTCGATAAAGACGGAGGAGTTGGTCCGGGCATAAAAGCTGTCGCCGACATAGAGCTGCGGCTGGTCGAAGGAGGCGGGCACATCGAAGTAGACGGGGGTGCCGTCGCGGAGGTACCCCTCGATGACGCGGCCGGCCGTGCCGCTTATGAGGTGGGCGCCTTCTGTATAGAGTCCGGCCTCGATGCGCAGCGGAGAGGTGTAGGCGCTGCTCTGGGTCGCGTAGCGTCCTTCGGGGGTCCTGACGACTTTTCCGGCGCGGTAGCTGCCGCTTTCCCGGCTGAGTCTGCCGCTTTTCTTGTCGTAGACGACCAGCTCGGGGAAGCTTCTGCCGGTCGCGTTGACAGTGAAATAGACGGCATCTTTATCGCCGTTGATCGGTGTGTAGAACTGGGTGGCGGCGAGGGGCTTGCTTTCGACATCATTCATCGCTTCCGCTTCCGAGGCCATCTTGTCCGCCCAGGTGTGCAGGGCTGTTTCAAAATCGTAGCCGATACTGCGCCTGGTCGTGCGATTGGTGAAGAAGGGCCAGAACCAGTTATACGAATGCAGCCGCCAGTAGGCATTGACGTCCGCCATCCCGAAGGTACTGGCCAGGTCGTACTGGTAAAAACCCCCCAGGGTGTAGAAATGCGAGCCGTAAAGGAAGTCGTAATGGGCATTGTAGACCCGTTCGGGCGTCAGGAGACCCGCCTTTGCCTGCTGTAGGGTCGCGGCTTTGAAACGGCCGCTGTAGAGTCGTCCTCCGTTGCCGTGCCAGGATTCGTTAAGGACGGCATTCCCCTCCAGCAGAAAGCTGCTTTCAACGATGTTGGGCAGGGTGAACCAGGGCAGCAGGACGAAGCCGTTGCCGAAAATGGTGTGCAGCGTGCTGGAGACGGGGTTGTCCTTGACGTTCATCTGGTAGTTGTGGGCGCTTTCGTGGTAGAGCAGAGTGTTTAGCCAGGAGGTCGTGCTGAAGTAGTCGATCATCAGTGCCCCGCCGCCGTAGTTGATCTGGCGGTTGATGGGATAGGGGGTGGAGAAGCCGTTGGCGATCTGATTGTGGCTGGAGAGCAGGCCGACATAGAGCGTCTCGTCCATCGTGTAGCCGTAGAGCTCGTCATACTGCGGCAACAGGGTGTTCTCGACCGCGGCCGCTTCCCGGGCAACGGGGAGGTTCCCCTCCGTATAGATCAGTTCGCAGCCGCCGATATCGGCCGTGAAGTAGGACACGTCGCAGGGGACGGTACTGCTTTGCAGGAGCGCTGCGTGCAGGCCCAGCGCTGTGAGGATCAGAAGGGGTACCGTTCGGAACATCTGTCAACCTCTGTTAAAAATTCCACAATTATAGTGGCTCCCCGTTTAGAAAGCAATCGGCGGAAAGAGGACGCCCGAGGCGGGGACGGGGCTGCGGAGAATTTTGCCGGGGGCTTCAGCGCCGCGGGGTATAATAACGGCTATGAAAGATTCCGCAAGCTACCAAAAGAAGAAGCGTTTTTTCGAGGGGATGATCACCCTTTACGGCCGCAATGCCGTGGAGGAGGTCCTGGATGATAACGCGGTCGAGATCCATGCGCTCCACCTGGCCGAGTCGAACAAGCAAGAGGGGGTGGTCGACCGTATCACCGCCAAAGCCCGTGCACGGGACGTGGAGATCAAGTACCACTCCAAAGCGGCGCTGTCGCGCATATCACGGAATGCGAAACAGGATCAGGGGGTCGCCCTCGATGTCATTGCGCCGTCCTATCAAAGCGCAGAGGCGCTGCTGGAATCGCCTGCGTCAAGCGGCCGGCTTCTGGCACTTGACGGCATTCACAACCCGCAGAACCTCGGGATGATTATCCGTTCGGCGGCGGCCGGGAACATCGACGGGATCCTGCTGCCCAAACAGGGCAGCGCCAAACTCTCTCCCCTGGTCATGAAAGCGAGCGCAGGGACGCTTTTCAAGCTACCGATCTACTACTGCGATACGCTCCCGGAGATCCTGGAGACACTGCAGGCGCAGGGGTGGAGTATTTTCGGCCTCTCCTCCCACGCCGACGCGACGCTGCATACCCTTGCCGTGCCGGCGAAGACGGTCTTCGTGCTGGGCAATGAGAGCGAGGGAATGAGCGACGCCGTGGCGGCGCACTGCAACGCGCGGGTGGCCATCCCGATGCAGCGGGGAGTCGAATCACTCAATGTCGCCGTGACGGCGGCGCTGCTGGCATTTCTGCCGGCCGGGGAGTGAGCGCATGAAGCGGGTTGCGTTGTGGCTGTTCCTGCTCTGTCTGGGGGCGATGGCGGAGAGCCAGTTCGAGACGGGGATGGAGCATTACCGCCAGGGGGACTACCCCGGTGCGTTTGCAATGTTCGAGGCCGCATACGAGGCATCGAAGGATGAGGACGCGGCCTATATGCTCGCCAGGATGTACGAAAAGGGGGAGGGAGTCGACGCCGATCGCGCCAAGGCTGCGGCCTGGTACCGCCGTTCGGCGCGGCGCTACTTCGAATCCGCGGCAGACTCCTCGCTGCATCGGGAGAACAAACGGCTGCTGACGACCTACCGCGAACTCGACCCGGTCGAGGATAACGAGACCGCCGAGACGATCCGCAAAAGCATCATCTCCGATTTCGGCCTGAAGACCTTTCACGAGAACTACCTGCTCCCTTTCGGGTACCGTGAAGGCGTCTATGACAGCTATGTGCCTTCGGACCATTACAAGAACATTGAAGCGGAGCTGCAGCTGAGCTTCCGCCTCGACTTTCTCCCCAACCTATTCGGCCTGAATGAGACCTATTCGGCCGCCTACACCCAGCGCTCTTTCTGGCAGGTGTATGCCGGCTCCGCACCCTTCCGGGAGACGAACTACCAGCCAGAACTCTTTGTCACCTTTCCGACGGCGTCGCACAAAGTGCCGATCAAGTCTGTCGCGGTCGGGTTTGCCCACCAGTCCAACGGACAGGGGAACATTACCCAGCAGGACCTCGGCGATATCAACGTCAGCAACCCGGGTGCCCTTACCCCCTATCTGCGCAACCGTTCGCGTTCGTGGAACTACGCCTGGACGGAGGCTGTCTTCCAGACGGGCAGCCTCTTTACGGCGCTGAAGTTCTGGTACCGCTTCAAAGAGAAGGACGAGGACGACAACCCGGACCTGACCGATTATCTGGGGTACGGGTCGGTGCGCCTGGTGCTTCCCTACGGTAAAAGTATGACTAGCCTTCTGCTGCGGCAGAATTTCGTGACGGGCAAGGGGGCGCAGCAGCTGATCTGGACCTATCCGCTCTCGCACCGCGAGAACGTCTTCTGGTGTCTGAAGGCCTTCACCGGCTACGGCGAGAGCCTCATCGACTACAACAACTACGTGACGAAGTTTTCGATCGGGTTCAGCTTTTCGCGTTAGCGGCGCCTAGGAGAACATGATCTCGTAGGGGCGGCGGATCGATTCGACGACCTCGCCGACGCTCATATGGCGGCTTTTACGCAGGAACTCCCGGCCGTCGAGGAAGACGAGGAGGGTCGGAATTGCGAAGACGCTGTAGTGCGAAGCGATCTCGGGGGATTCGGAGATGTCGATACTGACGATCTCGACGGCGTCGAAGTTGGTTTCGATCGCGTCGACGAGTTTGGGCTTGAGGGCGTGGCAGACGTTGCAGGTCGGCGCGCTGAAATAGAGCATGACCGCCGGTTTTTCCCGGAGGGTGTTTTCGATCTCTGTGAGTGTTTGCATAACCGAATTTTACCCCACAATCACGCAATAATGTCGAAGATGGCTTCGCGCTTCCCTTTTTTCTCGAGAATCTCCCGGCAGGCGAGTCCTGGGATCTGCGAAGCGAGCAGGGCGTCGATCGTTTCATAGCGGTGCTGCGAGAGGTGGCGCAGTACGATGCCGCGGTATGCCTTCGCCCAGTGGCTGACGACCTTCCCCTCTTTCATGAACTTCATCGTCGTGACGGGATTTGTAGGTTTGAAGAACTTGTCGTAGTAGCCGGCGCGCAGGTCGAGGATCTCGTCATCGCCGATCAGGGCATCGAGCGGGGCGTTGAAGGTATCCTTATAATAGCGTTCGGGCGCGATGCCGCCGACAGTGTTGCCCTGCTTTACTTTATAGGTGGGGATGAGGTCGCCGCCGCGCAGCGGGCCGAAGAGGTTGGAGAAGATGATGAGCCGCTCCTGCAGATAGGCGCTCGCTTCCGCCTCGAGGGAGGGGTAGTCAAGGTAGTCATAGGCGACGCCGTCGTAGCGTTCAACGGCGGGCAGGGTCGGTGCGCTGTAGAGGTCGGCGATATAGGCCCGGGCGTCTTCGGCTTTTTTCAGGCCGAAGAGGGCGAGCACCTGGGCAAGGTTATCACCGCCGACGATACCGTTATAGGTGTCAAGGATCGCTTTGCGGGATGCCAGGCCGAAGAGGAGGTTGTCGTTGTCGATGCTGGCGGAATCGCCGCCGCTGCGTTTGCCTTCGGAGGGGGAGAAAAGGGTAAAAATCATGCTGAAATCTCTTTTTTGCATATTGTACAAAATTTTTTCAATTTAGTCTTGACATGAAGGGTTAAATCGACTATAATTCTGGCTCAATTTCAAATACGCCGGCATAGCTCAGCTGGTAGAGCAACTGATTTGTAATCAGTAGGCCCGGGATTCGACTTCTCGTGCCGGCACCATCTTGAAATTGAATTTTCATTTAGAAACAGTGTTAGACCAGATTTAACAGGCCGTGGTGAGATACTCAAGTGGCCAACGAGGGCAGACTGTAAATCTGCTGGTTTTTACCTTCGGAGGTTCGAATCCTCCTCTCACCACCATTGCGGGAATAGCTCAGTTGGCTAGAGCGTCAGCCTTCCAAGCTGAGGGTCGCGAGTTCGAGTCTCGTTTCCCGCTCCACTGGGAGCTGTAGTATAAGTTGTTTACTACTTCACAACTACATAAATAGTTTTTAGTTTCCCATTATTACTTTATAGATTACATGCCCAGTTAGCTCAGAGGTAGAGCACTTCCTTGGTAAGGAAGAGGTCGGCAGTTCAATTCTGCTACTGGGCTCCACGGAACGTTTGGGTACGTTTCCCTGTAATGACAAAGTAATAATTGGAGCCTAAAAAGCTATTTTGTACGCTTTATCTGGTATAATTCCGTTTCCATTAATTCTTAAAGTCGGAGGACACAATGGCAAAAGAAAAATTTGAACGTACGAAACCGCACGTTAACATCGGTACCATCGGTCACGTTGACCACGGTAAAACTACACTGACTGCTGCGATCACAGCGGTACTCGCTACTAAAGGTGAAGCGGAGCTGATGGACTACGATCAGATCGACAACGCACCGGAAGAGCGCGAGCGCGGTATTACGATCGCAACGTCTCACGTTGAATACGAAACAGACAACCGCCACTATGCGCACGTTGACTGTCCGGGCCACGCCGACTACGTTAAGAACATGATTACGGGTGCGGCACAGATGGACGGTGCTATCCTCGTTGTTTCTGCAGCAGACGGCCCGATGCCGCAAACACGTGAGCATATCCTCCTGTCTCGCCAGGTCGGTGTCCCTTACATCGTTGTCTTCATGAACAAAGAAGATATGGTTGACGACGAAGAACTCCTCGAGCTCGTTGAGATGGAAATCCGCGAACTGCTCGACCAGTACGAGTTCCCGGGTGACGATACTCCGATCGTTGCAGGTTCTGCACTGAAAGCACTGGAAGAAGCAAAAGCTGGTGAAGTTGGCGAGTGGGGCGAAAAGATCCTCAAGCTGATGGACGCAGTTGATGAGTACATTCCGGAGCCGGAGCGCGAAACAGACAAAGACTTCCTGATGCCGGTTGAGGACGTATTCTCTATCTCCGGTCGTGGTACAGTTGTTACTGGTCGTGTTGAGCGCGGTCAGGTCTGTGTCGGTGAGACGATCGAAATCGTCGGTATCAAAGACACTCAGACTACAACAGTCACTGGTGTTGAAATGTTCCGTAAAGAGATGGATTGTGGTGTTGCGGGTGACAACTGTGGTGTCCTCCTCCGCGGTATCGCTAAAGAAGCTGTTGAGCGCGGCCAGGTTCTCTGTAAGCCGGGTTCAATCACTCCGCACACGAAATTCGAAGCAGAAGTCTACATCCTCTCTAAAGAGGAAGGTGGCCGCCATACTCCGTTCTTCAACGGTTACCGCCCGCAGTTCTACGTCCGTACAACAGACGTAACTGGTGCGATCACTCTGCCGGAAGGTACAGAGATGGTTATGCCGGGTGACAACGTTGCAATCGTCGCTGAACTCATCGCTCCGATCGCGATGGAAGAAGGTACACGCTTCGCGATTCGCGAAGGTGGCCGTACAGTCGGCGCCGGCGTCGTTTCCAAAATCCTTGCGTAATCGGGCTACCCGATTCGCAAACTAGGAAAAAACCATGCGTGAAAATATCCACCTCGCTTGTGAAAAGTGCACACGTCGCAACTATCACACAAGCAAAAACAAGAAGACGCACACTGAGAAATTCTCTGTGCGCAAATACTGCAAGTTCTGCCGCGAACATACGGTTCACAAAGAAGCAAAACTGTAAGTTGTTCTCCCGCTCGGGAGAATCATAGGCGAATAGCTCCAATGGTAGAGCGCCGGATTCCAAATCCGATGGTTGGGGGTTCGAGTCCCTCTTCGCCTGCCACATTCCTGATCAATGCAGCCTGTGGGCTTCAGTTATCGCGAATGTCAATGGGTACCTCGAAAAATCTCCGCGTCAGGTTCTTCGAGGTGCGCAAGAGGAATAGAAATGAAATCAACACTTAGCAGTTATGTCAGAAACGCCCGCATCGAGCTCTCTAAAGTCATTTTCCCGACTAAAGCGCAGGTGAAACAGGCGTTCATCGCCGTCGTGGTGGTGGTTGCTTTCGTTTCGATCTTTTTGGCACTTGTAGACCTGATCATGTCTTCATCACTGTCAGCGATTTTGGGCTAAGGGAGAACATATGGCACATCAATGGTATTCTATCCAGACCTACGCAGGCAGCGAACGCAGCGTTAAAAACGCGATCCTCAACCTGGTCGACGAGCATAACCTCGGCGACAAGATTAAAGAGGTCGTCGTCCCGACGGAAGACGTCATCGAGGTCAAAGACGGTAAGAAAAAGATCAGTGAACGTTCCCTCTATTCCGGTTACGTTTTTATCAATGTCGATCTCGACACGCCGACGCAGCACCTGATCCAGTCGCTGCCGCGCGTCTCCGGGTTCATCGGTGAGGCTAACCACCCGACGCCGCTGAGCGACAGCGACATTAACACGATCCTCGACCGCGTCGAGAACCGCGCGGCGCCGAAACCGAAGGTCTACTTCGAAAACGGCGAGATGGTCCGCATCATCGACGGCCCGTTCGCGAACTTTACGGGTACGGTCGACGAGTACGACCTCGAACACGGTACGCTCAAACTCAATGTTTCGATTTTTGGGCGCAGCACCCCGGTGGACATTTCGTACACCCAGGTCGAAAAAATTATTTAATCTTACAAAGGAAAAGGAAGCACAATGGCAAAGAAAGTCATGGGTTATATCAAGTTGCAAATTCAAGCCGGCGCTGCCAACCCGGCACCTCCGGTCGGTCCTGCGCTGGGTCAGCGCGGCGTCAACATCATGGAATTCTGTAAAGCATTCAATGAGAAGACAAAAGACAAAGCGGGCTTCAAAGTTCCGACCATCATTACGGTCTACAACGACAGAAGCTTCTCTTTCGTCACAAAACAGCCGCCGGCGTCTGCACTGCTGATGAAAGCAGCCGGCATCAAGAAGGGTTCTGACAACCCGCTGAAAAACAAAGTCGCCAAGATCACGAAGGCGCAGCTGATGGAAGTCGTCAAGATGAAAATCGCCGACCTTAACACGGACGACGAAGAGATGGCAGCGAACATCCTCGCCGGTTCTGCCCGTTCTATGGGCCTCGAAATTACAGAGTAACTGTAAGCAATCGAACTATCTTCGACCGCAAAGATAGAAAAAAACTGCGGCAGAATAAATTCAGGAGAATAAAATGGCTAGCAAGCGTTATAAGCAGCTGAATGACAAAATCGACGCAGCGAAACAGTACAGCGTCGTTGAAGCGGCAGCGGTCGTAAAAGAACTGCAGTCTGCAAAGTTTGACGAAACGGTCGAAATCGCGATGAACCTGGGTGTTGACCCGCGCCACGCTGACCAGATGGTCCGCGGTGCCGTTGTGCTTCCTCACGGTACAGGTAAAAAAGTTCGCGTCGCCGTTTTCGCAAAAGGTGCTAAAATCGACGAAGCAAAAGCAGCCGGTGCCGATATCGTCGGCACGGATGAACTCGTCGAAATGATCCAGGCGGGCAACATCGACTTCGACGTCGTTGTCGCTGCACCGGACTGTATGGGTGTCGTCGGTAAGATCGGCCGTATCCTCGGGCCAAAAGGTCTGATGCCGAACCCGAAAACGGGTACGGTTACACCGGACGTTGCTACCGCAGTCAAAAACGTCAAAGGCGGCCAGGTCGCTTTCCGTGTTGACAAAAAAGGTAACATCCACGCCGGTATCGGTAAAGCAAGCTTCGACGCTGACAAGATCGCCGAGAACGTCAAAGCGTTCGTCGCCGCGATCAACAAGCAGAAGCCGGCTTCTTCCAAAGGCCGCTACATCAAGAACGCTGCGCTCTCTCTGACGATGAGCCCGGCGCTCAAATTTGACGTCGCCGAACTGGCAGACATCAAGTAATTTCTTCCCCTCCGGGGGACGGAAGTCTTGCGTTTGACATCACGGATGCCAGACGCAAGATTTTCACGAAACGAAGATCTGAAATCTTTGGACTGAAGAGAGTTGGGGGCAGCCTGTGCTGCTTAATCGGCCTTTCCCCGCCCCGCTTGAAGTTAAAGTCTGGAAAGGAGAACGAATGACAAGAGCTGAAAAAACGGAAGTCGTCAACTATCTCACCGGTGAATTCGGAAGTGTTGCGGCCGTCGTTATCTGTGACTATAACGGTCTTGGTGTTGCTGACCTGGAAGAACTCCGCGGTATGGCACGTCAAAGCGATGCGAAGGTTCAGGTTGTTAAAAACACCCTGGCGAACATTGCTCTGGCAAACGCAGAGATGTCAGGTGTCGAGCTGAAAGATATGAACATCTTCATCTGGTCCGACGACGTTATCGGTGCGGCGAAAGTTGCGGCGGATTTCGCAAAGAAAAACGAGAAACTGAGTATCAAAGCCGGTTACCTCGACAAAGAGCCTGCGGACAAAGCGAAAATTGAAGCTTTCGCAAAACTCCCGGGTCGCAACGAACTGCTTGGCATGCTGGCTGCTACCTGGATGGCACCGCTCACCAACTTTACGATCGGTCTCGATGCGCTTAGAAAGAAGCGCGAAGAAGAGGCTTAATTACTATTACTAACTACCATTAGGAGATAAAAATGGCTGTAACTAAAGAAGACGTACTCGAGTACATCTCTAACCTTTCCGTTCTCGAACTGTCCGAACTTGTTAAAGAGTTCGAAGAAAAATTCGGCGTATCTGCTCAGCCGGTCGCTGTTGCTGGTGTTGCCGGTGGCGACGCTGGTGCTGCTGCTGAAGAGAAAACTGAATTCGACGTTATCCTCAAAGACGCTGGTGCGAAGAAGATCAACGTTATTAAAGTTGTCCGCGGCCTGACTGGTCTCGGCCTCAAAGAAGCGAAAGAAGCGGTCGAAACTGCTGGTTCTGTTATCAAAGAAGGCGTCGACAAAGAGACTGCCGAAGCTGCAAAGAAAGAACTCGAAGAAGCCGGCGCTTCTGTCGAACTCAAGTAAGTTTCACTATCATATCGGAAGGCCTCGCCTTCCGAGCTTTTTTCCGGGCGCTTTTGCCATCCGTTTTTGTACGGCTGGCAAAAGTGCCCTTACGTCGTTTATGGCAGGGACGCCTGCTTAGACACTGCACTTACTGAACCGCTTTCAGTAATTTAACTTCATTCGAGGTAGCCTATATGTTAAACACACTCTACTCCGGAAACCGCTTACGTGTTGACTTCGCTAAAACCCCGCAACAGATCGATGTTCCGAACCTCCTTCAACTGCAGCTGAGCTCTTACGAAAACTTTTTGATGATGGATCAGAAGGATCGTGCCGAAAGTGGACTGGAACGTGTATTCCAGTCCGTCTTCCCGATCCATGACGCCCAGAACCGCATTACCCTCGAGTACATGGGTTCTGAAATCGGTACGCCGAAATACACCGTACGCGAATGTATGGAACGTGGACTTACCTACTCCGTCTCCCTGCGCATGAAGACCCGACTGGTCCTCTGGGAACGTGATGAGAACACGAAAGAGAAAAAAGGTGTCAGCGAGATCAAAGAACAGTCGATCTTTATCCGTGACATCCCGCTGATGACGGACCGTACCTCTTTCGTCATCAACGGTGTCGAGCGCGTTGTCGTCAACCAGCTCCACCGCTCACCGGGCGTTATCTTCAAAGAAGAGGAAGCGACCACGGCGGGTAACAAACTGATCTATACCGGTCAGATCATCCCGGACCGCGGTTCTTGGCTCTATTTCGAGTATGACCCGAAAGACATCCTCTACATGCGCATCAACAAGCGCCGTAAAGTGCCTGTTACGATCATGTTCCGTGCCCTGGGGTACAGCAAACAGGATATCCTGAAGCTCTTCTACCCGCTCCAGACGATCGAGATCGTCGACAACGCCTTCCTGATGCCGTTCGAACCGGAGCAGTTCGACGGTCGCCTGGAGTTCGACCTGCGTGACGAATCCGGCGAAGTCCTCGTCGCAGCCGGCAAACGTCTCTCTGCGAAAAAAGCGCAGAAGATGATCGAAACCGGCACGACGCGTGTCCAGTACCCGGTCGAAGTGCTTTGCGAACGTCACCTTGCCGAACCGATCATCAACCCTGAAACGGGCGAAGTTCTCTTCGATACGATGACCTCCATCGACGAGATGAAACTCAAGAAGATCGCGGAAGCGGGCATCGGCTCCTTCGTCATCGCGAACGACCTGGCCTCCGGCGTCGACAGCTCCATCATCAACGCGTTCCTGGCGGACGCGGACTCCTTGAAGCTGCTCAAGCAGACTGAAGAGCTCGAAGATGAGAACGACCTGGCAGCGATCCGTATCTACAAGGTAATGCGCCCGGGCGAACCGGTCACCAAAGAGGCGGCAAAAGCTTTTGTCAACCAGCTCTTCTTTGACCCGGAACGTTACGACCTGACCCGCGTCGGCCGTATGAAGATGAACCATAAGCTTGGCCAGGAGATCCCGGAGTACGTCACCGTACTGACCAACGAGGATATCATCAACACGGTCAAGTACGTCATCAAAGTCAAGAACGGCAAGGGCCACATCGACGACCGTGACCACCTCGGTAACCGCCGTATCCGCTCCATCGGTGAGCTTCTCGGCAACGAGCTGCACAACGGTCTGATCAAGATGCAAAAAGCGATCAAGGACAAGCTCTCCACGATGAGCGGTCCGATGGCCGAACTGATGCCGCACGACCTGATCAACTCCAAAATGATCACTTCGACGATCATGGAGTTCTTCTCCGGCGGTCAGCTGAGCCAGTTCATGGACCAGACGAACCCGTTGTCAGAAGTGACGCACAAGCGCCGCCTCTCCGCACTGGGCGAGGGCGGCCTCGTCAAAGAGCGCGCGGGCTTCGAAGTCCGTGACGTCCACCCGACGCACTACGGCCGTATCTGTCCGATCGAGACCCCGGAGGGTCAGAACATCGGTCTTATCAACACCCTCGCGACCTACGCGAAGGTCAATGAGCACGGCTTTATCGAAGCGCCGTACAACGTGGTCAAAGACGGCATCGTCCAGTACGGTGACGAGAACGTCATCTATCTGACGGCGACCCAGGAAGAGGGGATGACCATCGCTGCGGCATCGAACAAAGTCGATGCGAACGGCAAGTTCGCCGAAGAGCTCATCGAGCTGCGCAAAGACGGTGAGATCATTCTCGGTTCTCCTACCGATGCGGACTACATGGACCTTTCGTCACACATGGTCGTCGGTGTCGCCGCGTCGCTGATTCCGTTCCTCGAACACGATGACGCGAACCGCGCGCTGATGGGATCGAACATGCAGCGCCAGGCGGTACCGCTGCTCAAGCCGTCCGCACCGATGGTCGGTACGGGTATCGAGAAACTGGTTGCCCGCGATGCGTGGGAAAGCGTCAAAGCGAAGCGTGCCGGTGTCGTCGAGAAGATCGACGCCCGCCACATCTACGTCATCAGCAAGGACGAAGAGGGTGCGGTCATCGATTACTACCCGCTGCAGAAGAACCTGCGTACCAACCAGAATACGACGTTCGGTCAGAAGCCGATCGTTAAGGTCGGGGAGAAGGTCGAAGCGGGCCAGGTCATTGCTGACGGTCCGAACATGGATCAGGGTGAACTCGCCCTCGGCCAGAACGCGCTCGTCGCGTTTATGCCGTGGAACGGTTACAACTTCGAGGATGCGATTGTCATCTCCGAAAAGCTGATCCGCGAAGATGCGTACACTTCCGTTCACATCTACGAGAAAGAGGCGGAAGCGCGTGAGCTGAAGCACGGTGTCGAAGAGATTACCCGTGACATCCCGAACGTCCGCGACGAAGACCTTGCGCACCTGGATGACAGCGGTATCGTGAAGATCGGTACTTATGTCAACGGCGGGATGATCCTCGTCGGTAAAGTTTCACCGAAGGGCGAAGTGAAGCCGACGCCTGAAGAGCGTCTTCTGCGTGCCATCTTCGGTGAAAAAGCGGGCCATGTCGTCAACAAGTCGCTCTACTGCCCGCCGAGCATGGAGGGGGTCGTCGTCGACGTCAAGGTCTTTACGAAAAAAGGCTATGACAAAGACCCGCGTACCCTCGAGATGGAGAAAGCGGAGCGCGACGAGCTCGAGCGCGAGCACTACGACCGCCTGCTCATGATCGACAAAGAGGAGATGATGCGTGTCGTCTCCCTGCTGACGAAGTCGCCGCTGGAGAGCGACGTGACGGCGAACGGTACTTCTTACAGCGCCGGCGACCTGATCAAGGCGGAAGACCTTGAGAACGTCAACCGCTTCGCGATGAACAACATCGTCAAAGCGTACAGCGAAGAGGTCCAGGCGAAGTACAACAAGACGAAGAACCACTTCCAGAAAGAGAAGAAGAAGTTCCGCGACGAGCACGAAGAGAAGCTGACGATCCTTGAAAAAGACGACATCCTCCCCAACGGCGTCGTCAAGTACGTCAAGGTCTACATCGCGACGAAGCGCAAGCTGAAAGTCGGGGACAAGATGGCCGGTCGTCACGGGAACAAGGGTATCGTCTCTACGATCGTCCCGGAAGTCGACATGCCGTACATGGCGAACGGTCGCTCCGTCGACGTCTGTCTGAACCCGCTGGGGGTTCCGTCGCGTATGAACATCGGTCAGATCCTCGAGATGCACCTCGGTATGGTCGGCCGCGAGCTCGGCTACCAGATCCAGGAGCAGTTCGAGCAGGAACAGGCGGATCTGATCGCTTCGATTCGCAAGCAGCTCGGCGAGATCGCCGGCGCGGCACGCCTGATGAAACTCGAGGATGCCGTTGCCAAGATGAGCGACGACGAGATCCTGAAATTCGGTCGTGACTGGGCGAAGGGCGGGGTCCGTTTCGCGACGCCGATCTTCGAAGGGGTCAACGCCGAAGAGTTCGAGAACCTCTTCGCGATGGCGAAGATGGATAAAGACGGTAAAACCGTCCTGTTCAACGGTAAGACCGGTGAACAGCTCAAAGAGCGTGTCAACGTCGGTTACATGTACGTCATCAAACTGCACCACTTGGTCGACGAGAAAGTCCACGCCCGTTCCACGGGGCCGTACTCCCTCGTTACCCAGCAGCCGGTCGGCGGTAAAGCCCTCTTCGGCGGTCAGCGCTTCGGGGAGATGGAAGTATGGGCTCTCGAGGCCTACGGTGCTTCCGCGGTCCTCAAAGAGATGCTGACGATCAAGTCGGATGACGTTGACGGTCGTGTCGCGGCGTACAAAGCATTGACAAAAGGTGAAAGC
This sequence comes from Thiomicrolovo immobilis, assembly GCF_039645955.1. Taxonomy (GTDB): domain Bacteria; phylum Campylobacterota; class Campylobacteria; order Campylobacterales; family Sulfurimonadaceae; genus Thiomicrolovo; species Thiomicrolovo diazotrophicus. The sequence goes on from NZ_CP147916.1 coordinate 373,263, forward strand.
GTGCCGGAATCCGGTATTCCGGAAACGCTGTTCGTACTGACAAAAGAGCTGCAATCCCTTGCGCTTGATGTAGAGATTTTTGACGAGGTGGAAGACGATGAGCAAATTAGTGCCGATTGAAGTTACGGAAGAGAATCGCCCGAAGGACATTAAACAGCTGCAGTTCCGCCTGGCGAGCCCGGAGAAGATCCTCTCTTGGAGCCACGGCGAAGTCAAAAAGCCGGAGACAATCAACTACCGTACCCTGAAACCGGAGCGCGACGGCCTCTTCTGTGCCAAGATCTTCGGTCCGGTCCGCGATTACGAGTGTCTCTGCGGCAAATACAAGAAGATGCGCTACAAGGGCGTCGTCTGTGAGAAGTGTGGCGTTGAAGTCACAACGTCAAAAGTACGCCGTACCCGTATGGGTCACATCGATCTGGTCACGCCGGTAGCGCACATCTGGTATGTCAGCTCCCTGCCGAGCCGTATCGGTACGCTCCTGGGTGTGAAGATGAAAGACCTCGAGCGTGTACTCTACTACGAGGCGTACATCGTCAAAAGCGGCGGCGAAGCGTTCTATGACGCGGAGCAGAGCGCCCCGGTTCTGAAGTACGACGTCCTCAACGAAGAGCAGTACCGTACCCTTAACCAGCGCTACAGCGAGAGCGGTTTCGTTGCCCAGATGGGCGGCGAGGTCATCCGTGACCTGCTCGACGACATCGACCTGGTTGAACTCTTCTCCGTCCTCAAAGAGGAGATGGAGGGGACCCGTTCCGAAGCGAAGCGCAAAACGATCGTCAAGCGTCTGAAGGTCATCGAATCTTTCCTGAACTCCGGAAACAACCCGGCATGGATGATGCTTTCGGTTCTGCCGGTCCTGCCGCCGGATCTGCGTCCGCTGGTTTCCCTGGACGGGGGCAAGTTCGCCGTCTCCGACGTCAACGACCTCTACCGCCGTGTTATCAACCGTAACCAGCGTCTGAAGCGTCTGATCGAGCTCGAAGCGCCGGAGATCATCGTGCGTAACGAGAAGCGTATGCTTCAGGAATCCGTTGATGCCCTCTTCGACAACGGCCGTCGTGCCAATGCCGTCAAGGGTGCGAACAAGCGTCCGCTGAAATCCCTCTCTGAGGTTATCAAAGGTAAGCAGGGTCGTTTCCGTCAGAACCTGCTCGGTAAGCGTGTCGACTTCTCCGGCCGTTCCGTCATCGTCGTCGGTCCGGACCTCAAGATGGACCAGTGCGGTCTGCCGAAGAAGATGGCCCTTGAGCTCTTCAAGCCGCACCTGATCGCGAAGCTCGAAGACAAAGGGTACGCGACGACCGTCAAGGCGGCCAAAAAGATGATCGAAGACCAGACTAACGAAGTCTGGGAGTGCCTCTCAGAGATCGTTGAAGGTTACCCGATCATGCTCAACCGTGCGCCGACGCTGCACAAACTGTCTATTCAGGCCTTCCACCCGCGCCTGATCGACGGTAAAGCGATCCAGCTGCACCCGCTCGTCTGTGCGGCCTTCAACGCCGACTTCGACGGTGACCAGATGGCGGTCCACGTGCCGCTCTCCGCCGAGGCGATCGCCGAGGCGAAGGTCCTGATGCTCTCATCCATGAACATCCTGCTGCCGGCGTCCGGTAAAGCGATCGCGACACCGTCACAGGATATGGTCCTCGGGATCTACTATATCTCCCTGGAGAAGAACGGCGTCGTCGGTTCGAACAAACTCTTTGCCAATGTCGACGAGATCCGTATCGCGCTGGAGCAGGGTGCGCTTGATCTGCACGCCCGCATCCGTACCCGTGTCGACGGACGCATGATTACCACGACGGTCGGCCGTCTCCTTATCAAAGAGATCCTGCCTGACTTCGTCCCGGTCGATCTGTGGAACCGCGTCATGAAGAAAAAGGCGATCAACGCCCTGGTCGACTATGTCCAGAAGCATGGTGGTATCGCCGTCACAGCCGGTTTCCTTGACCGCCTCAAAAACCTCGGTTTCAAACATGCGACCGAGGCGGGTGTTTCCATCTCCGTCGACGACGTTATCGTCCCCGAAGAGAAACCGGAGCTGATCGCGCAGTCCAAGGCGAAAGTCAAAGAGATCCAGAAGCAGTATGAAGCGGGCCTTCTGACCGAGCAGGAGCGTTACAACAAGATTATCGACGTCTGGACCGACGTCAACAATACGCTTGCGGGCGATATGATGCATCTGATTGAGAACGACAAAGCCGGGTTCAACTCCATCTACATGATGGCGGACTCCGGGGCGCGGGGTTCTGCAGCCCAGATCCGTCAGCTGGCCGGTATGCGTGGTCTGATGGCGAAGCCGGACGGCTCGATCATTGAAACGCCGATTATCTCGAACTTTAAAGAGGGTCTGAACGTCCTCGAGTACTTCATTTCGACCCACGGTGCCCGTAAAGGTCTCGCGGATACCGCGCTCAAGACGGCGAATGCCGGTTACCTGACGCGTAAACTCGTCGACGTCGCGCAGAACGTGAAGATCGTCGAGGATGACTGTGGTTCCCACGAGGGGATCGAGATCACAGATATCTCCATCGGTAACGAAATGATCGAACCGCTCGAAGACCGTATCTACGGCCGCGTACTCGCCGAAGACGCGATCGACCCGATCACCAATGAGATCCTCTACCCCGAGGGCGAGCTGATCGACGAGATCAAGGCGAGCAAGATCGTTGAAGCGGGCATCAAGTCCGTGCATATCCGTACACCGGCGACCTGTAAGTCCGAAGGCGGCGTCTGTGCGCTCTGTTACGGTAAAAACCTCGGAACGGGCGAACTGGTCCGCAAAGGGGAAGCCGTCGGTATCATCGCGGCGCAGTCGATCGGGGAACCGGGGACGCAGCTGACCCTGCGTACCTTCCACGTCGGCGGTACGGCGTCCAGTACCCGTGAAGAGCGCCAGGTCACGGCGACGAAGAAAGGTTTCATCCGTTACTACAACCTGAAAACCTATAAGAACCAGGAAGGCAAGAACATCGTTGCCAACCGCCGTAATGCGGGTGTGCTCCTGGTCGAGCCGAAGATCAAAGCGCCGTTCGACGGTACGATCGACATTCAGTCGATCCACGACGAAGTGCTTATCAGCGTGAGCAACGGTGAGCAGACACAGCGTTACACCCTGCGTAAGACCGAGGTTGCCCGTCCGAACGAACTGGCCGGCGTCAGCGGTAAGATCGAAGGGAAATTCTACCTGCCGTACGAGAGCGGCGCGACGGTGACGGCGCACGAGTCGATCGTCGAAACGATCCGCGACGGTTGGAACGTTCCGAACCGTATCCCGTACGCTTCCGAGCTGCTCGTCGATGACGGTGCGCCGGTCACACAGCGTGTCGAAGCGGGTGCGAAAGGCACCGTGAAGTTCTTCCTGCTCAAAGGGGACTACCTCGAGCGCTACGATGCGATCAGCAAGGGCTACGAAGTCACCGAGAAGGGGCTCTTCGCCGTGGTCGTCGATGCCGACGACCGTGAAGCGAACCGCCACTACATCGCCCGCGGCTCCATCGTCGATATCGAGGACGATGCGGCTGCGGAGGCCACCACGGTCATCGCACACGCGGCGACGGCGGAATCCCTCGTCATCGCCGAGTGGGACCCGTACTCCAACCCGATCATCTCCGAAGCGGCCGGTACGGTCAAGTTCGAAGATATCATCCCGGGTGTGACGGCCTCCGAGCAGTTCGATGAACTGACGGGTAAAACGCGTCTGATGATCAACGAATACATCGCGCCAGAATACAAGCCGGCGATCGTGCTGGCGACGGAAACCGGCGAGATCATCCGCTACGCGGTTGAACCGAAGACGGCGGTCTTCGCCCAGGACGGTGCGGAGGTCAACGTCGCCGACATCCTGGCGAAGACACCGAAAGCGCTCCAGAAGTCCCGGGACATTACCGGGGGTCTTCCGCGGGTTTCCGAGCTCTTCGAAGCGCGTAAACCGAAAGATGTCGCCCTCATCGCCGAGATCGACGGTGTTGTCAGCTTCGGCAAGCCGCTGCGCGGCAAGGAACGTATCATCATTACCGGTGAAAACGGCATCATGAAAGAGTACTTTGTCGACAAGAACCAAAACGCCCTGGTCCACCCGGGCGAATTCGTTCACGCCGGCGAACGTCTCTCCGACGGGATGGTCTCGAGCCACGAGATTCTGCGTATCCTCGGTGTCAAGGCGCTTTACAACTACCTGGTCAGTGAAGTCCAGCAGGTCTACCGCCGCCAGGGGGTTAACATCGCGGACAAACACATTGAGGTCATCTTTACCCAGATGATCCGCCAGGTCAAGATCGTCAAGTCCGGCGATACGAAGTTCATTCAGGGCGACCTCGTCTCGAAGAACCGTTTCAAAGAGGAGAACGAGAAGATCCTGCGCCTGGGCGGCGAGCCGGCGATCGCCGAGCCGTTCCTGGTCGGTATCACCCGTGCTTCCGTCAGTGCGGACTCGATCATCTCCGCGGCGTCGTTCCAGGATACGACCAAGGTCCTGACCGAAGCGGCGGTCTCCGCGAAGATCGACGACCTGACCGATATGAAAGAGAACGTCATCATCGGTCGTACCATCCCGGCCGGTACCGGTATGTACAAAGACTCCGTCATCGACTTCGACGCGTAAGCAACTCTCCCGCGGGGCTTCCCCGCACCCTCTCTCCCCTTTCACTTAAGATAAGCTAAAATTCAACTAAACTTTAGTATTATTTCGCGTTCAATACTCTCTCGTGAGAAGTATCTACTGGAACATTTTAAATTATGAAAGGATTCAAATGCCTACAATCAACCAGTTGATTCGTAAAGAGCGCAAGGCTGTGATCAAGAAGTCCAAGTCTCCTGCACTCGTAAACTGCCCGCAGCGCCGCGGCGTCTGTACGCGCGTTTACACGACAACACCGAAGAAACCGAACTCGGCGCTTCGTAAAGTCGCAAAAGTCCGCCTGACATCAGGATTCGAGGTTATCTCTTACATCGGTGGTGAAGGCCACAACCTGCAAGAGCACTCCATCGTTCTCGTACGTGGCGGCCGTGTCAAAGACCTTCCGGGTGTTAAGTATCACATCGTTCGCGGTGCGCTCGATACTGCCGGTGTTGCCAACCGTACGGTTGCACGTTCTAAATACGGTACGAAACGTCCGAAGAAATAAGAACGACCCTATAGTCAAGCATTGAGTATCGGGGGATTGCCCTGAGAAGATGTGAATACAAAGCGAGAGCTTTGAGTAAATTTTGAAAAAAATTGAAGCAAATAAGGAAATACAATGCGTAGAAGAAGAGCGCCCGTCCGTGAGATTATGCCTGACCCGGTTCACGGCAGCAAAGTCCTGACGAAGTTCATCAATAAAATCATGCTCGACGGTAAGAAGAGCACCGCTGAGAAGATTATGTACAGCGCGCTGGATATCATCAGTGCCCGCGGCGAAAAGCCGGGTATCGAAATCTTCAACGAAGCGATCGACAACATCAAGCCGGTCCTGGAAGTCAAGAGCCGCCGCGTCGGTGGGGCAACCTATCAGGTTCCAGTAGAAGTACGCCCTGTCCGCCAACTCTCCCTGGCGATCCGCTGGCTTGTCGATGCTGCCCGTAAACGCAATGAGCGTACGATGGCAGAACGCCTGGCGAACGAACTGATGGATGCAGCGTCCGATAAAGGTTCTGCATTCAAGAAGAAAGAAGATACCTACAAGATGGCAGAAGCGAACAAAGCGTTCGCCCACTATCGCTGGTAATCGTTATGCAACCCTTCCGTGCTACTATCGCGTCTCGCTTTAGGGCACGGTCCCCTCTAACTACTATATCTAAGGCTAATAACAATGGCAAGATCTCATAAACTCGAAGATGTAAGAAATATCGGTATCGCCGCGCACATCGATGCGGGTAAGACGACGACGACCGAACGTATCCTCTTCTATACCGGTGTTGAGCACAAGATCGGTGAGGTACACGACGGTGCGGCGACGATGGACTGGATGGAGCAGGAGCAGGAGCGCGGTATTACGATTACTTCCGCAGCGACAACGTGTACCTGGGACGGCAAACAGATCAACATTATCGACACCCCGGGCCACGTCGACTTCACCATCGAAGTTGAGCGTTCCATGCGTGTTCTTGACGGTGCGGTTTCCGTATTCTGTGCCGTCGGTGGTGTTCAGCCGCAGTCTGAGACTGTCTGGCGCCAGCGTAACCGCTACGGTGTACCGTCTATCGTTTTCGTTAACAAGATGGACCGTATCGGTGCGGACTTCTACGAAGTCGAAAACCAGATCCGCGACCGCCTCAAAGGTAACCCGGTTCCGATCCAGCTGCCGATCGGTGCGGAAGATAACTTTGAAGGTATCGTCGACCTCGTCAAGATGAAAGAGATCGTCTGGGACCAGGACGCGGCGATGGGTTCTGCTTACCATGAGCAGGACATCCGTGCTGAACTCCAGGACAAAGCGGACGAGTACCGCGAGAAGATGATCGAAGAGATCTCTTCCGTCGACGGCAACGAAGAGCTGATGGAGAAATTCCTCGAAGGGGAAGAGATCTCCAATGACGAGATCATCGCGGCGATCAAGCGTGCGACGATCGCAATGCACATCGTTCCGATGACAGCGGGTACGGCGTTCAAGAACAAGGGTGTTCAGACCCTGCTTGACGCGGTTGTCGCTTACCTGCCGGCGCCGACGGAAGTTGCGGCGATCCGCGGTACGATGATGGACGACGAAGAGAAAGAGGTTGCCGTCGAGTCTACGGACAACGGACCGTTCGCGGCCCTGGCGTTCAAGATTATGACCGACCCGTTCGTCGGCCAGCTGACCTTCATCCGTGTTTACCGCGGTATTCTCGAGTCGGGCTCTTACGCGCACAACACGACGAAAGACAAGAAAGAGCGTGTCGGCCGTATCATGAAGATGCACGCCATCAAGCGCGAAGAGGTCAAAGAGATCTACGCAGGCGAGATCGGTGCGGTCGTCGGTCTGAAAGACACGACTACGGGTGACACCCTGGCGTCCGAGAAAGACAAGGTCGTTCTCGAGCGTATGGACTTCCCGGAGCCGGTTATCTCCGTTGCGGTTGAACCGAAAACGAAAGCCGACCAGGAAAAAATGGGTATTGCGCTGGGCAAACTGGCTGCGGAAGACCCTTCTTTCCGTGTTCACACCGACGAAGAGTCCGGCCAGACGATCATCTCCGGTATGGGTGAGCTTCACCTCGAGATCATTGTCGACCGTATGAAGCGCGAGTTCAAAGTCGAAGCCGAAGTCGGTGCGCCGCAGGTTGCCTACCGCGAATCGATCAAGAGCGAAGTCGAGCAGGAGTACAAGTACGCCAAGCAGTCAGGCGGTCGCGGTCAGTTCGGTCACGTCTACCTGCGCATCAAGCCGGGCGAAGCGGGTTCAGGTTACGTTTTCCACAACGAGATCAAAGGTGGTGTTATTCCGAAAGAATTCATCCCTGCGGTTCAGAAGGGTTGTGAAGAAGCGATGCAGAACGGTATCCTCGCGGGCTACCCGATCGAAGACGTCGAAGTCGCACTTTACGACGGTTCCTACCACGACGTCGACTCCTCCGAGATGGCGTTTAAACTCGCGGCTTCCATGGGCTTCAAAGAGGGCGCGCGCAAAGCGAACCCGGCGATCCTCGAGCCGATGATGAAAGTCGAAGTCGAAGTCCCCGAAGAGTACATGGGTGACGTTATCGGCGATATGAACCGCCGTCGCGGCCAGGTGAACAACATGGGCGACCGTGGTGGTAACAAGATCGTCGACGCTTTCGTACCGCTCTCCGAGATGTTCGGTTACTCCACGGACCTGCGTTCTTCCACGCAGGGACGTGCGACCTACTCTATGGAGTTCGACCACTACGAAGAAGTTCCGCGCAACGTCGCAGACGAAATCATCAAGAAGCGCAACGGCTAAGCCGTTGCCCCCCGGAGCCTACGGGCTCTTTTTCAACCACTCCCGCTCCACTTTCAAATCACCAAACAGCAGAACATCCTTTAAGATAGCACTTTTAACGTAAAACGTTTCGTCCGTTTCGATTGCCATCTCCCCGTGGGCACTTCGGAAAATATCCTGATCCAGCTGGACCCTGTAGCGGTACGGTAAGAGGGCACGTTCGATATGTACTTTTCCCCTGCCTGCCCCTGCGGCATTGAAGGTCAGGGAGTGCTCCGGTGCGAGCGTCGCAAGCTGCTGCCGTACATTGAAATAGAGGGTCAGGAGGTCATTGTCGGCGCGATAAGGTTCGAGTTGGAAGGAGCGGCGCTCGGCGGGTCTGGTCGTCGTGACATAGCGCATGGATGCGGCATCGAACCGCCGCAGGGTGACGCGCATTTTTTCGTGCTGGGAGCGGAGTATGCCGCTGGGCCCGAAACGGTAGAGCTGTTCGCGGCGGTAGTCGTCCATCGTCCGCAGGACGCGGTAGCGTTCGGGAACGAGACGCCCCGCGGCGTCGATGTGGCCTTCGCTCTGAAAATATTCGCTGTGATGGTGCGCGAGCAGGGCGGCAACGCCCTGGAGCGTCGCGTTCGCTTCGATGCGGTAACGGCCCGCGTCCGTCTGCAGCTTCAGTGTGGCGCTCCCCACCTGCCCGATCACCCAGAATGAGATGGCGTAGCGCGCTTCGATCGTTGCGGCGCTCAGGCTGAATGCGGCGGCGGTGAGCAGGGCGAGGATACGCATCATACGCGCCTAGGAGGGGAGGTCGGTCCAGATGTCGGTCTCTTCGTCGGCGGGGCGTCCCTGCAGCTGCAGAAGAGGGGTATAGGCGCGTTTGTACATCAGGCTCTGGCACCCTTCGACATAGTAGCCCAGATAGATCCAGGGCAGGCCGCGCTCCTTGGCCATTTTGATCTGCCGGAGCAAGGAGTATTTGCCGAGGGAGCGGCCGGCGTACTCTGGATCATAGTAGAAGTAGATCGAGGAGATGCCGCTGGGGAGGATATCGATGAGATCGACGCCGATGAGGCGTTCGCGGTCGAAATAGAGCACTTCGTAGCCGAAGTCGTTGTAGCCGTGCACAAAGGAGCTGTAGTAGTTGCGGGGGGTGACGGGCTGCTCGTCCCATCCGCGGTGGTGGTGCATATAGTGGTGATAGTCGGTGAAGAGCTCGAGATGTTTCCGGCTCATGCCGGGACGGCGGATCATGACGCTGAGGTCCTCGTTTTTTCGCAGGACCCGTTTTTCCGAACGGCTGAACCGGTAGGCAGCGACGTCTATTTTGATACTTTCGCAGGCGCGGCAATCGCTGCAGATGGGCCGGAAGAACATCTCGCCGAAACGGCGCCAACCCCGGCGAATGAGGTGATCGCAGTAGGTCGGGGAACAGTGGGCGATGATCTTGTAGTGGGTCGTCTGCCCCTGTTCGGGGAGGTAGGCGCACTTCTCTTCGAGGGCGCACTCCTTGAGCAGCCGGTTCGCGCCCTGGGTCTTCATCGCTTCTGCTCGATCAGCTTCGTGGTGGTGTGTTCGAGGGTGTCGATGAGACGGTTCTCCTGTTCGGGGGAGAGTTTGCCGGAGGTGATGGAGTCGAGCATCTTCTCGGCCATCTTCATCTTCATCTCCTGCTCCTGGACCCGGAGCTTGTAGAGGAGCTCGTCCTCGTGGATCTTGAGGCGCTCCTTGCGGTTCTTGCCGGTGTAGTAGAAGAGGAACCAGAAGAGCAGGAGCAGCGCGGCGCCGATCAGCCAGACAAAATAGGTCGCCTCTTCATGCTCTTTCTCAATGGCGATCTTTTTGGTCTGGGCCTCCTCCATCGCCACCTCTTTGGTGATGCCGGCCTTGGCGACGTCGGTCTCGGAAATGAGCTTCTGGACTTCGATGTCGCGCGCTTTGTTGATCAGGGCGATCTCTTTGTCGGCGTCGGCTTTGATCTTGGCCGTTTCGACCTTCTCGGAGCGTTCGCGGAGCTGTTGCGGTGTCGCGTAGGGGCCTTGGGGATTCTGTCCCATCAGGTAGGGCTGCTGGCGGCTGTTACTTTCACCGCAGCCCAAGAGCAGCAGCAGCGGAAACAGAGCGAGGATCAGCCCGCGCATGCTAGCTCCTGCTCTGCGCGATCAGTACCCCTTCGAGCATCTTGTCGATGTCGCCGTCGAGGATGCCCGTGACGTTGGAGTAGGCCTCGTTCGAACGGGTGTCCTTGACCTGCTGGTAGGGCTGCATGACATAGGAGCGGATCTGGTGGCCCCAGCCGATCTCGCTCTTCTCGATCCCCGCCTCCTCCGCGCGTTTGAGTTCGAGTTCGTACTCGTAGAGGCGGGATTTGAGCATCTTCATCGCCGTCGCCTTGTTCTTGTGCTGGCTCCGGTCGTTCTGGCACTGCACGACGATATTCGTCGGGATATGGGTGATGCGAATGGCCGATTCGGTTTTGTTGACGTGCTGGCCGCCGGCGCCGGAGGCGCGGTAGGTGTCGATACGGATGTCTTTGTCCTCGATGACGATGTCGATGTCATCCTCGATTTCCGGGGAGACGAGCACCGAGGTAAAGGAGGTGTGGCGCTTGGCGTTGGAGTCGAAGGGGCTGATGCGCACGAGGCGGTGAATGCCGTTTTCGACCTTGAGATAGCCGTAGGCGTTCTCGCCCTTGATGATGATGGAAGCGTCTTTGATCCCCGCCTCTTCGCCGCTCTGGTAGTCGAGGGTCTCGACGCTGAAGCCGCGCCGCTCCGCCCAGCGGGTATACATCCGCAGCAAAATGGAGGCCCAGTCCTGGGACTCGGTACCGCCCGCACCCGGGTGGATGGAGACGATGGCGTTGTTGCCGTCGTTGGGACCGCTGAGCAGCACCTCTATCTCCATGGTGCGGACGTTCTCTTCCAGATTGGCAGCTTCGTCGAAGAGGGTCTGGACCGTCTCCTCGTCACCCTCCTCCTTGGCCATCTCGTAGAGGTCGGCGGCGTCGTCGAGGGCCCCGGCTGCGGTCGCGTATTTGGCGAATTTGCGTTCCAGCTGGGTCTTCTCTTTCTGCACGACCGCTGCGTTGGCGGCGTCGTTCCAGAAGTCCTGGGAGTTTTCCAGCTCCGCGATCGCTTCCAGGCGGGTATTGATGGCATCGGGCTGGACGACGCCCGTAATGTTCTGCATCTTCGTTTTAAGGGTTTTCAGCAGTTCGCCGTATTCGTAATGGTCCAAAAATGTCTCTCCAAAAATAGATCAGATATAATGCCGATTATATTCAATAGAGGCTTAAAACATGGAGATTATCAAGAGCCCCGATGCCCTGAAAGCCGCGCTTAAAGCGACGCAGGGCAGTGTCGGCTTCGTGCCTACGATGGGAGCGCTTCACATCGGTCACAAGACGCTGATCCAGGCGGCCAGAGAGGCGAACGACATTGTCATTGTCTCCATCTTCGTCAATCCGACGCAGTTCCTGGCCGGGGAGGATCTCGAGAGCTATCCGCGCCGCAAAGAAGCGGACGAAAAGATCTGCAGCCTGGCCGGGGTGGATTACCTCTTCTACCCCGATGTGTCTGACATGTACGGCGAGGACGAAGTGAGCCTCATCGCCCCGGATGTACGCGGCTACATTCTCGAAGGAACGTCGCGCCCGGGGCATTTTAGCGGGGTGCTGACGGTCGTCAACAAGCTGCTCAATATCGTCCGTCCCGACCGCGCCTATTTCGGCCGGAAAGATGCCCAGCAGCTGATGCTCATCCAGACGATGGTCAAGAACCTTTTTATGGACGTTGAGATCGTGCCGTGCCATACGGTACGCGACAGCGACGGGCTGGCACTGAGTTCGCGCAACGCCTACCTCTCCGCCGACGAGCGCGGCGAAGCGCTGAAGATCTCCCGCGCGCTCACCAAGGCGTCGCATCTGGTCGGGAAGGGGGTGTTGGAAAGCGACCGTCTCTATGCGGAGATGCTGGCCGTCCTGGAACCGCTGGAAGTCGAACACGTCGCCATCGTCAACCGGGCGTTTATGCCGCTTGACACGGTGGAAGTCGGCAATACGATCATTCTTGTCGAGGCGGTTGTCGGGACGACGCGGCTTTTGGATAACGTCTGGATATAGCTTTTGTTCCCCTTCTTTTTTGCTTATCCAAAAAAGAAGCCGAACCGGGAAGAAAAAAGGATAAAAGGCTGCCGCTTTCGGGACATTCCACTCCCAGGCGATCCGGCTGACATGCTAATTACCGTTTCGGCCTTGATGGGAAAAATAATCCCGCTCTAGTCTTTGCTCAGTGCTTGGCGCTGATTGCTACTTCTTCCGCTGCCGTGTTTGCATCCGGCACGAGGTACCCCTCCCGCACCATCATATCGATCACTTTTTTGTTGACCGCGACGGCGGTCAGGGAAGCGAAGTGGTATTTCTTCGGCTTGATGACGGTGACACCGATCGTGTAGCGGTGCCCCTGCGTGTCGTTGGCGAAGCCGAGGAAAGAGGTGTTGTACTGGTTGACGTAGTGGCCCCCTTCGGCGATGTGGGCCGTTCCCGTTTTGCCGCCGAGCTCGAGGCCGGGGGTGATCGTCCCCGTCCCGGTCCCCTCCCGGACGGTTTTGATCAGGATCTTTTTCATCCTCGCGGCCGTGGAGGGGGTGAGGACCTGAACCGGGTCGTCGGTTTCAAGGGCGATGGTCTCGCCCGTGGCGGGGTCGATGAGCTTGTTGGCGACGGTTGGCGTGACCGCTTTCCCGCCGTTGTTGAAGACGTTGTAGGCCTTGATCAGCTGCATGAGGTCGACGCGCAGGCCATAGCCGTAGGCGGTGGTGGCCTTGTAGATCTCGGCATTCAGTTGCCGGATGCTGGGGAGGACCCCGCGTTTTTCGTAGGGAAACTCCATCCCCGTCGGCCGGGTCAGACCGAAGTTCCGCAGCCCTTCGGCGAATTCGTCCCCTTCGAGCTTTTGGGCCAGCTGGGCTATGCCGATGTTCGAGGAGTGGACGATGACGTTCTCCGCGCTGATCCAGTTGAACTTGTGCTCATCGGTGATCACCTTGCGCCCCATCCTGAAGCGTCCGCCGTGGCCGTTGACGATGTCAAAGGGATTAACCTTCCCGTGTTCAAGCAGAATGGAGAAGACGAGGGGTTTGAGGACCGAACCCGGTTCGAAACTGTACTCAAGGGCTCCCGTATTGAGGGCACTGTAGTCGCTTTTTTTGATCTGCGTCGGCAGAAAGCGGTTGGAGCTGGCCAGGGAGAGCACTTCCCCGTCGTCGCTGCGCATGATCACGACCATGATCTCTTCGGCATCGAGGTAGGCTTTCATGGCGTCTGCGATGCGTTCGACCCTTATCTGCAGCGTGACGGGTATGGTGAGCTGAAGGTCATAGCCGTCCAGGGGCGGGGTAAAGAGGCTCTCTTTGGTCAGACGCTTGTAGTTGTTGGCGTCGCGGGGAGCATAGGTGTAACCGTTGCGGCGGGCCTGCAGGGAATCGTCGAACTGTTTCTCCAGCCCCTTGATCCCCCGATTGCGGGTATAGCCGTCCTCTTCGAACTTGCGGGGGTAGCCGATGAGCGGGGTGAGGAGGTCGCCGTAGGGGTAGACGCGCGCTTCGCCGCTTTCGACGACGTTGAGTCCGTGCAGGATCGTATCCCCCGAGGGGGTTTCGTACTCGACGAAGATCCCCAGCCTGCGCAGTTCGAACGCGAGGCTTTTGAGGTACTGGGCCCGCTTGGGGGAGATGTCGTAGCTGAGCACGACATTGCCGCGGCGTTTACCGAGTTTTTGGCGGATCTTTTTATCCGGGATGCCGCTGTAGATGGAGAAGAGCTGCACGAAGAGCTCTTTTTTGTCGGGGTCGATGTTACGGGTGTTGACGGTCGCTTTGTAGAGTTTGCGCGTCGTCGCAATATGGAAACCGTCGGCGCTGATGAGGCTGCCGCGCATCGCCTTGGTCGTGCCGGAGGTGTAGAGGCGCGGCGTGTGGCGCTCGCCCAGGGCCTTGCCCGCCATCACGAGGGCGAAGACGGCAAAGGCGAAGGTAATCAGCAAAAAGAGGATGACGATCTTTTTCTTTTTGTTCAGTTCAACGTTGGCCATCGTGCTGCTTCCGCCCTGCATGTTTCAGTAATCGGACTATAGCGTTTTGTGCTTGAAAGGGGGGTTAGTGTATAGTGAGCGAATGATAATACGCACCCTGACGCTGCTGCTGCTCTTTTTGCCGGGAATCCTCGCTGCCGAAACGTTGTCGGCAGGAAGAGTCTACACCGGACCGCAGAAGCTTAGTGCCCCGAATTTGGGGGCATCGCTGATGCTTCCCGCGCAGTGGCAGGCACAGCTTGTCGGCGAACGCGGTCCCCTGGTGCTGCAGTCGCCGGACGGTGCGGGGCGCATCCTGATGGAGACGAACACGAGCGTCCTGGGCGACCCCCGGCAGATGCTCCCGCAGCAGATGCGGTATTACGGACTGGAGCTCCGCTCCCCGTCACAGATCGCGGCGCTGCGGCCGTCGCTGCTCTACCGCCTCTACCGGGTCCAGGGCGAAGAAGCCTTTACCCGGGCATTGATCCATGTCGTGCTGGGGCCGCAGGGGCGTGCGGTCGTATTGTACGGCTTTTTTACCCCTGAGGGGTACGAGGGGATGCGCCAGACGATGATCACGCTCGGCGACAGCATCGGCTTCACGCCCCTGCGGGCCCTGCCCGCACACGCGGAGGGGCTGTACCAGCGCGTTGACGGGGGCCATTTCGTCTTCTACCTGAACAGCGGCGCTTTTACCGAAAAAAGGGAAGTGTGGCTCTGCCGCAACGGCGACACGCTGCTGAGGGGGGTCCATACCGTGGCGAACGAAACGTCGCGTCAGCGGGTGCTGCGCCGGGGGGAGTGGCATCTTGAAGGAGACGATCTGCTGCTGAACTTCGGCGACGGGAGCAAGGAGCGCTACCGCGTGCGCCTAGAGAATAATACGCTCTATTTCGGCGGCGCCCAGACGTTCCGGCTCCCCAACCACACCTGCGATTAGCGGCGGGTGCTGCCGCACGGAGCGTACCGGGGGCGAAGCGTGCAGAGGTGCCCATAAGCCTTCGGCGGCTAAAATACATCCAAAAAAAGCCGGAGTGCGCATGCCCGATAGAACCCTGTTCGTCACCGCCTCGACGCTGATCGCGATCAGCATCGTGATGATCTACTCCCTCTCGGAGTACACGGTGGTTCTCTTTGACTACGCCCCGATGCACTTTGCCCTGCGCCAGATGGCGTTCGGGCTCTTCTCCATTTTGCTCATGTGGGGCATCGCCCAGCTTGACCCCGACGTCTGGCTCGGCCGGCTCGGCTTCCTGCTCTTTCTGGGGGCACTCGTGCTGATGATGGGGATGCCCTTTATGCCTTCGTCGCTGGTGACGGAAATCGGCGGGGCGAAACGGTGGATCCGTTTCGCCGGGGTCTCCCTGGCCCCCGTCGAGCTCTTCAAGATCGGGTTCGTCTATTTCCTCGCCTGGAGTTTTTCGCGCAAGATCCGCCACCACAGCGAACTCGGAATAAAGGGGGAGTTCCGGCAGTTTATCCCCTATGCCGCCTTCTTTATCCTGGTGATGGTCCTGATCGCGGTGATGCAGAAGGATCTGGGGCAGGTGATGGTCCTGGCGATGTCGCTGCTCTTCATGCTGATGCTCGCGGGCAGCAGTTTCCGCTTCTTCCTGGTGCTGATGGCCTTTGCCGTGGGCGCCTTTGTCGTCTTCATCTTTACGGCCCAGCACCGGGTCGCGCGCATCATCTCCTGGTGGTCGCTGGCACAGGACTCCATCCTCTCATTGATGCCCGAGTTTATCGCCGCGCATCTGCGGGTGCAGTCCCACGACGAGCCCTACCAGATCAGCCACTCCCTCAACGCGATCCATAACGGCGGGATCATCGGTACGGGCCTCGGGAACGGGACCTTCAAGCTGGGGTTTCTGAGCGAAGTGCATACGGACTTTATCCTGGCGGGGATCGCCGAGGAGTTCGGTTTTATAGGCATTGCCGTCGTGACGGGCCTCTTTCTCTGGATGCTCAAACGCATCTTTACGATCGCCAACCGCATCGGGAACGCCCGCTACTCGCTCTTCTGTGTCGGGATCGGGCTGCTGCTGGCTTTCGCGTTCCTGCTCAACGCCTTCGGCATCAGCGGCATTACCCCCATCAAGGGGATCTCGGTACCCTTCCTCAGCTACGGCGGCTCGGCGATGATGGCGTCGGCCGTCGGGGTGGGGATGGTCCTGATGATCTCGAAAAAGGCACAGTATTGAAATTCGTATTGACAGGCGGCGGGACCGGCGGACACCTGGCTATCGCCAAGGCCCTTCTGGACGCGATCACCGCGGCGGGGGACGAAGCGATCTTTATCGGTTCGACCACCGGGCAGGACCGGATGTGGTTCGGGGAGGGCTCCGCGTTTGAACAGACCCACTTTCTGGAGACGACGGGGGTCGTCAACCGCCGCGGGATCGCGAAACTGGCGGCACTGTGGCGGGTGGCCCGGTCGGCACTGGAGGCGCGACGGATCATGAGGCGCTACCGCCCCGATGCCGTCATCAGCGTCGGAGGCTTTTCGGCGGCCCCGGCCTCTTTCGCGGCCCTCTCCCTGAAGCTCCCCTATTTTATCCATGAACAAAACGCCGTGACCGGGCGTCTCAACCGTCTGCTGCGGCGCTACGCCCGCTGTTTTTTCAGCTCCTACGACCCTGAAAGCCCTGTCAAGAGCTACCCCGTGAACCGCGCGCTCTTTGAATCGGCGCGGGTGCGCGAGCGCGTAGAAACGGTGATCTTCCTCGGGGGCTCGCAGGGGGCGAAGGCGATCAACGACTTTGCCCTTGCCGTCGCCCCGGCATTGGCTAATTGCGGGATCGCCATTATCCACCAGTGCGGCGAACGCGACTATGAACGGGTCCGGGAGGCGTACGCGGCCATGGGAATAGGGGTGGAACTGTACGGGTTTACGAAGGAACTCCCCTCCCTGCTCGCGCGCAGCGACCTCGCTGTCAGCCGTGCCGGGGCGAGCACGCTCTGGGAGCTGGCGGCGAACGGACTGCCGGCGCTCTACGTTCCCTACCCCTACGCGGCGGGGGACCACCAGTACTACAACGCGATGTACCTGGCCGAGCAGGGGCTCTCCCGGGTCGTCCGGGAGGCGGAGCTCCGCCCCGAACTGCTTGAACAGATGCTCGACGAGGGGGTCGAAGCGGCCAGCCGGGGACTGCGGGCGCTGGAAGGCGACGATGCGGCCGCAGCGATCATTGCTGCCGTCCGGGAGGCGTGCTGATGCTGGCGGAACTGACGCAGTGGCTCGTCGAGGCGGTCCTGGGGCTGGGCTATGTCGGGATCTTCGCCCTGATGGCGGTGGAGAGCTCCTTCGTCCCTTTCCCCAGCGAAGTGGTGCTGGTGCCGGCGGGCTATCTGATCGCCCAGGGGGAGATGCATCCCGTTATTGTTATGCTTATGGCGCTGTTGGGATCGCTGACCGGGGCGCTCATTAACTATTATTTGGCGCTCTCGCTCGGCCTTCCCCTGCTGCGCCGCTACGGGCGCTACGTCTTTATCTCCGAGAAGAGCCTGGAGCGGCTCGATGCCTTTTTCAGGGCGCACGGTCCCATTTCAACCTTTTCGGGACGCCTGCTGCCGGGCATAAGGCAGCTCATCTCCATCCCCGCCGGCCTGGCGCGAATGCCGCTGGCGCCCTTTATGGCGTATACGGCGCTCGGGGCGGGGCTGTGGAGCCTGATCCTGGTGCTGGTAGGCTACCTGATCGGCGAGAACGAGGCCCTGCTGAAGAGCTACCTGCACGAGATAACCCTGGCGGTTTTCGCCGGCGTGGCTCTGCTGGTCGCCTTCTATAGCTACCGCCGGAGACGACCCCGCGAAACCCCCGATGAGGTTTGAGTAACTCTTTAGGAAAACTTATGTATCATGGAGGCTCCATTGCGGTGCCAGGAGACCCCATGAAAGAGACGATCGAGTCGATCAACAGGCAGTTTGATGCCCTCATCGCCAAAATCGATCCGCTGTCGGCCGAGATGCTGCGTGATCGCGACTATGCCGTGCAGCTTGCCGACTGCGTTACCCGTTCGTATGTGATGCTCAACGACGGCATGAACAGCGAGCACGAGGTCTGCTGCGCCTGCGCCCTCGAACGGGACTATCTGCGCGAGGCGATGGCGCGCCTGGAGCTGATCGGGCAGACGGGGGAGGTTGACACGGAGACGGAACGTTTCTATTTCGAGTTTGTCGCGAGCCTCTGGACCATCCGCCGCCACATCGCCGCCGCGCTTTCCCGCCTTTAGCTTCTGCCGGCCGTTAGAGCTACCCTTAATCCCCGCTTCGCTATAATCGCGCATATTTTACCGCGGTGCTTTGCCGCACAAAGTGATGAGAGTATGGATGTACGCGAAGCCTATCTGAAATTTTTTGAATCCAAGGGCCACACCCCGGTGGCGAGCGCACCGCTGGTGCCCGACGATGCCACGCTGCTGTTCAACAATGCGGGGATGGTCCCGTTCAAGACGATCTTTACCGGTGAGGTGCCGGTGCCGGAGAACCCCCGTGCCACGTCGTGCCAGACCTGTGTCCGCGCCGGCGGAAAGCACAATGACCTCGAGAACGTCGGCCACACGGCCCGCCACCACACCTTCTTCGAGATGCTGGGCAACTTCAGCTTCGGCGACTACTTCAAAGAGGAAGCGATCGCCTACGCGTGGGAGTTCGTGACCGAGGTGCTTGCCCTGCCCAAAGAGAAGCTCTGGGTGACGGTACACGACAGCGACGACGAAGCCGAAGCGATCTGGAAGCAGCACATTGCCGCTGACCGCATCATGCGCCTGGGGGACAAAGACAACTTCTGGCAGATGGGCGATACCGGCCCCTGCGGTCCCTGCTCAGAGATCTTCATCGACCAGGGTGCGGAGCACTTCAACGGCCCCGAGGATTACATGGGCGGCGACGGTGACCGCTTCTTGGAGATCTGGAACCTCGTCTTCATGCAGTACGAGCGCAACGCGAAGGGCGAGCTCAGAGCGCTGCCCAAGCCCTCCATCGACACGGGGATGGGGCTGGAGCGCGTCGTCGCCGTCAAGGAAGGGAAGCTCAGCAACTACGACTCCTCCCTCTTTATGCCGATCATCAACAAGGTCGTCGACCTGATCGGCAAGCCCTACGAATACGCCACCGGCGCGAGTTACCGCGTTATTGCCGACCATATCCGCACCGTTCTTTTCCTGCTCGCACAGGGGACGAACTTCTCCAACGAGGGGCGCGGTTACGTCCTGCGCCGCATTCTTCGCCGCGCGGTACGCCACGGCTACCTGCTGGGCTTCACCAAGCCGTTCATGCACGAGATCGTCGATACGGTCGTTGAGCTGATGGGGCACCAGTACCCCTACCTGTCGGAAAAAGCGCCCGTTGTCAAAGAGCAGATCATGCTTGAAGAGGAGCGCTTCTTCAAAACGATCGAGGATGGGATCGCCCTGTTCAGCGAAGAGCTCAAGAACACGAAGGATGTCTTCAGCGGTGAGACTGCTTTCAAACTCTACGATACCTTCGGCTTCCCCCTCGACCTCACCGAGGATATGCTGCGTGAAAAGGGGCTCGGCCTCGATACGGCGACCTTCGAGCGCCTGATGACCGAGCAGCGCGAACGCGCCAAAGCGGCCTGGAAAGGCAGCGGCGACGCCCACGTCGAAGGGGACTTCAAAACGCTGCTGGAGCAGTTTGGCGAGAACAGCTTTGTCGGCTACGGCCGCATGACCGGCGAGTCGAAGATCCTGGCCCTGCTCAGCGAGGGCTTCGGCCGGGAAGAGAGCCTCCACGCCCGCCACGAAGGGTGGGTACTTCTGGATGAGACACCCTTTTACGCCGAAAGCGGCGGACAGACGGGTGATACCGGTCTGCTCGACGGGGTCGCCGAGGTCCTCGATACGAAGAAGTTCTTCGGCCTCAACCTCTCCAAGATCCGCGCGACGGCAACGCTCAATGTCGGCGACACCGTCACGGCGGTCGTCGATGAAGCGCGCCAGGAGATCGAGCGCCACCACTCGGCGACGCACCTGCTGCACGCGGCACTGTACGAAGAGCTGGGCGAGCATGTCTCCCAGGCGGGTTCCCTCGTTGAAGCCGACCGTCTCCGTTTCGACTTCTCCCATCCCAAGGCGATGACGGCGGCAGAGATCGCCGCCGTCGAAGAGCGCGTGAACCTCGTGGTGCAGCGCGGCCTCTCCAACATGACGGAGGAGATGGATATCGAAGCCGCCAAGCAGAGCGGGGCGAAGGCCCAGTTCGGCGAGAAGTACGGCGACCGTGTCCGCGTCGTCCGCTTCGGTGACGCCTCCATCGAATTCTGCGGCGGAACCCATGTCGGCAGCACGAGCGAGATCGGGATGTTTGTCATTACGAAAGAGAGCGGTGTCAGCGCTGGCGTCCGCCGGATCGAAGCGGTCTGTTCCAAGGCGGCCTACGACTACTTCAAGCAGCAGCGCCACCTGATCGGCGAAGCGGAAGCCGCGGTCAAGAACCGCGACGTGCTTGCCGGGGTCGAACGCCTCAAAGAGCAGATCAATACGCTGAAAGTGGAGCTCCAAGACGCCCAGAACGCCGCGAAGGAGTCCCTGGACGCCGAAACGATCAACGGCGTCAGCGTCTTCGTCGAAGAGATCAAGAGCGGCGACGTCAAGGGGCGCATCGATGAACTCAAGAACATGAATGAGCGCGTCGCGGCGATGCTCTTCCAGGTCAAAGGCGACAAAGTGATGATCGCCGCCGGCGTCAAGAACGCCGATGCCAAAGCCGGGGACTGGATCAAAGCCATCGCGCCGATGCTCGGCGGCGGCGGGGGCGGGCGTCCGGACTTCGCCCAGGCCGGCGGTAAAGACGCTTCCAAACTGCCCGAAGCGCTTGAGGCGTCCAAAGCCTATATTATGGAGGTGCTGTCATGAAAGAGGCCATGGTTACCTTTTTCTGGGAGTACAGTACCCTGATCGTTTTCCTGCATGTGCTCAGCGCCGTCGTCTGGGTCGGCGGGATGATCGCCATGCGTTTTGCCGCGCACAACGCCTTCATGGAGCTGGAACCCCCGGTGCGCCTGGCGCGCACCGCCCATGCGCTCAAGCGCCTTTTTGCGATCGTCAGCCCCTTTGTCGTCATTCTGATCATTACGGCGGTGTTGATGGCGGTCGGCTGGGGCTTCCGCGCCGCGTCGGTGGACGCGAACGGCAACGTCATCGACGAAGCGGCGTTCGCGACCTATCAGCTCGTGCATGTCAAAGAAGCGATCTGGCTCATCATGGCCCTCAACCTCGGGGCCATGATCCTGCGCCGCAACAAGGCGCAGAAAAAGATCGACGCCGGCGATTTTGCCGCGGCCAAGGGGCTGCTGGGGCTGATCGGGAAGTACATGGTCCCGCTCAACATCATCCTCGGCGTTATCGCCATCTACCTGGGAGTCACGCTGCGCTACTCGCACGCGTAAGGTCATGGCCGCTCCCCTCCGCCTCGCCTCCGCCTCGCAAAGCCGGGCCCTGCTGTTAGAGCAGGCCGGGATCGACTTTATCCAGACCCCGATGGACTATGACGAGGAACAGATCGTCGCCTCTTCGCCGAAAAATTTCGTCTACCAGGCGACGGTAGGGAAGTACGGGGCGGGTGTGAGCGCATTCGGCATCGAGGAACATCCGCTCCTCGTCTCCGATTCCGTCGTGACGTCTCAGGGACAGATCCTGCGCAAGGCGCGCTGTCTCGATGATGCTCGCAACATCCTGATGACGCAGAGCGGCAGCGTCACCTCCATCATCACCTGCATGATCTACCACTCCCCCCGTCTGAAGCTCATCGACATCTCTGCGACGGATTACCTCTTCGCCCCTTTCGACCCCGAGGACCTGGAGCGCTATCTTGCCTCCGGTGAGTGGCGCGGCAAGGCGGGGGGCTGCATGGTCGAAGGCTTCTGCAAACCCTATATCCGCAGCGTCCGCGGCAATGAAAGCACCGCGATGGGGCTCAACGTCGAGGCACTGAAACCATTCCTGGAGGGCTTATGAAACGACTTGCTACCGCAGTGATGCTCATGCTGATGATCGCCAGCTGTGCGAAGACCCCGGTGACGGGGCGTACCCAGCTTATCCTGATCTCCAACGAGCAGGAGGTCGCCCTGGGGCTCAGCGAATCCGAGAAGCTCAAAAAGAGCGCGAAACTCTCAACGAACAGTGCGCAGGTGGCACGGGTCCGCCGCATCGGGGAACGGATTGCCGCGGTCAGCGGCAGGGACGATTTTCAATGGGAATTCAACGTCATCGAGTCCGACACCCTTAACGCCTTCTGCCTGCCCGGGGGGAAAGTCTACTTCTATACGGGGCTGCTCAAGCTGACGGAGAACGACGACCAGATCGCCACGGTGATGGGGCACGAGATCGCCCACGCCCTCGCGCGCCACGGGGCGGAACGGATGTCGATGCAGATGGTCAGTAATGCCGGGGCGCAGCTGCTCGGCGCCGCCCTGGAGATCCCCGCGCAGTACCAGGGGCTGTACAACCAGGCCTATGGCCTCTCCACCCAGCTGGGCGTTCTGCTGCCTTACAGCCGCAAGCATGAATCGGAGGCCGACCAGATCGGCATCTACCTGATGTGGAAAGCGGGGTTCGATCCGCACCAGGCTGTACGGTTCTGGGAACGGATGCAGGCGGCCTCGGGCGGGCAAAAGCCGCCGGAGTTCCTCTCGACGCACCCCTCGGACCAGTCGCGCATCGACGCGATCAACGCCTTCATCAAAAAACTCCCCGCGCAGCGATGAAGTATTACGACAACGAGCTCGCCGCCCTGAAACGTTCGGGGCGCTACCGCGAACGCCGGGTGTTCGATCCGGCGATCACGGATCTCGCTTCCAACGACTACCTGGGGCTGGCGGAAAAACCGGAACTCTTTAACGCGGCCGTCGCGCGGCTAAGCGGCGAGAGGGTGCACGCTCCCAAGGCGTCGATGCTCGTCAACGGCTACCATGCCGTTCACCGCGAATTCGAAGCGGCGCTCTGCGAAGCGAACGGGTTTGAATCCGGCATCGTCATGGGGAGCGGATTCAACGCGAACCTGGCGATGATCGAGGCCCTCGTGCGCCGGGGCGACGAGCTCTTTATGGATGAGAAATACCATGCCAGCGGGGTGCTCGCTTCGAAACTGGTCGAGGGGAAGGTGACCCTTTTCGGCCACAACGACGCGGCAGAACTGGAGAAGAAACTTTCCGCTTCCGACGCCCGCCGGCGCATTATCGCCGTCGAAGGGATCTACTCCATGGACGGGGATCTGATGGCGCGGGAGATCTTTGAGCTCGCGGAGCGTTACGACGCCCTGCTGATCGTGGACGAGGCGCACAGCAGCGGGGTGGTCGGTTCGCGGCTGCTGGGCGTCTTCGACCTCTACGGGATCACGCCGAAACGCAACCACATCAAGATGGGGACCCTGGGCAAGGCGTACGGCAGTTTCGGGGCCTACGTGCTTTCGTCAAGCCATATCGCGGATTACCTCGTCAACCGCGCGAAGCCCGTCATTTACGCCACGGCACCGTCGCTCTTTGACACGGCACTGGCGCAGGCGTCGCTGCACTATATTTTGGAGAATGCCGAGGAGCTGAAGGCACAGATCGAGGCGCGCCGCGCGATGATGAACGGGCTCCTCGGTACCGAGGCGGACGGTCTTATCGCGGCTGTTCCCGTCGGCGACAACCGGAAGGTGATGGCGATCCAGGCGGCGCTGCTGGAGGAGGGGATGCTCGTCGGCGCCATCCGGCAGCCGACGGTGGAGCGGGCGATCATCCGGCTGATCGGGCGGCTCGGAGTCGAAGAGGGGAGCCTGCGGCGCGGTTGCGAGATTATCGCCCGTTGGGTAAAATAGGCGCGATGATTCAGATTAAACGTTTGCGGATCGATTATGCCGGCGGTACGCTGGTGGATATCGCCTTTGGCATCGAGAGCGCGCTGGCCCTGGTGGGACAGAGCGGCAGTGGAAAGAGCCTGACGCTCAAGGCGCTGCTGGGAATGCTCCCGCCCGCGATGTCGTCGACGATCGAGATGGATGCCCCCTTTGAGCTCCGCCGCGGCGACACCGTCGCCTTTGTACCCCAAAATCCTTTTACCGCCCTTTCGCCGTTGACCAGGGTTGGCGGCCATTTCGAGGGGGTTCCGCCGGCGGAAGCGGCGGCGCTGATGACACGGGTCGGGCTCGATGCGGCGCTGCTCGAGCGCTTCCCGCCGGAGCTTTCGGGCGGGCAGTTGCAGCGGGCCGTGATCGCCATCGCCCTGTCGCACACGCCCAAACTGCTCCTGCTCGATGAGCCGACGACGGCCCTCGACCCCGAGACACGCCGCGTCATTATCGCGCTGCTGCGGGAGCTGCAGACACAGATGGGCTTCCAGATGCTCTTTGTGACCCACGATATCGTCTCGGCGCGTGCGCTGTGCGACGAGGTGTGCGTCATCCGCGAGGGCAGCGTGGTCGAGCAGGGGGCGATGGCGCAGGTGATGGCGTCGCCCGAACATGCGTATACACGCACACTGATTGAATCTAGTTTCGCCGGGAGGGAGTATAGAACGTGAAAAAAATTCTGCTGTGGGGAGGCCTGGCCGGTGTGGTCGCCCTTATCCTTTTTATCGGTTACTTTGTGGCGCAGTACGGTCACGAGACCCGGAAGCTTGTCCAGTACAACCCGCCGATGACCACGTACATTTATGACCGGAACGGCGAGAAGATCGCCAATATTTTCGATAAGCAGAACCGCGCCTACGTCACCTTTGACGAGATCCCGCCGCTGGTGATCGAAGCCCTGCTGGCCATTGAAGATACGACCTTTTTCGAACACCGCGGCGTCAATGTCGACGCGATCTTCCGTGCGATCATAAAGGATATCAAGGCGGGAAAACTCGTCGAAGGGGCGAGTACGATTACCCAGCAGTTGGTCAAGAACACCCTCTTGACGCGGGAAAAGAAGTTTTCGCGCAAGCTCAAAGAGCTTATCTTCTCGCTGAAACTCGAAACGGAACTGAGCAAAGAGGAGATCCTGGAGCGCTACCTCAACGCCATCTACCTCGGCCACGGTTACTACGGGATCAAAACGGCGGCACAGGGGTATTTCCACAAGCCGCTGAACCGCCTGACACTCAAAGAGACCGCCATACTCGTCGGCCTGCCCAAGGCCCCCTCTTTTTACGCACCGACACGCAACTACGAACTCTCCCTGGGACGGGCGAACCGGGTGATCTCGCGGATGCATGCGCTGGGGTGGGTGGATGACGAGAGCTACAATACGGCGCTGCAGGAGCGCCCTGGGGTCTTTGACGAGACCCTGACGCAGAACCGCGCACCCTACGTCACGGACGAGGTCCTGCGCCGGGCGGCGGTGCTCTACCCCGATATCCGGACGGGCGGCTATACGATCAATACGACCGTGGACCTGCGCCTGCAGGAGGCGGGACGTGAGGCCCTGTCGTACGCCTATGACGGCATTCTCGAACGGGCGATGAAAAGGGATGAAGACGCCAACGCCAGCCAGTTCGGTGAGCTCAACGGCGCGCTGGTGAGCATCGAGCCCGCGACGGGAGAGATCCTCGCGCTCGTCGGCGGTGTGGATTACACAAAAAGCGCATTTAACCGGGCGACGCAGGCGCGCCGCCAGCCGGGGTCCGCGTTCAAACCTTTTATTTACCAGGTCGCACTGGATCTGGGCTACTCGCCGGCGACGGAGCTGGTCGATATCGCCCGGACCTATGATTATGAAACGGAAGGGAGCGAGAAGAAGTGGCAGCCCAAGAACTATGAGCGCGATTACAAAGGGCTGATTACCCTGCGCGAAGCGCTGGTGCATTCGCGCAACCTTGCGACGATCAACCTGGTGACGGATATCGGGCTCTCGCGCATCTACCGCGAACTCTCCCGCTACCAGTTCGCCGGGCTGCCTTTGGACCTCTCCCTGGCCCTGGGCAGTATCACACTATCACCGGTCGAACTGGCCGGTGCGTACAGCTCTTTTGCCGCGGGCGGGGTGCAGAGCGACCCCTACCTTATTACGAGCATCGACAAACGGGGGACGCATTACGATGCCGAGCCGAAGCAGCGTGAGGTGACGAGCCCGGCCCAGGCCTACTTGATGACGACAATCCTGCGCGACGTCGTGCTGCGGGGTACCGGCCGCGCCTCTGCGGTCGGGGGCATTGAGACAGCGGGCAAGACCGGGACGACGAACAACTCCATCGATGCCTGGTTCGCCGGCTATTCGCCGAGCGTGGAAACGGTCGTCTGGTTCGGGAACGACGACAATACCCCGCTGCCCAAACGGGAGACGGGGGGCCGGGCGGCGGCTCCGGCGTTTCGGAAATTCTATACCCAGCTCTTGCATCTCTTCCCGCAGGTCCCGCGTAAATTCGTGATGCCCGAAGGAGTGACGAAGGTTGAGCGCAACGGGGCCGAGGAGTTCTTTACCAAGGCGTCGCCGCCGCCGGTGGAGAAGATGCCTTCCGAAGCGGAGGACGGTCTGCTCTTCTAGCTTCCTGTGCTACAATGGCCCAAAGGAGAGCGCATGACAAAGATCACCCTTGGCATCACGGCGACGGCACTTCTGCTTCACGCGGGGGTCTTTGACGCCGGAACAAAGAGCGTGGCGCTGACAGTGGGCACCGGCAGCGGTTTTGACAGCACCTACACGATCGTGGGCGTCAGCGCGAACTACTTCGCCTTTAACGGCCTCTCCGTCGGTGTCGGCTACCGGGGGTGGTTCGGCGGCACGCCGACGATGAACGAGGTTGACCTGCCGGTGACCTACTATCTCCCTCTTTCGCCTACCTTTCGTCCCTATGCCGGTGTTTTTTACCGGCACACTTTCATCAGCGGCCATTATGACGATTACGAGACCGTCGGCGCACGGGCGGGAATCGCCTACGCCGAAGGACGTGCCTACCTGTCGGTGGGGTGGGCCGAGGAGTGGTACAGCCGCAGCAACGGCGATACGATCCGCCGCGGTTACCCGGAGATCACCGCCGCCATCAGTTTCTAGGCTTTACGGTAACAAGTAACGTAGCGGTTAGAGTGAAAAAAATAGATTGTCGAGTGGGAAGAGTGGTATAGCGAGACGGGGCGTTGCATTTGATGCATGATGATGACGCTGCCGGGAGCAGCGTTGTACTTTTGTCCTCGCATTGCTGCGGAATTCCGCTGTGCTACATGCGCCACAGCGGCCGAGCGTAGCTATACGGGGCTTTGCTCCGTATAGCGTGTATTAAGAATGATACGCTCGGTTCAGCGCGCTGAACATCGCCATGACTCCGGCGATGGTGATGTCGTTGTCGCGGCCGACGCCGAAGAACGCACCGAAATCTTCCGTTTCGATCTCGATGTAGGCCACGGCCTTGGCCGACGACTGCTCCCCGCAGGAGTGCTCGGAGTACGAACGCAGCACGAAGGCGTGCGGGAACTTTTCGCCGAGGGCTTTGCGGCAGGCGTCGATAGGCCCGTTGCCCTGACCCGTGCTCGTGATCTCCTCGCCCTCAAACCGGTAGGTCAGTTTGACCGTCACGATGCCGCTTTTTGATGTCTCCGAGTTGACGGCCATATCCACGAATTCAATGTACTGCGGCACCTCGAAATAGGTCTTTTCGAAAATGCCCAGGATCTCTTCTGCCGTCAGTTCGCGCCCCTCGACGTCCGTGATACCCTGAACGATGCGCCCGATCTCGGGGTGCATTTTTTTGGGGAGCTGGTAGCCGAACTTGTCCTCGAGGATGTAGGCGACGCCCCCTTTGCCCGACTGCGAATTGATGCGGATGATACTCTCATAAGTCCGGCCGACGTCGGCGGGGTCGATCGGCAGGTAGGGCACCTCCCAGAACGGTTCGCTCTTCGCGCGCTGGTAGGCCAGCCCTTTGTTGATGGCATCCTGGTGGGAGCCGGAAAAGGCCGTATAGACCAGTTCGCCCACGTAGGGGTGGCGCACATGCGTCTCGATGTCGGTACAGCGCTCGACGACGTCGACGACGGTGTTGACGTCGCCGAAATCGAGTCCAGGGTCCACTCCCTGGGTGTACATGTTCAGCGCCAGGGTGATGATATCGACGTTCCCGGTCCGTTCGCCGTTGCTGAGCAGGGTCCCCTCGACACGGTCCGCCCCCGCCAGCAGTGCCAGCTCGGTCGCCGCGACGGAGGTGCCG
This sequence comes from Thiomicrolovo immobilis, assembly GCF_039645955.1. Lineage (GTDB taxonomy): Bacteria > Campylobacterota > Campylobacteria > Campylobacterales > Sulfurimonadaceae > Thiomicrolovo > Thiomicrolovo diazotrophicus. The sequence goes on from NZ_CP147916.1 coordinate 401,319, forward strand.
CGATCGTTGTGCGTATGCGTCGAGATGAGAATGTGCTCGCGGTTGTCCAGGTGGCGGCTCATCCACTCGATCTGGTCGGCATAGATATTCGGTGTCGCCATCTCTACCGTCGCAGGGAGGTTGATGATGACCGGGCGTTCCGCGCTGATGCCCCAGCGTGCCGTGACGGCGTTACAGATCTGGGCGGCGAACTCCATCTCGGTCCCGGTAAAGCTCTCCGGCGAATACTCCAGCGTGATCTCGCCGTCAAAAGAAGCCGCACGGCTCTTGACCATGTCGACGCCTTCGAGCGCGAGGGCGGTGATGTCGTCCTGCTCTTTTTTGAAGACGATCTTGCGCTGGGCCGTCGACGTCGAGTTGTACAGGTGCACGATCGCCTTTTTAACGCCCTGGAGCGCCTCGAAAGTTTTGTCGATCAGGTGCTCTCTGGCCTGGACGAGCACCTGGATGGTGACGTCGTCCGGGATCAGCCCTCGCTCGACCAGGGTCCGCAAAAAGTCGAATTCGACCTTGGATGCGGAGGGGAAGCCCACCTCGATATGTTTAAATCCGAGTTTGAGCAGGAGGTCGAATAGTTCAAGTTTTTGATCCAGATTCATCGGAGTCACCAGCGCCTGGTTGCCGTCGCGCAGGTCGACGCTGCACCACAGAGGCGCTTTGTCGATGGTGTTGTCCGGCCACTGGCGTTGTGGCAAATCAATCTTGGGGTATGGGCGGTATTTACCGCTTTGAGCATTTTTCATATGCTCCTCCTTGAACTAAAATAGTCGATCTCCTGCTAGAAATCGTGCGCAATTATAGCAAAACTGTCGGCGGGTTCGGGTTCACGGCAGCACAGGGGTGCACTTGCTCAGGCAGTCGTAAAGTTTTCGGGGGTCAGGGGAGGGGGAGCTCCAGGCGGAAGATGGCGCCGCGCTTCGCGTTTTCGACGGTCAGCGAGCCCTGCATCTTCTGGGCGATCTGGGTGCTCATATAGAGCCCGATACCCGTGCCCTTGTCGTCGCGCTTGGTCGTGAAGTTCGGTTTGAAGATCTCTTCGAGCAGTTCCGGGTCGATCCCGCCGGCGCTGTCCTCGACCTCGATGTAGATATGTCCCCCTTTTTTGTAGAAGCGGATCAGAATCTCCCGCACGCTGCTTTCGCGCTCGATGAAGGCGTCTTTGGCGTTGGCGAGCAGGTTGAGCAGCAGGTGCTTGAACTCGTTCTCGATCCCGCTGACGATGATCTCGCGCCCCTCTTCGACGGTAACGGCGATATTGTTGCGGAGCATCTCGTCATGCACCAGCAGCAGGACCGACTGGGTACAGCGCTTCAGCCCGAAGGGGCCGCTCTCCTTGTCGGGGCGGAAGAAGGTGCGGAACTCGCTCAGCGTCGAGACCATGTGGGTAATCTGCTCCTGGATGTCCTCGACGAACTTTTCGACGTATTCCAGGGTGACATCCCCGGCTTCAAAATCCATCTTGAGCAGGTCACCGTACATGCTGAGCGCATTCAGCGGCTGTTTCCACTGGTGGGCGACGGCATCCATCATTTCGCCCATGGCCGCCATCTTCGCCTGGTTCTGCAGCACTTTTTCGCGCTCCAGGCGTTTATCGATCTCTTCAAGGACCCGCGACTCCAGCATCTGCTCGCGTGTGGTACCTTCGGTCGTATAGCTTGCGATCAGGAGTTCGATCTTCTCGCGCAACCCGTTGTCACACTGTGTTGAGAGGGCAAGGATGTCTTCGATAAGTGTCTGGGTCTTTGGCGCTTTCACTCGTTCCTGTCTTTGCATTAAATAATGTTTAGAATATATGATTTATTTATAGCGAAACTAGGATAAAGGGGGGCTGATTTTAGCGGAAAAAAACAAGAGGGGTTTACCCCCGTAACAGGGGGTATGTGATTAGCACATGTAAGTTGTTTTGAATTCGTAGGCAGTCGGGCGACCTTCGTCCGGCCAGACGTCACGTTCAAATTTGTAGTGCTGGTACGTCGTGATGAACTCATCCGTAAAGACCGGCTTGAGGAACTCGTTGTCGGCGATAAGGGCCTCCAGCGCTTCGCGGAGGGTATGCGGCATCTGCGGGATACCTTTTTCACGAATCTCGTCCAGCGTCAGTTCGAAGAGGTCTTCGTCCATCGGACCGACCGGAACTTCTTTGCTCTTGATACCGTCGAGGCCGGCCATCATCATGACGGCGAAGGCAAGGTACGGACATGCAGTAGAGTCCGGGAAGCGCATTTCGATACGCGTCGCTTTTTCGCCCGCACCGTACGGGATACGGCAGGAAGCGGAGCGGTTCTGGCTGGAGAACGTCAGGATGCTCGGTGCTTCGAAGCCCGGGATCAGACGCTTGTAAGAGTTCGTAGAAGCGTTGGTGAACGCCGCAACGGCTTTCGCGTGTTTGAAGATACCGCCAACGTAGTTGAGTGCCGTATCGGAGAGGTTACCGTAGTTACCCTCTTTGTAGAAGAGATTCTTGCCGTCTTTCCACAGGGACTGGTGCGTGTGCATACCGTTACCGTTGTCGCCGAAGAGCGGCTTCGGCATGAACGTTGCCGTTTTGCCGTTGAGGTGTGCGACCATTTTGACGACGTACTTGTATTTCTGGACGTTGTCAGCTGCACCGATGATGTCGGAGAAGACGACACCGATTTCGCCCTGGCCCTGGGCAACTTCGTGGTGGCCGAGGGTGACTTCGAGACCGATCTGCTCGAGGACCATCATCATTTCCGCACGCAGGTCGACCATGGAGTCAGTCGGCGCTACCGGGAAGTAACCGCCTTTTGTCCCCGGGCGGTGACCGGTGTTGTACGTCTCTTCGAAACGGGTGTTGGAGTTCCACTCACCCTCTTCGGAGTCGACACGGTATCCCGCTTCGTTGATGGAGTCTACAAAGTGAACTTCGTCGAAGATGAAGAATTCGTTCTCAGGACCGAAGTATGCTGCATCGGCGATACCGAGCTCTTCAGCGTGCTTGAGGGCTTTTTTCGCGATGGAACGCGGGCATTTTTCGTACATTTCACCTTTGTAGATGTCATAGACGTCACAGAAAAGGATGATGGTCGGATCTGCAGTAAACGGGTCGAGGAAGGCTGTCGGCACGTCTGCTTTGAGGAGCATGTCGGAGCGGTTGATCGGCTGCCATGCTTCGATGGAAGAACCGTCGAAAGGGAATCCGTTTGTAAGATTATCGGCGTTGACGGCGCTCATGCGGTAAGTGAGGTGGTGCCATGCACCTTTGATGTCCGTGAAACGAAGGTCGACAAACTGGACGTCGTTCTCTTCACAGTATTTAAAGAACTCGTCAATGCTGTTAACGAATTTTCCCATTGATTTCTCCTGTTGTGAAAGTTTGCGGTAAGTATAGCCGAATGTCCTTTACGCTAGCGAAAGAGGTGTGATTAAAAATTAGTCAATTTGTCGCTTTTTGTAGGGGGAAGGGGAGGAAATACGTCGTTACAGCGCGACGCTGTAGGGCTTTCTGTTACGGAAGTATACACATTCCGTATACCCCGTTTCGCGGGCGAGGGCCTCTGCCTCATCTCTGAACAGGCCGATCTGCCCCGGCGTGTGGGCGTCGGAACCGAAGGTGACGGGGATGCCGCGCTCGAAGGCGGCTCGCAGCAGGTCCGGGGAGGGGTAGGCTTCGGCAACGGGCTTGCGGTAGCCCGCCACGTTGATCTCCATCGTCATCCCCGCCGCGGCGACGGCATCGAGGGCAGGAGCCGCGATAGAGACGATGTCGCGTTTGGGCATGAACTTGAACACCTTGATAAGGTCGAGGTGGCCGACGATGTCGAACAGGCCGCTTTTGGCCATCGTTTCGACCTGTTTGAAGTAGCGCTCCCAGATGACATCGATATCCTCGTGCTCGTACTGTCCGATAAACTCGGGATTGTCGAATCCCCATTCGTCCAGGAAGTGCACGGAACCGATCAGGTAGTCGACATCGGCACTCAGAACGCGCGTGTCCATATGGCCCTCGAGGTAATCGACCTCGTAGCCGAAGAGAATGTCGATCTTTCCCTCATACTTTTCCCGCGCATCCATGACCATCCCGTGGTACTGCTCCATCTCTTCGAACTTCATACGGTATTTGGGGTCGAAATCCATCGGCGCGTGGTCGGAAAAACCGAAAACGTCGATACCCGCCGCGATGGCCGCGGCGACGTATTCGTCTACCGAGCCTTCGGCGTGGTTGCAGAGAGAGGTGTGGTTGTGCAGGTCGATTTTCATAGCTTGATTCCCATATTAATTGTGTATTATAGGCTGAGAACCAAGAAGGTCGGGTAAAATACGCAAAAAGATTCAAAGAAAAAAGAATGCATAAAGTTGAACTACTCTCCCCGGCGGGCAACCTGGAGAAACTGAAGATCGCGATCGACTTCGGGGCCGATGCCGTCTACGGCGGCGTCAGCCACTTTTCCCTGCGGATCCGTTCGGGCAAAGAATTTACGATGGAGAGCTTCAAAGAGGGGATCGACTATGCCCAAGCGCGGGGCAGAAAGGTCTATGCGACCATCAACGGGTTCCCCTTCAACTCCCAGCTGAATCTGCTGGAGAAACACATCCTCGCGATGGCGGCGCTGGAACCGGACGCCTTTATCGTCGCGACGCCGGGCGTATTGCAACTGGCACACAAGCTCGCCCCGCAGATCCCGTTGCACCTTTCCACCCAGGCCAACGTCATGAACGTGCTCGATGCGAAAGTCTACTACGAGATGGGGGCGCGCCGCATCATCGCCGCCCGGGAGATCTCGCTCAAAGACCTTAAGCAGATCAAAGCGGAACTGCCGGACCTCGAGCTCGAGGTGTTCGTCCACGGCTCGATGTGTTTCGCCTACAGCGGACGCTGCCTTATTTCGACCGTGCAGAGTGGCCGGGTCCCCAACCGCGGCAGCTGCGCCAACGACTGCCGCTTCCCCTACGAACTCTACGCCGCAAACCCGGAGACGGGAACGCTGTTCCGGCTGGAAGAGGACCCGGGCATCGGCACCTACATTATGAACTCGAAAGACCTCAACCTCGCTTCGCACATCAAGGAGATCCTCGATGCCGGGGCGGTCGACTCGCTCAAGATCGAGGGGCGCACGAAGGCGAGCTACTACGCCGCCATCACCGCCAAGGCGTACCGCATGGCCATCGACGACTACTATGCGGGCCTGGAGCCGAGCGAACGCTACCAGGAGGAGCTGAACACGATGCAGAACCGCGGCTTTACCGACGCCTACCTCGTCAACCGCCCCTTCGAGAAGCACGATACCCAGAGCCTCGATTTCACGATGCAGATGGGGACCCACCAGGTGAGCGGCATGGTAACCGAAGACGGCGGGCACTTTCTCTGCAAGTATACGACCCGCCCCGGCGACGAGGCGGAGATCGTCGCGCCTTGGGATGCGGTCCTCTCGCCCTATGAAAACGAGTACGGGTCGATTTTTGAGCGCGACGGACGCTGGTATGTCCGTTTCAATAAGCTCGTGGCGGAAAATGGACGGGAGTGGGACGCGGTGCACAGCGGCAACGTCAACCCCATCGTATTGCCGGGCGCACTGCCCCAGTACAGCTTCCTCCGCATCCCTGCCGACGGGATCGACCAGTCGCCGCCTGTCTAACGCTTGCCGTGAATTCGCTATAATTCCGCATCAAAATACAGGGGCATGAAATGAAATTCGTTTCAATCATTATCGGATCCAAAAGTGACTATGACGTCATGAAATCGTGTGCGGATACGCTGGAAACCTTCGGGGTACAGTATGAGCTGATCATCTCCTCGGCGCACCGTTCGCCGGAACGTACCAAAGAGTACATCCTTGAAGCGGAAGCCAAAGGGGCCCAGGTTTTCATCGCCGCGGCGGGCATGGCGGCGCACCTCGCGGGTGTTCTGGCCTCCAAGACGGTCAAGCCGATCATCGGCGTGCCGATGAGCGCCTCGGCGCTGAGCGGGATCGACGCGCTCCTCTCCACCGTTCAGATGCCGGCGGGCATGCCGGTCGCGACCGTCGCCATCGGCAAGGCGGGCGCGATCAACTCGGCGTACCTCGCGATGCAGATCATGGCGCTGGAGAGCGAAGACCTGCGCATCAAGCTCCAGGAAGACCGCGTTGCCAAGGCGAAAAAAGTCGAGATGGACTCCCTCGAGATCGAGACCAAACTGTAAATGAAAATCGAAAATGCCTGCGTTGAGTGTATTATCGGTCAAAGTCTGCGGGTAGCAGACGCGATCGGTGCCGACGCGGCACTTCGCAAGAAAATCAACGATGACGTTTTGGCAATGTCGAAAGCTTTCGATTTTGCCAAGTCGCCGCCGGAAGTCGCCCGGGAAGTCTACGAACACCTGGCCGTGCTTGCCGGGAAAAAGGACCTCTATGATGAGGTCAAGCGCCACTCCTCCGACAAAGCGAAAACCTTCATTCCTTTCCTGCGCGAACAGATTTCCAAGGCTGACGACCCCTTCCTGACGGCGGTCAAAGTCGCCGTCGCCGGGAACGTCATCGACCTGGCCGCCGAGGTGAGCTTCGACCTCGACACGGAAATCGACAGGCTCTTCCACACCCATTTCGCCCACGACGACGTCGATGCGTTGCGGCAGCGCCTTTCCGGGGCGAAGACGCTGCTCTATATCGGCGACAACGCCGGCGAGCACCTCTTTGACGCTCTGGCGATCGAAGCCGTCGCAGCGCTCTACCCGCAGCTCGCGATTACCTACATGACCCGGGGCAAACCGATTATCAACGACGTCACCTTCGACGAGGCGATGGCGGACGGTCTGGCGGAGGTCGCCGCCCTCGTCGACAGCGGCGTCGACACCCCGGGCTTCGTCTATGAACGCGCGTCCGAGGAGGCGCAACACCTCTTCGATGAGAGCGACGTGGTGCTCACCAAGGGGATGGGCAACTACGAATGCCTCTCCCCCGCGCCGCGCGGCGACCTCGTCTATCTGCTTAAGGTCAAATGCAACGTCGTCTCCCGCTCCATCGGCGCGGAGATCGGCAGCATTATCTGCAAACTCGTCTGACATACCAACCCGCTTTTCATCCTGCCCCGTCCGTTTATGGTATGGTTTCACAAAGGCATATCCAAATCCCACGCATGGGTTTTAGCTATGCCCTGAAAAAGGAACTGGAATGACGGGTGAAATGATGATTAAGTATATTGTACTCTGCGACGGTGATCTGGAAATTAGTGTTACGTTGGCGGATCTGCTCCAGAACGAAGCGGTTGCACGGGCAATCAAAAATGCTTATGCCAAAGGCAAAAGGGATATCGAGGCCGTGGTGACGGACCCCGGCGCGCTGACGATCAAGAACAAAAAGGCGATCCAGACGGTGACCATCCCCAAAGAGAGTTTTATGGATGCGCTGACCCTCGCAGAAGAGGACGCGAAAGCAAAAAAGCTTCTGAAGAAAGGGTGCGACCGCATCGAGATCGTCGATATCGAGACGCTCTGACGTGCGAGGCAAAAAGTACATTCTCTTCGATAACGACGGCGTACTCGTCGAGACCGAGGCGTGGTACTTCCGGGCCAACGTCGAAATTCTTAACACCATGGGCATCACCCTTGAAGAGGCGCGTTATCGGGAGATCATGATCAACGGCCAAAGCGCGTTCCTGCTCGCGGAGGAGGCGGGGTACGACACGGAGACGGTCGAAGCGGCCCGCAGCAGACGCAACGATCTCTACCAGCACTACCTGCAGACGGAGGAGATCGCCATTCCCGGTGTGCATGAGGTGCTTAGAGCCCTCAAGGAACGCTACCGGATGGGAATAGTCACCTCGGCGCGACGGGAGGATTTTGAACTGATCCATGCCGGCAGAGGGATCACGGACCCCATGGAGTTCGTGCTCTGCAGCGGCGAATATGCCCGCGCGAAACCCCACCCTGACCCCTATCTGAAAGGGCTGGAACTGCTCGGTGGCGCAAAGCATGAAGCTGTTGTCGTCGAGGATTCGCAGCGGGGGCTGCGTTCAGCGGTGAGCGCAGGGATTGAGTGCGTCATTGTCGATAACGCCTTTACGGCACAGCATGACTTCTCGGCCGCGACCCACCGCATCGGCACTATCGAAGCGTTGCTGGGGCTGCTGGATTAACCTGCCGCCTGCGGCCGAGGTTCGAAGAGCGTTCCCAGCGTCTGTTCACCGTGGATCAGGAACTGGACCGCCGTGGAGAGTTCGAAGCCGTTGCAGAGGAACATCCTTTTGCCGCGCCGCAGCAGGAAGTCCGCAGCCATCAGCTTGGTGACGATCCCGCCGGTGGCAAAGGGGTCGTTGGGCGTGGAGTCCGCCTGCAGCGCCTCCGGCGGGACGGCGTGGAGCACCCGGTGGCGTTTCGCATCCTCATGTTCGCGGGGGTTTTTGTCGTAGTAGCCGTGGATGTCGCTGAGGATCACGAGCAGATCGGCATCCGTCGCATAGGTGACGTGGGCGGAAAGCTGGTCGTTGTCCCCGAAGAGCTGCTCGGGGGTGGAGGTGATGTCGTTCTCGTTGATGATGGGGAGGATGTCATTGGCCAGGTGCGCGTTGATGATCTCCTGGAACATCGCCGTGCGTTTGCGCGAATCGAAGTCGTCCTCCGTCAGAAGAATCTGCGCCGTATCGATATGGTAGGTGTCGAACTCTTTTTTGTAGCTGCTCATCAAAATGGGCTGACCGGCGGCCGCCAGGGCTTTTTTGCCGACCCGTTCGCGTTTGTCGAGTTTCAGCGCGCAGTAACCGGCCGCCACTGCTCCCGAGGTAACGAGGATGACGTCGTACTGCCCGCGGATGTCGGCGATCATCTGTACGAGGGCGAGGATACGCTCCCTGGCGATCCGGTTGCCCTCGGTGAGGACGGCGCTGCCGACTTTGATGACGATACGCTTGCTCACGCTTCCCCTTTCTTGCGTCTGAAATCGCCGCTAGTCTCTTCAACGCGGTGCAAGATCGATTCGGGGACCGGGGGCGTTACCGGTGAAACGAGCCTGATGGCCACCCAGCCTGCCACAAACCCCGGCAGCAGTTCATAGAGTTCAAAAAGGCCCCCTTCGAGCTGTTTCCAGACGATGACCGTGAGCGCTCCCGTTACCATACCGGCAATCGCCCCTCCTTTGGTGATGTCGCGCCGGTAAAGCGAGAGGATGATCAGCGGCCCGAAGGCCGCCCCGAAGCCGGCCCAGGCATAGGCGACGAGGGAGAGGACGCTGGAGTTTTTGTCCGTGGAGAGGTACCAGGCGATCAGGGCGATCGCGATGACCGTTGCCCGTCCGACCCAGACCAGCTCCCTGTCTGAGGCCTTTTTGCGCAAGGTGGCATGGTAAATGTCCCGCGTCAGGACCGACGAGGAGACCAGCAGCTGCGAATCGATCGTGCTCATGATGGCCGCGAGGATGGCGGCGAGGAGGAAGCCGGCGATCCAGGGATTGAAGAGCAGCTGGGAGAGGGTGATAAAGATCTTTTCGGGATCGGCGAGGTCTGTACCCGACGAGACGACGTAGGCGAGGCCGAAGAAGCCGACGGCCAGCGAGCCAATAATAGAGAGGCCCATCCACCCCATGCCGATCGCCTTGGCGTGGTGCATCTCGTCCTCGCTGCGGATCGACATGAAGCGTACGAGGATGTGGGGCTGCCCGAAGTAGCCCAGCCCCCAGGCCATCAGGGAGAGGATGCCGATGACGCCGGTGCCGTGGACGATGTCGAGGTGGGTCGGGTCGATCGACTCCATCAGCTCCAGGGCGGCGGAGAGGCCGCCGAGGTGGGTGATGACGACCGCGGGCGTGACGATAAGGGCGAGCATCATCAAGATCCCCTGGATGAAGTCCGTCCAGCTGACGGCGTTGTAGCCGCCCAGGAAGGTGTAGGAGACGATGATGATGCTGCCGACGGCCAGGGCGACGGCGTAGTCGAGGTGAAAGGTCGCTTCGAAGAGCTTGGCCCCGCCGACGAGGCCCGAGGAGGTGTAGAGGGTATAGAAAAGCAAAATCACGAGGGCGGTGATGACGCGCAGATGGCCCTTGGCATCGCCGAAACGGTTGGCGAAGTAGTCGGGAATCGTGATGGCGTCGTCCAGGCGGTGGGTCATGATGCGCAGCGGCCGGGCGACGTAGTGCCAGTTCAGGTAAGCGCCGATCAGCAGACCGACGGCGATCCAGCTGCCGGCGATCCCGTCGCTGTACATCATACCGGGCAGCCCGAGCAGCAGCCAGCCGCTCATATCCGAGGCCCCCGCGCTCAGCGCCGTGACGCCGGGACCGAGACCCCGCCCGCCGAGCACATAGTCGCCGAGGTCCTCGGTTTTAAAGTAGAAATAGAGGCCGATGGCCACCATCACAAGCATGTAAAGGCCGAACGAGATCAGTATGGGTGTCTGCATTTATACCTCCTCTTCCAGGTGCAGGCCGGCAATGCCGAGGTTGCCGTAGCGGTGATAGCTGTTGGAGATGCTCTGTTCGATGAAGTAGTGCATCAGTTCGATCCGCCCGTGGGCGACGAAGGGTTCCCTGGCGATGTAGACGGCCCGGTCGGCAACGGCGTCGAAGAGGGCCGGGGAGACGTTCTCGGGGCGGAGAGAGCGGACCCGTTCGTAATGGGGGATCCGGTCGATGAAGACCGCCTCGCTGTCGCGGGTGATGGCGTCGTGCTCCCCGAGCAGGCTCGCTTGCTTCGATTCGAGCCAGAGGAACTCCGCCTGCTTAGAGTGTTCGGGCAGGGAGATGTGCAGGCGCGCACCGACCATCCTGACAGCCATGATCGTGGCAAGCGCCTCCTCCAGGCGGTCCCCCTCCACGAGGCGCATCAGGACGCTTTCGACCGGCAGGTAGCGGATGACGTTGGACTCCCCGCGGATATGGGCATAGTCATGGGGTTTCATAAACTCGGTCTCGTGCCAGTGTGCGAAGTGGCAGAGGTGGCGCAGGGCCTTCTCGCACTCGTCGTGAAAGACGGTGTCGCGCTGGAGCATCACCCGCATACGGTCGGTGAAGGGCGTGGAACAGGACTCGTAGAGGTTGGTTTCACGGTAGGTGATATCCATAAACTGGCTGACGTAGTTGAAGCCGCCCGCTTTCCTGCCGCTGCCGATGGCCGATTTGCGCATCCCGCCGAAGGGCTGACGCAGCACGATCGCCCCGGTTGTGCCGCGGTTGATATAGAGGTTCCCCGCGAGCAGCGTCGCTTTCCACTGCTCCTGTTCGCGGTGGTCGAGGGACTCCAACCCGGAGGTGAGGCCGTAGCCGGTGGCGTTGACGATCCCGATGGCGTCTTCGAGGTCCTCGGCGCGCATCACGCTGAGGACGGGGCCGAAAAGCTCGTTCATGTGGCAGAAATCCCCCGACGCGGTTCCCCAGCGGATCGAGGGGGTGAGCATATAGGGATTGCCTCTGTCGGCATAGTCGGGTGCCAGCAGCCACTCCTCTCCCTCGTCCAGGAGCTCGAGGGCTTGCGCCAGTTTGCCCGCGGGGCGGTCGACGAGGGTACCGACGCGGTTGCTGAAATCCCAGACGGAACCGGTCTGTATGGACTCCGCCGCCTCTTTGAGCTGCCGTTTGTACTCCTCGTCGTCGTAGAGCTCTTTTTCCAGTACAAGCAACGATGTCGCCGAGCACTTCTGCCCGGAGTTGTGAAAGGCCGAGGCCATGACGTGGCCGATCGCCTGGTCCCTGTCCGCCATCGCCGTGACGATGGTAGCGTCCTTGCCTCCCGTTTCCGCACTCAGGTGAATGTCGGGACGGGCTTTGATGATGCGGTAGGCCGTCTCTTCGCCGCCGGTGAAAATCGTAAAATCAATCGCCTTGCTGGGGATCATATGCTCCCCGACCGCTGACCCGCGTCCCGGGATGAACTGCAGGGTGTTCATGCTGACCCCCGCTTCCCAGAAGCATTGGCAGAGGCGGTAGGCGGTGAGGATGGAGGCTTCGGCGGGTTTCAGGATCACCGTGTTGCCTGCCGCGAGAGCCGCGGCGATCCCCCCGGTGGGAATGGCGACGGGAAAGTTCCAGGGGCTGATGACGAGGCCGACCCCTTTGCCTTTGGCCTCTACTCCCGTCAGCCCCGCCAGCTTGGTGACGCTGTAGGGGTAGAAGTTGACGAAATCGATCGCCTCGCTCACTTCGACATCGGTCTCGGTGAAGACCTTGCCCACCTCCGCCGCGGCAATGCCGATGAGGTCGCCCCGGGCAACTCGGATTGCGTGGGCGACCTCCATCATGATCTTCTGACGCGCGTGGGGCGTCAGCTTTCGCCAGCCGTCGGGGTCGGCTTGGGCCGTGTCGATGGCAGCGGCCATATCTTCCGGGGTCGCTTCGACATAGGAGCCCGTGCGTTTGTTCTCGTGGTATTGGGATTTGTCGATCACCGTGACCGTTTCGTCGCGCTGCACGATCCTGCCGCCGATGACAGGGTAGGCACTGAAGCCTCCCTCGCGCTCACCGATATGCTGCCATTTGTCGCGGATCGCTTCCGCCCAGGCGCGGTTGGCGGGGAGGATAAAGTCCGTATCGGGCTCGTTCTCAAAATGATAGACGGCGGGATCGACGGCGATCTTTTCGACCGGCCGGGTGCGGTCCTGGGTGCGGTTGGGCGCTTCGGACACGGAGGGGAGGAGGGCGACGGCATCGTCGAAGGTCTTGACGAGCTGCTCCCACTCCGGTGTGTCCACCTTCAGGCCGAAACTGTGGCGCAGGAAGTTCTGCTCGGCGGTGTTCTCATCAAAGCGGCGCACCAGGTAGGCGATGGCATTGGTAAAGGTCTCCTTCGTCGCTGTCGGGGCGTAGAGGATGACATTGCGTCCTTCAGCTTTGAGGAGCCGGTAGGCCGCTTCGCTCATCCCCTCCAGCATCTCGGCGGTGACATACTGCTCAACCCCGCGCGCCTTCGCCAGCAGCATGGCCATGGCATGGTCGAAGAGGTTGTGCGAGGCGACACCGGTATGCACGTAGGGGGCGACGGCGGGGTCGAGCAGGTAGTCCATCGCTTTTTTGTAGTTGGCGTCCGATTCCGCCTTGTGCGCGTAGGTGACGTTGGGCCAGCCGCGCAAGGAGGCCTCGGTCAGCTCCATCTCCTGGTTGGCCCCCTTGACGATGCGGATCTTGATCGGCGCGCCTCCGGCGTCGACGCGGGCTTTGGCCCAGTCGGCCAGTTCCCGGATGTAGGTGAGGGCATCGGGGAGGTAGGCCTGGACGACGATGCCCGCATGCAGCTGCGTGAACTCCTCCCTGGAGAGGACCTTTTTGAAGGCGTCGATGGTGATGCGGACGTCGCGGTACTCCTCCATATCGAGGTTGACGAATTTGGGCTGTGTCTTTTCCTCACTGTCACGGCAGGGGTTGGCGATGGCCGCCCGGTAGACCCGCTCGAGCCGGGAAGAGACATGCGCGACGTTGTTGTCGTGAGCCAGGGGAAGGATCTGGGAGAACATGTTGGAGATCTTGAGCGAAAGGTAGTCGATATCCGGGTTCTCGAGCATCGCGATATATTTTTCGACCCGCCGTGCGGCTTCGGCCTCGCTGTGGACGACCTCCCCGATGACGTTGATATTGACCCGGGTCCCCTCGGCCCGGCGCGCTTTCATGTGCTTGGAGAGGACGGGGTCTTCGCCCTGAATGACGATGGCGCTGATGTCGTTGCGCAGGTAGTTGATAAACATCGGCACGGAGAGGGAGCTGACGTAGATGCCGACGTCGCGAAAGAGCCAGATAAGGATCTGTTCGAAGTGGCTGAAGAAATCTGTACGTTTGTATTTTTCGAAGATGTATTCGAGCTGGTCGGCGACCCGGTCGGGGTTTTTGGAACGGAAGCTTTGGTCGAGCAGTTCGATGAGGAAGATCTTGTTAATAGGGTTTTTCAGCATGCGCTGCATCATCGCGTGAAGTTTCTGCTCCTCCTTCCCGATATGGTGCGAGATCTCCTCCTGCCACCGGCGGGCGACGGCTTTTGTCTCTTCGAACAGTTCGGGGGGAATGGGCATAGGCAGGTCCTTCATACTGGTGTGGATTGGCCCCGTACAGGTGACAATACGGGGGGCGGAGTGATGCCCGGCTTCTTGGCGGCACCCTCCGACAGCTGATAGGCCCTACAATAACATATTAGGTTTAGTGCAAGCTAAAATCATTCTGGGGAGCACGTGTAAGCAGGTAGGATAGTGAGGCGATACAAGTGTATGGAAGCAAACAAAATGAACAGGCAGTGGCTGTTTTTGAATCGTGGATAAAATGATTGGAAAAATAGTGTTTCGTGGTGGCCTGTCTCGGAATCGAACCAAGGACACAGGGATTTTCAATCCCTTGCTCTACCGACTGAGCTAACAGGCCTTTTGTAAGGAGGCCGAAATTATAGCAACGGCATATTGAAGCCTAGCTTAAATTGGAGACGGCTTCTTTAAACGTGTTACCGCGCACGGCATAGGAGGGAAACTGGTCCAGGCTGGCGCAGGCCGGGGAGAGCAGCGCGACGCTCTGCGGGGTGTGTACGTCGGCGATGCGCTTGACCGCTTCGGTCAGGACGCCGCAGCTCTCAAAGGGGATGCCGAAGCGCGCGCTGAGAGCGTCGAGTTTCGCCTGGTTGCTGCCGATGGTATAGAGGGTGACGTCAACGTCGGTGAGGGCCTCGAAGAGCGGTGTCATATCGACTCCCTTGTCGTCGCCGCCGACGATGAGGTGGATGGGGCGGTCGGCGTAGCGCCGGACGGCGGCCAGGGCCGCATCGATATTGGTCGCCTTGGTGTCGTTGACCCAGAGGCGGTTCTGCGCGTCGCTGAACTCCTCCTGGCGGTGTGGGTCGAGCACAAAGGCGTTCATCTTGGCATAGTCGATCCGGTCAAAAAGAATGCGGTCGACGGCCATCGCCAGCAGGGCGTCGAGGAGGAAGGGACCTTTGAAATGGATATGGTCGGTCTCGAAACCGAAAAAGGCGGCGAGATCGTCGGCATCGTCGTAGGGGATGACAAAGGCGTCCGTCGGGGTGTCGGCATAGGCGCGCGGCAGCAGGACGGTCTCGCCCTCGCGCATCTGTGCCAACGGCTTCAGTTTGTCGTCGATGTAGGCCTGTTCGCTGCCGTGCCAGCTCAGGTGGTCCGGGGTGATCGGCAGCACGACGTAGAGGTCCGGTTTCGCCTCATGGGTATAGTGCAGGGTAAACGAGCTCGTCTCCAGGACCCAGAGTGGCGACGCGGTATCCAGCGCGGCCAGGGGAGTGCCGATGTTGCCGCCGGAGAGCGCCCCTTTGTCGGCAAGGAGGTGGGTGAGCATCTGCGTCGTGGTCGTCTTGCCGTTAGTGCCGGTGATCCAGACGGTAAAAGGCTTTTGCTCCGGCGTATAGGGGGGACGCGCCAGCGGCGAGAGGAAGAGGTCGTACTCGCTGACAAGGTGTTCCGACTGCCGGATCAGGGGGTGTTCCGGGGGGATGCCCGGCGAAGGGATCTCCAGGTCGGAGTAGCGCGGATCAAACTCCGCCGTCGGACGGACCCGGTTCCCCTCCTCGTCGGTGAAGGGCTTGTGGACGTGGTCGTCAAAGAAGGTGCAGGGGCCGAAGGCCTTGGCGATCGCCCGGGTCGTGACGCCGTAGCCGAAAAGGGAGGTGCGGGTTTGCTGCATCGAGGGGCCTTAGCGGATTTTGAGGGTAATGAGCGCGGCGAGGTTCGAGAGCATGGCGATGATCCAGAAGCGGACGATGATCTTGTTCTCCGCCCAGTTCTTCATCTCGAAGTGGTGGTGGATGGGGGCCATCAGGAAGACCCGCTTTTTACGCAGTTTGAAGCTGCCGACCTGGATAATGACGGAAACGGTCTCGATCACGAAGATGAAACCGATGAGCAGCAGCAGGAACTCGCTCTTGGCGACGATGCCGAGGTAGCCGATAAAGGCGCCGATGGCGAGCGAACCGCTGTCGCCCATAAAGACCTCGGCCGGGTGGGAGTTGAACCAGAGAAAGCCGATGAGCGCGCCGATGAGTGCCGCGGCGACGACGGAGGCTTCCCCGACGGGGAAGTTCGGCATCAGCAGGTAGGCGGAGAGACCGGCGTGTCCGATGATGTAAACGAAAATGCCCAGGGTCATCAGGGCAAAGACGGAGGGCACCGTAGCGAGGCCGTCGAGCCCATCGGTGAGGTTCACGGCGTTGGAGGCCGCGACCATAACGAGGCTCCAGAAAAAGAGGGCGAAAAGCTGCATGTCAAAGAGCGGGTACTTGTAAAAGGGGACATACAGTTCCGTATCCAGTCCCGCCGCGAAACGCAGGAAAAGGGCGCCTGCGAGGGCGGCGACGATCTGGAACAGCAGTTTGGCCCTGGCAGTGAGGCCGGCAAGGTTGTGCTGCTTGTCGATCTTGGCGTAGTCGTCTTTGAAGCCGATCAGCATAAAGAGCGCGAGCACGAGCATCCCGCCCAGGGCGAAAAAATTGTCGTACCGGACGGTAATCGCCGACGCGATCAGGGTTGAAACGATGAAGACGACGCCCCCCATCGTTGGGGTCTTCGCTTTCTCGCGGTGGCGGTCGGGCGCATAGTCGTTAATGGGCTGGACGCTGGAGGTCTTCTGCGCCCAGCGGATGAAGCGGGGCATCAGGAAAAGGGTCATGCAGAGCGCCAGGAAAAAGGCGACGCCGGCACGGACGGTAATGTATTGCAGCAGGTTGATATCCAGAAGTTCGTAAAACCAGTAAAGCATTATCAGTCCATAAAGAGTTTTCACTTATACCGGGGATAAAGTGAGTAAAAAGTGCTATTTTAATATAATTGCCGTCATTATATGTTTAAGGGGATTTCCGGAGTTCCGACAGCTCCCGGAAAACCCTTCGTGAAGGATTTTTATGGGACAAAAGACTGTACTCGTAATTACGGACGGGGTCGGCTACAGCCAACGGACGGAAGCGAACGCTTTTTACCATGCCCAAAAGCCGACCTATGAGAAACTCTTTGCCGAAGTACCCCACGCGCTGATCGACACTTTCGGTCTCAGCGTCGGTCTGCCCGAGGGGCAGATGGGGAACTCGGAAGTGGGGCATATGACCATCGGGAGCGGCCGCGTACTCTACCAGGACCTGGTCAAGATCTCCCTTGCCGTCGCCGAGGGCACCCTGGTGGGCAACCCGGCCTTGACGGCGCTGCTTGAGAGCTCCGACACGCTGCACCTCGTCGGCCTCTTCAGCGACGGGGGGGTCCATTCGCACCTCGACCATACGATCGCGCTGGCAAAGATCGCCGAAGCGGCGGGCAAGAGGGTATGGCTCCACCTTATTACCGACGGGCGTGACGTTTCACCGACGTCCGCGCCCCACTACCTGGAGAAACTGCAGGAGGCGCTGAGCGCGAAGGTGCGCATTGCGACCATCGGCGGACGTTTCTATACGATGGACCGGGACAACCGCTGGGAGCGTGTCCAGAGCGGCTACGACGCCATCGTGTCGGCGCAGCCCGCCTCCGACCTCGCACCCGCGGCCTATATCGAAGCCTCCTACGCCAGGAAAGAGACGGACGAGTTCATCGTGCCGGCGGCCTTCGACGGCTACGAGGGGATGAAAGCGGGCGACGCCGTGCTCGTCACCAATTTCCGCAGCGACCGCGTCCGCGAGATAACGACGGCGCTGGCTTCGCCGGATTTTGCCGAGTTTGATCGCCCCTTCGCCGTGGCGAATCTGGCAACGATGACGGAGTATGACAAAAGCTTCACCTACCCGGTCCTCTTCCGCAAAGAGACGCCGAAAAACACCCTGGCGGAAGTGATCAGCAATCAGGGGCTTCGCCAGTTCCATACGGCGGAGACGGAGAAGTACGCCCACGTCACCTTCTTCCTCAACGGCGGGATCGACGAGCCCTATACGAACGAAGCGCGGGTGCTCGTGCCGAGCCCGAAGGTCAAGACCTATGACCTGCAGCCGGAGATGAGCGCCTCCGCAGTCGGCGATGCCGTCTTGACCGCGATGGATGAAGGGTACGATTTCATCGTCGTCAACTTCGCCAACGGTGACATGGTCGGGCACACGGGTGTCTATGACGCCGCCATCAAGGCCGTCGAAGCCGTCGACCATGAACTCGGCCGTATCGTGGAGAAAGCGAAAGCAGACGATTATGCGATGGTCCTCACCTCCGACCACGGTAACTGCGAGGAGATGTGGGACGAGGACGGCAACGTCCTCACGAACCACACCGTCGGCAAGGTCTGGGCTTTTGTCATGGCGAATGGCGTCGAAAAAGTACACCCCGGCGGCCTCAACAACATCGCCCCGACGGTCCTCGAACTGATGGGCGTGGCAAAACCGGCCGAGATGGACGACAGCCTGTTGTAATCCGGGCAAACTAAACAATCAAAGGAGTGAGATGAAATTCAGTGGTAAAAACGTATTGGTAACAGGGTCGAGCCGGGGAATCGGCGCGGAGATTGCGAAGGTGCTGGCCGGGTACGGTCTGAAAGTCTGGGTCAACTACCGCAGCGGCGCGGATGCCGCCGAAGCGGTCAAGGCGGCGATTATCGCCGCGGGCGGCGAAGCGGAAACGATCGGCTTTGATGTCGCGGACGAAGCGGCCTACGTAGCCGCGATCAAGACGATCGTCGACACTGACGGCGAACTGGGCTACCTGGTTAACAACGCGGGGATCACGAATGACAAACTGGCACTGCGCATGAAAACGGAGGAGTTTCTTTCCGTGATCAACGCCAACCTCACCTCCGCCTTTATCGGCTGCCGCGAAGCGATGAAAGTGATGCGCAAGAAGAAGCAGGGCGCCATCGTCAACATCGCTTCCATCGTCGGCGAGACGGGTAATGCCGGGCAGACGAACTACGCGGCTTCCAAGGGCGGCCTGATCGCGATGACGAAGAGTTTTGCCATCGAAGCGGCCTCGAGCGGGCTGCGTTACAACACGGTCACACCGGGCTTTATCGCCACCGATATGACCGACGAACTCAGCGACGATATCAAGTCGAACTTTACCTCCAAAATCCCCATGGGACGCTTCGGCGAAGCGCGGGAAGTCGCGGAAGCGACGGCCTTCCTGCTCTCCGACTCGGCCTCTTATATTACGGGTGAAACCCTCAAAGTCAACGGCGGGATGAACATGGCCTAAGGCCGGAGGGGGGACCCCCCTTCAGCGCTTTTTTTTATATTCCGTATGCTATACTTCCGGAATTTCAAATTGGAAAGAGGAGCTATAATGGCACTTTTGGATGACATCAAAGAAGTCGTAGTTGAACAACTGAGCGTAAACCCGGATGAAGTAAAACCGGATGCGAAATTCGTTGAAGATCTCGGAGCGGACAGCCTCGACGTCGTTGAACTGGTCATGGCACTTGAAGAAAAATTCGATATTGAAATCCCGGATGATGAAGCTGAAAAAATTCAGACTGTCCAGGATGTCGTAAACTACGTCGAAAACAAGGCGTAAGTTTCTTTGCGGGTAGCCCCGCAAATGGTTTTGTATTGCCGTCCTCGGACGGGTATATAAAGCTATACACATATTTTTCAGGAGTTGCTGTGAGAAGAGTTGTCGTAACGGGTATGGGCATGATCAATGCTGTCGGACACAATAAAGAAGAGTCGTTTAAAGCGATGTGTGACGGCGTGAGCGGCATTGACAGAATTACCCTTTTCGATGCCGAAGCCGAAGGGCAGGGTGTTCTGATTGCCGGCGAGGTTAAAGATTTCGACCCCACAACGGTCATGGCGGCCAAAGAGGTCAAAAAAGCGGACCGTTTCATCCAGCTCGGCCTTAAAGCGGCCCAGGAAGCGATGGAAGATGCGGCTTTCAACGAGATTGAGATCGAATATGAGCGTTTCGGCGTCGCCGCGGCATCCGGTATCGGCGGTCTGCCGGCGATTGAGAAAAACTCCATCGTTCTTGAGACCCGGGGTCCGCGCCGTATCTCTCCGTTCTTCATTCCGAGCGCCCTGGTCAACATGCTCGGCGGTTTTGTTTCCATCGAACACGGTCTGAAAGGCCCGAACGTCGCGGCGGTCACGGCCTGTGCGGCGGGGACCCACTCCATCAGCGAAGCGGCGAAGACGATCATCTGCAACGGTGCGGACCGTATGCTCGTCGTGGCGGCGGAATCCGCGGTCACCGGCGTCGGTATCGGCGGGTTTGCCTCCATGAAAGCGCTCTCTACGCGCAACGACGACCCGAAAACAGCTTCCCGTCCCTTCGATGCGGAGCGTGACGGCTTCGTCATGGGCGAAGGGGCGGCAGCCCTGGTCCTCGAAGAGTACGATGCGGCCGTTGCCCGCGGCGCGAAGATCTACGGCGAGCTGATCGGTTTCGGCGAGAGCGGCGACGCCAGCCACATCACAAGCCCGAGCATGGACGGCCCGCTGCGTGCGATGAAAGCGGCGATGACAATGGCCGGCACCCCGAAAATTGACTACGTCAATGCCCACGGTACGAGTACGCCGACGAACGACAAGAACGAGACGGCGGCCCTTAAAGAGCTCTTCGGCGGCAAAGAGAACTGTCCGCCGGTAACGTCCACCAAGGGCCAGACGGGTCACTGTCTCGGCGCGGCCGGCGGTATCGAAGCGGTCGTCTGTCTGATGGCGATGCAGGAAGGCATCATCCCGCCGACGATCAACTACATCAACCCGGATGAGAACTGCGATCTGGATATCGTTCCGAACGCGGCGCGCAAGGCGGAACTGAACATTGTCATGAGCAACTCCTTCGGGTTCGGCGGCACCAACGGCGTCGTTATCTTTAAGAAGCTCTAAGGTCTGGCATTGGCTACCTACCTCGATTTTGAGCAGAAGATCCAGCAGATCCAGGAAGAGATCGTCAGCGCCGAGGTGCGCCATGACGTCCACGCCGTCGAGATCCTGAAAAAGGATCTGGAGAAAGAGGTCAGTAAAACCTACAAGAACCTCTCTCCCTACCAGGAGCTGCAGCTGGCGCGTCACCCCGACCGTCCCTACGCCCTGGATTACATCAATCTGCTGCTCGAAGACAAATACGAGCTGCACGGCGACCGCCACTTCCGCGACGATGCGGCGATCCTCTGCTATATGGGTTACATCGACGGCCAGCGGGTGATGGTCATTGGCGAACAGAAGGGGCGCGGCACGAAGAACAAGCTCAAGCGCAACTTCGGGATGCCGCATCCCGAGGGGTACCGCAAGGCGCTGCGCTGCGCGCAACTGGCGGACAAGTTCAACATCCCCGTCGTCATGCTCATCGACACCCCGGGTGCCTATCCGGGACTGGGCGCCGAAGAGCGCAACCAGAGCGAGGCGATCTCCCGCAACCTGCTGGAGCTCTCCAAACTGGAGACGATCACCATCTCCATCGTCATCGGCGAGGGGGGCAGCGGCGGCGCCCTGGCCATCGGCGTTGCCGACAGGCTGGCGATGATGCGCTACTCCGTTTTCAGCGTTATCTCCCCGGAAGGGTGTTCCGCGATTCTCTGGAACGATCCGGCCAAGGCGGAAGCGGCGACGAAGGCGCTCAAGATCACGAGCAGTGACCTCAAAGCGCTCGACCTGATTGATGACGTCATCGACGAACCTCTTATCGGGGCGCACCGCGATAAGTCCGGGGCGGCCGATGCGATGAAGAGCTACATTCTCGAGCGGATCAACGAGCTCTCTAATTTCAGTGGTTCCGAACGCCGCCACAAGCGCTATGACCGCCTGACGGGTATGGGCGCTTACTCCGAAAACTAATCCAGCAAACTTTCTTTTTTAATTGGAGCGGCTTGGCCGCGCCATGCTCTCTATTTTCTTTAACTGTTTTGTTCCCCTTCTTTTTTGCTTATCCAAAAAAGAAGCCGAACCGGGAAGAAAAAAGGATAACAAGCTGCCGCTTTCGGGACATGCCAATCCCCGGTCATCTGGCTGACACGCTAATGATCGTTTCTGCATCAACAATTTAGATTTTTTGGAAAGTGTTTAGGCTTCGGGAGTTGTCTGTTCCGGGGGCTGGGGCGGGAATTTTGGGCGTTTGAGGCGTTTGGCCTTCTTGGAGAAGGTGATGAGCTCCTCGACGGTCTGGATCTCGGTTGGGATGCATTTGAGGGTGCGTTTGAAGAGCTTTGCCGTCGTCATCGCGTCGGAGAGGGCGCGGTGGTGGGTCGCCTCTTTGTAGAGCTCGAGCTGTTCGTTCAGGAAGGCGAGGCCGTAGCGGTAGGAGCTGATGGTGCGCTCGGCGAGGTCGATGGTGCAGAGGGTGCGGTTGAGCAGGGGCGCCATCCCGACGCGCTCCATCATCTTCGAGGTGAACTGGAAGTCGAACTTGACGTCGTGGCCGACGAAGATGTCGTTGCCCAGGAACTGTTTGAAATCCGACAGTACTTCTCGCAGACCAGGCGCATCCTGGGTGTCTTCCTCCGCGATGCCGGTGATCTCGGTGATGTGCCCCGAGATATGGTCGCATCGTACCAGGCTCTCGAAGCGGTCGATAATGTGAAGGTTCTGCACCTTGACGGCGCCGATTTCGATGATCTGGTGTTTGTCGGGTTTGGAGCCGTTGGTTTCGATGTCGACGATGCAGAAGGTCGCCGCCGAGAGGAGCTGGTCGCAGCTATGGGGATAGTAGCGTGTGCCGTCCCGGCTGACGAGTTCGAGCCCCTGGGCACGCATCAGCTCGACGGCCAGTTCGGCGTTTTCGCCGGTCAGCTGTTCGATCTGGTAGGCGGTGAGCCCTTCGCAGAGCTTTTGGGGGAGTTGGGAGGCTTCGATCATGCTTTGGCCTTTGCAATAAACAGGCCAACCTTCTGCGGGTCTTTTTTCCCCTTGGACGCTTCGACACCGCTGCTGACATCGAGGGCGTAGAAGCCGTAGGGGAGGCACTCCTCGACGTTATCGGGGGAGAGTCCGCCGGCGAGGATGATCTTCGAACAGTCGGCCCCCTCGAACCACTCGAGGTTGAGCCGCTTGCCCATCCCGCCGTAGGCGTCGCAGTAGGCGTCGACGAGTCGGTATTCGTCGGCGTGCGCGTTGACGTCTTCGGGGCTCTGTGCCCGGATCACACGGACATAGGGGCACTCCAGGGCATCAAAGAGGGCATCGGGCGCATCGAAATGGATCTGGGCGAGGGTGATGCCGCTCGTTCGGGCCGCCGCGTTGATGGCCGGGGCCTCCTCGTTGACGAAGAGACCGACCTTTTCGACGAAGGGCGGAAGTCTGCGGATGATCGCCGCAGCCGCCTCGGGGGTGATATGGCGCGGCGAGGGGGGATAGAACACAAAACCGAGCGCGTCGGCCCCGGCATCGATCGCACTCATGGCGTCTTCATAGGAGGTGATGCCGCAGATCTTGACGCGCACGGAAGGCTCAGACTTTCAGGCTGCCGATGGCCGCTTCGAGGCCGTCTGCATGTTTGAAGACGTAGCTGCCGGCGACACAGACGTCGACGCCCGCGTCTTTGAGCGCGCCGATGTTCGCGTCGTTGACCCCGCCGTCGACTTCGATGAGGCAGTCGGGGTTGATGCGGTCGCGCAGGTCGCGCAGGCGGCGGAGCTTCTCATAGACATCGATGAACTTCTGCCCGCCGAACCCGGGGTTCACGCTCATGACGAGGACCATGTCGATGTAGGGCAGCAGGTACTCGAGGCTTTCGGCCGGCGTATGCGGGTTGAGGACGATGGCGGGCTTGATGCCGAGGCTGCGAATGTACTGGGCCAGGCGGTGGGGGTGCTTCTCCTCTTCGATGTGGAAGGAGATGTACTCCGGATTCAGCGGCGCGAAGAGGTCGACGAAGAAGGTGTTGTTTTCGACCATCAGGTGGATGTCGAGGGGTTTCGTGGCTGCCGCGGCGACGGCGGAGACGACGACGGGTCCGATGGTGAGGTTCGGCACGAAGTGGCCGTCCATGACGTCGACGTGCACGAGGTCGCAACCGGCGTCGCAGATCGCTTTGACGTCGCGCGCAAGGCTGCCGAAATCGGCGGAGAGAATACTGGGGGCTACAAGCATTGAGCTACCCTTTCTTTTTTTTGCCATTTTATCCAATTAGTGCGTGCTTTGCGCTAAAATGTAGGTACGCACCGTGCTACCGTGGTTATTTAAGGAACTCTTTTGATTTTAGAGGATATAATGCGCCACTAAATTTACGCAAGGAGCCTACAAATGGCAAGAAAATGTGCTATTAGCGGTAAGGGCCCAATGAGCGGGAACAACGTTTCTCACGCGAAAAATCGCACGAAAAGACGTTTCATGCCTAATCTTCGCACCGTCCGCGTCCAGATGGAAGACGGTACGACTAAGAAGATTAAGATCTCTGCTTCTGAGCTTCGTACTATGAAGAAAAAACAGGCGTAACTCCCTTACGCCGACAACTGAGCGCTGTTTGAATCTGATCCAAAAGATTCGCGCCTTTCTTCATTGGGAGACTCCTCCCAAACCCCAATACGATCTACTTCCCGATATTTACAGCCACCTCAAACCGTTTCGTCTGCCGCTGATTTTTACGGCAATCATCATGTTCCTCGGTACCATCGGCTACATGGTGATAGACGATTTTTCGCTGATAGACGCCATCTACCAGACGGGGATCACCTTTACGACGGTCGGCTTCGGGGAGATTGCCCCCATTTCCGATGCGGGGAGGCTCTTTACGATCACGCTGATCATTACCGGCTTCGCCGTCTTCTCGATGGCGGTCGGTATTCTCGTCAACGAGATCAACCGCGGGAACATCTATAAAACCATAAAGGAGCGGGACATGCTCTACAAGATCGCGCGCTTGAAAAAGCATTTTGTCATCTGCTACCACAACGATTACACCATCGAAGTGACGAAGGAGCTGCGCCGCTCGCACATCCCCTTCGTCGTGATCGATCCCCGCGAGGAGATCGAAGCGTGGGCGAAACAGCACAAGTACCCCTATTTCCTCCGCGAAGAGCCCCATACGGAGGTGGCGATGCTCAAGGCGCATCTGAGCTCGGCGAGCGGGATGATCACCCTGTCGCCGCTGATCGCGGACAACATCGCGATCATTGCGTCGGTGCGTCTGTTTGAGAAGGAGCACCACCTGCCGCGGCCCTACAACCTGATCAGCTCGGCCGAGACGATGAGCGACGTCGAAAAGCTGAAAAAGCTGGGGGCCGACACCGTCGTCTCGCCGACGAAGCTGACGGCGCAGCGCATCACCTCCATGGCGGCGCGCCCGGATATGGAGAACCTTCTCGAGGAGTTCCTCTACCGCAGCGACACCCCGCTGGACATGGAGGAGATCTTCGTGCCAAAATACAGCTGGATGGTGCTCAACCGCCTCAAGGAGACCCACCTCAGAGAGATCGCGAACGTCTCTGTCGTCGGGGTGACGCGCAAAGACGGCAAATTCGTTGCCATGCCCAAGGGGGACGACCTCGTCACCAGCGAGTCGAAACTGCTGGTCGTCGGGACCGAGAAGGGGATCAAAATGACCAAAGAGCTGGTACGCCAGCGTAAAAAACCGCAGGAGTTGCGTTATGTTTGAGATGAAAAAAGTCGGCGGCGGCGTCTGCGCGCCGGAGGGGTTCTTTGCAGGGTCGGCCAGTGCCGGCCTTCGCCCGAACGGGGCGGACGACGTCGCCTTTATCTATGCCGACACCCCCTGTGAAATGGCGGCGGTCTTTACGACGAACAAGATGACGGCGGCACCGATCCGCCACTACCGGGCCAAGGGGAGCTTCAAGAGCAACTTCGTGCTGATGAACGCCAAGAACGCCAACGCGATGACGGGCCCGGCGGGGATCGCCGACATCGACGAGGTCCTCGGGGAGCTGCAGGCGCATTACGGCAACCTGCACAACCCGGTGATGAGTTCGACGGGGGTCATCGGAGTGCGTCTGCCCAAAGAGAAGATCACGGCGGCGGCAAAGAGCTTCGACCTCGGCAGCCGGGACAGCCTGGCGGCCGCGAAAGCGATCATGACGACGGACACCTTTTACAAGATGGTGTCGACGGAGATCGTTTTGGAAGAGGGCAAACGTTTCCGCCTCGGGGCGATCGCCAAGGGTGCGGGAATGATCAACCCCGCGATGGCGACGATGCTCTGCTTCGTGACGACCGACGCGGATGCTGAAGCGGCCGAGCTGCAAGCCTGCCTCGAAGCGGTCATCCCGACGACATTTAACGCGGCCAGCGTCGACGGGGATACCTCCACGAACGATACGGTGATGCTCTTTTCCAACCGCAAAAGCGGCGCGTTTGATGCCGAAGCGTTCAAAACGGCCCTGCACGAGATGCTGCTGGAGCTGGCGCAGATGATGGTCAGCGACGGGGAGGGGGCGACGAAGATGGTCACTTTCCATGTGACGGGCGCGGCCAGCGACGACGAGGCGGAGACGGCGGCGAAGGCGCTTTCGAACTCCCTGCTGATGAAAACGGCCATTTACGGCGAAGACCCCAACTGGGGACGTGTCGCATCGACCATCGGCGCCAGCGGCGTTGCGTGCGACGAGGCGACACTGACGGTCAGTTTCGACGACGTCTGCGTTTATGACAAGGGGACGATCCTCTTTGATGCGGAGACGGAAAAGCTGGCGGCGGCGGTGATGAAGCGCGAACGCTTTACGATCAGCTGTGCACTGGGGATGGGCGAGGGGGCGTTTGACGCCTACGGCTGCGACCTCGGGCACGAATACGTCAAGATCAACGCCGACTACAGAACGTAGCGGCATCTCCAAAGCAGAAAGCGGCGGCCCAGCGGGCCGTCTAAAAGCGGTAGCCTGCCTTGAGAAGGGTCCGCCAGTTGTCCAGGCTGTATTTCTTCGTAGTACCGAAATCGTTTTCGGTGGTCCATGTGCGGCGGATATCCACCCCCGCCAGGAAACTCCCCATATAGTATTTCAGACCCGCACCGGCCTGCAGCGTGAAGAGCCAGTCGTTCGCGTTGTCGGTGGATGTCGTCGGAAACAATCCGCCTGTGGTCGTGGTCACGGGGTATTCGGTGTACATCGCGCCGATGCCGGGCCCGACGCCGAGAACGAGGTTCCGGGTGAAATGGATGAAATAGTAGGGGTTCATTTCGATCGCGGTAATGGATACATCATCTTTGTCGTAACGGCTCAGGCTCAGCTGCTGCCGCAGCAGGTTGTCGCCGGGCAGGGTGAATACGGGACAGTCGAAAGAGAATTCGAGACCGTAGTTGTAGTCATCTTTGACGGAACCGTTGTCAAAGTCCATCGTCCCGCCGACGGCGGCGAGTTCGATGTTGGCTTTCCAGTCCGGATCGGTAAAGATGGGCAGCAAGACGAATTTGTCCGCGGCGGAGAGCGCCGATGCGGACAGAATCGCGGCGCCGGCAAGGACGCTGAGCAGTTGGGTCGTTTTCTTCATTTTTACTCCTCTCTTGAAGAAAGATGGTATGCACGATAGGCAAACTTTTTTCATTTATCATACAAACAATCACATTTTAGTGACATTTTTCTGAAAAATTAGAAAAAGTTATCTGAGTATCAGAGCAAAAGCGGGAGTGTCAGCGCGGGGGAAGATCGAGGTGGGGAAGGTGCCAGCCGCGGTAGTGGGCGACGAGGCGGAGCACGGTGGCAAAGAGGGCGACGGCAAGGACGGCGGTGTCGTTCAGCCATCCCAGGGCGTCGAGCACGATCAGCATGACGGCGACGATGACGGCGATGGTGCCGTAGAAGTCGCTGGTCAGGATGGCGGGAACGGTATTGACGAGCACGTCGCGGGTGACCCCGCCGCCGATGGCGGTGAGAAAGCTGACGATGATGACGCCGAAGAAGTTAAACTCCGCCGCGATGCCCAGCAGGGCGCCGGTGATGCTGAAGGCGACAAGGCCGACGGTATCGCTGATGATGAAGAGCCATTTGCGCTCAAGCGCGTCCCGGCGGTAGAGGCGCAGGGCCAGGGCGATCATGACGCTGGCGATGACGGTCACTGCCGGGTAGTAGTGGTTAAAAGCGAAGGGGGTGCGGTCGAGCATAAGGTCGCGGATCACCCCGCCGCCGAGCGCCGTCAGGGAGGCGACGATGATGAGCCCCAGCAGGTCGAGCCGGTGGCGTACCCCGGCGAGGAAGCCGCTCAGGGCGAAGGCGACGATGCCGATGATGTCGGCGAGGATAAAAAAGTCCATGGTTCCGGTATTTTAGGCGCCCGCCATGCGGAAATCCTCTTTGAAGGCGACGTAGCGCTCCGCCGAGGCGTAAAGCTCTTTGACCTCTTCATCAGAGAGCTCTCTGACGACTTTGGCCGGCGAGCCCATGATGAGCGAACGGGGCGGGAAGACCTTGTTCTTCGTCACCAGGGCCCCGGCACCGACGATGGACTCCTTACCGATGACGGCGCCGTCGAGGATGGTCGCGCTCATGCCGATCAGGCAGGCGTCCTCGACCGTACAGCCGTGGAGCATGACGCGGTGGCCGATGGTGACGTCGCTACCGATGATGGTCGGATGGCCGTCGCTCATGTCGGGTTTTTTGTAGTGGGTGACATGGATCATGGAGAGATCCTGGATATTTGTGCGGTCGCCGATGACGATGCGGTGCACGTCTCCGCGTACGACGCAGCCGAACCAGACGGCGCACTCCTCGCCCATGGTGACATTCCCGATGACGTCGGCGCTTTTTGCGATCCAGGTATTGTCACCGAGCTTGGGTTCCCACTGTTTAAAGGGGTAGGTCATTGTCGTTTCCTTGCTGTCGCGGCCTCAGCTCTCTTTGAAGAGACGGGAGGCCAGCTTGTTGATATAGGTCGTATCGCGTTTTTTGGATGATTTGTAGAGCTTGGTCGTATGCTGCTCGAGCAGGAGCTGGGAGTTGACCGCTGTCTCGCCGGTCTCGACCCGGTGGTAGCTGCCATCGCTCTGTAGTTCATGGGCAAGGACGTTGTCCGTGAGCTGGAGGGTAAGCAGCTGCAGGAGCTTCTCTTTGGACTCTTCATCCTCAATGCCCGTCATCAGCTCGATTCGGCGCACGAGGTTGCGCGGCATCCAGTCGGCGCTGGAGATGTACATCTGCGGATGGCCGTGTTTGAAGTAGAAGACACGGGCGTGTTCGAGATATTTTCCGATCAGCGAGGTGACCCGGATGTTTTCGCTCACCCCTTCAATGCCCGGGACGAGGCAGCAGATCCCGCGGACGATCAGGTCGACTTTGACCCCGGCCTGCGACGCTTTATAGAGCGCGCGAATGACATCCTCGTCGACGAGGGAGTTGACCTTGACGATAATGCGCCCCACCGTCCCCATACGGGTTTCGTTCTGGATCAGGGAGAGGACCTTCGGCTTGGTCTGGGTCGGCGACATGTAAAGCTTGTTGAGTTTCCCTTTTTTGCTGAAGCCCGTCAAAAAGTGGAAGAAGCGGGTCATGTCGTTGGTGATTGCCTCGTTGGAGGTCATGTAGCTGACATCGGTATAGATCTTCGCCGTACTGGGGTTGTAGTTCCCCGTGCCGAGGTGGGCGTACTGTTTGAGCTTGTCGCCGACCTTACGGGTGACGAGGGCGGCCTTGGCGTGGACTTTGAAGCCGGGGATGCCGTAGATAACGTGCGCCCCCGCGCTCTCCAGCGCTTTGGCCCAGATAAGGTTGTTCTCTTCGTCGAAACGCGCTTTGAGTTCGACCATGGTCGTGACCTGCTTGCCCGATTCGGCCGCCTGCATCAGGGCGTTGACGATGGGGGAGTTCGTCCCGCTGCGGTAGAGCGTCATCCGGATGGAGACGACATCGGGGTCCTTGGCCGCTGCCTGGATGAACTTGACGATGGGCTCGAAACTCTCGTAGGGGTGGTAGAGCAGGATATCCTGTTTGTCGAGGACGGAGTAGATGCTGTCCTCGGAATCCAGCGGCGGCAGGTTGCGCGGTTTGTACGGCGCCGCGACGAGGTGCGCAAAATCCTTGTTGCCGACGATCTGCCAGAGGCTGGCGAGGTTGAGCACGATCTTGAAGCGGTAGAGGTCGTCTTTGTAGACGTTGGTATGGCGGTTGAAAAAGTCGATCAGTTCGTCGTCGGCGTCGATCCCGATCTCGAGACGGACCAGCTCCCCTTTTTTGCGGAGTTTCAGCCCCTCTTCGAGCATCTCCATGAAGTCGTCCGCTTCCTCCTCCTCGATGGTGATGTCGGCGTTGCGCGTGACGCGGAAGGGGGTGTACTGCAGCAGGGTGTAGCCCGGGAAAAGCTCGTCGATGTGCTGGGCGACGATGCTGCCGATGGGGACGTAGATCCCGGTGCCGATCTGCACGAAACGGGGGAGGACCCGGGGGATGCGCACGAGGCCGTAGCGCTGGACGCTGGGATCGTCATTGTCCTGGAGCTTGACGATCAGGCCGAAACTGAGGTTGTTCAGGTGCGGGAAGGGGTGGGTTCCGTCGACGGCGATCGGGACGATGACCGGGTAGATGTGTTCGTGGAAGTAGCGGTTGACCTCCCCCTTCTCCTGGTTGGTCAGCTCCTGGTAGCGTTTGAGAAAGATCCCCTCGTCTTTAAGACCGGCCATGATCTCGATGAAGGTGTGCTCGACGACCTGCAGCTCCTGGTGGAGGTACTTGCGGATCTCGCGCAGCTGCTGCAGCGGGGTGAGGCGGTCGGGGCCGGAGAGGATGATCCCGGAAGTAAAGAGTTTCTTGAGACCCGCGACACGGATCATATAGAATTCATCGAGGTTGGTGCCATAGATGGCAAGGAACTTCAGGCGTTCAAGCAGCGGCTGCTTCTTGTCCTGCGCCTGCTGCAGCACGCGCGTATTGAACTGCAGCCAGGAGAGTTCACGGTTGAAATAGAATTTTGGGTCTTTGAGGTTGGTCATTGGCGGGCTCGGGAAAAATATTGGAATGGGTTATATTATAGCGAAGAATTGTTATCGAACCGGTTACGGTTCGCGCCCTGGCGGGAGGGGGCGGGTGATGAGGTAGGCACCGAGCAGGATCGGCAGGGTGCCGAGCAGCTGTCTCGCGGTCGGGACTTCCCCCAGGGCGGGATAGGCAAAGATCAGGGTAAAGAGCGGCATAAAGGCGATCATGGCGCTGAGCTTGGTGATGCCGATGCGGTGCAGCGCCTCGATCCAGAGGATCTTGGCCAGAACGTAGACCAGTACGGCAACGGCGGCGATGGCGGCGAGGACCTCCAGGAGCGCTGCGGCGGTGGGGAGGCCTTCGAAGAGCAGGGCGGCGCCGAAGAGCACGGGCAGGGCCGCCAGGTTGCGGAAGGTGAGGATGGTCAGGGCGCTGACCCTTTGGCGCGCCCGCTTCTGGTAGAGGTTCGCCAGGGGGGCGGTCGCGGCCGCAATCAGGATCAGCAGGTCGCCGGGGTTGAAGGTGAAGGTCGCGGGAAAGAGGATGATCACGGCCCCCGCCCCCATTATAAAGGCGGCGAAGGTGTGCAGCGCATCGAGCTTCTCTCTGCCCGGCAGGTTAAAGTAGAGGTAGGAGAAGAAGAGCTGCAGCGTCAGGATGACGGCCATATTCCCCGCCGTCGTATAGCGCAGCCCGATGAAAACGAGGGTGAAGAGCAGGGTAATATAAAAGGAGGTCCACAGCAGGTCGGGCAGGGCCTCCCTGTCGGCAAGACCCCCGAACCCTTCCCGGACATAGAGCAGGAGCAGCAGCACGGCGGTGGCGATAATGAGAACGAAGCCGTAGGTGTTCAGCGGGCCGATGGCCTTGACGGCGACGAGGGCGAGAATGGGGAACCAGCTTTCCAGCAGCGACAAGATGACGGCGTAGAGCTCCCCCTGGCGCTGCGGGGTCACGGCCGATGCCGATGCAGGGCGTCGCGGTGGGTCTGTACGAAGTGCGTGAACGAATCGATGATGTTGAAATGCTGCATGTTCTCATACCCCTGCTTCCCGAAATTTTGCCGTAGTGTAGCATTTTCAAGCAGGGCTTCCAAGGCCGCGATCCAGGCGTCGGTATCGTTGCCTTTGACGACCATGCCGCCGGCGTTGCCGCCCGGGTTGACGATGCCCTGCGGCCCGCCAACGTCCGAGACGAGGCAGCAGACCCGGCTGGCCTGTGCCTCCATGACGACCTGTCCCAGCGTATCGGTGACGGAGGGGAAGACGAAAAGGTCGCAGGAGGCGTAGAGACGGGAGAGGTCATCGCCGATTACGGGACCGGCGAAGATAACGTCCTCCAGGGCCAGGTTGGCGCGTTTGCGGCGGAGGGCTCCTTCACCGACGAGCAGCAGTTCGGCCTCGCAACCGGGGTTGCTGGCCTTGTAGCGCTGCCAGACGTCGAGCAGAAAGGGGACGTTCTTCTCTTTGGAGATACGGCCGACATAGAGCACCTTCGGACCCTCTCCCGTCGCCCCGTACTTGGCAAAGACGCTGTCGCTTCTGTGCGACGGGTGGAAGCGCTTGCGGTTCGTTCCCGGCGAGAGCAGTTCGCTGCGCGCACGTTCGATCCCGATCTCGCGTTCCATAATCTCAAGGTATTCGGTCGAACGGGTAAAGACCCTGCGAAAAGGGCGGTAGAAGCGGGCCATTGTCCTGTCGGCGATCCGTTTGGCCCACTCCAGCCCCGTGTTGTCGCGGATATAAGCGGGGAAATCCGTATGGTAGGTCCCGAGCACGGGGAGGTTCTGTTTGGCGGCGAGCTTCTTGGCGATGACGCCGACGGGGCCGGGGGTGGAGATATGTACGATATCGGGTCGCAGCTCCCGCAGTATCCGTTCCAGGGCAGCGGCCGAGGGGTAGGCGAGGTCGAGTTCGCGGTAAAAAGGCATCGGCACCCTCCAGCGGGGCGGCAGGTTGTGGACATTGGGAAGGTCGGGGCAGTATTTGGCCGTTGAGGCGACGATGTGAAGGTCTACATCATGTAAGAGGGCCTGTTCTCCCATATCCTGAATGAAACGGGAGACGCCGTTGAGATCACCGATGGTGTCGGTAAAAATGCAGATGCGCATGGTGTTCGCTCCAAACGAAAAGTTGGCAATCGTATCGTGCAGGCGTTTCAGCGCGGTTACAGTCGAAGGCGGCGTTACAATTGGTAATAAAATGAAAATCATTTCACAAGAATATTAATAAAAAGTGTAAATAAATTATAAAAAGTTAATTTAAGTTTAAAGAATGGCTATCAAGTGAATTAAATTGTTAACATTCCGTTAAATTAAATTGAATTTAATAAAAAAGAAAATAATATTTTGCAGAGGACGGTTCGATGGTCTTCAAAATTTCTTAGGAGTGTATATATGAAAAAGATGATGATGGGTGTCGCAGCAGCGGCAGGTATCACTTCAGTTGCATCTGCAGCGGAACTGGCAGCTACTGATGCTCAGTTTATGTTTGGTGCAAGCAATGTAGATGCAGTTGCAATGACAGGTGCTGAAATGGTCGGAACACAAGGTCAACTGCTTGGTCTGACTATCCTTGATCCGGTTCTGAACATCGTTGGCAGCCTCCCGCTTGTTGGCCCGATCGTAACTGGTCTGCTCGATACTGTTGATGGTCTTCTCGGCGGTCTGCTCGGTGGTCTCCCGCTCGTTGGTAGCCTGCTGGGTGGCGGCCTCCTCGGCTAACACACCCCTCTTACCCTTACCCTCCCTTCCGGGAGGGGTTCTTCTCCCTTTTTTTATTCCTTTTTTTTGAGACACCTCTACATCCAATCAGACAAAGCCGTTATCACAAATCATTTTTAAATGATTTAAAGAAAAAAGTTTTTGTTTTTCAATGTTTTAAAAGTGATTTTGATACAAAAAGCATATTTATTGATATTTTGTTAGTTTTTTAACAAAACTTTAATGTGATAAGGTATAAAGTTTAGACAAGAACGTTAATTTAAACGCTTCAGGTATCACATCTAAAGGAGAACAAGATGAAAAAAGTGTTGGCAAGTGTTGCTATTGCAGGAATGATTACGGGCGTGAGCGCTGCAGATTTCGGTACGACAGATGCACAGTTTATGTTCGGTCAGGAAAGTGTCAATGTTGTAACAATGAGTGGTGCAGAAATGGCACAGACAGAAGGTCAACTGCTTGAAGTACTTGGTGCGCTCGGCGCGATCCCGATTGCCGGTCCGATCCTTACAGACCTGATCGCAAGCCTCAACCTCGGCGGGCTGCTTGGTCTCGTTCCTGCGGCACTGGATGCGGCCCTCCCGATTTCGGCTGACCTGAGCCTCAACGTCGGCGGACTGCTGAGCATTGATACTGGTAGAGACCCGCTTACAATTGACTCCGGACTCCCGGCACTGGTCGGTGCAGTCGTCTCTTCACTGTAAGTTCCATACGTGTGCAGGCATTTTCCTGCGCACACCCCTTTTCTGCTTTTACTTTTTAAGTTGAATCCCCCTAAAATCATGATGAAATTACACAAAGGTTATTTATGTTCAACAAAAAAGCATTATTTGGCTTTTTAAGTGCGGCGACACTGTGCTCATCGCTGCTGCATGCAGACGGGCAGACCCCGTTGAAAGTAGAAGAGCTCCTTTCAAAGAAAAATGCGTTCAATGCCGACATCTCGCTTGCGTATTCCAATATCGATCAAAAGACGGCCATGAGTACGGTGGTGCCGGTATCGACGCTGCTCTCATTCATTTATATTCCGGCCTACGCGGGTGAGCAGGTGCTCGACCAGGATGTCGTCGTGGCATCGCTGAACCTTAAATACGGTGTGACCGATTGGCTCGAACTGGTGATGTATGCCAACGGGCATAATACCTCCAGCCGCGTGCAGCTCGGCGCCGCCATTGCGAACCAGGCGGATACGGATTTTGACCACGCCGGTATCGGGGCGACATTTAGGGTCAAGGATGAAGGGGTTTATCCTTCGCTGCTGGTGGGCGTGTCGACCAACGTCATCGGCCGCCTGACCTTTACCGACCGCGATGTGGATGGCAACGTCATCGGGACGTCGAAGCAGGACAAGACCTTTGAATCGTTCAACGCTTACGCGCTCTCCTACTATACGGTCGATCCGGTCGTCTTCGTCTTCAAAGCGCAATACCAGTGGAGCCTGGAAGAAGACTACAAGGGTGACACGAACGACCGTCCGGATATTCTGGCGATCTCGCCGCAGGTCTATTTCGCGGTCAACCCCTACACCAACCTCAGCTGGGGGATCACCTACCGCTACCAGACGGAGCAGCGCTATAACGGCAAAGTGGAAACGATCGCGGAGTCGTCCATCGGGTACAACATCGGTGTGAGCTACGAGATCTCGAGGGGGAACATCATCTCCCTGGACGCCAGCAACAACGAAACGGCCACTTATAGCCAGAATACGATCAATCTCATCTTCTCAAAGCGGTTCTGATGAAACGGGCACTTCAGGCACTCTTACCGGCACTCGTGCTGCTCACGGCGGCGACATCGGCCGAGGCCGCGCTTAACCCTGCCGGAAAAGAGGAAGTAAAAACCGCCATGCCGATCATCGAGCGGGAGTATACGGTACGGGTTCCGATGAAGAGCTGGAGCGAGCTGAAAGAGAAGGGGGTGGTGCGCCAGCGCTACGACTTCTCATGCGGGGCGGCGTCGATGGCGACGATCATGAACTTCTTCTACGATCAGAACGTCACCGAAAACGGGATCGTACGATCGGTGCTGAACATGAAAGGGGTCGGAAGCGACGCCCATAAGCTGGAAAAGAGCGACTTCGCCCTCTCTTTCGCGGACCTCGCCGATTACGGACAGACCATCGGCTTCCGGGGCGTCGGTGTCGCGATGGATATCGACGCGCTGCGCAAACTGCGCATTCCGGTCATCGTCTACGTCAAGATCCGGCGCTTCGAACACTTTACCGTCTTCAAAGGGATCCAGGGCGACTTTGTCTACCTCGCCGACCCGTCGTTCGGCAACATGAAGGTGAAAATGGCGAAGTTTCTCGAGATGTTTTACCAGCGCGAGGACCTGAAACACCCCGGCAGGGTGCTGGCCTTCATTCCGGTGGACAAAGAGAAGGTCCAGCCCGACAGGAGCTTTATGACCGTTCCCGAATCCACCGACTACCTCTACCAGTACATCGAGAACAGGATCGACCACTAGCGGCCTGCGGCATACGCGGGAGCGTATGCACGGTTAAAAGAGGAAGTTGAATCCGCCGTAGTAGCGGACGGAGGAGTCGTCCGTCGAAAGCTTGTTGTACACGGGGTAGTAATACTCGACGTCCTGCCAGGTACGCCACTGAAAATCGACGCCCCCCATCACCTCCAGCTGCGGGGCGATGCGAAAGATCAGCCCCATGCCGACTTTGAGACTGACCTCGCCGATGCTGTCGTCGTGGGGGTAGTAGTAGCTGTCAAGCTGCATCGATCCGCTGCCGATCCCCGCCTGGACAAAGGGGAAGAGGTCGGAATAGGTATCAAAGGTTTTCATGATATCCAGCCCGAGCTCGTAGAGTTCGTCATTGGTATCGTCAAAGAGCGGCTCGTCGAAATACTCCCCCAACAGATACCCCTGCAGGCGCCAGCCATTGTAGAGCACGGCCCCGAACTTCAGCTCGAACCCCTTGCTCCCTATCGACGGTCTTTCATGATAGCCGCCAGCTTCGAAGTCAAATTTGTTTTCGCTGCCGAAGAGGTTCAAACCGAAATAGAGATCGGCCCGCTGCGCCCAGGCGTTGGCGGAGAGGGCACCCAGCAGCAGCGGTGTCAACAGGAGAGACTTACGCATCATAATTCCTTTGTGAATGGTTTAATTGCATCTATTATTATTCATAGTTTACAGTAAACAAGCCATGGATGGAAATGAAACGGTGGCGTTGCTGCTACGGTTTTGCTACGCTACAGCGTTACAATCTCTCCAAAAAAAGGAGGCGCAATGGAAGCCATCAAATTCCCTTTTCTCGAACACACCGGCGCGACACTGAAGCGTGCCGAGGCGGGCGAGGCGGAGGTGGAACTTCATGTCCAGCCTCACCACCTGCAGCACCTGGGTTTCGTGCACGGCGGGGTCATCTCAACACTGATGGACAACACCGGCTGGTACGCCGCCGTCTCCAACCTGGACGAAGGGTTTACGGCCGTCACGATGGAGATAAAGATCAACTACCTCAAACCCGCCTCGGGCAAGCACCTGCTGGCCTCGGCCGCCGTGAAAAGACAGGGGCGCAAGACGGCCTTCGTCACCATCGAGCTGCACGACGAAGGCAAGCTCGTCGCCTTTGCCACGGGCACCTACGCCATCATGGAAGAGCCGCAGCAGCCCTAAAATGTTACATAACGAGGTCCGAGTTGTAGTGGCACGTGAAGCACTCGGGGCGTTCGTCGAGCACCTCCGCCAGGATCTCGGCGAAATCGGGGAGTACGATGTTCCTTTGCCCCGCTTCCTGCGCTTCGACGATCTTGATCAGCTCTTCGGGCCAGTAGACATAGGTGGTCGTGCGCGCCGCGTTTTTGTAAATGTGGATTTTATCGTCGATGATGTCGTATTCCATGCGTCGCTTCAGTCCGGGGTGTTCTGCATCGCCTCGATAACGGCGTTTCTGTAGGTTTCGGCCTCGGCCATCGTCGTGTAATACCTCGTCCACACTATCCCCGCGATGATCTTGAAGTAGTAGAGCTTCTCATCCATCTTGTTGCTGTTCGCGACGTAGTTCTCATTTTCGTAGATCCCGGTGACCCCCGAGATGTTTTTGACGGCGATGACGTTGCCGTAGCTGTCCTCAAGCAGTTGCATACTCGCTCCTCTGTGTTGGCATTGGAACAATTATATATGCAAGCCCCTCTCTTGCGGACGGAATTGTTGCACACTATTTAGCACCATGCTGAAGAGATGGACGTTGGTTTTTCGGAGGAAGTTTTTGCTTGGATAGTTAGAGCGGCGGGATCTGCAAAAACAGACCCTGCATGACGGACCCAATGCCTAGGATCGGTCCGACATAGGAGTGATGACTATCTGCTACACATCGGTGAGCAGTAGTCGCATCCATCTACGGCCGGGTAGAATACTTTTGCTGCCTCAAGCGCATTCAGACAGTGTGAAAAGCCGCCAAGGAAAATTCTCTCACTCGGTAACTGTGTGCAACCCTCTTTATGAACTGCGTGTTCACCTGAATTCCCTGCTTCTTTGCTTACATAGTATTTAGCTGCCATATCTTGGTCCTTATGCTGTCAGCATAAGTGGTGAGACGTGACATATTAGTCTGTTTATTAGGGTAATCTTAGATTTTCAGCCCTAATTTTAAAGGCACAGACTAAAATATGTTTTGCGTTATAGTCTAAAACCACTTATCCTGGTTTTGATTCTGACCGGAGTGCCATTCGCAGTGGCACTCTAATCACACCTACAATGCTACTTCATTCCGAAACGGAAGCGTTGCCGTTCCAAAAATCATACCGGCTTTCAAAATTCAGTGCACATACTATTTCTACTCACCATGTAGTCAAGTACATTCATATCAATGACCCAAAATACGGCGTGCATAAATTATTCAAGAACGTTATATTTCCGGCGCTTTGTTTTCATTCTGTGACATAACTTTTTAGACATTCGGAGCAAGCTTTACAGATCTTTAATAATGGAGAATATTTATTATTTACAAGAGTCTGAGAGTGCCCATCTTTGTAGGTTCATATCAAGAATGCTGGGCAAGGCTCGAGATTCAGGGGTTTGAAGCAGTTCGTATTATTGAGAAGATCTGAATAATTTGTTGCCTGCAGCCTTAACGTTGATGCGCTTCCCCGTTAAGAGTAGTTTTGGAAATAAACGATAATGATCTGTTTTGTTCAAATTGTAAATTTTTTGAAAAAGTTTCTAGTTTGGAAGTTTTTGTTTGGATGGTGACCGCAAGATTTTAAAAGTACGCCCTTCTATTGACATAAAATCGCGCTCATTTTATGTGCTGATTTATCATTGTGTTATGCAGACCTTCAAGCCTTTTACCTTGCCAGCTCTTAGCTTTTATGGGCCGTCAGAACTCTTCACAAACGTGAATCAGCTTTACAGATTTTTGAGTATGCAGAATATACGATATTTGAGAGAGTATGAGAAGTTCTTGCCCTGGTACACTCATATCAAGAATGTTGGTTCAAGGCTTGAAATTCAAGTGTTTGAGCCAGCTCGTATTATTGAGAAGATTTGAATAATTTGTTTTGTTGAAATTATCGATTTTTTGAAGAGTTTCAAGTTTAGAAGTTTTTGTAGGAAGTATTTGTTTGGATGGTGCGACCGGCGAGATTTGAACTCGCACACCAAGTTGGCACTACCCCCTCAAGATAGCGTGTCTACCAATTCCACCACGGTCGCGTTTAACAGTAAGTTTTAAAAGACCAGAATTATACTGGTGAGAATGTTATAAACAGCTTAAAATTTTTCAAGCTGTCAAAAAAAACGAAGGCCGAAGCCTTCGCGGGTTTTTCGGCTGATTAGCCGAGGTACGGGTTAGCGTACAGAGCGATCAGGGCAATAACGAGTGTATAGATGACCTGAGCTTCGATCATCGCGAGGGCGATGAACATTGTCGTCATGAGCTTACCACCCAGACCCGGGTTGCGAGCAGTACCTGCGATAGTCGCAGCAGCAGTGTGACCCATACCGATAGCGCCACCAAGAGCAGCGAGACCGAGGCCAACGCCTGCAGCGATCATAGAGTAAGCTTTGAGTGTCTGGTTTGCAACGTCAGCGTCAGCTGCGAAAGCAGCACCGGCGAAAGCAACCATCAGAAAAAGAATCTTTTTCATGGAGTTCTCCAATAAATTTTTTTGTGTCAAAGTCCGTTCGGCTTGCGTATCCCTACTTATCACTTTGCGGGCGAATTATAGATATTGCACGCTTAAGAGGCGCTTTGTTGCCTATATATTGAGAACGATGGTTTGGCCGAAGGGGACTTCGCTCTCGGTTTCCGGGGTGATCCAGACGGTGTCAATGAGGGGTTCTCTGTCCGGGAAACGGCCGTCGCAGTCGGTGAAGTAGAGCAGCAGCGGGGCCATCGGGGCGTAGCGCTCCGTCCACTCGTAAACGGGGCGGAAGTCGGTGCCGCCCCCGCCCTTGAGCTCGAAACGCAGGGGCTCGCCCGGGTAGAACTGGCGGTGCGACTGTACCTTGGCATCGCAGACGAGCAGTTCGATGCGGTAGTCGTTGAAGGTCTCCAGGAGCGACTCGACCTCGGCGATGAAGCGCCCCAGCAGCACCTCGTCGACGGAGCCGGAGCTGTCGATGGCAATAACGATGTCGAGGGTCTCCGAGGTGGACGAGGGGAGGTAGATGTGGTTGTAGAGCAGCTTCTTCGAGGGCGGAAGCATGCGGTAGTCGCTTTTGAGGTGGCGGGAGAGGGCGTGAAAGAGCTCGCTGCGCCAGTCCACGACGCTTTGCGTTGCGGGGACGAAAAAGCGCTCCAGCCCCAGCGGGGTGTCGCCCTGCTGCTCCAGCATCTCCCTGACGGCCTTTTCAAAATGCTCGAAGAGCGACTCGTCCACGCTGTTCTCCACCTCCATCTGCGGCCGCAGTTTGTCCGGGTCGTGGTCCCCTTCGGCGTTTTTCAGCTCGTCGCGCTTGCGCTGGTTGTTCTCGTTGAAGCCGGTATCGTTGCGCTCGTCGTCATTGAACTCCTCGTTTTTGATCTCGTCTTTGAGCTGGGCGTAGATGGCTTCGGCGTACATCCCCTCGAAACGGGGGTCGTAGTTGACCTGCGGGGGCAGGGCGAAGTTATTCTGCACGAGCATGGCGTTGATGGCGTGGTCGGTGGCCAGCTGCCACAGCCAGCTCATCCGCCCGTTCTGGCGCCGTTCGTGCACAAGTGCCGCGTGCATCGCCCCGTTGGCGAGCATGAATTCGCACTCCGCGTCGTCAAGCCCCTCGACGTAGTCGGGGTTGTACTCCAGGCGGAGGCCGTTGCTGAGAAAGCCGGGGATGTCGTTGCTGGTATCCAGCTCCAGGCGGCTGGCGAGGGTGCCGAAGTAGGGGGAGTTCAGCAGGAGGCGGGCTTTGGCTTTGCCCAGTTTGTCCAGGGCGACTTTTTCAGACATCGGCTGGGTCCTGGAGGTTTGTTCCCCTTCTTTTTTGCCTATCCAAAAAAGAAGCCGAACCGGGAAGAAAAAAGGATAATTCGGCTGCCGCGCATGAAGGATGCTGATCGAATGTCCGACTTCTTCTATTACGTGCGCGCTCCATGCTGTTCCCTTTTTCTTGTTTATTCAAGAAGGAAGGCGAACTTGCCGACCCAGTTGCCGTAGGCGTCGAGGTGCTCCATGGCGACGCCGTTTTTCTGGAGGTCCTGGACGATGAGGACGGCGAACTCCGGGGGGAGGAGGTGGGTGTAGTCGAGCAAGCGGGCCAGGGTGTCGTCATCGGGGGCTTTGAGGACCTTGGAGACGAGGGCGGAGGCGAGGGCATAGAGGGCGCTGAGGTCTTCCGGGACCTCGCGCGACTCCCCGCGCAAGACGGCGTCGGTGTCGGGCAGGAGGTGCATCACCTTGGCAAAGGCCGTGAAGGCGACGGCGCGCTCCTCGCCGACGGCCCCGGCGATGGCGCTCAGGGCGAGCTGGTCGCGCATGCCCGAGGCGAGAACCCCGTGGACGAACTCCCAGCTGCGCGGGGTGGGAAAGCTCTTGGTGTCGCTGGCGGGGTCGAAACCGAAGAGGGCGTCGTTGTTGGCGGTGATGTAGCCGATAATGCGCTCGTCGATGCCGCGCCCGTAGGCCCAGCGGCGCCAGTCGTCGACGTTGACGTCCATTTCCAGGTGGATGAAGCGGTTGGCCAGGGGCAGCGGCATCCGGTAGACGACGCCCCGGTCGTTCTCGCGGTTGCCCGCCGCGACGATGGCCCACCCCTCGGGCAGTTCGTACTCGCCGACCTTGCGGTCGAGGATGAGCTGGTAGGCCGAGGCCTGCACGGAGGGCGCGGCGGTGTTGAGCTCGTCGAGGAAGAGAATGCCGCTCCCCTCCCGGGGCAGAAAAGAGGGCGGCGCCCAGACGGCCTGGTGCGCCTGGTTCTCGTAGAAGGGGATCCCCTTGAGGTCGGTCGGGTCCATCAGGGAGAGGCGCAGGTCGATAAAGCCGATCCCTTTGGCGTCGGCGATCTGTTTGACGACGGAGGATTTGCCTATGCCCGGCGCCCCCCACAAAAAGGTCGGCAGCTTCTGATCAATCAGCGCTCCGAGGGTTTCCGTAATCTCTTTTGATCTCATAACCATCCTATGTTTTCGCGTTGAATGAACTGCCCGAAGGCATCGTTGGTCCGAACGGCGCGTTCGAAACGGGCGTCGAGCTGCAGCTGTTGCAGGATGTCGATGGGGGTGGCGGGGTTGGTCGCGAGGGCACCCAAAACGTCCGCATCCCCCTCACTGTAAAGCTGTTCAAGCAGGGCGTCGGGAGAAGAAGGGTTGCCCGCGAGGGCCGTGTCGCATCCCGAACCGGCCAGCGCCGTCAGGGCCTCGCTTGTCATGGCGGGGTTGGCCGCCAGGGCGGCGCGCACGGCGGCGGAATCTATCTGCATCAGCACTCCGGCGAGCTGCAGCGAAGGGTTTGCGGCCAGCGCCGTCAGGACCGCCTCGTCGCCCGTGTCGAAGAGGCGTTGCTGCATCGGCAGGGTCAATGCGGGGTTGGCGGCCAGGGCCTTGGCATGGCGTGCGAGCCCCTTGTCAAAACGCGCCTCGTCCAGCGCGATGTGGGCATAGCCGGTCTCGGCGAGGGCATCGTCGGCAAAGAGGCGCTCCGCCAGCGCGGCGTCGAGCATCGGGTTCCTGACGAGGGCCGACGTGACCGCGGGCACGTCGAGGGCGGCCAGCTCCTGCTGCAGCGCCGGGCTGAGGGCGGGGTGGGTCGCCACGAGTGCGCGCAGGGCGTCGTCGCCCTGGCGGATAAAGTGCTTCAGGGTCGGTTCGTCGCTGTCGGGGTGCAGGGCCAGAGCTTCGAGGATCGCGCGCATCTGGCGCTCGTTGCTGCCCACGGCCTGGCGCAGCGGCGCAAGAGAGCCGATCACGCGGATGAGCCGGGGGCGGCGGGTCTGCCGGAGCAGGTGCATCAGTCCCAGGGTGGAGTACTGGACGTTGTGGTTGCGCTCGATATGCTCGTAGTAGCGCCCGATCAGCGCCGCCGTGACGTCGCGGTTCTCGTCCGTGTCGAAGAACCCCTCCCCCTTCCAGTCGTAGAGCTGCAGCAGTTTCAGGAAGAAATCGTTCGAGATGTAGGGGTTTTGCAAAAAGGCGTGGAGCCGTTCGTTGTCGCGGGTGAGCTTGAGGCTCATCATGATCCGTTCGGGTTCAATCTGGGTACAGAGCGTTTTCTCAAAGGCATCGATGGCGAGGGGCACGACCTTGTCGCTGTCGTAGAGGCGGTCAAGCTCCTCCTGTTCGAGGGGGTTGATCAGCCGCCCCTCGACCACGGCGTCGACGTCGGCGTCGTAGCGGTCGGCCAGGGTGATGTCCGCAGCGCGCAGGAGGCGGTCGAACTCCTCGCGGTTCAGCGCGCGCGGGGCGCCGAAAAGCAGGATGCGTTTATGGGTGAATGTTCGCGGTTGCATGGACGTATTATAACGCTTCGCCCTTGACGCATTTGGAATAGTATCTGCAATTAAGCTTCGCATCTGCCAAAATACACATAATAACATAGTAGAATACTATGGATTGCAGACAAATTCGCTTTGCTTCGTCTATAATAGCAGCGAAGCAACACTAAAGGGCACCTCTAAACACCCTGTACGGATCTCAGAGGGTTTTTGAAGCGTGAGATTTTCTTTGTTTTCTGCGCAGGCCTAGCCGTAGCTAAGTCCAGAGGAAAACGGAGGAAAGATCGTGCTTCAAAAGCCCTCCCGAAGGGCGCTGCAGAGAAAAGCCATACTCGGCGTTGCCGCTTTTCGACTTGGCTAAGGCCAGGCCTTCAAAGCGTCGCCTTGCTTATGACTTTCTTTGCAGCGCTGAGACTGTACAGGGTGTTTAGAGGTGCCCTAAAAGGATAAGGAATGATAGCG
The DNA here is from genome assembly GCF_039645955.1 of Thiomicrolovo immobilis. Taxonomy (GTDB): domain Bacteria; phylum Campylobacterota; class Campylobacteria; order Campylobacterales; family Sulfurimonadaceae; genus Thiomicrolovo; species Thiomicrolovo diazotrophicus. Next base: position 444,969 of record NZ_CP147916.1, read on the forward strand.
TCTAACATCACCGAACTGATCGGCAACACACCGCTGATTCGTCTCAATGCCCCCTCCGAGCAGACCGGAGCGACGATTCTCGGTAAATGCGAGTTTATGAACCCGACGAGCTCCGTCAAGGACCGGATCGGTTATAACATGATCAAGACGGCGATGGACGACGGCATCATCAATGCCCAGACGACGATCATCGAGCCGACCAGCGGCAACACGGGGATCGCCCTTGCCTCCATCTGCGCGGCGCTGGGGCTGAAGCTGACCCTGACGATGCCCGAGTCCATGAGTATCGAACGCCGTAACATCCTTAAAGCCCTCGGCGCGGAGCTGGTCCTGACGCCGGCGATGGCCGGTATGAAAGGCGCCATCGAGAAGGCGGAAGAGCTCAAAGAGAGCCTGGGCAACGCCGTCATCCTGCAGCAGTTCCAGAACCCGGCCAACCCGGCGGTCCATATCAAAACGACGGCCGAAGAGATCCTGCGCGACACGGACGGCAACCTCGATATCTTCGTGGCCGCCGTCGGGACGGGGGGCACACTGACGGGGACGGGCACGCGCCTCAAAGAGGTGATCCCCGCCATTGAGATCATCGCCGTCGAACCGACGGACTCGGCGGTGCTCTCCGGCGGCAAACCGGGGCCGCACAAGATCCAGGGGATCGGCGCGGGCTTCGTGCCGGACGTCCTCAACACGCAGATCTACGGCGAGGTCATCACCGTCAGCAATGACGACGCGATGGCGACGTCGCGGATGCTGGCCAAAGAGGAGGGGCTGCTCGTGGGCATCTCCGCCGGGGCCAACGTCTACGCCGCGATGCAGGTCGCCGCGCGTCCGGAGAACAAAGGCAAGACGATTGTGACGATCCTCTGCGATACGGCCGAACGCTACCTCTCGACGGCACTGTTCAGCGAATAGGCATGCCGTTTCTGGAGACGATCCTGGCCGAAGAGGGACGTTTCCCCTACCTGCCGTGGCATCAGCAGCGTCTGGAGCGGACGCTGGGACGCCACGGCATCCCGAACCTCTACGACCTCGAAAAACGCCTTGAAGCCCCGGAAACAGGACGATGGCGCTGCCGGGTCCAGTATGATGAACAAACGTTCACATATGATTTTCTCCCCTATACCCCCCGCATTATCACCTCGTTGCAGCCGGTGACGGACGAGACGATCACCTATCGCGACAAAACGACCGAACGTGAACGGCTCGACCGGCTTTTTGCCCGGCGGGGCAGTGCGGACGACGTCCTGATCGTGCAGGCGGGGCTTATCACCGATACGACCATCGCCAATGTCGCCTGTTTTATCGGGGGACGGTGGCTGACGCCGAAGCGGCCGCTGCTCGAAGGCACGGCGCGGGCCCGGCTGATCGAAGCGGGGAAGCTGACCTGCGCCGACATCACCCTCGACGCGGCGCGGGGCGCGGAACGCGTGGCCGTGATGAATGCCCTGTCAGGCTTTGTCGAGGTGAGCGGTGGTATACTTCCCCCGATTAATTAACTTGGAGAGATGTGATGCTCATCAATATTCTCAATGATGAAAAATTTGTCGATTTAATGCAGCGGCATGTCGAGGAGCTGATGCTCTACCTGTTCGAACACGATCAGTCCTTCGGCATTCTTTGCAAGATCGAGCATCTGAGCTTCGAACCGGAGCTGCCCGAACACATCACCGAGTCGTTCCGCCCGATGACCCTCTTTTACCTGGCGGGCTACACCTTCGACAGCGCGCGCATCGACGGCAACCGGCTTATCTTCGAGGCGGGCTTCGGCCCGGAAAACATCGGCAGCTTCGTCACGGTGCCGCTGCCGAGCATTATGCAGATCATCATCGACGAAACCCCCATCTTTATCAACCACGCCGTCTATAAAGAGGGCGAGGAAGAGACGGAAGCGGCCGATGACGGCGGGATCGAGAATTCGATGGCGGCGTTTTTGTCAAATCCGGAAAATGAGAAGTTTCTGAAGAAGAAGTGATGAGGTTCGTTCCCCTTCTTTTTTGCTTATCCAAAAAAGAAGCCGAACCGGGAAGAAAAAAGGATAACAGGCTGCCGCTTTCGGGACATTCCATGCATCACTGGTCCGCTCGACACGCTAATGATCATTTCTGACTTGAACAACAAAGCGGAATGTCATATGGTGATGTGGCACTAAGTATTTAGTGCCTGCCCCGAGGGAAGCTCCCGGGAGATGGAAGAGTATGAAACGTACTTACATCCGCATGGTGAGCAGGAAGTCGACAACGTTGTTGACGAAGGCGTCGTGCTTGCGCTCTTTGGAGTAGGCGATGTAGAACTTGCGGTGGACGCGGAAGTTGCGCATGCGCGATTCATAGAGTTTGCCCTCGGCGATCTCGTCCTCGATAACGTGGCGGGAGATGACCGATACGATCGGGCGCTCGGCGTCTTTCGGGGAGCGCATGATCGTCTCTTTGACCGCCGTCGGCGACTGCACAACCCCGATGACGTTGAAGGTCGAGCAGTCGATCTCAAGCTCTTCGAAGGCTTCGGAGACGAGCTTGCGGGTGTGGGAGTTCTCGTCGCGGCAGACCCAGTCGAAGGTAAAGAAGTCCTCTTTTTTGAGGTACTTGGGCAGCGGCTGGTTGGAGAAGAGGACGAGTTCGTCCTCCATCCATTCGCGGTAGATGATCCCGTCGCGGAAGACCGGCGACTCGATCAGCGCGACATCGATCTTTTTGTCTTCGAGTTCGTCGATGATCTCGTTGGAGAGGCCGACATGCATGTAAACCTCGTTGTTGATCTTCTCTTTGATGGCGCCGAGGTAGGTCGGGATGACGTAGTTCCCGATCGCGTAGGATGCACCGAGGATAAAGGTGAAGTCTTTGTTGATGATCTTGAGCAGCTCTTTTTGGCTCGTGTTGATCGCCTTTTCGAGTTTGACAGCGATACGGTAGAGATCCTCGCCCTCTTTGGTCAGCTTGATGCCGTTCTTCTTACGCTCGACGATGCGTGTATCGAGGTACTCTTCGATAAATTTGATCTGTTGGGTGACGGCGGGTTGGGAAATGCCCAGTTTCGCGGAAGCCTTGGAAAAGCTCTTCTCTTTGACGACAGTCAAAAAAGTTTGCAGTTTGGCGAAGTCTTTCAGCATTCATATATCCTTGGCAAATGGGCCATATTTGTCTTTGTTATAAAGCATCCGCTTTTTGATAACAAGGCTCCATAAAAATAAAACATCAGAATTATAACGTACAATGATAGTCATTTCAATAAGACGGATTAGTTCTGATTACTTTTTTTATAATTTCCCGATAAAGCAATCTGAAAAGTGTCATCAAACAATGAGAGCTTAAAAAATTATTGATATAATAGATTAACCTAAAAACACGAAAAATAGAGATGGAACAAATTTTCAAAAACCTTAACGAGCAGCAGGCCGAAGCCGTCAAGAAGATCGATGGTCCCTTATTGATCCTTGCGGGCGCGGGCAGCGGCAAAACGACGACCATTACTTCGCGGCTTGCCTACCTGCTGGACGTTGTCGGGATCCCGGCGAGCAACACGCTGACGCTGACCTTTACCAACAAAGCGGCCAAGGAGATGCGTGAACGCGCCCTCTCCATGATCGACGCGAAAAGCTATCCGCCGCTGCTGTGTACTTTCCACAAGTTCGGCCTGCTCTTTTTGAAGTTCCATATCCACCGGCTGGGGCGGGAGAACAACTTCGTCGTTATCGATACGGACGACAAGAAGCGGATTTTGAAAAAGCTCGCCGGCGACCTCCCGATGCCCCTCGTGGCCAGCGAGATCTCCCGCTACAAAAACTCCCTGATCACGCCGGAAGAGGCGCATGCCCAGGCGGAGCAGAAAAACTACGAACAGATCGCCAAAGTGTACAAGGAGTACGAGGCGTACCTTGTCGAGAACAACCTGGTGGACTTCGACGACCTGATCGCCCTGACGTACAAACTGCTCGATGAACACCCGGAGCTGGCCGAAGAGACGAGCAAGCGCTACCAGTACATCATGATCGACGAGTACCAGGATACGAACGAACTGCAGTTCAAGCTGCTCCAGAAGCTCTGCAGCGCCCACAACAACCTCTGCGTGGTCGGGGACGACGACCAGAGCATCTACGGCTGGCGCGGGGCGCACGTGCGCAATATCCTGGAGTTCGACCAGGACTTCCAGGACGCTATGGTGGTCAAACTCGAACACAACTACCGTTCGCGCACGCCGATTCTGACCGTGGCCAACGCGCTGATCGAGCATAACCGCTCCCGCCTGGGCAAGACGCTGCTGCCGACCAGAGGCGACGGGGATGCCGTCAAGATGCTCTCTTCGAACGACGAAAACGAGGAGGCGAGCAAGATCTCCCTGCAGATCAACAAACTGATCGGCGAGGGGGTACGCCCCAACGAGATCGCCGTGCTCTACCGCATCAATGCGCTCAGCCGCTCCCTCGAGGAGGGGCTCAACCGCGCCGGGATCCCCTACAAGCTCGTCGGCGGGCTGCGCTTTTACGACCGTGCCGAGATCAAGGACCTGATCAGCTACCTGCGCGTCATCACCAACCACCACGACAACTTCTCGATGAAACGCATCATCAACAAGCCCAAGCGGGGCATCGGCAAGGCGTCCATCGACAAGCTGGAGCTGGCGGCCATGGAGCAGGAGCGCTCCCTGTACGATCTTATCCGCCTCAGCAGTACGGCCGAGCTCGAGGCCCTGGTGCGCAAGAAAAACACGACGACCCTCAAACAGTTCATCGGCGAGCTGGAGCAGATGCGCGCGATCGCGGACGAGTCGCTCTACAGCTTCGCCGAGCGTCTTGACGAGATCTTCAAGATCAAGGCCTTTTACGAGGCGATGCCCGACGGAACCGAGCGGGTGCAGAATATCGACGAGTTCTTCGGGCTTTTCCGCGACTTTATCAAGCAGAACCCGGAGGCGAGCCTGGATGCGTTTTTGAACGAGGTTTCCCTGCAGAGCGAGCAGGACCAGGTTGAAGGGGAGAGCATCTACATCATGAGCATCCACGCCTCCAAGGGGCTGGAGTTCGAACACCTCTTCATCATCGGCCTCGAAGAGGGGTTCCTCCCCCTTGTCGGGGACGGCAGCGACCTGGAGGAGGAGCGCCGCCTGGGCTACGTCTCCTTTACGCGCGCCAAAGATACGCTGACGCTGTCACACGTGCAGAGCCGCTACTACAAGGGACGCCGTACGGAACTGGAGAAGAGCCGCTTCTTCGGCGAGGCGGGGCTGTGCGAAAGCTCGCTGAAGATCGAGAAGAACACGGCATTCAAAAAAGGGGACCTCGTCCGCCACAAGATCTTCGGTGCCGGGCGGGTCATAGGCGTGAGCAAGGCCGGACGCGAATTCAAGCTCAACATCAACTTCGGCGGCAACAAGCGGGAGATCCTCGCCTCCTTCGTGGAGCGCCTCTGAGCCGATGAACAGACTTTTTGTCGCCTACAAGCCCTCCGGGCTCAGTTCCAACCAGTTCCTGCGGACCCTCAAGCGCAAATACGGGGTGAAAAAGGCGGGGTATTCCGGTACCCTCGACCCCTTTGCAAAGGGGGTGCTCATTGTCGCCTTCGGCAAATACACCTCGCTTTTCCGCTTTCTCGACAAAACCCCCAAGCGCTACCGGGCGACGCTCTGGCTCGGAGCGCACTCCGATACCCTCGATATCGAAGGGGTTGAGCGCATTGATGACATCGCGCCGCTGCCAGAAGCAAAGGTCCGAGAGGCCGTCGAATCGCTGCAGGGGGAGCAGGCCTACCCGCCGCCGATTTTCAGCGCGAAGCGGATCAACGGGAAGCGTGCCTATGACCTGGCGCGGGCGGGCATCCCCTTCGAGCTGGAGACGATCCGCTCAAAGGTCTACGACGTCAAGCTGCTGCACTACTGCCACCCCTTTGTAACTTTCGAGGCCACGGTCTCCGAGGGGACCTATATCCGTTCGCTCGGACGGCTCGTGTACGAGCGGCTCGGTCTCGAGGGGGGATCGCTCAGTATGCTTGAACGTCTTTGCGAGGGGCAGTTCGTCTACGAGGGGGAGAAGCCCCTCGATATCCGCGGCGCGCTGCGGGTTCCCCCGATCGAATACAAGGGAGAGTGGCGCAAGATCACCCTGGGGCAGCCGCTGACGCGAGACGAGTTCGCCCCCGGCGAGGATGGCTTCTACCGCGTTGATGACGGGCGGGAACTCTCCATCTTCTCCTTTGACGCAGAGGGCGTGCATTACGTGTTGAACAAGGTGGCATTATGAAACATTACAAGGCACCGGCCAAGGTCAATATCTTTCTCAAGATTACGGGACGCCGCGGGGAATACCACGAGATCCTCTCGCGCTTTATGGTGGTGGAGCAGCTGCATGACCTGCTCTACTTCTTTCCCAAGGAGGAGGAGGGGTTCGTCATCGACGGCGATTTTGCCTGTACGACGGAGCAGAATACGATCTATAAAGCCTACCGTGCCCTGTTAGAGGCGACAGGGTCGACGGAACTCGAGCGGCTGATGCAGACCCATGGCATTGCCGTTAACAAACACATTCCCGCCTTTGCAGGCCTTGGCGGGGGCAGTTCGGACGCGGCGACCTACCTGAAGATGTGCAACGAGGTGCTGCACCTGGGGCTCGATGTCGGAGAATTGGCCGCGATCGGCGCAAAAGTAGGGGCGGACGTCCCCTTTTTCGTGTACGGCTATCCCAGTGCGAACGTCTCGGGCATCGGCGAGATCGTCGAGCCCTTTGACGAGGTGCCGCTGCAGCTCGAGACGCGCACGCCGCCGATCGAGATCAGTACGCCCGCCGTCTACCGCCGTTTCCGGGAGAGCTTTTACAAAGAGCTCTCCGCCGAGGCCCATGACTACTATGCACAGACCGATTCGAAAACGCTGCTCTCCGAATTGAGCGCCGATGATGCGAACGACCTCTTTGAACCGGCGCTGTCGCTCTACCCGGAGCTCAAAGAGCATTTCCGCCACGGCTGGTTCTTCTCCGGCAGCGGCAGCAGTTTCTTCAGGCCTCTCCCTCCGGCGTAGGTACTTCCGCCGCGAGACGGCAGTGCTCGGAGTAGGGAATGAAGATACTGAAGGTCGTTCCCGTCTTGGAGGTGTCGACGGCAATGGCGCCGGCAAAGATCTTTTCGATGATCTGGCGGCTCATGTGCAGCCCGATGCCGCTCCCTTTCATCTGTTTCTTTGTCGTGAAGTAGGGATCGAAGATCTTCGGTTTGATCTCGGGGGCGATGCCGGGGCCGTTGTCCGAAACCGTAATGGTCATGCCTTCGCCGTTTTTGTTGAACAGGAGCGTGATCTGTTTGGGTTCGATGTCGTACCCCTCCAAGGCGTCTTTGGCGTTGCTGATGAGGTTCAGCAGCACCTGCGAGATGGCGGTTGCGATCTCCAGGTGGTACGCTTCCTGGGCATCGGTACCCTCGATACGTAAGGTGATACGGGCGCTTTTGAGCAGCGGGGCGACGATTCCCTCCATCTCGGAAACGATCTGTTTCAGGGGCAGGATCTTCGTCGGGGCCCGGTTTTGGAAAAAGGAGCGGAAGTCTTCGATGGTATCGGAGAGATAGAGGGTGTTCTGTTCAATCGTTTCAAAGGCCTGGTTCAGGGTCTCATCGTCGAGTTTCCCCGTTGCCTGGGCGAGTTTGAGCGACAGGAGTGTGAGGTTGACGGCGTTGAGGGGCTGGCGCCACTGGTGGGAGATGTTTGAGAGCATCTCCCCCATCAGGACGAAGCGCTCCTGTTCGAAGAGCAGCAGATCTTTCTCGTGGTTTTTTTCGATGGCCTCTTCGAGGGCCGTTTTGTAGCGCTTCATACGCAGCATCAGGTTGAGGACGGCGGAGAGGATCGTCGGGGTCAGCAGCAGCGGCATCGCGATGGAGAGAAAGACGACAATGGGGGGCAATTGATCCATAAAAAGATAGAAGGTGCCGCCTGCCACCACGAAGGAGACGGCGGTAGAGACCAGTGTCGCCCAGATGATGATCGTTTTCGGGCGATAGCGGCTGATTCTGTCGAGGAGACGGGCAAAAAGATTCATAAGAAATTATAGGGGCAGATTGATTAAAACTAGATCGTGTCCGGCGCCTTTTTTGGCGCGATGATTGGCGGCAGAGGGGCGGTTTCTGCTATGATTGCATCACTGATTTAAAGGACTGCGAGTGGGCGAAACGATTGCCAAAAACAAAAAAGCCTATCATGACTACGAGATCCTCGAAAAATTCGAAGCGGGCCTCGTGCTCCAGGGCAGCGAAGTCAAAGGGATTCGGGCCGGACGGGTCAATCTCAAGGACAGCTTTGTCAAGATCGTCAGAGGCGAGGCTTTTTTGTTCAATGCCCATATCGGCCGCCTGGAGACGACGCACCACTACTACGGCCACGAGGAGCGCGGCAGTCGGAAGCTTCTGCTGCACAAGAAAGAGATCGCCAAGCTGATCGCCGCCGTCGAAAAAGAGGGGCACACCATCGTCCCGCTGCAGCTCTATTTTAACCGAAAGAACATCGTCAAGATCCAGATCGCCATTGCGCGGGGTAAAAAGCTGCACGACAAACGCGCCGACATGAAAGAGAAGGATATGAAGCGCGACATCGAACGGGCATTAAAAGACTACTAGCAGCTTTTTGCGGCTCGTGCAGAGCCGCCTTTAGTCGCCATAGCGGCCAGCGAAAGTTCGCGGAGCTTTGCTCCGGGGACGGCAATGAAAATGGTCGCACGACAAGCGCGCAGATATGAAAGAGAAGGATATGAAGCGCGACATTGAACGGGCGCTTAAAGACTACTAGCAGCTTCTTATCGGCTTGTACAGAGCCGTGTTTTCCGAGATTATTTGTGTTTTTGTTCCCCTTCTTTTTTACGACTCGGCATTTAGTGCCTTGCATGTATTGCGCTTTAGCGCTTATGCTTATCCAAAAAAGAAGCCGAACCGGGAAGAAAAAAGGATAACAAGCTGCGCCCTGGAAGAAATACTCTCGGAGTGCGCTTTCGGGGCATTCCACTCCCCGGTGATCCGCTCGACACGCTAATGATCGTTTCCGACTCCAAAGAAGAAATTTCTGCTACTGCTTCCTTGTTGTATTATCCCGCGGCTCGCATGACCTCAATCAGGGTGATGAGTATGGCGACGACGGCGGATGCGATGGCGACCCTGTCGGCTCGTTTGATCGCTTTGTAGATGCGTTCGAGTTCGTCGTCGCCGAGGTCGGCGAATTTGTGGGCGCGGATGTACTTGACCGCTTCGCGGAAGCGGGGGTCGCCGAACTGGATGTTCCAGCGGGGGCGTCCCATGGCTTCATAACGAGAGGGATGGTGGTCGCGCAGGCGGTTCAGAAACGCGTTCGTTTCCAGCAGCTGTTTCAAAACGGCGATGATAAAGAGGGCCGTAGCGGTAATGAATAACAGGTTAAGCGTCATAGGAGTTCCTTGTAAAGGAAGCGGTTGGTTGTAAAAAGTGAGTGGGGAAGTGTGTTGGGTCTGAAGGGCGTCCGCAATTACTTGCGGAGCTCTTTAATACGTGCAGATTTACCGGCACGGTCGCGCAGGTAGAAGAGTTTCGCACGGCGTACACGTCCGCGGCGAAGTACTTTGATCTCGTTGATGCTGTCGCTGTAGATCGGGAAAACACGCTCGATACCGACGCCGTTGGCACCGATTTTACGAACTGTGATGGTTTTACCCGTTCCCTGACCGCGCATAGCGATACATACACCCTCGTAGTTCTGAACACGAGTTTTGTCACCTTCTTTAATGGTAACAGCGAGGCGTACGGTATCACCGGCGCGGAATTCTGGGACGTTCTTTTCAGCGACTTGAGCATTTTCGAAATTTTCGATGTATTTATTTCTCATACAATGTCCTTTTTCTATGCCTTTTAAGCTGCTCAGGCCTGAAGAATTTAGTCTTGCATTCTGACAAGGCAATTTTGAGTGCCGCAATTTTACTGTGGTTTCCCTTTAAGAATTCTGATGGCACGCCCATATTCTCAAAAAGCGGGGGCTTTCCGTAGGATGGGGCTTCCAGCAGATGGGTTTCAAAGCTTTCCGTCTCCAGCGACTCGCTGTTTCCGAGTACGCCTTCAAGGTTGCGGGCAATGGCATCTGTCATGACCAGCGAGGGCAGCTCCCCGCCGGTCAGGATGTAATCACCGATACTGAAGAGTTCGTCCGCAAAGGTCTCGATGACCCTTTCGTCTATGCCTTCGTAGCGGCCGCTGACAAATGCGACATGGCTTTTCTTGGCAAGGCGTTTGGCGTCGTTCTGCACAAACGGTTTGCCGACAGGGGTTGCGAAAACGATATGGACGTCCGGATCGTTTTCACGGAGTTGTTTCAGGGTGTCGAAAAGCGGCTGCGGGGTCATCACCATCCCGGCCCCGCCGCCGACGGCGGTGTCGTCGACCTTGCCGTGCTTGTTCGTCGTAAAGTCGCGCGGGTTGAGGTAGGAAACGTTGAACAGTCCCTTCTCCTGTGCCCGCTTGAGGATGGAGTCCTGGAAATACCCTTCGATCAGGTTGGAGAAGAGGGTGACGTAGGTAAAAGTCACGACTCCTCCAGGATGGCCATCGCGCCGTGCGCGGTGATCAGGGCCGCATCGGTATCGACACTTTCGACGAAGGGCGGCTGTTTGGGAAGCAGGAACTGCTTGGGCAGTCTCTGCTTTGTCAGCGCATCGTCGGTTTTGATCTGCAGGTAATCGACCGCGCCGATGCGCTCGATCTCCAGCACTTTGCCCAGCGTCACACCGTCTTCCATGACCGTGCAGCCGATCAGGTCGAACCAGAAGTGCTCCCCCTCATCGAGGTGGCACATTTCGCGGGTACGGCCGTAGGTCGTGTAGAGCATGACGTTGGTGAAGCGTTTGGCGTCTTCGGGGGTGTCGATACCTTCGAGTTTGACCAGTTCGCGCTCCATGTTGACCGTTTCAAACCGCAGCGGGGTACGCTCTTTGGTATAGAAGGTCTCGCCGGGGACGAACTGTTCGGGAAAATCGGTGAAGAGGTGCAGCTTCATCTCGCCGTGCAGGCCGACGGTGCGGCCCAGCGTGGCGATATGGAGGAGCCGGTCGTTATTCTGCCGCTTCGACATTGATGCGGTAGCTTTTGCCGTCTTTGGCTTTGCAGCCGGAGATGACGGTTTTGATGGCGCCGATCATTTTGCCCTCTTTGCCGATCAGCTTGCCGATGTCGGCGCCGTTGGCATAGAGGACGATTTCGGCGATCTCGTCACCTTCGAACATCTCGACGCGGATGTCCTCGGGATAGGAGGCGATGAGACGTGCGTATTCGGCGACGAAATCGGTGACCATGATTATTTGCCGGTGATCTTTTTGACGCGGTCGCTCATCGTGGCGCCGACGCTGATCCAGTAGTTCAGACGCTCTTCGTCGATCTTCTGTTCTTTGGTCATCGGGTTGTACCAGCCGATCAGTTCGATCCAGCCGCCGTCACGGCGTTTGCGGGAATCAGTAACCGCAACGCGGTAGAAAGGCTGTTTTTTGCGTCCCATACGGGTAAGACGGATTGTTGTCATTGTTCGTTCCTTCGATAAATAATAAAATGAATGGTTTTCGGGAAGGTCGGAAAAAGAGGGCAGTGCAGCGGAACGATGAAGGAGTCACTCTAGCATGGATACCGCGGCCTCTAACCGTCTTATCGGAGACGTTCCGTGCAAACCGTTCGGGTATGCGATACGCCAATGTCACAGAGGTATTGTTCATAAGCGTAAAACGATGGCGGGATTATAGCGAATAATTCTAGATTGCACAAGGGCGGGGGTGGCCCCGCTTCATTTGGCGAAGGGTACGCTCGACTGGATGGCGGTGCATTCTCAGGGTCCCGGCTCTATCCTGATCTCTATTTCGTCGGCATTGTTGTTTTCATTGCGCTCGGCGATGGCATGCCCCGCATCGGCAATGACTTTGACGTACAGCACGTCAGGCGTACCTTTGACCCTGCCGTAGATGATGTGCTGCGTAAGGGACTCCCCGGGTTCAAGGTTTTTCGTTACCCAGATGGTCTTCTCCTTGTGCACCGGGCCGGAGTAGCCGTACCTGAATTGGACTGTGATCTTAAATTTTTTGCGGCTGTGCCCGTCATAGGCAAAGACGTTTTCGATGGTGGTGTCCAGTTCAAGGGGCTCATTGACATAGAGCTTGCGGACATGACTCAGTATGGTACCGCCCCTTTGGGTATAAGCCGTGATACCGGTCACCGTCAGGTCCGGCTTTTCGACAGGCTGCTGGGCAGAGGAGGACGGGGGCACGATTTTCTGGGGCACCTTGGTGGAGACGGCGGGGCGCTGTATCTGCACCTGGGGCTCTAAGGCAAATGCGGCGAGCGGCAAGAGAAACAGGGGGAGGTAAAGAGGGCGTATACGCATGATCTCTCCTTGTGGGATAATGCACGAAGATGTGACCATTATAACAGTTTCGCTGCGATGGAAGCAATCGATAAAAAGGGTGAAGGCGGGAAGCCGCATGCAAATGAAGCGGCGGGGGGATCAGCGCGGGAACTTGCCGCCCTGCATCTGGCTCATCATGTTCTGCAGATCCTGCATCCCTTTTTTGCCGGAGAATTTCTTGGCCATCTTCGCGGCGTTTTTGAACTGCTTGAGGATGCGGTTGACGTCCATCTGGTCCATCCCGGCCCCTTTGGCCAGGCGCTGCTTGCGGCTGTTGTTGAGCAGGTCGGGGTTTTCGCGCTCTTTGGGGGTCATGGAGCTGACCAGCGCCTTGATCTGTTTGAGCTCCTGGGAGTTCTCCAGGTCGAAGTCTTTGAGCGCCTTGGACATGTCCCCCATCCCCGGGATCATGCCCATCAGGGATTTCATGGAGCCGAGCTTTTTCATGCTCTCCATCTGCTCGAGGAAGTCGTTGAAGTTGAACTGTCCCTTCTTGATCTTCTGGGTCAGCTTTTTCGCCTGCTTCTCATCGATAACGCTTGAGGCCTTCTCCGCCAGCCCTTCGATGTCCCCCAGCCCCATCAGGCGGTTGACGATACGGTCGGGGAGGAAGACTTCGAGGTCCGCCATCTTCTCACCGGCACCGATAAAGCGCAGCGGCACCTGAACCTGAGAGGCGATGCCGAGCGCGACGCCGCCTTTGGCGTCACCGTCGTACTTGCTCAGGATGACCCCGTCGATCCCGATCTGCTCTTTGAAGCTCTGGGCGGTGCGGACGGCATCCTGGCCCGTCATGGAGTCGGCGACGTAGAAGATCTCGCTCGGCTTCGCGGCGTCGCGGACCTGCCCCAGCTCGCTCATCAGCTCTTCGTCGATGGCCAGGCGCCCGGCGGTGTCGACGAGCACGACGTCGTACAGGTTGCTCTTGGCTTTGGCCATGGCCGCCGTGACGACCTCGACCGGGTTCTTGGTGGCCTCGTCTTCATACAGGTCGACGCCGATCTGCTCCGTAATCTGGCGGAGCTGTTCGACGGCGGCCATACGTTGCAGGTCCGCCGCGACGATCAGGACCTTCTTCTTTTTCTGCTCTTTGAGGTAGGTGGCGAGTTTCCCCGTTGTCGTTGTTTTTCCCGAACCCTGAAGACCGGTCATCAGGATGACGGTGGGGGGATTGGCGGCAAAAACAAACCCCTGGTGCCCTTCGGTTTTCAGCAGGTCGTGCAGGGTGAAGCGCATCGCGTCAAGGAACTGATCCTTGCCGATGCCGGCTTTCTTCGTATCCAGTTCGACGCGGTCGATAAGCTCTTTGACAACCTTGTGATGGACATCGGCTTTGAGCAGCGCTTTTTTCAGTTCGGCAAGCGCTTTCTTCAGCGCCTTTTCATCGTCATGGAAGCGGATCTTTTTAATGGCGGACGTAAACGAATCCGTCAGGGTATCAAACACGGGTGCTCCTTATGCTCTGCGTCGCAAAGCTGTTCAATCAATAATATATGGGTGCGATATGAGTGAAGGCGCATTATAGCGAAACACCCTTTGCAGGATGTTTGATACGCTGTGTGCTTACCATATATAGCAGTCTGTGGCCGTCCTCTATGGCAGCTCTTGAAATGGCCTCGGACTCTCCTGCCGGCATTGTAAAAGGATAAATACAAATTTCTAATATCCATATTTTTATGAATAAGTACAAACAGTAAAAGTTAATAAAAAAAAATTATTAGAAATAAATTGAAGTGAGCGCATATTATACACCGTAAAAAACCAAAATACAACATTTATAAGAAAAAGTTTTATTAAGTATTCTTTTTTTTTCTTTAAATGTGAAAAAAAGTAACAGCTGTGACGGGTTGAATAACGGATTTTTGAATATATGTAGGGCAACATCGCCTAGAGAATGGCATAATTTTCTTACCGCAACTCGAAAGAACAATTTGGCGTCAGGATTTTAAGTCAATTGCACTCATTTGGGAAAGGGTAAGAGGTGGCATCGGTAAGGGCTGAATGTCGCTGAGTGTTACATTATTTGTTGACCGAGGCGAGCCGTATGGGATGGCATTCCATCGCCATACGGTTTTGGGCGGGTCGAACTGATCCGTAATCTGGGATCTGCATGGACTGCTATTGTGCATTACAGATTTCTATCACAATATATAAGGAAAAAACAATGAAACAATCACTAAGTGGCGTTCGGGGTATCATGATGTCAAGTGCCGTGGGGGCGGCACTTCTGCTCTCTGGATGTGGTTCATCATCCTCTACAACGACGGCGACATCGGGTACCGTGGTCGGTGCTGAGCAGGCAACGGCGCTTGTCGGCACGCTCGAGTGTGTGCTTGGTACGGCGACCGGCACGCTGACCAATGTGCTGAGCGCGGCTGATCTCAGCATCCTTACTTCCATTCCGCTCGACGTTGCCTCTGTTGCCAATGCCATGGTGGAACTCGGGCTGACAACAACGGGTGTCACTGTCGGCGCGATGCTGGAGACAAGCGTCTCTCTTAGCAATGTCCTCGATATCATTGGACTCGTCGGCGGTACGCCGGACGTTCTGGCAATCGTCGCATCTCTTAAAGATGCACTGGACCCTGCTACACTGCTGCAGACACTGCCGCTGGGTGACCTGCTGAGCGTTGCACCGAGCCTGCTGACGCAAGTCATTGGCACGCTTGTTGATACGACTGCCGGTGTCGCCGAGACAGGGATCGATGCGCTTACATTCCTGGACGACACGGTTATGGGTGTCGGTTACGATGTCGCTGCCTGTATCCCGCAGCTTGAGCCTGTTGTTGCAACGCTCGACTGTGCGACAAACAGCGTACTGGGCGGTGCAACACTGACAGCAGAAAACCTGAAAACACTTGCGGTTGCCCTTCCGCTCGGTGACCTGCTCGGTGCCGTTCAGAGTTTGACTGGCCTGGCGGATACCGCGACACTCTCTGACCTCCTTGCCGCTCCGCTCAGCGCGGGAGACCTCCTCGGTATCCTCGGAACACTGTCTGGTGACCCGCAATCCGTCCTTGCAGACCTGACAGGCGCACTTGATCCGTCCCAGCTGACGAACCTGCTGAGCCTCGGCGACCTTATCGTGGCACCGCAGGAGCTCCTCGGTACGACACTCGGCAGCCTGCCGGCAACCCTGCTGACAACGACAACGGGTCTGCTCGGTACGGTCGAAGGCCTGCTTGCACAGGTGACAGGCGACCTGACATCCTGTCTGGATCCGAACCTGCTGGTCGGTTCACTGACAAGTCTGCTCGGTGCGCTCCCGCTGGATGGCGGCGCGCTTCCGCTGGATCCTGCAGGGCTCCTGAGCCTGGTCAGTGCTGACACGACGATCAATGACATTATCGCTGCGGCGAAAACACTGCCGGTCCTCAACGCGCTTCCGCTCGATGAGCTGATGGCGACGAAGCTGAGCGTTGCCCAGCTGATGGATATCATTAATGCGCTGCCGATCCCTGCACCGGTATCTACTGTGCTGACGACAGTACTGGGTGCCGTGCCGGATCTGAACCTGCCGGCACTTTCGCTGAACGACATCCTTGCCCTGCCGGGTGAAGTCCTGCCGTTCGGTATCGATCCGATGGATACAAGCATCAACGGCCTCCTGACGACATCTGTCAACATGCTGGCACTGCTGGAATCCGTGGCACACGGTCTGAATGCCGAAGGAACAGCCTTCCTGCTCAACGCCGGCGTTGTTATGCCTGTTGTCACAACGATCGACAAGCTCGGCGGGTATGCGATCCTCGGCGGTCTGATGACCAACGTGCCGTACCTGACACAGACACTGCCGCTGGGTGACCTGACAGGTCTGCTTCTGAACGGTGCGACTCCGACCGACCTCGGTGCACTCAGCAGCCTGGTCGGTACGATCCTGGGCAGCGGTGATCCGACCGGTGCGCTTACAAGCATCCTGAGCACGCTGACAGGTGCATCTTCAGGTGATCTGCTCGGCCTGCTCGGCGGGGACCTGCTGGGTTCACTGACCGGTACGCTCTCGGATCTGCTCAACAGCCTCGGCGGCAACCTCCTCGGCGACCTGCTGACAACACTGACAAGCCTGCTCGGCGGAGCTGATGCCTCTGCGATTACTGACCTGCTCGGCGGCCTGACAACCGATCCGACTGCACTGCTGCAGACGCTGCTTGGCCTGCTGAACGCTCAGGGCCTTGCCCTCCCGCTCTAAGCACCTCTTACCATCCGTTCGCAGCTCCGGCTGCGGACAGGATAGACTGAAAACCTCTAACCTTTTATCACCCAAAATATAGTATTCCAACAGTGTATTTTCAAGTAATTTTCCAACAATTCCATTTGTTTTCATATAATTTATTTTGAATTATTTTTTACTGTTATTTGTATCATAAATACTATGTTTTGATTCAGCTTTCTGTGATATTATTGATTGAACTCTTCCGCGATATTCTGTCGCGGGGATTGTGGCGGGAAGCGGCCTTAACCGAGATAAAAAGCTTCAAAAACGAAGGAGTGTAAAATGCAATTGTTTTTGCAAACGAAGAAGGGGTTGGCACTCTTCCTCGGCATGGCGATGATGTTCATGCTGGCGGGATGCGGTGCGGACAGTGCCTTTGACAACAATGTCAAAGGTAGTGGTCTTGAGGTAACGGTTTCGCCTGCCGATGGGGCAACGGACGTTTTCCTCAATACGGATATTACGGGAACGTTTAATAAGGATCTCCAGCAGGCAACGTTGATCGAGGGGACGACGTTTTACCTGCTGGACCCGAATAACAGCATGGTGCCGGGATCGTGGTCATATCTGAACAAGGTATTGCGCTTCAAGCCCGATGCCAATCTGACGGCGAACACCACCTACCGGTTCGTCATTACGAACGGTATCAGAGCGACGGACTACTCCCGCCTGGGCGGCGATGTCGTCACGCAGTTCACGACCGGAACGGGTCTGGGACTCAACGTCACGCTCAATCCGCAGCAGGGCGACAGCAATGTCTCGCTCAATCCCAATATCACCGCAACGTTTAACGAGCCGGTGGATCTCGCAACGGTTACGAACAACAGTTTCTATCTGCTCGATGGAAACAGCGTGAAAGTACCGGTGACGAAGATCGACCATACCGACGATAACACGACGTTGATTTTGAAACTCGCTTCCAACCTGGTGCCGTTCAGTACGTACACCACCGTCGTGACGACGGCCGTGTCGGCACCGAACGGGCATACGCTCGCCGCCGACGAGACGGCCATGTTCGTGACGGGCAACTGGCTGCGCCTGGCCGTGACGATTATGCCGTCCGACGGTACGACAGGTGTGCCGATCAACACGATGGTGACTGCGACCTTCAACAAACCGATGGATCTGTCGACGCTCAATTCGGGCAATATCTATCTGATGGATGAAAACGGCACCCACGTTCCGGGTACGCTGCATACGGGTACGGATGCGAACGGCAATACGGTCGTAACCTTTATCCTCGATCCGGGTACGACGCTGGTTCCGAACAGCGATTACACCTTCATGGTCGAAAACGACGTGACGTCCCTCGACGGCGAACAGCTGGGTACGGATGAGACATCGACCTTCACGACGGGCACCCAGACTGAGCTGCAGGTCTACATCGTCCCGATGGATGGCGCGACAGGCGTTCCGGTCAGTGACGATATCGTCGCCTACTTTAACGAGGACGTCAACGAGACGACCCTTGATGCCGCGACCTTCTATCTTGAAAATAGCGGCGGCGGCCTGCTGCCGGGTACGATCGGCTATGACAGCGGCAACTATATCGCCGTCTTCAACCCGGATGCGAACCTGACGGCGTACAACACCTACACCTTTACGGTGACAACGGGGGTTGCGGCGGTCAACGGCGACACACTTGCCAGCGACGTGAACTCAACATTCACAACCGGCAACCTGATCCGCGTCATCGATGCGGCCGTCTTCAGTATGGGCACTACTGCCGTGGCAGCCGATACAAACGAATCGGCCCTCAACGGTGTCACGGGCAATCTGCTCGGGACAAATATTTCCCTGGGCGTCGATGGCGTGCAGGGACTGGTTGCGGCGACGATCAACTACGAGGGACTGGTGGCCGCACTCAGCGGGGAAACCAATTCGACGACGGTACAGGAGCTCGTGGACAGTAACGTCAGTCTGACGACACTGCTGCAGATTATTTCCGATCAGATGCCGGCAGGACCGGGTAAAGATGCTGTGGATCAAATTGCGCAGGCTGTGGCTGACCAGGGCCTTGATCAGCCGGTAGCTATCGGGGACCTGTTGCAGTTCCCTGATAGTGTTCTCCCTGCGAATGTGACAGATGTTCTGGCCATGGATGGTATTTCGGCGGCAGAGGCGAATGTGGTCTCTGTGTTGAGTTCGGTTAATGCTGCACTGGCTCCGATTACACAAAGTGTTATCGAGATTCCACTCTCCATTCCGGGATTGACTGACGGTAACAGCACGCTTCGTGCGCAGCTGGTGAGTCCGCCGACAATTGCGCTGATGGTTCCGGGGGATACGATCCGCGCTTCCCAGGCAAGAATTCAGCTGAAGCTTACACTGACCGGTTCGGCGCTTACAGACCTGTTGTCGCTGCTTGGGCTCGGCACAGATGCGATCCTCAATATCCCGCTGTATATCGTGCTGGGTGCCGCTGAAGGCAACTTGACTACGCTTTCTGTTGACGATGTCGCGATGGCGGTACAGAACGGGCTTGCCTCAATCTACCTCGGGACGATTCCGGATGACCAGTTCTTCTCCGATCAGCCATTGACGGCTGACAGTTTCGCACCGGTAGACCTTATCAATCTGCTTGGGCTTGCAACCGTGACTGCCAAGGCGTATGCTGTCGGGGATTCGAACAATACGACGATGCACTTCTTGCCGATCAATGTACCGCAGATGGAGAGTGCCTTCGCACCGTTGGGAGATACGACAGGCTCATTGCTGGGAACATTGACAAGCAACCTTGAGCTGCAGGTGACACTGCTTGGCCTTCCGTTGCTTGATGTCAGCGCGCTTGCAGGGGCGTTGAGCGATCTGCTTGTGAACACGCTTGCACCGGCGTTGTCGCCGATCCTGAATATGCTGAGTGGCGCGCTCGGAGCGTATAGCGGTCAGGCCGATGTCACGATGCTCAGCCTGATCGAGCACTATATCGAGCAGCCGTAACAGATAGAATAGAGAATGAAAACGGGGCCATGCCCCGTGAAAAGAAGGATAATAATAATGAGAAGATATTCATTGGCAGCGGCAGCGCTTTTGCTCACCACTGCGGCGTATGCTGATTTCCCGGCGAAACGCATTGCCTTCCCGGGGTTCTATATCGGGGGCAATGTCGGTTACGCGACCGGCCGGGTAAATGAGACCGATACGGCCGAGGAAGCGTGTAACGGCGATCCGGCCTGTACCGTGATCAACTCCACCATTGACGAGAACGCTTTCGGACTGAAGCTGTTCGGAGGTTACCTCTTTAACGACTTCTTCGCCATTGAAGGGGGCTATTTCAACCTCGGCGAGCTTTCGTTCAAACACGATACGAGTACGGGGGAGACCTATAAAGGTACCGCGAAGACGCAGGGGCTCAATGCCGACGTGGTCGGACACCTTCCGATCCTGTCCCAGCTGACCGCCTTTGCACGCCTCGGTGTGATGTATGCCGAAGTCAGCAAAGACTACTCCTACAGTGGCGGCACGCTCTATGTCAATGGCGTCGCGAAAGACATGAGTCCCAGCCAGTGGGGTGCGGGCCTGAAAGTCGGCTTGGGCGTGCAGTATGACTTCACACCCCGCCTCGGTGTCCGCGGCGAATGGGAAGGGTACCACATGGAGGAGGACGCTTCCAATTCCGGTCTCGATATGAGCCTCTGGTCCGTCGGTGTCGTCTACCGCTTCGGTGAAGATCCGAACGCACCTGTCCCGCCGCCGGAGCCGGAAAAAGTCGTCGTGGTCAAAGAGGTCCCGGTACCGGCCGAACCTGTTGTCGTCGAAAAAGTCGTCGAGAAAGAGGTCGTCAAAGAGGTCCCGTCCGAACCGGTCATTATCCGGAAGCCGGTCGAACGCGTCGTCCTGGCGACGGATGCGCTCTTCGACTTCAACAAGGCGACAGTCAAACCGGAAGGTAAAGCCGCGATCAGAGACCTCGTGCTGAAACTGCAAAAAGATGACAAGCTGATCGTGACGGGTCATACGGACAGCATCGGTTCCGAGCTGTACAACCTCAAACTGTCACAGCGCCGTGCCGACGCGGTCAAGAACGAACTCGTCATCAACGGCATCGGCGCCGACCGTATCGAAACGAAGGCCAAAGGGGAGAGCGATCCCGTCGCGACCAATGCGACCGACGAGGGGCGCGCGCAGAACCGCCGCGTTGAAATCGACATCATCGCTGCACCGAAAGAGCCGGGGGAAGAGATCACACCGCCGGCAGATGAAGTTACCCTCCCCGCAGGGGAAACGAAGTAACGACACTTCTACACTCAGTGAAGGAGCTCCCCGGAGCCTCCTTCATCCCTAGAACTCTCCGACCCTTCTAACGACAATACATCATCGCTCTCTATCCAGTTTCTTACAATCAGCATGCTGCGTGATTAGGTATGCCCGCTTCAGACACTGCTGCAAAGCATATTTTCGATATTTGATGATAAAACATGACTTTTTTGCATAAAGTTTTATAAATACAGAATATGTTTTTGATAATTTTTTGATAAACACACATAAAAAAATGAAAAATCGTATTTTTTGATTTATATTAAGTATCATGAAGATATGATTCATTTCGTTAGAAATGAGATGTCAGTGGGATGGAGGGGAAAAGTGTCACCTTCTCTCGCGTGAAGAGGTGAACGCTGTCGGTCAGGCGGTACGGCGTTTTCGATGAATCAAAAGGAGTAATAGGTGAAGACGTCTAAGTATAAGTGGGGGCTGACCGGCATCCTTGGCATGGCAATGGTGTTGATTCTGGCTGGGTGCGGACGCGATAGCGCGTTTGACGACAATGTCAACGGCGGTGAACTGCAGGTGGCGGTTGATCCGTCCGAAGGAGCGGTCAATGTGCCGATCAACAAGCTGATCACGGCGAAATTCAACAAAGAGATGAATGTATCGACCGTGAACGATTCGACTTTCTACCTGCTGGATGAGAACGGTACCAAAGTCTCCTCAACGATCAAATTCTACGGCACGGATACCAAGCTCTTTACCTTGACGTCCAATGCGGATCTGGTGATGGATTCGAATTACACCGTGTATATCACAAGGGGCGTCAAAGCGAGTGACGGCTACCTCCTCGCGGCGGACAATATTATCCACTTTCGCACGGGCACGCTGAAATATCTGCAGGTCACGGTCCTGCCCAATGACGGCGACACCAACGTCTCCATCGGCGTACATATCCTGGGGAATTTCAACGAAGCGGTCAATACGGCGACACTGAACAGTACCAACGTCTATCTGCGAGAGAGCAACGGTAGCTTTGTCAACGGGACGATCAATTACAGCGACGTCGGCGATGATCACCTCATGACCTTCACCCCGTCGGTCCCGCTCGATTACAACGCGACGTATACCTTTACGATCAAGCAGCCGGTGACGTCTCTCACCGGACTGCAGCTTGAATATGACAGCGTGAACAGCTTTACGACAGGGCCGATGAAGGTGGTCCAGGCGGCCGTCTTCTCCATGGCGGCGACTCCGGTAGCGGTTGACACGAATAATTCCGAGGTACTCGGCAGCGTACTCGGCGGTTTACTGGGGACGCAGGCGTCGGTAGACCTCCTGGGTTCCGGGGGACTGGCCGGCGTCAGCCTCGGCTTCCCCAAACTGGTCTCGGACCTTGTCGATGTCGTGTCCGCATCAACGGTCGAAGACCTGGTCGACAGCAACGTGACGCTCGACGCGATGCTGAGGGTCATTGCCGATGAGCTGGAAGGGCTTGATGCGGCCGAGGCACATCAGCTCGTGATTGATCTGAGGGAAGAGGTCAACGCCTCCGGTCTCAGCGATACGCCGATCAGCGTGGGCAGTCTGCTCCAGTTCCCGGTCGATACGCTGCCGATGCAGGTGAACGATGTGCTGTCGATGACGGGCCTCTCCGCGGCGCAGCTGAGCGTTCAGTCACTGTTGGGCGGCATCAACCAGGCGCTTGCGCCGGTACTGAACGCCCCGATAGAGGTACCGCTCTCCCTGCCGCTTCTGACGGATGAAAGCAGCGGCCTGAAACTCCAGGTCATTACACCGCCGGCGATCGCCGTGATGAAAGAGGGGGATACGATCCACTCCGCATCGACCCGTCTGCAGCTTAACCTCAAAGTCGGGGGCATCCTGGGGGATCTTCTCGGTGCATTGAATACGCAGCTGGACGGAGAAGGGGCGGTGAGTGCCGACCTTATCAACCTGCCGCTTTACCTTGAGCTTGGCTCGTCAGAGGCTAACCTGACGGTCCTGAACAACGATGAGATCGCCATGAATGTTCGCAACGGATTGGCCACACTTGTGATCGGTACGATCCCCGAAGACCAGTTCTTCTCGCAGCAGCCGATTTCGCCTGAGGATGTCGGCAGCGCGGATCTCGTCAATCTGCTGGGGCTGGTGAAGATCACCGTTAAGGCCTATGCATCGGGCGTGGCTGACAGCGGCGGAATCAACTTCCTGCCGGTCGATATGCAGCAGATGCAGAGTGTCTATGCGCCGACAGGATCGACGACAAGCGCACTGCTCAATACGCTGGTAAGCAATCTGGAATTGACGATTAATCTGCTGGGTATCCCGATTGATGTGAGTGGGCTGCTTGGAAGTCTGCTCGACCCGCTGCTGTCGATTCTGCTGCCGCTGCTGTCACCGCTGCTTGACTCGGTCACGGGACTGCTGGGAGCGAGTATCGGCAAGGCGGACGTGACCATGATGAGTCTGATATACGGGAACTAAAGCGTTCTGAAAAATAGCGGGGTACGCGCCCCGGAACGGAAGGAAAGAAATGAATATGAAACGGATAGCCGCGACGGCGGCTCTCGTCGCGGCGGCTCTCGTCGCGGCGGCGGTGCAGGGGCAGGCGGTCGAACGTATCGCGATGCCCGGGCCTTACCTCGGGGTAAATCTCGGATATGCGACCGGTTCGGTCTCCATCTCCACAACCGAAAAAGAGGTGTGCCAGGGGGACCCGACCTGTTATGTGGCAAATGCAACGGCAGACGAGGAAGTGTTCGGCGTCAAAGCGTTCGGCGGTTACCTCTTCAATCAGTACTTTGCCGTTGAAGGGGGGTATTTCAACCTAGGCGAACTCTCGTTCAAGGATGTCACCAATACCGGAGAGGTCTATAAAGGCAAGCTCTCGGGACAGGGGATCAACATGGACGGGCTCGCCCACCTCCCGCTCTTTGACGCCCTCACCGTCTTTGCCCGTATCGGGGTGCTGTACGCGGGGATGAGCAAGAACTACACCTACAGCGGGGGTATCCTGCTGGTCAACGGCGCTCCCAAAGACATGCACGTGACCGAATGGGATGTCGGCTACAAGCTCGGCGCCGGGGTGCAGTACGATTTCACACCCGCCCTCGGCGTACGCGCCGAATGGGAAGCGTACCACCTCGCCGAAGCCGGGTCCAGGTCCGATTACGATGTGAACCTCTACTCCCTGGGGGTCGTCTACCGATTCGGCATCCCCGAGCCGGAACCCGAAAAGATCGTCGTGGTCAAAGAGGTCCCGGTCCCCGGCGAGGGCACGGTCCTGGAAAAAGAGGTCGTCAAAGAGGTGGAAGTCGTCAAGAAGGTCGAGGTTATCAAAGAGGTGCCCAAGCCTGTTATCATCAAAAAACCGACCGAACGTGTGGTCCTGGCATCGGATACCCTCTTCGATTTCGACAAGTCTATTGTGAAGCCGCAGGGCGATGCCGCGCTGAAACAGCTTTCCGGAAGGCTGCAGAAAAATGACCGCCTGGTCGTCGTCGGCCATACGGACAGCGTCGGGACGGAAGTGTACAATATGAAACTCTCGCAGCGCCGTGCCAATGCCGTTAGAAGCAAGCTCGTTACCCTCGGTATTTCGCCGAGAATGATCGAAACCCGTGCGATGGGTGAAAGCCAGCCGGTGGCGACGAACGCGACCGACGAGGGGCGTACGGCGAACCGCCGCGTCGAGATCGAGGTCTACGCCGCTCCCAAAAAAGAGCTGTAGGCTTCCCGCCGTTTCCGCGTGCGGCCTTGGCGTGCGAAGGAGGGGTTAGGCGGAGAAGTGGATGAAGAGCTTCGGTTCCGGAGCTTCGAAGGTCATGCCGAGCAGCTCGACTTTTTTCGCATGCAGCATCACCCGCTGGCTGCGGCGTCCGCCGTACTGCTCATCCCCGACAATCGGGTGCCCGAAGGCGCGCAGGTGGACGCGGATCTGGTGGGTCCGGCCGTGGTGGATGATGAGCTTGAGCTTGCTTTTTTTGCCCGATACTTCCATCGGGTAGATCTCCGTGACGGCCGGTTTGCCCTTTTTGGAAATTTTGGAGTGGGCCTTGCCATGGCGTTTCTCCGTCAGAATCGGCTCATCCATAACGGCCTCTTCGGTCACGACCCCTTCGACCCATGCCACGTACTCTTTATAGACCTCGTCTTTCCTGAAGGCCTCGATCGCCTTCTCGCGGAAGGCGTCGTTCTTGACCAGCATCAGCACCCCGCTCGTTTCTCGGTCGAGGCGGTGGAGCAGGCGGGTCCCTTTGAACTGGCGCTCCACTTCATCGGCGTTGAGGAAGGCGGGTTTGTCGACGACGATGAGATCGTCGTTTTCGAAAATAGGGCGGATACGCTCGACTTTCTGGACTCTGAACTCGGTCTTCAGCGGCAGTTCGCCCCGGGCGATCATAACCTTCTGGTTGCCCACGTAGACAAGCCCGCGGTCGATCAGCTCCTTGGCTTTGGCGTTGGAGATCCCCTCCTGGGCCGCCAGCAGTTTGTAGGCTTTGTCTGAGGGGCCGCTGGAGCGGGTCTGCACATAGCGGCTCTCTTCGGACTCCGCGGTTTTGGCTCTTTGCGCTGCCGGCTTTTTGCGGCCGGCGTCTTTTTTGGCGAAGGCCTTGGACTTGATCTTGTTCTTGGCTTCGAGTTTTTTGCTCTGTCCGCGGTAGTCGTTCGGTGATTTTTTCATGAGGCGCTCTCCTTGGTGAGGTAGTCAAAAAAAGGTTGGAGATCGACGCTGCCGTTGATCGATGCGGGACGGAGCCCTTCGGCGTGCAGGAGCGCTTCGGTGAGCGCATCGTTCTCGACGACGGCGATGTTGTCGACGTAGCGCATCAGTTCGCGCTGATTGAAAAAGTGCGTCCCTGTGAGGGTCCGGCAGCCGAAATGGGCCGGTTCCAGGGGGTTGTGGCCTCCGACATCCGCGTTGAAGGCACCGCCGAGCACGGCGATGTCGCTGATGGCGTAGAGGTTGTTGAGCTCGCCCATGGCGTCGACGAGGACGACGGGATGCTCCCCCAGCGCGTCGATGCCGCCGTCCGTGCTCCACCGGGCGATGCGTTCGCCGTCGCACTGGCCGTGCAGCAGCTCCCAGACGGCGTCAAAACGCTCGGGGTGGCGGGGGACGACCAGCAGGCGGCTGTCGGGGTGTTCGGCGTGGCGGGCGCGAAAAGCCTCGAGGATCATGGCCTCTTCCCCCTCATGGGTACTGGCGGCGACGATCGTTTCGCCTTCGGGCTTAGGGTAGCGCTTCGTGGCGGTGACGCTCTGCGCCAGCTTGATATTGCCGATCACCTCGATATTGGAAGCGCCGAGCTGCTCAAAACGGGCCTTGTCGGCGTCACTCTGGCAGAAGATCTTGTCGACCCGCGCAAAAAGCCGCCGGTAGAACCAGCGCAGCTTCAGATATCTGGGGAAGCTGCGTTCGGAGAGGCGGGCATTGAGCAGCACGACCTTCGCCCCCCTGGCGCGGGCAACGGCAAAGAGAAGGTACCAAAATTCCGCCTCGAGCACGACAAGCGCGCGCTGGGGTTTGACCCAGAAGGGCATGAAGAGCTCATAGGGCAGATAGCGGTGCTCACTGCCGTACCCCTTGGCAACGTCCTGGCCTGTTTGCGTGATGGTACTGATGCGCACCTCCTCCGGCGAAAGGGGACCCAGCAGCGGCTTCAGGGCGCGGGTCTCGCCGACGGAGCAGGCATGAAACCAGATCCCGCCCGGCGTAAACGGCGGGTTGCCTTTGAGAAAAAAGCGGGCCGGGAGGGATTCGCGGTATTTCGAGCGGAGGCTGAAAAGCAGCAGCAGCGGAATCGCGGCGACGTAGAGCAGGACGCTGAGCAGGAAATAGATGAGTGAAAACGGCTTCATGACAGTGCCGTGCAAAGGGGGGTGCGAAGCTTACGCTTCGGCAGTTGCTTCCTCTTCGAGGTAGAGGATACGCCCGCAGTGCGGACAGGTTGTGATCTCTTCACCCTTGATGACGTCGGCGTAGACCTTGTCGCTGATGACCATGAAACAGCCCATGCACGCCTGGTTGCGTACCGGTACGGCTGTGGTGTTTTTCGCCCAGCGGCGGATCTTCTGGTAGAAGGAGAGGCCCTTTTGGTTCATCTGGGAAACGAGCTCCTGCTTGCGGGCAAAGACCTGCTGGCGCTCGCCGTCGATCTCCGCGAGTTTCGCATCGACCTCCTCTTTGACGCTGCCGAGGTTGGCGTCAAGCTCGTCCATCTGGGCTTTCAGCTCGTTCACGCGCTCGGTCTTGCTCTCGATGATGCGGTCGAGGCGTTCGATCTCTTCATTGGCGAAGCTGATCTGCTCCTTGGCGATCTCCTCTTCGAGCTGAAGGGATTTCATCTCCTTCTCGGTCTTGATCTCCGCGCTTTTTTTGCGGTTCTCCTCGAGCTTCTGGGAGAGTTCGGCGAGGTGGAGCTCGTTCTTCTTGTGCTTGAGCTGCTCGTCCTTGATCTCGTTTTCGAGGCCTTCGATGTTGCTCTCGAGGCCCTCTTTTTTGACAAGGGCCGATTCGTATTTATGGTTGGCTGCCTCGATCTGCGGGTCGAAAGCGTCGATCTCTTTGTCGATCTTGGAAAGGTCGATCAGTTGTTTGAGGTGCTTGTTCACAGAAGATTCCTTTATCCGTGGGAAAGTTTGAAACAGCATTGTTTGCAATGCCGCTACCCGTTGCCGTCGGGGGCTACTACGATCAATAATATGTGAACGGGTTTTTCGATGACGAAATTATAACCGTTAATCCGAAATTTTTCAAATGCGGGGCCAGGACCTCGGGGAAAAAGCGTTCGCTTTCAAAGTGGCCGATGTCGATCATGGAGAGCCCGAGGGCTTTGGCCTCCATGGCGTCGTGATACTTGATGTCGCCGGTGAGCAGGCAGTCGGCGTTGAGGCCTCGCATCAGAGAGGCGCCGGAACCTGTCACCAGGGCGACGCGCTTCAGGCGCTCGTGGCACCGGACGGTTTTGAGCTGCGCCAGTCCGAAGCGTTCGGCGACGTCGCGGGCGAAGGTCTCGAAATCGCTATCGACGTCGAAGCAGGCGACGAACCCCTCCTGGTCGATCGCACTCTCTCCCAGGACCTCCTGCGCGACCCAGCGGTTGAGATGGGTCTGGTCGAAGTTGGTGTGCATGGCGATATTGGCGATGTTCTTTTTGACCATCGTCTGCAGCAGCTTTGCCGGGTACTGCGTGAAATCGAGGGCGTCGAGCCCGCCGAAGATCAGTGGATGGTGGGTGATGAGGAGGGCCCCCTCTTCAAGCTCCTCCAGTAGCGCCTCGTCGACGTCGATGCTCAGCACGATCGTCGTGATCTCCTGCGCCGGGTCGCCGACGATGAGGCCGGAGTTGTCCCACTTCTCCTGCAGCTCGAAGGGGGAGAGGACGTCGAGGGCGTCGTAAATGGCTCCCAGCTTCATGCGCGGTATCTCCTTTTTTTATGTTTGTTGCGGATAAAGAGGCCGCGCGTATTGGTGAGGGGGTCTTCGTCTTTGAAGTCGAATGCCTCCGTGGCGCGGATCAGTTCGCCGAGCTTTTTGAAACCGTAGCTTCGGGGGTCGAAGTCGGGGAGCTTGTTGGCGACGAGCTGCCCGACCATCCCGAGGTTGGCCCACCCGGAGTCGTCGGCGGCATCGTCGACGGCGTCGCGCAGGAGCTCCAGGAGCTTTTTCTCCTTCGTCACGTCGACGCTCTCTTTGGCGATAACGTCCCTGCGCAGGTTCTCGGTATAGATGAACTTGTCGCAGGCGCTGAGGAAGGGCTTGGGCGTTTTGCGTTCGCCGAAGCCGTAGACGCTGACGCCGCTTTCGCGGATGCGGCTGGCCAGGCGGGTGAAGTCGCTGTCGCTGGAGACGATGCAGAAGCCTTCGAAATTCCCCGTATAGAGCAGGTCCATCGCGTCGATGATCATTGCGCTGTCGGTCGCGTTCTTGCCCGTTGTGTAGCCGAACTGCTGGATAGGCTGGATGCCGTGCTCGAGCAGGTGGGGTTTCCACCCCTTGAGCTGCGTTGAAGTCCAGTCCCCGTAGATGCGTTTGACGCTGGCGATGCCGTACTGGGCGATCTCGTCGAGGAGCCCTTCGATAATGGAGGGCTGGGAGTTGTCCGCGTCGATGAGGACGGCGAGGCGCTGCTGGTTCACTTCAAGCGCTCCAGGGCTTCGGCCGCATCGGGGTAGCCCGGACGCAGTTCCAGCGCTTTTTCAAACATCATGCGCGCCCCTTCCATGTCCCCTTTTTCAATGAGAAGCCGTCCGTAGTTGTAGTAGGTCTCTTCGAAAGCGTCATCGATGTCGACGGCGCTTTTGTAGTGCTCCTGCGCCTCATCCAGCCGCCCCAATTTCCGCAGCACGCCCGCGACGGCATTGTGGGTCAGGTCGTCGCCCGGGTCCAGCGTGAGGGAGCGGTTGTATTTCTGCAGGGCCTCCTCGTGGGCCCCCTCTTTAAAGAGGATAAAGCCGAGCTTGTTGAGGACCTCCGGACTGTCCGGATCCTGTTTTTCGGCCCGCTCCAGGTAGACCCGCGCTTCGGCGAGATTGCCGTCACCGTAGGCGCTGTCGGCCTTGTCGATGAGGGTATCGATCTCCTGGGTGCCCGGATAGGCGGGGCGCTCCGGTTCGGACGGGGGCGGTGCGTCGCTGTGGGAGGGGAGTTTCGTCTCCCCGTCACCGAGAGATTGGACAAATTTGAAGATCTGCCAGGCGAAAAAGGCGGAAGCGGCGAAGAGGATAATCTGGAAGAGGGTCAAGCAGTAGCCTTTTTGAATACTATTTTAACATAATGATACCCGCCTGTCGCCCCGTCGTGCCGCCTTCGGCCCGGTAGGAGAAAAAGCGGTCGGTGCGGCAGGCGGTACAGCTGCCGGGAAGGTCGATATGCCCGGCCGTAAGGCCCGCGGCTTCGAGCTGCTTTACGAGAATGGCGTTGACGTCCAGGTAGGTGCGGCCGTCCCGGAGGGAGAGGGCCCCTTCGCAGCCGGCCGCCTGGACCTCTTGAGCGACCTCCGGCCCGATTTCGTAGCAGCAGTTCCCTATAGAGGGGCCCAGCACGGCCAGCAGGTCGGCGGGGTCGCTGCCGTAGGCGTCGTGCATCGCGGCCACGGTTTTGCCGACGATGTTTTTGAGCGCCCCGGCACGGCCGGCATGCACGGCGGCGACGGCGCGGCGGCGCGGATCATAAAGGAGCACGGGGGTACAGTCGGCGACCATGACCATCAGCGGCTGGCCCACGAGGTCGGTCATCAGCGCGTCGCACTCCGGCCGGCTATGAAAGCGCATCTCCGGGGTGCAGCGGACAATGCGGTCCGAGTGGATCTGGCGCATATGGACGAGACGTTCAGGGGCATACCCGAGCCGTTGGGCCAGTAGGGCGTGGTTGGCATCGACGACGGTGGCGTCGTCCCCGACGTGGTAGGCGAGGTTGAACGACGCATAAGGCGCGGTGCTCTCTCCCCCGACGCGGTTGGTAAAACCGTGCGAAAGACCTTCAGCTTCGGCGAGGAGTTTTGATGTGATCACTCTATGACCCCCGTCCCCGCGGCATTGGCGCAGTGGAAGATGCGGGTGTGGTGGCGTCTCGCGTAGTAGGTCATCAGCAGCCGCTGCAGCGTCGGTTCGATCGAGGGGGTGAACCAGGCGTTGTTGCTGATGGCGATCATGTAGTTCGGGTCCCCCGTAAAGAGCGCTTCCGTGGTCGCTTCGTAGCAGACGGCGTTTCGGAAGAGGGTGCCGCCGATCAGGAAGTCGGTGGGGTGGTCGGCGGCGAGGTAGTCGGAGGCGCCGTCGAAGACGACTTCGTTGACCCATCCGCCCATCCATTTGGGCAGGGGGATGTATTCGCCGAAAGGCACGAGGACCATCTTCTTGGCGACCTGCATCTGCCCCTTATGGAAGAAGTACGTGACGTTGTAGTTATTGCCGTCCTCAAAGAGCAGGGCCCCCGTCACAATAGCGATTTTTTCCGAACGCGCTTTGAGTTCCTCAATCAGCTCCGGGGCCTTGTTGAGAAAGAGGGGGAAGACCGATTCGGGGAGGATGATGAGGTCATAGCCCTCCGCGGCGGCGTCATCGATGCGCGCAAAGTTGCCGAGGATGGTCGGTACCTGGTACGCTTTCTCCCATTTGAGCTCCTGGGGAACGGCGGTGGCGGCCAGCTTGATCTTCAGCGGTGGGGGAGGAGGCGGCGTACAGGCCGGCGCGTAGGCGAAGGCGACAAACAGCAGCGCACCGAACCGCAGCGGCGAGCGGAAGGCGGCCACGGCGGCAAGGCCGGCGAGCACCAGGGCGAACTGCCATTTTTCGACGCCGAGATAGCTGTGCAGGAGCGGCAGTTCCGGGACCATCCAGTTGAAGCCCATCGGGGCGACGAAGGTGAGCCCGAAGAGCAGAAAGGCACGTATTAACGGTTGTTCACTTAGGGCGAGGACGCCGAAATAGAGGAGGTAGACGACCCCGAAAAGCAGGGTCATCAGCGGCATCGCCCAGGGCATGCCGTAGTAGCGGAAACTGAAGCCGATCCAGTAGAACCAGAAGATGCCGATAAGAAATCCCGCCTGCAGCACGGTGCGGCGGGGGGCGGCCAGGAGCCCGTAATAAGAAAAGAGGGCCAGGAGAGTCTCGACGGCGGCGATGTGGGGCAGGGCGAAGTAGTCGACATAGATAAAGGCCGAGAATGCAAAGGCGATCGCAAAGGCGACGGCCAGCGATGTCATAAAGGGCATCTGCCTCCGGGTCGTTTTGAAAAGCGTGCTTTGTCCGGTGCCAAAAAGCATATGTCAGGCCCTTCCGTAAAGTTCGATCATGCTTTTCAGCCCTTCCCACGGGGCCTCTTCGAGCTGCTGCGGCGTCACGCGCCAGCGCCAGTTCCCCTCACTCGTGCCCGGGGTGTTCATGCGCGCATCCGATCCCAGCCCCAGCAGGTCCTGCAGCGGCAGCACCGCGAGGTTGGCCGTACTGGCGAGCACCGTACGGTTGAGGCTTTCGTGAAACGCCTCCCAGGGGCAGTGGAGGTAGCGCATCGTATGGGCGCGCTCGGCCTCTTCCGGCGGCGCGGCGTAGAACCAGCCGTTGGTCGTGTCGTTGTCGTGGGTGCCCGTGTAGACGACGCAGTTTTGGATGTGGTTGTGGGGCAGGTAGGGGTTGCCGGCGTCGCTGCCGAAGGCGAACTGCAGGATCTTCATCCCCGGCAGTCCGTAGTCGTCGCGCAGCGCCTCCACCTCGGGGGTGATGATGCCGAGGTCCTCGGCGATGATGGGCAGATCGCGGCCGAGGGCGCTGCGGAACGCATCGAAGAGTTTGCCCCCCGGTCCGGTGATCCACTCGCCGTTGATCGCCGTCTCTTCGTCGGCGGGAACGGACCAGTAGGACTCGAACCCGCGGAAATGGTCGATGCGCACCCAGTCGAAAAGCTCCAGCGACCCCTTCAGGCGTGCAATCCACCACGCATATCCCTCCTGCTCCATCCGCGCCCAGTCAAAGAGCGGGTTGCCCCAGCGCTGGCCGGTTTCGCTGAAGTAGTCCGGCGGCACCCCTGCGACTGCCGTGGGCTGCAGGGCGGCATCGAGCTGAAAGTACTCGGGGTGTGCCCAGACGTCGGCGCTGTTCATGGCGACGTAAATGGGCAGGTCGCCGATGATCTTCACACCCTTGTCGTTCGCATACTCCCGCAGTGCTTCCCACTGCTCGTAAAAGCAGAACTGCACGAAACGGTGGTAAACGGTTTCGTCTTTGAGAAGTTTCGCGTAGTAGGCCAGGGTCTCCGGCTCGCGCAGGCGGATGTTTTCGGGCCAGTCGTTCCAGACCCGTTCGTTGAAATAGGTTTTCAGCGCCATGAAAAGCGCGTAGTCGTCCAGCCAGGCGGCATGATCGGCACAGAAGGCGTCGAATGCCTTCGTCGGGCGGAAGCGGGCGTGGGCGCTTTCCAGCATCGCCGTTTGGCGCGCGATGACAGTATCGAAATCGACGGCGGAACCCTCTGCCGAGCGGGGCGGGCGTTCGTCCGCCTTCAGGAACCCCGCGTCGACAAGGAGGTCCGGGTCGATCAGCAGGGCGTTGCCGGCGAAGGCAGAGTAGCACTGGTAGGGAGAGTGCCCGAAGCCCGTCGGGCCCAGCGGCAGGATCTGCCAGTAGCCCACTCCCGCAGTGCCGAGCCGGTCGACCCAGCGGCGGGCGATACTGCCAAGGGTGCCGATGCCGTAGGGGCCTGGCAGGGAGGTGGGGTGGAGCAGGAGTCCGGCGGCGCGCGGCATCATAAGCGGGTCCTTGAATCGTGGATGTTCTTTACTGCGGATTATAGCAGATACGAACTCCTGAAACGTGCGGCAAATGACCGATCGTGTAATACGGCTGCGTCGTACAGCACTCTTGGTGCCCAGCTGCGAAGCGAAGCCTTGATGATGACTTTCTCTGCGGCGCTGAGACCGTACAGGGGTTTTAGAGGTGCCCTTTAGTATAATGGCACGAATTTTGGGGCACGACCCCGCATACGTAAGGATACACCCAATGGAAATCATCGGACAGTTACTGCCCTTTATCTTTTTGATTGCGATCATGTACTTCATCATCATCCGCCCGCAGCAGCAGCAGGCGAAGAAGCACAAAGAGATGGTCGAGAACCTGAAAAAAGGGGACAAGATCGTCACTTCCGGCGGCCTGATCGCCGAAGTCAAGAAAGTGGAAGAGACTTTTTTCACCGTGACACTGGCCGATAACGTGACCGTCAAACTGACCAGGGACGCCGTCGCGCGCAAATACGAGGACGAGGCGTAACCCGCCTGTTCGTATAGGTCCCGGCATTTCTGCCCGGAGACCGCGTTACCGGTGTGTGCCAGAACGGAAGCGCTCCTGGTGTACACACGCGTCCGGTAGCTTTTTGAGAGGATGTAAATGAAACTGAACTTTAGAGTAATCGTCTTCGCCGCAGCGATCCTTTTCGGGGTGGTCTTCTCCATCCCGTCGCTGCTGCAGACGGATAAAGGTACGAAGATCACCCTCGGGCTCGACCTGCAGGGCGGTCTGCATATGCTGCTCGGCGTCAAGACCGAAGAGGCGGTAAGCTCCCGCCTCAAGGCGATCGCTTCGGGGATCAACCACTTCAGCGAGCGCGAAGAGGTGCTGATCGACGGCCTCACCGCCGACGACGAATCGGTCCGTTTCACGCTGCTCGACAGCGACGACGCGCCGGCGATGGACAAGATGCTCGCCGGGATCGAGGGGGGCAAAGTCGTCCACGACGGCGAGAACTATCACGTCTCCCTGACGCCCGAAGCGGTGCTGAAAACCCAGAAGCAGGCGGTCGACCAGGCGATCGAGACGATCCGCAACCGCCTCGACCAGTTCGGTCTTGCCGAGCCGACGGTTGCGCGCCAGGGCGTCGACAACATCCTCGTCGAACTGCCGGGGATCAAGAGTGCCGAAGAGGAGCAGCGTGCACGCGAGCTGATCTCCCGCGCCGCGAAGCTCGAGCTGATGGCCGTGGATGAAGAGCGCAAGATGCGCGCTTACACGATGACGCCTGCGGAGGCGGCGCGCTTCGGCGACGTTGTCCTCCCCGATGCGGAAAAGGCGGGCGGCAAGTACCTTGTCCGCGAGATCCCGATTCTCGACGGCTCCATGCTCACAGACGCCCAGGTGGCGTTCAACCAGAACAACCAGCCCGTCATCAACTTCTCGCTCAACTCCGAAGGCGCGCAGATCTTCGGCGACTTCACCGGTAAGAACGTCGGCAACCACCTGGCCATCGTCCTCGACGGCCAGGTCTACTCCGCCCCGGTCATCAACGAGCGTATCGGCGGCGGCCACGGCCAGATCAGCGGGAACTATACGGTCGAGCAGGCGCAGGACCTCGCGATCGCGCTGCGCTCCGGCGCGCTGCTGGCCCCGATTTTCATGCTGGAGAAACGCTCCGTCGGCCCGAGCCTCGGTGCCGACAGCATCCAGGCGAGCCTGATCGCGCTGATCGGCGGTTTCGTCCTCGTCTTCGTCTTCATGATCGTCTATTACAAGATGGCGGGGATCGTCGCGAACATCGCATTGGTAGCGAACCTCTTCCTCATCATCGCGGTGATGGCGATGTTCGGCGCGACGCTGACCCTGCCGGGGATGGCGGGGATCGTCCTGACCGTCGGTATGGCGGTGGACGCCAACGTCATCATCTCCGAACGGATCCGCGAGCTGCTCTACCAGGGCGTCTCCATCCACAAGGCGATCGAAGAGGGGTACGCCAACGCGATGCGCGCCATCCTCGACGCGAACATCACGACCCTGATTGCGGCCATCGTCCTCTACGTCTACGGGACGGGGGCCATCAAGGGCTTCGCGATCACGATCAGCATCGGTATCCTCGCCTCCATGCTGACGGCGATCCTCGGCACCCACGGCATCTACGAAATGCTTGAAACGCGCATTGCCAAGAGCAAGAACGTCAGCCTCTGGTTCGGCGTCAGTAAAAAGAAGGCGGCTGCATAATGGAATTTTTCAGACAGACGAAAACCATCAACTTTATGGGCAAGTCGAAGATCGCCATCGCGATCTCCATCGTACTGGTCCTTGTCTCCTGGGGGATTTTGGCCGCCAAGGGGCTCAACTACGGCATCGACTTCGCCGGCGGTACGATCGTCCAGGTGAAATACGAAGGGGCCGCGCCGATTGACACGGTCCGCGACACGCTGGCCACCAACCCGCTCTACGAGGGGGCGCAGATTACCGAGTTCGGTTCGCCCGAAGAGATCATCATCCGCCTCAAAACCTCCAGCAAAGACGTCCAGTCCGATATGGGCGACGTCACCCGCGAAGCCCTCAAGGGCACGGGCAGCTTCGAAGTCCGCCGGGTCGACATCGTCGGGCCGAAAGTCGGGGGCGAACTGCGCGAAAAGGGCGTCATGGCGATGCTGCTGGCGATCCTGGGGATTCTGATCTATGTCGCGGTACGGTTCGAGTGGCGCTTTGCCGTCGCCTCCATCGCGGCCCTGATCCACGACGTCTCCATCGCATTGGGGGCGATCTCGCTCTTCGCGATCGACGTCAACCTCGACGTCCTGGCGGCGCTGCTGACCCTGCTGGGCTACTCGCTCAACGACACGATCATCGTCTTCGACCGCATCCGCGAAGGGGTGACGGCATCCAAGAGCATCGAGCTCGCCGACGTCATCAACGAGTCGGTCACGAAGACCCTGTCGCGTACGACGCTGACGTCATTGACGACCTTCTTCGTCGTCCTGACGCTCTTCATGTTCGGCGGGGAGATCATCCACGCCTTCGCCTTTACGCTGCTGGTGGGCATCATCGTGGGGACCTACTCCTCCATCTTTGTCGCCTCGCCGATTCTCATGTGGTTCGGCTTCAATGTCGCCAACTACCGTACGAAACTGGCCGATGCGGCCAAGCGCCGCGCCGAAAAAGAGAAGATGCGCGCCATGTACGAACAAGGGACCGTTTAATTAGGAACGGCATCCGGAACAAAGTCCCGTATGCCTACGCTTGGCGCTATGCCACTAAAGCACAAAAATGCTTTCGGCATTTTCGTAGACCAGGGTTAATGGTAAAATTAGCCCAAAAAGGAGCTATCTATGGATTGGGGTAAAGTAATCTACGTCTTTTTTACGTTGATGAGTCTGACGTCGACGGCGGGCTTCCTCTATGAGCACGGGCCCGTCTCCCTCTTCGTCGCGGCGAGCCTGAACCTCGTGTCGACGATCCTCAAGATCGGGGTGCGCAACCTGCTTTCGGCCGAACTGCTCGCCAGTTCGCTCGTGGCGGACCTGCACCTGATCCCGGCGTTCATCTACCTTGTCGTCGTCGGCAACATGGACATCGCGGTCGCCCTGACCATCGGCGCCCTGATTGCCAACGTCTTCTCCATGGGCCTGGTCTATATCGAAAGCTCCAAAACAAGAGAAGAGTACTAACAGTAGGCGCCGCGGCGCCGATTTCCGAAATACAGTGAGGCGGATCGCACCGCTTCGAGGAGTTACCTTGCAATACAACCCGTCCGATATCGAAACCAAGTGGCAGGCGTTCTGGGACGCAGAGCGCAGTTTTGAACCCTCTGATGATCTTACGAAACCCAAAAAGTATGTCCTCAGCATGTTCCCCTACCCGTCGGGGCGCATCCACATGGGGCACGTGCGTAACTACACCATCGGCGACGCTTTCGCGCGCTACTACCGCCAGCAGGGCCTGAACGTCCTGCACCCCATCGGATGGGACAGTTTCGGGATGCCGGCGGAGAACGCGGCGATCAAGCACGGGGTACACCCGAAGAAGTGGACCTACGAGAACATCGACTACATGCGCAAAGAGCTCGCCACCCTGGGGCTCTCCTTCTCCAAGGAGCGCGAGTTCGCCACTTCCGACCCGCTCTATACGAAATTCGAGCAGGGCTTCATCATCGACCTCTTCGAAAAGGGGCTGCTCTACCGCAAGAAGGCCTTCCTCAACTGGTGTCCGCACGACCTCACCGTTTTGGCCAACGAGCAGGTCGTCGACGGCTGCTGCTGGCGCTGTGACACCCCGATCGTCAAAAAAGAGATGCACCAGTACTACCTCCGCATCACCGACTACGCCGACGAGCTGATCGACGACCTCGAACAGCTGGAGAAGGGGTGGCCGAAGCAGGTCCTCTCCATGCAGGAGAACTGGATCGGCCGCAGCAGCGGGCTCGAGTTTACCCTGCACCTCGAAGAGCACTCCAAGAAGCGCCTGCGTGACGCGTTCGAGGGCTTCGAGGTCTATACGACCCGCCCCGATACGATCTACGGCGTCAGCTATACGGCCCTGGCGCCGGAGCACGAACTGGTCACCTACATGATCGACAACGGCCTGCTCTCCACGGAGACGGCCGCCGAGATCAACGCGATGAAGAACAGCAGCTCCATCGACCGCCAGAAAGAGAAGCACGGCGTCGCCCTCGGCATCAATGTCATGCACCCGCTCACGGGCAAACCGGTGCCGGTCTGGGTCGCGAACTTCGTCCTGATGGATTACGGTTCCGGCGCCGTCATGGCCGTCCCGGCCCACGACGAGCGCGACTACGACTTCGCGACGAAGTACGACCTGCCGATCATCCCGGTCATCGCCCACCCTGAGGCGGGCGTCGTCGAAGGCAAGGCGATGACGGAACCGGGCATGCTCTTCAACTCCGGCGCATTCAGCGAGATGATGAGCGACGCGGCGAAAGAGGCGATTATCGCCCACTTCGAAAACGAGGGCATCGGCAAGCGGGTGACGAACTACCGCCTCAAAGACTGGGGCATCAGCCGCCAGCGCTACTGGGGTGCCCCGATCCCGCTCATTCACTGCCCGACCTGCGGGATCGTCCCGGAGAAAAAAGAGAACCTGCCGGTCGAACTCCCCGACGACGTCGAGATCACCGGCGAGGGGAACCCGCTGGAGCACCACCCTACATGGAAGCAGTGCAGCTGTCCCAAGTGCGGCGGCGCGGCCGAGCGCGAAACGGACACGATGGACACCTTCATCCAGTCGTCGTGGTACTTCCTGCGCTACACGGCGGGACGCGCTACCTGGGAAAAAGAGGCCTTCGACAAGGAGGAGCTCGCCTACTGGATGAACGTCGACCACTACATCGGCGGGATCGAGCACGCCATCCTGCACCTGCTCTACAGCCGCTTCTTCACCAAGGCGCTGCGCGACCTCGGCTACGTCGACGTCAAGGAGCCCTTTGAGCGGCTGCTCACCCAGGGGATGGTCCTCAAAGACGGCGCGAAGATGAGCAAGTCCAAGGGCAACACCGTTGACCCGGACGCCCTCATCGAGAAGTACGGTGCCGACACGGCCCGCCTCTTCATCCTCTTCGCCGCCCCGCCGACCCAGGAGCTGGAGTGGAACGACAGCGCCGTCGAGGGGGCCTACCGCTTCCTGCGCCGTTTCTATGACCGCAGCGAAAAAGCGGCCGCAACGGACACCCTGCCCGAGATCGACCACGCCGCCCTCTCCAAAGAGGAGAAAGCGGCGCGGAAGAAGGTGTACGAAGCGCTGGCCCGCGCCAACGACGTCTTCGGCGAACGCTATACTTTCAACACGATGATCGCCGGGGTCATGGAGGCGATGAACGCCCTCAATGACCAGGAGAACGAAGCGGTATGGACGGAAGCGTACTGGGTCCTCACCTCCCTGATGGAGCCCATCGTCCCGCATGTCTGCTGGGAGATCAGCGACCGCCTCTTCGGCCGCAAGAACCTCGGCTCACAGGTTGTCAAAGAGGAGGTCTTCGCCCTCGATACGATCACTCTGGGCGTCTCCGTCAACGGCAAGAACCGCGGCCAGATCGACGTGGCGCCGGATGCGTCCAAAGAGGCGATGATCGAAGCCGCCAAGGCGATCATCCCGCAGTGGCTCGAGGGCAAGACGGTCGTCAAAGAGATCGTCGTGCCGAACAAGCTCGTCAACATCGTCGTCAAGTAAGGAAGAGATATGGGTGGATTGCAGCGGATTGGTTCGGTACTGATCGCCGCGGCGCTGCTCTCTGGCTGCGGTTACCGGCCGACGAGCCGGGCCGTCAAGCCGGTGCTGCAGGAGAGCGT
This sequence comes from Thiomicrolovo immobilis, assembly GCF_039645955.1. Classification (GTDB taxonomy): domain Bacteria; phylum Campylobacterota; class Campylobacteria; order Campylobacterales; family Sulfurimonadaceae; genus Thiomicrolovo; species Thiomicrolovo diazotrophicus. The sequence goes on from NZ_CP147916.1 coordinate 484,296, forward strand.
GAGCACGAAGATCGTCATCTCCATGCAGGACCCGGACAACACCGTCTACATCAAAGACGCCCTCGACGAGGCCGTCGTCAACCGCTTCCGCACCCGCCTGACCGACGAGGCGCACGCCAGCACCCACCTGACCATCTCCCTGCGCAAGGTCGTGTTCAATCCGGTGCAGTACGACACCAACGGCTACATCGTCGCCTACCGCGCCATCGTCACCCTCGATATCGACCGGGAGAGCGGGGAGCAGACACGCCGCTACAACGCGCGGGGAAGCTACCTCTTTACCATCGAACCCAACGCCATTATCTCCGACCTTGTCCGTTTCGAAGCGATCAAGTACGGTTCGGAGAAGGCGCTCGACAGCTTTGTCGCCCAGGTCGCGGGCGAAGGGGCCTCTGCTGAAGTACGCTGAGTTTCTCGACGCAAAACCGCTCTACTACGACAAGATCGACCTGGAGCGGATGCCGCGGGCCTGGGAACAGGTAAAGTCCCGAGTCACACTGCCCAAGATCATCCACCTCGTCGGCACCAACGGCAAGGGGACGACGGGGCGCTTCATCGCCTCGGCGCTTCTGCATGCCGGTTACAGCGTCGGCCACTACACCTCTCCCCATATCCTGCGCTTTAACGAACGCCTCTGGCTGAACGGCAGCGATGCCGTTGATGCGCAGCTGCAAAGCGCCTTTGAAAAGGTGATGGGGTGGCTGGACCCGGAGACGGCCGACGCGCTCAGCTACTTCGAGTTCACGACCCTGATGGCCGCGGCGCTCTATGAGCCCTGCGACTACGTCGTCATGGAAGCGGGCCTGGGCGGCGAGTTCGACGCGACGGCCGTGTTTCCCAAAACGCTCACTCTTGTCACCCCCATCGACCTCGACCACCAGGCCTTCCTGGGCGACACCATCGCATCAATCGCCGCGACGAAACTGCGGGCGATGGGTCCCACGGTGGTCATGGGCCTGCAGCCCCACGAGGAGGTCTACGCCATCGCCTCGGAGATCGCCGCGGAGCGGGGCGCGACCCTGCTGCGCTGTGAACGGCTGTTAGAGCAAGATGCTATAATGGCGCTTCAAAAGAGGGCGGAAGCGCTGGCACTGCCGGAGTACCTCCGCGACAACCTCACACTCGCCGCGAGCGCGCTGCAGGTGCTCGGCGTCCCCTTCGACGCAGAGAGCTTCAGCGCGCCGCTTTTCGGCCGCCTCTCGCGGATCGCCCCGAACGTTCTGCTCGACGTGGGCCACAACGTCCTTGCCGCCCGGGCCATCGCACGGGAGCTGGGGGCGCAGAAGGTCGTCCTCGTCTACAACAGCTACGGCGACAAGGAGTACGCCGCCATCCTCGCCGCGCTCCGCGACAACATCGAGTGCGTCGAGCTGATTGAGGTGCAAAGCGAGCGGGCCGCCGCCCGCGATGCGCTCATCGGGGCGCTCGAAGCGCAGGATATCCCCTACGGCACATTCGAAGGGGTGCAGGCACAGAAAATGTACCTGGTCTTCGGCTCGTTCAGCGTGGCGGAGGCCTTTATAAAAATGACGGGATTGAAATGAACCATACAGTGACGGCGACCCTGGGAACTGCGCCGAAAACCCTCCGTAACGATACGGCACGCTGAGTATGCAGGCCAAGCTCTACGCCTACCTGAAAAAGGGTGGCCTCCCCGACGTCCTTATCTGCGAAGACGCCGCCGAAGCGCAGCAGCTCCGCGACCTCTGCCGCTTCAAGGAGATCGACGCGGTCGTCCTCCCCGACTTCCGCGCGACCTGGCTTGACGACCTCCGCCCCTTCAGCGAAGAGCTGAGCCAGATGGCCGAGGCGCTGCGGCACTACTACGAGGCAGATAGCAAGCCCCTCGTCATCGCCCCCTTCAAGAGCCTCCTTTTCCCGCTGCCCAAAACGAACCTCCTGCGCACGAAGCAGATCGCCTTCGGCGACCGCCTCGACCTCGCAGCCCTCAAAACGGAACTGCTGCACTGGGGCTACAGCTTCGTCGACCTGGTGGAGATGGAGGGGGAGGTCTCCTTCCGCGGCGACATCATCGACGTCTTCGCCCCCGGCACGGAGAGCCCCTACCGCATCTCCCTCTTCGACGACGAGATCGAGCAGATCAAGGCCTTCGAGGTGGAGACCCAGCGCACCGTCGGCGAGGAGCTCGAGGGATTCGAACTGCACAGCGCCCCCTACGCCTTCGACGAAGCGGGCTATGAGCGCATCGTCGCGGCGGTAGAAGCCTCAACGAGCGACAGCTTCGTCAAGGACCTCGACTCCCTGGGCTTCTGGTACCTCGGTGACGACGCGGAGAACTTCCTCGAGGGCAAAAAGGTCGCCTCAGTCAAACGCCTCGACGCGATGATCGGCGAAGCCTATACCCTGAACACGCCGCAGCTGCCGCAGGAAGGCTTCGCGTCCGTCGCGGTCCTCCCCGAAGACGACCGGGTCAAAGCCCTCGCGGTCACCGACGTCAAAACCCTGCTGGAGGTCCACCCGAACAAGAAAGTGACAGTAATTGCCAGCAGCGATGCGCAGCTGAAGCAGGCGGGTATCTTCGACACGAAGGGGATGACGGTCAAACGCTCCGGCGAGATCGTCAACCTCATTACCGACACTGAGCTCATCATCTCCCTGAACAAACCGGTGCGCAAAAAGCGCCGCCGCAAGAGCAGCCTGCTCCTCGACGACCTCAAGCCCGGCGACTACGTCGTCCACGAGGAGCACGGGGTCGGGATCTTCGAGGCGATCGAGCAGGCGGAGATTTTGGGAAGCGTGCGCGACTTCATCGCCATCAGGTACCAGGGCGACGAGCGGGTCCTGCTGCCGGTGGAGAACCTCGACGCCATCGACCGCTACATCGCGGGGGCCGGGGCGCCGCCGGTGCTGGACCGCCTGGGCAAGGGGAGCTTCGGCCGTCTCAAGGAGAAGGTCAAGAAGCGCCTCTTCGAGATCGCCTCGGAGATCGTCAACACCGCCGCCCAGCGCGCGCTCATCAGCGCCCCCGTCATCGAGACCGATGCCAAGGAGCTGGCGGCGTTCCAGTCCCGCGCGGGCTTTGAGTACACGGAGGACCAGGCGCGCTCCATCGCCGAGATCATCGCGGAGATCGGCAGCGGCCACGTGATGGACCGGCTCCTCAGCGGGGACGTCGGCTTCGGCAAGACCGAGGTGGCAATGAACGCGATGTTCGCCGCGGCCTCCGCGGGCTACCAGTCGGCCGTCATCGTCCCGACGACCCTGCTCAGCTCCCAGCACTTCGCCTCGCTCAAGGCCCGCTTCGCCGAGTATGATTTCCACATCGCCAAGATCGACCGCTTCGTCACCCCCAAGGTGAAAAAAGCCGTCGAGGCGGGGTTGGCAGAAGGGAGCATCGATATGGTCGTCGGGACCCACGCGCTCTTCGGGACGAAGTTCGCAAAATTGGGCATCGTCGTCATCGACGAAGAGCACAAGTTCGGGGTAAAACAGAAAGAGAAGCTCAAAACCCTCTACGAGAAGACGCACCTGCTCACCATGAGCGCCACGCCTATCCCTCGCAGCCTCAACCAGGCGCTCTCTTCCATCAAGACCCTCAGCACCCTCATGACCCCGCCGGGCGAACGGCAGGGGGTGCGCACCTTCGTCAAGGCCTACGACGAGAAGCTTGTTAAAGAGGTTATTTTGCGCGAACTTCGCCGGGGCGGCCAGGTCTTTTACGTCTACAACTCCATCGACCATATGCCGATCAAGCTGGGCGAGCTCAAGGCGATCCTCCCCGACCTCCGTATCTTGATGCTCCACTCGCAGGTCGGCGCCGTCGAGACGGAAAAGGAGCTGCTGAAGTTCCAGGCCGGTGAGTACGACCTCATGCTGGCGACCTCCATCATCGAGTCGGGCATCCACATGCCGCGGGTCAACACGATGATCATCGACGGGGCCGACCGCTTCGGCATCGCCGACCTGCACCAGCTCCGCGGCCGCGTCGGCCGGGGCCATACGGAGGGGTTCGCCTACTTCATCGTCGAGGACAAGGAGCTCATTACCGAGGAGGCGAAGAAGCGCCTCGTCGCCCTGGAGTCGAACTCCTTCCTCGGCAGCGGCTCCGTACTGGCTTACCATGACCTGGAGATCAGGGGCGGGGGGAACCTCGTCGGCGACGCGCAGAGCGGGCATATCAAGAACATCGGCTACAGCCTCTACCTGCGGATGCTCGAGGACGCCATCAAGGAGCTGAGCAACAAGAAAGAGACGCCCAAGGCGAAGGTGGACCTCAAGCTCGCCGTCAGCGCCTACATCAGCGACGAGCTCGTCGCCGAGGACCGCCTGCGCCTGGAGCTCTACCGCCGCCTCAGCCTCTGCGAGAACCCGACGGAGGTCTACGAGATCGAGGAGGAGGTCACGGAGCGCTTCGGACGCCCGGACGGCCCGACGAAGCAGTTCTTCGAGCTGATGGTCATCAAGCTGATGGGGCTGGAGAAGCACATCAAGATGCTCAGCTCCTACGGCCAGAACATCACGGTGGAGTACCTGAGCGGCGCCAAAGAGTTTGTCACCGCCGACAGCAAAGACGACGACGATATCATCAAGGCGGTCCTGCACTACCTGCGCACGGCGAAGCCGAAAGTCCTGTAGCGTCGTTTGCGTGTCTGATGGCAGCGGTGCCATGATGCGGGGAAAATAGGGGCTGAAGGGAAAACGGAGAGCGGCAGAACGCCGGGGCCCCGGCGGCTGCGGGAGAAGCGGCAGGCTAGGCGAACTTGAGCGCACACGCCTCTTCGTAGCTTTTGGGCGCCGCGCGAAGGGTACTGCCCTTGAGCTCGTCGTAGATGGTGTCGAGTTTCTCCTCGGAGCCCATGCGTTTGAGCTCTTTTTTGTCCAGGTCGGCGGATTCGACAAGCTCGTTCCATACGGAGCTCTCGTCCAGCGAAAAGGCGTGGATACTGATGCCTTCGTAGTCGAAGACGGCATCGCTGGCGATGTCGCTGAAGAAGAACGTTGTCAGGGTTTCGGGGGTGAAGAGGCTTTTGTAGCGTTCGAAGGCCGCTTCGAAGTCGTCGAAACTTGCCAGCTCTCCGGCGAAAAAGAGCATCTTCTCGTCGTCGGAGACTGCGATGGCCTGTTTGAGCATGGTCTGGGGCTTCGCCTTGCCCTCGGTGACGACGAGCGCCCCGCGGTAGCCGTAACGGCCCGGTACGCCCAGCGCGCCTTTAAATGACGGCTGCCATTCAAGTTTGTTTTCATAGATGTAATCGATCGGTGTTCCCATGGGAGTTCCTATGTGTGAACCCATCGTAAAAAAGTCATGAATGAACGAAATATTATCTCTGCTTCCGCGTTCTGAAATCTTTGCAATGCAATTCGAGATGTGCTTCGTTCAAGTTGTGTGCGAGCACCGGAATAAGAGATAGCTGCCGTTACGCTTGTAAGAAGAACAAACCCAATGCATATACCATGCTACGGCAGGAGCAGCACGGCGGAGCCGAAAGCCGAAACGGCTTCGCGCAGGCCTATTCGTATACCCCCGCCCCGACGATGAGAGGTTCGCCCTCTACCACGACCTTTTTGACATAGGTGATTTTCTGGACAGGGATCTGCGGGGCCTGCGGGCGGGGCCAGTAGTAGGAGACCCACCCCTCTCCTTTGAGCATCGCCAGGTCGATGTACTCCCGGGCGACGGCCTTCTCCTTGATGTCCGTGATCGTCAGGACGTTGCGCCCCTCGATGCCGGGAAAGGCCGGGTTGACCAGTTCGACGCCGGAGGCGGAGGTGACGAAGACGTAGGTGTCGTGGAAATAGAAGCGGCTCTTCTTGTCGCGCAGGGTTTTAAAGGCGGCCTTTCCCTCCTTTTGCAGCAGGGCGACGGCGGCGTTGACTTCATCGACGAGGAACGCCTTTTCCATCACGCTTTTGTAGTTGCCGCTGCCGACGAGGTAGACCCTGCCCGAGGGGGCGGTGCTGCGCATGACGTAGGTGGATTTCCAGACGGGCGCCGTTTCTCCCGGGCGGTTCCACTGGTAGTGGACCCACCCTCTGCCCGCTTTGCTCTCGGCCGCATCGACGATCATCCGCCCGATCGGTTTGCCCCCGATGTCCTCGAGCCCGATGAGGTTCCGCTTCTCATGCACAAGATCAGGCGGATAGACGTAGCGGTTCCCCTTGAGGTCCCAGACGAAGACGTACCTGTCGCCCCGGAACCACTTCCCGCCTTTTTGTCTGAAAGCGGGGAAGACGGCTTCGCCCTCCTTGGCGACCGCGTCGGCCGCCGCCTGGACAAAGGCGACGAGGTCGCAGGTCTCCTTGTGCTCATACGCCACCGGCTCCGCGGCGGCAAGGTTCACCGCCGTCCAGATGAAAAGCAGCAGTGCCGCGCTTCTGATCCCCCGTAGAACTTTCATGGTATCTGCCTCCGTGTTGAGGTGTGCAGCTTTTATCGTATGGCAATCCCGCTAAAAGGTATCTAAAGGCAGTGGAGCGGCGAAGGGCATGAAGATGCCCTTCGCCCTATTTAAGAGGAACAGGTGACGTGGGAGATGCCCGCGATCTCGAAGTACTCGGTGGGCTTTTTGCGGTAGTACTTCGCCGCTACTGCTTCGGACTGCTCGGCGTAGGGGTCCGTCATGACGGCCTGCAGCTCTTTGATAAGCGTATAGTCCCCGTCGGCGGCCTGCTGATAGGCCGGGACGAGGAACCACTCCCTCAAGGTGTACTTGGGGTTGACGGCTTTCATCTGCTTTGAAAGCTTTTCGCGCGATTCCGGCGACGCGGCGTTGATGTCGTCGGGGTTGGTCGTCCGGATTACCGTTTTCCACTTCTCCAACCATTCGCTCCAGCGCTCCAGCAGCGCGGCATCTTTGACCCCGTCACCGTAAAAGCTCTTCGTCAGCGGGCCGATGTCCTCGGGCACGGATGAGAGTTCGCGGAAGAAGATCGTGTAATCCACCCCGGTCTCGATCATCAGCGTCACCAGTTCGTTGAACAGCGCCGCATCCAGCTTATGCAGCCCCAGCTTGGACGCCCACATGGGTATCATTTTCCCCTGCATTGCTCTTGCAAATCGAAGCGTCAGCATGTCCAGCTCGTTCACGGCCTTTTCATCAGCAGTCAGCAGCGGCTTCAGCGCGCTGCAGAACATCGCAAAGTTCGTCTCCGCCGCCTGGGGCTGGTTCAGGAAGGAGAAGTGGTCCCCTCCGCCCGTCCACGGCTGGTAGCGCGGGTCGAACATCTCGATGAACCCGAAGGGGCCGTAATCGAGGGTGAAGCCGCCGGCGGCGGTGTTGTCGCTGTTGAAGTTGCCCTGGCAGTAACCCACGCGTATCCACTCCGCCACCAGCGTGGTGAGACGGTCGCGGAACGCCGTTGCCAGCAGGAGCACCTTGTCCCGGAGGGGCAGGGCGGCATCGATGGTGTCGCTGTACTCACGCTCACAGAGGTGCAGGACGATCTGCTCGAGCTCCTCCAATGCTTTAGGGTGCTCGTTCTTGCGCGCCCGCCGGCCGAAAAGCTCGACCTGGCCCACCCGGAGAAACGAGGGGGCGACCCGCGTCGTGATGGCCACGGCCTCCTCGAGCATGACTTCGGGGTTCCGCGAGTAGGAGCCGTTGTTGAACCACGGCCGCGCGACCGTCTCCGTCTGGGAGGCGTAGAGGCTCAGCGAGCGCGACGTCTTTACGCCCAGGGCGTGCATGTGCTCCTGCGCCAGGAACTCGCGGATGCTGGAACGCAGCACGGCGCGGCCGTCGGCACCGCGGCAGTAGGGTGTCCTGCCGCCGCCCTTGAGCTGCATCTCCCAGCGCTGCCCGTTTATGACCGCTTCAAGGATGGAAACCGCCCGCCCGTCGCCGTAGCCGTTGCCCGTTCGGAAGGGGCACTGCTCGTAGTACTCGGTCCCGTAGATGGAAAGCGCGTACCCCGTCGCCCAGCCCCGGCGGCGCAGGGGCTCGGGGAGCTGCGAGCTGTCGCCCGAGAACATCCGCATAAACTCCTCCGAGGTCGCCAATGCGTCGCTAAAGCCCAGTTCACGAAATAGGGTCTCGCTGTGCGCGATGTACACGGGGGTCTCTATGGGCGTAGGGTTCACAGGCACATAGTGCCCGCTGAAGACCTGCCGGGGCGCGTGGTCAACGCCGTCCGCGGTCGCCTCGGGGTCAGGGGTCAACGTGTCCATGAGCGAATAATCCGCCAACGCTGCGAGATCGTCAAGGCTCTTTACCGCTGTAGGGTTTTCAAATGTTGTTTTCATACTTGTTTCCTTTTGCCTTCACATCGGGCATGCAAAAATGGTTCGGTTATCTAAAAAGTGAATTCTTGCAGGCTATTCTAAAAAGTGCTATTAATGAGGTTTGGTACAAAAGGTTCGGTGTTTTTTCTTTAAGGAGCAGGAGAGTTGAAGTTAGCATGGCAGTTCTTCGAACTGATGAACATAATTTTGCTAGGCTTGGAGATTCATATCAAGATACCTAGCTCTCATCATATGCAAACCTTTTATATTAGTTGACGAACTTGGAATCAGCAAATGAAAATTTATTTCAAGAATTCAAAGGCTTCTACAATTTCTTAATAAGAGCCTCTTTTTGAGATAGTATAATTCGTTTATATTTAGTTTTATTGTGCTCGAACACCTCTACTGTATTAATGCGTTTGTCTTTAAAATACTTCAATAACTTAATTGCTTTGTTCTCTTTAACAAATGCGATAAATTCATTCAGTGTAATTCTTTTTTTATTAAAATATTCTCTTTCAATAATAATGTCGTGATTTAGTCCAAATTCTCGAACAGCAAAATGATCATTTTCAAAATATATTTTTACAATAAATGAACTAACTACCAAAGTATTGTCAAGAACTATATTGTTTAATTCATCTAACGGTGTTATTACAATAGGGATTATATTGTCTGCATTTTTGATATCAATATTTAGTTTATTTGACATTTCTTTTTGATGTGTTAGCAAGAATTTTTTAGCTTTTTTGATTTGGGTAACAGCAGTTCTCTTTAAATCTTTTTTTCTGTTGTACATCTCTTTTTGATTGTTAAATGTTCTTTGGTTCTTTAATTCGGCAATGAGAATATTTTGTCCATCAAATAATAAAATGTCAATTTCTCCTACTTTTTGATTTTTCAGTTTTAAGTCAATATTTTTTATGATTTTAATACCGCGGTTGAAAAGGATTTCCTCATTAAAAAGTAGATGTTTTTCTAACATATAACCTTTGTTGTCTTTCTTCTTTGCTGAAATAATTTTAGAAAATCTTTCTATAAAGAGTCGTGGTGAGTTCGCACTAATAATTGTGTTTGGTATGGCATATCGCATGAAGTCATATTTAATAAATGGGTAATTAAATAAATCTTCCCCATTGTTTGTATAGAAGTCCAAACAAGTGTCAAGTAATTCTTTTAACTTTTTTTTATTTTTAATATCCATTTGATCTGCAAACAACTCAATATGTTGAATAAATAAATTTGCAATAAAATCCCAATTTACAATGAATACTGGTTGTCTTTCTGCTCTATGCAAGAAATAAGAAAAATACACTTTGAATAATAAATAAAACTTGACATATGCCTCAAGGGACAACTGATTATATTTTTCCATAAAGATATTATGGTCAATGTAATACTCATTTTCAAATATCTCTTTGATATAGAGATATTCTTCTTTAACAACTTGTTCAAAATCTTCATTCTGGATGGATAGTCTAATAGATTCTATGTATTTTACACGAGTTGAAGAATGTTTGAAATGTAAATAGATGAATAGACCAAATTCTTGGTTAATATATTCATTCATCGTATGTGCTTTTGGCTGAATAGAATATGTTGTTAGTTGATTTGAAGTTTTTTTATGTATTTGCCAGTCAAACAAATTGATTAAATCGATTAATTCAATCCCATTCCTCCAAGAGTTAAAAGATTGGATCATTGAATTCAAATCTGTCTCAAATATATTTTTGAGATCTTCATTGATTTCTTTTGTTGCAGTGTCTACTTGAATGATTTGTAATGACTCTATTTTTGACTTGTATTTATAGAACATAATATTGGTTTTTAAAAATTCTGCTATAAATTCTATTTGTGTGTCAACATCTGTTGCATGCCCATCTTTACTTGGGATAGCAATAGCTAAAGTACTATCAAACAACTTATTTGATTTCCACTTCTCATTTTCTTTTTCTACGTAACTTTCTATTTCACTCATTAATATTGAATAGTAGGTAAACACATAAACAAGAAATAATTGTGTTTGATTTTCTTTTTCTAGGTAAGTATAAAAAAGGTTAAACTCTTGATAAAAAACATTCATTGCAGAAAATATTGATTCAAAGAATTCAAAGTAGAGTCTTAGCTCGGATATGATGGGAACTTGATTGATTTTACGATTGAGTTCGCTAATAAATGATAGTTTTTTAGGTAAGTCATCAGGAGTTCTAATATTGAATAATTGATTTCTTTTTATGTCATGTAAAATAATGACTTGTTCAATCTTACTACATTTTTGAAAAAAACCTAGAGTGCGTTCCACGTCAAGTTTTGTTATATTACTTCGTAAGGTTTCAAATTTGTCTTTTTTAGGCATTACATTTGGTCCAACATATTCAAATAACTATGAGTATTAGTACGTATTCTATGTAAAAATACCTTTAGATATCAAAAAATGTTAATACAGTGAACGAAGGTTTCCAGCTGTCCGATCAAGAAGCCAGATTAACCCGCAAAGCGATACAGTGCCGATTATGAAAAATCTCTCAGTAGCAATGATCGGTGACGTTGTCGGGCGTCCGGGGCGGTCGATGATAAAACAGCACCTTCCGCGGGTGCGGTAGCAGCTAGTTTGCCTCCAGCTGCCACAAAGCGATCTCCCTGCCGATCGTGGCGATATGATTGTTGTCTATGAAGAGGGCGCCTTTGATGTCCCCGCCGGTAAGAATCTCATACTGTACTTTGCTGCCCAGTTTCCAGAGAAATACGCCGTGCTCGCTTGATGCCATAAGATACTTGCGGTCTTTGCTCATTTCGAGGTGCGTGCACCGCATATAGACATCGGCGTCAAGGGTCTCGACGATCGATTTATTGTTCACATCCCAGAAACGGATGTTTTGCCCGTTGCAGACCATCAGATGATCAGGGTTTCTCGGGTCGTGGGCGATGGCACCGATATCGCGGACCTGCTTGTCTTCGAGGGTGTCCAGGTAGGTGAATTTAGGGCCGTGTCTCAGGTTGACACCTCTTTTTTTCTTCCACCGTTCCACATGCCCGTAGCTGCTGCCGATGTAAATCGTCGTACCGTCCGGTGAATCCCCGACAGCGCTGATTCTCGGTGTGAAGTACTTCTTGTCTTTTTCAATGAACTTCGGAGTGATCTCTATAATATTTTCGTTCTCCGTATTGAAAAAATAGATACTTTTGCCTGCCCCGGCCACCAGGGTTTTATTGTCTGACAAAAAATGCATGAGGTTCTTGGCACCTTTGGGCAGGCCGTCAAGTGTTTTCCGAAGTTTGTTTCCCTGAATATCCCAAAGGTATATTTTGTCCCTGCTCCCAACCGCCAGCGTTTTGCCGTCGGGCGACATCACGGGTTGAAAACTGTATGCCATGTCCCGGGGCAGGGCTTTGGGCGGAAGCTTCCGCTTTTTGTCAAATATTCTGGCGTCCTGACCGCTGACAAAAAAACTGCTGCCTCCGTCGGCGTGTGCGAAACCGTTCGGAGCATAGCGTGTTGTTCTGATCACGCCGGTTTTTTGGGCGACGTCAAATGCGCTGGCAATGGGTTTTGGGCCGTATTTGTGCTCCTTGACCGTTCGTTCTTTGACAAACGAAACGCTGTTGTTCTCCTGTTCGTCGCAGAGGCGTTCGACATGTTTGCCGACCATATGGTTGATCCGGAGCTTGTGGTTGTTGAGGAGGATGTAGTCGATCCCTTCGTACGTTTTCCTGTCAAAGTGGATGGCGTCATTCTGGTTCATAGACACAAAACCGCTGCAGAGTTTTCCACCGGGAACGTCTGCATAGGTCAGTTTCATGCCGCCCTGGGGCATCCCCTCGATGCGGACGCTGCTGCCGAAGGCCGGAATGATCTTGTTGTCCTTATCGATCCATTGGCCGTCGATAATCCCGGCGTCAACGGCTTTTGCATTGGTCAGGTCGTATGAGGGTCTGTTTTCAAAGACCTTGGCATAATACTTGAGGATGCTGTCTTTCTGATGGATCCCGGCCCTCATCGCGGCGCTTGTGAAACCTGGCTTTTGGGGCGCTGTCTTCCGGGGAGTATGGGCGGCTTTGGGTTGTAAAAGCGACGTCTGGTTGCAGTCGAAGAAGTTCTTGAGCTCTTCGCTTTCTCCTTCCTGCTCGATCTTCATAGCGATGGTTGTCGCCCACCAGAACATCGGCTGAATCACATAGGCGGTAAACTCCTCTTTGAGCCCCTCCTGATCGATGTCTTTTTGCAACGACTGAAGAAAAGGCTTCTCTTTTCTGATGCAGTCTTGCAGACGGGCTACCTTGAGGCCTTTGACCATATCACCCTTTTGTTTCCCCATTGCCGATTTGATCTCGTTGAGATACGCCTGCATCTTCGTTTTGGTAACGGCGGCTCCGCGGTAGCTGTTGATATAGGCCTGGGATGTGGCAAAGACGGGCATCTTGACATGTTTGGGCGCCGGTTTTTCTACAGCGACAGCGAGGGGAGCAAGCGTCATCGCCGTGATATTGTTCTCGCAGTACGCGCTGATCTCGTTGGGCAGAAAATCGGTTTTCAGCGGGTAATAGTGCGAATAAGAAGCGATCGAAGATGCCAGTTTGCGCTTTTGGTTCAGCCTGTCGCCGCTCTTTTGATACAGCTTCAGCCGCCGCTGGCACTGTTCGAGATAGACGATCTCCTGCTGCATCTCGTGCCGCTTTTTGGGATGGTCGTAATGGCGGAGGGTCTCTTCTTTGAGATAGGCAAGTCTGAACAGCATCTCTTTGTTTTTCGGGGTAGTCTCCATCTTCGTGATGCTCTCATAAACATTAGCCGGTATCGTATTTGCAGGCAGCTTCTTGAGCGATGTGAGGTCATAATCACGTTTGTCGGCATCTTTCGGTTCGATGCTGTATGCCGGCTTGTTCGCCAAAACACGGGCGCGGAGCTTGGCGTCATACTCGCGCATCCGCTGTGACGACTCCGAGGATCCGTCCGTATGGATGCGTCCCTCCACCCTGCGCAGCTTTTTCAGTGCTTTTTGATCACTTTGTGTCGGGGTGATGATCGCTTCGAGGACATTGTCAAATGAATAGTGGAGCTTGCAGGCCTGGCCAAGGTCGCTCACAATGTGCCAAAGCCTCCAGTAATCAATATCGCTCTTTTCAAGATCTTCCATACTGTCAACATGCTGCATACGGTATTTGAGTGCCAGGGTGTACGTATAGAGCATTGTCATGTCGTCTTTGTTGAAACAATCGAACGATTCTACGAACCGGGTCACCTGATACGGAAGCGAGTCGGCAAGATAGAGCCCCGAACTGTTCGAGGTTTTTTTCTGCGTTTTTTCTGCGTGCGTTTCCGGCTTTGCCTCCCCTGAGTCAAGGCACTCTATCAGCGCCTGCTTCGAGATTTTTTCAGCGCGGTACGCCTCAAAGCATGCTTCACGCTCCGCACTGTGGAGCAAAACTGTCATACAGAGTAATAGCAAAGTTTTTTTCATGATTGTTCCCTGGAATTTCATCGGTGTTCATATTGTAGATTAAATTTGGTTAAAAAAGATTTGACAGTTCACTGCGCCTCATGAACCTTTCTCCTTGCATGGAAAAGCAGAAGCCCCGCCGTGGCTTCTACTTTCCGTCCGGCACTGCGCGTTCGGTTTAAAACGTTCAGGGTAGAATAGCGTTTATGAAAGCAATTACAGTAGCAATGATCGGTGACGTTGTCGGGCGGCCGGGGCGGTCGATGATAAAACAGCACCTGCCGCGGCTGAAGCGGGAGCACGGCATCGACTTCGTCGTGGCCAACTACGAAAACGCCAGCCACGGCTTCGGGCTGACGTCAAAAAATGCCGACGAGCTCTTCGGTGCGGGCATCGACGTCATGACCGGGGGCAACCACAGCTTCGACAAGAAAGAGATCATCCCCCTTTTTGAAAAGCTGCCGCTTTTGCGTCCGCACAACTACCCCGAGGCGATGCCGGGCAAAGGCACGGGCATTTACGAGGTGAACGGCGTCAAAGTCGGGGTGCTCAACGTCATGGGCTACTACGCCATGCCGATGGTCGACAACCCCTTTATCTGCGCGCAGAAGAGCGTCGAGGCGCTGCGGCGCGAGGGGGCAACGGTCATTCTCGTCGACATGCACGCCGAGGCGACGAGCGAGAAGAGGGCGCTGCTGATGATGCTGAAGGGCCACGTCAGCGCCATCATCGGCACCCATACCCATGTGGCGACGGACGACCTTCAGATCGACGGCGGCACGGGCTACGTCACGGACCTGGGCCTCAGCGGCTGCCGCGACAACGTCATCGGGATGGACCCCAAGATCCCGCTGCAGCGTTTCCTGACCGGGTTGCCCGGCCACTTCAATGTCCCGGAAAAATGTAAAAAGATTTTGCAGACGGCCGTGTTCGAGCTGGATGAAAAGGGGCGCTGCGTGAGCGCAAAGAAGATCAAGACCTTCGACGACGGGCGCGAGATCGTCACCGACGCCTGGGAGGTCTAGAAAGTCGGGCGCCTTAGAGCGCCAGTTTGAGGATCGTTCTGAGGACGTCCTCGGTGTAGGTGTCGGCCAGGCCGAACATCTTCGCGTTCGCCGCAGCGTTTTCGACGATGGCGTCGATGTCACTCTCTTTGATCGAGAACTGCGACAGCTTCGTCGGCGTGCCGACCTTGTCGAACCACTGCTCCAGTGCTTCGATCCCCTCCATAGCAGTTGATTTTCCGAAAAGATTTTTTGCAAACCGTTCGAACTGGGCTTCGTTTTGCTTATGGTACCACTTCATCCACGCGGGCATGACGACGGAGAGTCCGGCGCCGTGGGCGACGTTGAAGAGGGCGGAGAGGCTGTGCTCGATCATGTGGTTGGGGAAGCTGTAGCCCGCGACGCCGAGGGTGGTCGTGCCGTTGAGCGCCTGCGTCGCCGCCCAGGCGAACTCGCCGCGCGCATTGTAGTCGTCCGGGTCGGCCAGAAGCGTCTCCGTCGTGCTCATGACGGTGGAGATGTTCGCCTCGATGTACTTGGCGATGATGTCGGGGTGGTACGAGGCGGTAAAGTACCCCTCGATGGAGTGGGCGATGATGTCCGCGGCGGAGTAGACGAGGTAGTCCTTGGAGACGGACTTCTGCAGCTCCGGGTTGACGACGGAGACCCGGGGGTAGACGTAGGGCGAGGCGATGGAGAACTTCTGCTGCGTCTTCTCGTTGGTGACGACGGCGTAGGTGTTCATCTCGCTCCCCGTCGCGGCGAGGGTGATGATGTCAAAGACCGGCAGCGCTTTTTCGATGACGCTTTTGCCGATAAAGAAGTCCCATACGTCGCCGTCGTAGAGGCTCCCCGCCGCGATGGCCTTGGAACTGTCCAGCACCGAGCCGCCGCCGACGCTGAGGATGGCCCCGACGCCTTCGGTTTTGGCCGCCTCGACCCCCTCGTACACCTTCGAGAGCAGCGGGTTGCTGACGATGCCGCCCAACTCGACATACTCGATATTGTTCGCTTTGAGGCTGGCGGCGACGGTGTCGAAGAGGCCGTCTTTTTTGATGCGGTCGCTGCCGTAGGCGAGGAGCACCTTCTTGATGCCCGCCGCGGCGATGTGGTCGCCGATGGCTTTTTCCTTGTCTCTTCCGAATTCGATCTTGGTGGGGTTATGATAGGTAAAATCTGTCATATTTTTCTCCTGGATGCTTTTGAATAATTATAGGGGGATTTACGTTTACGCGGTAGAACGATGCTATGCGGGAGTTGCCTGATTCTCCAAGCGTTTCATAAATGTGACGGATTTGTGAAGGTGTGAGGGGAGAGGGGGCGGGACGCGCGGGGCGCCCGCCTCAATAATTATTTGATTTTGGCTTTGGAACTCTTGGTGTTGCCCTTGAGGTCAACCCAGGTCATAACGAGTTCGTCACCCTTTTTGAAGTCGCCTTTGAACGCGAACTTGAAAATAGGGTTCTTGGAGAGGAACTGGCTGACGGAAGCGTCCAGAACCGTTGCCGCGCCGACTTTAGCGTCGATGTGCGTGATGAAGTTCGCGTTGTTGCGGTCGCCGGTTTTCTTCTCAGCGATATCGTATGTCCACATGTCGTGCTTCGCCATCGCTTTTACAGAAACAACATTACCTTTGAGTTTTGCTTTGATTCTCATGATATTACCTTTCTATTTTCGTTTTCTATAGGCGAAGGCGATCAGCCCTCACAACCACCGAGTGCAACGTCGAGTGTTTTGGAGCCGCTGTAGAGCTTGCCGTCGTTACCCTGTACGATTGCTGTGATCGTACCGGAAGCTTTCATCTTGATCTTGATGGAGAAGTCGATGATGCTGTACTCGTTGAGGTCGTAAACGATCACCGCAGATTCCGGGTTGACGTTCTGGACGATCATGACGGATTTTGCAGCGATGTCAGACTTGACATCAACCGGAACCGCACCACCGTTGCTTGCAACGTCCGGAGCGACGACTGTAACGCCTTCAGCGACAGTTGCTGTTGTGCCGTACATCGCTTTGAGCGCGTCGTCGACAGTTTTTGCTGTCCAAACTGTCGGCTTGGATTTACGGAAATCTTCCGCCAGGACGCTTGCCGGTACCGCAGCGAGGGCACAGGCGCCGGCTGCCATGGAGAGGAATGTTCTTCTTTGCATAGGGTTATCCTTTGGTTTGAGATCTATATTGCTCTTGGGGAGCATGATGTAATCACAGTGTTAATGTAGCGTACTAATGTGAATTGATTGTGAACACCGCGGCGTCGGAGGGTGCCGCAGTGCAAAGAGGGTAGATTAGAAGTCGCCGATCGCTGCGCGTGCCGGGATCTCATCCATCGCCTTTTTGACGGAGAGGGCCATCTTCAGCATATCTTCGGGCAGCTCGTATCCGCCGTGGATCGCCAGCGTCATGTCCATGCTCACGAGCCAGCGCTCGCCGTTACCGTACTCGACGAGCATGATGCGGCACGGCATGAAACCGCCGTAGTAGCGTGAGTGGTTCAGGAAGACCTTCGCGATCGGCAGGCTGCACAGGGAGAAGATGCGCGCGTGCTTGACCTCTTCGGGTGCCGCGTCGTCTTTGGTGTACATTTTGATGTCGCCGGTGACGCGCATGTTGTACTCTTCCGCGAGGGACTTGATCGTCTCTGCGACGTCGTCGTTCGGGATGTCGGCGTTGACCAGCCACTCCTGCATCATGGCACGTGCAGGGTCGCCGTACTCGACAACCTTGGTGAACATGTTGTCATACGCTTCCATGGCGTTGTCGTCAAGCTTGTGCTGACCCGTGACGGCCGTCCAGCCCATGTGCATTGTAGAACAGCCGCTCATCAGCATTGTGAGGGCAACCGCGAACAGTGAAGTCATCAGACCTTTTATCATTACGTTTCCTTCAATAAAGTTTTCACTATGAATAATAGTCTATTTATTAATGGATTTGAATGGGTAAATCTACGAAAATGTTGCCTAATTGTACAAAAGGAGCTTTCATCCATGAAGGAAAAACTCATCGAGGCGCTTTTCAAAAAGTATGATTTCGAGCATGAAGTGGGGGTGAAACCCACCCACCTGGAGAAGGTCAAACTGCTTAAAAGCGACCATTATGAGCATGGCAAGGAGCTCCTCTACAACCGCGGCATCTTTCTCATTGCCAGCGGGCAGAACCGGGGGATCATCGACGATGAGCAGGTGACGCTGGGCAGCGGCCAGTACGTCATCATCGCCACCGTCCACCCTGCCGAATGCAAGACCTTCCTCTTCGACAAGGTGATGAAGGGCGTCTACATCGACCTGGACCTTCAGCGGCTGCAGAAGATCCATTCGCTGATGGAGAAGCAGCCGCCGGCCGACCCGTTTAAAACGCCCAAGAACGTCGTCACCGGCACGATGAACGAAGAGATCGAGTCTGCCTTCAACCGGCTGATGAAAATTCTGCTCGACCCCCAGGAGTCCAAGATCCTCGGAGACCATGTGCTTGACGAACTCTACTACCGCATCATCAATACGAGCGCGGGGGAGCACCTGCTGCAGCTCTGCTGCCAGCTCACCCACTTTTCAAGGATCTCGACCATCGTCGACGAGGTGCAGAACCAGCTCGACCAGGAGATCAACATCGACGACCTGGCGCAGCGGGCCAATATGCGCAAGGCGAATTTCCATAAAAAGTTCAAAGAGATCTATAACGACTCGCCGATCCAGTATATCAAGAAGATCCGCCTCAACAAGGCACGGCAGTACATCATGTTCGAAAAGATGAAGATCTCGGACGCCGCGGCCAAAGTGGGCTACGAAAGCCCCGCCCAGTTCAGCCGCGAATTCAAAAGCCACTTCGGCTTCCCGCCCTCGGAGCTGAAAAACCAGTGAGGGCAGGGGGCTCGTCGCGGCTTACTGCGCCGCTTCGACCGTGATGACCCCGCTCATCGTTTCAATATGCTCACCACCTTCTAGCGCATGTCCCAGCTCGTACAGCCCGCTGCAGTTCCAAAAGAGTCTCCGCCTCCAGGAAGCGCGCCAGCTGCTGATGTCGCGGGACGTCGAAGCGGCGGAGGTCGCTTACGAAGTGGGCTACGAAAGCCCGTCGCAGTTCAGCCGGGAATACGCCAGAATGTTCGGGCTGCCGCCCAAGGCCGACACCCGTTTATAAAATCCCCCCTTTTTTCGTCCCAAAACGTAAAGTTGAACTTTACAAAAAAGAAAAAATTATAATAACTCTGTGATAGATCTGCGGTAGAATCGTTTAAAATTTCCGTCGGAGTGATAAAAAAATGTTTCGAATGATGACCGCTGCACTCCTGCTCGGCACCGCGGCGCTGGCCTATAACGCCCAGCCCCCCTTCGCGCAGGACAGACTGATACCGACAACGATCGAACAACACGGCAAAAAGGTTGACGCGTTCAACCCCTTCAACAAATACAACGTCTTCATCAACTACGAGCTCGGCATGCACTGCGCCGGGTTCGACGAGAGCTACTGCTGCATCATCCCGCCCTACAACAGCATCCAGGCGCAGGGGGTCATCACCGGCAAGGACGGCAGGTCCCCCTATTTCATCCGCAAGGACAACGAGATCCAGCTCTACTACTACGTGGATGACAACAGCTACTCCGAGGGGAACAAGATGCGCTACTGGGGCGTCAAGAAGGACGTCAACGGCAACGGCCGCACCGACGACAACAACGACAACCTCCCCAACTACGTCTGGAAGCATCTCTACATCTACGAGGACAGCCTGGGGACGATCCCGAAGGGTGCGACCAAGGCGGACCGCAAGTACCTCGGCCTCGACATGCCCATCAAGACCGACCACGGCCCGACGAACAAACCGCTGTACGGCGGCTACCTCGACTTTGCCGACGAGCACGGCGACAACGTCGTCATGACCGAGACGCTCATCCCCGAGCTGCAGGACGTCAAACTCAAACTCAGCGCCGAGTACACCTGGGACGCCCTGGGGCTGCCGCTGACGGCCTTTACGGACACGGAGCGCAAAGGCACCATCCGCGGGGTCGACGACCGCACCTTCCAGCCCTACCAGGTCTCCAAAGTGCGCGTTCACGACAAGCACGGCAAAGCGATCCTGGATGACGAGAAAAGAGTCTACGAGTTTATGGGCACCAACCCCATCGACATCCCCAACTGCCAGGTCTGCCACTCCCGCCAGGGGGTTGCCGCCGTCAAGTCCCGCGAAGAGGGGGTGTGGCAGAGCGACACCGAGTACGACTACTGGATCGACTACCACCCCGACGTCACCGAGTACATGGCGCGGCTGGCCGAGGGTCTCATCAACATCCTCGCCCTGCACGACAAGCACCACGGCACGGACTTCCTGCGCGACTACAAGACCGACACGCCGAATTTCCGCCTGGGGACGGTGAGCTCCGTCAACTGTACCGACTGCCACGGCGACAACATCTCCGGCAACCTGAAAACGCCGCGTGACGGCGTGACGAGCTACAAGGCGGTCCATGCGAAGCCGCTGGCCGAAGCGGTGCACGGCTTCCACATGAAAGCGGCCCCGGTGCCCGACGGCGCCGACCGTCCGGCGAACTGCCAGGTCTGCCACCCGACGCATGGGCAGGACAAGAGCATGAACGACGCCGATATGCTCTTCCGCCTCACCGATGCCTACGGCCGCAACATGGTGAAGGACAAAGACCTCCGCATCGCCGGGGGCGGCTGCTACAACGGCCGCGACGCCCACACGAACCCCGATGTCAAACCGCCCTTCTTCCTCAACAGCGTCGGCCGCTACTACCTTGAAGAGGTCAGCATGAAGGATGAAAAGGGCAAGAAGGTCGAGAAGATGCGCGGGCTCTACTGTACGCACTGCCACAATGCGCTGTCGCAGGAGCTCTACGCCTACGACGCCATCAAGGACCCCAAGTACCAGTCCGGCAAGACCCTGCGCAACCGCGACCTTAAAACGGTCGTCTCCGCCCTCGCCGGCGGCAGCATGAAGAAGTTCGCGGCGATGGCCGACCCGAAAGTCGCGGAGACGGAAGCCTACTACACCGAGCATGAGGGCGCGGTGCTCTCCACGGTGAAGGGTACGAAAAAAGACGGCAGTCCTATTCTAGGCGAGTGGGATGACCCGAAAGGCAAAGCGGTCGGCTACGACGCCGTCAGTGGCGGCTCCGACTGGTGGCTGGCCTCGGGCGAACCGCACTGCGCCGACTGCCACGCGGCGCCCTTTGTCGAGGACGAGGGCGGGGACTACTTCCCGATGGACCAAAACAAGAAGTATGCCCTCTACCGCCACTCGAAAGGGCACGGCAAGCTCTCCTGCCAGAGCTGCCACGAGTCGACGCACGGCCTCTACCCGACCCGCTTTGACGGTACACGGAGCATCGACCAGACGACCCACGACCAGGCCATGCAGTACAGCCCCGACGGCGAATACGCCGGCCCGGTCACCTGCAGCGCCTGCCATACGGTCAACAAAGAGGGCGTTCCGACGTCGCTTGCAGGCACGGAGTACGAGCACGATTACTGGGCATCGGTCACCCTGATGCACTTCATGCGCCAGAAGAACTTCGACATGCTCCTGCCCATCGACGAACTGCTGGAGCGCTACCCCTACAAACGCTCGAAACAGATCGTCGAGGAGAGCTGGAAGTGATTGCCAGGGCTGCGGCCCTGAATGACGGAATCCTGACTTTTCATCCTCTCATGCTGCTGTTGCAATCAAATTCATAATTTTCCAAATCATCATTTTTCATTCGCTCTCCAATAACATGCGGACAGAGTGTCCTAGGTATAATGCGTAAAACAGCCAAGAGGGGAAGAGCGTAATGATTGAACTGCCCGATGCAAATGCCCTTTACAGCGCTCTGGAATCGCTGAACCTGCTTGAGAAACCGCCGATGTGGTGGCCGGAGTACGGCACCTTCGCCGTCGTTGTCGGAGCGGTGCTGACGCAGAACAGCCAGTGGACGCGGGTGGAGCAGTCGCTGACCAACCTGGAAACGGCGGGAATACTTACGGCTGAAGCGATTGCAGACGCCGATCTCGACGCGCTGATGGAGCTGATCCGTCCCAGTGGGCTTTTCAAAAACAAGGCGAAGGTGCTGCAGGCACTTTCGGCGGCGCTTCTTGAATCCTACGGCGACTTTGAGACCTTCCGCGATGAGGTCGGCAGGGAGTGGCTGCTGGAGCAAAAGGGAATAGGCCCAGAGACGGCGGATTCCATCCTCTGCTACGCCTGCGGGCGCGACGCGATGGTCGTGGACGCCTACACATCCAGGCTGCTTCGGGCCTTCGGGTTCGAGCACGAGAGCTACGACGAGCTGCAGGCATGGTGCGTCGAGGGCTTGGAAGGGTGTTGTGAGGCACAGGAGTTGCCCGAAATCTACGCCCTTTTCCACGGGATGATCGTCGAGTACGTCAAGCGGTACAAAAAGGGGAGAGAGGTGGACGTCGAAGCGTTAGCGCCCCTGCTGTGAAGCGCCCTCTGATTTTTCGATCTGCTGCTGATGAAGCTGCTGGGGGGTGAGCCTGGCGGAGGGGGAGAAGAGCAGGGCGTAGGCGAGCATCAGCAGCGGGATGCCGATGCCGATCAGACCCGCCAGCCACATCTGCCCCTTGTGCGGCGGCTTCGGCGGACCCTTCTCCCCGGCGCGGATGAGCAGGTACATCACGGCGATCGCGATCAGCGTGGCGAAGAAGACGGTGACGAAAACGACCATAGCGGCCCTGGTTACGGGATCATCCAACATGCCATAACTTTAGCCCAATCGCGAAGCGTTTGTCAAAGGGCGTGAAGCGAACCGGGGTGTGAAATGCGCTATGATAGTGCAAAATCTGCCAAGGTCGGATGCATGGGGAATCGTAAAAGCTACCTCGGGCGCTACGAGCGTGATGCGCAGGGTCGGTATATCATCGATGTGGCGGCACAGCGCCCGGAGGCGCTCTATGATGATTTTGACAGGTACGCCGACTACCTGCGCCGGGACCTGGACCAGGATCTGACGGACTACCTCACTTCGTGTGCCAGGGAACTGCCGCGACAGACGCCTCTGGTGATAAGGTTTACCTTTCCCGAGGCGCAGGCAGAAGAGAAGTATGCCCGCATCCGACGGAGCATCGGCACTTTTTTCCAGTACATGGCCGAGCTGGAACGGGAAAAGACGGCGGAGATGCTGCGCAAGGCGGGGCTGCTTTTCATCGTCGGCGTGGCCATCATGTTCCTGGCGGTCTGGGTACGGCAGTGGATAGGCGAAAGCCCTTCCGTCGTGGGGGAGGTCTTCGCCGAAGGGCTGACCGTGGCCGCCTGGGTGTCGCTCTGGGAAGGGGTGGCACTGGTGCTGCTGGAGTGGCGTCCCCACCGCACGCGGGTGCGGCGCTACGAGCGGCTTGAGGCGGCGGAGGTCCAGTTCCGCGACAAGGCGTAAGTGTGAGACTATTTCAAAGTGTAATCAGGAGGTTTGATGGAGATGTTTGAACAGGCGGTCGCGGCGGCGGCAGGCTTTATCTGGGGGGCGCCGGTCCTCATACTGCTGGTCGTCACGGGGCTGTTCCTGACCGTCAGGCTGCGGGGGATCCAGTTCCGGGCGCTGGGGCACGCCTTCAAGCTGATCTGGCACCGCAATGACGAGTGCGAGGGGGATATCTCCCACTTCGCCGCGCTGATGACGGCCCTGGCCGCGACAGTCGGCATCGGGAACATCGTCGGGGTCGCGACGGCCATTGCGCTGGGCGGTCCCGGCGCGGTCTTCTGGATGTGGACGATAGGGCTTATCGGGATGGCGACGAAGTACTCCGAAGCGGTCCTGGCGGTCAAGTACCGCGTCAAGGGGAGCAACGGCATGAAGGGCGGGCCGATGTACTACATCTCAGAGGGTGCCGGATTGCCGTGGCTGGGCGCGGCCTTTGCCGTGTTTACGGCGGTGGCGGCTTTCGGCATCGGCAACATGGTGCAGTCCAACGCCGTGGCCTCGGCGCTCCAGGGCCAGTTCGCGCTCCCCACCTGGGTGACCGGGGTCGTCCTGACAATTCTTTCGGGGGTTGTCATCCTCGGAGGCATCAAGTCCATCGCGCGCTTTACGAGTGTGCTGGTCCCCTTTATGATCGCCGGCTACGTGCTGGGGGCGCTCACCATTATCGTGTTGAACCTTGACAAAGTGCCGGGGGCCTTCGGGCTCATCTTTACCCATGCCGTCACGCCGATTGCCGCGGGGGGCGGCTTCGTCGGGGCGACGGTGGCGGCCGCGATCCGCTACGGGGTCGCGCGCGGCGTCTTCTCGAACGAATCGGGCCTGGGGTCGGCGCCCATCGCCGCGGCGGCGGCCAAGACGGATTCGCCGACGCGCCAGGCGCTGGTGAGCATGACGCAGACCTTCATCGACACCCTGGTCGTCTGTACGATGACGGCCCTGGTCATCCTGATGGCGCCGCAGTGGCACGAAGGGGTGGCGGCCGGCGAGCTGACAATGGTGAGCTTCACCCACTTCCTGGGTGTTGCCGGGACGGTGATCGTGACGGCGGCGACGGTGCTCTTCGCCTATTCGACGCTGATCGGCTGGGGCTACTACGGCGAAAAGGCGATCGAATACCTTTTCGGTGAGGGGCACATCCGCTACTACCGCGTCGTTTTCGTGCTGATGATCTTCGTCGGGGCGGTGCTGAAGCTGGAGCTGGTCTGGAACATCTCCGACCTCTTTAACGGGTTGATGATCATCCCGAACCTGATCGGTTTGCTACTGCTGCACAAGGTCATCGTGGGCGAGACCGAGCACTATTTCGGCGGCAACGCGAAGCAATAACGTTTAGCGCTCTTTTTAGAAGCGGATGCAGAAGCGGTGCGTCCCCTCGCGGTAGTCGTAGACGAGGGTGAAGCCGTGCGCCTGCACGACGGTATCGGTGATGGAGAGGCCGAGCCCGAGCCCGCCAGCCGGATTGGCGCTGGAGAAGGGCTGCATGATCGTGTCCAAAGGCACATCCAGCGGTGCACCCGTGTTGGCGATGCAGATCCCCTGGCGGTCGGCGGTGACGGTGACCGGGGGTGCGCTGCTGTATTTTAGGGCGTTGTCGAGGAGGTTGGACAGGGCACTGATGAAGAGGGGGGCGTCGGCATTGATGCTGACGTCTGGTTCGATGGTGATCATCAGCGCCTGGCGCCGCTCGGCGGAAAGGTAGAGCTGATGCACTGCGGTTTCCAGCAGCGCACCGAGCTTTTGGGGTGTGCGGTCGAGCCCGATGCTCTGGAGCTTTTCGACCTGTGCGACGCCGTTGATGAGGTCGTCCATCCGGCTGAAAAGACGGTTGAGGTAAGCGGTCTGCTCGTTTTCTTCCATCATCGCCAGGGAGAGTTTGCCCTTGGTCAGCGGGGTTTTCAGCTCATGCATGACGTTGCGCAGAAAGAGCTGGCGTGACGCGCGCAGTTGCCGGAGCTGCTCCACGGCGTCGTTGAACTCGTTGGCGATCGCCGCGATCTCGTCGCGGCGCGTGCTGGAGGTGTCGATCTCGAGTTCGCCCTGGCCGAAACGGCGGATCTGGGCATGGAGTTCGCGCAGCGGCAGCAGGCTGCGGCGCAGCAGGATATAGAGGGTGACGAGCCCCGCCAGCAGCAGCACGAAGATCAGCTGCAGGCCGCCGAAGTTTTCGGCGCTCCGTTCGTCTCTGATGACGAAAGGGTCGCGGCGGAGCGTGGAACGGAAGTAGTAGCTCCCGTCCGCCTCGTAGAGCCTCAGATGCGGTTTTTCCCGGTGTTCATCGTCCTCATGCTCCTTGTCGCGGCGGGGCGGTAGGAGTTCCCGGGCGCCTGCGGGGAGGGCATCGTGCTCGAGGAGCGTGAACTGCGCCTCCAGGAGTGCGGCGGCGCGTTCGGCTTCTCCTGCACTGCGGGTGTGGCGCAGCAGGCGCCCCAGCTCCATCCCCCGCAAAACCTCCCGGCGATCCTCCATATGCGATGCGGTGACATGGAACAGGGCAAAGAGCAGGGCCAGGGTGGAGAGGGCGAGGAGGAAGAAGAGGTTGAGCTTGAAAAAGATGGAGCTATGGCGGGGCATGGTCACTCCGTAAATTTGTAGCCGACGCCGCGGACGGAGTGGATGAAGGCGGGGTGTTTCGGGTCCGTCTCGATCTTGCGGCGGATGCGGCCGATGAGCACGTCGATGCTACGTTCCGTGCTCTCCCAGCCGATGGCGTCGACGTTGTTGGCGATGAAATCGCGGGAGACGACTTCGCCTTTATGCTTGATGAGCAGGGCGAGAAGTTCGTATTCGGCGACGGTGAGGGAGAGGGGCTCGCCTTCTTTGTCGATGCGCATGCGCGCGGCATCGACCGAAAACCGTGAGGATTGGCGCGTGACGGTGCCCGCGTAGCGCCGCAGGTGGCTCTGGATGCGGGCGACGAGTTCGCGTGGTTCGTAGGGCTTGGGGAGGTAATCGTCCGCCCCGTACTCGAGGGCGATGACCTTGTCGCTGAGGTCATGCCGGGCGGAGGAGATGATGATGGGGATGTCACTGCGTTCGCGAAGACGACGGCACACCTCGAGCCCGTCGATCTGCGGCAGGGTCAGGTCCAGCAGCACGGCATCGTAGGATTCGATGCCCAGCGAGCTCAGGGCGCTTTCGGGATGGGTGTAGGCGACGACGTCCATGCCGTACTGCCCGAGGTAACGTTCGAGCAGTGCGGTGATTTCGGTGTCATCTTCGATTAACAGTATTTTTGCCATTGCCTAGTCGTATTTTGGTCTTTTCATAGGCATTTTATCACGATCGCACCGTTTATCCATACGCTGTTTCATGCGGTCGCTGCGCGCGACGATGTAGGCCTTCTTCTGGTCGTCGGTGAGGACGGCCAAAATGCGGTCGTTTGTTTTGTCGCGCAGATCGTCCATCTGGTCCATCAGTTTGAACCGTTCGTTGCGCGCTTCCTTGCGGATGGTCTTGAGCTGCTGTTTCTGCGCCGATGTGAGGTCAAGGGAATTGAGAAGCATGCGGCTGTCGCCGTGCGGTCCCGCGAAGGCGGCCGTGCCGGCGGCTGCGAGCAGTGCTCCGATGAGAAGTGTCCGTTTCATGGTGTGTCCTTTGAAGGAGAATTTTCAAGAGGAAACTTCCTCTTTACGTTTACCATGATAGGACGTCAATGTAAGCGCTCGCGCAACGGGGTGTAAACCGGTGTAAACGGCTTAGGCCCGCTGGGCCTGCCGTTTTGTCGATGCGCTTCCCTGTATAGCTTCCCCGTCGCTGCGTTCCTTCGGGGCATAGGCGCGCAGAAAGGGCGGGAGGCGCTTGCCGTGGCCCTTGGAGAAGTCCGCGGCCATCGCGCGGCCGACGCGCTCTTTGTCACACTGCCTGATGTCGACAAGATAGTCGAAGAGCAGGCGGGCCATCCGCTCCTGGGCGATCTTCCAGGTCGCCGCGGTCTCACCGTAGACCCAGGCACTAAAATCCCGGAATCCGTCGAAGACCTTTCCCTCGGGCCAGAGCAGGGCGACGCTTTGTGTAAAGTTGCCGCTGTTGTAGAGGATGTCCCAGTAGCGGGCGAAGCGCTTCATCTTCTGAATCTCTTCGAAGGAGACGTGGGTCGTCTTGAGGACGTCGTAGGGCGGGGTGTCGGCGTAGACCATGCCGAAGGGGTCGTCGTGGCGGGCCATCGTCGTGCCCGACAGTTTCTTGAGGATGCCGATCTGGATCTCCCCGCTGCTCCAGGAGACGAGGGTGTCGAGCCCCTGGGCAAAGCTCTCCAGCGTCTCGCCGGGGAGGCCGACGATAAGGTCGAGGTGGAGGTGGGCGCGGGTGTGCTCCTCCAAAAAACGGAGGTTCTCCTCTATCTTTGCCAGCCGCAGGGGGCGGTGGATGTTGTCGGCGATCTCGGGGTTGAGGGTCTGGATACCGACCTCGAGCTGCAGGGCCGCCGGGGCGAAACGCGCGATGCGGCCGCGCAGCGCTTCGGGGAAGTGGTCGGGGATCACTTCGAAGTGCAGGAAGTAGGGCTCATCCTTGGCGAGGAAGAAATCAAGGATCCTGTTCGCATAGGCGAGCTTGAGGTTGAAGGTGCGGTCGATGAACTTGAAGCTGCGCACCCCGCGCTGCCAGAGCTTCTCGAACTCCGCGGTCATAGCGTCGATGTCGAAGTAGCGCATCTTGTCGTCGATGGCCGAGAGGCAGAACTCGCAAAGATAGGGGCAGCCCCGGGACGTCTCCAGATAGACGTAGCGGTGGGCAATATCGTTGCTGTCGTAATCGTCATAGGGGAGGGCGATGGCGGAAAGGTCTACGGTCGGTGCCTTGATGAAACGGTTGTTCCGTTCCACACCTGAAAGCAGGTCGCGGCAGAGTTCGTAGAAGGCGATCTCCCCCTCGCCGCCAATGATGTAGTCCGCGTTTGAGAAATCGACACGGTGGGGGAGGTGCGACGCTTCCGGACCGCCGAGGACGATGACGGTTTCCGGTGAGACCTTCTTGAGGATGCCGATCAGCTCGGCCACGTCGCCGGCGTTCCAGATGTAGGTGCTGATCCCGACAATCCTGGGGGCTTCGGCCAGGATGCGTTCGGCGATCTGCTGGATGTTCTCATTGATGACGAATTCGCGGATTGCGCTCTGGGAGCGCAGTTCGCGCAGGTTGGCATAGAGGTGGCGCAGCGCGAGGGAGGCGTGGCTGTAGCGCGCGTTAAAGGTGGCGAGAACGATGGTATGCATAACGGCATTGTAGCGCGTCGGAGAGCGCGGCAAGCTGATTCTAACGGGGGCGCGGCTATAATCAAACGAAAAAAAAGGAGATGGTATGCGCGTGATGGGAATGGTCTTCGCAGCCCTTCTGGCCCTCGCTCTGTTCGGCGGCTGTTCGGGCAAACAGGTCAACGATACGACGAACAGCATCGTCAACGACGTCAAGCAGTTCGGACACAAGGTGACCGAGCAGCACTAGGCTGCCGGCGGGTTAAACTTTATTCTGGATCGTGATCTTTGTCGCTTCGAAGAGTTCGGTCGCTTTCTGGATCATCGGTTCGTCAAGAATGGCGTTGCCGTCGATCTCGCGGGTGCTCAGATCCGGCTCGCAGTTTCCGGTGACGCAGCTGCCCGAACCCGTTTCGACCTCTTCGGTCATGGAGGCGCTCTGGGGCGCCTCTTCTACAGCACTGTAACTCTCCATATAGGCGGGGCGCTCTTCCATCTCTTCTACCGGTGACACACTGTTCTCTGGCGCAGGTTCGTACGCCGGCATCCGCGCTTCAGGCATCGGAGCGGATTCTGATGCGGGTAGCGTACTCGCTTCGTTTACCGGTTCAGGCTTTGGGGCAGCCTCCTCCTCCGGTTTCGAGCAGGGGTTGTGCTTGATTTTCGTCTCGAACCCGAATACCTCACGTACCAGCTGTTTGATGACCGGGAAGCCGTGTTTGAGCTTGGCGCGGCAGTCGCCCTCGGCGCAGCTCTCCCAGGTAAGAGTGTCGTCGCCGTAGGCGATGAAGGTAATCTGTTCGCGGAAACACGCTCCCAGATCCGCACTGCGGTCTTCGATGCGTTCACAGAGCGCTTCGAACTTCGCGAGCGCGGGGTCGGGTGCCGGGGCGGCGACAGGTTCAGGTTCGGGTGTAGTTGGCACTTCCGGTGCGCTTTCGCTTCCTGTGACAGGCGCTGCGCTAGTGGTGGGGGCCGCCGGGGCAGTAGTAGCAGCGGGGATGGCAGGTGCCGCGTGGGTATAAGCGACGCTGTCGGGGCGGCCGACCTGGGCCTCGAGGGATTCGATCATCTGGTCGATCTCTTTGACTTTCAGCGCCTCGATCATTTTGAAGAAGATAAGCCCCAGGACGAAGCTCCCTTCGGCGTTGATGGCGAAGAGGGACTTCGCCTCGCTGAGGATGCGGAAAAAGCGCTCCAGCAGCAGCGGCGAGAAGCGGGAGTCGTCATGGTCGTAGAGGCGCTCTTTAAGCCAGGAGGTGAGTTCGTCAACGACCATCTCCGCTTCGTAGGCCTCCAGGTCCCTGAGGGTATCGACGAGCCGTGACCGGTCCTTGGAGAAGACGACGCCAAAAAGCGACTCGAAAAACTGCGGGTCGATCAGGCCCAGCATCTCCGTGACGGTGGAGACGTCGACGTGGTGCTTGGAGTAGATGATGGCCTGGTCCAGCAGGGTCAGGGTGTCGCGCAGGCTCCCCGAACCGCTGCGGGCGAGGATCTGCAGCGCTTCGGGCTCGTAGGTGATATTCTCAAGGTTGAGGATGTGGCTCAGGTGCGCGCTGACGTTCTGCGGCGAGATCTTCTTGAAGCGGAAGTGCTGGGTCCGGCTGAGAATCGTCGCGGGGAGCTTGAGCGGGTCGGTCGTCGCGAGGATAAACTTGACGAACGGCGGCGGCTCCTCGAGGGTCTTGAGCAGGGCGTTGAACGCCTCCTTGGTGAGCATGTGTACTTCGTCGATGATGAAGATCTTGAACTTCGCGCTGGCCGGCTGGTACTTGGTATGTTCGATGAGGTCGCGGATATCGTCGATCTTGCGGCTGGAGGCGGCATCCATCTCGATGATGTCCATGTGGCGACCCTCGTTGGCGGTGATGCAGTGTTCGCACTGTTCGCAGGGGTGGGAGGTCGGTCCGTTTTCACACATCAGCGCCTTGGCGAAGATCCGCGCCGTCGAGGTTTTGCCCGAACCGCGAAGGCCGGAGAAAAGGTAGGCGTGCGAGAGGCGTTTGGAGTCCAGCGCCAGGGAGAGCGTCTGCGCGATCGTCTCCTGCCCGATCAGGTCTTCAAAACGGCGGGGACGGTATTTCAGGGCCAGGACTTGCGAGCGCTCGTTCACGTTGGGAATCCTTTGACGATTAATGTCTTTGAGTTTAACACACGATGGTTGAAGCGGGGGTTATTTATGGCAGTTAGCCGGGCTTACGGGGTCGGGAGGCCGAGCCACTGCACGGCGACCTGCCGCAGCCCGTCGGGGTTTTCCGAGGCGAAGAATTTCATCTCGGTGTTCGCGGCGCCCTCTTTGATGCCGTAATGGGCTTCGAGGTACTCCACGATCGCTTCGCCGGAGTGGATCATCAGCGCTTTATCTCCGAAATAGTTGGAGATCGCCTCGGCGATGAGGGGGAAGTGGGTGCAGCCGAGGATGACGGCGTCGGGGGCTTTGCACCCGGCGAAGTAGTGGTGCATCGTACTTTCGAGCACTTCGCCCTCGAAGAGCCCCTCTTCGACGATAGGGACAAAGAGTCCCGTCGCTTTGGCTTCGACGTTGCGGTAGCCGTGGGTGGTGAGCAGCTGCTGGTAGGCCCCGGAGCCGACGGTCGCCTTCGTGCCGAGCACGAGGACCTCCGAGTCGCTGTTCGCCAGGGCGTTCTTCGCGGCGAGGATGCCCGGTTCGACGACGCCGACGACGTCAAAGGGGGCCTGGGCGCGCATCTCGTCCAGGGCGTAGGCGCTGACGGTGTTGCAGGCGACGATCAGCAGGTCAATGTCGAAGTTTTTGAAAAATTCCACCGCTTCGAGGGCGTAGCGGATGATGGTGTTGCGGTCCTTGACCCCGTAGGGGACACGGGCGGTGTCGCCGTAGTAGACGATCTCGTCGAAAAGGCGGTGTTCCAGCAGGGATTTGACGACAGTCAGGCCGCCGATACCGCTGTCGAAAACACCGACACGCACCGGTTTAGCCCTCGTTCATCATGGAGAGGAATTCGTCGTTGGACTTCGTCTTCTGCATCTTGGTGTAGAGGAAACGGAGCGCCTCGACCTCGTCCTCTTGCTTGTGCAGCATGGAGCGGAGGATAAAGACTTTTTGCAGGACGTCCGGCCCGATGAGGAGCTCCTCTTTGCGGGTACCGGACTTGAGGATGTCGATCGCCGGGAAGATACGGCGGTCGGAGATCTTGCGGCTCAACACCACTTCGGAGTTACCCGTACCCTTGAACTCTTCGAAGATGACCTCGTCCATGCGGCTCCCGGTCTCGATCAGGGCTGTCGCGATGATGGTGAGGGAACCGCCGTTCTCGATATTACGGGCGGCACCGAAGAAGCGCTTCGGTTTGTGCAGGGCGTTGGCGTCGACACCACCTGAGAGGACCTTACCTGAACTCGGTGTAACGGTGTTGTAGGCGCGGGCGAGGCGGGTGATGGAGTCAAGCAGGATGACGACGTTCTTACCGATCTCGACGCGGCGCTTGGCACGCTCGATGACCATTTCGGCGACCTTGACGTGGTTCTTTGCCGGCATGTCGAAAGTGGAGGAGTAGACCTCGCCCTTGACGGAGCGCTCCATGTCGGTGACCTCTTCGGGGCGTTCGTCGACGAGCAGGACCATCAGTTCCGCTTCCGGGTGGTTGTGGCTGATACCGTGGGCGATCTCTTTCATCAGCTCCGTTTTACCCGAACGCGGCGGGGCGACGATGAGCCCGCGCTGCCCTTTACCGATGGGGGCGAAGAGGTCCATCATGCGGCCGGTGAGATGGGTCGGCTGGTACTCGAGCTTGAGCTGCTCCAGGGCATAGAGGGGCGTGAGGTTTTCGAAGAGCGGGCGCTTTTTGCTCTCTTCGGGCGGCACGTAGTTGATCGCTTCGATCTTCAGCAGGGCGTAGTAGCGCTCCTGGTCCTTCGGCGCACGGACCTGGCCGGTGACGACGTCCCCGTTACGCAGGGCAAAGCGCTTGATCTGGGTGCTGGAGACATAGGCATCGTTGAGGGAGTCGCTGAAGCTCTTGTCGACGGAGCGGAGGAAGCCGTAGCCGTCCTGCATCACTTCGAGGATACCGGTAAAGAGGATAAAGCCTCCCTGGGCCGTCTGCGCCTTGAGGATTTCGAAGATGATGTCCTGGCGTTTGAGCTCGTTGGGGCTCTCGACACCGAGCTCTTCGGCCATGGTGACGAGTTCGTCGATCGTCTTTTCTCTGAGGGCCTCTACAGTGTAGCCTTCGACGGGCTTATGGGTCCTGTTTTTATTGTTTCGTGAATGGTTGCTGCGCGAAGTATCGCTCATGAAGGTGTTCCTCTATGTCTGCTGAGTGGATTTTTCTAAGGAAGAAATCGAGGTCGTTAATGTGAAAGATTTCCCGTATTTTATACTATTTGCGTTTTACTTGTCAACAAGTAACGCTCTTTTTACCATCCCGGCGGTACAATGGCATCACTACTAATAGAGAGAGGAAGGAAGAGCTATTGATGAGAGCCTACCTTGAAAACGAAATTTCAGCTTCCATAGAGACCAAACAGAAGATTTTGAACGATGACGCCCTGCTGGGCATGATTGAAAAGGCGGCCACGGCCTGTGTCGAGGCGTATCGACGCGGCAACAAAACGCTGCTTGCGGGCAACGGCGGCAGCGCGGCAGATGCCCAGCATATCGCGGCGGAACTGGTCGGTCGCTACGGCTTCGACCGCCCCTCCATCCCGTCGCTGGCACTGACGACCGACACCTCGAACCTGACGGCGATCGGCAACGACTACGGCTACGATAAGGTCTTTTCCCGCCAGCTCGAGGGGATGGGCGTCGAAGGCGACATCTTCTTCGGTATCTCCACCTCGGGCAACTCCGTCAACGTCATCAACGCCTTTGAAAGCGCAAAGGCGAAGGGGATCACGACGGTCGCCCTGGTCGGCCGCGACGGCGGCAAGATGGCGCAGATGGCCGATATCGCCATCATTGTCCCTTCCAATGCGACGCCACGTATCCAGGAGTCGCACATCCTGATCGGGCACATCATCTGCGACGTGATCGAGAAAGAGCTTTTCGGCGACGGCGTCGGAGCATAATACGCACGTGCAAGGTTTGACTCCGGCCCTCTTCCTCGACCGCGACGGCGTGATCAACGTCGACACGGACTACCTCTATCGCATCGAGGAGTTCGAGTTTATCGACGGCATCTTCGAACTCTGCGCCGCTTACCAGGCGCGCGGCTACCTCATTGTCGTCGTCACGAACCAGTCCGGCATCGCCCGCGGACGCTACAGCGAAGCGGATTTCGACCATCTGACGAAGTGGATGGTGGGGGAGTTTGGTAAGCGGGGCGTCAGGATCGCCGGGGTCTACTACTGTCCGCATCATCCGGAAGTGACGGGGGCCTGTACCTGCCGCAAACCCGAACCCGGCATGCTGCTTCAGGCCGCGGAAGAGCTCGGCATCGATCTGGGACGTTCGGTGATGGTCGGCGACAAGGAGCGCGACATCGTTGCGGCGCATCGTGCCGGTGTCAGAGAGACCTACCTGTTCGATGCCGATGCAAAGCACACGGAAGCGACGCGCACTATCAAATCATTAAGGGAGCTGTTATGAAAATCCTCAATACCGGCGGGACGTTCAATAAACGCTACGATCCCATCCGCGGGGAGCTCGAGGTCCCCTTCGACAACGAAGCCATCGAAGATATTGTCGAGAGCTTTGCTTACAGTGTCGAGATTGCCGGGATGCTCTATAAAGATTCGCTGGAGATGACCGAGGAGGACCGCGAACAGCTCATCAACATCATCGACGTGGACGACGAAGAGGTCTACGTCATCGTCCACGGTACCGACACGATGGACCTGACGGCTGCGGCCCTGGCGGAGTGGATGGAAGAGGATGAAGAGGAGCGGGTCATCGTCCTCACCGGCGCCATGGTGCCTTATAGCATCGACAAAACCGAAGCGAGCGTCAACCTGGGGATGGCGCTGGGATACGCCGCGACGCAACCCGCGCCGGGGGTCTACATCTGTATGAGCGGGATCATCGCACCCTATGACCGCATCCGCAAAAACCGTGGAGAGGGGATTTTCGAGATTGTCTAACGTCAAGTGCGACCACTGCCATCTGCAGTTCGATGAATCGGTCATGATCAAGGAGGGGGAGCTCCATTTCTGCTGCAAGGGGTGCCAGGGGATCTATCATCTGCTCAAAGACGAGGGGCTGGAGCGCTTCTACGACAAGCTCGGCGAGGAGACCCTCGTGCCGCCGACGGAACAGTTCGAGGACAGCGGCAACTTCAACTCGCCGGCCTTCTATGACCGCTACGTCACCGTAGACAGCGAAGGGTTCAGCGAGGTGTCGCTCATCATCGAGGGGATCCACTGCTCCGCCTGCGTCTGGCTCAATGAAAAAGCACTGCACAAGATGGAGGGCATCGTCGAGGCGCACATCAACCATACGAACAACAAGGCGCGGATCGTCTGGGACGACGAGGTGCTCAAACTCTCCCAAATCATCGACATGATCCGCGCCATCGGCTACGATGCTTTTCCGTACGATCCGCAGATCCAGGAAGCGCGGGCGGAGAAGGAGCGCAAGGATTACTACCTTCGTATCGCCGTCGCCGTTTTTGCGATGATGAACATCATGACCATCGCCGTGGCGCAGTACGCCGGCTTCTTTACGGGAATGACGCAGGGGATCAAGAACATCCTCAACGTCGCCGAGTGGATTCTCTCGACGCCGGTGCTCTTCTACAGCGGCTGGGTCTTCTTCCGGGGGGCCTACTACGGCATCCGTACCCGGTCGGTCAACATGGACATCCTTGTCGCGACCGGGGCGTCGCTGACCTATCTCTACTCCATCTATATCACCCTATTCGAGCTGGGCGAAGCCTATTTCGACTCGGTGACGATGATCATCACCTTTGTGCTTGTCGGCAAGTTCCTTGAGGTGCTCAGCAAAAAAAGCGCCGCCGATACTCTCGATGTGCTCTCCAAACATGTACCCGGGGAGGTAACCCTGCTCAAAGATGGCACCCAGGTGAACGTCAGCGTTAATGAGGTCGTCGTCGGCGACGTCATTTTGCTCAAAGCGGGGGAGAAAGCGGGCATAGATGGGGAGATCCTCTCGGGCGAGGGGAGCTTCGATGAATCGAGCCTGACGGGGGAGAGCGACCCTATCTATAAACGCACAGGCGATAGCGTCGTCAGCGGCACGACGAGCATCGATGCCGTCGTACAGTATGAGGCGACGAAGGATTTTGAACACTCGACCCTGTCGAACATCCTGACGATGCTCGAACGCTCCATGGCCAAGAAACCGCGCATTGAGCAGTTGGCGAATAGGCTTTCGGAGTACTTCTCCACCGTTATTTTGCTGTTGGCCTTCGGTACCTTCTTTGTCTGGTGGTTCTGGCCGCACCCTTTCAATATCGCCTTTATGGTCGGTATCTCCGTCATTGTCATCGCCTGCCCCTGCGCCCTGGCGCTGGCGACGCCGGTGGCGACCCTGGTCGGCTTGGGGCAGGGGGCGAAGCGGGGCATCCTCTTCAAAGAGGCTGCCCAACTCGAGACCCTGGCGCAGACCGATACCCTGGTGCTCGACAAAACAGGGACCATCACCGAGGGGCGGCCTCAGGTCGTTGACGTACAGTGGTATGGCACAGACAGTGAAGGCTACCGCCTGAAACTCCAGGCCCTGCTCAACGCCTCCAAACACCCCGTCGCCATCGGCGTTTCCGAGTATCTCAGCGGTGAAGCGGAACTGACGGCACTGCCCATTCTCGATGAGGTGCGGCAGATCGCGGCCAAGGGGATGGTCGCGCGCTGCGAGGAGCAGATGCTCAGCGGCGGCAATGCCGCATTGATGCGCGACCAGGGGATCGCTCCCGCCGACGAGAGCGCGCATACACTCTTCTATTTTGCCGTCGGCGAGACACTGGTCGCCCGTTTTGAACTGGCTGACAAACCCCGTCCTGATGCGGCAGAGGCGATCCGTGCACTGACCCATGCCGGCATCGACGTCATCATGCTGACGGGGGACCACGAACGCTCTGCTCGGAAGGTGGCTGCGGAAGTCGGGATCGAGCACTACCATGCGGAGCTGACCCCCGAAGCGAAAGCGGCTTTGGTCGCACAGATGCAGAGCGAGGGGCACAAGGTCGTGATGGCCGGCGACGGCGTCAACGACATCCTCGCGCTGGCCCAGGCGGAAATCGGTATTGCCATGGGCAACGGCAGCGACATCGCCATCGACGTCAGCGACGTGGTCCTGATGAACGATTCGCTCACCTCCCTCGAGGAGGCGTTCAGGATCGGGCGGGCGACCTATGGCCTGGTCAAGCAGAACCTCGGCCTGTCTCTGGTGTATAATGCCGTCACAGTCCCATTGGCGATGGCGGGTTATATCATCCCCCTTGTCGCCGCAATATCGATGTCGCTTAGTTCCCTGCTCGTCGTGGGCAACTCGATGCGCATCGCCTACAGCTGGAAGCGCGCGGCCAAACGCCGCTGAAAAAGGAGAGACATGGACAGTTGGGTGATTATCATGATGCTGGCCGTCTCGGTCTTTCTGGGATCGCTGGCACTGCTGGGGATCATGTGGGCTATCCGGACCGGGCAGTTCGATGACAAAGAGAAGTTCCTCAACCAGGTGCAGTACGACGGGGAGGACGAACTCAATGACGCCGCGAAACAGGCGGAAAAGAAAAAGGCGATGAAGAAGAAAAAAGAGGAGTACCGGCCGGACTAGGGCCGGGAGTGTTGTGAAACGCACCAGACGCTTTTCTCCTCTTATCCTGATGTGTGCCCTGCTGCTTTCATCGCCGGGCAGCGCTAATGACACGATTGAACGATCGGGAGATGCGCTTAGCATCATTCTTCCGCTCTGTGCGGCGGCGGCGACTGCCTACCATCATGACGGCGAAGGGGCGCTGCAGTTCGCCGAAGCGTTCGCGACGACCATGGGGGTCACTTACGCGCTCAAGTACAGCATTGATAAAAGGCGTCCCGATGGCAGCGGTCAGGATTCCTTTCCTTCCGGCCATACGGCTGCGGCGTTCTCCGGGGCCTCATTTCTGCAACAGCGTTATGGCACGTCTTATGGACTTCCAGCGTATCTGGCAGCCGTTTATGTCGGTTGGAGCCGTGTGGAGGTAAAGGCCCACGCCGTTGAGGATGTCCTTGCCGGTGCCGCAATCGGGGTCATCGGCACGTACCTGTTTACCAAAAAGTTCAATAGGGAAATCTCTTTTCTTCCCGTGGTCGGCAAAAAACAATACGGATTGGTGTTTCAAAAAAAGTTTTGAGGATCGATGTGGGTGAAAAAGTGGTACGCCCGGAGGGATTCGAACCCCCGACTCCTGGTACCGGAAACCAGTGCTCTATCCAGCTGAGCTACGGACGCATCGTTAGTGAAGCGCGAAATTATAACTTACAATCTTTAAACCGCGCCATAGTGGCATATACGGCGTTTTCTCCCCGCACAGAGGATTCAGGCTGCGGAGAGGAACCGGAGCACCTGCCCCTCGACTCTGAGTCTGAAATCACTCCCTTTCTGCTTTTGCCAGGCATTTTGCAGCGCGATGAGCAAAGAGAGGTCCGGACGCTTCTGTATGACAACGGGCTTGAAGAACTCCGCTTCTTCGACGACGACGGCATGCTCTTTTTTATCAAAGCCCATCGCCTCCAGACCCCTGGGGTGGGAGAGCCCCAAAGCGACGGCGATGGGATGGAGACTCTCTTCGTCTTTCAGCTCGATAGCGTCATCGTAGATGCAGTACGCTTCCACGGGGTTTTGGAGGTAGCACTGGTAGATGGCGGCCAGGTCGATAATATAGAAGAGATCGTCGGCAATGCGCAGCAGCTCTTTATTGTTTTCGCTTTCGTTGCCGAGGAGGAGCGGGACGATATCGCTGCCCTGCTGCTGCAGCAGGGCTTTGCCCGTCGCGACCATCCATTCGACAAGGGGAAGGGTCTCGGTATCGGTGGCGCTGCCGATGACGATGACGCTCCCCTCTTCATTCTGCAGCAGCGAGACGCCTTTGCCCCGGGTCTCGATAACGGGAGGGAGGGGATCGACCCCGAAGGCTTTTAGGTGATCCAGCATGAAGGCTTTGGCTTTTTCGAACATCGGGTCTCCGGAGTTTTGGTTGCGCTATTGTACTCCAAACAAGTGCAAAGGCTATACGAAGTTATAAAGTAACAGAAAAATGTCTGTCCTAGGGCTGTATTGGAAAAGCGAGAGCAAAATAGGTAAGATTGATGGTGTGGCCGGAACGGATCAAGTCACAGACTCCCGCGATCGGAAACCTCGCATCGAAGAAGTCGCCGCAGCGGGAGAAACAACACCCCGATCGCAGGTGCTGCCGATCGTCGTTGATTTTCTGAAACGTTATGAAATAGCTTACTTTAGCCAAATCAAGATGGGTATGACACATGACATATGTGTTGAATACTTTGAAAATCGTTTAACAGTAGTAAGAATGTTTGTGTGGATTGTATTCTTGAAAGTAAATGGTGCGCCCGGAGCGATTCGAACGCCCGACCGCTGGTACCGCAAACCAGTGCTCTATCCAGCTGAGCTACGAGCGCACACCAGTTATCCGTTTAAGGAGGCTGAAATTATAGCTGTAAAAGCTTATAGTTTTTTTAAAAATCCTGCTTCTGAGCCAATTCCGTCAAAAAAGTCTCCATATCGTATTTGCTGCGGTATTCCGGCGTCATAATGTGGATAAGAACGTCACCGAGATCAACGACGATCCATTCGCCGCTTTCATCCACCTGGTTGAACTGTTCGCCCGGCTTGAGGTCCTTCTTCAGATAGTCCAGAAGAGCGTGGGTATGGCGTTCACCCAGGGAGGTGGCGATGATGACGTAGTCGACGAAGTAGTCCCGCTCGCGAAGATCGAAGAGTTCGATCGCCTCCGCTTTGTTGCGGTCAAGTACGTCAATAATTTTCTCTAAGCGTTTTTGCACTGAATATCCTTGTAATAGTTTTCAATTTCTTCCCGGACGCCGTCGGGGATGAGATGGGTCTTCTCCAGAGAACGGAGTTCGGTCGAGCTGACGTCGACATCGACGTCCAGGCGCAGATAGTTCGCGGGGACGTGACTGCCCGGCCGGCTGGCCACGACCCAGGTGACCATCCGGTTCAACGCCTCATACTCATGCCACTTCGTCAGCGTACCGATGTTGTCCGCACCGATGATGAGGTAGATCTCCGGATCGACCGCTTTGAAATGGCGGACGGTCTCAATCGTCGGAACGGGACGACCCTCTTCGATTTCGAATGCGCTGACACGGACGCGCTCCATAGAGGCAAAAATGCGTTCAAGCCATCTCAGACGCAGTGCCGGCGGGGCGTGCGTGCCGCTTTTAAAAGGGTTGACGTATGCCGGTACGATATAGAGCATTTCGATCGGCAGGGTCTCAAGAACCCGTGAAACGACGGCGGCGTGCCCGGCATGGGGAGGATCGAAAGAACCGCCGAAAATCGCTATCGCCATGGCCCCGCTTTTTAACGAAATTATATCTTAGCTTGGGTAAAATCACGCACAATCATAACTCTAGTGAAGGACGACACTGCATGGAGCTTCTCAATATCAAAGATCTGGACCTGCAGGACAAGAAAGTATTTATCCGCTGTGATTTCAACGTGCCGCTGGATTCATTCGGGAATATTTCCGATGATCGCCGTATCCGTTCGGCGATAGCGACGATCAACTACTGCCTGGATAAAGACTGCGCCGTCATCCTGGCATCGCACATGGGACGTCCGAAGGGCGAGGTTGATCCGAAGTACTCCCTCGAACCGGTACGCCTGCGTCTGCAGCAGCTGCTCAAGCGCAGTGTCACGCTGGCGAAGGATGTCGTCGGCGAAGATGCCATTGCCAAAGCGGCGGCACTGCCGCGCCATGAAGTCCTTCTTCTGGAAAACCTTCGCTTTGAAAAAGGCGAAACGAAAAATGATGATATTCTTGCCGAGAAGCTGGCGGGGATGGCGGAGTTCTATATCAATGATGCGTTCGGCGTCAGCCACCGCGCCCATGCCTCCGTTGAGGCGATCACCAAACATTTTGATGAGAAGCACAAGGCGGCGGGCTTCCTGCTGCAAAAAGAGATCCGCTTCTTCGGAACGCTGATCAAACAGCCGGTGCGTCCCTTTGCGGCGATCGTCGGCGGGAGCAAGGTGTCGGGCAAGCTCGAAGCGCTGATCAACCTGCTGCCGCGCGTCGACAAGATCATCATCGGCGGAGGGATGGCCTTTACCTTCCTTAAACAGTTGGGCTACGATATCGGAAATTCCCTGGTCGAAGACGACCTGCTCGAAGAGGCGCAGAAGATCATGGACGAGGCGCGCCGCCGCAAGGTGAAGTTCTATCTGCCGGTCGACGTTGTCGCCGCGCAGACCTTCTCCGCGGATGCCACGAGCAAACTTGTGTCGGCACAGGAGATCCCGCAGGGGTGGATGGGCCTCGACATCGGGCCGGCAACTGTCCGTCTCTACCGCGAAGTCCTCAATGACGTTCAGACGGTACTTTGGAACGGTCCGATGGGCGTTTACGAGATGGAACGTTTCGCCCGCGGTTCCAGCAAGATCGCCCACTTCGTCGCCGACTCCTACGCCACGACGGTCGTCGGCGGAGGGGATACGGCGGACCTGGTCCAGCGTATCGGCCTTGACGAAGAGATGACCTTTATCTCCACGGGGGGCGGGGCATCCCTGGAGCTGCTTGAAGGCAAAGTACTTCCGGGTGTCAAGCCGCTTGTGATCAAGGAACACGATTGATCATCGCGGCCAACTTCAAGACGAACCATACCCGTGCCGCCACCAAGGCGTATCTGGCCAAAGTGACGGCCTATATTGCCGAAGCGGAGATCTCCGATGAGGTGATGGTCTTCCCGCCCGCGACGGCACTCTGCCGCAGCGAAGGCGATGTGACTGTCGGTGCGCAGAACGCGTGGCCGACCGATAATGGTGCCTACACCGGTGAGATCGGAACGGAACAGCTTGACGAGTTCGGGATCCACACCATTTTGATCGGTCATTCGGAACGCCGCCATATTCTGGGAGAGTCCCAGGAAGTTGTCGCGGAGAAGTTCGCCTATTTCAAAGCGCTGGGCTACCGTATCGTCTACTGTATCGGCGAACCGCTGGAGGTGCGCGACGCGGGGAGCGAAGCGTTGATGGCCTATCTTGCCGAACAGCTCGAAGGGATCGACCTTGGTTATGGGAACCTGGTCGTCGCCTATGAACCGGTCTGGGCGATCGGCACGGGCCGCGTTCCCAGTGAAAACGAGATAGAACTGATCCACGGTGCCCTGGCGAAGCTGACGAAGGCTCCGCTGCTCTACGGCGGCAGCGTTAAAGTCGGTAACGTGGCTGCCATTCTGGCACTGAAGCATGTGGACGGGGCGCTTGTCGGAAGCGGCGCGCTCGACCCGGATGATTTCTGCAAAATGATCGCCACGGCGAAACAAATTAATAAACAGGAGGTTTAATATGTTGATGAAAGGCAAAAAGGGTCTGATCGTCGGACTGGCAAATGATAAATCTATCGCGTACGGTATCGCAAAGGCGTGCCATGAGCAGGGGGCGGAACTGGCGTTCACCTACCTCAACGATGCGCTCAAAAAACGTGTAGAACCCATCGCCGAATCGTTCGGCTCGGACAAGGTCTATGAGCTTGACGTCTCCAATCCCGATCATATGGATGCGATTGCAGGTCTGATCGAAAAGGATATGGGCAAGATCGATTTCCTCGTCCACTCCGTCGCCTTTGCACCGAAAGAGGCGCTGACCGGCAGTTTCCTGGAGACTACCAAGAGCGCGTTCAACATCGCCATGGAGATCTCCGTCTATTCGCTGATCGACCTGACGAACAAGCTCCAGCCGGTGTTGACGGACGATGCATCGATCCTGACGCTGAGTTACCTCGGCGGACCGAAATACGTCGCCAACTATAATGTAATGGGTGTCGCGAAGGCGGCCCTGGAGTCAACGGTTCGCTACATGGCGGTCGACCTTGGGACGAAGGGACAGCGCGTCAACGCCATCAGCGCCGGTCCGATCAAGACCCTTGCTGCGGCGGGCATCGGCGACTTCAAACAGATCCTGCGCTGGAACGAACTCAACGCTCCGCTGAAGAAGAATGTTACAATCGAAGAAGTAGGGAATTCGGCGATGTACCTGCTGAGCGACCTTGCATCAGGCGTATCGGGCGAGATCCACTACGTCGATGCCGGCTATAATATTATGGGGATGGCTGCTGTCGAGAAGAACGCTGAGGGCAGAACGGTCCTCTGCTGGGACGAAAACAAGTAATCTTTTACCGAGGAGAGCGTTAGGCTCTCTTCATCTTATTTATAGAAGGTGCCCTCTACGGTGCCAACCCATCCTAATTCATTTTCCTATGACCGGCATTTCATTGAGTTTGTCAGAGTGCAACGGTTTCGTACGTCTTTTTTCTTTCTCATCGAGGTAGCGGTCCCATTTGTCATAATAGTATTGTAGTGTGAACCATTTACGGAAATCAGATTTAGAGTCGGCTTCTTCCTCCGTCTTCTCTTCCGATTCTCCAGCAGTGGTTACTTTTGCCGTAGCATTCGTATCCATCAGAGGAGCCGTATTACCATCGACTTTTTCCGGATCAGTAGTATTGACCGGCGAGCTCTCCGGTTCGGCAGCCGACTCCGGCTCGGTATCGGACGGCGGAGCTGTCTCGTCCTCTTCTTCATAGGCACGCTGGAGAAAGCCTTTTTTTTCAGGGTCGATCTTCCCGGAGGGGGTAATGGCATTGAGTTGAGTGTTCTGCGAGGGAGAGCTTGTGTCTATGTCAGTGGCACCTACCGTTACATGAAGGATACAACTTGCCAACATAATGGGCATAAAATGTTTCATACTTGTTTCCTTTGAGTTTTCTTGCATAGTATAGTTATATTAAACATAATCGAAGCTTTGGGAGAATGATAGACTTTTTTAATATTATCACAAAGCTATCAAGCCCGCTGTACAGGGGGTTTAGAGGGTGTAGAAATTTCTTTTGAATTACAGAATTTTTTAAGATTTGTGTGTTAGAATGGACGGCGACGAAACTTAAACATAGGTCAAGCTTAACTTGAAGGAGAATGAATGAAGTTAGTCAAAATGAGCCTGGCAGCAGCTATGCTGATGGGTGTTAGTGCGTTTGCGGTTGATAATGTTAAGATCAGCGGTGACGCTCAGGTTTTCTATAGCACATGGGATGCTGACGGTAAAGGTTATGATGCAGTAGCATCTGATCCGAGTGGTGCTCTTTTCGATAAAGACTCTTCTGCTGCAGATGCTGCGCTTCACCTGAGCGTTAGTGCTGATCTGCTGCCAATCGTTTCTGCCGGTGCTACTTATACGGCTATTTCAAGCCTCGGACTCGAAAACAACTTCGTTTCCAACGTTTGGGCAGGTTCTCACACTGCTGTAGCTGGAAACGGCAATAACTATGGTTCTGCTCTTGGCGGTGCTAAAGTTGAAAATGCAAGCTGGTTCAGCGAAGCATGGGCGGCGATCACTCTGGGTCACACAACGGCTAAAGTCGGTCGTATGGCACTCGATACTCCGATGGCGTTTACAGAGACTTGGTCTATCGAGCAGAACACTTTTGAAGCAGCTGTTCTTCTTAACCAAGACCTCCCGGATACAACACTGGTTGCTGCATACGTCGGTAACGGTAACGGTACAGAGTGGTACGGTGACAGCCCGGTCTTCGGCCCTGGTGTAAACACAAGTAACGTTTATCAGCTTGGTCTCGCGACAGGTGGTGTTGCGAACGCAGACGGTAAATTTGCTACATACGGTACAGACGGTGCATACGCATTCGCTATCGTCAACAACTCGTTTAAACCGCTGACGGTTCAGGCGTGGTACTATGACGTTACGCGTATGGCACAGGCTTACTGGATCCAGGCTGACCTGAATATGGAAGGCATCATGCTCGGCGGTCAGTACAACAGTACAGATACAGGCGACCTGACTACCCTGGATGCAAACACCGCTTATGCTGCGATGCTCGGTTATTCAACTGACGCGTTCACAGTCAAAGGTGCTTTCTCTTCTGTAAGCGATGACAACGGTATCGTGGGTGCAGCTTTCAATACTGCGACAGATCTTCGTTACGCTCAGTCTAAACTGTACACGGAAGCATGGTGGAATTACGGGTACGTTACACGCCCGGATACAACTGCCTTCAACGTAACGGCGACAGCTGCACTTAGCGGATTCGATCTCGGTGCGTTCTATACAAGCACGTCAACGAACAACGACTTCTTCTACGGTGGCGATGTTGACATGAGCGAACTGACTCTCTCTGCAGGTACAACACTGCTGGGCGCTCTTGATGCTACTCTCGTATACATTAACACT
Source organism: Thiomicrolovo immobilis (assembly GCF_039645955.1). GTDB lineage: Bacteria > Campylobacterota > Campylobacteria > Campylobacterales > Sulfurimonadaceae > Thiomicrolovo > Thiomicrolovo diazotrophicus. The sequence continues at coordinate 528,895 of NZ_CP147916.1, forward strand.
ACTGCGGACGACCAAAACAACGGCGACGCTTACAACACTGTTCAGGCTTACCTGACACTGAACTTCTAATTCCGGAAGTTCTTCTTCCGCCTCCGGGCGGAACCCTTTCTTTTCTTTATTTCTTTTCCCGCTATAATTTTTCAACCCAACAAAAAGTACACGCTTTGAACCTACTCTTGCGCAAGGCAGGTTACCTGCTGCTGATGCTCCTGCTCATTACGATCATCTCTTTTTTGGCCATCCATGCTGCCCCCAACAGTTTTCTAAGCGGCGGAGAACTCAACCCGAACATGTCTGCAGAGGCCATCGATCGCCTCAAAGCCGTTTACGGGCTGGACAAGCCGCTCTGGCAGCAGTATACGGACTGGATTGTCAATATGACGCAGCTCGATTTCGGCATCTCCTTTGTCAGCGGGCAAGATGTGACTGCTGAGATCATGAAGCGTCTTCCGATCACGCTGGGGATCAATATCGTCTCCTTGCTGCTCGTCTTTGCTCTGTCGCTCTGGATGGGTATCAAGGCGGCAATGCGCTTTGAGCAAAAGGCGGACCATGCCATCCGGCAGCTCTCCCTGGTCTCGTTCGCGATGCCATCGTTCTACCTGGCACTGCTGATGATCCTGCTCTTCAGTGTCGAGCTGGAGTGGCTGCCGATCACGGGGCTACACAGTATCGGCGGACCGGAAGAGGGGGTGGCCTACTGGCTTGATACGGCGTGGCACCTGATCCTCCCCGTATTCGTCATGGTCTTCCTGGCATTGGGATCGATGACGGTCTACGTCCGCTCCCTGACGCTGGAGATTCTCAAAAGCGACTACTACTTCTTCGCAAAGGCAAGAGACCTGCCGGAACGGACACTCTTTCGGCGTTACATTTTGCCGAACCTGATGCCCCCCGTCATTACGCTTTTGGGGCTCTCATTGCCCGGGCTCATCGGCGGCAGTGTTATCCTGGAACAGATCTTCGGTATCGAGGGGATGGGGCAGCTCTTCTACCTGAGCGCACTGAGCCGAGACTATCCCGTTATTATGGGTATTCTGATGATCACGGCGTTTCTGACGCTGCTGGGAAATATGCTGGCGGATATGCTGCTGCTGAAACTGAACCCTTATGCAAAACGGGGATAGGTAGAACGCAGTAAAGCGATGTAAGGGGGAAGGGTGTTCCCCACCCTTTGAAGCGTTTGTAGGAAACGCGGAGTTTATTCGCCGAACAGCGCTTCGAGAGAGGAGAGGTCCTCTTTCTTCTCTTCGGCAGGCATGCCCTCTTCGGTAGTCGCGGTTCCGCCCTGCTCGACGAGCTCGATGGCGTAGCCGGTGAGCATGGAGGCGAGGCGGATATTGATACCGCTTTTGCCGATCGCTTTGGATTTCTGGTCGCTCGGCAGGGTGACGATCGCTTTTGCTTCGCTCTCTTCATCCTCCGGGTCGCCCTCGATCGTGACAGAGCTGATGATCGCCGGGCTCATTGCACGGGCGATAAAGAGCTCCGGAACGGAGGTGTACTCGACACAGTCGATGTTTTCGCCCAGCAGTTCGTCGCTGACGGCGTTGATGCGGACCCCCTTGACACCGACGGTCGCACCGACCGGGTCAACCTGCGGATGGGTTGAGAGCAGGGCGATCTTGGCACGTTCGCCCGGGATACGCGCACATTTCTCGACGATGACGAGCTTGTCGTTGATCTCGGGGACTTCGAGGCGGAGCAGCTCTTCGAGGAATTTCGGAGAGGTGCGTGAGAGCTCGATGGAGATGCCGTTGACCTTGTCGATGTTGACGCGGCGTACGACGGCATTGACGACGTCGCCGACCTTGAAGTGTTCACCCTTGATACGGCTTTTCATCGGCAGGACGGCCTTGACCTCTTCCATTTCAATGTAGGTGTTCTGCTTGCCGTCGACGCGGGTAACGCGTCCGGAGACGATGGTGCCGATCTTCTCTTTGTACTTGTTGTACAGCTCGTTCTCGACCATGCGCTGGATATGGAACTCGATTTCGCGGAACAGGGTCGCGGCCGCGGTACGGCCGTGAGATTCGATGTCGTGCTCGATCTGGAACTCGTCGCCGACTTCGACGTCGGGGTCAACCTCGGCCTTGGCACGGGTCAGGCCGATGTAGGCAGCGGCCTCTTCGCCTTCAAGGCGTTCGTCGTCATCTTCCACAACGGTAATGGTCTGGTAGACGCGGATGCTTTTTGTCTCAGGATCGATTTCCGCATCATAGGCGAACTCCGGGTTGACCAGGCGCTTGGCCGTCTGGATAAATGCCGCTTTGACCGCTTCTTTCACGTTTTCGGAGGAGAGCCCTTTTTCGTGTGCGATCGATTCAATAATGTCCAGAATATTTTCCATAACTATCCCTGTGTGTATTCGCTAGTCGTTCCATAAAAAAATGAGGTGTGATTGTTTTTTATAGAAGGGTAGTATTATACCCAAAAAACACTAAAGTTGCCACTAAGCATACAACTTAATGCATGCTTAATCAAACGCGGGCTATAATCGCGTCATTATTAATAGCGCTGATATGAGGCGGGAGAAAGGATGAGTATGGAGCTTAAAATCGCTCGCAGTCACACCGATAAGAAACCGAAGAAAGTTGATGTCGATAAGATCGAGGGAATGGTCGAAAAAGAGGGTTCTGTGATCCTTTACTTTGACCGTGAAAACTCGCACAAGGACCTGCTGGCACTGCAGGAACACTTCGAGAACGAAGGTAAAAGCGTTTATATGCGCGAAGTACGTTTCGGTCTTGCCGATAACGAATATATGTACGAAGTGCATATCCTCTAAGCCCTCCCGGGCACCCAAAGCATTCCTGTGAAAAAACTGTTTATCGAAACCCTCGGCTGTGCCATGAACGTTCGCGATAGCGAACATATGATCGCCGAACTCTCCCAAAAAGAGGATTATGCGCTGTGCGACACGGCCGAAGAGGCGGACCTGATCCTGATCAATACCTGTTCCGTCCGCGAAAAGCCGGTGCACAAACTCTTCTCCGAACTGGGCGCGTTCAACAAAAAGAAAAAGGCCGATGCGAAGATCGGCGTATGCGGCTGCACGGCCTCGCATCTCGGCGAGGAGATCATTAAAAAGGCCCCTTACGTCAACTTTGTTTTGGGGGCGCGCAACGTCTCCAAGATCACCGATGTATTGCACCGGGACAAGGCCGTTGAGACGGAAATCGATTACGACGAGTCCCAGTTCGCCTTCAGCGAGTTCCGCAGTTCGCCGTGGAAGGCTTTCATCAACATCTCTATCGGCTGCGACAAACAGTGTACTTTCTGTATCGTGCCCAAGACCCGGGGCGACGAGATCTCCATTCCCGCCGACCTGATCGTCAAAGAGGCGGAGAAAGCGGCGGCAACCGGCGCCAAAGAGATCTTCCTGCTGGGGCAGAATGTCAACAACTACGGCCGCCGTTTTTCAGGGGAGCATGAAAAGATCAACTTTACCGAACTGCTGCGCCGCGTCAGCGCCGTCGAGGGGATCGAGCGTATCCGTTTTACCTCGCCGCACCCTTTTCATATGGATGATGAGTTTATCGGGGAGTTCGCCTCCAACCCGAAGATCTGCAAGTCCATCCACGTCCCGCTGCAGAGCGGCTCGACACCCATTCTCAAAGCGATGAAACGCGGCTATACCAAGGAGTGGTTCCTCAACCGCATCGAGAAGCTCCGGACGATGGTGCCTGATGTGAGCATCAGTACTGACGTCATCGTCGCCTTCCCCGGGGAGAGCGAGGCGGATTTCGAAGAGACGATGGAAGTCGTCCGCAAATCCTCCTTTGAACAGATGTTCAGTTTCAAATATTCCCCCCGTCCCCTGACCGAAGCGGCGGAGTACAGCGAAACGGTCGACCCGGAGGTCGCATCGGAGCGCCTGATGCGCCTGCAGAGCATGCATGACGCGATGCTGGACGAAAAGTGCAAAGCGTATCTGGGCAGAACTTTCACCGTCTATTTCGAAGAACTGCGCAGCGACGGCTATGTGGCCGGGCGCAGCGACAACAATATTCTGATCAAAGTCAAAGGCAGCGAGGAGCTGCTGGGGCAGTTCGCGGACGTCCGCATTACCCAGACCTACCGCATGGGCCAGGTAGGGGAGCTGGTCGGCGAATAAGATGGCGGCAAAAACGAAGCGACAGTCGTTCAAGAAGGCGCTGCTTCAGAAGCTGGGTCTCTGGCTCCTCCCGCCGATCGGCGCCCTGCTGATCCGTGTTATCTATCATACCTCCAAAAAACAGTTCAACCTTCCGAAGCATGTGCCGGAGGACCCCGTCATTTTCGCCTTTTGGCACGGGGACCTGCTGCTGATGCCCTACCTCTACTACCGTTTCCGCAAGATCCCCAATGCCAACGTCATGATCTCGGACCATTTTGACGGCCGAATTATCGCGCGGGTGATGCGCTTTTTCCGCCTGGGCACCATCCACGGATCTTCCAACCGCAAGGCCGCGAAGGTGCTGATCGCGGCGATGCGCACCCTCAAAGCGGGGACGGATATCGGCATCACCCCCGACGGCCCCCGAGGACCGCGCTATGAAGTAGCGGACGGGATCGTCGCCATGGCGCAGAAGACCGGGGCGAAGGTCATTGTCTTCAACTGCGTGCCGAGCCGCTGCTGGCGTCTGAAGAGCTGGGACCGCTTCGTCGTTCCGAAACCTTTCGGCCGGTTGGCGTTCTACGCCTCCGAGCCGATCGATCTGAATGGGCTGGAACTGGACGCGGCCAAAGACGTGGTAAAATCGAAACTGATGGAACACGCACTGGAGTAGAAAAAATGACCAAAGCCGACCTCGTCCAAAACCGACTCGACTTTCTTGACTATCTGTTGGATATCCGGGGTTATTCGGATCTGACGGTCAAGAGTTACGACGAGGCGCTCCGGGAGGCCCTCCCCCGGGTCGAAGTGGCGGATGAGTCAGGCATCTCGGTCGTCGACCTGATGCCCTACCGGCTGATGATCGCTTCGCAAAAGCCCAGGACGATCGCGAAGAAACTCAGCGCCTGGCGCAGTTACGTCGCCTACCTGAAAAAACAGGGGCAGGCGGTGGAACTCCGCGCGGACGAAAGCATCAAAGTCCCCAAAACTCTTCCCAAACCTGTCTCTCACTCGCATATCATGGAAGCCCTCGCGGTTGCCGAACCGGAGGAACGGCTGGTGGTGGTCCTGCTCTATACCCTCGGGCTGCGCCTTTCGGAACTGCACGGCTTAAGCCTCGACCAGATCGGCCGGGAGTGGGTGCGCATTCGCGGAAAGGGAGACAAGGTCCGCGATGTTCCGCTGCCGCCTGCCGCCTCTGAGGCGATAACGGCCCACCGGCAAACGTGTGCTCCACGAACTTTCCTTTGCGAGTGTAACGGTAGGCGTTTAAGCGAAAATAGTTTAAGATATCTCGTTAACAGGGCCTTTGCGCGGGTCGGCCTGAAGGTGACACCGCATCAGCTCCGTCATGCCTATGCGACCGAACTGCTCAATCATGATGCCCGGATCGCCGACGTGAGCGAACTGCTGGGCCATGCGTCGATGGCAACGACGCAGATCTATACGAAACTGGGCAGTGCCCTAAAAATGAAGCATTACCGGATCGCCCATCCGCTGTGCAAGGAGACCGATGGCATTGGCTGATTTTCTCGCCCGCTTTTATGACAAGGTCTTCATCGGCCTCTATGCGCATAACGACACGCTGCAGATCGGTGTCATGACGCAGACGAGACGCGGAGAGGTTCAGGTGCGGCAGCGGGTATTCTTCGCCGGCCTGGACGAAGAGGCAATCGCCTTTTTGCAAGAAGCGGTTGATCGTACGCCCTATAACTACATCGCCGTACTGACCGATCATGAACGGTGCGGTGCTTTGCCGACCTGTTCACTCTCCAAGGCGAAGGAGATGGCTCCGATCGTCGAGCGGAGCCGGACGCTCTGTATCGATGAAGAGTGGATGAACTACTGCGACGAAGAGGTGCTTTACGGTATCCAGGCGGGATATGCGGATCTGGCACCCGATGCCATTTACACTCCCTTTGCCGTGCTGCATGCCTATTTCGAATCGACAATGGCGGGTGCGCATGCGCTTTATGTGCTGATTACGCCCGGGGGGATGAGCCTTGCGGTTGTCAAAGAGAGCCATTTGCGTTTCGCGGAGCAGTATCGCTGTGACGGGAACGGTTCCGCGGCGCCGATGGTGGAGAAAATCACGACGACGCTTGATACCTACTATGGCAAACCGTGCTGCCGCGGAGAATTTGTCGAGGCCGTTTATATCCTCGACGCCACTGGGTCGGGAGAGGAACTTGCAGCGGCCTTGGAAGAGACGTTGCTGGTCGAGGCGCAGAACCGCATGGTCGATGCCGCCGCGCTTTGCGCACAAACGTGTATGAAGGAGAACGGCTATGGATTATAGTTTTATTGATCAGGCGGTCAAAAGCCCCTTTACAGCCGCTGTCCGCCGGGTGTGGGTCGGCGGGGCTATCCTGGTCGCTCTCCTGTTGGCGGCATCGGCTTCCTTACACCTGATGAACGGGGAGCTGCGCACTGCAGCGCAGAAAGAGCAGCATGCCCAGGGGACGATCCTGTTGCAGACGGCGCAGCTGCAGGCCCAGCAGGCGCAGTTCACGAAGAAAAAGGTGGTGTGGCAGCAGATCGTGGCCATGGACAAGCTCCTGGCGGATCAGCTCTATGATCTGCTCGACCGCATTCCCGACGACGCCGTGCTGTCGCGTTTCGCGTATGATGAGAAGCAGATCCTTTTTGAAGGGACATGCCGCCGTTTCGACGCACTGAAGGCGGACCTCGAGCGGGGGCTTTCGGGACGCTATGTTCTGGCCTCCGCCTCGGAGAGATCCGGTAGGTTTACTCTCCGGTTCAACGTGACGGGAGGGTTGCAGTGATGCTGAGACGCCAGAGTACGAGCTTTGAACTGACCCTTTCGCTTTTCGCGGTCATTTTCCTGATCCTCGGCGTGACGATAGGTGTGCTGATCCCGGAGACGAAAGCTTACCTGCAACTCCAGGATGACGTCCAGCGTGCGGTGGAGCACAGCGACAGGCTTCAGATGGAATATGACCGCCTTTATGAAGCAAAAGAGCAACTGGCCGCGGAAGATACCCGGCTTTCGGAGCGTTTCGAGAACAGTATTGATGCTACACAGCTTCAGGCGTGGGTTGCAACGGTACTGGGCGATGCCACGGTGAGCGTAACGGCAACGGATGGAGGGTTTGAGATCGCGGCGCGGGTGAAAACCCCGATGGCATTTTATACGCTGATCGGCAGCCTCGATACGGCACCATGGGTTTTGAAGGTCGGGCCTTCTGTTTCCATGCAGGCCGACCGCGGGGCGGTACGGGTCACGTTCGCGCTTCGCCCTTTGCCGCATCCAGCGCGCTCTTCACGGCGTTAAAGTACGCCTTGTTCGCACAGAGATAGGGGCGGACGCTCGCGCCGATCCCCAGCACTCTGCACTCCTCACGGAAGGCTTTCGGCATCGTTCGCGCTGTCAGCGGCGTCACCAAGGTACATTGCGGTGTGATGCTCAGTGCGTAACGGCGCCCGATGAGCAGATCGTTTTCGGTTATCATCCGCTCTTTTTCCCCCTGGCGGAGCAGGTACCCCCTCTGCTTCAACCAACGGTCGACGGCGCGCATCAGCGCCGTACGTTCCTGCCGACCGGTATACATCAGTAACTCCGTCTCGATGGCAGGAAGGGGCAGCGGCGGCAGGGCCGCTGCATCGCGGCTGAGAAACTCCAGCGAGTTTTGAATTCCGCTGCGGTATTGCTCCAGCAGCGGTCCCGCATACTGTTCCCGGAAGCGGTTGCGTTTATAGCGCGGGTCACCGTTGGAATTGTCTTGATAGTAGCGGTAGCCTTGCGTGTCCAGCCAGGATCGCAGGTCGTTTTTTGTGCTACTTAGTAAAGGGCGGACTAGCCGGTATCCCTTACGCTGTGTGACCGGGGCCATCCCCAGCAGCTCGGGCAGCCCGGCCCCCTTGCACAACTGCATCAGCAGCCACTCCAGCCGGTCATCGAGCTGGTGTGCCGTCAGCAGGACGTCATAACCGTACGCCTCCATCAAAGTGTCAAAGAAACCGTACCGGATGCGGCGGGCCTCCGCCTCGAAGTTTTCGGAGATCTCACCGCAGTCGTGAACGTAGCACTGTTTGCCGTACTGTGCGGCGAGTGCGCGGGCATGGTCGGCCTCTGCATCGCTCTGTTCGCGGGTATGGTAGTTGACGTGGGCGATATCGAAGGGGATCTTTTCGTGCAGCAGCAGGTAAAACAGGGCGGTGGAGTCAATGCCGGCGGAGAACGCCAGCAGGTTTTTTCCCTTCGCTAGGAGCGGAAGGGTTTTGGCCTCAAGCATGGCCCGTAACGGTCGCCGTCAGTGTCCCTCCGACGAGTTCGGTAATCTTGGCGCGGTAGGGGACACCGAAGGAGAGCTCTTCGTCGAGGGCGTTGTCGTTGACGTAGATCTCGCCGTCGATCTCGGGGGCCCAGCGCAGGTCGCGAGCACTAAGGAGGTATTCGTGCTCGTCGCTTTCGCCGTCGATAACAAGGGTGATCTCGCGGCCGACCATCTCCTGGAGGGAGGCGAGCTTCGCCTCTTCGGCGATGGCGCCCAGGATCTCGGCGCGTTCCGCAATGATCTCCGGGGCGACCTTGTCCGTACGCTCAAAAGCGCTTGTCCCCTCTTCGTCGGAGTAGGCGAAGACGTTGATACGGTCAAAACCGAAATCACGGGCGTAGTCGCACATTGTCTTGAAGCTTTCCTCTGTTTCGCCGGGATGGCCGACGATGAAGCTGGTGCGTACGAAACTCTCTGGAAGCCGGCGCATGTAATCGAGCAGCTTCCCCGTCTGCTCCCGGCCGGCACCGCGTTTCATGATCTTAAGCATGGCGTCGTCGATATGCTGGATCGGCATATCGAAGTAGTTATGGAAGGTCTTTGACTTCGCGATCGTCTCCAGTAGCTTCATCGATGTCGTCGTGGGATAGAGGTAGAGGATACGTGCGCTTCTGACCCCCTCGATCAGCTCGATGCGCTTGATGAGGTGGACAAGCCCGTCCTTGAAACCCTGATCACGCAGGAAGGAACTGGAATCCTGGGAGATGAAACTGAAGTCGAAGTACCCCTTCTTCACTAGCCCCTCGACTTCGGCGGCGATGCTCTCCAGTGTACGGGAGTGGAGCTTGCCCTTAAAAGAGGGAATCGCGCAGAAAGAGCAGCTCTGGTTACACCCCTCTGAGAGTTTAACGTAGGCGTGGTAAGTCGAGCCGGTGACAACGCGCTCGGCGCCGTCGATGAGGTAGACTTCGTCGCTGAAGCGGCTCTGCTTTGCCGCCAGAAGCTCGTCGATCTTGTCATAGTCGCCGACGCCGGTGAAGATGTCGACTTCGCTGAGCTCTTTGCTCAGCTCCTCTTTGTAGCGTTCGCTGAGGCAGCCGGCCATGACGAGTACCGAATCCTCTTTACGGCCGGCATCGAGGCTCAGGACCGTATTGAGGGACTCCTCCTTTGCCGCATCGATGAAGCCGCAGGTGTTGACGATGATGACGTCGGCGTCTTCGCTCTGCTGGGTCAGCTCATATGATTGTAGCCGTCCCATCATGACTTCGGTGTCGACAAGATTCTTGGTGCATCCCAACGAGACGATATGCAGTTTTTTTGTACTCATGCTTTGCCTGTGAGAGGGCACAGCGGTTTTCCCCGTACCCTTTATTATAATTACGCAATTATAGCGAAAGGAGACGCGTGGAGTTTGATGTAGCCATTCTCGGCGGCGGCGCGGCGGGTCTGATGGCCGCGGCACGCCTGAGCGAACGGGGCGGTCTCTCCGTCTGTGTCATTGAGGGCAATGCGAAACCCGGGGCGAAAATCCGTATCAGCGGGGGCGGGAAGTGCAACCTCACCAATGTCTCGGTCTCTGAACACAACTATCTCGGGGATGAGACACTGGTAAGGAGCATCCTAAAACGCTTTGACGGGCATGCATTGTTGAAATGGGTGAGGATGCGGGGGTGTGAGCCGGTTGTCCGTAAAAAGCGCTATTATTTCTGCCCCCGCAGCGCACAGGAGATGATCGATGCCCTGGTGAAATCTGCTGCCGGGACCCGTTTTTTTCTTGCTGAGAGGATCGAGGGTGTCCGAAAAGAGCGGGGAGGCTTCCTTGTCACGACTGACAAGCGGATACTGAACGCGCGCAACGTCATTGTCGCGACGGGCGGTGTGAGCTACGCCTCCGTCGGGGCGACGGATGTCGGCCTGAAGATTGCGGAAAGCTTCGGGATCGAAACGGTGCCGTTCCGTCCGGCACTGGCGGGGATGACCCTGCAAAAAGAGCAGTTCTGGATGAAAGCGTTGACCGGAATCAGTTTTCCGGTCACGATAAGCGTGGGAGAGAAGCGTCTGCGCGAAGATATGCTCTTCGCCCATCGCGGTATCAGCGGTCCCTCCGTTTTGTCCGCGTCGCTTTACTGGGAGAAGGGGACGCTCTCGATCGATTTTCTTGATGGCCGGTCAGTCGAAAGCCTGCTGAAAAGGGAAGGCAACAAAAAGATCGCCACCGCCTTGCCCCTGCCTAAACGTTTTGTCACACAGTTCCTCGCCGTACTGGGGGTGGATGATAAGCCCTGCAGCAGCGTGACCCGGGAAGAAAAAACGGCGCTGCAGGCTTTTAACACCTATACGTTCGCTCCGGCAGGAACCTTCGGTTTTACGAAAGCGGAAGTAAGCAAAGGAGGGATCGCTTGCGGAGCGCTCCAGCCCTTCTCGTGCGAGAGCAGGGCGGTGAGGGGGCTCTACTTTGTCGGGGAGGTCGTTGATGTGACGGGAGAACTCGGCGGCTACAACTTCCAGTGGGCCTTCGCCAGCGGTCGGTGTGCGGCGGATCACATCGCGGCGGTTTAAAGTTGCGTTAAAATCGCAGTGGGTATAATCAGGGAAACACAGCAGGTGTTATACTGTAGTAAAAGGTGTACTATGCTTAAAAAAATCATGCTGCCGGCGTTATTGGTTATGGGAATGAATGCCTATGCCGAGGACGCAAAAGGTCTTCTCGGTGTGGAAGTCGGTTATATTAATACGAAGTACAACACGCCGGGTACCGCGGGGACGCAAACAAGTCAAGTGGGTATGGTGTCGGGCGGTCTTAAACTGGGGGCGGAGAGCCGCCACTATCGCGTATTTATCGACAGCAGTTTCTGGTATGCGGATGACCAGTACAAGAAAGCCGGAAAGGTCGGCGGGTCGCTGCAGTATCTTCTGCCGATCGGGGATGTGTTCAATATTTTCATGGGTCTCAACGGCGGTGTGATCAACTCTGCGGGTGATACGGACGTTGATCCCTACTACGGTGGTGACCTTGGTTTCAACCTTAACCTGAGCGACAGCTTTGGTATCGAAGTGGGCGGACGCTTTTGTGATGTGGCGAACTCGAACAAAGATAAGGTTATTACAGACTTTGTACAGGGATACGTCTCTGCAATCTTCAAATTCGACAGCGATTATTAATGCGCTGTCAGTGCAGCGGTAGCTCCGCTGCACTGCATCTACAAGCATTTTTTCATAATGCGACGGTTTCCTCCTCTGTCTCAGAGGAATAGTAACAAGCTATCGAGACCGTACTTTCCATCACGATTCAGGAACATAGAATGATTCGAAAAAGCGCTTTGGGGCTTTTACTCGCTGTCGGTCCGTATATCATGGCCAAAGAGAACAGCTTCTCCTCCATTTTTGGTGTGGAAGCAGGTTATATTGATACGAACTATAATGCTCCCGGGTCGGCGGGGGGCGTGTCCGAAAACGTTTCAACAGGGTATGTTGGTTTGAAGCTGGGCGGCGAGGAGGGTGCCGTCCGATTTCTGCTCGATGGAGCTATCTGGCACACTGACGATTACAACTACGCCGGACGTATCGGCGGATCACTGCAGTACGTCTACCGTATGGCCAAAACATTCGATCTCTTTTTCGGTGCGGCCTTCGGGGGTGCGAATTCCGTTGGGCGGACGAACGTCAACCTCTATTACGGCGCGGAAGGCGGGCTTGATGTGGCTCTTTCTGGCGGATGGTGGCTGCAGGCAGGCGGACGGTATGGCGATGTCGACGAAGGGAGCGATGATCAATGTATCCGTGACTTTTCTCAACTCTTTCTGGCCGTCATCTATAAGTTCGGAGAGAGGCAATAGATGCTCCGTTGCAATGAAATGCCAAAGGGATACTTCCGATGATCGAAACGCCGTATGTAAGTGTCGACGGCATCGTTGAGCTCTTTGACAGTGAGGGGCGTTTTGTCGGCATTGTGCTGATATCGCGGAAAAACCCACCTTATGGTTGGGCTCTCCCCGGCGGATTCGTCGATATCGGTGAAACGGTCGAACAGGCGGTGTGCCGCGAGATGCATGAAGAGATCAGCCTGGAGGTGCAGGTGGATCGGCTGCTGGGGGTCTATTCGGATCCCGCCCGCGATCCGCGTTTTCATACGGTATCGGCCGTTTTCGTCTGCAGGGCAACGGGGGTGCCGCGAGCGGCTGACGATGCGAAAGAGGTTCGGGTCGTATCCCGGGATGAAGCGCACGCATTGCCGCTGGTCTTTGATCATCAGCGCATCATGGAAGACTACCTCTCAGGGAAGCAGTGCGTGACCGACTGAGCCGTCGCCATCGATGCCTCAGAAAGGAGTGGCTATAATGGCGTAATTTTTTTCAAGGCGATAGCGATGTTGACATTTAGTGACCTGCTGCTCAAACTGCAGCAATTTTGGAAAGAACAAGGCTGTAATATCGTGCAACCCTACGATATCCCGGCCGGCGCGGGGACCTTCCACCCCGCGACTTTCCTCCGTTCGCTTGATTCGACGCCGTGGTCGGTGGCTTATGTCGCCCCCAGCCGCCGTCCGACGGACGGGCGCTACGGCGAGAATCCCAACCGCCTGGGAAGCTACTACCAGTTTCAGGCCCTGATCAAGCCGAGCCCGGACAATATCCAGGAACTTTATCTCAAAAGCCTGGAGTACCTTGGACTGAATCTCCAAGAGCACGACATCCGTTTCGTCGAGGATAACTGGGAATCTCCGACACTCGGGGCCTGGGGCCTTGGCTGGGAAGTCTGGCTCAACGGGATGGAGGTGACGCAGTTTACTTACTTCCAGCAGGTCGGCGGTGTCGCCTGCGACCCCGTCGCCGTCGAGATTACCTACGGCACGGAGCGCCTGGCGATGTATCTTCAGGGCGTCGATACGGTCTTTGACATCGTCTGGAACGAAAACGAATTCGGCAAAACACTCTACCGCGATATCCACAAAGAGGGGGAGATCGAGTTCTCCAAGTACAACTTCGAAGTGGCGGACACGGCGATGCTCTTTGCCGACTTCGATGCGAAGGCTGCGGAGTGCAAGCGTGCCCTCGATGCGGAACTTCCCCTGCCGGCCTACGACCTCTGTATGGCGGCAAGCCACACCTTCAACACACTCGACGCACGCAAGGCGATCTCCCAGACCGAACGCGCCAACTACATCCTCAAGATCCGTGAACTGGCCAAGGGGTGCGCGGAGCTCTACAAAGCCCAGGAAGCTGAGCGGCTGGCACGCGTAAAGGCGTAACCCCTCTTTCATGAAACTCATCGGCCAGATCGAGAAGATCTTCTACGAGGACGAGGGGTTCTTTGTCGGCGTACTCGGGACGGGCGAAAAGATCAGCGGCCACTATTTCGAGAGCAGTGTCGCCAGCATCGAAAACGCAGCCGTAACCCTTGAGGGCGAATACGTCGAGCATCCCAAATACGGCCGTACCTTCAAATTCCATACCCTCAACGTCAACCAGCATGAACTTTTTTTCTTTCTCAACCGTGTCGTGAAGGGATTCCCAAAGAAGGTGACCGCGGAGCTGATCGAGCGCTTCGGCGAAGAGGGCCTCATTGACATCCTCGACAACGATATCGAAAAACTGACGGAGTTTGCGGGGATAAAACAGAAGCGGTTGGAACGGATCCAGGGGCGCTGGAAGCAGTTCCGTTCCATGCGGGAATTGGGGAGCCTTCTGGCCCCCTACGACGTGACCCCCGCCATGTTGACGACGATTGCCGGGGCGATGAAAGAGGTTAAGGACCCTGTTGCGGCAATCCGGAAGAATCCCTATGTTCTGACGAATGTGGAGGGAATCGGGTTTAGGCGCGCCGATGAGCTGGCACTGAAAATGGGGGTGCCCAAAGTGGATGAACGGCGTCTCGCCTGCGCCATGGAGTATGCGATCGCGCAGCGCTGCGAACGTGAAGGCAATAGCTGCCTGGGCAAAGCAGAGCTGTTCGCGGAGCTGGATACCCTGCTACAGGAGGGTGCCGTGTCGCAGCGTTATGAAGCTGTGTTGGCGGAGCATATCGCGGAGGAGTCGATCCGCCCGTTGAGCGGGGAGCTGCTCGCACCTGTCCGGTTGTACGAGGCCGAACGCTTCATTTATGAGGAGTTCCGTCGCCGTTTGAAACGGCGCGACGAACCTTTAACGCGGGATCTCGAGGCTTTTCTGGCGAAGGCGTCCTTTACGCCGGGGGCGGAGCAGCGCGAAGCGCTCGAGACGCTTAATGGGGGAACGCGGCTGCTCTGTCTGGTAGGGTATGCCGGGACGGGGAAGAGTACGACGGCGAAGCTGCTGCTGGACCTCCTGGCACTGCGGCATGGACGTGAACAGGTGATCACCTGTGCGCTCAGCGGGATTGCGTCGCAGCGCATCGGAGAGGTGAGCGGGTATGAGAGTGCGACGATTCAGAGCCTGTTGGTGCGCTTCGAAGAGCGCGACTATATGCCCTACAAGGTCGTCCTCATAGATGAAGCCTCCATGATCAACGCGCCGCTTTTCGCCCGGCTGCTCAGCAAGTGCCACCGCGATGCGACGCTCATCATTGTCGGCGACGACGCACAGCTCCCGCCGATCGGTGCGGGGGATGTGCTGGGTGACATCATCCGTTTCAAACTGATGCCGGTGGTGACGTTGACGAAGATCTACCGCCAAAGCGAGACACAGGCGATCCCGGCCATCGCCGATGCCGTGCGACACAGCGAGATCCCCGCACTTTTCGGTGAGTACGACGACTTCCGTTTCCTGCCGATCGCTTCGCGGGAGTTTCCCGACCGTGAGGCGCATGCCGGTGCGGTGCTGGCTGCCCTGGCGGAAGCGGCGGTGGGCATGATCCCGGTCTGCCGCGAACACCTAAAAGCCAAAGAGCTCTATCCCTATCTGACGGCTTTCCAGGTGATCAGCCCGATGAAGGGCGGGACCCTCGGCACCGAAAACCTCAACCGGGTGCTGCAGGGTTACTTCAACCCCTCTCCCCGCCAGACGGTTCAGCGGGGCGACAGACGGTTTGCACTGATGGATAAGGTCGTTCACACGAAAAACGACAATATGCCCGCCTGGAGCCAGGAGGGGTACAAAGCGGAAGCCCCTTCGGAGAAGCACCGTATTTTCAACGGGATGCTGGGGCTGCTGTTCCGGATCGACGAGGAGGCGGAGCAGGTCTACGTCGTCTATCCTCTGGAGGAGATGGTCGTCTGCTACGACTACACACAACTCACCTCCCATCTGATGCTTGCCTACGCCCTGACCGTGCACAAAGTCCAGGGAATGGAGTACGGCACTGTCGCGATGCCGCTGACCTTCAGTCACTATGCGATGCTGGACCGGAAACTGCTCTATACGGCGATCACCCGTGCGAAAGAGCACTGCTTGATCGTCGGTGAGACGGACGGGTTTGCACGTGCCCTGCTTCGGGGGGAAACCGTATCGCGCCGAACGGTGCTGCAGTATCTGGCAGACGTGCAATAGAAGATTCGGGGTTCAGCGCAATGCATTAGGCTGACCGAAACTGCAGAATGTGCGGGTGGGGACTATTCGCCGATGCCTTTGAAATAGTGCCGGGCGTCGGGCAGACTTTTACGGGGAATCTGCACAAGCAAGGGGCTCTTTGCCGGGTCGAGCCAGCGGATGATCGTTGCGAGCGCCTCTGCCGGCATCGACGTGCATCCGGCCGTACCGGCACCGGCGCCTCTTTCGATATGCAAAAAGATACAGGAGCCGCGTCCGGCTTCGGCTCCCCTGTTGTGTTCGACAACGACCCCCTGCCGGTAAAGCCCGTCCTCCCTCCGCATCCACTCAAAACTTCCGAAGGCGTGTCCCGGCCGAACGCGGATAATGCGGTTATAGGCTTCTGCGCGGCTGTCGTCGACGCAAACGAGGTCCGGCGTGGCCCGGAGGTAGGGCATGGCTGACGCGGTTTTGTCGGCATAGCCGAAGACCGGACCCAGGGCAAAGATGCCCGCGGGTGCCCGACCGTCCCCTTCATGTTTGACCGGGTCGGAGGGGGCGTGGGGCAGCGCTATGGACCCGATACCCCAGCCGAGTCCGTTTCGACCGAGGTTGACAGGAACCCTTTCGCCGACCGGTTCCCATCCGCTGGAAACAGCGGTGTAACGCTGCAGGAGTGCAGTGGAACGGTTCATGTCTTCCGCCACGACAAGCAGAAGCTGGTCGTGCGCGTAAACTGTCACACTTATCACATAAGAAAACAGATAAATCATATTTGCAAAACGTAACATCTCGTGGTACACTTACCTCATAACGATAAAATGGTGATTACATCATAACATAGACGGCAGGGACGCAGATGAATTTGAGTGTCAGAAAAGCGACGGAAAATGACGCTGATATCGTAGCAGACGCTATGCTTACAAGCTCGAGGGCCGGGAAGAAGATCGGTATTTTTGACCTGATTTTCGAAACGTCGGATAACGGGGCTTTGAAAGAGCATCTGCGTGCTTTGGCGCTGTCTACAACCAAAAGCTACTGCCATTACAGCAATTTTCTTCTTGCGGTGTCCGGCGGTGCCGTGGCCGGAACGATCTGCGGGTATGAACCCCGGGTGGCGACCCATGACGTCTTTACGAAAGCATTGGCCGAATTGGGCGTCGATGAAGGCTACCAGGAACGGATCGCTACTTTTCTGCTGGTCAAACCGGAGATTGACCGCCAGACCTGGGTCGTGGATTTTATGACAGTGAATGAGGGGTACAACCCCCTTACCGTCTTTGCGGAGTTGATCAAAAAGAGCCTGCTCTCCGCGCGATTGAAAGGTTACCGGAAGGCACAAACGATGGTGGAAATAGGCTCTTCGGACGCGCAGATCCTTTATGAAAAGCTTGGCTTCGAAGTGATGGACGAGAAGCGAAGCGAGCTTTACGACGATCAGTTCGGGCGGGCCGGTATCAAACGACTGCAGATGGCCCTGTGACCTACACGCCTGATATTTTTTCACTGCTGCCGCCTGGTGCGGCAATCGTGTTGGCTCTGCTGACACGGCAGGTGCTGCTCTCCCTGGCGGTCGGCACCCTGGCCGGGGTTCTGGTCTATACCCATTTCGATCCGGCAGCGGCTGTCATCGAAATAGGAGCGCTTTTTGCCGGGCTCTTTACGACGCCGTGGATATTAAAGACCCTCGGATTCGCCGTTTTGGTGGGATCGGTCATGGAGCTTGTGCGGCGATCGGGCGGGATTGACGGGTTCGTCCATCTGCTACAGGAGCGTTACAAGATGCTCCGTTCTCGGCGCGGCGCGCTGCTGCTGGTCTACGTGACAGGGCTTGTTATTTTCATTGAATCCTCCATTACCTCTTTGATCGCCGGTGCCATCGGCAGACCCCTGGCGGGGCGTTTCGGGTTCAGCCGCGAAAAACTGGCCTACGTTTGCGACTCCACGGCGGCACCAGTCTGTTCCCTGCTCGTTATCAACGGCTGGGGGGCGCTGTTGCTGGGGCTGATTACGACGCAGATCGCCGCGGGCTATCTCTACGGGGATGCGGTCAATATCCTTGTCCATTCTGTGGTGTTCAACTTCTACGCCATGATTGCACTCGTGCTAACCTTTTCGGTGATCTGGTTTGAGTGGGATATCGGGCCGATGCGACGCTGCAGTGCAGAGCATGGGCCCTATGAACAGGAGGGACGGCACGGTGATGCTTCCTTGATGATCGTTCCGTTGCTGCTGATGGTGGCAGGGGTTTTCCTTTTCTTATGGATTTCCGGCGGCGGCGATCTGCTCAAAGGAAGCGGAAGCAGTGCCGTTTTCTATACGATGCTGTTGACGTTGGGAGGGATCGCGATGCAATACCGTCTGAAACAGGCTATATCGTGGCAGGAGTACTGGGACGCAGCCGTCAGCGGAGCGCGTGCACTGATCCCGATCGCCGCGATCTTGCTATTTGCTTTCGCGATCGGGAAGGTGATCGATCTGGTCGGGACCGGAAGCTACCTTGCAGGTTTCCTGGAGGAGGGGATGGCCCATGCCTGGCTTCCCGCTGCCGTCTTCGTACTGGCCTCGATCATGGCGTTTGCGACGGGGACAAGCTGGGGAACTTTCAGCGTGATGCTGCCCATTGCCGTGGTAATGGGGGCCGCGGGGGAGAGCTATATGCCGCTGCTGATCGGTGCCGTGATCTCCGGCGGGGTGTTCGGGGACCACTGTTCTCCTATTTCCGATACGACGATCATCTCTTCCCTCGCGGCGGGGTGTGATCACATCGACCATGTACGGACTCAATTGCCCTATGCACTGCTGGCCGGAGGCGCAGCGCTTCTGATGTTCCTGGCGGCAGGATACGGTATCGAAGGGCTTTAGGAGGAGAGG
This sequence comes from Thiomicrolovo immobilis, assembly GCF_039645955.1. Taxonomy (GTDB): domain Bacteria; phylum Campylobacterota; class Campylobacteria; order Campylobacterales; family Sulfurimonadaceae; genus Thiomicrolovo; species Thiomicrolovo diazotrophicus. The sequence continues at coordinate 547,551 of NZ_CP147916.1, forward strand.
AGTTCGAAGCCTTCCGCTTTTTTGGCGGAGATGATGTTGAGCGAACCGAGCAAAGCCTCTTTTTTGCTGCTGAAGTAATGCTTTTTGGATGATTTTGAACAGTGAAGCCCGCAGTGGTGGATAACAAGATAATCGTTGAATAGCGTCGGGTAGAGGACGATCTTGTAGTAGGAGAGAGACCGGTTGTTTTTGCGTACCAGGGTCATTTTCCGCATTCCTGTTCGGTTTTGTTCATTGTAGCGGATTTGTTTTCAAAATGCAAAAAAACGGGGAAGAACACGGCAGGAGCCGACGCGGAGAAAAAGGATCTATTCGTTGTCGGGAGCAGCGGCAGCAGTGTGGAAGGCTCCGCTATCGATATAGTGCAGCAGGGCTTTTGGGTAGACAGGCGGGATGGAAACGGTGAGCTCGCCTTTGGGCCCCAGGAAGAGCAGGGTCGTTTCCGTCTGGGCTGCTGCTTCCAGCCACTCCCTCGGTACGCTGATGTAAAAGTTGTCGTAATAGAGCCCGTCACGGATTTGGGAGGTATAAGGGAAAACATCATGCTGCTTTCCGGCAGTATCGATGGCTTTTTTGAACCCGCCCCAGGCAGTTGCCCTGAGACTGAAAAGGAGGAGATAGCGCGTGGGAATGATGTCGGTCACTTCGCCCGCATCGTCCAGGGTGAGTTGGACGGTAAATGTCGTACTGATGGCCGCACGCTCTCCCAGAAAACGGGGGGAGGAGAGCCGGCTTGGCGGCACGATACTGACAAGGTTGCTTTCCGGATAGGAGACCTGCATGTGCTCAAGAAGATACGCTTCCGTCATGGGGTCGGGCACGGACTCCGGCAGCGGTTTTTTGGCACAGCCCGTAACAAGCAGGATAATAAGAAGCGGGAGTAACCGGATGAGCGTTCGTTGCATTGTCGACAATTTTACCATATCCTGATACAATCAACCGTATGAAGAATGCGACAATCCTGCTGCTCGAAGACGATACGGCTCTGCATGAAACCCTGAGTGAATACCTTGAAGAGGAGGGCTTTGACGTAGTCGGCTGTTTCGACGGCGAGAGCGCGGAAGATCAGCTTTATGAGCGCACTTTCGATCTTCTGATTCTGGATGTCAACGTCCCGGGAAAGAACGGTTTCGAGGTACTGAGGGAGGCGCGGGAACGCGGTGTTGAGACCCCGGCGCTTTTCCTGACGACGCGCGACAGCGCCGCCGATGCGGAACGGGGGTTCGAGAGCGGTGCGGATGACTATGTCCGCAAACCTTTTTCGCTCAAGGAGCTGCTGCTGCGGGTCCAGAGCATGCTCCGCCGCCGCTTCTCCCACCCCGTGAGCGAAAAGATGGATCTAGGGAACGGGTTGGCCTTTGACCTGCAAAACGCACTGCTCTACGACAACGGGGAACCGGTCAAACTGGCCGAAAAACCGCGAAAACTCCTGGAACTGCTGTTGCAGCGCCGCGGTGACGTCGTGACCCACGAAGTGATCAACGCGCACCTTTGGGGCTTTGACGAGAGCCCCAGCGAGGAGGCGCTTCGCACCTACATCAAAACCCTCAGGAGTGCCGTTGGCAAAGACCGTATCATCAGTCACAAACGTACGGGCTATCAGTTTCGCTGAGAACCGGACGTTCCGCGCTTTTGTCCTGCTCTATACCCTGATGGGGCTTGCCATCCTGGCACTGCTGGGGTTGCTTTACTTTCAGACCTCCAAGGCGGAAATGCTCTCATCACACCGATTGGCGATGCAGCTCGAAGGGGAGAGCTACCTGCCGAACCTGATCAGATGGATGCAGGGAGAACGGGCGGATTTTCCGGAGGACCCCGCCTACGACACGGCCTTTTATCTTGGGGGCAAACGGGTCGGAGGCAATCTGCCGATGCCGCCGCCGGATTTCGCACCCGGTATTCACGAAAGCACCGGCATGATCTACCTGATCATACCGATGGGTTCCTACGGACTCAAAGACGGCAAAACGGTGATGATGACGGTGGACGACGGGCTGTGGCGTCAGCTCTATTGGCGCAGCGCGGCCATGTATGGCGCGATTTTGTTTGTGCTGCTGCTGTTGACCGGGGTGGGACTGTCACGACTTTTCCTCCGTCCGATGAAAGAGGCGGTGGCGCTGCTCGACAGTTTTATCAAGGATACGACCCATGAGCTCAATACGCCGGTGACGGCCATCCTGACGAATGTCGAGCGTCTTGATACGGTGGCACTGGATGAAAAACAGCGTAAAAAGATTGCCCGTATTGAAACGGCTGCGCGGACGATCGGGTCGATTTATGATGATCTGACCTTTCTGCTGCTGCGCCGTGATGTACGTATCGAAGACGTTCCGATTGATATGGAGGCTTTTGTGCATGAACGCCTGGAGTATTTCCAGACCCGTTTTGATGCGAAAGGGTTGAAGCTTGATATCAGTGTCAGTGCACCGATGGGGGTCGTCATGGACCGTACACTGGCAGCGCGCCTGATAGATAATCTGCTCTCAAATGTGGTCAAATACAGTGACAGGGAGACGAAAGTATCGGTAGAGATCGGGAGGAATGTTCTGCAGATCGCCAATACCGGGGTACCGATCCCCGAAGCGAAACTCTCTCATATATTTGAGCGTTTCGCCCGGGCCGACGAGAGCCGGGGCGGTTTCGGTATCGGCCTTCACCTTGTCGCACAGATTGCAGCGCGCTACCGTATCCGCATCGCGGTGGAAACAGAGGGGAAAGTGACGGCGTTCAGGCTTACTTGGCCCCGATGAATTCGGCGATCGTTTTGATCTGCGTCTCGTCCAGGGAGGCAGCTTGCCCCTTCATCAGCGCTTTCATCGATCCGCCGTATGTTCCGTCCTTGTAGCCGTTGAGGGCAGTTTCGATCTCGGCGGGTGTCATCGTGTTGATGACTTTGCTTTTACCCAGGGCATGTTTTTCGCCGTTGGCACCATGACAGGCGGCACATTTATTAAAGAGAGCCTGTCCGTCCGCCGCGCTGAGCGCGACACCGAGGATGGTGATGAGTAACAGTGACTTTTTCATTGTGTATCTCCTAATGTTTTGATACAGGCAGTATAGAAAATCATTGTGGAGGGATTGTGAAGCCTAGGAAAGTGGCAAATAATCTGCCGGCTGATGAAAAATTGCCCGTATGCTCAACGCCTTTATAATAAGGGAGATTGGGGCAGGAGAAGGGCTCTTTGAAACCGAATGGGGCAGCTTAACTTCTCTCTTTCAGGATGGTTATGCCTTCAACGACGTATAATTCCACACTTCGTTTTTGTATGAAGCCCGCACACAGTGTCTTAAGCGAAAGCAAACGGTGGGCTAAATACCATATAAGAACAGCAAAAGAGAGAAGGCAGACAAGATGATAAATGCGGAAGCACTGGAAGCATTAGGCATTAAGAATACCCAAGAGATTTTTTATAACCTTTCCATGGACGATCTGATCGATCATGAGCTCAAGAACGGTGAGTGTCATATGACCAGCAGCGGCGCGACCACGGTCGATACCGGTATTTTTACCGGCCGCAGTCCCAAGGACAAATTCTTTGTTTTTGAAGAGCCTTCCAACAAGTATATCGCCTGGGGCGACGTAAACCAGCCTGTTTCCAAAGCGGTGTTCGATGAGGTTTATGCCGTCGCCATCGAACAGCTTTCCGGCAAAAAGCTCTATGTCAACGATCTCTTCAGCGGCGCCAGCGCCTCCAGCCGCCGCAATATCCGCTTCGTCTCCGAAATTGCATGGCAGTCTCACTTCGTTCGCAACATGTTTATTGTGCCGCAGGCGGAGGAGCTTTCAGGGTTCACCCCCGATTTCACACTGCTCAATGCCTGTAAAGCTGTCAATGAAAAGTGGGAAGAGCATGGGCTCAATTCCGAGGTATTTGTCCTGTTCAACGTTGAAGAAAACATCGCCATCGTCGGCGGTACTTTCTACGGCGGGGAGATGAAAAAAGGGATCTTCTCCATGATGAACTATTGGCTGCCGCTTGAAGGCAAGATGGCCATGCACTGTTCCGCCAACGTCGGCAAGGATGGGGATACGGCGCTCTTCTTCGGGCTTTCCGGTACGGGTAAGACGACCCTCTCCACCGACCCGAACCGCGCGCTGATCGGTGATGATGAACACGGCTGGGATGATGAAGGGGTTTTCAACTTCGAAGGCGGTTGTTACGCCAAAGTCATCGATATCGATCCGAAGAACGAACCGGAGATCTACGCGGCGATCCGCCGCGGTGCCCTGCTGGAGAACGTCGTCTTCGACGAAGAGGGTGTGGTGGACTACGGTGATGGCAGTAAAACGGAAAATACCCGCGTTTCCTACCCGATCGAGCACATCGAGAACCGCCAGCAGAACCTGATGGCCGGGCATCCTAAAAACATTATTTTCCTGACGGCGGATGCCTTCGGTGTACTGCCCCCGGTCTCCAAGCTCACCAAAGAGCAGGCGATGTATTACTTCCTCAGCGGCTATACGGCCAAGGTTGCAGGTACCGAACGCGGGATTACCGAGCCGGTCGCGACCTTCTCCGCCTGTTTCGGCGAAGCATTCCTGCCGCTGCACCCGACGGTCTATGCGAAGCTTCTCGGTGAGAAGATCGACAAACACGGCGTCAATGTCTATCTGGTCAATACCGGCTGGACGGGAGGCCCATACGGCATCGGAAGCCGCATGAGCATCAAGGATACCCGCGCCTGCATCAATGCGATTCTAGACGGCTCCATCAACGACTGCGAGTTCGATACGACGCGCACCTTCCGCCTTCAAGTGCCGAAAGCCCTCGGCGATATCGATCCGAAGGTTCTGAATCCGCGCAACGCCTGGGACAACAAAGCGGAGTTCGATGCCGCTCGCGACCGCCTGGCGGCGATGTTCATCGACAACTTCCACAAATACGAAGAGGGTAGCGGCCACGAATTCGACTACCACGAAGCCGGACCGAAGATCGAGTCCTGATATACGGGCGGGGGTCTCCCCGTTGACCTTTCCTTCTCCTCTTTAGAGTATAATCCCCCAAATTTCTTTTTCGGACACTATATGGAAGATATGTTCTCCAACCTGACGACGTATGGCTATATTGCCCTTTTTCTCTACTCGCTCGGTGGCGGCTTTGTCGGCCTGATGGCAGCCGGGGTCCTCTCCTACATGGGCAAGATGGATCTTGCCACTGCTCTGGCCGTTGCAATGGTCTCAAACTTCCTGGGGGATACGCTGCTGTTTTACATGGCGCGCTACCATAAAAAAGAGGTGTTGAACTATTTTCATAAACACCGCCGCAAACTGGCTCTGTCGCATATGCTGATGAAAAAGCACGGCAGCTGGATCATCTTCATGCAGAAGTTTGTCTACGGCATCAAAACGCTGATACCGCTGGCCATTGGTATCACGAAATATGACTTTACGCGCTTCTCCGTTCTCAACTTTTTCGCGGCGCTGCTCTGGACGCTGGTCGTCGGGCTGGGAAGCTACCTTGCGGGCAAACCGATCATGGGGGTGTACGAGGCGATCGTCGAACGTCCCTATATCGCGCCGCTCATCATCGTTGTGCTGGGCGGGCTTATTTGGTTCTACCTCAGCCGGGCAACAAAGAAGCGGGTTTAGAGCTGCCGGATCTTGGCGATCTCGTCGCGTAGACGTGCTGCCTCTTCAAACTCCAGCTTCTTGGCTGCTTCTTTCATCTTCTGGTTCAGTTCGGCCAGGATCTTTTTACGTTCGGCGGCCGGCATCTTCTCCATTTTCTTGCGTTTGTTGTAGAGTTCGCCCGTCTCTTCGAGCTTTAGGTTTTCGTCGAGCTTGCGTTTGACGGTCGTCGGCGTGATGCCGTGAGCCTCGTTGTAGGCCATCTGTTTTTCGCGGCGCTGGGTCGTGGTGTCGATGGCGGCCTTCATGGAACGCGTGGTCTTCTTGGCGTAGAGGACGACGCGCCCTTCGGCATTCCGCGCCGCGCGGCCGATGGTCTGGATCAGGGAGGTTTCCGAGCGCAGGAAGCCCTCTTTGTCGGCGTCAAGGATGGCGACGAGGCTCACCTCCGGCAGGTCCAGCCCCTCGCGCAGAAGGTTGATCCCTATGAGAACGTCAAACTCCCCCAGCCGCAGGCTGCGGATGATCTGGTTGCGTTCGATGGCATCGATATCGGAGTGCATGTACTGCACCTGGATGCCGAGGTCGGCCAGGTAGGTGGTGAGCGACTCGGCCATCTTCTTGGTCAGCACCGTGACGAGAATACGGTCGCCCTTCTCGACGGTCTTTTTGATCTCGTCGTGGAGGTCTTCGACCTGGTTGTCCGAATCCTTGATGACGATCTGCGGATCAAGCAGCCCCGTCGGGCGGATGATCTGCTCGGCTTTGACGGCGCTGAGCTCCAGTTCTACTTCGGCAGGGGTGGCGGAGACGAAAAGGTAGTGGGGCGCTTTGTTGATAAATTCCTCGTACTTGAGCGGCCGGTTGTCCAGGGCGCTGGGGAGACGGAAGCCGTATTCGACGAGCACCTCTTTGCGGCTGCGGTCGCCGGCGTACATCCCGCGGAACTGTGGCAGGGAGACGTGGGACTCGTCGACGATGATCATATACTTGTCATGGTTGATTGAGAAGTAGTCCAGCAGGGTGTAGGGGGCTTCGCCCGGCTTTTTTGCGGTGAGGTGGCGGGAGTAGTTCTCGATTCCCTTGCACATGCCGACGGTCTCCAGCATCTCCAGGTCGAACTCGGTGCGCTGCTTCAATCGCTGCGCCTCGACGATCTTTTCGTTGGCGAGCAGATTGTCCAGCCGCTCGCCGAGTTCATCCTCGATCGTCTTCACCGCCCGGGAGAGCTTCTCCTGCCCGACGGTGAACTGGCTTGTGGCATAGACGGTGACCTTCTCTTTCTCCTCGAGCTTTTTGTTGGCGATCACCTCGAAGGTGTAGATGGCTTCGATCTCGTCGCCGAAGAACTCCACCCGGATCGCCTCGTCCTCGAGGTAGGGCGGATAGATGTCAAGTACGTCGCCGCTGACGCGCAGGTGACCGCTGTCGAAGTAGGTGTCGTTGCGGCTGTAGCCCATTTCGACGAGCCGCAAGAGCAGCTCCTTCTGCCCGATCTCCTGTCCGACCTCGAGGATCTGGACCATCTTGGCGTACTCCTCCGGATCCCCCAGACCGTAGTTGGCGGAGACGGAAGCGATGACGATGACGTCGTCGTAGCTGAGCAGATTGGCTGTGGCCGATAGGCGGAGGCGTTCGAGCTCGTCGTTGATGGAACTGTCCTTTTCAATAAAGAGGTCCTGGCGCGGAATGTAGGCTTCGGGCTGATAGTAGTCGTAGTAGCTGATGAAGTATTCGACGTGGTTGTTGGGAAAGAAGGCCTTGAATTCACTGTAGAGCTGAGCGGCGAGGGTTTTGTTATGGGTCATGATGATCGTCGGAAGCTGGGTCTTTTCAATGACCTTGGCCATCGTATAGGTCTTTCCGCTGCCGGTTACCCCTTCAAGGGTCTGGTAACGGTGCCCCTGGAGGACGCTCTTGGAGAGGGTGTCAATCGCTCCGGGCTGGTCTCCTGCCGGTGCATACTCGGTGACGACTTCAAATCTACCCATGCATCATCCTTTACTCTTATCTCTTTGTGATAGAATTATAGCCAAGCGCGGCAGGGAGCGTTCCCGCCGTACAAACGTGAGAAACAGGACAGAGAAATTATGGAACAGCAAGGACAAAGCGTGGTTGACAGACTCGGCGGAAAAATTTCACAGGTTATGGCACAGCTGCAGGCACTCAAAGAGGAAAATGAGGTCCTGAAAAACGACCTGATGAACCAGCAGACGCAAAACGAAGCCTACCGCGGCCAGATCGAACGCCTCGAAGCGGACAATGCAGCCAAAGAGCGCGAGATCGAAGAGATCGTCAACAAGATCGAGAGTATTCTCGGATAAGCCGGAGGCCCCGGCAAGCGTATGAGCAAAAAAGTCTCCCTCACCGTCAACCGCAGCCGTTTCGACATTGACCTCGACGACGCTTTCGCGGATTTCTTACTTGAACAACTCGATAAAGATTTTAAACTTGATGCCAATAATGATCTGAAAATACTGCTACAGGCGTATGTGCGCAAAAACTATGAGCTGTTCGAGCTCGAAAGCAGACTTGAAACGATATTGGCAACAGTAGACGGTAAAAAATAAACAAATCCATTAATCTTTCTATAAGTAAGAAGATTACATAATAACATCAGGTTACGAGTGTGGCCAAAACTTAAGTTAAGGAGTCTCTTATGAAAAGAGCTGGTTTTACAATGATCGAATTGATCTTCGTTATCGTTATTCTTGGTATTTTGGCGGCAGTCGCCATTCCGAAACTTGCGGCAACGCGTGATGATGCGAAAATCTCGTCAATCATTGGAAATGCAAGAACGCTGATTGGCGACATTACCGCGAAGCGGACTGCGTTAGGTCAAAATGGAATGATGGGGGAGCCCTATACAGGTATTTCGAGTGTTCCTGCACAGACAGCTTGTACGGTTCCACCTACCCCTTTCGCAGCCGCTGCCGTGTTAGCTGGCACCTCTGCACTGCTGTGTGACACTACTATTGCCTGTGTCACAGTTGCATTGGATGGAAATGCTTCTCAAATTACAGTAACGACTGCAGCAGCAGGTGCAAGCACTGTTTGTGATGGTGTCAGGGATGATCCGGCGATTCAAGCCTATGTGACTGGTAGCCCGCTTGATATTGGTGGATCACAGGTCGTACGCTAATAGCTAAAAATACTTCTCGAGCAGATGCTCGGGAAACATCCCTCTTTTCAAACTATCTGGTTAAAATCAAAATTATACTCACTGAAACAGTTATTGCCTGTTCACTTTATGCTTTCGTTATATGTAATTCATAAAAGTTGGTGGTATAATAGAAATATAGGAGTTTGCGATGAAGAGAACTGCCTTTACAATGATAGAATTGATTTTTGTTATACTCGTGTTGGGTATATTAGCGGTCATTGCGATTCCAAAATTGGCTGCGACGAGGGATGATGCCGAGATTTCAAGAATGGCGACAGATATCATGACGGGTAGCTTTGAATGTGCTGCATATGTTGTGGCAAGGGGCGCAGTTGATCCGACGATGTCGAATATGTCACGAGCCATCAAGAACCTTCTGATTGCAGGAAAAGCAACGGAATCACCACGGCATGTCTCTTTCATCATGGGCACTATTCCCAATTGTGTCATGCTTGATATCAATCAAAGCACTGACGGGAATGTGGAGCAAATTGAGCTGAGCTATGTAGATGGGAGTAGTGACCGTCTCTGCGAGGGGTTGCAGGACGTTATTGACGAAGGGAAATTTCCCATTCCATTGAAAGGAAGAACCATTGTACGCTAAAAGATATGGATTTACAATGATCGAACTGGTTTTTGTTATTGTCGTACTGGGGATTTTGGCGGCTATTGCCATTCCAAAGTTCGCAGCGACAAGAGAGGATGCCCAGATATCCAAAGGGGCGGCAGATGTCGCTGCGATCCGTTCCGGGATTATTTCTGTACGTCAGCAATACCTCCTGCGAGGGCAGACGTCCTACCCCTCTTCGCTGAGCGGTGCAGGCGTTGCAAGCGGGAAACTGTTTGACGGAAACGGAACGGGGACAATCCTGATGTATGCAGTGACGCCAAAGACGGCCGGAGGCCATTGGCGTGGAGCAGATCCGAATTATATTTACCAGGTTGGTAATGTAAACTGCAGCTTTACATATACTCCTGCAAACGGTACGTTTAATCTCACAACTGCCGGTCAGGACTATTGTGACGGGCTTGTCGGCAATTGATGTCGTTGCGGCCATCGTGAAACTTTTTTCTCTCCTTTCACGATAGCCAATGTCCTATTTCGAACTCTCTCTTTTAAACACCCCGCTTGCTGCACTGACTTACGCGTCTGAAATACCCTTGGAACAGGGTCAGGTTGTTGAGGTATCGCTACAGTCGAGAAAACGCCTCGGTATCGTAATGAAACAGGTGGATCGACCTACCTTTGAAACCGAAAAGATCACTGCACTACAAAGCGCCTATTTCAAAAATTGGCAGATCGAATTCGCAAGATTTATCTCCGAATACTATTTTTGTTCACTGGGGGAAGCGCTGGGCCTCTTTGTCCCCTATGACGGTTGCTCAGTTGAAATGGGTAAGACGTTGTGCGGTTCCATTACACTTTCGAAACGCCAGGAAGAGGCGTTTGGTTTTCTGAAAGAGCATCCGGTCTCCCTGCTTTTCGGCGATACCGGTTCGGGCAAGACCGAGATCTACATGAAATCCTTCGAAGAGATGCTCGCACAGGGAAAACGCTCTTTGTTCCTCATGCCGGAAATCTCGCTGACACCGCAGATGCAGAAGCGCCTGGAGGCGCATTTCGGGGATGCCGTGGTGATGTGGCACTCGAAACTGACGAAGAGGCAGAAAGAGAAAGCACTGATCAAGATTCGTAGCGGAGAGGCGGGGATCATTGCCGGTCCGCGCTCGGCACTTTTCCTGCCGATCGATGATCTTGGCGTGATCGTTGTCGACGAGGAGCATGATGATAGCTATAAATCCTCATCGCGGCCGCGCTACCATGCCCGCGATATGGCGATCTATTACGGGAAACTGCTCAAGGTCCCGGTCGTGCTCGGCAGTGCGACCCCCTCGCTCACCTCCTATGTGAAATTCCCCCACTACCGGCTCAAAGGAGGGCACTTCCAGAGCGAGCGACGCTTCGAATTCGAGGCGCATGCCGAGGGGATCACGCCGAAGATCGAATCGGCCATCGAGGCGGTCGTGGCCCAAAAAGAGCAGGCGATGCTTTTTATCCCGACCCGGGCAAACTTCAAATATCTCATCTGCAGCAGCTGCGGCTACACCTACGAGTGCCCCTTCTGCAGTGTCGGGATGAGCGTGCACCGCTACCGCCGCCAGGTGCGCTGCCATTACTGCGGCTACGCCGAAGCGATCCCCCAGCACTGTCCCGAATGTCAAACCGGCGACCTTGTCAGTTCCCGTCTGGGCACGGCGGAAGCGGTCGAATATTTCCAGGAGCAGCGGCCGCAGTGGCGGGTGGCGCAGTTCGACCGGGACAAGATCACAACTCAGAAAAAGCTAAAAGAGCTTTTGCACGCTTTTAACGAACACGAGATTGATCTGCTTGTCGGGACGCAGATGCTCTCGAAGGGGCATGATTACCATGCAGTGACGCTCGCGGTTGTTTTGGGTCTGGACAACCTTCTTAGCCTCAGCGATTACCGCGCACGGGAGCGCGCCCTCTCTCTGCTGCTGCAAATCGCGGGGCGCAGCGGCCGCAAAAAGGCGGCACGCGTCATCGTACAGACCTTCAATGCCGAGTTCTTCTCCGCCTATGTCGACACTTATGAGCGCTTTTTGGAGGAGGAGAAACTCTTCCGGGAAGGGATGTACCCGCCCTACAAGAAGCTCTGCCGTGTGCTGTTTGCCCATAAAAAAAGCGAGACCGCCGAAGCGGCGATGCGGCAGATGGAAACGGGACTCAGCGCATTTGGGAGTGTTGAGATCGTCGGTGCAGACAAAGCACCGATCGAAAAGATTGCGGGGAAATACCGCTACCAGATTCTGCTACGCGCCGATAAGAGCACCGATCTGATCCGGGCGCTCAAAACGACGAAGGTGCCGCTGGCCGAGATCGACATGGATCCCATCGAGTTCGGGTAAAGGGCACCACTAATATCGATTCAAAAGCTCAAACTAACGGCCATCTGGCTAAAATCCCTCTATGATTAAGCGCTATCCTACCAAGCAGATTTATGTCGGAAATGTCCCCGTCGGCGGGGATGCGCCTATTTCCGTTCAGTCGATGACCTACAGCCGTACCCGCGACGTCGAAGCGACGGTCGAGCAGATCAATCGCCTCCATTTCGCAGGGTGCGACATTGTGCGTGTCGCCGTCCCGGATATGGAAGATGCGCTGGCACTCAGATCGATCAAGGAAAGGATCTCTTTGCCGCTTGTCGCCGACATCCATTTCAACTATAAGTTGGCCCTCGTAGCGGCGGAAGTCGTCGACTGTATCCGCATCAACCCGGGCAACATCGGCGAAAAGAGCCGGGTAAAGGATATTGTCAAAGCCTGCCAGGAGCGTAACATCCCGATCCGTATCGGTGTGAATGCGGGCAGCCTTGAGAAGCAGTTCGATGCGAAGTACGGCCAGACGGCAGAGGGGATGGTCGCCTCGGCGGAGTACAACATCAAATTTCTCGAGGACCTCGGTTTTACGGATATCAAGGTTTCCCTCAAGGCCAGCGACGTGCAGCGTACCGTCGAGGCGTACCGCCTGCTGCGCTCGAAGAACAATTACCCTTTCCATCTTGGGGTGACCGAAGCGGGTACGAAGTTCCACGCGACGGTGAAGAGCGCCATCGGTCTGGGCACGCTGCTGCTGGAGGGGATAGGCGATACCATGCGCGTTTCCATTACCGGCGAACTCGAAGAGGAGATCAACGTCGGCCGCGCTATTCTCAAAGATTCCGGCGCGGCGGGGGAGGGGCTCAATATCATCTCCTGCCCGACCTGCGGCCGGATCGAAGCGGACCTGGTGAGCGCGGTGGACGAGATCGAAAAGCGCACCAAGCATATCAAGGCCCCGCTCAACGTCTCCGTTATGGGCTGCGTCGTCAATGCCATCGGTGAAGCGCAGCATGCCGACGTCGCGATCGCTTACGGCAAGGGGAGCGGACTGGTGATGGTGAAGGGCGAAGTCGTTGCGCGCCTGGAGGAGAAGGAGCTGGTGGACAAGTTCGTCGACGAGGTCGAAAAGATGGCGGGAGGGAACGAATAATGGAAGAGAAACTTTATAACCTCGCCTTTGAAAAAGCCGTCCTCAGTTCGATTATCTTCGAACCTTCCCAGTTCGAGGAGCTCGAAGCGATTCTGAAGTCCGAGGATTTCTACCTGCCGGCCCACCAGGATATCTACGGCGCCATCGTCTCCCTCTCCCGCCGGGACGAGCCGATCGACGAAGAGTTTATCCGCAAAGAGCTCAATGCGAAGAAGAAGTTCGACGAGAACGTGATGCTCGAGATCCTCTCGGCCAACCCGATCTCGAACACGGCGGCCTACGTCAAAGAGCTGAAGGACAAATCCCTCAAGCGCCATCTGCTGACCCTGACGACGGAGATTAAGAAGGTCGCGCTCGAAGAGGAGTGGCCCAGCAGCGAAGTCGTGGACATGGTCGAGAAAAAGCTCTACGAGATCACCCAGGATTCGCAGACAAGCGACTTCAAAGACGCCGAGTCGGTCACCATCGATACGATGCGCTACATCGAAGAGATGAAAGCGAGGGGCAACTCCGTGCTCGTCGGCGTCGATACTGGGTTCGCCGAACTTAACAAGATGACGACGGGCTTCGGCAAGGGGGACCTCGTCATCGTCGCAGCGCGTCCGGCGATGGGGAAGACCTCCTTTGCGCTCAATATGGTGCAGAACCTGCTCAAAAAGGGTAAAGGGGTCGCTTTCTTCTCCCTGGAGATGCCGGCAGAGCAGCTTATGCTGCGTCTGCTCTCCGTCGATACCTCCGTACCGCTGCAGAAACTGCGTGTCGGGGATATGAACGACGAGGAGTGGACAAGACTCGGCCAGGCGGTCGAGCGGATGCAGTCGAGTAAACTCTTCGTCGACGATCAGGGTTCGGTCAATATCAATCAGCTCCGCTCCCGCCTGCGCAAGCTCAAGGGGCAGCACCCCGAGATCGAGATGGCCGTCATCGACTACCTTCAGATCATGAGCGGCACGGGAACACGGGACCGCCACCTGGAAGTCAGCGAAATGTCCCGGGGGCTGAAGATGCTGGCGCGTGAGCTGGAGATGCCCATCGTCGCACTCTCCCAGCTCAACCGCGGCCTGGAGTCGCGCAACGATAAGCGCCCGATGCTCAGCGATATCCGCGAATCCGGCTCCATCGAACAGGATGCCGACATCATTCTCTTCGTCTACCGCGACGATGTCTACCTCTACAAAGAGGAGAAAGAGCGTGAAAAGGCGGCGAAGGCCGAGGGTAAGGAGTTTACGCCTACTTATGTCGAAAAAGAGGAAGAAGAGGCTGAGATCATCATCGGCAAGCAGCGTAACGGTCCGACGGGCCATGTCAAACTGCTCTTCCAGAAGCGGCTGACCCGTTTTATCGACATGCCGACCTATAACGCGACGGAGATCGTCTACGAGAATGTCGATACGTCGAGCGCTCAGATGGACGTCGGCACGGTTTCGATGCCGACGATCTGATACTCCGACACTCCCGCTTCAAAAAGTTTTGATAGAATATCTATAAACCAAAATAGTTATTCTATATGAAACTAGAGCCCCCTTCTCTTTTAAGCTCCCCACGGGAAGTTGCACTTTTTCTGGGTTTCGTGACCGTTGTATTTCTTCTCTCCCTGGGCGGGGAGTATCGCGCCTATAAGCGACTGACCCGTTATGACGATGCGGTGATCTCTGCGACCGTCGAGCAGCAGTATGAAAAACGCAAGGCGGAGCGGACCTATCAGGTGCTGAAGCTGCGCAGCGAGGCGGGTGCCTCCTTTTATATGACGGCCCCGGCGGCCCTGCGGAACCTGCAGGGGTATGGGGTACGGGTCTGGCTGCGAACGGACCGGTTGGATTTCAGGCACTATCTCAGCGGCTTTTTTGCCCATGGCGCTGTCGATGCCGTCATGCCGCAACGGCAATGGAAGTTTCGGGCGGGGGAGTGGTTCGCCGCTCAGCATGACGAGGGACGAAGCGGAACGCTTTTTGCCGCGCTTTTTACGGCAACGCCGTTGCCGCCCGCGTTGCGAACGTCGCTGGGGCAGCTGGGTATCAGCCACCTGCTTGCGATCAGTGGCTTTCACCTGGGATTGCTCAGCGTGCTTCTTTTTACACTGCTCCGTTTTCCCTACCGGGCCCTGCAGTCGCGCTGGTTTCCCTGGCGCAACGCGCACAGGGATCTGTTCGCTGTCACGGCCATCATTCTGTTGGGCTATGCCCTCTTTTTGCAGCTGCCGCCCTCCGTGTTACGTGCCTTCGCGATGATGCTCATCGGTTTTTTTCTTTATGACCGCGGCCTCCGGCTGCTCTCGTTCCAATCCCTGATGATCGCCGCCGTACTTTTGATCGCCATCTGGCCGCGGCTGCTTTTTTCCGTCGGGTTCTGGCTCTCCGTGGCGGGGGTTTACTACATTTTTCTTTTTCTGCACACTTTCGCCGACCGGGGCAAAATATTCACCTTCGTCGGGATGCACGTGTGGGTCTACCTCATGATGCTGCCGATCGCGCTGGCGATTTTCGGCACCTTCTCGACCCTGCATCCGCTCTCCGTCCTCTGGACAATGCTCTTTATACCCTTCTATCCGTTGGCACTGCTGCTGCACGCAGTCGGTGCGGGAGGTCTTCTTGATGTACCGATCGTCCGGGTCCTCGAATTGCCCGTGTCCGCCGTCAGGGTAGAGACAGGGTGGTGGCTGCTGATCTCCTGGGGCGTTCTAAGCCTGCTTGCGCTTCCATCCAAGACGGTCAAAATGCTCCTGCCCTTTCTGGCCGCGGCGGTATTTGTAGGAGCGGTCTATCAGGTAGCATAGCTTGAGGCCGTAGACGAAGATGATCCACGAGGTGTAGATCCAGATGAAGGTGAAGAGGACGATCGAGAAGGAGCCGTAAACGGTCGAATAGGTCTTGTTGTAGAAGATGTAGTAGACGAAACCGTTCTTGGCCAGCGTCCAGACGGCGGCGATGATAAAGGAGGTGATAAAGGCGGCCTTAGTGTCGACGTTGGTGTTGGGCGAGATCTTGTAGATGATGAAGAAGAGCATCCAGACGATGATGTAGGGGAAGATGCTCACCAGGTTGAACCATGCCGTCGCCCCGTATTCGCCGAGTACGGCGGCGGCCCGGGTCGAGAGGTAGATGGAGAGACCGAAGGCGATCGGGCTTAATGTCACCAGGGTCCAGTAGGTCGTGACGGATTGCCAGATGGAACGGCGCTTGGTATGGAAGACCTTGTTGACGATGTACTCGTAGTTCTCGAAAAAGAGCATGGAGGCGACGACGATCATCACGGAACCGACGACGCTGAGCTTGACGGCGTTACTGAGAAACTCGTCGATATACTGGGAGATCTGTTCGGACTGTACGGGCAGAAGGTTCTCGATGAGAAAGGTCTTCAGATCCGCGTAATACTCCTGGAAACTCGGCATCGTTACCGCGATGGAGAGAATGATCATCAGTAGCGGTATGACGGTGAAGATCGTGTAGAAACTGAGGCTTGAAGCGTAGTAGGTCAGCTCGGAGTCAAGGAGCTGGTTCCAGTAGTAGCGGGCGTGCCGCCTGAAGCGTTTCCAGGAGTAGCGGTGGATGTTCTCTTGCATACGAAAATTGTAGCACAAAGCACTTTACGGAAGCGGTGCAGGGGGTCACCGGGAGAGGCGGTTTAGTCGAGCCCCATTTTGTTCGGGTTGAGGATATTGTTGGGGTCGAAGGCTTTTTTGATCGCCTTGAAGAGATTCATCTCCTCGTCGGTGAAGGCCATGCCCATGTAGGGGGCCTTCGCCAGGCCGATGCCGTGTTCGCCGCTCAGCGTCCCGCCCATATCGATGGTGGCCTGGAAAACCTCCTCGATTGCTTTGTAGCCGATTTTGACCTGTTCGGGGTCCTTGCCGTCGACCATGACGTTGGTGTGGACGTTGCCGTCGCCCGTGTGGCCGAAGCAGGGGATGTTGATGTCGTATTTCTCGGCGATGGCGTAGAATTTCTCGAGCAGTCCCGGCAGGGCGGAACGGGGGACAGTGACGTCCTCGTTGAGTTTCTTACTGCCGTAGACGGCGAGGGACTGGCTGGCGTTGCGGCGCGCAAACCAGAGATCTGCCGCTTCGGCCTTGTCCTTGGCAATGACGAAGTCCGAACAGCCGTTCTCGCGGAAAACCTTTTCGATCTGGGCGAGCTGGAAATCCAGGTCGGGTTCGAGATTGCCGTCGACATCGGTGACGAGGATGGCGCCCGCGTCGACGGGCAGCCCTTTGCTGAAGGTCTGTTCGACGGCACGGATGGTGAGGTTGTCGAGGAACTCCATCGCCACCGGCGTGACGCCCGAGGCCATCGTTTTGTAGACCGCTTCCATCGCTTCGGTGACGGAGGGAAAAACCCCCATCGCCGTCTTCGTCATTTTCGGTTTGGCGATCAGCTTGAGGGTCACTTCCGTCGTGACGGCGAGGGTTCCCTCCGAGGCGATCAGGATCCCGGCGATGTTGTAGCCCGCGACATCCTTGATGGTTCGTTTGCCCGCCTTGACGACGTCGCCGTTGGGCAGTACGGCACGGATGGCCATGACATAGTCCTTGGTGATGCCGTATTTGGCCGCGCGCATGCCGCCGGCGTTCTCAGAGACGTTGCCGCCGATGGTGGAATAGTCCTGGCTGGCCGGGTCCGGTGGGTAGAAGAGTCCGACCTCTTCGACGGCGCGCTGCAGGTCCATGTTGATGACCCCGGGCTGGACGACGGCGACCATGTTCTGCATGTCGATCTCGAGGATCTTGTTCATATGTTTTTCAAAGGCGAGGACGATCCCGCCGTGGCTCGGAAGGGCCCCGCCGGTGAAGCCGCTGCCCGCGCCGCGTGGAACGATGACAATGCCGTGTTCGTCGCAGTAGCGCAGGATGTCGCTGACGTCCTGCTCATGGCGCGGGAAGAGGACGGCATCGGGTTCGAAACGTTCGCGGGTCGCATCGTAAGAGTAGGCGAGAAGATGCGCTTTGTCGCTGTAGATGTTGTCGTCGCCGACAACGGCGGCAAAGTGCTGCAGGTGCTTGGGATCGATCATGGCTGGCCCTTCAGGTCAAATTCGTCTAATAATTGCTTATCGGCGCTTGGATGTGACTGAATAAAGTCGTATAGTTTCTGCGAGTGCGGGTTGTTTTCAACGAGCAGTTCGAGGTAGTGGGGTTCATAGGCATCGAGCCTGCCGCTGCCGCTGCCGAACCAGTTGGCATCGATCTCTTCGACCCGGGTGTAGAAAGGGAGCTGCGGCTTGTCGTAGCTAAGCCCCGCCTCGGTCATCTGCAGCAGGCTCAGGCTCTGGCAGTCCAGGGTGAAGAGGGTGTCATCCAGGTAGAGAAAGAGCAGGCCCGTCGTGGCGACGGTGCAGAAGCCGGCCAGGTCTTCCTTGAGCGGCGTCGGATGTCCCCGGTAAGAGAGGTAGGTCGCCAGAGTATCGGGATGCATCCAGTCGACACTGCCGAGCTGTTCCGTCAACTTGAAGTAGGCGGCACGCGTCGGGGCGATCAGCACGCCGCGGGTGTAGGCGAAGGCGAGGATGACCTCGTCCCCCGCATGGGGCTGCCACTCGCCGCGGGGCAGGGAGTTTTGCTGCAGACCGCTGTATTCGGAAAAAGCGACGGTGAGAATACCGGCTGCATCGTCATACTGCTCGGCGACGGCATTGGCGATGATCGCACTGTGCTCCGGTGTGAAGTGGCGGACGACAAAACCGCTGACACCCGGTTCGACGCGCGCCGTCTTGATCGTACCGGTCTCGTTCTCGGCGGAGACGCTTTCGAGGGAGAGGTGCAGTGCGCCGGCATGAAGAAACCCTAAAAATAACGGAAGAATATAGAAGACTTTTATCACTGAAAACCTTGGCAATCTAAATGGGAAAAAATTATAGCCTAGCCTTGATAAATGGGCTCTTTATACCCTTTAGAGCTGGGCTTTAGGACGAATCTGCTACCCTTTCACATCCGTTGGATGGAGGTGAGATTTGGTTCGGGTCTTTTGGCTGCTTTTGGCGCCCCTGGTGTTGTTGGCGTCGTCGGTGGAAACGTACAAATGGAGCGAGGGTGAGAGCTATCTGATGTTCTTGGAGCGCCTCCATCTTCCGCAGGCGCTTTATTACGATATCGACAGCGACGATCAGAAGCTGACGGAGGAACTTCGCACCGGCATGCCCTATCAGGTGATGCATGATAGCAATGGCACGATCGAACAGGTGCTCATCCCCGTCTCCGACGAACTGCAGCTGCATCTCTACCGCAAAGCGAGCACCTTTGCCTTCGAAGCGATCCCGGTGATTGCGTCGACCAAGCAGGAGTCGATCACGCTCTCCATCGAAAACTCCCCCTATTACGACATACTCAAAGCGACAGGCTCCCGCTCATTGGCGCATGCCTTCGTTGCGGGCTTCAAAAACTCCCTGAACTTCCGCCGGGATCTGCGCAAAGGGGACCGGCTGGTGATGGTCTATACGCAGAAGTACCGCCTCGGAAGCCCCTTCGGCATGCCGGAGCTGAAGGTCGGTATGATCGAAATGCGGGGGAAACGGCACTCGGTCTACCTCAACAGCGATGAGCGCTATTATGATGAAAAAGGGCGCCAGGTAGAGGGATTCCTGCTCTCCAGACCCGTTCGAAACGGCCGGGTGAGTTCCGGGTTCACGCTGCGGCGCTACCATCCCATCCTCAAACGTTACCGCGCGCATCTCGGGGTGGACTATGCCGCCCCCCGTGGCACGCCGATCGTGGCCGCCGGCAGCGGTACGGTCATTTTTGCAGGACGCACCCGGGGGTATGGGAAGCTGATCAAGATCCGTCACAGCGACGGGTATGTGACGCTGTATGCCCACCAGAAGGCGTTCAGACGCGGCATTCATAGCGGCATGCGCGTCAAACAGGGGCAGGTGATCGGCTATGTGGGCAGTACGGGGCTTTCGACCGGACCGCACCTCCATTTCGGCCTCTATAAGAATGGCCGGGCGATCAATCCGGCACGGGTAGTCCAGGTGACAACGAAACAGCTCGGCGGTAAAGCACTTAAAGCCTTCAAAGGCCGGATGGCAAGTCTTGATACCCAGGTCGAGGAAGTACTTGCGCATCCGACGGAGGCCGTGAAAGTAGAGACGATCGATAACGCCTGCTATATCGATCCCGAAAGCTGCCGTCCGCTGAAAGGGGGGAAGATCAATGAAACACATCAGTGAGATCAAGCACGCCTTCGAGCAGTTCCTGCTGGCCAAGACGGAACATCTTCCCCATGCCAGCGAGATCGCTTACCTGCTTAAAAACGTTCACCAGGAGAACCCCGAGGATTTCCGGGGAATGCTCGGCCGGATCCCTCAGGATGTCCGGGGAGAGGTCCTGCTCGAACTGCCCGAAAAGCTCAAAGAGGAGGCGATCGAGTGTTACTCCAGCGAAGAGCTCGCTGAAGCAGTCGAGGGTCTGGATTCGGATGACGCCGCAGAGCTGATCGAAGATATCGTCGATTTCGACGAGGATAAGTCCGAGGCCGTTTACGAAAAGCTCGACGAGGAAGACCGCGAAGATATCGACAAGATCCGCAGCTACGAAGATGACCAGGCCGGGGCATGGATGCAGACGGAGCTCTTCGAAGCGACCCTTGACGAGACGGTACGCGATGCGATCGCTCGGCTCAAACGCCTGAAAGAAGAGGGCGAACTGGAGAACGTCCACCAGCTCTACATCGTCAATGACGAGCACCGTCTGGTTGCGACGCTTGCACTGGAAGATATGATCCTGATGGACTTCGAACAGACGTTCCGTGCGCAGATGGGACCCAAAGAGTTCCGGTCGGTCGAAGCGACCGATGACATCGACGAAGTAGCGACGATCTTCGAACAGTACGACTTCGCCGTGCTGCCGGTCGTCGACCATGACAGCCGGCTTGTCGGGCGGATCACTTCGGATGATATCTTCGACGTCATCGAAGAGCGCGCCACCGAGCAGATCTATAACCTCGCCGGGGTCAACGACGAGGTCGAGCAGGAAGAGGATATTAAAGGGGTTTTCAAAAACCGCGCAAGCTGGCTATTTGTCAACCTCCTGACGGCCATCCTCGCTTCGGTGGTCATCGGCCTCTTCGATGCGACGATCGCCGCCTATGTCCCGCTGGCGATTCTGATGCCCATTGTCGCGTCGATGGGGGGCAATGCGGGCACGCAGACCCTGACGGTTATGGTACGCCAGATGGCGCTGGGGGACATCGAGTTCGGCAATGCCAAATCGGCGCTCTACAAGGAGATTGCCGTTGCGCTGCTCAACGGACTGCTCTTTGCCCTGATTATGGGGCTGATCGCCTGGGCCTGGTTCCAGCTGCCGCTGCTGGGGGTGGTCATCGGGATGGCGATGATCATCAACCTCTTTATTGCCGGCTTTTTCGGCGCGTCCATCCCCCTGCTGCTCAAGCGGCTCAACATCGACCCGGCGGTCGGCTCGACCGTTTTGCTGACGACGGCGACGGACGTCTTCGGCTTCTTCAGCTTCCTCGGCCTCGCCAAGATTATCCTTCTTTGATTTTTCATTGAAGGGTTTGGCTCCCTCGTAAACATTTCTATAAGATCATTGATATTTGACGGTGCGGAAGAGCGCCATAGATGCATGCCCCCGAGGTAGTACATTTATGGCATGAGTCCATTGCTAAAGCAGGCATAGCGTCAGCGAAGTAGCCGAGCTTTTCAAGTAAATATCGCGAGGCGAAGGGTCGCTTTTACAGTTTGTAAAAATAAATGAAGTGCGGTTGACTGCACGCGCCCCGGAGGAAGTGCCCTTGGGGTATGAGCCCGCTGCTGAAGCGGACACAGCGTCAGCGTAGCCGGAGGGGCTTTCAAGGAAACATCGCGATGCGAACGGTACCCTTGTTTTGCTCCTGCGGCGTTAGAATTTATATGAAACGTTGGCGTAGAAGTAGCGGCCCGGTTCGTTCAGCAGCATGACATCCCCGGCGGGATCGAGGCTAAGCAGTGTCAGGTCTTTGTAGGTGTTCGAAACGGCGTAAGTAGCGTTGAACACGTTGTCGATACCGGCGATCAGACCGAAGTTGCGGTTGATGCGGTGATCGATCTTGAGGTTCATGACCGCCCAGGCGCCGATGGCCTGTTCACCGTTCTGCGCGTCGTACCGGTCCCACTGGTGCGCGGCGACACCTTCGATGGTCGCCAGGCTGTCATCATGATAGTTCCAGTTGAGCGCCAGGTGGCCTTTGAGCGGCGGGATGTCGGCGAGGTTGGTACCGTTCTGGTCTCTGAGCGCACTGTCCTTTTTGCCGTACTGGTATGCCGCACCGAAGTCGAGGTAGAGGGTATCGCTGGCAAACCATGTCCCGGCGATTTCGGCACCCCAGATCGTGGCATCGATGTTCTCGAACTTGTTCTGCGTGATCGTCGGCGTGGCGTTGTAGTAGATGTAGTTTTTCAGGCGGCTGTAAAAGAGACGCGTCTTCAGGTTGAAATTGCTGTAGGTGTTCGTCATCCCCAGGTCGGCTTCGTAGTTCGTCGTCTGATCAAGATCGGGCGTACCGACGATACTGCCACTTTTTTGGAAATAGAGCTCGCGGGCGTCCGGGACGCGGGAGGCCATACCGATCCCGCCGAAGAGGCCGAGGCTCTCCGTCAGGGAGTAGTCGGCAAAGAGGTTGAGGCCGACGGAGGTGTAGTCGTTGTCCTGCAGGGAGGGATTCCCCGAGGTGATGGCCGTGTCGTCGTAACGCAGTCCCAGCTTGTAGGCTGCATCGGTATAGCGTTTTTCCAGTTCGGCGAAGAATGCGACGTTGCGGGTGTCGGCATCGTTGATGCTTGGGCCCATATAGGTGCCGTTCATGTCATAAGCACCGTCCCAGTTGCGCAGGCTGCCGTCGAGGCCGAGGGTCAGGTCCAATGTGTCTGAAAGGGCCGTGGTGTTTTTGAGCGTCGCCCCCTGGATCGTGGAAGTGAGGTGGTTGGTCATCGTTCCCATCATCATGGAGGATTTGCGCCATTCGGTCCACATCGGGTGGTCGACGTAGGAGTAGTAGTAGGTTGCGCGGAGCTCCTTGGACCAGCTTGTCAGATCCGTGGCCACGTACTGGACGTTGTAGAGGTCCGAATTGTCGTAGCGGGCATCCATCCCGGAGTTGGGGTAGAGGACGCCGTCGCTGCGGTTGCCGGTATAGCCGAAGCGGAGCTCCTGGTTCTCGGCCAGGTTGACAAAGAGCTTTGCCATCACGGAGCGTTTCGCATAGGCGCTGCGGTCGCGTTCGGAGGGCAGGTAGGCATTCGGGGCTTTGGCGGTGCCCGCGGCGACGGCATTGTCGATCTGGTCGGCGAAGGTATTGCCGCTGCCGTCCTCGTACTGGCCGCTCCATTCGCCCGAGACGCCGATCAGCGCGCGGACCGTATCGTTCCCGCCTGTGAGGGTACCGGCGACTTTGGAATAGCCGAAGCTGCCGATTCCGGCGTTGAAGTTGCCGTGCACCCCTTTGTCCGGTTGGATGGTGTCGACGGTCACGAGGCCGCTGAGCGTGCCGGCGTGTTCGACGTCATAAGGCCCTTCGATGATGCTGATCGAGGAGATGTTGTTCGTGATGACATGAGAGGTCGGCGGGTCCATACGGTTGGGGCAGGCGCCGTAGATCTTGCCGCCGTCGACGATGACGTTGATATTGTCGCGCTTCTGCCCGCGCAGGATGATATCGTTGGCGATACCGCTGCGGCGTACCAGGGTGATGCTCGGCACCTGTTTGGCCAGCGCTTCCGCGGTGTCGGCGGATTTGATCTCTTCGGTGTTGACATCGCTGAGCGATGAGCTTTCGACGACGATGCTGCCGAGTGTCGCGACGTCGCCGTCCGTGGCGTTGTTCTCTGCCGCGTCATTGGCCAGCAGTGCGGCCGCGGCCAGCGAAACCAATACTGTTTTCTTCATTCTTGTCCTTCATTCATTTGCATTCAAAACCGTCAATAGTAGAGCAAAAGTGTTAGGAGTCTGTTAAATTTTTATCGCTTCTCGGAGGATGCGTTACAATGGCGCCCATGAATGACAAAACGAAACAGATCATCAAAATCGTGCTGCTGCTCGCCGGGTCGGCCTTCTTTCTTTTTCAGGGCTTTTCCCTGCTCTTCACGGAGCAGGAGGTGACGCCGGAGAAGGTCGAAGCCGTTATGCAGGGCAGCGCAGAGTAACGCAGGCGGGGAACTGCATCGTCACGCAGTGCAGCGAACCGTGCTGGCGGATGAGGACGCTGCAGTCGATGCCGATGACTTCCCGGCCCGGGAAGAGCGTTCTGAAAACGGCCAGGGCTTCGTCGTCGTGGGGGTCGTTGTAGACCGGGACGAGGACGGCGCCGTTGATGATAAGGAAGTTCGCGTAGGTCGCCGGCAGCCGTTCGCCCTCAAAATGGATCGCCTCGGTCATCGGCAGGGGAACGAGGGTGAAGGGCTCGCCATGGTCGTCGCGCAACGCGTGGAGCTCCCGCTCCATCTTCTGAAGGGCTTCGTAGTGCTCGTCGGCGGCATCCGTGCATTGGACGTAGCAGATGGTGTCGGCGTCGCAGAAACGGGCGAGGGTGTCGATGTGGCTGTCGGTATCGTCCCCGGCAAGGTAGCCCGAGGTGAGCCAGAGAGTCCGTTTCACTCCCAGGGTCTCGGTTAGGACGGCTTCGATCTCCGCACGGCTTGTCAGTGCGCTGTTGCGGTTGGGGTTGAGCAGACACTCTTCGGTGACGAGCAGCAGCCCTTCACCGTTGCTCTCGATCCCGCCCCCTTCGAGAATGAAACGGTGCGAAGTTGTGGGAGCGCCGTAGCATCCGGCGATCGCGGCGGTCATGGCGCTGTCCCTGGCCGCTTCGAACTTGCCGCCCCACCCGGTAAAGGTGAAGTCCTGGATCAGGCACCCCCCCTCCGTTTCGATGGTAATGCCGCTGCAGTCGCGGGCCCAGGTGTCGTCGGTCTTGTACGCTATGAAACAGCGGTTGGCTCCCGGAGCGACGTAACGCTGAACGCGGGCAATGTCGTCGCAGACGATCAGGCAGGGCTGATAGCGGGAGACGGCTTCGGCGATGCGGGCAAACGTGCGGCACGCTTCGTCCAGATAGGGGGCCCAGTCGCTGTCGGCGTGGGGAAAGATCAGCTGGACGAAGGACTGGGGTTCAAACTCGGCGGGGAGACGTTTCGGCTGGGGCACTGCTGGGCTCGCTATATTCAATTTATGACATTATAATGTCGTATGGCTTTTATCACCCTAGACCGCAAAGCGTTCCACCACAATCTCAATATGATCTCCAAACAGCTCCAGAGCCGTGACAAGATCGCACTGGTCCTCAAGGACAATGCGTATGGACACGGATTGAAGCAGATCGCGCAGGTCGCGAGTAAATACGGTGTCACCCGGGCTGTCGTCCGCACGATTGACGAAGCGGAACAGGTCCGGGACAAGTTCCATTACATCCTCGTCCTCGCGGATACGCCCGCAGTGCTGATGCCCGCGTACTGTTTTACCATCAACGCGATGGAGCAGATCAAGAGCTTTCCACCCGGCAGCCGGGTGGAGCTCAAGGTCGATACGGGGATGCACCGCAACGGGGTCCCGCCGCACCTGCTGCACCACGCTTTTGAAAAGATCAGCAAGAACGGATTGAAGCTCGAAGGGGTGATGACCCACCACCGCAGCGCGGACGAAATGGGGAGTGAATATTTCTGGCAGCGGCACACCTTTGAAAGCGTCAAACGCGAAGCCTTGATGCTGGCCAAACGCTACGGTTTCTCGAAGCTCCGCTTCCACTCCGCGAACTCCGCCGCGACCTTTAGAAGTCATGAAGGGCATGATGATATGGTACGCGTCGGTATCGCGGCGTACGGCTGTCTGGAGATGCCCGAGGGGCTGCCGCAGCCGGACCTGCTCCCCATCCTTTCACTCTGGGGCGAAAAGATCTCACAGCGGCGGCTCAACCAGGGGGAACGCGTCGGATACGGCGGCTGTTTCAGTGCCGACCGCCAACTGCAGGTCAGCAACTACGACGTCGGGTATGCCGACGGGCTGCTGCGGACGGCATCGAACCGCTACAGCGCACCCGGCGGCGAAAAAATGCTGGGGCGGGTCTCCATGGACAACTGCAGCTTTGTCGGCGAGGCGGATCAGCTACTCATCTTCAATGATGCCCGCAGCTACGCGCACGCGGCCGGGACCATCTCTTACGAGGTCCTTGTCGGCCTGGATCCCCGCCTGCCGCGCAAAATCATCGAATAGCGCTTACCGGGGCGTTTACCCGGTGACTTTAATTACCGCTTCGGCGAACACGACCCCGTCGATCCCCTCGAACGCCATCGCCTCGATCTGCGTCTCATCCTCAATATAGGCCAGCACCTTCGCATCGAAAAGATAGGTCTCGGCGACCTTCTGTACCGAAGGAGCCAGGGCGCTCTCGACAAGAATAAAGCGCGCGCCCGCGTTTTCGGCGAAGAGCGCCTCTTTCACGGACCCGGCTTCGAGGGCGAAGGGGATGTCGTTCGCGTTGCAGTAGGAAACAAGGTCGAGGTTCGCTATCCCCCACGCGAAAAGCACCGTACTGCCCGCAGGGGTCGTCGCGATCGCTTCGGGGCCGTCGATGTGGTAGAAAGGGTCAGAAGCAAGGTGCGGGTGGCCGAAGATCAGCATCTCAGGCGCCCTCCATGCAGCTTTTTGAACAGTAGTATTTTCCCTCTTTGATAAAGGCTTCCTTGACGCTGACGAAGACGCCGCAGGCTTCGCACGGCACCATCGTGTCATCGTCGCTCTTTTTAGCAGCCGTGTCGGACTTCGGTTTCTTGGTCACCGGGGTGCTTTTTTTGAAGAAGATGAAATAGACGGCGGCGATAACGCCGAGGACAAGCAGGATTTTCAAGAGCATGCGGTCTCCTTGGGAGGGTTGATAAGAAGGTAGTGGCGTTCCCCGGTCTCGATGATGCGGTAGGGCAGATCCTCGGGCACTTCGTTGTAGACGTTCTCGCCCTTATAAAAGAGCAGCATTGTTGCCGCGTCCCGGTAGGGGGCACTGAGGTTCAGGAGCATCCCGGTATCGGTCACGGCCCGGGAAGTGATGAGGTCGAAGCGCTGATCAGGAAGCGCCTCGACGCGGCAGTTGGCAACGGTGACGTTCTCCAGGTTCAGCGTTGCTTTGACGAACTGCAGGAACCCGGCACGTTTTTGCAGCGGTTCGACAAGGGTCCAGCGGGTCTGCGGCTGCGCCATAGCGAGGATCAGCCCGGGGAACCCCGCGCCGGTCCCGATATCCATCGCCGTCGCTACCGGAGGCAGAAAGGTGAGGGGGTAAAGGGCGTCGTAAAGGTAGTATTCGATCGTCGCGGCATCTTTGTAGCCGCTGAGGTTATGGACCTTGTTCCACTGCAGGAGCAGGTCGCGGTAGCGCTCCAGGTGGGAGAGCAGCTGCGCGGGGGCGTCGGGGAGGGCGGCGATCTTCTGGGCGAACGTCATGATTAAATGAGATGCCCCATCTGCTCTTTTTTGACCTGCAGATAGTTTTCGTTGTGCTCGTTGGGGTCGATGACGATGGGCAGGCGCTCGACGATCTCGACCCCCTCGATGGCGTTGATCTTCTGCGGGTTGTTGGTCAGCAGGCGGATCTTCTTGATGCCGTAGTGCGCGAGGATAAACTGGACCATTTCATAGGTCCGTTCGTCGGCCGCAAACCCCAGCTGGTGATTGGCCGCGACGGTGTCGAAGCCTTTGTCCTGCAGGGCATAGGCGTTGATCTTGTTGAGTAGCCCGATGTTACGCCCCTCCTGTCGCAGGTAGATGACCATGCCGCCCTCTTTTTCGATCATGTTGAGGGCATAGGCGAGCTGGTCGCCGCAGTCGCACTTGAGACTGCCCAGGGCGTCACCGGTGAGGCACTCGGAGTGGACGCGCACGACCGGGGTGTCGCCGAAGGGCTCGCGCAGGATGGCCAGGTGCTCTTTATGGCCCTGTTTGAAGGCTTGGACTTTAAACTTCCCGAAACGGGACGGGAGGTTTGCAACATCAGAAATTTTTATATTTTGAAGCAAAAACAGTTCTTTAACGATGGAATTGTTACAATGCGATTATAGCAAAATTGTCAAGGGTGAACATGTTCCAACGTTTCCGCCGTAACCGGCTCAATTCCCATCTGCGTGCTCTGGTGCGCGAATACCACGTCCGTGCGGACGATTTTATCTATCCTCTTTTCGTGCGTTCGGGCGAAGGGATCAAGACGGAAGTTGCCTCGATGCCGGGTGTTTTCCAGATGAGCATCGACGAAGCCATCCGCGAGTGCGAAACGCTAAAGGCACTGGGGATCTACTCCATTATCCTCTTCGGGATTCCCGACGTCAAAGACTCCGTGGGCTCCGATGCGCTGGACGAGAACGGCATCATCGCCACGGCCGTCAAAGCGATCAAGCGGGCCCACCCCGAGATGTTCGTCGTCACGGACCTCTGCTTCTGCGAATACACCGACCACGGCCACTGCGGGATCATCGACCATGTACATGAGACCGTCGACAACGACGCGACGCTCGCCATCTCCGGTCAGCAGGCGATCATCCACGCCGAAGCGGGGGCGGATATGATCGCGCCTTCGGGCATGATGGACGGGATCATCGAGACCCTGCGCACGGCGCTTGACGGCAGCGGGTACGAGAACCTGCCGGTCATGAGCTATTCGACGAAGTTCGCCAGCGGCTACTACGGCCCCTTCCGTGACGTTGCCGAATCGACGCCGTCCTTCGGGGACCGCGCGACCTACCAGATGGACCCGGCCAACCGCCGCGAGGCGATCGCCGAGAGCATCGCGGACGAAATGCAGGGCGCCGATATCCTGATGGTCAAACCCGCGCTCGCCTACCTCGACATCATTCGCGACATCCGCGAAGCGACCTCCCTGCCGCTCGCGGTCTACAACGTCAGCGGCGAATACGCCATGCTCAAACATGCAGGAGCGGCCGGGCTGATCGACTACGAGCGGGTCATGATGGAGACGATGCTCGGCTTCAAACGCGCCGGCGCGGACATCATTATCAGCTACCACGCCAAAGAGGTGGCGGGGCTGCTGTAGCCTTTTTCGCACTTTACGATATAATGGGCGCTTTCATTCCGGGGAAACCCGTTACGCCGTGAGCAGAAAATGCGACACTTTTTAACCCTCAGAGATTACACCAAAGAGGAGATCCTCTCCATCATCGACCTCGGACTGCAGATCAAGTCCGAGTGCAAACGCCGCGAACACAAGCCCTATCTGGACAAGCAGACGCTGGCGATGATCTTCGAGAAGAGTTCGACACGGACCCGGGTCAGTTTCGAGACCGGGATCTACCAGCTCGGCGGACAGGGGCTCTTCCTCTCCAACCGCGATATTCACCTGGGCCGTGGCGAGCCGGTCAAAGATACGGCCCGCGTCATCTCCTCCATGTGCGACATGGTGATGATCCGCACCTTCGAGCAGAGCATGCTCGAAGAGTTCGCCTCCTTCTCCAAGGTCCCCGTCATCAACGGCCTCACCGACAGCTACCACCCGGTGCAGCTGCTGGCCGATTATATGACGATGATCGAACACGGTCAGGCGGAGAACCCTGTTGTCGCCTATGTCGGCGACGGCAACAATATGACCCACTCGTGGCTGATGCTCGCCGCCAAGCTCGGTTTCGAACTGCGCGTGGCAACGCCGAAAGGGTATGAAGTCGATGCGGCGATCCTGGCGGACGCCCTGGAGATGGCAAAGAGGAGCGGTGCCGTCATCAAGGTCGGGAATGACCCGAAAGAGGCTATTGCCGGTGCGACAGTCGTGACGACGGACACCTGGGCCTCCATGGGGCAGGAGGACGAAAAGGAGCAGCGCGTCCGCGATTTTGCCGGCTACATCGTCGACGAAGCGAAAATGGCGCTTGCTGCGGAAGATGCGATCTTCCTGCACTGCCTGCCGGCCTACCGGGGGCAGGAAGTGAGCGAAGGGGTCCTCGAAGGTCCCCAGAGTGTGATCTTTGACGAGGCGGAGAACCGCCTTCATGCCCAAAAAGGATTGATGGTCTGGCTCGATCGGGCGCGTTAAAATCTGTTTAATTGACTTTGATGCTCCTTCACCCTATAATAGTTTTAATCATAATTAAACTGTTAAAAAGGGACCAAGGTTATGAAACGTTTTGCCGCGACTCTCCTGACGTTTGCCGCTATCGGCGCCTCACTGTATGCTACGGAGGCTGCCCCCGAACTCAATTCACAATACCACGACTCGAGCAAGTGTAAATCCTGCCACGCCGCCATTGTTAATGAATGGTCCGGTTCCTATCACGCCAAATCACATTATAAACATGACGAGTATCTCCGCCAATCGATGGAGTACTACGCCCGCAAGACGCGCAAGCCCATCAACGCCGTGAAGGTGGAGTGTGCCGCCTGCCATAATCCCCGCGTTGCCGTGACGTCGACGGATATCAATTACCAGATCGATGTTCTGATGGGATTGGACGAAGGGAGCGAGGTCAATGCCGCGGTCAGCGACAGTTCGCTCTCAGAGGGGGTCAACTGCCTCGTCTGCCACAACGTCGACAGTATCAACCATGACCTTCCGGCGGACAAGCGGGGCGTGCACCGGATCAAGTGGAACCCGGTCGGCATCATGAGCGGTCCGATTGAGGACGCGAAGTCCCCATATCACAAGACACAGTACCGTGACTTCTTCGGCAAGGACCCAAAACAGCTCTGTTTCGTCTGCCACGCCAATGACCGTTCAACGGAGAACTTTGTCTTTGCCAACACGCAAAAAGAGTACAAAGATACGAAGAAGCAGTGCGCCGACTGCCATATGAGCCCGAAAAAAGAGGGGGTCGCGTCGAACCTTCCGATCGACAACGGCAAACCGAAGAAGCGTATGGTCCGCGAACATGGCTTTGTCGGAGCCCATACGAACTGGCTCTGGCAGGATGCCCTGGGGATTGAAGCGAAAAAGAGCGGCGACAGCTTTATCGTGACGCTCAGCAATGAAAACCCCCACAACATCCCGACAGGCTTCGGCGCCCGGGAGCTGATCCTCGACGTCATCTACCGCAGCGGTTCCAAGGTGATCGAAACGAAGAGCATCTCGATGACCCAGCACTATACGGACAAACGGGGCAAACCGACGATCCCGCACCTGGCGTCAAGCTCGACAGATGATATGTCCGTCCCGGCACAGGGTTCGAAGACGTTCAAAGTCCCGATGGTCAAAGGGGCCGGACAGGTGACCTTCGAACTGCACTACCGCCTGGTGAATGATGAAATCCGCTCACTGCTTGAGCTGAAAGAACCGCAGTGGAGCGAGAAGAAGTTCATCAACCGTACGACCATCCGGCTCTAAAGCGGGGCCGTGGAGCCCGCTTAGCGGTTAATGAGCTTGATCATCACTTCGTCGTCCGCGGTCTCGGCGGGGCGGAAGAAGTGTTTTCCGCAGAACTCTTCATTGATGGTTCTGCACAATCCTTTGGCATAGATCATCGCGGCGTCTTTGGTATCAAACGACATTTCCGAATCAATGTTTCTCGCATCTTTGAAGCATCCGCACTCTTTTTCCAACTTTACCGTAACCATTGTTCTTTCCTTATCGTGGTGTTTTACAGAGATAAAACTGCGGTTGCATAGGCTATTCTACAGCGGGGTATAAAAGGGCCGGAAAAGGTGTTGATCAGACAGAAGAGTGGGGGAGATAACGGTGCCGCCGATACCGGCGGCTTCGCGGTGTGACGAACGGCTCAGCCGTTCATCGCCAGGTTGATGGTCATTTCGTTATCCGCCGTTTCCGTAACGCGGAAAACATGCTTCTGGCAGAAAGTCTCGTTCATATCGCTGCAGAGCTCCTGAGCATACAGGAGGGCGTCGTCTTTGTTTTCGAAGGTCTTGACCGCTTCATAGTCCGAACGTTTGAAACAGCCGCACTCTTTTTCCATTTTAACTGTGATCATTTCTCTATCCTCAATGAAATTCAGGAGCAGCATTCTACAGGGGATGGTTTAAGGGGGAGTAAAAAATTGGAGTCAGGTCGCCCGGGGTGGGCGCAGCGTCAGTATGCGGCGCCGGTGGCGCTGCGGACCTTCTCGATGATCGCGCGGGCGGCTTCGCTGGCCTTGGCCGCGCCGGCTTTGAGAATGTCGCGGACCTCGTCCTGGTGCGCTTCGTAGTAGGCGCGCTTTTCGCGGTAGGGGCGGAAATGCTCCCAGATCACCTCGGCCAGGTAGAGCTTGAAGTGGCCATGCCCTTCGCCGCCGCGCTCGTAGCGCTCCTGGAGCGCAAGGCACTCGTCCTCCTCGAGGAAGAGCTTGGCGATATTGTAGACGTTGCATCCGCGCCACTCTTTGGGCTCCTCCATCGGGACGGCCTCGGTGACGATCTTCTTGATCGTTTTGAGCTGGGCCTTCTCGTCGCCGAAAATGTTGATCGTGTTGCCGTAGCTTTTGCTCATCTTCTGGCCATCGATGCCCGGGACCGTCGCAACGTTCTCGTCGACACGGAATTCGGGCAGTTTCAGGATGTCGCCGTAAGCGTTGTTGAAACGGATGGCGATATCGCGGGCGATCTCGACGTGCTGGATCTGGTCCTTGCCGACGGGGACGACGTCGACGTCATAGAGCAGGATGTCGGCCGCCATCAGTACCGGGTACGCAAAGAGGCTGTGGTTGGCGGAGATCCCTTTGGCAACCTTGTCTTTGTAGCTGTGGGCGCGCTCGAGCAGTCCCATCGGGGTGAAGGAGGAGAGGAACCAGTAGAGTTCAAGGACCTCTTTGACGTCGCTCTGGACCCAGAAGGTCGATTTTTCCGGGTCGATGCCCAGGGCGAGGAAGTCGGTGGCGGCCTGCATCGTCAGTTCGGAAAGGCGCCGGCCGTCTTGGACCGTCGTCATAGCGTGATAGTTGGCGATAAAGGCAAAAACCTCGTTCTCCGCCTGCGAATCGACCATGGCTTTGATCGAGCCGAAATAGTTGCCGATATGCAGGTCACCGGAGGGTTGGATGCCTGTAAAAACTCTCATTGCTTCTCCTCTTTTGGTCGCGGCATTATAGCGTAAGAGGTTGAAAAGGGGCGCAGCGCCCTACAGGCAGCGGAATGTTTGATATCAATTTAGATATCTTCTGTTATACTTTTTTTATCCCAAAAAGAAAAAGGATTTACGATGAATACTCCTATTCGCACAAAAGATATTACATTGACGGACAATACCCGCGACCACGTTCTGAAAGCCAAAGAACAGTTCATGAAATTCGGACTCGATATTACGACGATCAATGTACTGCTGAGCAAAGTTAAAAACGGCGTTGAAGCAGAATTCGATATCCATATCGCCCACAATACACCGGTTGTGATTACGCAGCAAGACGCCGACCTTGATGCGGCGATCGATATGGCCGTCGAGCGTGCGAATAAAGCCCTCCGCCGTCTGCACGACAAACTCAAATCCCACCGCGGACCGGGCCTCAAAGACATTGAGGTTCAGGAGGCCTAAGGGTCATGGAAAAGCGCAAAGTGGTCTGCCCCCACTGCGGGCAGGTCAATGCCGTCCCGGTCAAAGAGACCTATGCCAAGGCCAACTGCGGCCACTGCAGACACTCCCTTCTCGATACGAAACCCATTGCCCTTGACGGTAGCGCCTTCGACAACCAGGTCGCCAACAGCGATATCCCGGTCATCGTCGACTTCTGGGCCCCGTGGTGCGGCCCCTGCCGGATGATGGCGCCGGCGTTCGAGGAAGCCGCAACTTCTTTTGCGCTGAAAGCCAGGTTCGCAAAGGTCAATACGGAAGAGCAGCAGGGGCTGGCATCGCGCTTTCATATCCAGTCCATCCCGACGCTGATCGCCTTCAAAGGGGGGCGTGAAGCCGACCGGGTTTCCGGCGCCCTCAGCGCCGAGCAGCTCCGGCAGTGGGTCGGGCGGTTTCTCTGATATAATGCTGCCCCATGAAACGGGGCATGACATTGAAACTACTTCTTCTACTTCTACTCTCTTTAACACTGGCTACGGCAGATGACAATGTGACAGCGGACGATAACGACTACTCCGTGCGGGTCGGATACGGTTTCTCCGATGAAAGCGATCTCGGCGAAATTATCTCTTTGATGGGCAACCAGCACCCGGCTGATACGTCGGCGGGCGGTGTCGAGTTCGGATACCGCTTCTCCCGCGATACATGGGGACTTCCCCTGGACTTCTACCTTAAAGGGGGAGTGAACCGTTTCTTCGAGAACGGCTATCAGAACGACTTTATGGAGATGACCCTCTATATCAAGGCCTACTGGAATTTCCGGCCGTGGGAGCGCACGATCCGCCTCGGGTTCGGGGAGGGCGCCTCTTATGCCTGGGGCATCCCCTACGTCGAGAAACTCGAGGCGCAGGCCGAAGGCGACCACAACTCACGCTTTCTCAACTACCTCGATATCTCTCTCGATTTCGATCTGGGGCGCATGGTCGGTGCCCGACCGCTTTATGATACCTATATTGGGTATGCTCTCAAACACCGATCGGGTATCTACGGGGCGATCAACGGTGTGCGCCGCGGCGGATCGAATTACAACCTCTGGTATGTTGAACACAACTTTTAGGAGCACTACATGGAATACTACAACTGGATACTGGCCTTTCACGTCATGAGTCTCATCAGCTGGATGGCGATGCTTTTCTATCTGCCGCGCCTCTTTGTCTACCACACCGAGCATGCGGCCAATGCGGGCTTTGTCGAGGTCGTCAAGATCCAGGAGCACAAGATCTACCACTATATCGGCGTGCCGGCGATGTGGGCAACGATCCTCAGCGGCGGCACGATGATCGCGCTCAACCCCGGTCTCTTCCAGGGCGGTGGCTGGCTGCATGCGAAACTGACGGCGGCGCTGCTGCTGATCATCTACCATTTCACCCTTGGGCGCTACAAGAAGCAGCTGGCGGAGGGGACGTGCACCAAAAGCGGCAAGTTCTTCCGTGCCTACAACGAAATTCCGACACTGCTGATGATCTTTATCGTCATCATGGTGGTCATCAAGCCCTTCTAACTCTGCAGTGCTTCGGCCTCGGCAAGACAGGCCAGCCCGAAGGCTTCCGCATCGGTTTCGGGGGAGTACTCCTCCGTCTGTATGGCAAGCATGTGATCGTTTTTGAGCATGCGCTGCAGACGCTCCGACAGCGGGACGAGGTCCGCTGCATGGGCATGGGAAGTCAGGAGCGCGAAGGCGGCGGGTGAGAGACGGAAGAGCTTCTCTTCCCTTCGGCAACTGTCGTGCAGATCCTTGACAAGCTGCTTGAGGTTCCGTCTGTGGATGGCTTCCTTGTCAAAGACCATCAGGATAACGGAAAAAGAGGCATGTTCGCGCCGGGCGGCCAGGGCATGTCCCGTACACTCATCCAGGAAAGCCTGGGCATTGTACAGCCCGGTCTGAAAGTCGATACGCTGGTTGGTTTCCAGGTCGATACGGACATACCGGTAGATGAGGTAGAGCAGGTAGAAGATCAGCAGGCTGCCGAAGAGCCCCAGCATAAAGAGCGTATTGAGCAGCCGTTTGCTTTTCGCTTTCATGACGTTGTGCAGGTCAAAAAGCGTGTGATTGCCGTGGAGCCAGCAGAGCTCCCCCTCCTTGTTCAGCGTTTCGTCTGCAGTGTCCGATGCTGTTTTGATCATTTCCCAGCATGTTTTCATCGTACCGTAGCTGCCTGCCAGCGTTCTTTCGGCTTCGCCGGGGTGTAACAAGGCGGGATAGACCAGCTCAGAGGAGCGGAACGCTTCATCAATTTCCGTCTCTATCCCGCCGTTTTCCGCCGGGTTTGTGATATAGCGCTGAATGGAACCGCCGATGAACGTGAGCCGTTTGAGCAGGGCCTCGTCATCGTTCCGGTTGTCGAGTTGGTAGGAGACGGTGAAGTATGCCAACGGCAGCAGTAACAAGAGGATGACGGTAAAGGCCGCCAGAAAACTGGACCGATTCTTCACGTGCACTCCTTTTGAATAGATTGTATTTGATTTCAACAAAAATCATTATGCCATACTTGAGCGTTTTGGGGCTACTTCCGCGTCGCAAAGCAAGAGAGGTATCGGCGCTTTTTCGTTATAATTGCAAAAATTGAATTAGGATATTGATGAAAAAACTGGCCATTATCGGGCGACCGAACGTAGGCAAAAGCTCCTTTTTTAACCGTTTGCTCAAGGAACGCGATGCCATTACGTCGGAGATGGCGGGGACGACGCGCGACGTCAAAAAACGGGTCGCCACCGTTCTCGACCGGGAGGTCGAAGTGCTCGATACCGGCGGCCTTGACGAGGGAAGCGAACTTTTTGACAAGGTGCGCGAGAAGTCGATCGCGGCCGCCAAGCAGGCGGATATCATCCTGTTCATGGTCGACGGCAAGAACCTGCCGATCGAAGAGGACAAGAAGCTCTTCCACGAACTCGAAGCGATGGGCAAGAGCATGGCCCTCGTCGTTAACAAGATCGATAACGACAAGATGAAAGAGAAGGTGTGGGAGTATTACGAGTTCGGTACCCAGACGATCTTCGGTATCTCCGTCTCCCACAACCGTTCCATCAACCCGCTGCTCGAGTGGATCGCCAAACAGCTGCCCTACATCCCCCAGGCAGGGGAGCTGGAGGCGGCAGAACCGGACATGATGGACGAATTCGACGATCTCCTCGACGCGTATATGGAGGAGGACGAGGAAGAGGGCTCCATCTACGACGAGAATGACGAGATGAAAGAGAGCGACGAGGACCCGAACCATATCAGCGTCGCGATCATCGGCCGGGTCAACGTAGGCAAAAGCTCCCTGCTTAACGCCCTGCTGGGGGAGGAGCGCTCCGTCGTCAGCGACGTCGCCGGGACGACGATAGACCCCATCGACGAAACGATTGAGCGCGACGACAAGACGATCACCTTCATCGACACGGCCGGTATCCGCAAACGCGGCAAGATCGAGGGGATTGAACGCTATGCACTCTACCGTACCCGCACGATGCTTGAGCGCGCAAACCTCGCTCTGCTGGTGCTCGATGCCTCCGAGCCGTTCCGCGACCTCGACGAGAAGATCGCCGGCCTCATCGATGAGAACCGTCTCGCCTGCATGATCGTACTCAACAAATGGGACAAGGCGCCCAGGGACGATTACGACAAGATCGTGCAGCAGGTACGCGACCGTTTCAAGTTTCTGCACTACGCCCCGGTCATCACGGTGTCGGCATTGACGAAGCAGCGCATCCATAAACTTTACGACATGATCATCCAGATCAACGATAACTACTCACAGCGTATTACGACGTCGCGGCTCAACGAGGCGCTGGCGTTTGCCATGCGCAAACACCCCATCCCGTCGATGCACGGGCAGGTGATCCGTCTGTACTACGCGACGCAGTACGCAACGCGCCCGCCGCAGATCGCGCTCATCATGAACAAGCCCAAGGGGCTGCACTTCACCTACCGCCGTTTCCTCGCCAACCAGCTGCGTGAGGCTTTCAATTTCGAGGGGACCCCGCTGCTCTTCAAAGCGAAGAAGCGGGGCGAGAAGTAGGGCTCAGCCTGCCGCCAGAAACAGCGGCTCCTCTTCGACCTGCTGCCGATGGAAGTGCAGCAGTTTCCACTCTCCCTCCATCGTCTCCACAACAGCGGTACACGACTCCACCCAGTCGCCACAGTTGAGGTAGTGCACTCCCTCGATGTTACGGTTCTCCGCTTTATGGATGTGGCCGCAGATGACCCCGTCGAATTCGCGCCGTTTTGCTTCGGACACAAGAACCTGCTCGTAATCATCAATGAACATCACCGCTTTTTTGACGCTCTGCTTGGCGAAGTTTGAAAGGGACCAGAAGCGTTTGTAGCCGATCAGGCTGCGGATGCGGTTGATGGGTTTGTTGAGCTTGAGCAGCATTTCGTAACTAATGTCGCCGAACTTCGCCAGCCACTTCTTTGTCATCGTGATGCTGTCGAAGAAGTCGCCGTGGGTGACGAGGTACTCTTTGCCGTCTGTAGCGGTAAAGTGAAATTCGTTGGTGACCTCGATGTTGTCCCCCAGCGTCAGGGGGAGAAAGGAGCGGACAAATTCGTCGTGGTTGCCGAGGACATAGACAATTTTGGTCCCCTTGCGGGCGCGGCGCAGCAGTTTCTGGATGACGTCGGAGTGCTCTTGCGGCCAGCTCCAGCGGCGGCGAAGCGCCCAGCCGTCGATAATATCGCCGACAAGGAAGAGCTGTTCGCTTTCGAACTCGCGGAAGAAATCGAGCAGGGCATCGGCCTGGGCGTGGCGGGAACCCAGGTGGATGTCGGAGAGAAAAACGGAACGGTACTGCTTGACGCTGTTATCCATTTGTGTCACTTTCGTTTGGTTTGTGAAACCATACTCCACCATAATTGCGAAATGGATACAACAGTATTACTGATCAGCGACACGGTCTACGACGCCAACGGGGTGTCGCGTTTCATCCAGGATATGGCCGCACAGTCCCGTCAGAGGGACGGCCGTTTCTCGGTATTGAGCGCTTCGCCGCTTGGCGGGGAGGAGGTTGAGAGCAACATCGTCAACCTTCGGCCCTTCTGGTATGTCCGAATGCCCTTTTACCGGGAGCAGTTCCTCACCATCGTCCCGCCGTGGATGCAGATGTACCGCTACGTCAAGGCGGCTTCGCCGGATGTCATTCACATCTCAACGCCGGGACCGCTGGGAATCTGTGCGATGCTGATTGCCAAGCGGTGCGGCATCCCCGTGGCAGGGACCTACCATACGGATTTTCCCTCCTACATCCGCAAGCAGATCAAGCTGGAGATGGCCGAAGCGGTGACGCGGCGCTTCATGCGCTTCTTCTTTCACCGGATGCAGCGGGTATTCTCCCGTTCGCAGCACTATATGGAGGTACTGGAGCGGGAGCTGAAAATGGAAGAGCGGAAACTGCGCTTCCTGCCGCCGGGGAGCAATACGGAACGCTTTTCCCCCCGTCACCGGGACCCGGCGGTCTGGCCCCGTTTCGACATTCCCGTCGACACGCTGAAGGTCCTCTACGTCGGCAGGCTCAGCGTCGAAAAGAACTTCCTATTTGTCGTCG
The DNA here is from genome assembly GCF_039645955.1 of Thiomicrolovo immobilis. GTDB lineage: Bacteria > Campylobacterota > Campylobacteria > Campylobacterales > Sulfurimonadaceae > Thiomicrolovo > Thiomicrolovo diazotrophicus. The sequence goes on from NZ_CP147916.1 coordinate 586,319, forward strand.
ACCTCTTCGAGACACTGCAGCACACCTGCGACGTGCCGCTCTCCCTGATCGTCGTCGGCGAGGGGAGCCTGGCCGAGAGCGTAAGCCGGCGGCGCAACGGCCACATCCATCTGCTGGGTCTTCAGGGCGGTTCGGATCTCTCAGCCCTCTATGCTTCCTCGGACCTGATGCTGTTCGCCTCCGTCACCGAAACGCTGGGGCAGGTCGTGATGGAGGCGCAGGCCTCCGGGCTGCCTTGCATTGTCAGCGACCAGGGCGGCGTCACCGACACCGTGGCACACGGCAAAACGGGCTACTGCCTCAGTGTCGAAGATGACGAAGAGTGGCAAAGCAAAGCTAAAACGATGATTGAGAACAGTGTGTTGCGTCAACAGATGGGTATGGCCGGCTGGCACCGGATGCAGGAGCGCTCCATCGCGCAGACCTATGAGCGTTTTATGCAGGCGCATGATGAAATTGTCAAGCGTTAAGAGTTAAGGGTTAAGGGTTAAGGGTTAAGGGTTAAGGGTTAAGGCTCGCAGCGCTGAGAGGGCAAGGCGCGAGAGCTTTCCGCTGAGGAAAACTCGATATGCGCGCCCTGAGCGAAGCGAAGAAGTCCCCTTCGGGGGATTAGCGCAGTCGAAGGGGCTTTTGCTCCTTCGACGTACTGTTGGTATATTACAGCTCTTCGGAGTGTTTTGCGAGGTAGTCAGCAACACCGGCAGTGTCGGCTTTCATACCTTCGTCACCCTTGTTCCAGCCTGCAGGACAGACTTCGCCGTGCTCGTTCGTGAAGAGCATTGTGTCGACCATACGCAGCATCTCGTCGATGTTACGGCCGAGCGGGAGGTCGTTGATGACAGCGTGGCGGACCGTACCGTCTGTGTCGATCAGGAAAGAGCCGCGCAGTGCGACGCCGCCGTCGAGCAGAACGTCATAAGCTTTGGAGATCTCTTTGGTGAGGTCAGCGACGAGCGGGTAGCGAACCTGGCCGATACCGCCGTTTTCAACCGGCGTGTTTTTCCACGCGAAGTGGCTGAACTGAGAGTCGATGGAGACACCGATAACGTTGATGCCGCGATCCTGGAACTCCTGGAGGCGGTGGTCAAACGCGATGATCTCTGACGGGCAGACAAACGTGAAGTCCAGCGGGTAGAAGAAGAGGACAGTCCCTTTTTCGCCGAAGTTTTCGTAGAGGTTGAAATTGTCGACGATCTGGTTGTCGCCGAGAACGGTAGTCGCGGTAAAGTCCGGTGCTTTTTGTGTAACGAGCATGGTTGAAACTCCTGTTTTTATGGGTGTAAACACACGGCTGAAACCAGTGGAACGTTTCAGCCGTGCGGTTGACAGTGCACATTCTATTCAAATACTCTTTTAAAAAAAATTATCGTTTAGACAAGGTGCATTCGCTTTAAAAATGCTTCAGCACAGCGTTGCTGGTTCCGCATATGCATTGGGGCAGATCGGGTACGACACGCGCCGTTCCGATACGGATCGTGTTACGAAAAACTTAAAAACAGCACAGGCAAACCCGTGTACATCCATGTATAGGGTTTTGGAAGTGCCCTTTGGCTATACTTCGATGATTTTTAGCTTTTTGCTATCTTTCATCAACTGGGCACCTCATAAGCTCCTCGAGATGACGGGGGTTTTTGAGGTGCCGATTTTACGATAAAGGAAAGATGTGTCTAAAGAGTATATTTTTACTTCCGAATCCGTCACTGAAGGACATCCGGACAAGATGGCCGACCAGATCAGCGATGCGATCTTAGACGATATTATTTCAAAAGACCCCAGTTCCCACGTTGCCTGTGAAACCCTCGTTTCCAATGGATTCTGCGTTATTGCCGGCGAATTGAAAACCCATGCGTATACCCCGATGCAGGATATCGTGCGCAACGTTGTCAAAGAGATCGGATACACGGACTCCACCTACGGGTTCGACCACCGCTCCGCCGCGGTGCTCAATGCCATCGGCGAGCAGTCCCCGGAGATCGACCAGGGCGTTTCCCGCGAAGGCGGCGAGATCGGTGCCGGCGACCAGGGACTGATGTTCGGGTACGCCTGCCGGGAAACCGACGTGCTGATGCCGCTGCCGATCTACCTGGCGCACCGCATTACCGAACGGCTTGCCGAAGCGCGCAAGGAGGGGATCATCCCCTACCTGCGTCCCGACGGCAAGGCCCAGGTCAGCGTCCGCTACATTGACGGTGAGCCCGTCAGTGTCGAGACGGTTGTCGTCTCGACCCAGCACCATGAGAACATCCCGCAGGAGCAGATTCACAACGATGTGATCGAAACGGTGATCAAGCATGTTATTCCCGCCGAACTCCTGAGCGAGAACATTGTCTACCATATCAACCCGACCGGCTCCTTCGTCGTCGGGGGACCGCAGGGCGATGCCGGTCTGACCGGTCGCAAGATCATCGTTGATACCTACGGCGGCTCCTGCCCGCACGGCGGGGGAGCGTTCAGCGGGAAGGACCCGACCAAGGTCGACCGTTCCGCAGCGTACGCGGCGCGCTACGTCGCGAAGAACCTTGTCGCTTCCGGTGCCTGCGACCGCGCAACGATCCAGGTCGCCTATGCCATCGGCGTCGTTGAGCCGATCTCGGTCATGGTCGATACCCACGGCACGTCCGTCGTGGACGAAGAGAAGATCGAGGCGTGCGTCCGCGAACTTTTCGACCTGACACCGAAAGGGATCATCGAGAGCCTCGATCTGCTGCGCCCGATCTACCGCAAAACGGCCGCTTACGGCCACTTCGGTCGGGAACTTCCGGAGTTTACCTGGGAGAAGACCGACAAAGCCGAAGCGATTCGCGCCTATCTCGGATTCTAACCGGCGTCGTGAGGGGAAACGGCGGTGCCAAAACGGCCGTTTTTCCCGCCATGCACGCCGTTTCGGCGATTTTTCCTGTTACCAATCTTCAGTCCTATTTTTGCATGCTCGTTTCAGCCCCATTTTTTAGGAATCATTAAAGTTCTTTCGCTAAACTTTTTTCACATCTACCATAATTGAAGGAGAAAATATGGCAGTATTGATTAACGACACATGTATCAACTGTGGTGCCTGTATTGACGAATGCCCGGTTGAGGCGATCGTAGACGAGGACGATAACCCGACGGGTGAAGAGATCTACTACGTTTACGGCGACAAATGTGTTGAATGTGTTGGCCACCACGATGAGCCGGCATGTGCAACTGCTTGTCCGACAGAAGGATGTATCACATGGGACGCAGTCGGCGAAAGCCCGTCTCACCGCGATGACATCTCAGACGACATGCGCAGCGACCACACACCGGTTGTTGAGTAATCGAATCAAATAATGTACCCTTGCGCCTTCGGGCGCAACCCTTTTTTCACAATTCTTCAAAAAAATTTCCATTTCATCAGAATCAGATCTTTTTTTTGCTATAATTCCACCCTATTTTTGACTACTATAGGAGATACCGAATGGAACAAACACTGTCCATCATTAAGCCGGATGCCGTAGCGAAGGGTGTCGTCGGCAAGATTCTTGATCGTTTTGAAAGCAATGGTCTGCGCGTCGCTGCAACGAAAATGCTGCAGCTTTCCCGCAAAGACGCTCAGGATTTCTATGCCGTTCACAAAGAGCGCCCTTTCTTCACTGACCTGGTCGAATTCATGGTCAGCGGCCCGGTGGTGGTCAGCGTTCTTGAAGGTGAAAACGCCGTAGCCAAAAATCGTGACCTGATGGGCGCGACAAACCCGCAGGAAGCGGCGGCGGGCACGATCCGCGCCGATTTCGCGGAAAACATCGATGCCAACGCGGTTCACGGCAGCGACTCTCTTGAGAACGCTGAGATCGAAATTCGCTTCTTCTTCGCACAGAGAGAGATCTCCTAACGCAGATGAACATCCCGTTTCGTCGCGTCACAGCCGACCCCCAGCCCTTCGTTCTCGAGAAGAACGGTGCACGGTTAGAGGGGACGCTGCGCAAGTACCGCAGCGGTCTGGTACTGCTCGAAGCGACGATGCAGGGGAGTCTTGGCGTAGATTGCTATCTCTGCGGCGATTCCTTTGCTATAATGCCGGATGAAAAAGTCGAATTTCTGATTTCTGACGGTGTTTTTCATGGTCAGGATGAAACCTATGATGTGGTCGAGATGCATGATGGCACCATCGACCTCGACGAAGTGTTCGATTCGGAAATCGCTTTGATCGAAAGCGATTATCACGCCTGTCCCAAGTGCAGGTAATCTACAAAGAAAGGAAATAACATGGCAGTACCTAAGAGACGCGTATCCCACACGCGTGCAGCAAAACGCCGCACCCACTACAAAATCAAACTGGCACGTCCGGTCAAAGACAGTGACGGCACTTACAAAATGCCGCACCATGTCAATCCGACAACCGGCGAGTATAAATAATTGAAGGTCAAAATCGCGATTGACGCGATGGGTGGGGACTTCGGTCCCGAGCCTATTGTCAAAGGAACGATTGCGGCACTGAAGCATTACCGTTTTGAGCCGATCCTTGTTGGAAAGAAAGAGGAGATTTTGCCTTTGATTCCGGGCGGGTTCAAAGACAAGATTTCGATTGTCGAAGCGGAGGATGTCATTGCGATGTCCGATGCAGCGACCGATGCGCTCAAGCGCAAAGAGAGCTCCATCTACAAAGCGGTTGATCTGGTCCGTAACGGTGAAGCCGACGGCGTCGTCTCCGCAGGGCACAGCGGCGCGACCATGTCGGTAGCGACCCTGCGCCTCGGACGTCTCAAGCACGTCCTGCGTCCGGCGCTGGTGACGCTGATGCCGAACAAGAACAAGAAGCGTACCGTGCTGCTTGACGTCGGCGCCAACGTCGACTGCAAACCGGAGCATTTGGCCCAGTTCGCCGTCATGGGGAGCTGTTACGCCCATGACATGTGGGCGATTACCCTCCCGACCGTCGGCCTCCTGGCCAACGGCGAAGAGGAGACCAAGGGCAACGACGTGACGAAGGGGGCCTTCCAGAAGCTTCGCGGCATGGAGGGGTTCGTCGGCAATGTCGAAGGACGGGATATCTTCAATGGTTCCGTCGACGTCGTTGTCTGCGACGGTTTCATCGGGAACCTTGTCCTCAAGTCTTCCGAAGGGGTTGCGAGTACGATCACGCACCTGATCAAGGACTATATCCGCAAATCGCCTATCGCGATCACGGGCGCGCTCCTGATGCGGAAGGTCTTCAAGCTTCTGAAAAAAGAGCTTGATTATGCCGAAGTCGGCGGGGCTCCGCTGATCGGGGTCAAGGGGTGCACCATCGTCAGCCACGGCAAAAGCAACTCCAAAGCGATTAAAAACGCGATCAAACAGGCGATCGACTTTGTCGATACCGGGGTCAACGTTCACATTGAACGCGCCCTGGATGCCACTGCCAAGTAAAAGGACAAGCCATGTATGCAGCTTTTCGTTCCATCGGGGCATACGTCCCCGAGCGTATTCTGACCAACGCCGACCTGGAGAAGATGGTCGATACCTCTGACGAGTGGATCACGAAACGCACCGGTATCAAAGAGCGCCATATTGCCGCCGACGACGAGTTTACCAGCGACATGGGGGCCAAAGCGGCTGCACTGGCGATCGAGCGTGCCGGCATCGCCAAAGAGGAGATCGATCTCGTGATCTGTGCGACGATCTCTCCGGACTACTTCAATATGCCCTCAACTGCGACTATCATCTCTTCCAAACTGGGCCTGCCCCAGGTGATGGCCTTCGATATCTCCGCTGCATGTACGGGATTTGTTTACGTCGTCAGCATGGCGAAGGCCTTTATCGAGTCGGGGATGAAAAAGAACGTCCTCGTCATCGGGGCGGAGAAACTCAGCGCCATTACCGATTACACGGACCGTACGACTTGCATCCTCTTCGGTGACGGCGCCGGGGCGGCGGTGATCAGTGCGACGGAGAACAAGGACGAAGCGATCCTCGACGTGCATACGGGTGCCGACGGCACCTACGCCGATCTGCTGATGACACCGAACGGCGGCACGGGTTCGGCCCATGACGCACTGGACGCGGAAGCGAAGACCGGCTGTTTTATGCAGATGAAGGGGAACGAAACCTTCAAGGTCGCCGTCCGAACCCTGACCAGCGACGTCAAGGAGATCCTTGCCGAAAACGGTATGAGCGCCGATGACATCAAGCATTTCGTGCCGCACCAGGCGAACTACCGTATCATCAAAGCGGTCGGTGACGCCCTGAACCTGCGCGAAGAGCAGGTGGTGCTGACCGTGCACAAGTACGGGAACACCTCCGGGTCATCTATCCCCATCGCGATCAACGACCTTTATGAAAGCGGCAAGCTGCAAAAGGGCGATATGATGTTGCTCGATGCCTTCGGCGGCGGTCTGACCTGGGGAAGCGCGCTGGTGCCGTTTGCAGGACCGGCTTCGGTATGATATAATCCCCGGGACATCGGGTAGGAAAGAGGCACATGGTTTACGCGGCAATCGGGATTTCACTGTTATTCGTCATACTGCTGATTGCTTTTAACGTTCGTTCGAACCACTGGCGCAACCGTCGCGAGAAAAAGCGCCGTGAAGTCGCCGACCGCCGTGTGAACAAAGGGCGCCGCAAGCGTAACAACCTTGACCATGAAAGCAGTCTCCCCGACCGCCGTTACGGCGGTGACCGCCGCGTCGGTCCGGAGACGCGCCGCCACAAAAAGCGCCGGGCGGAAGACCGCTTTGGCCACAATTGACCTCCCCCTTCTTTTTATAGAAGTCCACGACAGCGAAGTGCCGTGGCTGAAAATTTTTCTCCGCCGCACCGTACGTGAATTCAGCGAGTGCAACGCCGAAGAGAAAGCGGCGGTCTGGGACGCCCTTGACGTGATCGAGCGGGAGATGCTCGAGTACTACCGTCCCGAAAAGATCAACATCGCCTCTTTTGGCAATATGCTGCCGCAGGTCCACTGGCACATCATGGCCCGTTTCAAAGCGGACAGCTACTTTCCCGAACCCATGTGGGGCCCGAAACAGCGCGAAGGTGCACTTGAGCTGCCGCCGCTAGGAACGTTTCTTGAACGTCTGGCGAAAAAGTTTTCCGCCGAATCCTGACTTCATCTCTTTTTGGTTAGAATTGGTCGAAAACGAAGAAAGGGAAAACCTTGCAACGTTTTCACTCCTATCCGGTCAGACTTGACGGAACGGATCCGCAGGCGACACGCGACGCGATCCGAAACGATTTCCTCAGTGCTTATTCGCTCTTTGAAGCCCTCTTCGGGCTGTTGAAGGACGATAACGTTTTCTTTCGCCGTTCGGAACGGACCCGCCATCCGATGATCTTCTATTTCGGCCATACGGCAACGTTCTTTATCAATAAACTTGTGCTTGCGAAGGTGATCGACAAGCGGATCAATCCGGATTTCGAATCTCTCTTCGCGATCGGTGTCGACGAGATGGCCTGGGATGATATGGACAGTTCACGCTATGAATGGCCCGGCGTGGATGCCGTACGGGAGTACCGTACCCGGGTAAAGACACAGGTCCTGGAGCTGATCGATACCCTTCCGCTGCAGCTGCCGATCACCCAGGAGAGCCCCTGGTGGGTCATCCTGATGGGGATCGAACATGAACGGATTCACATCGAGACGTCGAGCGTGCTGCACCGCCAGATGCCCCTGGAGGAGATCCGCCCCTCTGAAGCGTTCCCATACTGCAACGACGCCGGCTTGGCACCGGAGAATAGCTTGACAGTGATCAGCGGCGCGGTCGTCCAGCTAGGAAAAGAAAGAGGGGATCCCTATTACGGCTGGGATAACGAATACGGCAGCGCGCGCATGGAGGTTCCGGAGTTCCGAACGGCGACGATGCTGGTCAGCCATGGGGAGTTCCTCCCCTTCGTCGAAGCGGGTGGCTATGAAGATCCTGTTTACTGGGACGAGGAGGGGATGCGTTTCCTGAAGCGGAGCGGCGCGAAACATCCGCCCTTCTGGGTAGCGAAAGCAGCGGGGGGCTACCGGCTGCGCCTGCTGGACCGGGAGATCGACCTGCCGATGGACTGGCCGGTGGAGGTCAACTGCCTCGAGGCACAGGCGTTCTGCCGCTTTAAAAGCGTGCAGGAGGGGCGTGCGTACCGCCTGCCGACGGAAGCGGAGTGGGTAAGGATGCTCGAGAGCTCCACGGCGCTTGCGGGCGAACGGTTCGACGATACCAACGCAAATATCAATTGGAACCACTTTGCCTCCTCCGTCCCCGTCAACACCTTCTTGCAGGGCGGGCTGTACGATGTCGTCGGAAACGTCTGGCAGTGGACGTCATCGACGATTGACGGCTATACGGGGTTCGAACCGCATCCGGTCTATGACGACTTTTCCCTGCCCACCTTCGACGGCAAACATAATCTGATTAAAGGCGGCTCGTGGGCCTCGACGGGGAACGAGACCCTGCGCCATTCGCGCTACGCTTTCCGCCGCCACTTCTATCAGCATGCGGGGTTCCGTTACGTGGAAGCCGATGCCCCCGCTGAGAGCATGCCGGAGAATATTTACGAAACGGACAGCCTGGTGGCGCAGTACTGTGAATTCCAGTACGGGCCGGACTGTTTCGGCGTGAAAAACTTTGCGCGCAACTGCGCGGAGCATGCCGTCGCTTTCACGGCTTCCACGCCTCAGAAGCGGGCGCTGGATCTCGGCTGCGCGACGGGACGAGCCTCCTTCGAATTGGCCAGGGTGTTCGACGACGTCACCGGGATCGACTTCTCCGCCCGTTTCATCCAGGTCGGTACAGCCCTGAAAGCGCAGGGACAGATCGCCTATGAACGGGTAGAGGAGGGGGACGTCACGACCCGCCAGATCCACTCGCTCGAGGAGTTCGGATTGAAAGAGACGGCCGGGAATGTACAGTTCTGGCAGGGGGACGCCTGCAACCTCAAGGCGCATTTCAGTGGGTATGACCTGATCATGGCCACCAACCTGATCGACCGCCTCTACGAACCGGAGCGCTTTTTGGCGCAGGTGCATGAACGGTTGAACGACGGTGGGATACTGCTGCTGACATCGCCCTATACCTGGCTGGAGGAGTACACGCAAAAAGCGCACTGGCTCGGCGGCTATTATGACGAAAACGGGGAAGCAGTCGAGAGCTTGAGCGGGCTCAAGGCAATCCTCTCGCCGCATTTCGAGCTGCTCGAGACCTTCGACGTGCCTTTCGTGATCCGCGAAACGGCACGAAAATATCAGCATACGCTCTCACAGATGAGCGTCTGGAAAAAACGATAAAAGAATCACTGAAGCACAGTTTTACTGTGCGCGCACCGGAGGAAGTGCTCTTGGAGTGTGGGCACTCCGCTGAGGATGAAGCTTGCGGAATTCCACAACGCAGTGAGGACAAAGCACAGCGCTAGCGTAGGAATCCGGGCTTTCAGGAAACATCGCTTCGCGAGCAGTCCCCTTGTTTTGCTCGGATTCCGTTTAAGCCAGTAGTTCCGCCGCGACGCTGAACTGGTTGGCCATCATCAGGTGCACTTTCGGGTGCAGGGCCATGATGTCGTCGAAGAGCTTTTTGCTCAGATCGAAGCCGATCTTGTAGGCATCGTCCGTCTCTTTGGCGCTGCCGAGGGCTTCGAGCCAGGAGGGCGGAACGTGAATGCCCGGAACGTGGGCATCGAGGAACTGGGCCGTGCGCAGTTTCGTAATGGGGAAGAGGCCGAGGATAAGCTGGGCACTTGTGCCGTGCTTTGCATTGGCTTCGTCCATCAGCTCCAGCAGTACCTTGGCGTTGTCGAGGTCGAAGACCGGCTGGGTGATGATCCCCTGCGCGCCGTGTTCGACTTTTTTGGCCATCTTCTTGTAGAGGCTTTTTGGGTTGCGGGCAAAGGAGTTGACGACGGCAAAGGGGAGAATCGGCTGCGGTGCGACGGAGAAGGCTTTGCCCTCCAGGTCGGTGCCGGCGTTAAAGGCGGCGATGATGTCCAGCAGCAGGGTACTGTCGCTTTCAAAGACCCCCTTGGCGTCTTTCTGGTCGGAGTTTTTGGCCGGGTCGCCGGTCAGGGCCAGGATGGCACGGACGCCGGCTTCATTGGCCCCGAGCAAGTCGCTTTGCAGGGCGATGCGATTGCGGTCGCGCATGCTCATGGTCGCCAGGACCGGTTTGCCGAAACGCTGTTGCATCGCCACGGCGGCGAAAAGGGCGTTGTATTTCAGCTTGGCAAGGGGGTTGTCGGTGGTACTGAACGCGTCGACGCGCTCATGCAGGCCGAGGGATTCGATCGTGTCGATGACGGGGGCGAAGGAGGCGGAGTGTGACGGTGTTGTCTCGAGACTGACATAACGTCCGTTTTTTAGCTTTGCTTCCAGTGCGTCAAACACGATTTACCCCTGCGGTGCGATATAATGGCGCCATTATAACCTAGGGCCCCGCCAAAAAACCTGTACCGGTCGGGGGATGCCCTTAGGGAGCGTAAAGGATAGCGATGCGGTTGTGCGTGTTTGATTTCGATTCGACGTTGATGGACGGAGAAACCATCGACTTTTTTGCCGAGGCGCTGGGCATAGGTGAAGAGGTCGCCGTGATTACGGAGCGGGCCATGAACGGGGAGCTTGACTTTTTCGAGAGCCTTCAGCAGCGGGTCAAACTGCTCGAAGGGCTTGACGTCGAGACGGTGGAGCGCATCAGCCGATCCCTTCCCTACATGCCGGGAGCGAAGGAGACGATCGCGGCACTGAAAGCGCAGGGGATTACCGTCGTCTGTTTCAGCGGCGGTTTCCGAACGGCGACCTCCTACGCCAAAGACGTGCTCGGTTTCGACGCGGACTTCTCCAACGCGCTGCATGCCAAAGAGGGTAAGCTGACCGGCGAAGTCGGCGGGGACATGATGTTCAACTGGTCGAAGGGGGACATGCTTGTAAGGCTGCAGGGGCTGCTCAAGGTGACGCCGGAGGAGACGATGGTTGTCGGGGACGGGGCCAATGACCTCAGCATGTTCGCCCATGCCGGGACACGCGTCGCCTTCTGCGCAAAACCGGTCCTGAAAGAGGCGGCGAATATCATCATCGACACCAAAGATCTCCGCGAAATCCTGGGGCGTCTCGTATGAACCTGTGGGAACGCTATAACCCTGAAACAGTGCTCGGCAGTGTCCTGGGGGAGATGACGGGGCTGCCGATGATGCTGTGCCCGGAAAAAACGCTTTTCGAAGCGCTCAAGCGCCACCTGACGCGCAAAGAGCTGCGCTGCTGGGTGATGGCCCAGGGCGGGGTTGACCCGGAGACGATCGGCACGGAGACAGGTCTTGGTGCGGAGGAGATCGACAATGCGCTCCGCAAAGCCTCCAAAAAGATTCGCCAGCCCAAGCTCCGGAGTGAATTCCAACAGCTTCTCGGCGCCCTGGAAGCGGAGGATGAGTAACGGACAATGTTAAGTTTTCTTTATCTTTCGTTCAGCCTTTCGTGATAGAATTGTGTTACTTTAACGGTTTAGGAGGGATGGAAAGAATGCAAAAATCACTATCAGCCCTGTTGGGCGCGGCACTGCTGCTTGGGAGCTTTTCAACGGCGGCGAACGCCGATGTCAAACGGGGGCAGAAAGCCTATCTGAAAAAGTGTAAACGCTGTCACGGCAACGGTACGAAGGGGGCCGCGATGAAGACCCAGAAAGAGTGGGCGGACGCTTTCGCGGATGATGCCGCGCTGTTCAGATCGTGGCACAAAGATGACAAGAAGGCGATGAAATATATCGACAGCAGCCGTTTCAAGAAAGATGCACCGAACCTGAAAGATTTCCTCTACGAATACGGTTCGGATTCCGGTAACGTCCCCTCCTGCGGGTAAGCCTGCCACCGTCCCTCCGGGACACCCTTCCTCTCTACTCCGGCTCATCACTGTTGATTTCGATGGCGCCGTACTCCTGTAAAAGTTCTATGATCTGCTTGCGCTGATGTTTCTGCGCGATCCGCATGGCGCTCATCCCCTGCGGCGAGATGCGGTTGACGTCACAGCCGCATTCGCACAGAAAACGGCAGACATCAATGTGGTTGTAGTAGACCGCCAGCATCAGCGCGCTCCAGCCGTAGTGGTCGATGCGGTCGATATCCGCGTAGTTGTTAATAAGCACTTCGACCGCCGACTGGCGCCCCATGGAGGCGGCGACCATCAGCGCCGTCCGACCGTTCTTGTCGGTATAGTTGACGTCGCTGCCCAGCTGCATCAGCAGACGGAGGTGTTTTTTGATCCCGTCGTCCTGGCGCCGCGCGACAGTGTGAAAGAGCGGCGTCCAGCCCGCCCGGTTCGTCGGAATGTCCGTATGGGCCCCGTGGTCGAGCATAATACGCAGCAGGTTGCGGTAACTGTCGGCGATCTCCGGGTAGGTCTCGATGCCGCGATGCACCAGGGAGAGTGGCGTATGCAGGCCGTCGTAGGTGAGAATGTTTGCGCCGTGACGGATCAGCGCGGCGGCCCCATCGGGGTTGCCGTTACGCAGGGCGATGGTCAGGGCCGTCGCATGGTTGTCCGTACGGTGCTCCAGGGTAGGGTAGCGCTGCAGCAGTTTTTCCAGGAGGCGCACGAACTTGGGGTGGGAAGAGGCAATGATGACCGGCGTGATCCCGTGCAGGTCGCCGGCGTCAATCGCGAGGCCCTTGTTGAGCAGGTAGGTGACGAGTTTCGGATTGTTCCCGAACACGGCGTGGTGCAGCAGTGTCCGGTTCTGGACATCGCGTTTGGAGAGCTCCATCGGCGTCGCCTCGGCATTGACGATGGCGTAGAGGTTCCCCTTGGATGCCAGCTCGAAAAGATCCGGCTCGGCCGGGAGGTCGAAAACAGGCTGGACCTCTTCGAGCAGGGAGAGGAGGGTTTTGCTTTTTTGGGCTTTGGCAATGGCGGTGGGGGTCAGACCTTCGCTGTTCTTTGCAAGGGGGCGGGCGCCGTACTGCAGCAGCTGCAGGACGATCTCTGGGTCGCCGAGTTTGACGGCGAAGTGCAGGGGCGTTTCCTGCTCCCGGTCCGCGAGGTTGGGGTTGGTGCCGTGCATGAGGAGGTGCTCGACGATCCGCGTACGCTGCTGCATCACGGCGACGATCAGCGGGGGACGGTGGCCGAAGGCGTGGTAGTCGACGTCGAACCCCTCCTCGATCATCGACAACAGTGTCGCCTTGTCGTCGCTGCGGATGGCGTTGAAAAAGGTCTCGCTTTTGTGCTCGATGATCTCTCCGGCACTGGGGTCGTAGAGATGCGTTCCCAAAAGCATGGCGCTGTGCAGACGCTCCATAAAGGGCATAACGGCTCCTGCAATCGAATGGATTTTGTTCTATCCTAGCATAAAAGTGTAAAAGGGGATTGAAAAAATGGGTGAAAAAATAGACTCAAAGCTCCGATGCGGGCGCTTCAAAGATCGAAACTACCTGAGCGTTCTGCCGGGGCGGACTGTTGTGAACACTATCCGCGGCAGCCGGCTGTTATGCAATGTCTAGATCCCTTTAAACTCGAAGGGTTCGCTTGTCTTGAAGAATTTGTTGGCTTCCCCGGCGTACACTTCACCGTGATCCAAGGTGAGTTTCTTGACCGGCGTGCCGGGACTGAGGTCCGCTTTTTTGAGGTCTACCCAGACAACATTCGGTGTCAGGACGTTTTCAAAGTAGTAGACAAGACGCTTTTGATCCGCCACTGCTCTCCAGCGCGTATTTGAGATATGGGGTTGGTTCGGTGTTGATATGCCGTAGGGGACGGACACATTCCTGATCACACTGAAAACACTTGCCACTGCAATACGGGTATTGCTTGTCTGCGGAATGGCATTGATATAGTATGAAGCACGTACAAACCGATCCGGCGCCCTGTTCGATCCCGGCAGGAACGTGGTTCCCGGGATCTGTTCCCAATAGCCTTTGTCGGCAAGCTGTTCCTCGAACACGGGATCGTTTGTCATCACCTGGTACGCCGGGTTGTGATGGATGATCAATCTACCGTTGATATATTCCAGGATTGCGCTGTCTCCTGTCGCATCGGACAGAGAGAGGTGCACCGTCGTGAATTTATCCGTTCCGGGAATGAAGTCCGTAACGATGGTGAACTTCTCTTTTCCAAACGCCTCCACCGCCTCCGCAACCGTCGCGAAATTGTCGAGTGCGTACTGGGCCCAGGCCGCGATCGTCAACCCTTTCTTCTTCTCCTTTTTGTCAAACGCGGGATATTGCGATTTGACGAGCCAAAGCATATTGGCGACCAGCCCCTTCTCGTTCATCCCGTCCGGTGCGGCGATATCCCAGGAACTGGCGACAACGCTCCCGTAGCGCGAGGTCCAGGTGATTGAATTGGGTCCGACCTCCCCGCTGCGTTTCATGCCGCGGGGAAAAAGCCAAAGGTTGGCGGGAATATCGATGGAAAAATCCATCGTACGGCCGGTGATCACCGTTTGGTCAGGGCCTTTATACACCACCCTTGTGCATGCCATGGCATCGACGGCAACGAAAATACCCAGTGTAAGCATTCCAAAAGCCAGCAGAGGTTTCATGAACTTCATTGTGTACGTTCCTTGATAGCGATGGGGTGTTTTTATGAACGGCATTGTTGGATTTCCCTTTTCGGTGATATCTGGAATGTTCGGCTATCTACGATAGTGAAATCACAAAATAGTATACGAAAATATTTTTGGACTTACTGAATTTTGGTACAGTTTAGAAGATTGATGAGGTGGTATGTAATCGGGGGAAGGAGTGGCGAAGGCGGCCTGCCTCCGCCGGTCAAGCGAAATTACTTGATAATTTCGAACGGGTTGACGACAACTTCCTTGCGGGAAATTGTGTACGGGATGATCGCAGCGGAACGTGCACGCTTGATCGCGATCGTAACCATGTCCTGGTGGCGCTTGCAGTTACCTGTCAGGCGGCGCGGCATGATTTTGTAGCGCTCAGAGAGTGAGTGCTTGAGGCTAGAAGCGTCTTTGTAGTCGATGAAGTCGACTTTCGCTTCACAGTATTTGCAATAACGTTTTTTATATTTGCGTTTTTCTGCCATGGTTTTTTTCCTTGCTGTCTATTATTCTAGAATGGGATCTCGTCTTCGTCGATGTCGATCTCGGGAATCGTATTCTCCGGCATCTGCTGTTTCGGCGGCTGGTAGGCATTCTGCGGTTGCGGCTGCTGCGGCTGCTGCGGCTGCTGCGGCGGCGGGTTGTAGCCCTGCTGCGGCGCGTTGTATCCCTGGGAGCTCGGGGCGTTGTAGCCGCCGTTGCCCTGGGGCGCGTCGTATCCGCCCTGATCGCCGCGGGAATCCAGCATCTTCATCTCTTCGACGTTGATCGAGTGTTTCGAGCGTTTCTGCCCGTTCTGGTCCGTCCACTGCTCAAGCATCAGTCGCCCTTCGACGAGGACTTTACTCCCCTTGCGAAGGTACTGGTTTGCAATCTCGCCGCTGCGGCCGAAGAAGGTGATGTCGATGAACATCGTTTCATCCACCATCTCGCCGTTTTGTTTCTTGAACTTGCGGTTGGTCGCAATGCCGGTTTTGGCGATGGCCATACCGCCTTGCGTGTAACGAAGCTCAATGTCGCGTGTAAGATTACCTACCAGAATGACTTTGTTGAACATATGGAAACTCTCCTAACTGCTTAAGAAGCGGCGCTTTCGCTGCTCTCTTCGGTTTTCGCCGGCTGTTGCTTTGTCTTCTCGACCAAATCGTTCCATGCTTTGACTTCGCGCTTGGAATCGTATTTGATCGTGACGTAACGGAGGAGTTCCTCGTTGATGCGGAAGCGGCGTTCGATCTCCGCGATCGCAGACGGCTCGATCATGTAATAGACAACGTGGAAGTAACCACGCGGGCTTTTTTCAATCGGGTAGGCCAGTTTGCGCATACCCATCTCGTCGCGTGCAACGATTTCGCCACCGTTTTCAGTGATGACGGCTTCGATCGCAGCGATGCTGTTTTTGATCTCTTCTTCTGTCAGGGTCGGTTTGACGATGACAAGGTTTTCGTAATGTCTCATGTAGAGTATTTCTCCTTATGGTTTCATCCCTCATGGCTCTCGGTCACGGGTCATCCCGCGCGATAATATGCATTGCGTCGCAAAGCACAAAGAGTAAGGAACGCGCAATAATACATAATTACGGCTTAATTTAAGGTGAAATTCAGACGTTGCATATCGAGTGCAACGGCGGCGGCACACCGCAGGGGGTTCAGCCGCTCTTGGCCGGCCTACAGGAGGGACTGGACTTTCAGGAAGGTCGCGGCGAGGAGGGCGCTTTTGCTCCCGCCGCCCGCCGATTTCATTTGCAGCTCCGTCTCGCCGAGCAGGCTCATCATCCGGGTGTACTGCAGCTGTTTGAAGCGTACGCTCTGCTGCTGCCGCGCCTGCTCGATGCGTGGGGGGAGTTTGTAGCCGAGGATCTTGGCCGAATCCGCCGCGCCGTTCAGGCGGATGGAGGCGTAAAAGAGATAGAGCTGGGCGATATGGTTCGAGAGCGCCGTCAGCAGCCTGATTTCATCTTCGCCGTGTTCGAGCAGGCGGCGCATCAGGGGAACGAAATCCTGTTTCTGGAGCAGGGCGTCGATGAGCTGGTCGACCTTGACCTCCGCGACGCCGTAGACGAGTTCGTCGATCTCCTTGATGCCGATACGCCCCTGCAGAAGTGAGAACTTGTCCAGTTCGTTGATGGTAAGGGCGAGGTCGCCGTTTTGCGATTCGAGCAAATGGGTCGCGGCGTAGGGGTCGAGATTGATGCCGCGCGCGGCCGCCTCGTTCAGCACGATCTGGCGCGCCTCGTTGGGAAAGGGGCGGAAGAGCCTGACGTCCGCACCACCCGATTTCGGGCCGAATGCGCTGGTGGCGCTTTTTTTGAAGTCGGTGCCGAAATAGGCGTAGATGAAGAGGTTACCGGGATTCTTCTGTACCAGGTCGATCAGGGCAGTGAGGTCGTTTTTCGGCAGTTTCTTCTCACTCTTGACGATAAGGACGTTGCGGCCGCCGAAGAGTGACCCCTGCGAGAGATGCGCCTTGGCGCTCGAGAACTGGTACTCATCAAAGTAGACGCTGAGAATGTTGGGGTCCTCGACGGCGGCGAGCTGTTTGGTGTAGTGCTCGATCAGGAAGTGGCTCTCGCCGTAGAGCATGACGGCCCCGGGGCCCTTGCCCTGTCGGATCAGGTTGTCAAGATCCTGCCGCTTCATTCGCGCTCCTTGGAGAGGGTCGCATGGGACTCAACGGTGCGGACGTAAGTCGTATGGATCCGCGCGGTGGCCAGGCTGACGTTCTCGATACGCAGTTCGATGTCGTCAAAGAGCATGACCGGCTCGTTCGTAACGACTTTGACTTTGGCGCCGCGCAGCGGTCCGGTGATCTCGGCGCGCAGTTCCGGGTCGGTGGCGTAGACCCGCGCCGGGAAAACCTCGCCGATATGTTCATTGGCCCAGCGGGCGAACTTGCGGTCCATGAAACGCACTTCAATGTCGCTCGCCTCGCGCTCCTTATCGCTGATGGCGAAACAGAGCGCATCGATGTTGCGAAGGACGTAGGAACCCTCCTCCTTGTCGCCGCGCTGGATCGCCTTGAGCAGCCGGTGGACGATGAGGTCCGAGTAGCGGCGGATGGGGGAAGTGAAGTGGGTATAGCGCTCGAATCCCAGCCCGAAGTGCCCGACGTTGTCCGGGGCGTAGCGTGCCTGCATCTGGGAACGGATAATGAGGGTATCGACTTCGTGGGCGATCCCGCGCTTCTGCGCTTCGTGCTGGATGCCCGTGATGGTCTCTTTGAGGCTCTCTTTCTGTTCCGCGATGATCCCGATGCCGGCCAGTTCGGTATAGAGGCTCTGCAGTTTCGCCGGGCTCGGGGGTTCGTGGATACGGAAAACACCGCGCTCGTACATCGCCGCCGCGGCCTTGTTCGCCAGCAGCATACAGTCTTCGATGAGGGCATGCGAGGGGGTCTCCTCCGCGACGGTCGTCTCGACGATGTTCTGCGCGTCATCCAGGGCCATCTCCAGCTCCTCGGAACGGAAGTCGAAGCCGATTTTGAGGCGTTTTGCGCGCAGGGCGTCGGTCAGTTTGCGCAGTTCGAAAAGGTTGGCGATGACGGTGCGTTCGTCGTCGTTTGCCGGCGCGGCTTTGTCCGGAGCGTCAAAGAGCGCGTCGACCTCTTCGTAGTTGAAGCGCCGTTTGGAGTGGATGATGGACTCGAAGAGTTCCGTCTCGACGACCTCGTGGCTCTCCGGGTCGAGGACCATCTTGAAGGTGTAGGCGAGGCGGTCGACGTGGGGCTGCAGGGAGCAAAGCGTCTCCGAGAGCTCGCGCGGCAGCATCGGGATGGAGCGGTGGGGCAGGTAGATGGAGAAGCTGCGGTAGATCGCCTCGGCATCGATGGGGCCGAAGGGGGTGACATAGGCGCTGACGTCCGCAATGGCGACATAGAGGGTGTGCGCGTCGGGCAGGTAGCAGACGGCGTCGTCGAAGTCCTTGGCCGTGACGGGGTCGATGGTGCAGAAGGGGAGACCGCGCAGGTCCTTGCGTCCCGGAAATTTCGAGGCATCGACTGTTTTGTCGAAACTTGCGGCGAGTTTTTGCACCTCTTCGTCGAACGCGTCGTGCTTGTTGTACATGGCCAGGACGATCTTTTCGTCCACCAGCGGGTCGGCCAGGTTGCCGAGGACCTCCATGATCTCGCCGTTTTGGTTGTTGACCTTGAAAAGCGTCCCCTCATCATACCCGGCGAGGGCCTCGGCGCTGAGCGGCACCCCGGCGGGGTAGTCGTTGCGGATGTCGAGCACCGATTTGACGCCGTTTTGGATCTTGACGTAGGCGACGCTGAAGGTCTCCGCCCGTCCGACGACGGCGACGAGCTTCGCCGAGGGGCGTCCCCGGCGCCCAAGCAGCCGTTTGACGATGACGAGGTCCCCCTCTTTGGCGTCGCCCAGGTCGTGTTCGTCGATAAAGAGGTCGCGCACGTTGGCGCCGAGGACCTGCAGGTAGGCGCCGCTGCCCGACTGGTTCATGGCGATGGCGCCGGCACGGTACTGGGAAGGGAGGCGGTAGACGCCCTCTTCGAGGACGACGAGGCCTTCTTGGAGCCACTGCGCAACGAGGGGCTTTTCGTCTTCGGTAACGTCCTGGGCATAGAGTCCGACGGTCAATCTGACAAGGAGTGATTTCATGGAGACTTTCGATTTTTTACCAGATTATAGCGTATGGGATAACTTATGCTAAAATTTTCGACTACCAATATTGAACACATTAGGAGAAAAAGCATTGCAGTTTATTGATAGTGAAGCGGTATTGAAACAGCTCGGTTATTCACCGAACGAGGCACTCATGGAGCAGGTCGGACGCATCGAGGCGAATACGGCCGGATATGACAAGATCCAGAAGCACATCCTCGAGCTGCACGAGCAGCTGAAAGTCGATGACAGTTTCGTGGCCCTTTCGAATACACGCGACTGTTTCAAGATCAAGATCGAGGCGCCGAGCGACGAACGCAAAGCCGAAGCGCTGGAACGCCTGAACCATTTCACCGAAAAATACAAGATCGACCTCGAACAGGTCCCGGGAAAAGAGACCTACTACATCCTGGGGTACAGCAAGTAAATCATGCGCGTTGAGCCGATGACCCCCGAGGGGTACGATCTGCTGACGAGGGAGTTCAAATTCCTCAAAGAGGTCGAAAAACCCCGTGTCAACCATGAAAAGCAGGTGGCGGCGGAGCTCGGCGACCGCAGCGAAAACGCGGAGTACCACGCCGCCAAGGAGAAGCTCCGCCACATCGACAAGCGTCTTTTCTATCTCAACGGCATGATCGAAAAGGCCCGGGTGATCGACCCCGAAGGCCTCGACCACAGCCGGGTGCATTTCGGCGCGACCGTCACCCTGGAGCGCATCGAAGACGGGGAGGAGGAGCGCTATACGATCTGCGGGGTGCTTGAGAGCGAACCGGAGATCGGACTCATCTCCGTCCATGCGCCCCTCGCCCGGGCGGTCATGGGCAAAGCGGAGGGGGACGAACTGACGGTAAAGCTGCCCGCCGGTCTGCGCGCATACGAGGTGCTCGGCATCGAGTATATTCCGCTTTTTTCACTGAAAAAACAGATCCGGGGCGAGGCGGATTTCAGTTTCGCCTGAAAAGCGCTTCCTCTGCGTTTCCCCCTCTGCCGGCACCACCGGAAATTCAACTCCCCTTTGCTATAATCCTTCCCACTATTTATGCGTAAGGAAATGCAGTGAATCAGCCACTAGAAAACATAGACGAGCTTCTGGCCCAGCACAAACTGTCCAAGCTTGATTATGCCCACATCAAAGAGATCCTCGGGCGCGAACCGAACCTGGTAGAACTCGGAATCTTCTCAGCGATGTGGTCGGAGCACTGCAGTTACAAATCCTCGAAAAAGCACCTCAGCGGCTTCCCGACGAAGGCGCCGTGGGTCATCCAGGGGCCGGGCGAGAACGCAGGCGTCATCGACATCGGTGACGGGTATGCGGCAGTCTTCAAGATGGAGAGCCACAACCACCCCTCTTTCATCGAACCATACCAGGGCGCGGCAACGGGTGTCGGCGGGATCATGCGCGACGTCTTTACGATGGGGGCGCGCCCGGTTGCGAGCCTCAATGCCCTACGTTTCGGCAGTGTGCACGGCGACGATGCGTCGGCACACCACCAGCGCTTCCTGGTGCGCGGCGTCGTCGAAGGGATCGGCGGCTACGGCAACTGTATGGGTGTTCCGACGATCGGCGGCGAGATCAGCTTTGATGAGTGCTACAACGGCAATATCCTCGTCAATGCCTTCAACCTCGGCGTCGCCAAGGCTGACGAGATCTTCTACGGCCGTGCGGAGGGGATCGGCAACCCGGTCATCTACGTCGGCTCCAAAACGGGCCGTGACGGTCTCGGCGGGGCGGTCATGAGTTCCGACTCCTTCACCGAGGAGTCCAAATCCCTGCGCCCGACAGTCCAGGTCGGCGACCCCTTCACGGAGAAGCTGCTGCTCGAAGCGTGCCTCGAACTCTTCAAGACGGACTACGTCATCGGTATCCAGGATATGGGTGCAGCGGGACTGACGTCGAGCTCCTTCGAAATGGCGGGCCGCTCCGGTTCGGGGATGATCATGCACCTCGACCGTGTTCCGGCGCGCGAGGAGGGGATGATGCCGTACGAATTCATGCTTTCCGAATCCCAAGAGCGGATGCTCCTCTGTGCGAAGAAGGGAAGTGAACAGGCGATCATCGATATCTTCGAGAAGTGGGACCTCGACGCGGCCGTCGTCGGCGAAGTGACCGATACGGGGCGCATGGAGCTCTTCTGGCACGGCGAGAAGTGTGCCGACGTCCCGGTCGACCCGGTCTCCGAAGAGGCGCCTATTCTCGACCGCCCGACGGCGCGCCCGGCCTACCTCGACACGATCAAGGGGGTCTCCATTGACGATTTCGAGACGCCGTCCAACCAGGAAGCCTTCGAGACATTGATGGCCTCCATGGAGGTCGTCGACAAGGCGTGGGTCTACGAACAGTACGACTCCATGGTCCAGACGAACACCGTCAAAAAAGGCGGGATGCTCGACGCTTCCGTCGTCCGCGTCAAGGAGAACGGCCGGGCCCTCTCTATGAGTTCGGACTGTAACGTCCGCTACTGCTACGTCGATCCGAAAAACGGCGCCGCCGCCGCCGTCGTCGAAGCGGGCCGTAACGTCGCGATGAGCGGTGCGCGTCCGCTGGCCATTACCGACTGTCTCAATTACGGCAACCCGGAGAACCCGGAAGTGATGTGGCAGTTCGCCGAAGGGTGCTTGGGGATCAAAGAGGCGTGCGCCGAACTCAACACCCCGGTCATCGGCGGGAACGTCTCGCTCTATAACGAAACGAACGGGGTCTCCGTCTTCCCGACCCCGGCGATCGCGACTGTCGGCGTAAACGACGACGAGAACAAGGTCCTGATGTCCTCTTTCCAGAAAGCCGGCAACCTGCTTTACCTCGTCGGCGAGACGAAGAGCGAGTTCGGCGGCTCCCTCTATATGAAAGAGATCTGCCACACCGTCGCCGGCGAGATGCCCGCGATCGACTACAAGAACGAACTGGCCCTCTGGGACCTCGTTATCGAAGCGAACAAGCAGGGGCTGCTCTCCTGTGCCAAAGACCTCAGCTCCGGCGGGGCGGCGGTCGCACTCGGCAAAATGGCGGCAACGAGCGGCCTGGGCTGCGACGTTACCATGAGCGTCGCAGACGCCCGCGATATCTTTGCGGAATCCATGGGACGTGCCATTATCGAGGTTGCACCGGAAAACGCGGCGGCCTTTGAAGCGATGGCCGGTGGCCTTGCCTGTGAAAAAGTCGGTACGGTCGGCGGCGACAGCATCAAAGTCAACGACGTTACGCTTCTGCTTGCCACTTTGGATGACCTCTACTTCAACACCTTTAAAAAAGTCGTCGAGCAGGACATCTGACCCCACCCGCACGACACTGCAACCGCTTCTGATACTTCATGTCGGCGTTAGCCGGCATGATAGAAAAAGCCCCCGATTCCCAGCGTAAAGACAAGATTGCCGTACAGCGAGTGCTCAAAAGTGCTCATGGAGACGGAACGGGTACGCAGATAAGTACGCATAAAGAGCAGACCTCCCAGAAAACTGAGGATCATGGCGACGGGATTGCCGAACACACCGTGTACCAGGGAAAAGAGCAGGGCGTTCAACAGAATGAGAAGCCGCCGGTCGGCGATGAGGCGTTCAAACCGGTAGGTGAAAAAGGCCCGGAAGACGATCTCCTGCGCCAGGGCGGAGAGCAGCGGGTAAAGGAGTATCACCAGTAGCCACAGTCCCGGACGCTCGCGGGGAAACACAAAAAGCATTTCGGGGAAAATGATCCATACCGCGACACCCAATAGCGTTCCCAGAAGGGTGAACCGGACAAGCACCCTCCGAAGTTCGTTGCCGTCGATATGCCACTGCAGCTTCGTATCACCGTTTTTTCGCAGTACAAACAGGGCATAGAGCATCCCTAGCCACAGCAGCGGCATAATGGCAAACCTCGGCAGCAAACCCGTGATGATCAGCAGCGGAAGCGCGAAGTAAAGCAGCACTGTTTCGAACGGGAGACGGAGGCGGGAGAAGATAACGATGTCGGTCAAGGGGGGCAGGTCTGTTCCATTTTTCATCGAAAACTCTTTTGTGTTTCAGGGTGCCCTTTTCAGGGCACGTTGCATGCTCAAAGGAGCAGTGTGGCCGTCACGAAGCCGCTCTGCCCTCCGCCGTCGTTGACCTGCTGCACGCCGATGGTGACGGTGCGGCCGGCACTCTGGGGGAGCGGAAGTGAAAGCGAATCGAACAGATGGTAGTTCTGGTAAGGGGATTGCGCCCGCTGCTCTCCGGGAACGGCCTCTGCGGCGAAATCACCGGGAGTGCCGTCAGCCCACCAGACGGTGTAAAGACCGGCAGAGAGAGGGTTGGTGAAGGTCAACTTGATCATCGTACGGTTATAGAAATCGACGCCGAGGGGTTCGGCAATGAATGGCGGCGGAACCGTCGGCGTCACCGGGATGCGGACCGCCCGGACGGTATTACCGGCAGGGCCCACTTTGCCAAGGGCCTTGAGGCGCAGATGGTACGCCACGGTGTCCGATACCCCGTCGGGGCCGGGGAGAGGGTCGGGTACGTTGAGTTCGGTCGGAAGCGTCGCGGGGTCGAACTCTGCGACTTTTGTCCAGAGGTCAAGATGCGTCGGCATCTGATGGAGTTCGGCCGTGCCGGCAGGGAAAAGGGTCGTGCCGCCGTCCCCCGGTTCAAAGTAGACGTCACTGCCTGAGACACCGGTGACTTCCGCCTTAAACGGCGGGGCGACGAGGAATCCCCCCAGGAAATCGCTCAGCGTACCTGCCCCGGCGATGGTTGTGCGGTAGCGGCTGGCGCCGACGTAGACCGGTGCGGATACCGTGACCGTTTCCAGACGGGGCTGACCCGCCGCGCCGCTTTTTTGCCGGTAGACATGCACTTTGGCACCGGCATCCTCTTTGATGACTTTGTCGGGTAACCAGCCGGGGAGTGCCGGCGTCTCCGTTTGGCGTGTCAGGGTGGCGGTGCCGCTTTGATAGCGGGCCTCTATCAACGGCGGTGCCGGCGGTTCATACCCAAAGGAGAGGCCGGTCCACGGCGACCATGCACTGAAGGTGCTTTCGCGATCCCAGGCATCGGTAGCGCAGGCCCGGCAGCGGACCCGGACATCGTGGAAAGGGACTTCCCGGCGCCGGGTCAGATTGCCTTCGCCCGGCATCTCATCGGGGAAGCGGGTACGGTTCTCTATACTCTCCTTCAACAGGTCCCCCCCGATGGAAGGGCTTGAGGATGTTTCCTCTTCGAGACGTACACCCAGGGCATCTGCAGCCGTCTGTTGCCAGTGCAGGTTGTAGCTGGCTTCGAAGACGGGTTTATCCGTTTTGGCATCGATACCGAAGTGCACTTTGGGATCGCCGTAGAGGGGCACACCGGGCGCAGTCAGATCGGCAACGGGACGGGAGAGGCAGATGACGAGATTGCTGGGCCCGACCCGTTTGTCTTTTTCTCTGACACGGTAGACGGCGGTCTTGCCCGAAGGGATTTTTTCGAGCAGCAGGTCACGTTTGAGCTCGTCTATCTTCGGCCATTTGGTTCGGGGGCCGTCGAAAAAGCCGTGTCCGAACAGAAGGGCATGTTCCCATCGAAGGGCGGCCATCATCCCGAAGATCTCCCAGGGGGAGGCTTCCCCCTCTTTGAGATCGGCCGGGCCCGACGCCTGACCCTCCTGTGCCGCCGTGACAAACTCCTGCCACTCCGCCGCATCGAGGGTCGTCGGTATCGAGCTGCGCGGCGTCACAGCTGCCAGGTCGGCATCGAGGGTCTTTTTGACACGGATACGGGCAATCTCCTCAAAGGAGAGCCCCCGGTCATCGAAGAGGTCGAGGCTGCGGAAGTTTTCAAAACGGCTTCCCATGCCGAGCAGTTCAAACCGGTCCATGTCTGCTGCTTCGACCAGGACGACCTCCCCGTCGGAAACGCTGCGTTCGGCCACCAGGGTGTCCGTCGCGCTATCAAATACCCGAAGCCGGGTCGTCATGCCGCGATAGGTAAAGCGGACAGCCTGGACGGGGGCCGGCAGCTCAAATCGGCAGACGATCCATCCGTCGGGAATGATGTCGCCGTGTACTTTCCACCAGCTGGCGGGCACGCTGAGCAGCGCCGTCGATTCGCCGGGGGTCTCCGGTTTGCGGGGGGAGAGTTCGTCCATCCATGCCCGTTCCACAATAATGGTATCGGGCAGTCCGAGAAAACCGCCTGAACCGTCCGGCGCTTGCAGAGGATAGGACCAGCGTAACCGGTGGCCTGTGGGTGCATCGTCGACCCAACCAAGTCCTGTAAGATAGAGTTTCATTCCATGCCTCCTTTATCTGACACGTCGCTGTCGAGCCCAACGTCGGGAGCGGACGTTTTCGGCACACTTTTGGTTTCGGCTGCGGAGAGGGTGCGAATGGCACTCCCAAGGTTCTCCGGCAGGTCAGCAAGGCGTTTTGAGACGCTTTCAAGCTGCTTCACGGCGGAAGAGAACGCATCCAGTGCGGGCTGATCCGGCGTTTGAAGCGGCGGTGTCGTGCCGCCTTTGAGGCGCTCTTTGATCCAGTCGGGGTCGACCCGGGGGTCGATCAGGACATCAATGATGTCCCATGGGATATCGTAAATGACGGCAAGCCGTTCCAGCAGACCGGCAGGAATTTCGATGGGCGAGGCCGGCAGCGGCCACCGCTCCCCGAACGGCTGTATGAACGTGAGGGCAATCTGTTCGGTCGTGCCGCCGACGGCCGGTGAGGGGCGCAGGCGCGGCAGCCCCGGCAGCGCCGTGTCAAACCGGAGTGTCAAGGTGTATTCGCCGCGGGGCAGCCGGGTGCGATGCCCGGCCAGCCCCCCGACCAAGAATGCGGATGTGGCATCCGGACTCGGCAGGATTTCGACGGTCAGCTCAAGAGGATGGCGTACTTCGTATCCGGTAGGGCAGTCGCCGCTTTGTTCGACATGTCTGATCTGCAGCGACGCTTCGACACGGCGCCAATCCACCGGTTCGGGTGTTCGGACCCACAGCGCCAAAGGACGGCCGCTGCCGTCGGTGACAGCTTCGATCGTCGTGCTCTCGACGGTGTCATTGATTCCGTCGAGCATATCGCCGCTCCCGTCGTTGAAGCGGGCGCCGGATGCCGCTGCGAAACGCGCGAAGCGCTCGGCGCTAAGAGCGTCAAGGGGGTTGATCCACTGTGTCATCGCGCTCGGGAGGCGCCAGTTGACGGGCGGAACACTCAGCTCTTCGGGGTAGAGAGGTTGGATCAGATCGCCGTTACCGATCAGTCGCTCGTTCTCGAAAACAGGGCGGAATGATTCGGCGACAGAGAGCGTTTTCCGTGCGAAAATCGGATCGACGCGGTTTCCTTTTCGTACCGGACGGTGGGGCTTCTGATACGAGACGGGGATGATGGAAGGGCAGCAGGCGCTGTCGGTGCGCCCGCTGGGGCTGTAACGCACGGTGAGACACCGGCTGTTCCAGTCGAGATGCTCTGTGAAGGAGGCGAACATGGAGACATAGCAGTTCCAGCCGTCAAGCTTCACCTCGCCGCGTTCGGGGTGATCGAACGCAAGGGTCACCGCGGCCGGTCCGCTTTGAGTCAGAAGGTCGGGAAGGACGATCTCCTGATCCGGCGAGACCGTGCCGCAGTGCTCCTGTATCCATTGCCGCGACGCTCCCGGGAGGTAGGAATCGCCGTCGCCGTTCGGACCCGGAATGAGCTCCTGGACGACGGTTCCCCCGCTTTCCCAGACGATACGCATCCGCAGCGGATTAAAGATCGCGTCCATATAGGGTACGAGAAAGCGCACAGCCGGCCGGTACTCCTGGTAAATCGGGAAACCGAAGCCGTACATCGTGGGGTTCCAGGGCAGTGATTCGTCAAAAAAGATCCGGTTGTCACCGATGGTGGTGGAGCGGATATAGGGACGAAGTGTTTCGGGGAAATCGATGTTGAAGGTATCACGGAGTTCCCATTCGGTCGTTTTACTGCTGGGGAGTCCCCCGCCGGGATACTCGGCAACAGAGGTGCCGGAGAGCGCCACTTCGTACCGGCCCGGTGTCAGGACGACCTTCTCCTGCCAGTTACAGCTGCGTTGGCGTGCTTCGGTGTAGCGTACGGCATAGAGCAGCAGGTCGCGATCCTTGCTGCCGGACGAGATGACGATGCTCTCTTCGGGTTGCGGCAGCTCAATGGTCAGGGCCATCAGCTGCAGACTGTCATAGAGGCTCCAGACGACATCCGATACCGTAAAGACGCCGTACTTGGTCTCGATCCGCATTTTCCGATCGTATTCGATATTGCCCACCAGATACAGCGTGATCTGCTCTACTTCGACGGGGAGGTCGGTCGCCGTGCGGAAAGCGAGTTCAAACCGTTCGCTTTTAAACACCCGGGTCGGCAGCGCCGGCTGGAACACCGTTTCGAGCGAACCCATGTTCTGGATGGGGTCGACGAGCATCTCATTGAAACGCCGGGGATTGATGAAGTGCTCTTCGGTGCCGTATCCGAAGTTCACTTCGCAGGTGCGCCCGGGGGTTTCATAGGTGCTCTCGATCGTATCCACGTGGGGGACGACCCAGGCAAAGGGGTCCTGGCCGTTGATGTGCAGCCGTGCGGTATCGCCGCCCGGTCCTGCCGCCCAAACCGCCTGGATACCGGCGACGGCCGTACCCTGGGCGATGTCGGTCACTGTGAGGGCGTCCAGCCGGTGGGTGACGGTATAGCCTCCCTCCGTGGCGGCGCTGATGACGGAACCGACAACCTTGCCGGTCTGGTCGATCACGCGTGTGCTGAACGGAATGACGATCTCGGCGTCAGGCCAGCCTCCGCGCGCTTCGGCATTAAACTCCCACTGCCGCCCGGTCAGCGCATGCAGCAGCGCCGGTTGCATCGCGCCGCTGTCCGATTCGGCCCCCCGTTTCCAACTGCCGGCCAGCAGCGGCGAGGCGACGGCTGGCGCTTCGGGGTCTTCATCCCCGAGGGTCAACGTTTTTTCGCCTTTGATATCGGGAATAGGCCAGGGAAGGTTCAGTTTGTATTTGAACGTGACATCCAGTTCCGTCGGATCGGGCGTGTGTCCCAGGACCTCCGCCGCGCCGCTCAGGGCAAACTTGAACTTCCACACTTTGAGCCCCAGCTCGCCCCAGATCTTGAACAGCCCCTCGAGCAGGACCGGGTTCCATCCAATAGTAGCGGCGACGGCCGCGCCGATCCGGGCGAAGAGGGTGATGATGCTCCATTTCCACTCGCCCCCGATCGAGATACCGGCGCCGAAGGCCATGCGGTAATTGTTGATCATAAAGAAGAGTTCGGCGCGGAGCAGGTCGGAGAGGATCTTGCCGCTGATCTGCTTCTGCTGGGTGCCCAGGTTGATATACCATGTGGTCGGGTTCTCGAAGGAGAAGAAGGCGTCGAGTACCCCGTTGGCACGGAGAAGATAGGTCTTGCCCTCTTTGGGGATGTTGACCTTGACACCCATGCCGAGCGCCATGGAGCCTGAGGCAATGTCGACGACGATGTACCCTTCGACCTGCGCCGAGTCGCTGGAGATCAGTTTGCCCGTACCGCCCAGGATAAAGACCGGTCCCGGGGTCAGTACCGCCAGACCGATCGGCTCGAGTTTGAGCACGTAGCCGTTGTCCGCCAGGGTGACCAGGTCCGTTCGGATGCCGACGCCTACGGCTGTCTGGTCGATGGGGCCGGCCTGCCAGCGGTCGAGTTCCTTGTTCTTTGCCCAGCGGACATAATCATTGGCGGCCGGGTCGGTGACAGGCAAGCCGTTTTTTTCAAGACGGGCAATGAAATTGTAGGCGAAGTCGCCTCCCATCCCGGCGAGTCCCAGTCCCGTACTGCCCAACGGGACGGGTGCCGGAAGGTCGACATCCAGCCCGATCATGACGCCGCGGTCGCTCAGGCCGCCCAGGAAGAGGTCCAGGCCGAAACCGGCGGGCTCTATTTTCAGTGCGCCGCGTCCCATCCAGACCCCGTCGTCGTATCCCAATCCAAGCTGGGCATTGAAGACGTTCTTTTTCCGGATCTTGAGGTCGCCCATGACGGTAATCCATTCGATGATGGTGATGGGAGATCCCCCGCTCATCAAATCGACATCCGTGGAGATGGTGATCTCCACACGCATAAAGACCGACTCCATCCCTTTGAACAGAGGAATACGCCCCCGGATCAGAAAGGTGATATGGTCCACTTCCGGATCGGACGTGGCGGTATAATCCGTCACCCGTATCAGCGGTGAGGATGCCAGCGGCTTTTCACTGCCGACTTCACTTGCAAGCTCTTTGAGCTTGGTCTCTATTTGCGTCTCTCCCCATGTGGCGATGTCTTCCCACATGTCCCGGAGAGCCTGCCAGATGATTTCCCTAAAAAGATTGTCAAGCCATTGATCCATCGTTCCCGCCCCTTTGCGTTTGTCATGCGTACATTCCGTTTGACGTTTCCCTAACGACTCCTACCGTGAGCTATGCCTTTTGCGCCCATGCCGTATGCATACTAAAAAACATACATTCATATTAATAATCAAAAAGGCATACTTGATAATTCTACAGGGTGTAACTTAAAAGACGCAACAAGATAAAGTGTATAAGTCCGGGGAGGCAAACAGGCGCTGCCGGAAGGCTTGTGAAAGAAACGGGGAGATGCCAGCGGTGTGTCAGCGCATTTTGAATGCGAGTGTAAAGTCTTCGTAGTCCAGGTAGGTAAACCGGAAAAAGAAGCTGTCCAGACGTTTGTAGTACTTCGTAAAGATGTTGGTAGTCTCTGTTTTCATGCGTTCCATCATAGTACGCTTCTATTACCTCCGGGGGACAGATCCGATACCGTTTGATAACATCGTGGGAAGGCCGGGATGATACGCACCGATTCGCGGGAGGCTCGAAGCAGCTACTGGTGTCGTTCGGCGATACGGCGGAATTCCTCTTTGAGCGCGAGGAAGACGTCGACGATCTGCGGGTCGAAATGGCTGCCCCGTCCCTCGACGATGATCGCCTCTGTCTTTTCAAAGGAGAAGGGCTCTTTATAGTAGCGTCGGCTGATCAGGGCGTCGTATACGTCGGCCAGGGCCATCAGACGCGCCTCGAGGGGGATCGCCTCTCCCGAGAGTCCCTGGGGGTAGCCGCTACCGTTCCACTTTTCGTGGTGGCCGTAGGCGATGTTGCGGGCGACGCGGAGCATTTCGTTGTCGCGGTAGCTGTTGATGGCGTTGTCGAGCATCTCCTTGCCGTACGTCGTATGCAGTTTCATTGTCTCGAACTCTTCAGGGGTGAGCCGGCCCGGTTTTTTGAGGATATGGTCGGGGATGCCGACTTTGCCGATATCGTGGAGTGGCGCGGTATGAAAGAGCTGCTCGATGTAGGTGTCGCTGAGTATCTCCCGGTAGGAGCCCTGCCGCGCCATGGCCATGGCGAGAAGCCTGACGTAGTTTTTGGTACGGATGATGTGGGCGCCCGTCTCCATATCCCGTGTCTCTGCGACGAGGGCCATACTGTCGAGGGCCGCCTGGTGGGAGTGGCTGAGCTGCTCGTAGAACTGTTTGCGCTGGGTGTAGCCTTTGACCGCGATGGCGAGGGCCATAATGATAAAGCTGAGGGCCAGCGGGGTCAGGAAATAACCCGGCGCGATATAGAGGGACTGCGTCAGCGCCGCGACGGCGGCGGCGCTGTAGAAGAGCGTCACGGCACCGAAGAAAAAGATAATGGAGAGGTAGCGTTTGCGGCGGAACAGGATCAGCGTTGCCAGGGCGCTTAAAAACGAAAGGAACATATTGACGGGCGGGAAGACCCCGGGTTGGGAGATGAGGTCGCCGTTGAAGAAGTTCTCGATCAGTGTTGCATGCATAAAGATCCCCGGCAGCACTTCGTCCGGGGCGACGGTATAGCGGTCGTGAAGTCCCACGGCCGTCGCACCGACGAGGACGTATTTGCCCCGGATGTCGGCGGGGTCTACCCGGCCCTGCAGCAGGTCGACGGCGGAGATGCGCCGGTAGGTGTCCGTGGGATAGAAGCGGAGCAATACATTTGTATGGGCATCGGTGTAGAAGGTCCGGTCGCCGAGCGTTGCCCGGAGGCCCAGGGGGCTGTTCGCAAGCCGCATTTCGGCCGGAAAGCGTCCCGAGGTCAGCAGCATCGCGACGGCGAGGGCGGCGACGGGCTCTTGTTGCAAACGCATGACGAGGGGCATCCGGCGGAAAATACCGTCACGATCCTCGCGGGCATTGATAAAACCTGTCGAGCGACTCTGCTGCTGAAGAGTAGGGATGTTGCAGAGCAGTCCCACCCCGGTATAGAGGGTATCGACCCCTTCGGCATCGATGCGGTATCCTGTATCCTTGAAACAGGCAGTGTCGTTACTGTCCCACCGGTTTTTTAGGTAGAGCGGCAGCAGCAGCGGAAGGTCGCTGATTGTATCGGCCAGCAGGGTGTCATTATCGTACAGCCACTCCGGGAGCCCTCCGATCTGTACGGAGAGACCGAAATAGTTTTGGTAGAAACGTACCAGCTCCCGCGGCGAGGTACGGTCGTTTTCGGGAAAGATGACGTCCGCGGCGATGGCCGCGGGCTTGTAGGTGCCGATCTGCTCAAGCAGTTTGGCCGTGAGGACCCGGGGCCAGGGCCACTGCCCCAGCGCTTCGAGGCTTTTGTCGTCGATCTCGACGATCAGCGTCGCCGGTTCGCCGAGCTGCGACGGAGCGACTGTCGCGGCGATCCGTTTATAGAGGTCGTAGAGGAGGTTGTCGCTTTGCTGCAGCAGGGCGGTCGGGTAGGCGGCGAGATAGAAGAGCAGCGTCGACAGCGCGACTGCGACGTAGAATTTCCGCATGACGCTACCGGATCGTCATCACGACACGGCGGTTTTGCGGTTCGGTAGTATCATCGGGCGTCTGTACCTGGAGGAGATACTCTCCCAGTCCGTCGGTTTGGCATCGGCGCATCGTGACATCCCGCTGTTCGAGCATCGTTTTGAGCGCCGACGCCCGTTTCTCCGAGAGAGCGAGATTGTACGACTCGCTCCCCGTGGTGTCGGTGTAACCGGTGATAGTGATCCGCAGGGGGCTGAGCTCCCGGAGCAGCGGAAGGATTTGGGCGAGATCGCGGCGCGATTTCGACGTAAGGCCAGCGCTGTTGTTCTCGAAATAGAGGGTGAGGGTCAGCGGCGGAGGCGGTGCGACGGCGAAGGTTTCAGCGTCCTCGGCGGTCAGCTCTGCGTCCGAGACCGTTTCAGGCGCGCTGGGAGCCTCCGAGCTGCTTTCCAATCTGGTGCCTTCATAGGGGGTGTCGATGGTGAGACTCCCGCCTTCCGTGGTGACGATGATGGCGTTGCTGCTGCTCTTGTTATCGAGTAGAACAATTTCCGTACCGGGGTGATCCATCACCAGAGCCGTGACAATGAGGACGACGGAGACAAGGAGAACTTCGACCATATCAATGCACCTTTACGAAAAAGCGTGTACCCCGTACCCCGATGGTGCCCTCGGGGACTCTGAAAGTAACGGATTTGGGAGAGACTTTCCCTATCTTGCCGGTTTCGACGATGGCGCTTCCCTCTTTCAAAAAGAGGTCGAACCGGTACTTTTTTTGGCTCGGCTCGAAGAGGTAGTCGTCGATCTTCAGTACGCTCTTGTTACCCAGGGCAACCGTGCTACCGTCGTTGAAGAGGATGCTGAGGGCACCGTCGCTCCCGGTAAAGATGATGTCGCCCCGGTAAAGCTCCTCACCGCTGCCTGAAGGGGTAATGACATCGCCGCCCCGGCGGATGCCGACCTCGTTTTTCAGGTTGTCAAGCACGGCGACACTCTCAGCGGACCAGAGCGTGATGCTTATCAGACATAAAAGAAGGATTTGTTTCATCGTGTCACCTTGTAAGGGGCGCATACTTTTTATAGATTGTATGACAATCCGTGTGAAAATGTCAAACGAAGCGTTAAGGTCTGAAGAGATTGACGAGCAGAGTCAGGACGATGCTGATAACGACCATCGTGGTAATGGGGATGTAGATGCGGGAGTGTTCGTTTTCGATACGGATATCGCCGGGCAGTCTGCCGAACCATCCGAAAAGGCCGGGTAGGAAATGCAGCAGAAGGCCGACAACGACCAGCACAATGCCGGCGATGATCAGCCATTTTGCCGTCATAGGTTGACTGCGACCTTGTATGTCGGGTCGGTGACCTCGTAGGTGCAGTGGGGACCGGCGGCTTTGAGGAGCTTTTTACAATCTTCGCTCAGGTGCCGCAGGGTGAGCTGCTTGTTGGCGTCCTCGTACTTGCGGGTGATCGTGTCGATCGCTTCGACGCCGGAGGCGTCCATGACCCGGGCATTGCGGAAGTCGATGACGACGCGCGGGGGGTCCCGGTCGATCGTCAAGGCGTCAAAGAAGCTTGCCGTCGAACCGAAGAAGAGAGGGCCGTCGAGTTCATACACCTTCGTTCCGTCCGCTTCGACCTGGCTTTTGGCGTAGATGCGCGCATGTTTCCATGCAAAGACGAGCGCAGAGATGATAACGCCGGAGATGACGGCGATGGCCAGGTCCTCGACGATCGTGATGAGCGTGACGGCGACCATGACAAAGGCGTCGGAGCGCGGCATGTGCCGGATATGGCTGAAACTGCTCCATTCAAAGGTCCCAATACTGACCATGAACATGATCCCGACGAGCACGGCAATAGGGATGACGTTGAGCACATCGGTGAGCGACGCGACAAGCACCATCAGGCCGACGGCAGCAGTGACGCCCGAGAGGCGGCCGAGACCGCCGGAGGTGTAGTTGATGATGGACTGGCCGATCATCGCACACCCCGGCATCCCGCCGAAGAGTCCGCAGGTCATGTTCCCGGTTCCCAGTGCGATACACTCCTGATTTCCGCTGCCGCGGGTGCCGCTCATCTCGTCAAGCACCGCCAGGGTCAGCAGGGACTCGATCAGGCCAACAAGGGCCATGATGACGGCATAGGGGAGGACGACGAGAATCGCACCCGGGTCGAGGATGAAGTCAGGGATATGGAAGGTCGGCAGCTGCCCTTTAAATGCGGAAAGGTTCGCCATGTCGCCGACGGTACCGGTCTGCAAAGAGAAAACGTAGGCGACCAGGGTAAGCGCAACGATGGCGACGAGGCCGGCCGGGACCGCTTTGGTGTAGCGCGGCAGCACGAACATGATCAGCATCGTGACCGCGACGAGGGCGTACATGATGACGCCTTCGCCGTCAAAGAACTTGAACTGCGCCGTGGCGATGACGATGGCAAGACCGTTGACGAAGCCGTACATCGCCGGCTGAGGGACGAGGCGGATGAACTTGCCCATCTTGAAGACGCCGAAGAGGATCTGGATCGCGCCGGTAAGCAGGGCGGCGAGGGTGACGTACTGCAATACGCCCCAGGCCAGTTCCTCTCCACCGAGCCCCTGTGAACGCAGCAATCCGGAGACCTCCAGGGTCAGGCCGATAAGCACAACGGCGACAGAGCCGGTCGCCCCGCTGATCATCCCGGGTTTGCCACCGATCAGCGCCGTAATGAGACCGAGGATAAAGGCGGTGTAAAGGCCGACAATGGGGCTCACTTCGGCAATGAAGGCGAAGGCGATCGCTTCAGGCACAAGGGCGACGGCAACGACGAGCCCGGAGAGGACGTCGTTTTTGATATTATCTGTA
This sequence comes from Thiomicrolovo immobilis, assembly GCF_039645955.1. Lineage (GTDB taxonomy): Bacteria > Campylobacterota > Campylobacteria > Campylobacterales > Sulfurimonadaceae > Thiomicrolovo > Thiomicrolovo diazotrophicus. Next base: position 620,941 of record NZ_CP147916.1, read on the forward strand.
CGGTAGTTCTGGAGGTTGAACATCAGGCTCCCTGCAGGCTCTCGAGCTGGTCGAGGATCTTGCGTTGTTTGTTCTGGGCATCGACGAGGGCTTCGCGGTTGGTAGCGACGACCTCTTCAGGCGCGTTGGCGACGAAACGCTCGTTATTGAGCATGCCCGCCAATTTGGCGATCTCTTTTTCCAGTTTCACGTTCTGCTTCTCCAGCCGGTCCAGGATGGGGGCCAGGTCGATGGAACCGGTCGGGATAAAGACCTCGACCTTCTCCCCGACGTCGCTGACGGCATTTTCCATCTTCTCTGTGACGAAACCGACTTTCTCGACTTTGCCGAGGCGGCAGATATAGGCATCCATCGCTTCCGAGGTTTCGGCATCCGTCTTGACGTAGGCTTCTTCGATCTTCTGGTTGCCCATGTCGATGAGGGTCTTCGCACGGCGGACGGTGACGATGGCGTCCATGATGACGTCGAACATCGCTTCGACTTGCATATCGCGTTCACCCGCTTCCGGATAGCAGCTAATCATGATGGAATCCCCCGTCTCCAGCGACGTGCCGGAGAGCTCATGGTAGAGGTACTCGGTCATGAACGGCATGAACGGGTGCAGCAGCTTCATGGAGGCTTTGAAGATCGCGCCAAGCTCCGGCACGCTCTCTTTGCTGACCTTTGAAAGTTCGATGCCCCAGTCGCAGAACTCGTTCCACAGGAAGCGGTAGAGGACCGTGGCCGCGTCGTTGAAGCGGTACTCGTCGAGGAAGCCGCGGGTTTCAACGACGGCGGCATTGAAACGGCTCTGCATATAACGGCCGAGGTCGGTTGTGACCGTGATGTTCTCCAGGTCATCGAAGGTCTCGACGTTCATCTGGAGGAACTTCGCCGCGTTGTAGAGCTTGTTGGTGAAGTTGCGGCTCAGTTCCAGCTTCTCTTCGCTGAGGCGGATGTCGCGCCCCTGGACGGCGAGGACGGCCAGCGTGAAACGCAGGGCATCCGCGCTGTATTTCTCGACCATGTCGAGCGGATCGATGACGTTGCCCTTGGACTTGGACATCTTCTGGCCGTGTTCGTCGCGGACCAGCGCGTGCAGGTAGATATGTTCGAACGGCAGTTTGCCCATGAAGGTTTCACCCATCAGCATCATCCGCGCGACCCAGAAGAAGAGGATGTCAAAGCCGGTGATCAGCAGGCTGTTCGGGTAGAAGTTCTTGAGGTCGTCGCTCTCGAAGAGCTTGTCCATGACCGGATCGCCGTTGCCCCAGCCCAGGGTCGAGAAGGGCCAGAGCGCCGAGGAGAACCAGGTGTCGAGAACGTCGGGGTCCTGAACGATGTTCTTGGAAGAGCAGTGCGGACACGCTTCAGGTTCCTCCTGCTGTGACGCCCACTCATGGCCGCAGTCGTTGCAGTAGAAGACCGGGATGCGGTGGCCCCACCAGAGCTGGCGGGAGATACACCAGTCGCGCAGGTCGTTCATCCAGGCATTGTAGCTGTTGATCCAGTGCTGCGGGAAGAACTTGACGAGACCGTCATTGACCTTCTCGATGCTCCCTTTGGCCGTTTCGGCGCGGACGAACCACTGCTTGGAGATGTAGGGCTCGACGACGTTCTTACAGCGGTAACAGTGGCCGACCTGGTGGACGTGCTCTTCGATTTTTTCGACGAAGCCTTCCTCTTCGAGACGCTTAACGATGACGTCGCGCGCTTCGAGGCGCTCGAGCCCTTTGAACTCGCCGGCGAAATCGTTGAGGATCCCTTTTTCGTCAAAGACGGTGATGAATTCGAGGTCGTGGCGCTTGCCGACCTCGTAGTCGTTCGGGTCATGGGCCGGGGTGACCTTGACCATCCCGGTTCCGAACTCCATGTCGACGTGCTCATCGGCAATGATGGGGATCTCGCGGTCGATGAGCGGCAGTTTGAGCTTTTTGCCGATAAGGGCCTTATAGCGCTCGTCGTCCGGATGGACCATGACGGCGGTATCGCCGAAGTAGGTCTCCGGACGGGTTGTCGCGACGACGATGTGACCGCTGCCGTCCGCGTAGGGGTAGCGGACGTGGTAGAAGTGGCCGTTGTGCTCTTCGTACTCGACTTCGATGTCGGAGAGGGCCCCGTCATGGGTACACCAGTTGACCATGTAGTTTCCGCGGACGATCAGCCCTTTGTCGTAGAGGTTGACGAAGGCCTCTTTGACAGCGGACTTCAGCCCTTCATCCATCGTGAAGCGTTCGCGGCTCCAGGCGGGGGAGACGCCCATCTTGCGGAGTTGGCCGACCATAATCCCGCCGGACTCCTCTTTCCATGCCCAGACACGCTCCAGGAACTTCTCGCGCCCGAGCTCTTCCTTGGTCGTTCCTTCTTCAAGCAGCTGCTTCTCGACGACGTTCTGGGTCGCAATCCCCGCGTGGTCCGTGCCCGGCTGCCACAGCGTCTTGTAGCCGTCCATCCGCTTGTAGCGGACGATGATGTCCTGAAGGGTGAAGGTAAGAGAGTGGCCGATGTGCAGACGCCCGGTGACATTCGGCGGCGGCATCATGATGGCGAAGTTTTTATCTGCCTTTTGGATGGCTTTGTTCCCGTCAATTTCAAAATAGCCGCGCTCTTCCCAGATAGGGTAGAACGCCGACTCGACGGAAGAAGGATCATAGCTTTTTTTTGACATGGATGTCCCCGTATTCTGCGCTTGTTTTGTTCAGATTTTGAAATGAATGAAGGCGCTTAAATTTTAGGCGGATTATAGCGAAACGGAGGTAAAATGCCGGACTCAACAGCGTAATGCCGTCAGCTTGACGGCCGAAACATCCCGCATCTCAGCCGTAAGAGCGAACTCTACCCGCAAAGGACAGTAGTGCCCCTTTCCCGTCTCAACGAAGAACAGTACCGTGCCGCGACCGCATCCTTTGGCCACAATCTGATTATCGCCTCCGCCGGGACGGGCAAGACGTCGACCATTGTCGGGCGGATTGCGCACCTTCTGGGGCAGGGGGTGCAGCCCCACGAGATCCTGCTGCTCACCTTTACGAACAAGGCCGCGGCGGAGATGGTCGAACGCGTTGCAGCCTTTTTCGGTGCGGAAAAGGCCGGACAGATCGACGCAGGGACCTTCCATGCGGTCAGCTACCGCTGGCTCAAGCGGCAACAGGGCAAGGTGGTCCTCAAGCAGCAGCGCGAGCTCAAGACCCTCTTCCGCAGTGTTTACGAAAAACGCAGTTTCCACCACCTGGAGGGGGAGAACGAACCCTACGGCGCCAACTACCTCTATGACCTTTACTCCTATTACCAGAATACGGAGATGGACAAGAGTTTCGAGATGTGGATCACTGAGCGGCAGGAGGAGCATGACCGTTTTGCCATGATCTATGCCGACATCATCGACGAATTCGAAGAGCTGAAAACCCAGTACGGGTTTTTGAACTTCAACGACCTGCTCCTGCAGATGCGCAAGCTCTGCGAACGGATGGAGCTCGGGTATAAAGAGGTGCTTGTCGACGAGTACCAGGATACCAACGCCCTGCAGGGGACGCTGATCGATGCGATGAGTCCGCCGTCGCTCTTCTGCGTCGGCGATTATGACCAGTCCATCTACGCCTTCAACGGGGCGGACATCTCCATTATCGGCTCTTTTTCGCAGAAGTACCCCGATGCCGACGTTCATACCCTCTCGAAGAACTACCGCTCGACGGTCCCCATCCTCTCCCTGGCGAACAAAGTGATTGCCAAAAATGAGCGCATTTACCCCAAACAGCTGGAGGTGACGCGGGATCATGCCGCACCGCCGCCGAAGCTGCTCGTGTACGACGAACTCTTCGAACAGTACCACGGCATCGCGGAGATGATTGGCAAGAGTGCAACCGAACACGAAGAGATTGCTGTCATTTTCCGCAACAACTCCAGTGCGGACGGGATCGAGGCGGCACTGCGGGAGAAGGGGATCGCCTGCCGCCGGCGCGGCGGGGTCAGCTTTTTTGACGCCAAAGAGGTGAAGTTCATTCTCGATATCTATACGCTGCTCGTCAACGAGAGCGATATGATGGCTTTCATCCATGTGTTCGAACATGCCAAAGGGGTGGGAAGCGCGTTGGCCAAGGAGCTCTACGTGGCGCTGCAGTTCCTTGGCGGCGGTTCGATGCTGCGGGGTCTTTATACGCCCGATCTGAAGATCAGCAACCCTTTCGAGAAACGGAAACTGAACCACCAGCTCGGACTGTTCGATGATTTTCTAGAGCTTGGGCATGCCGGCCGTTTTGCCGAGGTGATCAGCGATAAAAAGCTTTTGAAGAACCCCGTACTAAAGCATCCGAAGCTGACCAAAGACGGGGCGAAAATGCTCTCGCAGTTCTATACCCTGCTGCAGGCGATCAAAAACCTCTCCCGTCCCCAGAACGTCGTACAGAAAATCGCAGCCTCCGATCTCTATGCGACGGTCGCGGAGCAGCTGGCCGTCCGGCGTGCCATTTTGCCCGACGGCCAGGTCGATGCAAAGCTTAAAACGGAAGCATTGGAACGTATTCGCCGCAAACCGGCGGTGCTCCAGGAATTGGCCAAGCCCTATAAAGAGCATGAGCGCTTCCTCAATGCGATGATTCTCGGCTCCCAGGACCTGACCCAGGGTGAGGGGGTGCATCTGCTCAGTATCCATGCGTCCAAAGGGCTGGAGTATAAAGAGGTTTATGTCATCGATCTGATGGACGGGCGCTTTCCCAACCGTAAATTGATGGGCAGAGGCGGAAGTCTGGACGAGGAACGGCGGCTCTTCTACGTAGCCGTGACCCGGGCGAAGGATATCCTCTATCTGAGTTTCGCCAAATACGACCGGATCAAAAAAGCGCAGTTCGTCCCGTCGATCTTTCTTTACGAAGCGGGCATGCTCAAAGAGGACGAAGAGTACAGAATGCTTGTGAAAAAAGAGGAAGCGAAAGAAGACGCGTAAGCGCGTCTTCCATTGATGTTAACGGCCGTGGACGGCGTCGTTGAGCGACCACATCGGCAAGAAGATACCAAGGGCAAGCAGCAAGACCATCGCGGCAATCATAAAGAGCATGATCGGTTCGATCGCTTCGGCAAGCCCGTCGATGATCTGGTCGAAACGCATCTTATAATAGTCCGTGACCTTCTCAAGCATCGAGTCGAGCTGACCCCCCTGCTCACCGGCGGAGATCATCTGAATGATCATATTCTCGAACAATCCGGTGTCGGCAAGCCCTTCGCTTAGGGAGGCTCCTTTTTCGACAGCCTGTCTGACGGTTAAAAGTTTCTCCTGCAGCGGGAGGTTGTCGATCATGGCGACGGAGGTCTCGAGCGCATCGGCAATGGGAATACCCGCCTTGACAAGGGCGGAGAAGACCAGGGTGAAACGGTTGAGCGTAGAGAACATGATCAGATTTTTGATCAAATAGGTTTTCAGTAAGAGCTGATGCCATCGGAATTTGAACTCCCGGTTGGTATTGAGCATATACCGGAAAATGATGAAAAAGACAATCAACCCCGCAAGGATATAAGGACCGAAGTTATTGAACAGGTACTCCAGTTTCAGCAGAATAATCGTCGGCAGCGGCAGATCGGCATGCAGCTCTTCGAAGATCTTTTTAAACTGGGGTACGACGTAGGAGATCAAAATCGTAAAGGCGACGGCCATGGCGATCATGACGTTGCGCGGATAGGCCATAGCCTTCTTGAATTTGATGACGTTGCGACGGATCTCTTCGAGCATGTCGGCAAGCTGGTAGAGTGAATCTGCCATGTTACCGGTCTGTTCACCGAGTTCGACCATCGCCAGGGTGAGACCGCCAAGTTGAAAACGGAAGTTCTCCATGGACTTCGACATGCTTGAACCCGAGTTGATATCTTCGGCAACGGAGGAGAAGATCTCTTCGAGCACCGGGTCGTTGGCTGCCCGTGCGATTTCGTTCAATGCATCATGGACGGAGATACCGGCATTGGTCATAACGGCCAACTGCCGGATCGCAGCGATCAGAGAATCGGGTTTGACCTTCTTCTTTTTGATGTTGCCCATAAAACGCTCTTTGAAATGTTTGAGCTGATCATCAAGCGGTGCTGCACCTTCCATGACATTGACAACGATACCGGGATAGCGGACTTTGGCAATATACATCGCCTCTTTTTTCCCCTCGGCATAAAAGCCGTGTTGAACTTTTTTCCCTTTTGACAGGACTGTTGCAAGATAGTATTTCATTCTTTTGCCACCCTCAAGACTTCTTCAATTGTTGTTTTACCTTCAACGACCTTTGCCATCCCATTCTGAAACATACTAACGAAACCTTCCTGAATCGCCTGTTTCATCATTTCTTCTTTGGAAGCGCTCCTGGCGATCATGCTGCTGAGTGTTTCGGTAATGGGAAGAACTTCACTGATCATCTCTCGGCCGAGATAGCCGCTGCCGTTGCACTCTTTACAACCGACACCATGGTAAAAGACCGTCTCGGGCGGGATATAGGCCTTATACTCTTTTAGAACGGATGGCGGCACTTCAAGCTCTTTTTTACAGTGCGGGCAGATTTTGCGGACGAGGCGCTGCGCCTGAACGGCGACAACGGCCCCGCTGATAAGATAGGGCTCGATTCCCATGTCCGCCATACGAGGCAGGGCGGAAATGGCGTCGTTGGTGTGCAGGGTCGAGATGACAAGGTGCCCGGTCAGTGCGGCCTTGATAGCGATCTCCAGGGTTTCATGGTCACGGATCTCACCGATCATGATCTTGTCAGGGTCCTGGCGCAGAATTGAGCGCAATGCTGCGGCGAAGGTCATACCGACCTGCGGATGGACCTGGACCTGCTGAATAAGGTTCATCCGGTATTCGACAGGGTCTTCGACCGTAATGACTTTGTCCTCGACGTTACGCAGTTCGTTGAGGGCCCCGTAGAGCGTTGTCGTTTTTCCCGATCCGGTCGGACCGGTGACCAGAAGGATGCCGTGGGGCTTTTTCAAAGCCTGGATCAGCTTTTTGTAGCCGTCCGCATCCATACCGGCGTCTTCAAGTCGGATTAGCGCTTTCTCCTTGTCCAGAATACGCATAACGATAGACTCGCCGTAGAGAATCGGGAGCGTCGAAAAACGGAAGTCGTACTCGCGGTCACCGACCACGGCGGAGAAACGGCCGTCCTGGGGTTTGCGCTTTTCGGCGATATCGAGATTGGCAAGGAGCTTGAAACGCGAAGCGAGCGGTGGGTAGATATCCTGGTCGAAGATGAAGATCTCGGCCAGTTTCCCGTCGACACGCGCCCGGACGACACAGTTGTTCTCCGTCGGTTCGATATGGATATCGCTCGCCCGGCTCTTGATACAGGTTTTCAGAATAACGTTGATGAGCTGGAGAATCGACGATGCGTCCTTCTGCTCTTCGGGCGAACCGATCGTGTTGAGCTCTTTTCGGATGTTGTCGACAAGGCCCTTGACACTGCTTTTAATATCGATCTTGAAGAGATAGGACTGGATCTGCTTTCCCGAGGAGATGGCCACCTGGAGCGGTTTACGCGGGAAGACCCTCTGAATCGCTTCCTGGGCATCGATGTTGAGCGGATCGGCGAAGGCGACCGTAATGCTCATATCGCTTTCCGCGACCGGCAAGGCATTGGAGCGTTGCAAGAGATTCAGAGGAACACGCTCCGCCAAACGATAATCCATATCGATCGAATCCAGATCGATATATTGGATCTCAAGGACCTCCGCCAGGTACTCCAGGACGGCCCTTTCGGGGAGAAAAGGATACTGTTTGAGAATCTCCAGGTCATACTTGCCGGCCCGGATCTGTTCAACGACGAAACGTTTGACAAAGTTGAGCGATACGGCCCCGACTTTTGTCAATGTTTCCAGCAAGATCTCCTCTTTCACCCCGACCTTGACAAGGCGGTCGATCTGGGTTTGGGAGATATGCTTTTTTTCCAGAAGATCGTGCGTAATTCTATCCACTTCGGATTGCCTTTAACGGTAAATATGCTGTTTTGTTAATATTGTATCATAATATTCCGTGATGCCAAGCTGCAGGGATTGGCCGGAATGACGCAGGAAAAGCTTGTAGCTTCGACGGGGGGTTTGGGGATCGGTCAGCACATAGGAGTCGCCGCTCTTCACGTAGTGATTTGCACTGTACAGATCGAAGACGCGTGAGAGGAGATGGTCCGAAGTCGGGAGCTTCAGACCCGTAAGCGGTGTCTGATTTTCAAGGGCATTGATCAGCAGGTTTCGCTGCAGCAGGATCGCAGCAAAGTACGTGGCGTTCCTGCGCGCTTCCTCGGAATGGTTCAGTATAACGGCGGGTAGTGCCAGGCGATCAATGCGATCTGCTTCGAGGCAGGAAAAGGCGTAGAGCGAAACAAAACGTTCATCCTGTTCATGGCGGTGCAGCATCTTTGCACCCTGATTGCAGGCCCGAAGGTACTGACCGTTTTGATAGAGCGTGTAGAGGCTGCCGCTGCTGGAAGCACTGAGCAGTGTAGTGACAAGTGCAAGCAGGCTCAAATGAAGCCTCATTCCATCGTCCCCTTCTCCATCTGATCAAGGGTGATTTTGGCCTTGACGGAGCTGCTCTCCTGGATGTAGCTTTTGAGGGTTTTGATCGCCATCTCTTTCTGATCCATTTTGTAAAGCGACTTTGCAAAAATGAGCCATGAATCTTCGATCGTACTGTCAAGTTCATTGGTGATCAGCGCATAGTTGTAGGCTTGCTGATAGTTACCGATATTATAATAGCGCTTGGCGACGAAAAGGCTCAGAATAGGGTTCTTGCTCTTTTTAAAACGGGCGATGACATCCTGGATATCCTTCATGTCGTCATCGCGGAGGATCGTCATCTCTTCAGACGACGGTTCATCTTCCGCATCAGCCCGAGATGCTGCGGGGAGCGGAGGGGTGGCTTTGTGTGACGAAGAAGCCTGAATGCCGGGCAACGTTTCGGATGGTTGCGCAGGAGCATTTATCGGCTGTATCTCTTCTTTCGGAGGTGCCGAAATGACCGGGGCCGGAACTGGTGCCTGTTGTACCGGTTTCTGATAGACTGGCGGTGCAGCCTGTGTCCTCGCTTGCGGTTGCGGCTCTTGCGTATCGACATGGGAATAATAGTCCATAACGTCCGATTCGAACTCGTGCATGAATCCCATGGAAGGCGTCAGTTTCAGGGCAGGCTGCTCCGCAGCAACGCTCTGTGCCGGTGCAGGTCGTGAGCTGTTGGGTTCCTGCTCCTGCGCGGCAGCGGTCTGTTCAACTGCGGTAACAGTTGGTGCTGTTTCTTTGGAAGCAGCCGGGGCTGATACGACCGCCTCTGGTTTTGATGGCATCGGAGCCGACGGTGTGAAGAGAAAATAGGTCGCAGCGGATACTAAAAGCGCCGCGGCTGCGCCGCCGATAAGGTAGGGGACCTGACGTGTGCGACGGTAGCGCTTCCAGCGCTGTTCGAGTTCAGGGACGTTAAGCATTGATAAACCCCGTTTCAATCCCTGCCATTTCAATCATTTTACGGTTGACAGCAGTATAGTTTATCTGCGTGGGCTGATTCTCTTCATACCATGACGCAATACTGAAGAGTGCAAAGAGCAACTTGTTGGTATTACGGTAGTTGCCTTCGGTCAATGCATGGATCCAGCGGACATTCTTGTCATTGAACATATTGGCGACATCAAAACAGTTTGACCGGAGCAGTTTTTTCTGAATGTAGATCTTCAGTTCGGCGGCCGAAGCGTTGAGCAGCTCTTGCGCTTCCCAGATACGTGACTGGAAATGCTCTTTGGCGACAACATCCTCCTGTTCCGTTTTGTGCAGGGAGATAATAAACTTGATCTGGCGCGTATCGGAGATCAGACGGATTTTTTCCAACAACGCTGTCGAATACATTTGCGCTTCGTCCAGCAAGACGACCGGAGGGGTTTCAAATGTGTATTGTGCCGCAAGCTCATTGAAACGCGTAAAATGGATCGGTTCGTCGGTGATGTAGTCAAACACATCGCGTGCCAGTGATCGGAAAAAAGCATCTTCATCGGTGATGGGTGTCTGATATAGAACGATCTTCTGTCTGTCATGCAGCTCTTTGTAGATACGGCTCAGCATCATACTTTTACCCGTGCCCGGTTTTCCGAAAAGCAGGATCATTTTCAGGGGTTTTTTAATGGCTTCCATCAGGGATTTGTAGACGATGGCGACGCGATCGAGCTGCACATAGGCATTCGCGTCTACAACATCGAGAAAGACCTCTTTGGAAGAGTCAAAGAGGTTCTTATTCTGCATTGGCCTCTGCAGCTGTTTCTTTTGCGGTCAGGCCGACTTCGCTGTCGGTAAACTTGGTATATCCAAGATCAGAAAGGGAGAGCGTGTTGTTCTCTTTCTTGATAATGTGCGGTTCGATAACGATAACGAGTTCCGTCGTATCCACAGCTTTTTCTTCGTATTTGAAGAGATAACCGAGCCCCGGGATGTCACCAAGAAGCGGCACTCTGTTGGTATGCATGCTTTCGGACTTATCGATCAGACCGCCGATAATGATACTGTTGCCGTCTTTAACGGTCACAACAGAGGCAAGCTGGCGGCGGTCAAGATCCGGCGGCATGGAGCGCTTCTGCTGCTCAAGTTCGTCACTGCTGAGTTTAATCCTCGTCTGGCTGACCGAAGGATTGATCTTGAGGGTGATCGTATTGTCGTTGGCGATCTCCGGTGTGATGTCCAGCAGAACACCGGCGAAGATGGAGTTGACCTCTTCGTTTTGTGTGGTCTGCGATGTACCGGCTGAACTACCGGCCAGAATCTGGGACTGCTGGATCTTGTAGAAGTACTCCGTACCGACAGTGATGAGGGCAGGCTGGTTGTTGAGGGTCAGCACCTTCGGGTTGGAGATCGCGTCAACGTCTCCCTGCGTTTTGAGGAACTTGACCAGTTCATTGATCGTATTGCCCCCGGTGAGTTTGAGCAGTGATGCCGGACCAGAATAGCCTGCGGTTCCCCCCGTCAGGATATTCCCCGTCGTATCAAAGGTGGAAACGTTCAAAGCATCGAGTTTGTCAATGTGAAACGAAAGGTTCTGCAGGGCATAGATCTGGGACCAGTCGATCCCCGTTGAACTGCTGTTGTTGAGCGTAACAGCCATCATCCGGACGTCGATCAGTACCTGGTACTGGATCTTTTTCTGCAGTTGGTTGAGGTACTTCTCAAGACGCTGCTGCTGGCGTACCGTCGCCGTGACGGTGACGAGCCCCGCGTTTTTGTTGACGATCGGAGCTTCCGCCTGGTAGAAGTCCGTCGGACGGTTCAGGACACGCTGCAGTTCGAGGTCGAGTTCTTCCCAGAATTTGACCTCGTCGAGGGACTCGATCTTGATACCTGAGGTGTTGTTCTGCGTAATCTGCATGGAGCCGCCGCCGAGGTCAGCCCCCTGGCCGCCGCCACCGCCGCCGGATTGGCTGCTTGAACTCCCGGTTGCCTGGGAGCTGCTGAGCAGAATATCCGTACTGCCGATACTTTTACGGGCACTGATGATGTAGTCGATGTTGTAGGTCTTCGTCTCGATAAAGGAGATCTTGAGGATATTGTTCTCCAGGGTGTAGTTGAGGTTGTTGTCAACCAGGAGAATATCCAGGACCTCGTTCAGGGTGAGATTCTTCAGATTGGTCCGCTGCAAGCGCTTGGACATCTTTTTTTCAGCTTCATTGTCGCTGATGATCAGCGTGAGTTCACATTCGTTGCTCAGCTGATCGACATATTTGGAGATGGTCATCCCCTTCGCTCCGCTGATGGAAAAGAGCTCATAGGTACAGTCTGCTGCCTGTACCGATGAAGCCAGCAGTAGGGCCGCGGCTACCGAAGTGATTGACTTGTGGATGCTTTGGAATGGAGTCATGTTTTTCATCGTCTTTTCCTATTTGGCGTTGATTTGGATTTTTGGGTTCTTCTTCTTCAGCGTAAGCGTTACTTCTTTCTTCTTCTTCTGAAGCAAGACGCTGTCGCGTTCGATCTTCGTGATGACGTACCCGTAAATGGTATCTTTTTCTTTGTACCATTTGCCGTCAATCAGCGCGGTGCGGCTGTTGATGACGGATTCGAGGGTCATGTACCTCTGCTTGGGACGCTTCACGTATGTGCCCGTCGCCTTTGCCTTATGGGGCTGGTTGAGGATCAGTTGGGCCCTAAAGGGATCTTGCAATCCGTACAGCGCACTGGCATGAACCCCCTTGCGGGGCGGTTTGATCGCTGCGATCTCATCGTCTACCCACTTCATGTCAGGCTGCATGCCCTCGGCGAGTACGATCAACGGCAGGGTGAGGAGTAGTAGCTTTGTTTTCATTAGTAAGTAATCCCCCATACAGATGAGTTGACGTCGAGTTCCAGTTTTTCTTTGGCTCTGAGGTCAAGACCGTGCAGGTCAATGACGAGATCGCTCTGCTCCATCGCATTGATGAATTTGAGCATATTGTCGAACTGACCACTTGCAAAGACCTTAATATCCAAGACATGACCGAACTTCTCTTTTTCAATGGCGCGTTTGTTGCTGAGAAGCGCGAGCTTGATGTTGTATTTTTTTGCGTTTTCGGCAATCGAGTCGATATATTTACCCCAAGCTTCTTCATTATAGAAGAGTTCGGAGATCTGGCTGATCTTGAAGTTGATGTACTCATTTTTCTCCTGAGTCGCTACCGTCTCCATTCTGATCGCTTCAATCTGCGCTTCGATCTGCTTGATTTCACTTTCGGGGTGCATCGCCAGGTACTGCTCATCCGCCCGGAGTTTCTGCTCGACGGCGATTCTCTCTTGTTTGACTTGGAGATATTCGCGCTCGGCACTTTCCCAGAAAAGAAGATAGGAAAACGCCACCAGTGCCACGGCGATCAGACCGTAGATCATATAGACCTCGCCCTGCTTTTTGCTGGCGAAGGACTGGTCTATCGGATAGAGATATTGTTCAAGATTGAATTTCATTTCAGCACCACCTTCAGGTCACCGCGGTAATAGTTGGTTTCCTCATCCAATTCGATTTTTTCGATGTTATAGTGGAAACGCTGTGTACGGTGTTTTGTCATAAATTCGACCAGATCGGTAATTTGTTTGTCCTTTTTCGCCATGACACGTAAACTGAAAGTTTTTTCATGGTCATCCTGTTTATAGTTGATATCGGCAACGCTGACGTCAAACCGATTCAACTCTCTGGTAAGGGCAGCCATGATTTCTGCTTTCATGGGGTAATTGACCTTGACGTCATGGATTTTGATCAGTGTCGCTTTTCGCTCTTCGAAGAGTTCGATCTCTGCATCAAGCAGCTTCTGCGCTTCTGCCTTTTGTGCCAGTTTGAGATTGATGGTCTCTTCGCGGGTCACCTTGATGGCATGCGTCTCGCGGTACTGCTTTTCCAGGAGGGCTTTACGAACGCTTTCGGCATACCCCATCGTCCAGTAGGTGACGGGGTAGGCAAATGCGACGACGAGCGAAAGGGCTGTGACGGCGAAGAGCTTACCGCTGTGGCGTTGGAAAAACGGCGGCGGCCGGTGGTAGATGGAAAAGTTGACGTCATAGCGTGCGGCTTTGTCCGTACGGACATACAGCTGCATCAGCTGGTGGATCTGGTCAATGTAGCTGTCCGTCGCAAAACCGTAGGAGAAGTCGAACGCCTTGGCCTCAAACCCCAGATAGGTCTGGCAATACTCGTCAACCCCGGCAATAGAGCCGATCTGCGAACCGATATAGATCTCTTCGATCGTTTCGATTTCGTAAGCGCGTTTCGCGTAATTAAGAACGTCGTTGATATGGAGGAAGAGTTCGCCGAAGAGTTTGATCAGGTATTTTTGGTACTCCGGATTCTGCGTCGCAAGCCCTTCGGTCGCAAGCAGCGTCTGAAAGTCCGCAAGGTCGATCTGCTCGCCCAGGAGCTCGCAGAAACGCTCATGCATGTCACGGAAAGAGTATTTGAGACTCTTTGTGTAGACGAATTCCTGCTCATTATAGAGGGTGAAGAAGGCGTCATTTTCCTGGAAATAGATGTAGCAGTGGGCACCGTATCCCTGAACGATCTCATGGCTGTAGAGGGTTTTGAGCAGCAGCGGTACCGGAACGATCTGGTCGACATACTGCAGATCGGAAACCGTTTGCGCAAAGGTCTCGTCGATGACGAGCGGGTCGACAATAAATACATGGAAGGTGCGTTCTTTCGCACTCCCGTCCGTCGGCACCTCGATGAAGTCGATCGTGTACTCGATCGCCATGTCGAGGGCGAGCTCTTCGTATGCTTTGGTTTCAATGACAAAAGCAAGATCGTCATCCGGGATGTTTTTGCTTACACCGATCTGGGCCGTGATGAAGCTACTCGTGTTGAGATAGGAAATCCCGTACTGTTTCTTACCATACTGCGGGTTTTTAGCAGCACTTAACTGATTACCGCTCCCGAGGTAGTAGGTGTGATTATACGGGTTGTTCGAGAGGACCGTATCAAAAACCTGCTCGTTAGAATTGTTCATGTCGCAAATCCCTGTTCTTTTTGGACTGTCCGGCAGCCATGTCATGAAGGGCGAATACTATCTCTAGATAGCCGGGGGCAACCGGATTGCCACCCGTTTTTTTTCACCTGGTTCATTTTTTAACAACATAAAACCACATTGCAAAATAACACAGAGTGTTATCGTTCTGAGGTTTCACACATTTTCATTGTAGCCCAAGTAAACTTAAAAATTTTCTTATAAGTGTGCAAAAAAGCCCTAGTTATGGTTGTCGCGGGGGAGTGAGTCAGAATCTATTTTTATGGCTAATCTGCCGGAGGCTCAGGTTTGGTACCCGAGGTCTTCAAGCATCTTCTTATCGTTGGTCCAGTTGGGTTTCACGCTGACAAACAGATCAAGGTAGGCGCGGTGGCCGGAAAGGGACTCGATCTTCTGGCGGGCATGTTTGCCGATGCGCTTGATCGTTGCCCCGCCTTTGCCGATCATGATCCCTTTCTGGCTCTCCTTTTCAACGATGATCGTTGCGCGAATATGGTCGATGTCGTCGGCTTCGTCGATTTTGTCAATGACGACATCCGTACCGTAGGGGATTTCGTCGCTGATATTCTCGAAAATTGATTCGCGGATGAACTCTCGGAAGATGTCCCGCAGCTTCTCATTGGTGAGGTCTTCAGGGTCAAAGAGGTAGGGCGATTCCGGCAGAAAGCGCGTAATGACTTCTTTGAGCTGTTCGAGACCGGTATGCTTGGTCACAGAGACGGGAATGAGGGCCTCGAAGTGTTCAGAGAAGGCATTGTATTCCGCGATTCTGGCCAGCAGCTCCCCCTGGGAGATCTGGTCGATCTTGCTCAGTGCAATGAGGTGTTTTTTCCCGCCGGCGAGCTCCAAGAAGCGTTTGTAGTGCTTGACGCTGTCCGCGGCGGGGGCCAGGTAGACAATAAGGTCGCAGTCACCGATTGCCTTGAGGGCCTCTTCGAGCATGAACTGGTTGAGTTTGCGCTCTTTTTCATGCAGGCCGGGCGTATCGACGAAGATCAGCTGATCCTCCCCGTGCATGACAATGGCGTTGAGTCGTCTGCGCGTCGCATTGGCTTTCTGGCTGACCATGGCGATCTTTTCGCCCAGCAGGGCATTGAGCAGGGTGCTTTTGCCCGCATTCGGGCGTCCGACGAGGGCGATAAAACCGGCTTTGGTCATACAGGGCTCCTTAGAGGATATAACGGGAGAGGTCTTCATCCTCGATGACGATGTCCAGTTTGTCATGGACGATCGTTTTGCTGACGGTATAGATCTTCCCGGCGTAGGATTCGGCGTCAAAACTGATCTCTTCGAGCACCTTTTCCAAGATGGTGTGCAGACGTCTGGCGCCGATGTCTTCGGTCTTTTCATTGGCCTGCTGCGCGAGGGCGGCGATGGCACGGATGGCGTCGTCATCAAATTCAAGGGTGACTTCTTCGACGGCGAGCAGCGCCTTGTACTGTTTTATCAGCGAGTTCTTCGGCTGGGTGAGGATGGCGTAGAGCGCCTCTTCGTCAAGGGACTGCAGCTCGACGCGAAGCGGAAAACGCCCCTGAAGCTCGGGGATAAGGTCGCTCGGCTTGGTCAGGTGAAAGGCCCCGGCGGCGATGAAAAGGATGTGGTCGGTTTTGACCGGCCCGTACTTGGTGCCGACGCTGCTCCCTTCAACGATAGGCAGCAGGTCGCGCTGTACCCCCTCTTTGCTGGGGTCGTTGCGACCCTGACTCTTGGCGCTGACGGCGATTTTGTCGATTTCGTCGAGGAAGACGATGCCGCCGTCTTCCGCGCGGCGTACGGCCTCGCTTCGGATGGCGTCCATGTCCAGAAGCGCTTCGGTCGCTTCACTGTCAAGGATACGGATCGCATCGGAGACTTTCATCTCCTTTTTGTTCTCTTTTTTGTTGATCGAACTGAACATTTTGGCGAAGGATTCCTGCATCTTCGCCATTTCCGGCGGCATGCCGCTGTCGTTGAACTCGATATTGCCCTTGGGGAGCTCGATCTCGATGGTTTTGTCGTTCATCTCGCCGTCAATGACCCTCTGCCGCATCCGTTCGCGGGAGGAGGCATATTCGGCTTTCTTGGTCTCCGAGGAGAGGGGCGGCAGCGGCGGCAGCAGTTTGTCGACGATCTTGTCGAGGACATACGCTTTGATCTCCTCTTCGTTCGCCGCTTTCTGCTCCTCTTTGACGAGGGCGATGGAGGTCATGACAAGGTCGCGGACCATCGATTCGACGTCGCGGCCGACGAACCCGACCTCCGTGAATTTGCTCGCTTCGACCTTGATGAAGGGGACGCCCATCATCTTGGCCAGTCGGCGGGAGATCTCCGTCTTTCCGACCCCGGTTGAACCGATCATCAGGATGTTCTTGGGCATGATCTCCTGCTGCATCTCGCCATCAAGCTGCATACGGCGGTAACGGGTGCGCAGGGCCAGGGCGATGCTCTTTTTCGCGGCCTGCTGGCCGATAATGTAGGCATCGAGGTAGGAGACGATCTCATTGGGGGTCATGTTCATGCTTCCGAGGCCTCCAGGGTAAGAATTTTGATCTCGTGGTTGGTGTAGATGCAGAGGTCCGCCGCGATATGCAGGCTCTCCTCGACGAGGGACTCGGGTGTCATGTCCGCATGCTTTTTCAGGGCACGGGCGCTGGCGATGGCGTAGTTTCCGCCGCTGCCGATGGAGGCGATTTGGCCATCCTCGGGCTCGACGACGTCGCCGTTGCCGGTCAGGATGAAGATGTGCTCTGTGTTGAGGACGATCATCATCGCTTCCAGACGCCGAAGGACCTTGTCTTTCCGCCACGCTTTGGAGAAGTCGATGATGGCCTTGACCATGTCCCCCTTGCGTGCGGAGAGGAACTCCTCGAACATGTCGAAGAGGTTGAAAGCGTCCGCCGTGGAGCCGGCGAATCCGGCGAGGACCTGGCCGTTGTGCAGTTTGCGGATCTTGGTGGCGTTGTTCTTTAAGACGGTGTGCCCGAAGGTGACCTGCCCGTCCCCGCCGATGACCGCCTTGCCCTCACCCTTGTACGCGAGGATCGTCGTTGCGTCGAACATTATGCACCTACGATGTCGAGGTGCAGCAGCGCATGGATGCCGTGGCCGAGTTTGAGGTCGACCTCGTGCTTCCCGGTCATTTTGATCGCCTTTTTGGCTTCAATGTGCTTTTTGTCGATGGTGATGCCGTGCGCATCTTCGAGTGCTTTAGCGATGTCATCTTTGGTGACGGCGCCGAAGAGGTGGCCGGTATCGCCCAGTTTTTTGGCGATCGTGACTTCGAGGGCTTCGAGCTTCGCTTTCATGGCGGTGAGGTCGGCGATCTCCTGGGCCTCGTTCGCGGCGGCCTGGCGTTTTGCTTCCTCCCATTCCGCGATCACCTCGTCGGTCGCATGTCTGGCAAACCCCTTGCCGATCAGGAAGTTCTTGCCGTAGCCGTCTTTGACCTCTTTGACCTCGCCGGCTTTGCCGAGGCTTTTGACATCTTTGATCAACAGTACTCTCATCTCTTCTCCTTGTGTTTCAGCGTTCGAGCTCGCCGCCGTAGGCGACGATCCCGTAGGTCAGGTTGCCGACGTCTTCAAATCCCATGTCGCTCAGGATACGTTGGCAGTGTGCACTTCGGCTGCCGACATGGCAGTAGACGATCAGCTTCTCTTTTTTGGAGAGCTTTGCGCTCTCCAGGGTGTCAAAGAAGCTGCTGGTAGGAATAAGGCGGTCGGCGCCCTTGATATGCCCCATCTGCCACTCCATGTGCTCACGCACGTCGATCAGTTTGAAATCGACCATGCCGAGCGTTCTCCCTTCGAGCAGGGCGGCGAGCTCGTCGCCGTCGAACTGCTCTTTTTGAAGCAGCAGCGCACACTCTTCGGCGCTGAGCCCTCGGGAGTGCTGATGGACGACCTCTTCGATCTCTTCCTCGCTACGGTGCTGGGCAGCATATTCGGGGGTGCAGAAGATCTGGCAGTGGCAGACCCCGTCTTCGGGAATCTCTTTCTCGATGGCCGGTTTGCAGGGGCAGATGCGGTCCTGCTCTTTGTCGCCGGTGACGAAGAAGCAGGGGCAGTAGCGCTTGCCGTGCATCAGCTTGTTACGCGTCAGCCCCAGCTGGATGCCGTCGTTGATCTCCGCATCGGGGTTGTAAGACCAGCCGAACTGCTCGACGACTTTGTCGGTGAAGCGGATCGTCCGCTCGAGCTCGCTCTGGAATTCGTCAGAGTTGATATCGATCTTCGTAATTCCGCCGGCCATCGTTTTTCCTTACTGTTTGCGCGCTTTGCCCGCGATGATGAAGCGCAGGGCGTTGAGCTTGATAAAGCCGTTGGCGTCTTTCTGGTCGTAGACCGCGTCCTCTTCGAAGGTACAGTACTCCGGGTTGAACAGTGACTGTTCGGAGCTGCGTCCGACGACGATGACGTTGCCTTTGTAAAGCTTGAGGCGGACAGTCCCTTCGACGTTCTCCTGGGTCTTGTCGATGGCAGCCTGGAGCATCTCACGCTCCGGCGCGAACCAGTAACCGTTGTAGATCAGCTTCGCGTAGCGCGGCATCAGCTCGTCTTTGAGGTGCGCCTCTTCGCGGTCGAGGGTGATGGACTCGATGGCGCGGTGCGCTTTGAGCATGATCGTACCGCCCGGCGTTTCGTAACAGCCGCGGCTTTTCATCCCGACGTAGCGGTTCTCGACGATGTCGGCGCGGCCGATACCGTGTTTGCCCGCCAGCTTGTTCAAGGTCTCGAGCATCGTCGCCGGGGAGAGGGCTTCGCCGTTGAGCGTGATCGGGTCGCCGTTTTTGTAACCGATCTCGATGTACTCGGGCTCGTTCGGCGCCTCTTCAGGGGAGACGGTCCAGCGCCACATGTCGGCTTCCGGTTCCGCGGCGGGATCTTCGAGGATGCCCCCTTCGTAGGAGATGTGCAGCAGGTTAGCGTCCATGGAGTAGGGGGATTTTTTACCGCTTTTCTCGATCTTGATGCCGTGTTTTTCAGCGTAGGCGAGCAGCTTTTCGCGGGAGTTGAGGTCCCATTCACGCCACGGGGCGATGATGGTGAGGCTGCTGTTCTGGCCGAGGTAGCCCAGTTCGAAGCGGACCTGGTCGTTCCCTTTGCCGGTTGCGCCGTGGCTGACGCCGTCGGCGCCGGTGATCTTGGCGATCTCCGCCTGGCGCTTGGCGATCAGCGGGCGGGCGATGGAGGTGCCCAGCAGGTACTCGCCCTCATAGATAGCGTTGGCACGGAACATCGGGAAGACGTAGTCGCGGACGAACTCTTCGCGCAGATCGTCGATAAAGATGTTTTCGGGCTTGATCCCCAGATCAAGCGCTTTCTGGCGTGCCGGTTCGACCTCTTCGCCCTGGCCGATATCGGCGGTAAAGGTGACGACTTCGCACTGGTACTCATCCTGCAGCCACTTGAGGATGACGCTGGTGTCCAGACCGCCGGAGTAGGCCAAAACGACTTTTTTGACTTCTTTTTTCATGGATAGATGTCCTTGAAGGATAATTATGATGCCGCGATTTTAGCGCAGTTTAGATGACGGCGAGGTAAAGGGCAGCCGGGTTGGTGTGGGGGACCTGCTATACTTTTGAAAAAGTTTGGAGCTCCGGATGCCAAGTTTTGCCATTATCGGCGGTCTTTTACTTAACGTCGGCGCCTTTTTGACCTACCGCGGGAAAATCTTCGAAGCGGTGTGGGCCTACCTGGTGGCAGATCTGTGCTGGATCGCGATGGCGTGGGAACGCAACGACGGCTGGGGCATGCTCTTTATCGCCATAGGCATCGCCTTCGGGCTGCTGGCCTTTCGGCGGATGCACCGGGGCGACATGGAAAAATCACTGAACAAGGATGAACGTGGCTGACACGATGCTATACGAAGCGCAGGGATTGCAGCTTGACCTTTCCAAAATCACCCGCCTCTACCCGGCGGCGATCGTCGAGGGGGGTGGGGCCGAGGCCCAGGTCTCCCTTGAGTGGGCGGATTTGAAGAAGGACGAGGTGAAGATCGCGGAGTACGTCCTCGTCTTTGACTTCGACCCTCCGGGAGAGGTCCCGGCCCAGCGCAAATTGCTCCATTTTGAGACGAAAGCGGCGCTCTTCGAGACAATGCAGACCCTATCAGATATCTTCGAAAAGGCCTACAAGGGGGCTTAGCGGATGACCTGCAGCGGATCGATGTGGTAGTTTTTCTGGGTCACTTCGAACATCAGCTCATCGTTCACGCGGCCGATGACGCTCCCTTTTTTAAGACGCTTGCCTTTCTGGACCGTCGGGGCGATCTGGTCGAGGTGGGCATAGATGGTATGCAGTCCGCCGGAGTGCTCGATAATGACGACGTTCTCCAACATCGGCGTCTCCAGGGCAAGAATGACCTTGCCGTTGAAGATGGCCTTGACTTTGGCGTTGGAGCTTTTTGGCTGCAGGGAGACCGACTCGTTGAAGATCTTGATCTTGTAGATCGGATCGGTGTAGGTGCCGTAGCGCTTCAGGACCGTGTACGCATCGAGCGGTGCGATCGTCTTTGAACCGCGGTAGCGGCGGGTCCGCGCCTTGTGGTAGCTGCTGCCGACCGAACGCACATCTGGAACCTCTTTGGAAGCCAGCAGCGCTTCATTGCGCTTCTCCTCCTGACGCGCGGCCGCTTTTTGTGATTCGCTCTCCTGGATAATGTGCAGTTGGGCCAGGGTCTTTTTCAGGGCGGACTTCTGCGCCAGAATCTTTTTGATCTCTTTTTTATAGCGGCTCTTCTTCGTCTGCAGGTCGCCCAGGGCCTTTTCGTTCGTCTTTTTGGCTTTTTGAAGGTCGCGTTTCTCCTGTTCGATCGAAGCGATGTCCGTTTTAAGCCGTGCCGTTTTTGCCGTCAGCTGCTTCAGGGCCGCTTCGTTTGCGCGGAAGTCGTTCCCGAGTTTCTTGATCTGTTCTTTGGTTTGCTCGTTCAGTGCGCTAAAGACCGCTTCGCCGATGACCGCGTCGGGGGAAAGGGTGTTGCTGTCCTCCTGGATCATGGTGAGGGAGACGATACGCGCCATAAGGTCGGCGAGGTCGTCGCGCAGCTTTTTGCGGTTGGCTTCGAGGGTCTCCTGCGTTTCGGCGAGCGTGACCAGTTCATCCTTGGCGCCGGAAAGGATGGTAGCCTTGCCCTGCAGCGCCGACTCGAGGGATTCGATCTTCTTTTGCTGGGTCAGAACAGTCCGCTTTTTTTTCAGGATCGCCTTGGCGGTCTTGGCCATCTTGGCATTGACCGAGGCGTAGTTGCGGTCAAAAGAGCTGAGACTTTTGGAGGTCTCGTCGATTTTGTCGTCGATGCTTTTGGCCGTCACAGTGGCGGTGAGCAGCACCAAAAGCAGAAGGGCGGACCGGATCATACCTCTTCTTTGTGCCCCATGACGATCATGGAAGCGAGCAGGATGGAGAGGGAGATGGCCACGCCGGTGAGCAGCGGCACGTCATGCAGCGGCTGGAAGAGCGTCGGCTGCAGCTGCACGAGGGAGAGGAGCTGTGCCATCCAGCCGTAGTGGTCGACGAGGACAAAGACGGTTGTCGCCAGCAGCGAGGCGATCACGGCATCGACGATGGCCAGGCGGAAGAGGACGGCCGACCGCAGCCAGACCGGGGCGCCGAAGAGGGCCATGATGTTCATCCGTTCGCGGTGCTGGAACTGCCACAGGCGCATCTCTTTGATGATGAGCAGCGAGGTGACGAGGAAGACGACGGCCGCCAGGACACTGACGACGTTTTTGAAAAGCTGCAGCAGCCGGTAGACGGTGTCATGCTGCTGTGCAAAGGTCTCGACGCGGCTGATGGCGCGGTCGCGCAACAGCCTCTTCCCCAGTTCCCGCGCCTCGTCCGGGGTGATGAAGTTGGCCATCCGCAGCCGGTAGAAATGCGGAAGGTTCAGCGTCATCAGGTTGATCTGGGAGTCGCCGGTCTGCTGCTGGAGCTGCTGCAGTACCCGGCTGGGCGAGAGGGGCTCGACGGCGCTGATAGCGTCGTCGATGCCCTGGAAAAAGGCGAGGGAGAGGTTGCTGTCGCTGACGACGACGATGCCGTAGTTGTCCCCCAGGCGCTGTTCGTATGCCCCGATGACCCGCTCCAGGCTCAAAAAGAGCTGCAGGGTGATGAGGATGGAGAAGAGCGCCGTGATCAGCGAAAAGTGGCTTTTAAGAGACTTCATAGACGTCTCCGTGCTCGATATGGTAGTGCTTGTATTTGACCCCCAGCGTCTCGGGGATGTGGTGGGTGACGACGACGACGGTCGCTTCGAGCTGGGTATTGGCCCCTTCCAGAAGGTTCCAGATCACCTTAGAGGAGTACTCGTCAAGGTTCCCCGTCGGCTCATCCGCGAGGATGAGGATGGGATTGTGGGCAAGGGCGCGGGCCATCGCGACGCGCTGCTGCTCGCCCCCGCTCAGCTCCATGGGGTACTTGCCCCGCTGGTGGGTGAGTTTGACGTGGCCGAGGAGCTTCTCCACCTGCATCTCGCTGATGTCGCGGGCGTAGCCGTTGATGAGCAGCGGGAGCATGACATTCTTCTCTATAGTCCACTCTTTGACCAGCTTGTAATCCTGGAAGACAATCCCGACGTGGCGGCGCAGGAAGTTGAGTTTCTTCGTATTGATATTGTCCATGTCGACCCCGCCGACGGTGAGGGAGCCGGAGAGCATGGGGAGGGCACCGAAGAAGGACTTGAGCAGGGTGGATTTGCCGCTCCCGCTGGCCCCGGTGATAAAAACGAAGCTGCCGGAGTCGATGGCGAAGGTCGCCTTGGAGATGATCGTTTCATGCTTGCCGTAGCCCAGGGAGAGGTTGTCGGCGATGATGATCTTATCCATGCAGGGCCTCGATCAGGAGCTGATGCGCACGGGCGTTCGTCCGGGAACGCACCGGCGGTGTCGGGAGGTAGCGCGGCGCATCGCCGAGGATCAGGTAGAGATGTTCGGGACGGGCGTAGGGGCCCATGGAGAGGCGGAACATGGCGCGGCCATCGTCGGTGCGGTAGAGGCGCTCGAAGTGCACGAACCCCTCGTCGAAACGCAGCGTGGAGCCGTTGAGGGCTTCGAGGCGTTCCGGGTCGGGTGCGATGGCGTTGAAAGCGAAGGGGGCGATCGCCTCGAGCGGTCCGGAAAGCTCTTCGTTGTGCATCAGCACGTCGTAGATGTTCTTTTCCATCCGGCGCCAGCGATCCTCGTATTTGCTACTGACCTCCAGGGCGCGGTTCTTGTAGATCTCGATATGGTTCTGGTTCAGGGCCATAAAGGTCTCGAAACTGTAGGCAAAGTAGTTGTCGCTGTCGGTACGCAGCTCCAGTTTCCCCTCGGGCTTCAGCACCCGGATGCTTTCGGCAATGAAAGCTTCGCCGATGACGCGGCGGTGGGGTTTCTTGTCCCAGGGGACGGGAAAGTGGACGTAGATCCGCCCGGCAAGGTTGGAGGGGACGAGTTCCAAAAAGAGGCGGGCATCGTAATCGAGCAGCAGGATATTGTCAAGCTGCTGGATGTTGATCTGTTTGAGCACCTGCTCGATGGAGGGCTTGTGAATCTCGATCCCGATAAAGAGGACCTCCGGGTTCGCTTTGGCCTGGTGCAGCAGGTGGCGACCGGAACCGAAGCCCACTTCGATGCGGATCTCACGGTCGGTGGGAAAGTTGCGCTCGAAATCGTGGATGGACCACAGCGCGCTGTCGTTGCCCAGGTGCATGTTCGCTTCGCCGCTGTCGACGTTCGAGGCGAGGACCTCCAGACCGACGAGCCCCGCATAGGCCTGAAGGGCGCGCTTGACATAGTGCGTGGCCGACGGGCGGGAGATCTTGTCCGCTTTGAGCAGGGTCTTGTCCGGCAGCCGCTTGAGCAGCAGGAAGAACTCCTTTTCGCCGATGGAGGCGGCGATCAGTTTTTCATCGTCGTGGAGGGTGTTTTCCGCCATATAGTGAAAAGTGACGCCGTCCGCAGCCGCGGGGAAGGCCGGAGCCTTGAACGAAGCGATATGCAGGTGGGGCATCGGGTTACTGGCCCTCCAGGACGATGGTCTTGGACGCGGAGGGTTCAGACTTGAGGCCGTTGGCATCGACAGCGATCACCTTGTAGCTGTACTCCAGTCCCGGCGAAACGTTCACATCGGTGAAGCTTTCGGTTTTGATGTCGCGGATAACGTTCTCTTTGCTGTCAAACCACCCGCTGCGGGTCGTCTTGAGGAGTTCGAAGGCGACGGCGCGGCTGTCTTTGGCTTTCCATCGTACCACGACGGCCTTGTTGCGCAGCGCGAGGGCAGTCAGTTCGGGGATGGCGGGCGCGGCCATCGTCGTGCCTTCGGCGGGTTCGCTCGGCAGGCTCTCCAACTCATCCTTGTCAACCGCCGCGACTTTGTAGAAGTAGCGCACACCGTTTTCGTCGACCTTGTCCGTGAAAGCGGTGCGGTCGACTTTGGCGCGGTAGCTGTAGTAGCCGTCTTCGCGGTCGGCACGGTAGACCTTGTAGTAGACGATCCCTTTGTCGGGGGAGGGCTGCCACTGCAGGGCGACCCGGTGGATTGCACCTCGGCCGGCGGAGAGCTGCGACGGCGGCAGCGGGAGCGGTTTGGTCGCGACGGTCACGACGGCGGAGGGGAGGCTCTTCTCGCCGCTGAAAGTGCGGGCGAGGATGCGGTACCGGTAGACGCTGTCGTCGTCAAGATCGTGGTCGATGTGCTCGGCATGGAGGCGGCCGTCGATGCGGGCGATCCAGTGGAAGGATTTCTCGCCCGGATCGAGGCGTTCGATCTCATACCCCTCGACGCGCAGGTCCGGGTGGGGACGCCAGAGGAGTTTGGCGCTGCGGGCCAGCTCTTTGGTCGCCGTGAAGTAGCTGACCGGCTCGGGGAGGCTCAGCGTTTTGGCGGCGACGGTGTTGTCGGGCATGGATTCGCGCCCCTTGGCGTCGACGGTCGTGAAGCGGTAGCGGTAGGTCGTCGCGGGCTGCAGGCCGGCGTCGACGTAGTGGGTACGGAGGGTGTCGTCGATCACGGCGATGCGGTAGAGCTTGTCATCCTCACCGCCCGGGGTGTCGCGGTAGATGTTTACGCCTTTGACCCGCGGGTCCTTGACCGGTTTCCACTCAAATGCGATGGCGGCGGTGTCGCTAAGGTAGCCGTTGATGCTGACCTGGGGCAGGGTGTTGTCGATTGCGACAGGTTCGGCGGGGGCAGGTCCTCCGACACAGCCGCTAATCAGCAGCGTCAGTGTCGAAAAGAGTGCCGATACGATCAGGGTCGAGCGTCTCATCATCCAGTGTCTCCGTAGGGAAATGCGACTGCAGCCTCTCTGTGAGCGCCGCGGGAAGCGGGGCCGCAAAACGCATCGCCTCCCCCGTCCGCGGATGGGTGAAGTAGAGCGTATAGGCGTGCAGCAGAATACGTTGGATTTTATCGGGATTGCTCTTAATGCCGTATAAATGGTCGCCGAGGATATGGCGGCTGAAACTTTCCAGGTGGACGCGGATCTGGTGGGTGCGCCCCGTAAAGAGTTTACAGGCGATCAGTTCCTCTTTTTCGTCCTTGGAGAGCAGCAGCTTTTTAAAGAGGGTCTGCGCGCTCTTGCCGTGGGGGACGACGGCCATCTTGAGGCGGTTGTGGGGGCTGCGCCCGATCGGCTTGTCCACCAGGGTGAGATCCTCTTTGAGCGGCGGAGTGACGACGGCAAGGTAGTAGCGCCCCATGCTTTTGTCCTGGAGCTGTTTGGAGAGGGCGTCGTGGGCCTCGTTCGTTTTGGCGACGATCATGACGCCGCTGGTGCCTTTGTCGAGGCGGTGGACGATGCCGTGGCGCTCCTCGCCGCTGAGCGTCGAGAGGCGGATGTCGTGGTGTTTGAGCCAGTCGACGAGGGTCGGCTCCTTGACGCTGGGGGCCGGGTGGACGGTGAGGCCGCTGGGCTTGTCGATGATGAGCAGGTCGTCATCCTCATAGAGAATGGGCACGTCGAAATCGATGGGCTGCGCTTCTTCGGGCTCCATCTGGGGCAGCGTAACCGTGACCTTTTCGCCGGACTTGAGTTTCACCCCCGGCTTAGCCGCCGCTTTGGCCTCGACGGCGACATGGCCGTTCTTGATGAGGTGGGCGATCTGGTTGCGGGGTTCGCCCATCGCCTGCCCCAGAAAGGTGTCGAGGCGTTCGCCCCCGGCGGCTTCGAAAGTCAGGACAGTTGGCTGCATGGGAACCTTTGTTATAATTTTGGCACTGGGCATTAAGCGCTGTGGCTAAAAGCGGGAGAAAGACCTCTACCGCTCTATTTTCTACACGTTTGACGCTGAACGCTTAACGCTTGAGAGGACGTGCCTTGCGCAGAATAGATAGACGCATTTTAGCACACTTCGATTTTGTCATCCCGGCGCTGATCGTGCCCCTCGTCCTGGTGTCGGGGTGGCTGATCGGCGAGATC
Source organism: Thiomicrolovo immobilis (assembly GCF_039645955.1). Classification (GTDB taxonomy): domain Bacteria; phylum Campylobacterota; class Campylobacteria; order Campylobacterales; family Sulfurimonadaceae; genus Thiomicrolovo; species Thiomicrolovo diazotrophicus. Next base: position 647,763 of record NZ_CP147916.1, read on the forward strand.
CACCCCCTCCTGGCGCACAAACACCTCGTCTATGTCGGCGTCGGGGCGGTCGTCTTCACCTTTTTCTTCTTTCTGCCCGTGCGGCGGCTCAGCTGGATGATCCCGATCTTCTACTGGTTCAACATCGGCCTGCTGCTCGCCGTCGAGTTTTTCGGCCATGCGCGCCTGGGTGCGAAGCGCTGGATCGAACTCCCCTTCGTCCACTTCACCATGCAGCCCTCCGAGCTGATGAAACCGGCGTTTATCCTAATGCTGGCCTACCTCGTTTCGCGCAATCCGCCTCCCTACGGCGGCTACGGCTGGGCCGCTTTTTTGAAACTCTCCTTTTACATCCTGCTCCCTTTCTTTCTCATCGCCAAGGAGCCGGACCTGGGGACGGCCACCGTCTTGCTGCTGCTGGGGGTGGGGGTACTCTTTCTCGTCGGGGTGCGCTGGAAGATCTGGCTGACGCTGGCGGTCGGTTTTATCGTCTCGATGCCGCTGATCTATACCCAGCTGCACGACTACCAGAAGAAGCGGATCACGGACTTTATGAGCGAGAAACCGAGCTATCACGTCCAGCAGTCCATCATCGCCATCGGTTCGGGCGGGGTCGTCGGCAAGGCCAAGGAGGAGGCGACGCAGACGCAGATGAAGTTCCTCCCCATCGCGTCGAGCGACTTCATTTTCGCCTACGTCGTGGAGCGTTTCGGGTTTATGGGAGCAGTGCTGCTGATCGGGCTCTATGCCCTGATCATCATCCACCTGCTCGGCATCAGCCTCTACACCCACGACCCCTACATCAAGGTCGTCAGTGCGTCGGTCTCTTTGCTCATCTTCGTCTACATGAGCGTCAATATCGCGATGACCATCGGGCTCGCCCCCGTTGTCGGCGTCCCGCTGCCGATGTTCAGCTACGGCGGCAGCAGTTTCGTCAATTTCATGATCCTCTTCGGGATGCTTGAAAACTTGATGGCGTTCCGGTTCACCGAACTCTACCACCGCCGGGGCAAAAAAAGCTTCGTCTAAAGGGCGCGAAAGTATAATTCGCTCCTTCCTGTAGAGGATGTGGGTCTTTAGCTCAGTTGGTTAGAGCCCCCCGCTCATAACGGGGTGGTCCAGGGTTCGAGTCCCTGAGGACCCACCACCAAACCTACGATACCTTATTCCCTATTTTTTTTGTCAGAACGTTATGGCGCATCCAACAGTTTTTCAATGGCACTTTCCAGTGCTTTCGGCTCGGTCGAGGGGGCAAACCGTTCGACGACGTTGCCGCTGCGGTCGACGAGGAACTTGGTGAAGTTCCACTTGATCGCCTCGCTGCCCAGCACGCCCGGCCTGGCCTTTTTAAGGTGGCCGTAGAGGGGGTGGGCGTTCTCGCCGTTGACGTCGATCTTGCCGAACATCGGGAAGGTGACCCCGAAATTGCTCCGGCAGAAGGTCATGATCTCCTGTTCCGTTCCCGGTTCCTGGGAACCGAACTGGTTGCAGGGGAAGCCGAGGACGACCAGGCCCCGGGATTTGTATTTTTCATAGAGCGCTTCGAGCCCTTCGTACTGCGGGGTAAAGCCGCAGCGGCTCGCGACGTTGACGATCAGCATCACCTTGCCGCGGTAGGGTGCGAGCGTCGCCTCGCTGCCGTCAATGGTTTTAACGTTAAAAGCGTAGATGTCGGTCATTGTATTCTCCTTGGCGCAGTTTTGGATGGAAAAGAGCAGAAGGAGCCAGAAGAGCCCCCGTATTGTCCGCCTTGTCATGATCTTCCTTCGTCCGTGTGATACCGCATTGTAACATTCATACAAAGCCCCTCTGCCGGGGCAGTGGTAAGCGCGCCGGAAACAGCGGCGGGTCCGGGGTGTGAAAACCCGTGGGGGTGGGTGAAAAATAGGCGCGGTTTTCCCGAAGTTGAATCGAGAAAAGTATATAATGCAGCAATATTCTGAGGACGCACAAGGAAAACCATGGCGCTCAAAGTCGTAATCTCCCACAAAACCGCTTACCAGTATGACCGTTACGTGTCGCTTTCGCCGCATACCATTCGTTTGCGCCCCGCGCCGCACAGCCGGACGCCGATCGAGGCGTACTCGCTCAAGATCAAGCCGGAGAACCACTTTATCAACTGGCAGCAGGACCCCTTCGGCAACTACCTCGCCCGTATCGTTTTCCCGGAAAAGACGAAGGAGATGAGCATCGACGTCGAGATCATCGCCGACCTGATCACCATCAACCCTTTCGATTTCTTCGTCGACGAGTACGCGCAGGACTTCCCGTTCAAGTACAAGCCGGCGCTGAAAAAGGAGCTGCTGCCCTACCTGGAGATTACGGACAAAGGCAAAAAGCTCAAGACGTTCATGGAGTCGCTCGACCTGAAGACGAAACGCAATATAAACGACTTCCTCGTCTACCTCAACACGGAGATCCACAAGTACCTCGACTATACGATCCGGCTCGATCCGGGCGTGCAGACCTGCGAAGTGACCCTGGGCAACAAACTCGGCAGCTGCCGCGATTACGCCTGGCTCTTCGTGCAGGTACTGCGCCACTTGGGACTCGCGGCGCGTTTCGTCTCCGGCTACCTCGTCCAGCTCACCGCCGACGTCAAATCCCTCGACGGCCCGAGCGGCCCGGAAGCGGACTTTACGGACCTGCATGCCTGGACGGAGGTCTACGTCCCGGGGGCGGGGTGGATCGGCCTCGACGCTACCAGCGGCCTTTTTGCCGGGGAGGGGCATATCCCGCTGGCGTGTACGCCCCATTACGACAGCGCCCATGCCATCGACGGGGCGACGGACAAATGCGAGACGGAGTTCGATTACTCCAATACCGTCACGCGGATCTTCGAATCGCCCCGCGTCACCAAGCCCTACCGCGACGAACAGTGGGAGGCGATCTACAACCTCGGGTTCGAGGTCGACAGGGAGCTCGAAGCCAACGACGTGCGTCTCTCGATGGGGGGCGAGCCTACTTTCGTCTCCATCGACGACATGGAGTCCGAGCAGTGGAACACCGAAGCCGACGGCGAACACAAGCGCGAACGCGCAGACGTCCTTGCGCACCGGCTGCTGGGGACCTTCGGCAAAGGCGGGATGCTGCACTACGCCCAGGGGAAATGGTACCCGGGCGAACCGCTGCCGCGCTGGCAGAAATCGGTCATCTGGCGCAAGGACGGCAAGCCGATCTGGCGCAACCCGAACCTTTTTGCCGACATGAACGCGACCTACAGCTATACGACCGAAGATGCGCAGCGTTTTATGGAGCTGCTGTCGCTGACGCTGGGCGTGAGCGACAAGAACATTGTCGAAGCCTATGAAGACCCCGTCTACTACGTCGTCAAAGAGGCCGAGCTTCCCATCGACGTCGATCCGGCGAAGTTCGACCTGGATGACCCGCTCGAGCGCCGTACCCTGGCGCAGCTGCTGCAGCAGGGGTTGGCCAACCCGGTCGGCTATGTGCTGCCGCTGGGCTACGGCCAGACCCGCTGGATCACCTCGGCATGGGAGTTCCGCCGCGGGAAACTCTTTCTCAGTGCGGGGAACTCGCCGCTGGGCCTGCGGATGCCGCTGGAGTCGCTGATGGCCAAACCCCATGTGGAGCTGGCGCAGAACTTCGAACCCGACCTTTTTGCAGAGTCCCCGGCACTGGGGGATTACCTTGACGATGCGCGGGCACGCTGCGAAGCGGCGACCCCGGAAACGACGGAGGCGAACCGTTACGACGCCTTCGTGCGGACGGCGATCAGTACAGAAGTGCGCGACGGCAAACTCTATATTTTCCTGCCGCCGCTCAACCACACCGAGGCTTTCCTGGACCTCATGGCCTCCATCGAGGCGGTCGCGGCGAAGCTCAATGTCAAAGTCGTCCTCGAGGGGTACGAACCGGCCCATGATAACCGCATCGAGCGCATCAAAGTGACCCCGGACCCGGGTGTCATCGAGGTCAACATCCATCCGGCGAAGAACTGGAGCGAACTGACCGAAACAATGCTGGGTCTTTATGAAGACGCGCGCCAGTCCCGCCTGGGGACGGAGAAGTTCATGGTCGACGGCAAGCATACGGGTACGGGCGGGGGGAACCACGTCACGATCGGGGCGATGACGCCGCACGACAGCCCGCTGCTGCGCCGCCCGGAACTGCTGCGAAGCCTTATCACCTTCTGGCAGCACCACCCCTCCCTGAGTTACCTCTTCTCCGGTGCTTTCATCGGCCCGACCTCCCAGGCGCCGCGCGTCGACGAAGGGCGCGCGGAGAACCTCTACGAACTGGAGATCGCCTTTGCGCAGATCCCCGAAAACGGAGAGGTGCCCTACTGGCTCACCGACAGGCTCTTTCGCCATATGCTCACCGATATCACCGGCAATACCCACCGTTCCGAGTTCTGTATCGACAAGCTCTACTCGCCCGATTCAAGCACCGGGCGGTTGGGGATCCTGGAACTGCGCGGTTTCGACATGCCGCCGCATTCGCAGATGGCCCTGATGCAGATGCTGCTGGTGCGTACCCTGGTCTCGCTCTTCTGGCGAAAGCCCTACCGCCACAAGCTGGTGCGGTGGGGGACCCAGCTGCACGACAAGTTCCTGCTGGAACACTACGTCAAGGAGGATATCGCGGATATCGTCCGCTTCCTCAATTCCGAGGGGTATCCCTTCGAGCTGGACTGGTTCGATCCCTTCTTCGAGTTCCGCTTCCCGCTTTACGGCATGGCGACGGTGGAGAATGTCCATCTCGAACTGCGCGCGGCCATCGAACCGTGGAACGTCCTGGGAGAAGAGAGCGGATCGCAGGGGACATCGCGCTATGTCGATTCGTCGCTGGAACGGGTCCAGGTGAAGATCAACAACTTCGTGCCGGAGCGCTATGTACTCACCTGTAACGGGGTCGCGGTGCCGTTGAACCCGACGGGCGTCGAGGGCGAGTTCGTCGCCGGGGTCAAGTACAAAGCGTGGGAGCCGTGGTCGGCGCTGCACCCGACGATCGGGGTCGACACCCCGCTCACGTTCGATGTCGTCGATCGCTGGAACCAGCGCTCCATCGGCGGGATGACCTACTACGTCTCCCACCCGGGCGGCCGCAGCTACGACACCTTCCCCGTCAACAGCTACGAGGCGGAGTCGCGCCGTATCAACCGTTTCTGGGGCTTCAATCATACCCAGGGCAGTGTCGATGAGGTGCCGACCCATGTGGTCGAACAGGCGCTGCCGGCAGGGGAGCGGGAAGTGACGCGCAAAGTGGCCGAGAAGCACGCCGGCGACAAGGTCTTTGTCTTCCAGGAGCTGCCGCGCAGCGCCGAGTATCCCCATACGCTGGACCTTAGACGGAAATGGACACGGGTGTAAATGGGGATTTTCGACCGCTATTTTTCCGAAAGCTCCTTTGACGAGATGGTCGATGCGCAGCGGCAGTGCCGCCCGCATTGGCAAGCGATCTACGACCAGATCGAGGCGACCGGCATCGAGGGGCTGAAAGCCAAACAGGCCGAGCTGGACTGGAGCCTCGAAGAGAACGGCGTCACCTACAACGTCTACGACGCCCCCGACGGAATCACCAAACGGCGCTGGACGCTCGATCCCATCCCCTTCGTCGTCACCCAGACGGAGTGGGACGGCGTCGTCAAGGGGCTGCGTCAGCGCGCGAAGCTTTTCGACCTGATGCTGCGCGACCTTTACGGCGACCAGCTTCTGCTGCGGCAGGGGATCCTGCCCGCCGAAGTCGTCTACGCCCACAAAGGGTACGCGGCGGAGATGTTTGGTTTCGGGCACAAAATGGATTTCGAACTCTTCTTCTACGCAACGGACATGGCGCGGGGACCCGATGGCAAGTTCTGGATCGTCAATGACCGGATCCAGGCCCCGTCGGGCCTCGGTTACGCCGTCGAGAACCGCCTGAGCATGAACATCATCGCCAAATCGCTCTATCCGGGGGTGCATACCCGCCGGCTCGCGGGCTTCATCGAAGAGATGAAATCGATGATCGACCGTCTCAGCGGGGGGGACCGCTCCAAGGCGGCCCTGCTGACGCCGGGGCCGCACAACGAAACCTATTTCGAGCACGCCTATCTCAGCTCCCTGCTGGAGATCAGCCTGGTGCAGGGCGAGGATATGCTGGCCAAGGACGGGGCGCTGTGGCTGAAAAACCTGAGCGGCCTCACAAGGATCAACACCCTGCTGCGCCGCGTGGACGACCGCTACTGCGATCCGCTGGAGCTGAAAAACGATTCGCACCTGGGCGTGGCGGGCCTGGTCGACGCGGCGCGCCGGGAGAACCTGGCGATGATCAACCCCATCGGCAGCGGTATCCTCGAGAACCTCGGCTTCAACCCCTTTATGAAGAACATTGCGAAGTTCTTCCTCGACGAAGAGCTGATCCTGCCGCAGATCGCCACCTGGTGGTGCGGGCAGCCCGGCGAACTCGAATACGTTCTCGAAAACCTCGAAGGGCTTATTGTCAAGCACATCGACCGCACGGAGAGCGCCAAGGTCTATTTCGGACGGAAGATGGACGCAGCGGAGCTCGATGCGCTGAGGGCGCAGCTGAAGGCGGCGCCGCACCTCTACGTGGCACAGGAGGAGATCGGCTTCTCCACCGTACCCTATTTTACCGGGGAGTCCGTCGAACCGCGCAACGCCGTTATCCGCTCCTATGCCTTCAAGCGCGGCAGCCAATACTGGGTGATGAACGGCGGGCTCGTGCGCGTCGCCTCGCAAAAAGACGCCTTCTTGATCTCCTCGCAAAAAGGGGGCACCAGCAAGGACCTCTGGATCGTCGGCGAAGATGAGGAGCGCGCGCCGAGCAACCCCTTCAAACAGCTGCCGTGCATCGACGCCTCCATCGACCAGATCCCGACCCGCAGGGCAGAGAACCTCTTCTGGCTGGGGCGTTACCTCTCGCGTGCCATTATCACGACGCGCCTCATCCGCTACACGGTCAAGCGCCTTATCAACGTCTACCGCGACGAGTCGAACACCGCCGGGGAGTCGCAGCACCAGCTGCTGCGCGCCATTACCCACATGACGATGACCTATCCGGGATTCCTGGACAAGAAAAAGGCCGACAAGCTCCTGGAGAACCCGATGAAAGAGATCGTCTCCGTCCTCAAAGAGCAGAACCGGTCCGGGTCGCTCTCCTTTACCCTGGCGATGCTTTCGGGTTCGAACGTCAGCATCAAGAACCTGCTGGGCATCGAAGCGTGGAAACTCTTCGACAAACTCCAGTGGGAGTGGCAGAGCTTCTGCAGCGCCAATACCCGCATGAACCGCACCATCGTCAACGAGATGGACAAGCTGCATGTAAACCTGCTGGCGTACAAGGAGCTCGTCGAAGAGAGCATGTTCCGCGAGCAGGGGCTGGTACTGTACGACATCGGCTACCGGATCGAGAGCGTCCAGCTGCTGATCTCCAAGGCGCGCTCTCTGCTCTGCCCGCGCCAGGAGAAGGCCGAGGAGTACGAACTGCTCGAAGCGCTGCTCAACACCTGCGAAAGCTTCAACGCCTACCGCGCCCACTACCGTAGTGCCCTGCAGCTCGAGAACGTCATCGAGTTCCTGCTGCTCAATCCGCAGTACCCGAAATCGCTGACCTACCAGACCCAGAAACTGCTCTCGGACCTCAAAGACCTTCCAAAGTCCCGTACCCACCTTACCGAGTACGAAGCCCCGATATTCCAGGCCTATTCGCGCCTGAAGCTTGCGACGGCGCAGGCACTGCTGACCTATGAGGAGTCCGACGGCATTTACAAGGAGCTCGATGCACTGCTCTCGGAGCTTTCCGAGCTCTTTATGAAGGCTTCGGACGAGTTTTCGAAAACCTATTTTTCCCATTACGACGAGTGAGCATGATTTACGATATTTTCCACGAAACGGTCTTCCATTATCAGAGTCTGGTCACCTTCAGCCACAACATCGCGCGGCTGAAGCCCAAAGAGGGGCGGGAGCAGGAGCTGCTCTCCTTCCGGCTCGACGCGGAGCCGTACGCGTCGGAGATCCATGCCTTCGTCGACATGTTTGGCAATACGAACCACCATCTTCTGCTGCGAGAACCGCACACCTCCCTGACGGTGACGGGACATTCACGGGTGCGGCGCAAAATCCAAGAGGTGCACCGGGCGATCGAACGGCTTCGAAAAGGGGCCGTCTCCTATGAAAAAGCGCTGCAGCGCCTTTCGGGCTTCAATACGCGTGACATCGCCGCCAAGCAGTTCCTTTTCGCGTCGGAACTTGTGCCCGTCGATATCGCGCCGCTGCGCGACTACGCCCTGGAGTCTTTCCATCCGGATCGCAGCCTTTTCGAGGCGGGCGAAGAGCTGATGGGTCGCATCTTCGAAGACTTCGAGTTCAATCCCGCGTTCAGCGACCTGACGACCCCCGTGACGACGATCTTCGAAGAGAAAAAGGGGGTCTGCCAGGATTTCGCGCACCTGGCCCTCTCCGCGCTGCGCTCCATCGGGTTGCCGGCGCGCTACGTGAGCGGCTACATCGAGACCATCCCGCCCGAAGGCACGGAGAAGCTCTTCGGCGCGGACGCGTCGCACGCCTGGGTATCGCTCTACGTCCCCGGGAGCGGCTGGCTCGACCTCGACCCGACGAACAACATCATTCCCCTGGAGCAGCACATCGTCATGGGGCACGGACGGGACTACGACGATATCTCGCCGCTCAAAGGGGTGGTGCGGGGGAGCGGGCAGAGCCGGCTCAGCGTCCGCGTGGACGTCCGGCGTGCCACTGAGGAAGATGAAGAGACGGCACCCACCCAGATACAGTCACAGTCGCAATCGTCGAAGTAGCGCCGCCGCAACCGGCCTAATGGATCTTCGCGATGCGGTAGGCGACGGCATTCTCGAAGATCAGCGAGTGCATATAGATACAGGTGATCATGCCGTCGCAGGGGGCGAGGAAACGGTGGATGACCTCCCCTTCGAGTGAGTGGACGATCTTGCCGATCGTCTCATCCTTGGAGACCGTCGTCCCGGGTGTCTGCGTCGGGATAAAGATTCCGCTGCGGGGGCTTTTGATGACCTCGATGCGTTCGCGGGTCACGACGGTCGAGTTGTAGCCGTTGAATGCCTCGTAGCGGATGATGCCGCTGTGGCTGAGGAAGTTGATGAGGCTATCCATGATGACCCGGGCGGATTCGGGGTCGATCAGGGGTTCATGGGGGCAGACTACGGAACACGCCTTGGCCCCCCAGAGCTGCCAGTTGTACTGCAGCGACACCGTCTCGATCGATTCGGGTTCGCGGTGGTGAATGACCTTGAGCCCCAGCCAGCGGGCGCTTTTCACATCTTCGTATCCGGTCTTGAAGAGTTTGACGTAGGGCAGGCAGGTGGCGAGGTCGGTCCGCGTCTCCAGGATGATGCCGTAGTCGTAGTCCTGGACCGCTTCGAAGAGGCGGTGGGCGATGCGCTGCGTCGTTTCGCCCTCGTTGTAGCCCGGGAACATCATGTTGATGTCGGTCTTGTCCAGGGGCCAGAAACGTTCGTTGATGTTGAGGGCGTAGTGGTTGACGGAGGGGATGACGAGGATATTGCCCAGGATCTTTTCGCTTCCGAGTTTGTTGCGCAGGAAATCGACCAGCTTCGACGCGCTATACAGCGGCAGGGTCGTCGCCCCCTCCATGGCGCCGATAACGGCGACGCTGGGGGCATCGGGGTCGCTCCCTTCGAAGAGGTACCCCTCGACGACCATCGGCGCGCGGCTGAGGGACTCGAGTTTCAGGATCTCAATTTTTTTCATCGGGCTCTCCGAAAATCCGTGCGAGCAGGGACCCCTCGTAGACGACAGGGTATTCGCGCAGGGTGAACAAAACGCCGCCGTTGGGGGCATAGAGGGATTCGCGCACCGCCCCGCTGAGGGGGTCGACGATGTCGCCGATCCACTGTTCTTTTTCAATCACTTCGCAGTGGTCAAGGGCGGGGACAAAAAGACCGGCGGCGGGGGCGTTAATGTAAAACACCTCCCCGACCTCGGAGGTGAACGGCTCGCGGACCTTGAACTCCGTCGGGGTTTCGATGATCCCCTCTTGTTGCATCAGGTTCAGGATCCCCCGCAGCAGCTGCCGCCCGTAGGCCTTCGTCAACCGCATGCCCACCCCCATCTCGACGACAAGGGTTTTCGTCCCCCGTTCGTTCATCGTATGCGAAAAGGTCGCTTCGAGGACCGTGACGGCGTCGTGGATCCAGATGAAGTCGCAGTTGAGCTGTTTGGCCAGGGGAAGGGTCGTCTCCGAGAACGCCTTGTTGATCCGGATCTGCGGGATCTCGCGCAGGAAAATGTTGGAAGAGTGAATGTCGATGGCGATGTCGCTGCCTTCGACGTCCCCGGCCAGGGCATGCACCACCTGCGCGGGCAGGAAATCGTTGCGCGCCCCCGGGAAAGCGCGGTTGAGGTCGATCTCGTAAAGGGGGAAACCGCGGATAATGGTGTCGACTCCCAGGGAGTTGACGGCGGGGTAGATGTCGACGGTCCCGCGCAGCGCCTCGGGGTGCTCGCGCAGCCAGGCGGCCAGGAGGTAGATGACGAGCTGCCCTTCGAGCTCGTCGCCGTGTATCCCGCTGACAACGCTGATGCGCTTGGCATCCGGACGCACTGTTTCCGGTGCGAAACGGGCGCGCTGGATGCGCAGCGTCTCTCCCACCGGGAGCTCGGAAGAGAAGATTTCCGTAATTTCCGGGTTCATTTTCAGTAGACGACGAGCTCGTCGATGAGGGCGTTGATGGCGTCGAGGTTGGCCTCTTCGTCGGTTCTGGAAATGGCAAGTTTCGCATCGGGCGCGATCTTTTGCGCCGTCTGCAGAATGTTGTTGAGGTACTCGACCGGCTCCTTCCCGTCCTTGCCGTGACGGAGGTGGAGGTCGACCTTTTCGGTCAGTTTGCCCAGGCGGACGAAGTGGTCGCTTTTGCAGCGGATCAGGCCGCGGTTCATGCTGCCCCAGATTTCGTTGATCAGCGAGAGGGCGTCGTCGACGAAGCGGTAATCGACGAAGACGGCGCTTTTCGAGGCGTGGTCGAAAAGCTCGGCGAGGTGGATCGTCTCGCCGAAGGCGTCCGTATCGATATAGGCCCGGGAGATGATCGCGTTTTCGCGGGCGAAACGCATGATCTCCGCCAGGTTGGAGGGGTGGTCCCCGAAGATGGCGTTGTCTAGGAACTGGGAGGCGTTGGCGTAGTCGAGTTCGATCTCGAGGTGCTCGAAATAGCGCCTGCCGGCGTCCTTGTCCGTGTCGATGACGCAGTCGAAGATCTCGATGACGTCAACGAGGGTTGTTTCGACGCGCTGGAGGTGGCGTCCGAACCAGTAGAGATTGGTGGCGACGTTGGTGCTCAGAAGTTGATCCATCTTAGAGCTCCATGACCCATGTATCTTTGAACCCGCCGCCCTGGGACGAGTTGACGAGGTAGTTGCCCGCTTCCATCGCATAGCGTGTCAGCCCGCACTCCCAGACATTGACCTTCTCGCCCATGACGACATAGGCGCGGAAGTCCGCTTTGCGGGGACTCAGTTCCCCGTTGATGAGACACTCTTCGTCGTAGAACTCAACGAGCTCCTGGGCGATAAAACGGCGGGGGTTGGCCTCGATGATCGTCTTGAGGTCATCGAGCTGGATCTTGGACATGGCGTGCCCGAACATGACGCCGTATCCGCCGGCTTCCGCGACATCCTTGACAACGAGCTTGTCGATGTTGTCGAAGATGTATTTTTTGTCCTTTTCGAAATAGGGAAGGTAAGTCGGCGCGTTCTGCATGATGGGCTCTTCGTTCAGGTAGTATTTGATCATCTGCGGTACGAAGTAGTAGATCCCCTTGTCGTCCGCCACCCCGTTGCCGACGGCATTCATGATCGCCACGTTGCCCGCGAGGTAGGCTTCGATGATGCCGGGCACCCCGATGAGGCTTTCGGGGTTGAAAAACTTGGGGTCGAGAAAGTCGTCGTCAAGGCGGCGGTAGACCGCCCCGACGCGGATGCGCCGCCCGTCGTAGTTTTTAAAGTAGAGGACCTTGTTCTCCACGACCAGTTCGGCGGCGCGGACCAGTTCGGCCCCTATCTCTCCGGCGAGGTAGCTGTGTTCGTAGTAGGCGGAGTTGTAGCGCCCCGGGGTCAGGACGACGTTGATGCCGCCGGTATTGACGTAGTCCATCGCGTTGCGCAGATAGGAGGAGTACTGTTTGATCGGTTCGATCTTGAGCTCTTCGAAGAACTCCGGGTAGATCTTGCGGTAGGTGTCGCGGATGGAGAGGGGGTAGCTCGCCCCGCTGGGAACGCGCAGGTTGTCCTCAAGGATGACCCATTCGTCGTTCTTGGTATCTTTGACGAGGTCGATGCCGTTGATGTGCGTCCGGATCTTCTGCGACGGGGAGAAACCGACGAACTCCTTGAGGTACCCTTTGGCCTGGTGGATGAAGGTTTCGGGGATGATACCGTCCTTCACGATCTTCGCATCGGTATAGAGGTCTTCGAGGAAGAGGTTCAGCGCCGTGATGCGCTGCTCGAGGCCGCGCTGCATCTTGCCGAACTCCTCCTTGGAGATGATGCGGGGAATGACGTCGAAGGGGAGTGAACGCTCGATGAAATTGCCGTCTTTATAGAGATTGAAATTGACAGCAAACTTATCCATATAGCGCTGAAACTCTTCGACTTTCTGTCGATCCTGCCGGGAAAAAATCTCCCAGAACTTTTCGTGTAGTTTTCCGGTTTCTTCTATCAATGTATCTCCCTTGATGCTTTTATGCGAACATCACTCCGACCCGCGGGTTTCACGGTGCCAAAGGTGGTGTGGGTATAAAAGATCATATTGCATATTCTATGAGAAAATGCTTTTATTCTGTGCTTTTGTGGTTTTCATTTTTTCGTCAAAGCGCGGAGGGCTAGCCGCCCCGGTCCGTCGATTTGATGAACGCGGCTTTTTGCAGGGGGTTCGGCACCCCGTTTCGGGTGCGGTACGGGGCGCGGCGGGTCTGTTTTTCTCGCATCTACGCCACTACCAGGTTGTCGAAAAGGTCATTGATGGCATCGAGGTTGGCCTCGTCGTCATGTTCGTCGATGGGCATCTCCGCCTCCGGGGCGATCCGCCGTGCGGTGATGAGAATGTTGTGCAGGTAGACGACCGACTCGTTCCCGTTCTTGCCGTGGCGCAGGTGCAGGTCGACCTTTTCGGTCAGTTTGCCCAGGCGGATGAACTGGTCGCTTTTACGCCGCAGCAGGCCGCGGGCCATGATCCCCCAGATTTCGTTGATGAGCGAGAGCGCATCCCCGATGAAACGGTAATCGACCTTGGCATCGGTCTTGGCATAGGTGCCGAGGAGATTGTAGAGCCTGATTGTCTCCCCGAAGGCTTCTGCGTCGAGATAGGGACGGCAGATGATGGCGTTTTCCCGGGCGTTGCTCATAATGGCGGCGAGGTTGGCGGGGTGGTCGCCGAAGACGGCTTTTTGCAGGAAATCCTGCGCACTCTTGTACTCCAGCTCGATGTCCAGATGCTCGAAGTAGCGCGCGCCGGCCTCTTTGTCCGTGTCGATCACCCCGTTGAAGAGCTCCAGCACGTCGATCAGGGTCGTTTCGACGCGCTGGAGGTGGCGGCCGAACCAGTAGAGGTTGGTGGCGACGTAGGTGGTGAGCAACTGGTGTTTATGGCTGTGCTGGGGCCAGGTCTCCACAAACTTTATGCTCGGGTACTGCCGGTAGTCGGCATAGCCGTTAAGATAGTCTCTGAGCCGTTTAAATAGGGTGATGGCGTTGAATGTCCAGAGATGCTTTGGATCTCGGTCAACGGGGGGGACATGTACTGCGTTCATTGTGCGCCTCCTGCAGATACAGCGGGTCTGTCGGGCTCAAACACGTTTCGAGCATATATTTTGACCATTATAGAACGCGCGGCTGTACATGGGGTGATTTTTTTGATTAACTTTTAAACAGAGCAGGTTTTTTCAGGTGGAAATGAAAGTGAAATCCCGGAGAATACGCTGCTTTCTCATCCGAATGCATAAAAGGGCTTGTATCAAAAGCGCCCTGAAAGCCGGCGTCGGAAAAGCGACGGCGCCTACCGTTTGCGTGCGTTGATGAAGTAGACGGCGGCGGTGCTGACGGCACCTCCCGCCACGAGCCAGAAGGAGGGGCGTTCGCCCAGCAGCAGGAAGCTCGCCACCAGGGCGGTCAGCGGCACAAGGAACATATAGCTTCCGGCTTTGGCCGAGCCGATCTTGCCCGCCGCGACAAAGAAGATGGTCGAGGCCACCGTCTGCCCCATGATGGCCAGGAAGAGCAGCCCCGTCCAAAACGCCCCGTCCTGGTGCATCACCGTACCAAACCCCGCGGGCAGCGCCGGAACGAGCGTGATGGGCACGGCGAAAACGGCCAGCCAGAAGTTGAAGTGGATAGGCTCCATCTCCGCGTGCGACTGCTGCCCCAGCAGGGTGAGCACGGCCCACACCAGCGCACTGCCGATAAAGAAGACATTGCCGCTGTGCAGCAGGTCGGCGTGCCACACCTCCAGCATCAGCATCCCGCCGAACAGCCCCACTCCCAGACCGAGCAGCTGCGGCGGGGTGACCCGGGTACGGAAGACTGCGAGGGCGAGCAGGGCGGTGAGGATGGGGCTGGCCACGGTAATGATGACCCCGCCCGCCCCGGCGCTGCCCGTTTGCACACCCCAGAAGGCGAAGTACATAAACGCGACGTTGAGCGCGCCCGCCGCGACGGTGAAGCGGAGCGTCCTGCGGTTGAGACGCAGCGGCTTGCGCCGCCAGTAGAGGATGGGCAGGAAGGAAACCGCCATGATGGCAAAGCGCAAAAAGGTGACGGTCTCGACCGGGACGTCAGTATCGGTCACGACCTTGAGCGCGGGCCAGCCGATGCCCCACAACACCATCGCCAGTACGATCCAACCTGCCATTTTGCTTCCCTGCTGAAAATTTCGGGAATTATACTCCGATAATGGTGTGATGTGATATTTCAATGATTTCTATTTGCTACTTTGCTATCATGGCTTTGTAAGAAAATGCGTGATTTATCTTGATTCTCACGAGACAAACATTCATTTTCGTTTACGAATAAATCGTTGTCAAGAGAAGGAATGAAGTGTTTGAAACTGCATATTGCAAAGTTGAGTATCTGGAAAATAAGAATGCAGTATTTTGCCAATGGAAACAATTCTGTAATGCTGAGAATTATAGAAAACCATTAGAGTTTGGACTCGAACTTATCAATGAACATAATGCATCTACATGGATTACGGATACAACATTAGGTTTTGAAAGTGAGCCAGGAGACACGTTATGGTTAATTGAGACTTTTATGCCTAAAGCCATTGACAGTCCTTGTAAAAAAATAGCATTTATCATAGATGAAGATAGCCCTTTACAAGAAGAGATTGAACGGCAGTTAACAGCGCTATCACAATACTTCAACGTTCAAAAATTAGAAAGTATCGCTCACTTTAAAGCGTCAGACATGTCAATAAAAGGAATCCTGTGAAACTTTTGAGCAACTGTTTCTTGTCACTCTGTTTATTGTTGCTAAACGCAAATGCAAACGACAATGAAAATAAACCTCTTATTAATCTGATGATCATTGCTAAAGCAACTGGAATGTGTGGGACCATTAAACAGCTGACAGCTTTTCAAGAATCTACTAAAATGCCTGGCGGCGACGAATTTATTTTACGTTTTGTAAATACGGAAGCCGCAAGATTGGGGAAAACCGTACCTCAGTTTTTGAGTGAATGTCAGAGTTCAATAGAAATATATACAAAAACTATGCAATCGTTGGGTTTTGGAAATTAGTATATCTGACACAATCAAAAATCTACAACTAACTTTTGAGCGCACATTTTAAATGTAGACTTCCAAGAAAAAAAGGAGACAAAAATTGAAATCTGCAAGGTATAAAATCGGAAGGGAGAAACTGGCTGAGGTCGGCGGCGATCAGGGGGATAAGATCATTGAGGCCCTCAGCACAATCGCTCCGGAGTTCGCCGATTTGCTTGTGGAGTTTCCTTTCGGAGATATCTACAGCCGTCCGGGGTTGGACCTGCGGTCCCGTGAAATCGCCACGGTGGCGGCCCTGACGGCGATGGGCACGGCAGCCCCCCAGTTGAAAGCCCATGTGAACGGGGCGCTCAATGTCGGCTGCACGCCGCAGGAGATCATCGAGATCATGATCCAGATGGCCGTCTATGCCGGTTTCCCCGCCGCACTGAACGGGCTTGCGACCGCCAAAGAGGTTTTTGACGAGCGGGATATAAATGTAAAAGACTGAAAACGCAGAGGCGACCAGTCAAATCTTAAAAGGTTGATAGAATGAAAAAATATGGAATTGCCACCATACTTGGCGTCGTTTTGGTCCTGTTTCTTGCATATTTTATGCACCCGCTCGATAATGATTCCATCGGGCTGCTGACATTGTTGTGTGTTGGCGGGTCCAACGGGATCGCCGCACTTTTTGTGAAATCGAAAGGTGCCGAAGGGAAACAGGATGACAAATAATATCAACGCGATGCAGTGGATTGTGCTGGTTTCGTCAGTCTTGATTTTTGCGGGATGCAGCGGCAACTCTCCGGTGCCAGTGGGTGGGCAGACTGGCGCAGCCGGCGGGGAAGCCGCAGCGGCAGAAAAAGAGCCCATCGCGACACGTTCATTTCTCATTCATGGTGAAAAACCCAACCCCTCGTACCGTGTCCACGGCTTCGTCATTTTTACTTCAAGACCCACCAGCGGACAATATGCCAGATATGTGAAGACATGCGAAGCGTACATCGCTACGTTGGATCCTACGGAGAGTCACTCTTCTGACGAATATGATCTGTTACCGACGTATTGGCCCGTGACTGATGAGTTGTACTCTGAGGATTGTGTCGACATGATAATTTATTACGATTATCCGCGTGCCAGCGAAATCGTGGCTCGCCTGCATGCCGAACTCGGCACAGGCATCGGCCCTTATCTGGTAGCTTCTGGCGAGGGGGAACTGATGGTGCTCGATATGAGTACCTTTTCTGAAGACGATATCCAACGGGCCATGCGGATATGGGAAAAAGAGATCTGTGTCGATCCGAAAAACTGGGAACCGAGGCTCTCGATTATCAAATTTCGCGAAGCGTTCCGCAGTATGCTCCAGGCATACGGAGACAGCATCTTAAAATATTTCAGTTAGCCTTGGAGCTGGCTGTGCGCTTTGCGCCAAACGCATCGTCACACCCACACCGGCTTTCTTCCAAAAGCATTCGATCCAATTGATCTTCGCCTCGAAAAAGAGTGAATCGCGATTTTATCGCCGATAGTGTTCCAGTACGATTGTCAGGTACTGGGCGTGGTGTCCAAACGATTCTTTCGAAGAGAGGGAGGGAGGCAGCGATATCTCTCCCCAGGTGGAGGTGATAAAGAAGCGGGCGAAGGCTTTGGTGTCAAACGCTACGAGTTCACCGTCTGCAATGGCGGCTTCCAGCGCCAGAGAGAGCTTGTCGATAAAATGGTGGTAGGCCTTTGTCAGGACGGCTTCAAAGTCGGGGTCGAGCGGGGCCATCTCCACGAGTAGGCGGTGCAGAGGGCAGCCGTTGGCGATGAGGGCGGTGTGGTTCTGCATCTTCGCAAATATGCGTGCAAAGGTTTGAAAAATGTTTTCGCCCGGCAGGCGCGCAAAGTCGAAGAAGTCGTCCATTTTCGGGACGATGCGCTCCTGGCTCACGGCCAGTACCAGCTCCTTTTTGGAAGCGAAAAAGTGGTACATGCTCCCCTTGGGCACCCCGGCGGCCTTGAGGATGACGGCGGTGCCGGTACCGTGATAGCCGTTCTTGTAGACTTCAGCAAAGGCGGCGTCCAGCAGCCGCGCTCTTGAGTCCTGGCGCTTCATATCTCAACCCTTGAAATTTTTGCATCATTATATCGGTTTGTCCCCAGGCGCCGAAGCGCGGGCTAGAGCGCTTTGGTGAAGATGATGGCCCCGTTCGTGCCGCCGAAACCGTAATTGGTGCTCATGACGGTTTGAAGCTCCTTTTCACGCGCGGTGTTCGCGACGTAGTCCAGGTCGCAGGCGTCGTCTTGGGTGCGGAGGTTGATGGTCGGGGGCATGATGTTGCGCTCAAGGGCCATAATGGAGACGGCGGCTTCGATGATGCCGGTGGCCCCGAGACAGTGGCCGATACTCCCCTTGATGGAACTGACCGGAGGTACGGTCTCAAAGACCGCTTTGAACGCTTTTGTCTCGTTAGCGTCTCCAAGCGGGGTACTGGTCCCATGCGCGTTGATGTAGTCCACTCGTGGGTTGCCGGCCATCTGCAGCGCAGAGCGCATGGCCCGGACGGGGCCGTCCGTGGCGGGGGCTGTGATGTGGCCCGCGTCCGCGCTTTCGCCGAAGCCCGCGACCCGTGCATAGATCTTCGCACCCCGCTTTTGGGCATGTTCCAGGGTTTCGAGCACAAGGGCCGCCGCCCCTTCACCCATCACGAAGCCGTCGCGCTCCTTGTCGAAGGGCCTGGAGGCCGTTTTCGGGTCGTCGTTGTGTGTTGAGAGTGCCTTCATGGCGCTGAAGCCGCGGATGCCCGTCTCGCAGATGCAGGCTTCGGCGCCCAGGGCGACCATGACGTCGGCTCCGCCGGCCATGATGGTCTTCGCCGCCTGGTTGATGGCGTGAAGCCCCGCCGTGCAGGCCGTCGTCGAGGAGAGGTTCGGCCCCTTGAGCCCGTAATAGATGGAGGCGTACCCCGCCAGCATATTCGTGATGGATCCGGGGATGAAAAAGGGCGAGATCTTCTTGCCGAAGGCGTTCTTTTCGATATTCTCCTGCATCATCGGCAGGCCGCCTATCCCGGTGGCGGCGCTGACGCCCATTCGGGCCGCATCCCCGTTTTGCGGTTCGAGCGCGGCGTCGGCGAGGGCCTCTTTCAGCGCATGCATCCCCAGGTGGATGAAGCGGTCGCTCTTTTTGATGTCTTTGGGGTCCATGACGCTGCCCGGATCGAAATCCTTCACTTCGCTGGCGATTTGTACGGCATCGCCGGAGGCGTCGAAATGGGTGATATAGTCGATGCCGCATACGCCCTCGAGCAGTGCTTCAAAAGCGCTCTCGGCACTGTTGCCGACGCCGTTGATCATGCCGATTCCCGTAATGACAATAGGGTTCATATTAACTCCTTTTCAATCGTATGAAATAGCCTGAGCATCTCTTCGGGGAAGAGGCTCGGACGCATGTTGCGCACGTAAAGCATTGTCAGCTGCACGGTGAAGATCGGTTTTTTCCCGCGGGAGATCGTCTGTTCGATCTTCAAAGATGTTCGCTTTATTTTTGTGATGTTGCTGCTGACATCGAGTACGTCTCCCAATCGTGCGGGGGTCAGATAGCGGCACGCCAGAGAGTGCACGATCAGATGCCCGTCGGCGCCCTGAAGCGCGGTATCCGTATTGAAAAAATGCGCGGCGCGGGCCCGGTCGCAGTATTTCAGATAATTCGGGTGAAATACCAGACCCGTCGCATCCGTATCTTCGTAATAGACGGTTACCCGCATCTTTTTCCCTTTCTAGACTGATTGGTCTAGTAAAATTCTAGTGGAAATGTGCTTAAAGTAGACTAAACGGTCTAGTTGTAAAATGGTATAGTTGTTTCCGCATAAGCAAAGCGCCGTGAACGGCAAGAGAGACAAAACGTCCGAAGAGTATGAGGGAGATCTATTGGAAGCCGCCGATATACCATTTGCACGCCATATTGGGCTTGAACAGGAGAAGGGGAGCGTGTCGCTGGGGTTCAGCGGCACGGTGATGAACCATCTCAATACGATACACGCCAGCGCACAGTTCGCCCTGGCGGAGACCCAGAGCGGTCTGTACCTGCAGACGCTCTTCCCCGAACTGGAGGGAAAAGTCGTTCCTCTTTTGCGGGAGGCGCAGATACGTTACAGAAAACCCGCCGCGGCAAAGATCGTCGCGTCCGCGTCAGTGGACGATTCGGCGGTCGAAACGTTCAGAGATCAGTTTGGCAGAAAGGGAAGGGGGTCTATCCGGGTCGATGTCGCTGTGACGGACGTCAACGGCGTGTTGACGTCGCAGGGCGCTTTTACATGGTTCATCCAGACGCTCTGAGGCGTCAGCCGCTCCACTTCTCCAGCTTCGCCGCGTTGTGGTTGTAATCGGGCTCTTTTGACTCGGGGTCGAGGAGATCGTTGGTAAGGTAGTTGATCCGGCGGTCGGTGACGGGGACGAAGAGGGTCTTTTCGCGAATGTTCTCCGTCACCTTCGCCTCGAAGACGAGCGCACCCCTGGCCGTCGTCACCTTGACCTTGTCGCCGTCCGCAATCCCTGCGCTTTGCGCATCTTCGCTGTTGATCTCGATGTAGCTCAGCGGCTTGTGCTTGAGCAGGCGGTCGACGAAGGCGGTCTTCGTGCCGCTGTGCCACTGGTCGCGGGTCCGCCCGGTGGTGAGCAGGTAGGGGAACTCCAGCGAGCTGCTTTCGCTGCGGCGTTCGTTCTGCACGAAGATGAGGTTCGCCCGACCGTCGGGGGTGAGGAACTCGTTATCGTCAAAGAGCCCTTCGCCCCAGACGTAGCCGCCGTTTTTGAGGCTGGCGGCGTCGACGCCGCTGATGTCCATGTGCCCCTTCGGGCTGAGCGCCGTCATGCGGCGGTATTCGTCCCAGATCGCCTCGGCGTTCTGGTAGTCGAAGGCGCGCACGAAGCCCATGGCCCGCCCGATCATCGAAAAGATCTCCCAGTCGGGTTTACAATCGATGCTGCGGCGGGTCAGGCGCTCCTGGCGGGTGATGCTGCGGTCCATGTTGGTCTGCGTCCCCTCTTTTTCGCCCCAGGGGGCCGCCGGCAGCCGCAGGTGGGCAAAGGGTTTCGTTTCGCTGTCGTCATAGGCGTTGATCTCGACGATGAAGGGGACCTTTTTCAGCGCCGCCTCGACCCGGCTGCGGTTGGGGAGGTGGTAGACGGGGTCGGTGTGGCAGATGATAAGGACGTCGAGTTCGCGCCGTTCGGCCGCTTCGATCATCTCGAAGGCCGTCAGTCCCGGGGCGGGGGCGATGTTCTGCGCCCCCCAGAATTCGCTCACCTTGGCAATGGACTCCTCGTTGAAATCCAGGTGCACCGCGAGGGTTGTCGCCAGCCCCCCGACCTCGCGGCCCCCCATGGCATTGGGCTGACCGGTCAGGGAGAAGGGGCCGTTGCCGGGACGGTTGATCTTGCCGGTGAGCAGGTGGAGGTTGATGAGCGCGAGGTTCTTGTCGACCCCCTGCGCGCTCTGGTTCAGCCCCATCGTCCAGGCGGAGATGACGTTCTCGCTCTCGTAAAAGAGTTCCATGAAGGCTTCGAAGTCCGATTCTTCTAACCCGCACCGTTTGAGCAGTTTCTTCGTCGGGATCTTCTTGATCTTTTTGAGGTAGGCGTCAAACCCGTTGACGTGCGCGTCGAGGAAGGCGTTGTCGGTTTTGCCATCGTCGACGATGCGGCGCGCGACGAGGCTGAGGAAGTCGATGTCGGTGCCAACGCGGATGGGGAGGTGGAGGTCGGCCTGCTCGGCCGTCTCCGTGCGGCGCGGGTCGATGACGACGGTTTTTAGCCCCTCTTTTTTCGCTTTTTTTATCTTGTTGTTGAAAACGACGTGCGCTTCGGCGGGGTTCGCCCCGATCATGATCAGCAGGTCGCAGTGTTCGATCTCCTCCATCCGGACGGGGACGTAGTCGACGCCGAAGACCTTCTTGTGGGCGACGACGGCGCTGGCCATGCAGGTGCGCGAGTTGGTATCGACGTTGTTGGTCCCGAGGAACCCCTTGCCGAGCTTGTTGGCGACGTAGTAGTCCTCGGTGAGCATCTGGCCCGAGAGGTAGAAGCCGATCCGCTCGGGGGAGGTGGAGCGGATGTTGTGGACGATCGTCTCGATGGCCATCTCCCAGGAGATCTCCGTAAAGTCTTCATAGGCTTTGCGCAGCTTGGGGCGCAGCAGCCGCGTCGGTGTCTCGATGGTGTGCAGCTCGCTGGCCCCTTTGGAGCAGACGAGTCCCTCGTTGACGGGGTAATCGATGTCGCCGACGAGGCGCCGGGTGTCGTACTCAATGCCGCAGCCCACTCCGCAGTATCCGCAGACGGATTTGATTTTCATAACAAGCCTTTCTCTCTATATATAGGGGTCAATATTTCGTTGTTGCTGACGTATTATGACATAGTATGCTAAGAAAATATTAAGACTATTGTATAAAAAACATACAAATAAATTGTCATTTTAATCCCTATGGCATGCCATAATGGTGCAACCGAAACAGAGTTTCAAAAAAAATAAAGGTTTAAGCAATGAAAAGTGCATCTGGATTGAAAGGTTTGACACTGGCCGGACTCGCCCTCGGGCTGGCGGCGACGACGCTGATGGCGGACGTCGAAAAGAAGAAGCTGACCATCGGCTTTATCGCGCTGACGGATTGTGCCCCCATCGTCATCGCGGAGGAGAAGGGCTTCTTTGACAAGTACGGCCTGGACGTCCACGTCGTCAAAGAGGGCGGCGGCTGGCCGGGGATCCAGCAGAAAGTGATCAACGGCGAGTACGACTTCTCGCACGCCCTGGCGGGGATGCCGATCGCGGCGACGCTGGGCATCAACGGGGACGCGAACCTGGTGGCGCTGATGAGCCTCGATTTCAACGGCAACGGCATCACCTTCGGCAACAACATCATGAAGCAGATGAAAAAGTACGGCATGGATGACAAGAAACGCCCGCTCGGTTCCGAGTCGCTTAAAAAGTACATCGATGCCAAACATCAAAAAGAGGGCGGCAAATACCAGCCGCTGAGCTTCGGCATGGTCCACCCGGTCTCGACGCACAACTACGAACTGCGCTACTGGATGGCGACGTCGGGCATCGACCCGGATGCCGATGCGACGATCAAACCTTTCCCGCCGCCGACGATGCCTTCGAACCTGATCGCAGGCAACATCGAAGGGTACTGCGTCGGGGAGCCGTGGAACGAACGCGTCGTCCTGAAGAAGAAGGGTTCCACCCTGGTCACGAACTATGACATCTGGAACAACAACCCCGAAAAGGTGCTGCAGGCCCGCGCGGATTTCGTGGAAAAGAACCCGGAGACGACCAAGGCGGTCATGAAGGCGATCATCGAGGCGCAGATGTGGCTTGACGAGAGCTGGGAACACCGCAAAGAGGCGGCGAAGATCCTGAGCAAGCCCAACTACGTCAAGGCGCCGGTCCCGGTCCTTGAGAAGTCGATGACGGGGACCTTCCAGTACCTCAAAGGGCAGGACTCCGAGCCCAACCCGATGTTCAACGTCTTCGCCAACTACTACGCGGCGTACCCCTTCTACAGCCACGGCATGTGGTTCATCACGCAGATGTACCGCTGGGGACAGCTCGACAAACCTGTCGATATGAAAGCGGTCATCGAGAAGACCTACCGTCCCGACCTCTTCGAGGCCGCGGCCAAAGAGGTGGGCTACGCCCTGCCGCCGAGCCCGTGGAAAAAAGACGGCGTGGATAAGTACAACATGTTCATGGACGGCAAGGTCTACGATCCGAACAAAGCGGTTGAGTATATCTACAGCTTCAAGGTGACGAACCCGCTGGTGAGCGAGGCGGACCTCAAAGCGGCCAACGCCTGGGAAGGGAGCCTCAAGACGGCCCAGCCCGACTATGTCTGCCCCTACGGCCCCGCCGGCTGTGCCGACCCCAAATACGTAACGAAATAAATCTTCGGCCCTTCGCGGCCGAAACCAGGAAAACATGATGCAGGAAATTATTAAAAAAACCGCGCTGCCGCTGATGGTGCTGTTCGTCATTCTGGCGGGCTGGCAACTGGTGGCCAACAATGTCGAAGAGTTCCCGACGCCCCACAGCACATGGGTGGCGGCGTTCGGGGGAATCAATGCCGACGGCGACGAGATCACGGGGGTGCTCTCCGATCCGTTCTATGTCGAGAACGAGGATGACAAGGGGATCGCCTGGCAGATCACGAACTCCCTCGGCCGGGTCTTCGGGGGCTTCGCGCTGGCGATCCTCGTGGGGATCCCCGTGGGGCTGCTGATCGGGATGAGCAAAAGCTTTCTGATGGCGCTCAACCCCTACATCCAGATCCTCAAGCCGGTCTCGCCGCTGGCGTGGCTGCCGCTGCTGCTGATGGTCTTCCAGGACATCAACCTGACGGCCGTCTCGACGATCTTTATCACCTCCATCTGGCCGATTATCATCAATACGGCCCTGGGAGTCCGCAGCGTCAACCAGGATTATCTCAATGTCTCGAAGGTGCTGCAGTTCACCCCCTTCGAGACGATCCGCAAGATCATCCTGCCCGTCGCGGTGCCCTACATCTTTACGGGGATGCGGCTGAGCCTGGGGATCGCCTGGCTCGTCATCGTCGCGGCGGAGATGCTTACCGGCGGGATCGGCATCGGGTTCTGGATCTGGGACGAGTATAACAACCTGAACTACCCGAACATCATTATCGGGATCATCATCGTCGGTGTCGTGGGGTATATCCTCGACGTCATCATGGGCAAGATCGCCGATTTCTTCGACTACCGAAAACGCGCCTGAGGAGGACAGCATGGGTAAATTTCTCTCACTGGAACATGTCGACAAGGTGTTCCCGCTCCCGGGCGGGAAGGAGTACGTGGCGGTCCGGGACGTGGACCTGGAGATTAAAAAGAACGAGATCATCTCCATCATCGGGCACTCGGGCTGCGGCAAGTCGACGCTGCTCAACATGATCGCGGGGCTGGACCTCAACACGGGCGGCGGGATCTTCCTGAATAACAAGGAGATCGGCGGCCCCGGCCCCGAGCGCGCCGTCGTTTTCCAGAACCACTCGCTGCTGCCGTGGCTGACGGTCTATCAAAATATCGAGATGGCCGTCAAAAAGGTGATGCCGGAACTGAACAAGCAGGAACTGGGCGAACGGGTCATGAAGTTCGTCAGCATGGTCAACCTCGACCACGCCAAGGATAAATACCCCGGCGAGATCAGCGGGGGGATGAAGCAGCGCGTCGGGATCGCCCGGGCGCTCTCCATCAAGCCCGAGGTACTGCTGATGGACGAACCTTTCGGGGCCCTTGATTCGCTGACGCGCGCCAACCTCCAGGAGCACCTGATGCGCATCCAGGAGAAGGTGCAGAACACCGTCATCATCATTACGCACGACGTGGACGAAGCGGTGCTGCTGAGCGACCGGGTCATCATGATGACCAACGGCCCCGAAGCGACGGTGGGCGAGATCCTCGAGGTGAACCTGGAGCGTCCGCGCGACCGCGTGGCACTGCAGCAGGACCCCGAATACGTCCGCTGCCGCGAAGCGATCCTCAGTTTCCTCTACGAGAAGTTCGCCAAGGACGACGAATAACGAAATGAACAACCGACCATAATGTGTTTCTGCCGGACCAGGGGAGGCATTTCCCCGGCGTTCCGGTGCAAAAGATAGCCGGTATCTGTGGGGAGTCCCGTCGCATCATGCGGGGCTCTCCAGAGGTGCCGCCTCGAGATTGTAAAAGGATAAATTGAATGAAGAAGTGGATGATGTCGCTGGCCGCCGTGCCGGTTATTGTTGGAAGTATGAATGTGGCCGTATCAGCGGCCGAAGAGATCGTTCTCCTGGACGGTCTGAAAGTGAGCGGAGAGATCCGCCCGCGCTACGAGATGGCGGACGTGAAGGACAACGGCCTCGATACGGCTAACGCCTTTACGGCGCGGACGCGCCTTGCGGTCGAAGGGACGCTCCTCGGCCTCGAAGGGCTTACTGCCAAGGTGGGGATGACCTCGGTCAACAACTTCGGCTACAACGACTATGCGCCGCAGAATGGGACCTATGACCTGATCCTGGACCCCCAGCAGGCGATCCTGACCGAAGGGTACCTGGCCTACACGGCGGCGGACACGACCCTGCTTGCAGGGCGCTCCTTCGTCAACCTCGACGACCAGCGCTTCGTGGGCACCGTCGGCTGGCGCCAGATGGAGCGCGCCTACGACACGGTGACGCTGAGCAACGGTTCCATCGAGGGCCTCTCCCTGATGGCCTCCTGGATCTACGGCTACCAGGGGGTCAATGCCAACCCGACGACGGACACGGGATCGTTGCTCCTGCACGCCACGTACTCGGCGGGCAAGGCGCTCTCTGTCACGGGGTTCGGCTATATGCTTGCAGACATTCACGACACTTACGGCCTGCGCGTCTCCGGGGATATCGCCCTGGACGGTGTGACGTTGAACTATGCGGCCTCCTATGCCAAGCAGAGCGACGCTTCGCTGACCTACGCCCTCGATGATGCGCCGGAGATCGATGCTGCCTACTACGACATCGCCCTGGGCGCGAACATCTCCGGCCTCATTGTCGGGGCGGAGTACGAGGTGCTGGGAGACGCCGAAAGCAACAGCACGAAAGGGTTCACGACCCCGCTGGCGACCCTGCACAAGTTCCAGGGGTGGGCGGACGTCTTCCTCGGTCGCACGTCCGGAAGCAACAACGACGGTCTGGCGGACCTGAGCGGCAAACTGGGATTTGCGGCGCCGGGCTTCGGCAAGGTGCTGGGGGTCTACCACAAGTTCGACGCCCTCTCCGGCGCGAACAAGGACCTCGGAAGCGAGTTCGACGTGCTCTATGCCAACAAGGTCCCCGGCGTCAGCAACCTCGGGTTCCTGGCGAAAGCGGCCTTCTACTCCAAGGGTGACACGGGCAACGACGTCACCAAGGTCTGGGCACAGCTCGATTACAAGTTTATGGTCAAATAAGCGTTCGCGCGGCCGCTTCGGCCGCCGAAACGGTCATGTTTTTTGACGCTTCTTCATCACCGAAGGCGCATTAAAAAACATACGAAGGATTCATGATGCAAAGAATTACCCTTCCCGTTGTACTGCACAACCCGAAGATACTGCTGATAGGCGGCGGGCCGGTCGCCCTGCAAAAGGCGCAGGTGATGCGCCGCAACAAGATCGATTTCGACGTCATCGCCGCGCAGTGCAGCGAGGCGATGCGCTCGCTTGTCCCGGAGGCGTGTGAACGTTCCGTGACGGAGGAGGATTGCCGGGAGTACGGCATTGTCATCGACGCTACCGGTAACCCCGAGGTGACGGCGATGCTGACGGCGCTCAAACAGCGGCAGCGTTTCCTGCTCAACGTCGTCGACGTCCCGGAGCAGTGCGACTTCTTCTTTGCCGCGCTGATCGAGCAGGGGCCGGTCAAGATTGCGGTAAGTTCCAGCGGGGGCTCGCCGGCGCTCGCCCAGGCCATTCGCGACAAGATCGCCCGGATGCTGCCCGCATCATTGGCCGCACTGGGCCAAAAGGCGATGCGCGAGCGCCTTGCCGGGCATATCCGCCCGGGGGCGCTCAAAGCCGAGGCGAACCGGCAGCTCGGACGGGTGCACCTGGTCGGCTGCGGCACGGGGGACGTCGACCTGCTGACGCTCAAGGCCTACCGCCTTATCACGGAAGCGGACGTCGTCTTCGTCGATCACCTCGTCAGCGAGGAGATCAAGGCGATCATCCCCAAAGCGACGATGGTCATCCACGTCGGCAAGCGTAAAGGACACCACAGCATCAAGCAGGAGAAGATCAATGCACTCCTGATCGAGTACGCGCAGAAGGGGCTGGAGGTCGCCCGGCTTAAGGCGGGAGACCCCTACATCTTCGGCCGCGGGGCGGAAGAGGCGGAGGCGCTTGTCGCGGAAGGAATCCGTGTCGAAGTCGTCCCGGGGATCTCTTCGGCCGTCGCCGGACCGCTTGCCGCAGGGATCGCCCCGACGGCACGCGGGTACGCGGCGAACCTCTCCATCGTCTCCGCGCACCTGGCGGGTAACCGTATCAACACGGAGTGGATCGACCTGCTCAAACTGAAAAACCATACGACCATCGTGCTGATGGGGGTCTCGCGCGCCAAAGAGATCGTGGAGAAGGCACTGGAAGCGGGCGCGGAAGCGGCGATGCCCTGCGCCGTCATCTCCAACGCCTCCCGGCCGGACCAGCAGCGTTTCATCACCACGCTGGAGGGGTTGCCGGCGGTGGCCGAAAACGCCCCGCGCCCCGCGATCATCGTCTTTGGCGACGTCGTCAACCTGCACGCGGTGCTGCCGCAGTATATCAACGAAGGGGAGTACCATGATCAGCGTATTGCAAGCGGCCTCTGAAGCCCGGAATACCAAAACGAACAAGGTCGAGCAGACCAAGGCGCTCAAAACCCCCAAAGAGGCGTTCGAACAGATCGCCGAGTACGCCAAAGGGGGGTACGGCAGCATCCCCAAGGAGGATCTCGGCTACTTCCTGAAGTGCTTCGGCATTTTCGACCGCCCGATGACCCCGGAGCGCTTCATGATGCGGGTGCGCATTCCCGGCGGCCAGCTGGATGCCGCCCAGGCACGCACCGTCGGCGAGATCGCGCGGGAGTTCGGCCAGGATTACATCGATATTTCGACCCGGGCGCAGATCGTCCTGCGCTATTTAAGCATCGAAGCGATGCCGGAGATCCTTGAACGCCTTGAAACGGTGGGGCTGACGACCTTTCATACGGGGGTGGACAACTTCCGCAACATGGTCAACGACCCCCTCGACGGGGTGGCCTTCGATAACATTCTGCCGTCGCAGGGGCTCCTTCAGAAGCTGCAAGAGCTTTTCCTGGGCCACTGGGAGTGGGTCAGCGCCCTGCCGCGCAAGTTCAATACGGGAGTCTGCGGTTCTTTGGCCAACCGCTGCAACATCTTCGGGCAGGACTGCGGGTTTGTGCTGGCGCAAAAAGAGGGGGTCTACGGCTACAATGTCTACCTCGGAGGAAGGGTCGGGGTGATCGCGCGCAACGCGGACATCTTCGTGCGCGACGAGGCGGAGGCCGTGGCGATGTTCCGGGCCCTCATCGAGCTCTACCGCGACTACGGCTTCCGCGACAACCGCAACAAGAACCGCCTTCACTTCCTCATCGAGGCGGTGGGGATGGAGGCCCTCGCCGCGGCCATCCGCGAAAAGGCGGGTATCGACTTCGCCACGGCCGGGGAGACGCTGACACAGCTTGACAACAGCGACCCTGACCAGGGTCGGGTCCAGCTCAACAACGGCACCTTCGCCGTCCATGCCGTCGTCCCCTCCGGCGTCTTCAGCGGCAGCGACCTTGTCGCCGCGGCGGGGGCGGCGGAGACCTTCGGCGACGGGCGCGTGCGCCTCGACATTGAACAGAGCCTCTACCTTCTCGGGGTGGATGCGGTCCGCTACGAGGCCCTGATGGAGACGCCGTTTTTCGAGACCTACAAGAGCGTCTCCAGCCCCTATTTCAACCACCTGATCGCCTGCGCCGGGGAGGAGCACTGCCCCTTCGGCGTCATCCCGAACAAACCCGACGCCATCGAGATGGCCGAATACCTCAGCCTCGCGGTGCCGCTGGAGGGCGGCCGCGTGCGGATGCACTGGTCGGGCTGCGTCAAAGGGTGCGGCCTGCACGGGGTCGGCGACATCGGTTTCGAGGGGTGCAAGGCCAAGGTGAACGGCGAGACGGAGCACGGAGTGCACATCACGCTCGGGGGCAAACTCACCGCCGAAGGGCAGGAGGGGTACAGCGTCATGAAGTCCGTGCCGCTGCGGTTCGCGCGCTACCACGTCGAGTCGCTGATGCGCGAGTACCGCCGCCTGCGCAGGGCGGGGGAGAGCTTCGGACAGTTCCACGACCGGGTGCTGGCGCTCTACTCGCCCGCGGCGATCGGCTTTATCATGCAGATGCAGGCCTATGTGCGCGACAGGGGTATCGAGCTGGCGTTGGGGTTCGAGGCGGGTGCGAAAAGCGGCCGAAACGAATCCTTCGAACTCTTCGACTTCGGCTGCCGGCTCTACAAGAAACTGACGGGCGAGACGGCCTACCCGCTGCAGGCGCACTATATGCCCTCAGAGGGGGAGCGGTTGGATACGACACTGCTCGATCACAATAGTATCGACGCAAACCTGGCCCGGATGGTGACCAAGATGCTTGAGCCCAATGCCAACCTCCGCGCCAAAGCCTTTACGGAACTAAACGGCTTCGTGGCACTCTTCCAATCGTAAAGCGTGCCCGGTATCCGGGCGCTTCTATAAAGACGGTTTTTCTGCACACAGCTGCGTGCGTCATTTGCGGCGAATCTTCTACAGCGAGTGACGCAAAAATCATTTTTTGAAAAACTGTTAAGTTCTATTTTTCACCACTCATCCCTATCATAAACGGTTTTAGTGTTCAGAAAATAATAAGAATTGTGTATAAAATACATACAATTTTCTGCTACATAGTTTGAAATTTAATCGGTAGAATTTTTCAGGTTGATCGGACCGTGGTAGCGCTTGCAGCACTGCTGGACAGAAGGACCACGCCCTTGCCGATGCCGCTCTCCGTGAAGGGCAGCAGCGTCGGGAAGCGGCTTCGATCAACAACACGATAAGGAGATATCCAATGGCCTATTTGGCTCCAAGCGAATTTGTAACAAAAATGGTCGATTCGGGAGAATCGAAAGTCTATATGTCCACAAAGGACACCCTCATCCGCGCCTATATGGCGGGGGCTATCCTGGCACTGGCGGCGGTCTTCGCCGTCACGGTCGCAATGAAAACCGGCTCGCCGCTGGTCGGCGCGATGCTCTTCCCGGTCGGCTTCATTATGCTCTACCTCATGAGCTTTGACCTGCTCACGGGTGTTTTCGTCCTCGTCCCGCTGGCATGGCTGGATAAACGTCCGGGCGTTTCGATAGCCCAGATCCTGCGTAACTGGGGTTTTGTGGCGCTGGGGAACCTGATGGGCGCCCTGACGGTCGCGTTTATGATGGCCTTTATTTTTACATACGGTTTTGACACGGACGGCGGCGAGATCGCCAAGAAAGTGGCGGGCATCGGTGAAGCGCGTACCCTGGGGTACCAGTCCCACGGTGTATCCGGCTGGTTTACGGTTTTTGTCCGCGGGATGCTCTGTAACTGGATGGTCTCCATGGGTGTCGTCGGTGCGATGATCTCCACGACGGTCAGCGGCAAGTTCCTGGCGATGTGGATGCCGGTCATGCTCTTCTTCTTCATGGGCTTCGAGCACTCCATTGTCAACATGTTCCTGTTCCCGTTCTCCCTGATCATGGGCGGTAACTTCACGATTTCTGACTACATCCTCTGGAACGAGGTTCCGGTTGCACTGGGTAACCTGGTCGGCGGTCTCGCGTTTACGGGTCTGACGCTTTATGCAACGCACGTCAGAACAAGCCCGAAACGTGTGCTGGGGTAACCCGGCATAGCGGCTCCGGCCGCATCCATTCAAAAACGAAAAGGAAATATTTTTTATGACAAAACTTGAAATGACTGAAACGATTATGGCGGCGAAAAAAAGCAGCGGTCTGGGCTGGGAGGCGATCTCCGAGAAGGTCGGTCTCGGTTCCGTGTTCCTGACATCGGCGTGCCTCGGTATGAACAGCCTGAAGCCCGAGCCGGCAGACAAACTGTGCGAAGTCCTGGGGCTGGATGCCGCGGTGTCCGAAGCGCTGCAGGCGTTCCCCAACAAGAAGTGGGACCAGATCGTTCCGACCGATCCGCTTATCTACCGTCTCTATGAAGTCGTCGGCGTCTACGGCGAAACCATCAAGGAGATCGTCGGTGAGAAATTCGGCGACGGCATTATGAGCGCCATCGACTTCTCCATGGACATCGACAAAGAGGAGAATCCGGCGGGCGACCGCGTCGTGATCACCATGAACGGCAAATTCCTGCCCTACAAGTCGTGGTAACACGACTTTTTTTGAGCATGGCCGCCGGCGCGGACGTGTTCAAAAGGAGTCTGACAAAGATGATCAAGCGATGAATACAGCCGTGAAGCTCACCGTCGGCAGCCACACCGACAAAGGGCGCAAACCCCTGAACCAGGATTTTCACGATCTGCGCATTCCCGACGATACGCTGCTCTGCACAAAGGGGGCGGCCGCGGCGCTGGCCGACGGCATCAGCAGCAGCGAGGTGAGCCAGGTCGCCAGCCAGGTCGCTGTCGTCTCCTTTTTGGAGGATTACTTCAGCACGCCGGAGACCTGGTCGGTCGGCCGGGCGGCCCGGCAGGTGCTCAAGGCGACGAACTCCTGGCTCTACGCCCAGACCAGGCGGGGGCCGGAGCGCTTCGATATGGACAAGGGGTACGTCTGTACCTTCAGCGCGCTGGTGCTGCGGGGAAGGAGCGTGCATCTCTTTCATATCGGCGACGCGCGGATCTACCGGCTCCGCGACGGGGTGCTGGAGCAGCAGACCGAAGACCACCGCCTGCGGATCTCGCCGAGCGAGAGCTACCTCAGCCGGGCCATGGGGATGGACTCGCAGCTCATCATCGACCATGCCGTGTTGAGTGCCGAAGCGGGGGACGTCTTTCTCCTGATGACCGACGGAGTCTACGAGCATATCCTTGACGAGGATATCCTGCAGCATTTGCAAGAGCGCGGCGACGATTACGACGGCGCGGCGGAGGCCCTGGTAAACCGGGCCCTGGAAAACGGCAGCGGGGATAACCTGACGCTGATGCTCATGCGCATCGACGCCCTGCCGGATCAGGCGATCGACGAGCGCTACAAGGAGGTGATCGAAAAGCCTTTCGCGCCGCTGCTCGAACCCCGGTCGGAATTTGAGGGTTACCGCATCGTGCGCACGCTCAGCAGGACGAGCCGCAGCCATGTCTACCTGGCCGTCGACATGCAGACCGATACGCCCGCGGTGCTCAAAACCCTCGCGACGGAGCTGCAGCACGACCGCACGCAGGTGGAACGGTTCCTGACCGAAGAGTGGATCGCCCGCCGGGTCAGCAACGCCCACCTGCTCAAGGCCTACCCGCAGCAGCGCCCACGCGCCTACCTCTACACCGTGACCGAGTACGTGGAGGGGCAGTCGCTGGCGCAGTGGATGACGGACAACCCCCGTCCCGATTTGGAGACGGTCAGGCGCTATGCCGAGCAGATCGCGCGGGGGCTGCTTGCGCTGCACCGCCGCGAGATGGTGCACCAGGATCTCCGCCCGGAAAATATCCTGATCGACGCCACGGGGACGCTCAAGATCATCGATTTCGGGTCGGTAAAGATCGAGGGGATACAGGAGACGGTGCCGGAACGCGAAGGGACGCAGATGCCCGGTACGGCGCACTATTCGGCCCCGGAGTATTTTCTGGGCGGCGCAGGCACAACGCGCTCGGACCTCTATTCGCTGGCGGCGATCCTCTACCGGATGCTCTCGGGCAGCTCCCCGTACGGACTCAAAGTGGCACGGACCAAACAGCGCTCCGAGCAGAAGAAACTGAAGTACGTGTCGCTGGCGACGGAGGGAAGGGGCGTGCCGGTCTGGTTCGACGAAGCGCTGCGCAAGGCGCTTGACCCGGACCCGGAGCGCCGCTACGAGGATGTCGCCGAGTTCGTCTACGATCTTCGTCATCCCAACCGGGCCTTTTTGAATAAAAGCAGACCGCCGCTGATCGAACGCGATCCGGTCCGTTTCTGGCAGGGGCTTTCCCTCCTGCTCGGATTCGCCCTCGTCATGGTGGCGGCGAAGTGCCTGAGCGGGTGAACGCCCCGGCGTACTTCTGGGGAGCTCCGCCCAAGCGGTGCGGCGTTGCTCAGAGGTACAACCTCGCACGAATAACTAAAGGAATAACTATATGAAAAAATGGATGATATCCCTGGCGGCAGCGCCGTTAATGATTGCAGCAATGAATACGGCGGCGGCAGCCGAAGAGAGTATTACGATCCTAGACGATATGAAAGTGAGCGGGGAGATCCGCCCGCGCTACGAGATGGCGGCAGTGAAGGATAACGGCCTCGATACGGCCAACGCCTTTACGGCCCGGACGCGCCTCGCGGTCGAAGGGACGCTCTTCGGTCTCGAGGGGCTCAGCGCCAAAGTGGGAATGACCTCGGTCAACAACTTCGGCTACAACGATTACGCGCCGCAGGACGCGACCTATGATCTGATCCTCGACCCGCAGCAGGCGATCCTGACCGAGGGCTACCTGGCTTACACGGCGGCGGACACGACCCTGCTCGCGGGGCGCTCCTTCGTCAACCTCGACGACCAGCGCTTCGTCGGGACCGTCGGCTGGCGCCAGATGGAACGTGCCTACGACACCGTGACGGTCGTCAACAAGTCCGTCGAAGGGCTGACGCTGCTGGGAGCGTGGGTCTACGGCTACCAGGGGGTCAACACCAACCCGACGACCGATACGGGTTCGGCGCTGCTCAACGTCAACTACAAGGCGGGGGATGCGCTCACCGTCAGCCTGTTTAACTATATGCTTGCAGACATTCACGACACCTACGGTATCCGCCTCAGCGGCGTCGTGCCGGTCGAGGGGATCAAGTTCGATTACGCGGCTTCCTATGCGATGCAGACGGATGCGACGCTCGATTATGCCCTTGACACTGCGCCGAAGATCGACGCTTCCTACTATGATGTCGCCCTGGGGGCGAACATCTCCGGCCTCATCGCCGGGGCGGAGTACGAGGTGCTCGGCGACGCCTCCGGCAGCAGCACCAAGGGGTTCACGACCCCGCTGGCGACCCTGCACAAGTTCCAGGGGTGGGCGGATGTCTTCCTCGGGCGCACGGCCGGCAGCAACAACGACGGTCTGGCGGACTTGAGCGTCAAGCTCGGCTACGCCGCGCCGGGCTTCGGGAAAGTCCTGGGGCTTTACCACAAGTTCGATGCGCTCTCCGGTGTTAACAAGGACCTCGGAAGCGAGTTCGACGTGCTGTACGCGAACAAGGTTCCGGGCGTTAAGGACCTTGCTTTCCTGGCCAAGGCGGCCTTCTACTCCAAGGGCGACACGGGCAACGACGTGACCAAAGCGTGGCTCCAGCTCGATTACAAGTTCGCAACGAAGTAAATAGACGCACGCGGCGTTCGTGAGCGACCGCCGCGTGAAGCAGATGACAAAGGAGTTTAACCATGAGTCTGTCCAAGGAGACGATCGAGATCATCAAGGCGACGGCGAAGCCCGTCGCGGAAAATGCGGAAGCGATCACGGCGCGGATGTACGAGATCCTTTTCGAACACTATCCGGAAACACAGGCGCTCTTTAAAGCGGCGTCGCCGGACCAGCACAAAAAACTGGCCGCGGCCGTCGGCGCCTACGCGGCCAATATCGAAAAGCCGGAACTCCTCGGCGAGGCCCTCGAGAAGATGGCGCGAATGCATGTCCGTGCCGGCGTACTGCCGGAACACTACCCCGCCGTCGGGGTGTCGCTGCTCACGGCCGTCAAAGAAGTGCTCGGCGACGCGGCGACGGACGAAGTGTTGAGCGCCTGGAGAGAGGCCTATTTCTTCCTCGGCGATCTACTGATCGCCCGCGAAAAGGCGCTTTACGCCGCGGCGTAAAGCGTTACTTCCCCCGCAGGCGGAAAAGTTTTTCCGCCTCCATCACCACGACCAGCCCCAGCGCGAAGAGCAGCAGTTTTATCCACACTTCCAGCGATACCGGTTCCAGTGACAGCAGATGCTGCATCCACGGCAGCTGCATGGCGGCGATATGCACCGTCTGCGCCGCCACGATCGACAGCGGCAGCAGCAGGTTCTTGAAATGGCTGAGCGCGAAGAGGTAGCGCGTTTCGCTCCGGCTGTTGAGCGCGTGCAGATTCTCAAAGAGCACCATCAGCAGCAGGGTCACGTTGCGGGCGGATTCCACCGAAACGCCCTGCGCGAGGAGGGTGTAGAAAACCCCGAATCCGATGACGCCCATATAGAGGGCTCCCAGGGCGATACGCCTGATCATCAGGGCGTTGAAAATGGGTTCTTTGGGCGGACGGGGACCGCGTTTGAGAACGTGGGGCTCGGCGGGCTCAAGCCCCAGTGCGACATCCTGAATGCCGTTGGTGACGAGGTTGAGCCAGAGCAGGTGGATGGGCAGCAGCGGCACGGGGGTCGCGAAGGCCAGGGAGAGCAGGACGAGGATGATCTCCGCCAGCCCGGTGGAGATAAGCAGGTGGACGACTTTGCGAATGTTGTCGTAGGCGCGGCGTCCCTCCTCGATCCCGTTGACAATGGAGGTGAACGCATCGTCGGTCAGGATCAGGTCGGCGCTCTCTTTGGCAACGTCCGTGCCGCTTTTTCCCATCGCGATGCCGATATGGGCACTCTTGAGCGCAGGGGCGTCGTTGACGCCGTCCCCCGTCACGGCAACATAGTGCCCGAGGCCCTGGAAAGCGTGGACGATCTGCAGTTTCTGTTCGGGCGATACCCGTGCAAAGACGCGGATGCCGGCCAATGCACTCGGGTTAGCCCCGTTGTCGTACCATCGGCTGAGAGACTCCCCGTCGATCACCTGTGTCGTGTCTTGCGCCATCTGCAGACGCTTGGCGATATGCAGCGCCGTCTCGGGGTGGTCGCCCGTGACCATGGCGACGGTGATGCCCGCTTCGCGGCAGTGGGCTACAGCCGTTTCGACCCCGTCGCGCAGGGGGTCGGTAATGGCGGCCAGTCCGGCCCATTCGAAGTGCTTTGCATTCAGGGCGTCTTGAAGGTTCGGGGAGGCGCTGTCGGCATAGGCGACCCCGATCAGGCGGTACCCCTCCCGGGCAAGGCGGCTGACCCGCTCCAGCAGCGCTTCGCGTTCGTCCTGCGCAATGCGGCAGGCGGCAAGGATCACTTCGGGCGAGCCCTTGATCGCCGCGAAGTAGCCCGTTTCCCTCTCGATGACGGCGCCGGAGAACTTCTGGGAGGGTTCGTAGGGGATCAGGTCGGCTTTCGGCTGCTCGAGCAGCTCCGCCAGGTCGGCATTTTGCCGGTGCGCGTAGCGTACCAGGGCGACGTCGACCTGGTCGCCGCCGAAGCGGCCTTCGCGGTTGAGGTAGGCTTCGTTGGCGACGACGACCGCTTCGAGCGCCTTTTCGGCTTCGATATCGAACGATTCGACGCTGAGCCTGTTCTGGGTCAGGGTCCCCGTCTTATCGGTGGCGATGAAGGTGCATGAGCCCAGGGTCTCTATCGCCGGGAGCTTTCGGACGATAACGCTGCGGCGGGACATGGCGACCGCCGCCGACGCGAGGGCGACGGTGATGGCGACGGGAAGCCCTTCGGGCACGGCGGAGACGAAGAGGGCGACGGTCAGGAAGAAGATCTCCAGCAGCGGCGTTCCCCGGAAGAGCGACAGCGCAACGATGAGCAGGGAGATGACGCCGACGGCGGCCGCGATCTTGAGGGAAAAGGCCTCCAGGCGCGCGATGAGCGGGACCTTGACGGCGGATTTGCCGATGAGGAGCTCGGCGATCCGCCCGATCTGGGTATGCAGACCGACGGCGCTGACGATGCCTCTGGCCCGCCCGCTGGTAATATAGGTCCCGGCAAAGAGCATATTGCTGCGGTCGCCGAGGGGAAGGTCGGGGTCGTCGAATCGGCGCTGTGCATCCTTTTCGACCTCCAGCGACTCGCCGGTCAGCAGCGACTCGTCGGCGGAGAGGTGATAGGTATGGATGAGCCGGAGGTCCGCCGGGACCTTGTCGCCGCTTTCGATCACCACGATATCGCCCAGGGCGAGCCCGACGGCATCGATCAGCTCCTCTTTGCCGTCGCGCAGCACCTTGGCCAGGGTCTTGACGCTGTGCCGGAGGGCGTGGGCCTGCTGGTCGGCACTGCGTTCGAGCACCGTCCCGATGGCGGCATTGATCACCAGCACGGCAAGGATAAACCCGGCATCGAGCGCTTCGCCGATACCGAAACTGATCAGCGCGGCGATGAGCAGGATGAGAATGATGGGGTTTTTGAACTGGGAAAGTATGATGCGAAGCAGCGGGGTCGGCGGGGCGACCGGGAGGGCGTTGGGCCCGTCGCGCATCAGGCGCGCTTCGGCCTCGGCGCTGCTCAGGCCGCTGCCGCTGCTGTCAAGGTGTTTGAAGGTGGTATCGATCCCCAGGGTGTGATGTGCGTCGAATTCCATACACCTATTGTATCAGGCATCATGCGTCTCGGTAAAGGGTTTGCCCCTTCAGCCGTTGTTGCGGTTAAAAAAGGCGAGGCCGAGGGCGACGACGATGAGGAGGCCGAAGGTGATCCCCCAGATGAGAAGGTTGATGTCCCCGTCGAGGGGGGTGTTGTTCGGGTTCATGATTGCTCGCTTTCATCCTGGGTCAGATAGATCCAGTAATCCTGGTAGCTGTAACCCCGGTTGAGGAAATAGAGTTGCAAAACGGCGACACGGTAGAGCGTCAGCGCCATTTTCGCAAAGGGAAGGGCGAGGCTGAGCCCCGAGAGCCATCCCTGCTGTTTTTTCCCGCGGGTCTCCTGCATGATCTCCCTGCCGATATTCTGTATGAGGTACCAGCCGAAAAGAAAAGAGAAAATGAAGTTCGCCATCACCCCCAGCAGGGCGACGGCAATGAGGTCCTGTGTAAAAAGACCGAAGAGCACGGTTTAGGCGTTTTCGATGGCGTCTTGGAGGATCTTGGCGGCAGCAGCCTTGTTCTGGTAGTCTTTGACCTTGACCCATTTGCCCGGCTCGAGCGCCTTGTAGGTTTCGAAGAAGTTCTTGATCTTCGCCAGCGTGTGTTTCGGCAGGTCGTCGATGTCTTGGACCTCTTCATAGGTCGGGTCGATCTTGGAGACCGGCACGGCCAGCAGTTTTTCGTCGATACCGCTCTCGTCTTCCATGATGAGAACACCGATCAGACGGCAGTTGACGACAGAACCGGCCTGCATCGGGTACTCGGTCAGGACGAGGACGTCAGCCGGGTCGCCGTCTTGTGAAAGGGTCTTGTTGACGAAGCCGTAGTTGGCCGGGTAGTACATGGCGGAGTGCATGACGCGGTCGACGACGACGGCACCGCTCTCTTTTTCGATTTCGTACTTGATGTTGGACCCGTAGGGGATCTCGATCACCGCTTTGACTTTGTCCGGGTTTTCACCGTAGCCGATTTTGCTCAAATCCATAATGCGTTCTCCAGAAATATTTGGCGTGATTGTAGCAAAGCGCACCTCTGAAAACCCTGTAAAGTTCCAAAACAGATGGCGGTGTATGGTAACAGTCCAGGCTTAGAGGATCGTGATTTCACGGGAATATCATACGATTTTTATCTTCTTTTCTATACTATAGGCCGAGTAATTTTGATGAAGGCCCAGGCCTTCGAAACTGTAACAAGGGTAGATCATGGAAGTGAACCTCGTAGCCGAGGGGCTCAAATTCATGGTGCTCGGTATGGGCATCGTCTTTTTGTTCCTCACGCTGATGATTTTTGCGATGAACGTAATGTCGAAGATCATTCATCGCTATTTCCCGGAACCGCAGGCGGCAGAGTCGGGAAAGTCCGCTCCGGCGGCGGATAAACTGAAGAAGGTGGCGGCGATTGCCGCGGCCATTCACCACCATAACACTAAGTAAGGATTGGCATGGCGAAAAAATTCATTGACGTGATGGATACGACGTTCCGCGACGGCTTTCAGTCCGTCTTCGGCGGACGGGTACTGCTGAACGACTTCCTGCCGGCGGTCGAAGCGGCAAAAGAGGCGGGGATCACCCACTTCGAATTCGGCGGGGGCGCACGCTTCCAGGTGCCTTTTTTCTACCTCAACGAGAACGCGTTTGACAACATGGACAAGTTCCGCGAGATCGTCGGCCCCGACGCGAACCTGCAGACGCTGGCCCGCGGGGTCAATACGGTCATGCTCGACACGGGCAGCCGCGAACTGGTCGACCTGCATGCGAAGATGTTCAAAAAGCACGGGACGACAACGATCCGCAACTTCGATGCCCTCAACGACGTCAACAACCTCATTGATAGCGGCCGCAGCATCGTCAACCACGGCCTGAAGCACGAAGTCGTGGTGACGATGATGGACCTCCCCCCGGGATGCGAAGGTGCGCACACCGTCGACTTCTACGAAAAGATCCTCCGCGACATCCTCGATGCGGAGATCCCTTATGATTCCGTTTGTTTCAAAGACGCCACCGGTACCGCCAATCCGCAAAAAGTCTACGAGACGATCAAAATGGCACGCAAACTGCTGCCGGAAGGGACGCATATCCGCCTGCATACGCAGGAGACAGCGGGGATCAGCGTCGCCCAGAACCTGGCGGCCCTCGAAGCGGGCGCGGACGGTATCGACGCCGCGGCGCATCCGGTTTCCGGCGGTACGAGCCAGCCGGACCTGCTCGTGATGATGCACGCTATCAAAGGTAAAGACTACGATTTCGGCTTCGATTTCGAGAAGCTCCTCAAATACGAAGCGACCCTCAAAGAGTGCCTCGCAGACTACTTCATTCCGCCGGAAGCGACCCAGGTCGAACCGCTGATCCAGTTCTCTCCGATGCCGGGCGGCGCGCTGACGGCCAATACGCAGATGCTGCGCGACAACAACATGATGGACAAATTCCACGATGCGATCCTCGCGATGCGCGAAGTTGTCGAGAAGGGCGGGTACGGCACCTCCGTCACCCCGGTTTCGCAGTTCTATTTCCAGCAGGCGCTCAACAATACCCTGATGGGGCCGTGGAAGAAGATCGCACCGGGTTACGGCCGTATGGTCCTGGGCTACTTCGGCAAGACGCCGGTGGCGCCGGACGAGGAAGTCGTCAAGATCGCCGCGGAACAGCTCGGCCTCGAACCGACAACGGAAAAAGCGATCGATCTCGCCGACAAAGACGAAAAGAAATCCGTCGCCTTCTGGACCAAGCGTCTTGAAGAAGAGGGGATCGAAACGAGCGAAGAGAACATCTTCATCGCAGCAGCCTGTGATGAAAAAGGGATCACCTTCCTTAAAGGTGAAGCGGAAGTCAACGTCCGCAAACTTTCCGAAATGCAAAACGAAAAAGAGGAGTGCACAGGTATGGGTTCAGGAAACTACACGGTCGTCGTCGACGGTCAGAAATTCAGCGTTCAGGTCGCCGAAGGCGATGCAAATATCCAAGTGACTGCGGTGCAGGGTGAAGCGGCAGCCGCTCCCGAAGCGGCCGTTCCGGCCGGTGAAGGCGAAGAGATCAAGGCGCTCCTGCCGGGCAACGTCTGGAAGGTCGTTGCCAATCCGGGCCAGAGTGTCGCGGAAGGCGACAAGATCATGATCCTCGAATCCATGAAAATGGAGATCGACGTCGTAGCACCGCGCGGCGGCGTCATCAAGTCCATCAACGTCAACGTCAACGATAAGGTCGTCGAAGGCCAGGTTGTCGCGGTAATCGGATAAGCGGATGAGAGCGCTGTTTATCAAACTGCTGCTGGCATTGTCGCTGTTCGGCGCCGTGTCGGCGTCGGCATCCGATGCCACTGCCGCGCACGAGGCGCCGGCCGTAGAGCAGAAAGCCTACGAGTCCCACAGCATCGGCCACTTGCTGGCCAACTTTGCCAAGTCGACCGGCGTCTACGCGATCCTCTTCCCCGATCCGGACGAGATGAGCGCCCTCGGAAAACCGATGAGCGATTTCCACAAGGGGTGGGGACGCGTCATTATGATCCTGGTCGCCTTTGTCCTCTTTTACCTGGCGATCGCCAAAGGGTTTGAACCGCTGCTGCTGCTGCCGATCGGCTTCGGGGGCCTGCTTTCCAACATCCCCGTCGCCGACATTGCAGGGCCGCACGGCTTCCTGGGCGTCATCTACCAGGCAGGGCTCGCGAACGAGCTCTTCCCGATTATCATCTTTATGGGTGTCGGGGCGATGACGGACTTTGGCCCGCTGCTCTCCAACCCGAAAACGGCGCTGCTCGGCGGTGCCGCGCAGTTCGGGATTTTCGGGACCCTCGTCGGCGCGGTCGCGCTGTCGCAGTACACGGACCTTTTCGCCTTTACGCTGCAGCAGGCTTCCGCCATCTCCATCATCGGGGGTGCGGACGGCCCGACGTCGATCTACATCGCGACAAAACTGGCGCCGGAGCTGCTGGGGGCGATCGCGGTTGCGTCGTATTCGTACATGGCGCTGGTGCCGATCATCCAGCCGCCGATCATGAAGGCGCTGACCAATGAGAAAGAGCGCAAGATCAAGATGACGACCCTGCGTCACGTCAGCCGTATGGAAAAACTGATCTTCCCGATCCTGGTCCTTGTCCTGGCGATCCTGGTCCTTCCGGACTCCACGCCGCTGATCGGCGCCTTTGCGTTCGGGAACTTCCTGAAAGAGTCCGGTGTCGTCGAGCGCCTCTCCGATACGCTCCAGAACGCCCTGATCAACATCGTGACGATCTTCCTCGGTCTCGGTGTCGGTTCCAAGCTGGCGGCAGACCAGTTCCTCGTCGCGGACACACTGGCGATCCTGGCCCTGGGCCTGGTCGCCTTCTCCGTCGGTACGGCCGCCGGGGTCATCATGGCGAAGATCATGAACCTCTTCCCGGGGACGAAGATCAACCCCCTCATCGGTTCGGCAGGTGTTTCCGCGGTGCCGATGGCGGCGCGTGTCTCCAACAAAGTCGGCATGGAATACGACCGCAATAACATGCTGCTCATGCATGCGATGGGCCCCAATGTCGCGGGTGTCATCGGTTCCGCCGTCGCCGCGGGTGTCATGATCAGTATCTTCGCGTAAGCGCAGAACTTCCCTCTGCTTCCCGGGGCATCCCGGAAGCGACCCTTCCACAAAACCTTTCCCCGTCGTGCTCAGTGCCGCATCAGATAGGCGTTACACCCGTCTTTGTAAAAGCCTTCGAGCGTTTTGACGGTCTCGAAGCCGAAACGGCGGTAGAGGTCGATTGCGGCGTTGTTGTCGCAGCGGACTTCAAGCACGCAGCGCATAAAGCCGCGCGACGCCAGT
This sequence comes from Thiomicrolovo immobilis, assembly GCF_039645955.1. GTDB lineage: Bacteria > Campylobacterota > Campylobacteria > Campylobacterales > Sulfurimonadaceae > Thiomicrolovo > Thiomicrolovo diazotrophicus. The sequence continues at coordinate 690,357 of NZ_CP147916.1, forward strand.
TCGGAAAGCATCCGCTCCATCAGCAGGGAGGCGATGCCCATCTTGCGGTATGCCGGGGCAATACCGAGCGAATAGAGCTTCGGTTCGCGGCGCCGCAGCAGTGCGAGGATATAGCCGGCCATCTCCCCGCTGTCGGTCTGCGCGATGAGCAGCAGGCTGTGGCGGATGTGGTAGTAGAACGCACGACGGCTCAGGGGGTAGTTCTCCGCGGAGAAGAGGGTGCGTTCAAGCTGTTCGAGTGCCGCGGCGTCGGCGGCAGCGGCGGCTCTGACCGTCATTTCTGGTAGATGGTGTACTTGGGCACCAGCTTGAAGGGACGGTAGGACATTTTCACCTTCTTGAGGTTTTCAAACCCCATATCGTCGCCGACGTTGATGTAGGCGATGCCGTACCGTTCCTTGAGCAGTTTCGAAAATTCGCGGAAGATGAACTGGGCGCACCCCATCACTTCGAAATCGGTCTTTTCGATGATGACGCAGGCCGTATCGCCGCTGATGCGTTCGCCCGCCGTAAAGCCTTTGATCTCCCCGTCGATATAGATGACGAGGCCGAGCAGCCCCAGCTCCGTGTAGTGCTTGAGCATCCGTTTGACGGCGTGGCGCTCCTGGTGGATCCCCTCGAGGAAAACTTCCGCCTCCTCCTTTGGCATATATTTCACCCGGTCCGCAACCCACTTGTTGAACAGGGCCATAATCCCCTCAAAGTGCTTCTCACTGTCGAGCTCCTCGACGTAGGCGTCGGTGTAGGAGTTGCGGAAGCGGTTGATCTCGGTGCGCTTGGTGTGGTAGCTGTTGCCCCGCAGCTCGATGAGCTTGTCGGCTTCATAGACGTAATCGACGAGCTTCTTTTCGATAATGTAGTGTTCGAGCATCTCGAACATGCTTTGCGCCTCGTCTTCGCTCTGGACGAACTCCTCGACGGTGGACGCCTGCACGTAGTCGATGCGGGAGTAGTAGGGGGAGGAGTTGTTTGCGTTCATGATCTCGAAACAGCGTACGATCGCCTTGTCGACGTTCTTTTTTTTGCCGATGGGCGGCAGCAGCATTGTCAGCTCGCCTCCCGTGATGACGAAGAGACAGAAACATTTGTTGATGACGGCGTAAAAACCGCTGCTGTTTCCCAGCCAGATATAGTTGGCGGCAAAGGTGTAGTCGCTGATGTCGACGTCGATTTTGCGCAGCTGTTTTTCAAGAACGGGTTTGGCTTTGAGGCCGAAGGGTTTGAGTGCCTGTTTGTTGATGACGAGGTTCGCCATGGGGGTGGTGTGTCCTTTGCGAGGGAGAGATTTTAATGGAATTCTACTCCGCTTTTCGCTGTTTGCGTCAAGGAAATTTTTTGGGCCCGGAAGGGGCGGAAAACAGGGCGTTATGCAATCGACGACACAGTATAATGCCCCTGTAAAAAGGATTGACGATGCTAAAAATGATGATCGGTTTTATGAAAGATTACTGGAAGTACCGCGACGCGGTCAAAAAGCAGCACCGCTGGATCGTGAAGTATGCCGCGCAGAAGGGGTATGCGATCAACCCGAGCCTGATGATGAGTAAGAACCTCGAAGTGTGGCTGAGCGAGATGGAGGCGACCTTCGGCAAGCGCTACTGCCCCTGCTTCGAGCCATCCGGTGATGCGAAACTGGACAAGCAGATGTGCTGCCCCTGCGAATTCATCGACGACGAGATCGACGAGTACGGTACCTGCCACTGCGCGCTTTTCGGCCGGGGGGACCTTGACAAGGCGGGCTGGAAGGCGTCGTCGCAGCGCCTGATGGGAGAGTACCGCGTACCGTTGAACATGAAAGAGGGCGTCCTCGACACCCGCGGCATGCCCCTCGACCCGCGCCGCGGCCTGCCCATCCCCGACGCCATGCACCAGATGAAGGCAACGCTCAACGGCTACGGCGGCAAGACGTTGAAGATGATCGTCGAACGTGACCAGGAGGCAAAGAACCTGGAGACCATTGCCGCCTTCCGCGGCTACGGTTTTTCGAAAACGGCGTCGGATGACGGGATCACCGTGACCCTGGACCTGGAGAACAAAAACGCGCAGGGCGCATCGGGCAGCTGCGGGCAGTAAGCCGCCGCCCCCACTTTTGCACGTCCGCAGGGATTTTTAAATCTAAAGGGATTTTTCCTATACTGCAAATATTGATATATAATAGTGCAAAAGGGGGATAAGATGAAAAAACTTGCACTTATTCTGGGATTGACCCTATCACTGCTGGCGGCGGACAAATGCGCTGTCTATGCCGTAAAATACCAGGAGATCCCGCAGATCAAGGTCGTCACGATCAACGGTTCGTCCACCTGCGAAACGGGGACGGTGGTCATCAAAATCTATGACGGGAAAGGGCAGTTCCTCCAAAAAATTTCCGCCCCGATCGAAAACAGCGCCTTTTCAACGCAGTTTGAAGGCACAGCGGCAAAAGGCCTGCGCTTCAAACACTCGGTACTGGATAAAGACGGAAACGTGCTGGATCGCTACTGAGCGGTGCGGACGCACTCTATCGGATCCCCGGTTTAAGGGGCTTCCGATGGCGTCACTCTGCAATGAAGATTAATCTGGAAAGCGGCCTGTTCAACCCTACTGGATGTCAGCAGGTGTCATGGGGTTTTGAAGAAAAACATTGATGCGGCTGACGATTTCCTGCGCGATATAGTCACCGATAGGGGCTTCTATCTCATCAATCAGGATCGGTGTGACATCATCGTCGTAGTTTATAAAAGCGATGCCGCCGATCAATGGGATAATGCCCACCTCGAACCATCCCACTTCTGTCCACGTCCTGTCCATCTCCGCATGTCTGATATCCAAGTCGACCGGTGTCTGAAACGTATCAACCGCTGAGTTATTGGCGTCCGTCAATGCGACGTCGATCGTAAACTTCGCTTTATACTCATACCCGTTCCATGCAGGGGCCCATACGAGAAAACCGGGGAAATTGATCAGGAAGTTCCATCCGGAGCCGTCGTACTGTTGCTCTACATCAATGTTGGCGATGAAATCGACCGCAATGTCTTCGACTTGATTTTCGTGATAGGGGTAGAACACGACGGCAGAAGCGTTGTTCAAGCCGGAAGAGATGCCGCGAATGATCTGTTGGCCATATTTATTTTGCGTGGATGACACGATGCCGATTTTCGTTTTCGTGTCTAGCGCGTTGTGCTGCCAGTTTTTATAGTCGTTTATATTAAGGACTTCCAACTTATGGGAGCAGCCCGTTAAGAGCAGTACTGCCAGCGCACCTATGATGATTTTGAACACAAAGACTCCTTGCACTATTTGTGATAGCATTTTTTGTTTATATATATTTTACTGAGTTTTACTTAATTATTTACACCACGCTTTTGTCTTTGTCCCGCCGTCGTACCGTACCGCCAGACCGCTGTCCATCAGGCTCTGTCCGACGCTTTGCCCGTCCACATAAACATCCGCCACGATCCGGAAATACTTCCCGCGCTTCATATTCCGAAGCTCGATCGTTGTTGCGCCGCGGAGCATGGCGACCGTATGCTGTTTCGCCCGGTGCGCCAGACGCTTTTCCGCCGGGCACTTCCCCCGCATTTCCGGGGTGTCGATGCCATTGATCCGGATCCCGATGCGTTCGCCTATTAATGGGGGCCATGCGTTGACCGTCGCCCGGAAGGTGTCGCCGTCATAGACGCTGGTGACTTCGTCGACGATGACGGAACCGAAGTTTTTGTTATTGATCGAAGCGGCGTTCAGGGTGAAGCATAAGAGGAGAATAGTCAGGTGTGTTTTCAATAATATTCGTACTTTATATTCCAAGAGAATTGGGTTTGATGGTGGTGCTGATGGGGAGACTCGAACTCCCGGCCTCTTGATTACGAATCAAGTGCTCTAGCCGACTGAGCTACATCAGCATTCGGGGGGCGGCATTATACGATGCTATCGCTTATTCTGCAAGGGTAAGGAGATGGTCTGCGGCAAAATGGGCCGCGCCGCCGAGGGCCGTTTCTGGGTTGAGCGACACCCGAACGGGCATCGCCTCGAGCAGGGGGGCAAAACGCCCCTTCGCGCGGAAGGCGTCCATAAAGTGCTGCTGCAGAAAGGGGAGGATCTTCGGTGCGATCCCGCCGCCGATATAGACGCCTCCCGTGGCCATCGTTTTAAGCGCAAGGTTGCCCGCTTCGGCCCCGTAGATCGCTGCAAAGAGCGCGAGGGTTTCTCTGCAGAGCGCATCGCCGTGCAGCAGGGCCCCCTCGCTTATTTTCGCACTGCGGTCCTCCCCGGCTGGCAACTCCCGCATGAAGGCGGGTTCCGGCGCAACTTCCGTCTCTTTTAAAAAGTCGTAGAGGGTATGGACACCGGGACCGGAGAGCACGCGTTCGGTACTGACATGATCGGGGTGGAGGCCCCGGAGCCAGCTGAGCAGTTTTTGTTGCAGGTCGTCGGCGGGGGCAAAATCGCAGTGCCCGCCCTCCGAGCCGACCGGCCGGTAGTGCTGCCCGTCGGAGAAGAGCATCGCTTCGCCCAGGCCCGTTCCCGCGGCAATGACGGCGCGGTTGCCTACGGCGGCGCCGGCACCGTCGTTGAGATTGGTGAAATCGGCGTCGTCGAGGTAGAGCATCCCGTACGCGGTTGCCTCCAGGTCGTTGAGGAGCCTGACCCTCGGGGTATCAAGCTTTGCCTGCAGCGCCGCGGTGTCGATTTCCCAGGGGAGGTTCGTCGTTTTGCAGACGCCGCTGACGACGGGGCCGGCGATGCCGAAACAGGCGGCATCGATCCGGGCGATCGCGGATGTATCCAAAAAAGCATCGATCACCGAGGTGAAATCGTCATGATCGCCGCTGGCATACTGCCGTTTCGTTTCGATCTCGAGGCCGCCGTCACGGTAGCGGTAGAGGGCGAGATTCGTCTTGGTTCCGCCGATGTCGCCGGCAAGGATCAGGGGCGAGCGAGTCATTCGAATCCTTCGTGCAGAAGATGGCGGAAGGCTTCAACGAAAGCGCTTTCCGTGTCGCGGGGGGAGCGGTGGTAAAAAGCGTCCCACGCCTGTCCGCGCTGCTCATTGTAATGGGCGTCCCCGTGCTCCTTGGTCCAGGCGATGCGCACCGCGTGGCCGATAAGCACATCCAGAACGATATCGTTTTCGACCTTCAAGTCTGGGTTCTGCCGAAACAGCCAGGTGAGGCTCTCGATCGCCTCGAGGTTGAGCTGACGGTACTCCGGGGCTTGAATGCCCTGCAGCAGGGTGTCTATGCGCAGTTCGAAGCTGCGTTCGCCGGCGGTGGTATCGAGGGTCTGCTCGCTTCCGACGCGGTTGGCGATGTCGTATTTGTCCCCGATGACGATGCCGCTGCACTGCTGCAGCAGATACCAGACATCCTTGTAGAAACGTTCGGCATGGTGCCCGATCAGCCCGGCGTCATGACGCCACTGCATCCAGTTCTCCACCTGCGAGAGTTCCCTGATCCTAGCGACGGATTTGAGCTGGGAAAAGCCCGAGGCGCGGAGGTTTTCCATCTCGTTCATGCGGCGCCGTTCGGTGGCGAAGGTCTGCAGCACCTCCCGCAGGCGGTGCAGGATCTCGTGAGGGGAGAGGGTGAGCAGGGTTTCGTAGGCGTCGCCCATCGGCAGCTGCATTTCCCGGCTGATACGGCTGACGAGCAGCTGCACAAAGTACCAAGTGCGCAGGGTAATGAGCTGTTCGAAAAGCTCCGGCTCGATGCGGATGAGGTGACCCAGATGGAGAATGATCTCCTGGGTCAGGACGGTCTCTGCGGCGCTGTTGCCGCAGTAGGCGTAGATGGTCTCCACGATGGCCGTACTCTCCGCGGGGTGGCAGAAGGTCGCCTTTTCAAAGTAGGCGCGCCCGACGGCAAGGCGTTTCTGGCGAATGACGATATCGAGCAGGACGTCTTCGAGGCGCTCATCGTAGCGGTAAAGCAGGTCCGCCAGTCGGCGCACGGCCGCCCAGTCATGGTGGGCGGAGGCGCTTTCATACTGCTGCTGCGCGATCGTTTGGAGCGCCTGCTCCCCCCGAACGGTCGGCACTGCAAATGCTTCGCCGCGGCGGCGCCAGAGCTGCTGCAGCGCTTCGACGGCGCGGGGATCAGGGGTGAGCGGATGGAGGAGTGCCACAAGGGCATCGTCGTCGAGCTGCCCGATCTCCTGGCGTGCGGCATAGGAGAGGTGATAGTGCTCCTGTGCCGCGGCATCGTGCGGGCGGGTCTCCCCATCGGGGCGGAACTGCGGCGGTTCGGGCCGGAAGGCTTCGCGCTGCCCCATCTGTTCGCGGGATGCGGCGGTGAGGAGGGTATGAAGCGGACCGGATTGTACCGCCGTACCGCAGCAGCGGCCCGATTCGACGGCGCGCAGCAGCTCGAGGACGCTCTCCTGCGTTGCCGCTTCGAGCATGTCGTCGCGCACGAGCAGGAGCATGAGGGGCCGGCCGGTCTGATCCCAGTTCTCGGCCAGGAACTTCAGCGACGAGCGGATATGCTCGACGAGCAGACGGTTGTCGTAATGGAAGTAAAAGGCTTTGGGGTCGAAGTGGTAGGGGAGAAAGACGTAGGTCTCGTCGCCCACCTGGTAGAGTCGGGAGGTCGTGATGGTACGCGAGACCTGCTGCGGCCGGCCCGTGAGGTGCAGTTTCCGGTTGGCACCGACGCTGCTGAAGAGCCGCGAGAGTTCCGAGGCGTGCAGGACCTGGGCCGGTGCCGCTTCTTCAAGGGTTTCGCTACGGATACCGAGGGCGTGCAACCGATCCTTGATGGCTTGGCTTTCGGCGACAACGGCGACGAGGGGGGTGGTCGTCCGTATCGCGCCGACACGTTCGCGCCGCCGGAGCGGGTCGATGTCATCGGGGATGAGGAGGCCGTCGTCGAGCAGGGAAGCAAGCAGGTAGAGGCTCTGGGCCCAGACGAGGGGAACGTTCTCATTGGGACGGCGCTCCTGGGAACCGGGCGCGGCTTTTTCCGCTTCGATCGCCGCTTCGGGGACGATGTAGAGCTCGGGCAAAAGCCTTATCCCTTCCACCTCGACGAAGAGGGGCTCCAGTTTCGCTTTCCACTCCCCGGCGGCCTCCGCGTCCCCACGCAGCAGGGCATCGAGCATCAGGTAGGTAAAGAAGAGCGGCCATTCCGATTCGATGTGCTCGAACTGCCGCAGCTCCTCGGCCTCGTAATGGAGCCGGGAGGTATCTTCGAGGACGCTCTGGTGGCCGTCGAGCAGAAAGCGTTTGCACCCAAAGCGGCCGGCGAGCTTTTTGCGGATTTTCTGGGACGTTTTGTTCACCAGTTCCGCATCCTCGACGGCGTAGGCGGGGTAGCCGATGACGGAGAGCAGCGCCGCGTCGGTCTCCTTGGAGGTCGATTCGCGCGGCAGGAGGCCGTGCAGGGTGAAGCGCGAGCGCGCCACGTCGCTGGCAACGACGTGGATGACGCCTTCAAGGCCCCGCGCCGTGCCGTAAAGGTTGAACCCGTCGAGGGCCTCCAGGGCGGCCTTTGCCATCCCGACCGAGCTGCAGTTGATCTCCGGGTCGCCGTGGTTGATCTTGTTGCCCCGCTCCCAGATGCCGTAATCGGGGGTGGCATAGGTACGGCTGATGTAGTGGACGAGGTTCTGGACGAAGTCGACCTCGTCGTCGCTGTAGATGATCTGCAGGCCCGAGGCCGTCATCTGGGCGAGCATCAGCAGGAACAGCGAGGTGGCATCGAGCTGCAGGTGCCCCCATTCGTTGTCGCCGACGACCGCAAGGCCGCTCTGGGTGCCGTACTTGGCGTGCAGGGCATCGAGGGGGTTCTGGGTGCGTTTGAAGCGCTCGACACGGTCGGACTGGCGCATCATCGCGGTCAGCACACCGCGCATCAGTTTGACGACGCTGAGCGAGAGCGAAAGGGTGCGGGCGTTGGCGGGGTCGTGCCGCTTGTAGGCCAGGGAGAGGCCCCAGACGCAGAGGATGCTGTAGACGTTGTCGCGGACCCAGGCGTCGGTGTAGTCGCCGTGCGCATTGACGGCGGTACTGGCGGGCAGAAGTCCCGTCACGGCGTCCTGACGCTCGAGAATGATCTTCGAGACGGCGTCAAAGCGTTCTGAAAGGCGTGCTTCGAATGTCATGATGGCTGTCGTCCCGCAAGAGAATATTGTAAGAACGATGATAGCATATTCGCGTTTCCCGGGAGGGGGAAAGGGTGGCGTTTTTTTGAGCAGACGCGTGCAGTCGGATCTGCCCGCCAGCAAGGCGCCGACGCAGGGAGGCTAGAGCTTTGCATAAGCCAAAAAGGGATAGAATTGTCCGAAAAAACGGGAGCCCCATGCAGAAGAAAACCGCCTGTCCCCTGGACTGTTACGATGCCTGCAGCGTCATCGTCGACGCGGGCAAACTCAAAGGGGATAAAGTCCATCCGTACACCCACGGCTATCTCTGTCCCCATCTGAACCACTTCAAGAAACAGGAGCGCATTGCCAAGCCGAGGCTGAGGGGCGAAGTCGTGTCGATGGAGACGGCGCTGGCGCATCTGGAGACGTTGGTACGCGACGCCCGCGAGGGTAACGGGATTCTGCATTACCGCAGTTCCGGGAACTTCGGCCTGATGCAGGGAGTGACGGACCACTTCTTCGCTTCCGTGGGCGCGGCACTGACAAAGGGCTCGCTCTGCGACGGGGCGGGAGAGGCAGGTGTCGTCGAAGGGCGCGGCGCAAACCTTGTCCTGCCGCCCGAACAGATCGCCGAGGCCGATGTCGTCATGGTCTGGGGGCGGAACGTCCCCGTGACCAACTCCCACCTGCTTCCCTTCCTCAAGGGCAAGGAGCTCATCGTCGTCGATCCCGTCCGGACGGCGTTCGCCGAGAGCGCGGATATCCATATCCAGTTGAAGCCCGGCGGGGATCTCTATTTCGCAATGCTGCTGGCCCGCTTTATCGTGATCGAGGGGATGTACGATGCCGAGTACCTGGCCGAACACGGCAAGGCGTTCGAGGAGTACTACGAGCTGACTCAGACGGTGCGGATCAAAGCCGCCTTGGATGGCATCGGGCTGGGGCTCGGCGATATCGGCCGTGTCCTGGAACGGCTGAAGGGCAAAAAGGTCGCCATCCTGGTGGGCACCGGCGTGCAGAAGTACCGCCACGGCGACGAAGTGCTGCGCGCCATCGATGCCATCGGTGCGCTGCTGGGGCTCTTCGGGAAACCGGGCTGCGGCGTCAGTTTCCTGGGCAGTTCGTCCAGCGGCATCCCTTCGCCTTTCGCGGCGGCCCGCCGGTTCGAGCCCAAAGCCGCGGCGGCCTTTTCCGATTACGATCTCGTCTTTATCCAGGGGGCCAACCCGGTGGCACAGATGCCGGATACGGGGCGGGTGACGGACAGCTTCTCCAAGGCGGGGCACGTCGTCTATTTCGGCCTTTATGAGAACGAGACTTCGGCGATGGCCGAACTGGTCATCCCGGCCAAGACCTTCCTGGAAAAACGCGACGTGCGCACCGCCTACGGCCATAACGCAATGCTGGAGATGCCCGAGTGCGAAACAGCGGAGACGGGCATCAGCGAGTACGCGCTCTGCGCAGCGCTCTGCACGGCATTCGACGTACCCATCGAGAGCGAAGCACACTATCTGGAACATTTCCTCGCCTGCGGGGAAGCGACGGATGGTAAAACCCTCGTGAAGGGGCGTGAAGCGCTCCCGTACTCCAAGGGGTTCGAGACCGATGACGGGCAGTTTTTATTCCTCGAGGAGTATGATTTCGATTTCGATATGGAGGAGGATTATTTCCTCATCTCCCCGAAGAGTCCCCGAAGCCTCAACTCCCAGTTCGACCGGGAGTCGCGGGTGTTCATGCACCCGGAGTGCGGTTTCGAGGAGGGGGTGTCGGTGCGGCTTGTGTCGGAGCAGGGGAGCCTGGAGCTGCCGCTGGCCTATGACGACCGGCTGCTGGCCGACTGCGTCCTGGTCTATGCGGGGACGCCGGGGGTGAATAATCTCACCACATCCCTGCGCAGTTTCGCAGGAGAAAACGCCTGTTATCAGGCAAACAAAATCAAGGTGGAAGCATGTTAGATATGATCAAGTCCATGGACGAACAGTTTGTCCTGCCGACCTACGCGCGGCAGGATATCGCTTTCGTCAGTGGCGAAAATGCATGGTTAAAGGATACGGAGGGCAAGGAGTATATCGACTTTACCTCCGGTATCGGCGTCGTCAGCGTCGGCCACGGGAACCCGGTGGTCACCAAGGCGATCTGCGAGCAGGTGGGGCGCATTACCCACATTTCGAACCTCTACCGCATCGAACCGCAGGCGGAGTGTGCACGCCGCATCGTCGAGCGCAGCGGCTACGACATGAAGTGCTTCTTCGGCAACAGCGGGGCCGAGGCGAACGAGGGGGCGATCAAGATTGCTCGCAAATACGGGGAGGTCGACGGGCAGGTGAAGCGTTACAAGATCATCACCCTCGAACACTCCTTCCACGGCCGCACCATCACCGCGCTCAAGGCGACGGGGCAGGAGGCGATGCACAACTATTTCGGTCCCTTCCCCGACGGCTTCGTCTATGCCAAGTCCATCGACGAGATCGAGGGGCTCATTGACGACCATACGGTCGCGGTCATGATCGAACTGGTTCAGGGCGAAGGCGGGGTGCAGCCGCTCGATCGCGAAAAGGTCCAGGCACTGGCGGCGATGCTCAAGGCAAAAGACGTGTTGCTGATGGTCGACGAAGTTCAGACGGGGATCTATCGTACGGGCGAGTTCCTCGCCTCGAACCTCTACGGCATCGAACCGGACGTCATCACCCTGGCCAAAGGGGTAGGCGGCGGGGTCCCCATCGGGGTCGTCATGACGGCGAAGAAGGATATTTTCGCCCCCGGCGACCACGGGTCGACCTTCGGGGGGAACTACCTCTCCACCGCGGCGGCCAATGCCGTTCTGGACGTGCTCGAAGCGTACAAGGAGAGCGGGAAGCTCGACGAAGCCTTCCTCTATTTTGAAACGGAGCTCAAAAAGCTCTTCGAAGAGTATCGCGGCCTCTTTACCGATGCGGTCGGTTTCGGCATGATGCGCGGCCTGCGGGCGAAGGATGCCGACACCCTGGCCCGCGTGATCGCCAAGGCACGCGAAGAGGGGGTACTGGTCCTCAAAGCGGGGCGGAATACGCTGCGGTTCCTGCCGCCGCTTACTATCAGCCGGGAGGAAATGGATGAGGGGTTTACACGCCTTCGCCGCGCTCTGGCTGCTCTCTAGCGGTCTTTGCGCCGTCGAGCAGAACGCGACGGTCCTGTTCGGTACGCAGCAGCGCTCCGGGGCCGACCGTCAGAGCGTCTCCCTCGAAGCCTACCTCTCAGAACTCAAACGCAAAGCCTTCGGGTACGACTATGCCAAGACCGAAGAGGAGAGCGCGAAGCTGCGCGACAGCTGGATCCAGCCGGCACTGATCAACTACACCCTCACCCGCCAGAACCCCTATAATGAGCGGGGGGCGCCGGAGACCCAGCAGGAGAGTGCTTCGATCGCCATCGACCAGCCCATCTTCCGCAGCGGCGGGATCTACTACGGTATCAAGTATGCCCAGGCGTCGCGCGACGTCGGCATGCTGACCATCGCCCAGCAGGAGCGCACGCTGATCAAGCAGGCGGTCGACCTGCTGATGCAGATCAAGCAGTCCGAACTGGGCATCGCCAAGCAGAAGCTGCAGGTGGACAATACCGAGATCAACCTGCTGCAAAAGCGCGAACAGTATATGAGCGGGCAGCTGGACTCGGGTTTCCTGAACAATGCCATCATCGAGCGCAACCTTGCCAAGCAGGCGCTGCTGGACCTACAGACGGCCCAGGCGAAGCTGGTCAGCGCTTTCGAGAGCATCAGCGACCTCGATTACCGTGAAGCTAAGATTCCTTTTCTCGCATCGGTGGACGAGGCGCGCTTTATGGACGGAACGATCGACCTTGCCCTGGCGCGGCAGCAGCGGGCGCAAGAGGGGTACAACAAAGCGGTCACCCTTGCATCGTACCTGCCGAGTATCAGCCTGCAGGGGAGTTACAACTGGCAGAAGCGGGAGTCGATCATCTACATCAACGGATCGTACGTTCAGTCCAACCCCTCCGAAACGTCTTACTACAGCTACGGCCTCAAGGCCTCCATGCCGATCGACGTCAACAGCATCAACGATTACGAGGCTTCACGGCTCGCTTACCTCAAGTCAAAAGTCACCATCGACGACACCAAACGTGCGCTGCGGTCCCTCTACGAGCAGGTTGTCGAGAACCTCAGGAACATCGACGCGAAGATTGCACTCTCCCGGGAGAACGAAGCGCTTTACGCGACGCTGCTGCACGATACGCAAGAGCAGTACGGGGTCGGGTTGAAGACACAGTACGATGTCGATCTGCTGGCCAATTCCCGGCAGATCGAGAAGCTCAGCCAGCGCAGTTACGAAATCGACCGCCAGCGCGAGCTGCTGAACCTGTATGAAAAGCTGAGCGATCCCGAATCATGAGATTCAGCGAGTACATGACGGAGTGGCTCTATGCCGAAGACGGCTACTACGCGACCTACCGTCCCATCGGGAAACAGGGGGATTTCTACACGGCCGTCAGCGCGTCGAAGTTTTTCGGCGGCACCATCGCCAAGCACCTGATCGACGTGATCGACGAAGGGTTCCTCAGTCCGAACGCGACCGTCTGCGAGATCGGGGCGCACCACGGCTACCTGCTCGCGGACATTGTGGAATTCATCTACACCCTGCGCCCCGAACTGCTGAAGAGCCTCTCCTTTGCCATCGTCGAGCGGTTTGAACATCTGCGGGAGCAGCAGCGGCGCTATTTCGCCGACGCTTTCGGCGACGCCGTCACGCTGCGGCAATATTCGGCACTGGACCAGATGCGCGTTGAAGAGGCGTTCTTCGTGGCCAACGAGATCTTCGACGCCTTCCCCTGCGAACTCTATTACAAGGGCAAGACGGGGCGGGTCGAAAACCACGAGGTCATCTTCGATCTCGATGACGCCTGGGTCAAAGCGAAGGCAGAGCAGTTCCACAAGGACCGGGGAGAAATCGCCGTCGGGTACGAGGATTTCGCGCGGGAGATGGCCGCGGCGGCAGGACAAAGCGAATTTATCACCTTCGACTACGGGGAGATGCAGGCGCGGCCGGACGTCTCATTGCGGGTCTACAAAGAGCACGAGGTGTTCCCCTTTTTCGATGAGGGGCTTGAGCGTGCGGAAGCCTTCAAAAAAAGCGATATCACCTACGACGTGACCTTCGCCCACGTCAAGGAGGCGTTCGAAGCCGCCGGGATGCCGATGGCGGAGTACGCGACGCAGATGAAAGCTTTGGTGGAGATGGGCATCCTGGAACTGATGGAGATCTTAAGAGCGAATGCAGACGAAAAAGTCTATAAACAGGAACTTGAAAAGGTCAAGACGCTGATCATGCCGCAGTTCCTTGGGGAACGTTTTAAAATGATTCGATTCAGAAAGGAGAGAGCGTAATGGAAATCATCATCAACGGAGAGACGCGTACTGTCAAGGAAGATACCCGTCTTGGCGCGCTGCTTGACGAGATGGGCCTTCGGGAAAAAGTCATGGCCGCGGCCATCAATATGGAGATCGTCAAACAGGAGCTTTGGGATACGCACGAGCTGCACAATAACGACCGTCTCGAACTGCTTGACTTCGTCGGCGGAGGCTGAAGCCGCCAGCTGACGAGGCACTGAGGAGCTGCCGATGGAAAACGGAAACGCCCTGAACCGGTACGCACGGCTTGCGGGGATGGCCTGGCTTGTCGTCATCCTCACCGGTATTACCGCGGAGTTTTTCCTGCGGATGCCGCTGATCGTGGCGGGAGACGCGGCGGCCACGGCGTCGAATATCCTGGGGGCGGAGGGAGCGTTCCGCCTCAGCATCGTCGCTGACATTATCATGCTCCTGTTTGATATGACGGCCGCCGTGGCACTCTACCTTCTTTTTCGCCCGCTCAATCAGTTGCTGGCCCTGCTGGCGACCGCTTTTCGGCTTGTGATGGGCGCCGTGCTGGCGGCCAATCTCACGGCACTGACTTCCCTCCTTTCCGTTTTGCACGGGACGGACTCCGCGGCATCTTCCATCGTTCAGCAACTGCTTGATGCCCATGCAAGCGGCTACGCGATCGGACTCGTCTTTTTCGGTCTGCACTGTTTCATCCTCGGTGCCTTGATTCTCAAATCCCGTTACCTTCCCCGGCTGCTGGGGATAATGCTGATGATCGCGTCTCTGGGCTATCTCATCGACAGTTTCGCCCACCTGCTGCTCCCGCAGGGGTCGGCGCTTTTGGCAATGACGGCACAGACGCTGATTGCACTGGCCTTGTTGGCGGAAGTGTCGCTCTCTTTATGGCTGCTGGTAAAAGGGGTGAGGGCATAACGCGGGGAAAGCAGGCGGCGGATGCAGGCATCCGCGCCTCTCATATTTACGGTTGTGCCGGTTCGACACACGCTTCGTCACAGAGGGGGCAGTTTGATGTCGCGGTCGCCCTGACCTCGGTGCCGTTAAGCGGCTCGGTACCGATCGCTACGACGGTGTTGCTGTGCGAGTTGTTGATCGCGCATTCGGAGACCGTCGCTGTCGGGTGGTAGGTGCTGCTGAAGCTTTCGCACTGGGTCCGGCCCTGCGGGTCGTCTGCCGGGTAGAGGGCATCGTAATCGAACATCTCACCGGACTTGTCGTCGGTGACGTGAATGTTGGTGAGGAGGGTGCCGTTTTGTTCGTTACAGACCCTGCCTTCGTAATCGACGCGGACGACGACTTGGCCCCCGAGCGTTTCGAGTTTCTGTTTACAGGTTTTCGTGATGGAGATCGCCGGGTTGAGCGTGACCTTCTGACAGGTCGACTGCGCCGTTTCCGGTGCCATAGAGTACTCGCCGATATAACCGGTCGCGGTGATCGTATTGGTCGGCGGGTTGAGGTAGGAGTTGACCGTATAGCTGTAGCTTCTTGATTCGCCCGTCGCCAGGTCCGTCATGTCGCTGAGGGTCGGATCGTCGCTGGGGTCGTCCGGGCTCCCCGCATCGTCTTTAAACTCGATACGGTCGATCGTACCGAAGCCTTCGTTGGTGACCGTATACTTGAAGGTATGGTTGATCGTGATGTAGTCGGAACGTTCGAGTTCGGAGGAGAGACACTCTTTGGAGATACTCAGTTTACAGGTATCGAGATTGCCGCTGACGAAATCCTTGAGCTGGGCGTTGACGCGGTGGGATGAACGCGTCTCCATCAAAAAGGAGCTGAAGCAGGGGACTGCATTTTCAAAGATCCAGCTGAGATTGATCCCCCCTTCGAAGAAGCTGTTTTCGGGATAGGTGTGTTCGGGCATGCCGTCGACGAGGGATTTGGGGGTGTAAGTGTCCCAGGCTTGCGTCGGACTGCCGTTGGAGGTGGCGAAGTAGTAGTTGTCTCCCCCGCCCTGGCCCTCGAAGATGAGCTTCAGGTTGTCTTTTTGCGTGGTATCCCACTCGTAGAGTTTGACGTGCGCCTGCGCACCGCCCTGCACGAACTCGGCAAGCATCAGCACGTCGCCGTTTTTATGGGTGCCCGAAAAGGTGCCGTCAGGTTTCGGGGCGACACGGTCCTGGAAAAACCACACACCCATCTCTGCCGAACCGTCGGTGGAGTAGCGGTCGCCCATCAGGTAGACGATCAGTTCGCCGTTGGCATTGTAGGCCGCGGCGGCCGAGTGGAGGATCTCATCCTTGTCCGGGACCGAACCGTCCGTCCAGCGCCACTGGTTGACATTGCGCACGTCCTTCGAGCCGCCGCCGGTGAAGATGCTCATGCCGAGCCCGTCTGCAATGATGCCGCTGTCGCTGAAGGCGCTGTCGAGTCCGTTGGCGATATCCTGCCAGTCGTCTCCGGGGACGGCCGCTTCACTGATGATATTCCCGTCGAGTTCAAATTGACCCGTCGCATGGGGCTTTTCCCACGCGAATGCATTGGCAGCGGCGCCAAGCAGCAGTGTTGCGGCGAGGAGGTTTCTCCACTTCCGCCCATTCAATGTGATCTGTTTCATTTTCGGAACCTTTTCACTTGAGGGGCAGGGACAGCGTAGGATAACGATGTGTTTCCCCTGAGCCTATTGGCTTCTAAAGCCAAACCGTTTCATTTCTTCCATAACTAAATATTATTCCTGAAGAGCTTAAGAACCGATAAGCACAAAATTGAACTTGTGAAAGAGAGCTACCATGACGGGTGCGCGAAAGCGCTTTTTTTCAGGCGGAGGGAGGGATCTTGAGGAGGGATTTTAGTTCGCTCCCCTCGATGAATTCGACGGCTATAAGGCGCTGGGCGACGGTCTCGATCAGCGCCCAGTGCGTATCGATGACCTCTTTGGCCCTGGCAGTGCCCTCTGCGATCCAGACGGCGATGCGCGATTGCAGTTGAGTGTCAAAGAGGGTGTTACTGACATTTTGTTGCAGCATCTCGATACTGATGTTCTGCAGCTCGCTGTCCATACCGTACTGGGCGACGGCGCTGTAGGCGTAGAGGGTTGCCTGCTGCAGGTCGTTATAGGCACCCGTTTCGATCCCTTCCCCCTCGCCGTACTGTTTGATGGTCGCCAGGCGCCCCGCCAGCGAGACGGCGATGTTGGCACGCAGTTCATCCGCGCTCATGTTCGCCTGAAGCTGCTCCTGGGTATAGGAGACGAGCCCGAGGGTCTCGCTGCGGGGAATGACGGTGACCTGTTCGATCTCGACCTCGGGCAGGAGCACCATGGAAGTGACGGCATGGGCCGCTTCGTGGTAGGCGCTGCGCCGCAGGTCCTCTTCGAAGTTCTTGAGGCGTTTCTTCTCAAGACGGCTGCCGTATTTGATGGTGTTGATCTGGTCGATAATAATCTGTTCGTCCAGTGTGGCTTTGTTCTGCTTGATCGCCTCCAGCGCGCAGGCTTTGGCGATGCGGCCGAGCTCGTAGCCGTTCATGCCGCTCATATAGCGGGTAATGCGTTCGATATCGATCTTTTCATGGGGTTTTTCAAGGAGCTGTTTGGCGAAAAAGAGTCGGGCTTCCCTGTCGAGTTCCGGCACCTCCACAAACTGGTCGATACGGCCCGGATGCATCAGCGCCGCGGGCACCTCCTCTTTGTGCTGTGCCGTCATCACGGTGAAGACGAAGTTTTCCGGCGAGTCCGGACTCCCGTCGATCGCCGCGTCCAGCGCCTCGGTCGGAATCGGCGTGTAGTTGCCTTCGATGATCCCCTTGACGTCGACGTTGTCGAGGATGACCAGGAGCGGGGCGGCCTGACGGGCCCGCTGGAATGCCGCCTCGATCAGCTCTTCGTTGAACAGGTCGCTACCGCGCAGGTAGAGGTAGGGGAGTCCGGCTTCCTTGGCAAAGGCTTTGACGAGCAGGGTCTTGCCGACCCCTTCGGGGCCGTAAAGCAGCAGCCCCTTGGGGAGGGTGATCCCGAAGGTTTTCAACCCCCGGTCGTTATGCAGCAGCGC
Source organism: Thiomicrolovo immobilis (assembly GCF_039645955.1). Classification (GTDB taxonomy): domain Bacteria; phylum Campylobacterota; class Campylobacteria; order Campylobacterales; family Sulfurimonadaceae; genus Thiomicrolovo; species Thiomicrolovo diazotrophicus. Next base: position 707,781 of record NZ_CP147916.1, read on the forward strand.
CACGAGGGAAGCGAGCTGCTGTTTGACGCGGTTCTGTCCGGCGATGGCGTCGAAACCGGTGCGGCCCACCGGGTGGATGGTCAGGCGGTCGCTCTGCGTGCTCAGGGGGGTGATCTCCTGGGAGTGCTCTTCGATGTCGCGCAGGCGAAGTTCCGTGCACTCTTTGCCGACGTGGCGTTCCCAGTTCAGGCTGAAACGGCGGTCGTATTTGCCGAAGGCTTTCAGGTCCGATTCGTCGGCAAAGGTGCTGCGCAGCCAGTTGCGCGCATCTTTGGAGACGTCAAGAACGATGCGGCCCGTTTCGGGCATGTCCGCAGCGGCGAGATCGAAGAGGTAGGCCGGGAGACGGTGCGCTACCCGTGTCGTATTGAGGTAGGGGGAGAAGGAGAGCAGCAGTGCGAGGGCAAGCTCGGAAGGGTGCCGCACTTCGAGGGGAACGGGCCGGAAAGTGTTCCAGCGCGCGGCTGCGGTTTGCAGGATCTGTTCGGTGATGGCCCGAAGCGTCTGCAGGTCGTGGGGGTAGAGGAGAATAAGATCCGTTTCGCTCATGACGTTGAGCAGTTCCGGGTCGAAAAGGGCACGGAGGATGCCGCTCTCATCGGGCATCCCCGTGGTGGCCAGCCCCTCGTAGAGATGGGCCTGTTCCAGCAGCGGCTGGTCGTAATAGCGGTCGAGGAACTGCTTGTCGACCCATTCGGGGGATTTGATCTTGAAAAGAAGTACGAAGAGCGTACGGCCGTACCGTTCCGACGCCCCCGGCGCCCCGTCGGTAATGATGGCGGCGACGGCGCGCTGAATCGCATGATCGGCTTCGTCAATATCCTCGAAGACGATCGCCCCCTCCGGATGCTCGGTGACCCAGCGCGTGAGAATGCCCTTCGTTCCCAGCAGCCGTTCGGCATCGTCGGCGAAGGCGAATTCCCCCATGTGCAGGTGCAGTCGCTCGCGTCCCAGATGGACGAGCGTCTGCAGCATCATCAGCTTTTTCCCGGAAGCGGGAGGCCCGGCGATCACGAGGAGGTCGGCGACGCCCCCGAAATGGGGGCACTGCCCGAACCGCCCCAGCCACTGTTCCAGCAGTGCTGCCGCTCTTTCCTGCCCCTTGGAGGCCAGATCGGTTATTGTCGTATCCATTCGAATATTATAGGGAGTTTTTGCCTTCAAGTGCAACGACGGCGATGGCGAAGCCGCCGTCGTGGGTGATGGAGAGGGAGACGTCGGTAATGCCGAAACGTTCACGGACCGTGTCGGAGAGGGCGAGCTGGGGGGCGCCGCGATCGGTTTTGGTGATAACGATGTCGTGGAAACCGCACTCGCCGCCGATGCCGCACCCCAGCGCCTTGGCGCAGGCCTCCTTGGCGGCCCAGAACCCTGCGGCGGTATGGGGCCTGCCTACGAGGGCGATCTCATCGGGGGAGAGAAAGCGCTGCAGCGCCCGTTCGCCGTGACGCGCGATCATCCCTTCGATGCGCTCGATTTTGACAAGGTCGATGCCGATCATAGCTGCTCGTAGTCGTCGATCTGATGCTGTTTGCCGAGGTCGCTCAGCGGCACAAAGCTTTTTATCTCGGGGTCGTAGTAGCGGATGTGCCCTGTTTCGATATCGTAGTACCAGCCGTGGATAAAGAGCTTCTCCTCTTTGACCATTTTGTTGACATAGGGATAGGTGAGGAGGTTCTCGATCTGGGAGAGGATGGAAAGCTGCTCGGTGAGGCGAAGCAGCGCTTCGCGGTCCCCGTCCATTCCCAGGGTGGCGACCGCGTTCTCTTTTGCCTTCATCCCCAGGGAGAGCCATTTGCGCGTATGGATCAGCCCGGGGTCGCTGATCTCTTCGTAAAGCGCCTGGCAGGCGCCGCAATGGGTGTGGCCGCAGATGATGATCTCGGAGACCTTGAGGACGCTGACGGCATATTCGATTGCCGTGGCGGTGGCATGGAAATCTTCGTCGGGCTTGTAGACGGGAACAAAATTGCCGACGTTGCGCATGACAAAGAGGTCACCGGGTTTGCTCTGGATCATCAGGTCGGGGATGACGCGGGAGTCGGAGCAGCCGATAAAGAGGGCTTTCGGACTCTGCCCCTCCTTGGCGAGGCGGAGGAGTTCCGCTTCATGCTCTTTGAAATAGACCTGTTGAAAGAGTTCGTTCCCTTCGGCGTATGTCTGCATGGGAGATGATTAGAGTTGACAGCGCTCGATGTTGAGCATCTTCATCAGTTTCTCGAAGATGGCGCCTGCTTCACGGTCGTAGTCGTCGTGATACTCCACTACGATCAGCTTGCGCCCGCCGGCGCTTTCGGTCAGGTAGACGCTGCGGTCGAGCTTATGCTCTTCGTGGATCTGCGCCAGGGCGGCATTGATCTCTTTATACTGCTCTTCCGTATCGTAAGCCAGTGTGATTTTGGTGTAGCGCTCTTCGCCTTTGTAGTCCGCATCAATGCATGGTGCTGCCATAGGAATCCTCTGCCGTTTATCTTTGGGTTGATTATACTGAAACTCTTTTGAAGGAAGCAAATCGCGGGGGCGTTTCGCGGCCGGGGCATTCAACGTGCTTCGATTCTGACCTCCAGGTGGGCAGCGGCGGTGTCGGCGAGGATTTTCTCCAGATCGGGTCGACGGTCCGGGGAGGAGGGGAGGGCCGTCAGCTGCCCCATCAGCAGGCTGAAAAGCTGCACGGTACTCTGGCCGCTGCGGTTTGTGACGTTGATCTCCAGGGTGTCGGCCCGACCGCGCAACAGGGCGGAGAAGGCCGATTCCGCCTCGGTGATCCAGCGCGTCAGGGTGGGACTGTAGGCGAACTTATTGCGTTTGCGTTCGAAGGCGCGGTGCAGCAGGGTGTCGTACTGGCCGATATAGGCGGCGAAGCGTTTGTCTTTTTCGAGCAGGGAGCGGTAGGCCCGGCCGTCGGCGCTGCTCTGTGCATGCAGAGCATGGAAGAGAAGATCGGGGTAACCGGAATGCGGCGGCTTCCGTGCCGGGGTAAAGAGGGCCGAGGCGTTGCGGAGCGTGACGTGCAGCGTCAGGGTGTCGTGGTTCCCGTTCGCGTTGTCGTTGCGGGAGGTGAAACGGGTGTCGATGGTGTCGTTCCCCTCATACACGGTCGTGAGCGCCAGGCGGCCGGAAAACGGTGAGGCGAACTGCTCGGCGTAGAGGGCATGCAGCCTTTTGCCCACATAATCGGCTCTGACGGTGTCGTTGGTGTCGAACCAGGCTTCGAACAGGTAGGGGGCCGCGGCGTCGCTGCTCTCCGTCGCGTTCGTCTCGAGGGTGGCCCCGGCGTAGTCGAGCGAGACAATGCCGAGGACGCGTTCGGCGAAGGCGGCCCCCTTTGCCGTACGCTTCATCCTGTTGGCGAAATGGAGGGTGTCGATGTGCAGATGGGCCTGGGGATCATACTGGTCATAGTCGAAATCCGTGACGTCAAGCTGTTCGAGATTGCCGACAAGGGCCCGTTCCAGCGCATCTTTTCGGGGGGTCGACGGCGGGGCGAAATAGGGTTTTTCGGCGGCAAGGTGCTGTTGCTGCAGACGTTCTAACTCTTCCACCTCCTTCATTGCGGCGTCAAAGGCCTCTTTTTGCAGCAGCACCCCCAGCGCCTTGTTGAACGATGCGGTTGCCGCTTTGAAGGCGGTGACGGCGGTGCGGTTGGCATCGCGCTCCTCTATTCGTTGGCGCTGCGCCTTGCAGACAAACTGCGTGCGCTCAGCGCGGCATGCCGGGGTGAGCCTGCCCTCGGAGCGGTAGGTAAGGTAGCGGGTGAGATTCACCGCGGGATCGTCTACTGCTTTGGGGACTGGAACGGCGAAGAGCAGCGCTGCAGGCAGAAGCAGTGCCGGGAGAAGATAGGGGGTCATGGCGCTTCCTTGAACTCCTATTGTACTTCAAGAAAGCCAATAAGCCGTTCAGTCGGCGACAGGGAGGTAGGCGTATCCTTCGTTTTGTTTTTCGATCAGGCCGACGCCGGCGTTGAGCACGGTTTCGATGCCGGGGTAAATATCCTTGGCGTCGATTTTTTTCTTGGTCATCCCCGCCTGGCACATCAGAAACGTCACGTCATAGGTATCGGCGAGGGCGGCGATGCGCTTGGCGAGTTCCGGGGCGGCTTTGAGCAGTTTCGGGTCCTTGGCAAAGTCGAAGTGTGCCGGATCTTTGAGAAAGAACTTGTAGGCGTTGCCGTGGATGACGACGGCGACGTCGAGCTCTTTGAGCTGGTTCTCAAAATAGGTCTTGTGGGCGACGATCCCTTTGAGAATCTTCTGTTCAAAGGTGTGCATGTCGCCGGTGGTCAGGTCGATGACGACTTTGGGGTTCTCCGCGCCAAAGAGCGAGAGGACGGTCAGCAGGATGAGAAAGAGTTTTTTCATGCAGTCTCCTTGGTGAAGTGCATCATACCGGGGGAAAGTAAAAACTATGTAAAAAGGGGCGTTTAATGTCCGGTCCCCGAGGCTGCCTGCGGTTTGGGACGGAACAAACGTAGGAGTAGAAGAATGAATCAAACCAGTTCGGCAGGGAGGGGAGCCGAATCTGCAGGCAGCCTCGGGGACCGGACGGAGAGGTTACTCCGTCAGATCGCCCAGCAGCGTTTCAAAATCGTTCTGTGCTTTCATCAGTTCGGCCTTGGCCTCGTTATCCTGGACGCGCGCGCTGCTCATCCAGTTGTAGACGCCGGGGAAACCGATAACGATCTTGTCTTCCCCTTTTTTCTTGTACATCATCATCGTACAGGGCGCGAAGGCCGAAGCCTGCGGGCGCGTCTTGGCGACGTTGTAGATCACCTTCAGCTTGCAGATGGAGTAGGTGTCGTAGAAATCGAAGGGGTTGTCGATGCTCTCATCCTCCCCGACGACCATTTCGAAATCGAGGGTGTTGGAGAGGACGAACCCTTTGGGACTGAGACCGCCCTGGATTCCCATGGCGAGTTCCTCTTTAACGTCATCGTACTCATCCTCTTCGACTTCGAGGCTGTAGGTCGAAACCAGCGGTCCCGACGCCGGGAGCGGGTTCTCGTTCTCGATCGTGACGGAGGCCTTCGGCATTGCTGATTCCAGCGCTTTCAGCGCCGCCGCCTCGATCTTTTTCAGGATCGGGTCGACGCTTTTGAGACCGATGATCTTGGCCATCGCTTCGGCCGTCAGGACGGAGACGTGCAGCTGCTTCTCGCCTTTGTGCTGGTAGATCCCGAAGCCCATCGGCACGAAAATGCCGGCATCGGGATACTTGACGACGAGCGTGCGGGAGAGATCCGTATGGTAGGCCGTCAGCAGGTAAAAGACGTCGAAGTCGCTCTGCTGGAACTGGATGTTGAACGGTTTGTTCATCTCCGTATTGGCGGCGATGGTGAAGCCGTTGGCAGCAAGTGAACGTTCGATCACCTGCGGCAGATCGCTCTTGGGGTCGTTATCGACGCTGAAAATCCGCAGGTCGCCCTGGGCATGCAGTGCGATCACGGTCGAAAAGAGTAAAAACAGTATGTGTTTCATCATGGTGTAATCCTTACGGTTTGATATAGACCCAGCCATCTTTGACTCGTTCGATCATCTCGACGATGCCGGCGGTGACGACTTCGACGTCGTCGATGAGCTGGTCTTCGGTAATATTTTTGGTGCGCATCGTGTTGCCGCAGGCGACAAAGGTGACGTCGTACAGCATCAGCGTGCGCACCCGTTCCGCAATTTTCGGGTCGTTCTTGAGCAGGGTGCGGATCCCTCCCGAATAGGCGACGATCTCCATCTGGACCTTTTCGGGGCCGTAGAACTTCAGCACGTTGTTGGCGGAGCTGAGGACATGGTTGATCGCCTCGTCGCTGCCCTCGGTCACCGAGAAAACGACTTGGCGTGGGTTGTCAAGGGCCGGTTTGGGATCGGCGAACTCCGTATCGGCGTTCAGCCAGAGGCCCCAGGCCAGCAAAATGATCAGAAAACGCATGTTACTCCTTTGTGCACGCCGAAGCGGTCAGTGCGGTGAAATCCTCCCGGTTCCAGGAGCCCGGGACGGTTTTGATGATGCTGCCATCGGGCTGAAGGATGACGAAAGTAGGGGTCATCGGGACCCTCGCTTTGAAGGGAACGTCCCGCTTCGAGAGGTTGATCTTGACCGGGACGAAGCACCCTTCGACCCAGCGGCTCATGGCCCCATCGTTGAACACGGCCTGCTCCATGTCGTGGCAGTAGTGGCAGTCGTCGCGCACGAGGGCGGCCAGGATGTTCCTGCCGCTCTCGTGCGCTTCGGCCTTGCCCTGTTCCCAGCTGCGCCAGTCGACGGCGTCGGCGAGCAGCGGCAGCAGCAGCCACAGCAGCTTATTCATCGTCCCACTCCAGCATCCGGTAGGCCACCTCGACGTTTTGCGCATGCATCGTGTCATAGAGCGCGACACTGCGGAAAGCGTCGAGGCGGATCGTTTTGGTGGCCTCGGCGATGCCGATGCCCTCGTCGATGGCATCACGCACGCGGTCGCGCAGCTGCGTCAGGTAATCATAGGTCATTTGCAGTGCGTCGCCGTCGGTGCGCTCGCCGTGGCCGCCGATGATGTGTTTCAGCGGCATTGCCCGTATCATCTCCAGCGCGGCGATCCACCCGTGGAGGTCGCCGTCGCGCAGGGAGGGGATGCGGTCGTTGAAGACCAGGTCTCCGGCAAACAGCGTCTGCCGGGAAGGGAGGTAGACCAGGAGGTCTTCCGCGGTGTGGGCGCGGCGGGTGAGGCGGATGATCCGGATCTCTTCGCCGTCGATGCGCAGGGTTTCATTGGTGTCGACGTAGCGGGTCGGCAGCGCGATTTCCGTGCCTTCATAGGCTTCGGGGCTGATGCGCTGCTGCATCCGCGTCTTTGCCGTGAGGCTGACCGCCTTGTTGAAGAGGCGGGGACCGATCACCTCGGCGCCCCGGGCTTCGAAAAAGCCGTTGCCCAGCCAGTGGTCGTCGTGCACATGGGTGTCGATGACCGGACCGTTCTTCTGCGCCTTGATGCACTGCATGACTGCAGCGGCCTCTTTGGCATAGGCGTAGGTCGGGCCGCTGTCAATGACGAGCCAGCGGTGGCCGGTATCGATGTAGCAGCTGTTGACCATGTTGCCGTTGTTGACGGTGTTCATCACCTCCGGCTTTCCGAAAAAACAGTAGATGCCCCGGGCGACACTGACCGGTTCGAGATGGTACTCGAACGCCAGTGCCGATGTGATGCTAAGCCACACAGTCCAGAGCATTTTCATCTGTCAATCCTTCTTAGAAGAGGTAGTTCAGCTCGAAGCGGTATTCGTTGTAGGAGTCTTTGTCATACCCCGCTTCACGATCTTTGGCATCGACCAGGCCGATGCGGACTTTGGCTTCGAGCCCCGGAACCGCTTTGACCTTCTCGATCAGGTCGATATGGATAATGTTGCTGTCCGCCTGGACACCGGCCGCCTGCTTGTCCTCGTCGAAGTCCTGCATCGCGTAACGGACCATCGCGCTCAGACCGGAGACCAGGTTGGCCTTGTCGAAGTTGAAGTTGACCTGTGCGGCCGTCGTCTTGGTATTGGCATACCAGTTGTACTGTGCCATCGCACGGGTATAACCGCCGGTCGGGAAGCCGCGCCACGGCGCGACGATATCCGCTTCATCGGCGACGGCGGAGTAGGCGACCATCATTTTAAGCGGACCGGTTTCCGCGACGAGACGCGCCATCCAGAGGCTGGAATCGAGGCTGTCAGGCGTATCGTAGCCCTTGGTGTTGTCAAAGACGGCCGTACCGCCCGTCCAGTCGACGAGGGTCCCTTTGAGGGAGGCACCACCGACCTTACCGCCGCCGTCGTCCATCTGTTTCATGTAGCGGGCACCCGGCGTGATCTTCCAGCCTCCGAGCGGAATGGCATAGTTGATCTCGCCGGTCAGGGAGCTGACGACGCCCGGGACGCCGCCGTAGGTCAGGTCAAGCTGCAGGTTCTTGATGGATTTGTTCTGCACGTCGGCGACGATCAGCGAATGGGTGATGTCCTCTCCCGCCGCGCGGAAGTTGTTGACGCTCAGACCCTTGTGGACCGCGGAGTCGTCGTTGCCGTTCCACTGCGTTTTGACGCTTGTATTGGAATCATCGAAAGTGAGGACGTCGTGGAACGTCTCATGGTCGCGCAGCTTCTGCTGGTAGAACCAGGCACCGCGGATCCGTGTCTGCGGAAGCTCTTTGGTCGTGAAGGAGTAACCCTCGAAGGTGTTCGGGATCATCTTCGTGTCGTTGGACTTGGTCAGGAAACTCTCGAAGATCTGACGGCCGGCGACGAAGGAGGTTTTGGAGATGTCATACTGGACATAGGCCTGCGCCAGCGTCGCAAAACCGTATCGTCCGAGACGGTTGACGTTGTAGCGGCTGGTCGTGTCCTTGCCCGCCTTGAGGTAGCCGATGTTCGCCTCGGACATGCGCTCGCCCGGGAACGGTTCGTCGGTATAGTACAGACCCGCACCGGCGCTCAGGCCGTAGAGGGAGGCGGTTTTGTAGATCAGGTTACCGCCGAGCCCCAGGGCACGGTTGTCCTTGTTCTTCGTCTGCGCCGTATCGTCGTTTTTCCAATCCCAGTTGAAGGAGTTGACGCGCAGGCGGCCGTAGACGACCCCCTTGGCAAACATGTCGGTGATGGTATCCGCTTTGCCTGGGAGCACGTTGTAGACCTCCATCATGTTCCCCTTCAGGGAACGTTTGGGGGTGAATGCCTCGCCGTCGGCGGCAGAAGCACTGCTCGTCAATGTACAGGCCAGCGCGGCCGCTGCGGCAGTCGAAATGAATTTCATTGATTTAATATTAGCCATTTACTCATCCTTTTTTCAATGTAAAAGAGAGATAATGTCACTGGTGATGAACGAATGTCCCCGTGACACTATCACTGGCTGGCGGCAGGTAGCAGCTGCCGCCGTCTTGTCCTTAGACACCTACTCCCACGACACCGTGACGGTGCCGACCGTGCAATCTCTCAGCAGCCTCCCCCCTTGGAAGGACAACCGCAATCGTAATCCAGCAGTTTGACATTGCCCGCATTGCTGACATCCACCACTTTTTTGCGGCGGATATAGTCGCGGACGACATCATAGACGGGACGGATCTTCTCTTTTTGGAGATGCTCGCCCGCATTTTGGAGGTTGCCCCCCCATGACGAAACGACATAGGTCCGCTTCGGATCGATCGGTTTGCCCCCCACAAGAAGATTGCTGATACGCTTGCCGCGGGCGTTGCCGACGGCGATGTCATAGGTCACCCCGCCGAGGCGGCTCATATCGCCGCCCTGCTGGTAGAGCGGGTTGGCGTTGAAGACGTTGTCGGCGATATCTTCAAGCAGGTTGGCGATACGTTCGCCCTTCAGCTCGAAGGTGTAGACGTTGGGATAGGTGATCCCGCACATCTCGTAGACGTTGTCCATCAGGATGTCGTCTCCCGGAAGGACCGTCGTTCCCCACCGGTAGCCCGGCGTGAAGGAGATGTCGCATTTCATCTCATCCATGATCGCGTCATTGATGAGCTGGTCGAAGGTCGAGAAGAAGGTGTCGCGCTTGTAGAGCAGCCCCTTCGTTTTCCCCAGCACTTCGTTGAACTCCTTGTCAAAGGGCGCATAGAGCTCCGCGACGAGCTTTTCGCCCGCGGGATCCGCCGGAATGATGTTCGAAGCGACCGGGATGAGCTTGTACTCATACCCTTTGACCTTGTGGTCCCGGATATCGATATCGAGGCGCCCGACGTACTTGCCGTGGCTGCCCGCGATGACGATGACCGTACCGTCGATGACAATCGGTTTCGGGGAGGGGTCGTGCGTATGGCCGCTGAGGATAAAGTCGATCCCGTGGACCTTGCGCGCCACCTCCTGGTCGACGCTGAAACCGTCGTGCGACAGCACGACGACACAGTCGACCTTCTGCTCGTTACGGAGCTCGTCGACATACTCCTGCAGGGTATCAAGCCGCAGCCCGAAGCTCCACCCCTCGGTGAACTCTTTGGGGTTCGCCGTCGAGGTGAACGGGAAAGACTGGCCGATAATGCCGATCTTCGTCCCGTTGCGCTCTTCGATGGTGTAGGGTTCGAAAATCAGCTCTTCGTACTCCTCGGAGAAGGGGTCGTCCCCGATAATGTTCTGGGAGACGAACTTCGCATCGAGTTTGTCAATAAGCTCTTTTACCCGCTCTTTGCCGTAGGTGAACTCCCAGTGGCCGACCATGACGTCGACGCCGAGGTAGTTCTGCGCCTTGACGATGGCTTCGCCCTCTGTCTTCAGCGCGACGCCGGTGCCCTGCCAGGTGTCGCCGGAGTCGAGCAGCAGGACTTTCTCCTTGCCGCGCTGGCGTTCGACCTCGTCGATCAGGGTTTTCATGTGGGCGATGCCGCCCATCTTCCCGAATTTGCGCGCCAGGGCGGCAAAATCCATGTGGGTGTCGAAGTAGGCGTCGAGGGAGCTGGGCTCCAGTCCGTAGTGCTTGGCAAAGGCTTCGCCGCAGAGGAAACCGGGCGTCCCCACGAGGTTCGGCGCCGAGATCAGCGTCGAAGGCTCGCGCCAGTAGAGGGGCTTGATGTGCGCATGGAGGTCACAGATGTGCAGCAGGGTCACATTGCCCGTCTCTTTGAAGTCATACAGATCCGCGAGCGAAATGTCCGCGGGGTTTTTCCCCCCGACAGTCGTCGCGTAGCCGTTGGAAACCGTCACCAGTCCCAGGGCCGCGGCGATCTGCAGAAAGTCTCTTCTTGAAATATCCATTCATCTGTCCTTTAGCGTTTCAGGCCGGGGATCGCGATCGTTTTGTTCTTGGCTTTCGCGAGATTGGTGACATAGACCTCAAGGCCCACCATCTCATCCGAACCGATCGGGAGCACCGCCAGCAGGGCGTTTTTCATACACCCCTGGAAGCGGCGCTGCAGGGTACGCAGGGAGGACTTCGTCATCCGGTACGCCGGCCAGGTTGCGCCGGCGCCCGCTTCGCCCAGATCCGGCAGGGGCTGGGTGCGCAGTACGGAACCGACGATGTCGGCGGAGTGGCAGCTGTTGCACGAAAGCCCGCGGCCGCCGCGCGCTGTCATAAAGACCTCTTCGCCCAGCTTGTAGGCGGCCTTCATCTGCGGGTTGGCGTTGACGTCGATCGCCACCGCTTCCTCGTTGGCCAGCGATTTGGCGTAGGCCAGCATCGCAAACATCTCTTTGCTGCTGAGCTTGAACGGTTTATGGCCGTTCTGGGCCATCAGCGCCTGCATCACCTGGTCGACACCGAGGACGGCGTCAAACTGTTTGATATAGCGGGGGAAGCCGGCGATGTACGCGGGGAGCTTTGCTTCGGAAATGCCCAGGAACTTCGCCAGGCCGGCGTCGCCGCCGCAGTTTTCTTCCACGAGCTCACCGCCCCATTCGACGTCCATCTCCGCCGGGTTGTTCTCCAGCAGTTCCGCATAGAGCGCGCGGTCGGCGTCGCTCATGGCGAACTGCTCACCGCCCATGGCCAGCGTGCCGCAAAGCAGGGTGGCCGCAATGATTGATGTAACTTTCATGGCTCAGCCTTTCGGTTTGAGTTTTTTCGACTTCTCTTGGACTTCGCCGGTGTTGGTCTTGTAGACGACTTTCAGTGTCCCTGCAGCGGGCACTTTGAAATTGATCGTGAAGACCGGGTTCGTCGAAACGGATTCCCAGACCTGCATCGTCGTGAACGGGGTGTCGTTGAAGAAGAACTTCACCTCGGTGATGTAATCGGCGGGCACGATCTTGCCGCTTTTCTTGTCTTTGCGCATCCCGGTTTCCATCGGGTGCATGACCATGAAGTTGACCTTGACGACGTCGCCGCTTTTAAACTTTTTCGGTTTGATTTTAATCAGTGATTTTCTTTCTGCCATTGTCTATCCTTTTTTGATGATGCTCGGGTCTGAAGCGGCGATCAGCCGCAGCCGCCGATCGTGACTTTGACGCTCTGTTTCGCGCTGAGGAATTCGCCGGTGCTTGTTTCGGCGACGACGAGGACATCCTGGGAGCTGCCGAGCTTGATCCGTGTCGCGAACATCGCCGCGCCGTTGGCCGGTGTCAGCATGATGTCGGCACAGCGGACGTTGCTGTTTTTCGTGGCGAAGACGTGGATCGCTTTGACGTAGTCATCCGGTGTCATCGGGGAATCGACTTCAACCGTGACGGGAACGACGGCGCCGTTTTCCGCGATCTCAGGCGCTTTGAGGTGCACCTTTTTCGAAGGCGTGACGGCCTTGCCGCCGGTAATGGCCTTGAGGGCCGCGTCGATGTTCATCGTGTTGGGGCCCTTGGGCGCTTCCGCCGCGAGCAGGCTCTGCGGGGTGAGGGTTGCTGTTGCTGCCGTGGCCGCTGCGGCCAGTCCGATACGTTGTAAGAAACTTCTTCTTTGCATGGGTTCTCCTTTAGTGTTTAATGGAAACGATATATGAGGTGATGTCGCAGATTTCACGTTCGGTAAAGAGACCGGTCGTGAGGTTGATCGTCATGTGCGTCTTCGGGTTATCGACACGCGCGTCGGCGATTTTCTGGTAGACGAACTGGTTGTCACGGGTACCCGTTTCAATGAAAAATGCATGGTAGTTTGTCAGGTCCGGACCGATATTTCCGGCGCCTTTGGCCCCTTCGATATTGTGGCAGGCGACACAGTTGCCGTACTGCTTCGGTGAGCCGTTCGCATTCTTTTTTGACAGGCCTGCAGGCAGTTTGCCTTTGGCTTTTTCTCCATTGAGGTTATGGAAAATGTATGCGCCCCGGGCGATCGCGTCCTTGTCGTCCGTGATACACCCCGCTGGCATCGTGTAGGCCTTGGCCGGGCCGAACAGATCCTTCTGGATGATCGACGCCGCTTCGGGCCGCTCGATGGCATCGGACAGGTTGGCGGCGAACGCTACACCCAGACCGATGGTCGTACTGAGTAACAGCCATCTCTTCATCGTGTTTCTCCTTGCTTGGTTTCGAAAATTGTAACGGTGCAATGTAAAAACAATGTAAAAAAATATAAAGATTTTTGATGCGGAGGGAAAAAGTTCCTATTAGCAGATCAAATAGCAGGATTTTGGCAGAGATGGGGCGGGAAAACGTAGGTAAATGTGCTTCCTTGTTGCGGTACGGAAGAGACCTCCAGGGTGATGCCCGTCTCCTCCATGATCGCCTTGACGATGTTGAGCCCGATGCCGAAACCGCCTTTGCCGGTCTCCTCGCGGTAGTAGCGTTCAAAGATCTTTTCGGTGTTCTCGATCCCCAGCCCGTAATCCTTGAAGGTCAGTTCGCAGCGGTGGTCGTACCGTTTCAGGGCGACCTCGACGATGCTGTTCTCGTGGGAGTACTTGATGGCGTTGGAGATGTTGTTGTCGATGATGCGCTGCAGCTGGGTCTGGTTGAAGTGCAGGAACACCCCTTCATTGATCTCGGAGGCGATGGTGATCCCTTTCATTGCGGCGACCTCGTTGAAATAGAGGATGCGTTCGCGCACGAAGGCGCTGACGTCGATCTCCTCGTATTCGAAAACGATCTGCTTGTTCTTGATGAGGTACTCCATGTCGTTATAGATGTTCGAGAGGGTCTTCGACGCGGCTTTGATGCGCTGCAGGTATTTGCTCTGGGGATGCTTGCGGTTGTAGAGATCGATGTTGATGTTGATAATGGAGAGGGGCGTGTTGATCTCGTGGACGGTATCTTTGATAAAGTTGTCCAGTTTCTGGTTGACGCGCTTGAAGGGCAGGGCAAAACGCTGCAGGACCAGGAGCGAGAGAAAAAAGACGAGGACGACGATGGCGATGAGGATCGTCGCGACGCGCTCGTAGACGGGTGCGTAGGTGAGGTGGTTGCCGACGATGAGGTACTCCGCGCCGAAGTAGCGCTCCCGCGGCAGGGGGATGATGAGGTAGGCGCTGCGGCTTTCGTCGATGTGGTACCCGGCGGCAAAGTGTTCCATCGGAAAGTCGATGAGGGTGAAGACCGGTTTGAAGTGCAGGTCGTAAAGCCCCGAGACGATCCGCTTGAAGCGGGGGTACTCGAAATAGCTTTCACGGTTCTCGTCGTACTCCTCCATGGCGCTGATGACACGGGCGGCGTGCTGCTTGAGCATCAGTTCGTTCTGGATCCCGTGGATCTGTTTCATATAGACGGTGTAGACATAGAGCGGCGCGAGGAGGATCACCGTGATCAGTGCCGTGTAGAGCATCGCGTTTTTGAGGGCGTATTGATTATCTTTCAATGATATACCCTATGCCGCGGCGGTTTTTGATGATGTCCGCGGGGAGTTTTTTGCGCAGGTTGTTGATCTGGACCCGGATGTTGGCGGGGTCGACGTACTCGCCCCACACTTCGTCCTGGAACATCGCCATGGAGACGGCCTGGTTCGTATGGCGCAGCAGGACTTCCAGGATGTCGCTCTCCGTCTTGCTCAGCGTAATCGGCTCCTCTTTGTAACTCAGCTGCATCCGTTTCGTATCGTAGAGCAGATCCGGGGCGAGTTCGATCGCTTCGCTGTGCTTGTAGTAGTAGCTGCGCAGCGCATGTTCGATGCGCAGCTGCAGCTCGGTGAGGTCGAAGGGCTTGCGGATGTAATCGCAGCAGCCGCGCTTGTACCCCTCTTCGAGGTCCTTGGTCTGCGTCCGGGCGGTGATGAAGATGGCCGGGGTCTCGTTGCCCTCGGCACGCAGGGTCTTGAGCAGTTCGAATCCGCTGAGGCCGGGGACGTTCACATCGAACAAGAAAAGGTCGAAATGGGTCGCGCAGGCGGCGTCGAAAGCGTCGTCGCCGTTGGCGTAGGTCTCGACGTTGAAATCAAGATCCTCCAGAAACTCCTCGATGCTGACGCGCAGCGCGTATTCGTCTTCCAGCAGCAGAATTTTCATCGTATCTCTCCTTCGATCTTCCGGGCGAGTTTGTAGTGGAGCATCAGGGCGATCAGCTCCTCTTTGGTGTAGGTGGAAAGTATGTCCCGCGCCTCCTCCATAAAGAGTTCCCGGTCCTCCTCGGGCACGGTATCCTTGAGTGAAAGCAGGGCCTTGTCGTATCCGCTGTGGTAGACCTTGTTGTCATACTGCTCTTTCTTGACGATGTCGTAGAGGTTGTTCCGCGAGAACGCGAGCAGGAAAGAGAGGTCCTCCCCGCTGCGGGCAAAGTGCTCGATGCTCTGTTTGGGCATGACGAAGACGAAGGCGCCGATGGTCTCGCCGTCGCCGTTGCGCATCGGTTCGAAGAAGATGTACTTGTTCTCCCGCAGCATGATCCGTTCTTTGCGCAGTTGTTTCATGTCCAGGCGCTGCAGGACCTTGAGGTTGATGTTGTTGTAGCGGCGGTTGCCGACGAGGTACCAGGCGACGGAGGGGTTGTTCTGCATCAAAACGGCGGTGTTGTAGTAGCTGTCGTCGAGCAGGGCGTAGAGGTCGATTCCGAACTTGTGGAAGAAGTCGGTACTGGCGTCGAAGAACTTCAGCACTTCCACAAAACCGATGAGCTCCCCCTCTTCGTACATGGGGACGGTCGCCTTGATCCCCAGACGTCGTCCGACTTCGATGGAGGAGCGCGGTTTCTTGTGCAGCATGATCTCTTCGAGGTCGCGGCGGTAGGTATCGAGCGGCATCCCCGAAAAGAGATTGTCGGCATCCCAGCTGCGGGCGAAGAGGCGCGAATCCGCGGTAATGATCTGAGCCCGCACGAGTTCGGAGGTGTTTGTCTGCACCGATTTGATCATCCGTTTGAGGAGGGCGAAGCCCGCTTCGTCGTCATCTTCTTTGAGGGCATGCCGGAGGGAGTCGTTCTCCGAGAGGATCAGCGCAAACCGCAGGGCATCCTCCTTCTCGTTGCGCAGCTCCGTGCGCAGCGAGAGGCTGAGCTGGTCGCTGACCTCGTCGATGACCTGCCACGCGACCTCCCGGTTGAAGACTTCTATGGTCATAATCAGTAAGAGAATGATGAGAAAGAAAGGAACGGCGAAGAGCAGGTTGTTTCTGGAAAATAGCTTCAAAGGGTATCGGCTCCTTGGATCACCGATTATATCAAAATGTTATTACACTGTTCAAGAGCCATGAGGCCCTTCTTGAACATGCCGGGCAGAAGCGTAACAGCGGTGCAGTACCGCGGGTCGCGTCTACTGGATCTTAATATAGGCGAATCCGTCGCGCTGATCGTCAATGACCTTGACGATGCCGCCGGGGGTAATCTCCACGTTGTCGGCGATCTGTGACGCTTTGACGTTCTTCTTGTCCATGGTGTTCTGACAGGCGAAAAAGGTAATGTTGTCGCCGCCGAGCAGCTTGAGGCCGTTAAAGCGTTTGCGCGTCCCTTCGCCTGTCGGCCCGCCGCGTTCCAGGTAGGGTTTGGCCGCGAAGCCGGTCCCTTTGAAGTCCTTCATGAAGTACTGCAGGCACGGCCCCAGTGCAACGACGTCGATCTCGTACTGGATCAGGTTCTTCTCGTAATATTTTACGGCGTTGTTCAGCGTGTTCAGCATGAGGTGGACCCTCTGGACGTCGGGGAAATCGCACTGGTAGACGATCTTGACGACGTCATCGTCGTCATCGGCCCAGACCGTCGGTATGAAAAGGGTGAGTGCCAGTGCGGCTATTATCCGTGTGATCGATACGTTTTTCATGTTGTCTCCTTTTAAAATGCCGCGGTGAGCTGGATGGCGAGGCGATCGCCCATGTTGTCCAGCACGTTCTGCGCCGCAGAGTTGCCCGGTGCTTTCGCATCGCGGATCATGTAGTTGAAATCGATCCGTGTCGGGCCGCGGAAACGATAGGAACATCCCAGGGTGATGGTCTGGAAGTCGCGTTCGCCTTTGGTGTCATTGGTCAGGCGGTTCATAAAGTCATAGCGGCCGAAAACCTCGAACTGCTTGGGAAAGAGCTCGTACTGCAGGTTGAGATAGCCGCCTTCGGCCTTGTTCTCGGTGCCGACGGCAAACTGCAGCTGCCAATCTTCCTGATAAGGGTCCGGATCTGTGTCCTTGGCGCCCGTATAGATCATCCCTTCGGCCCACATATATTCCGCTTCCGCCCGCAGGCCGTTTTCGTAGTAGGAGAAGCCGACGCCGTAGCGTTTACGGTCGTGCTTGACGGGCGTGGTCGTGCCGTTGGCATCGGCGAAGTAGAGCCGCCGCTTGCCGGTCTGCCCCCAGACAAAGAACTTAAGGGCTTCGGTGTAGAAGCCTTTGCCCGCGCCGAAGTCCTCTTCGAGGGCCAGGTAGCCGTAATGGGTCGCCTGGTGGTCCGAAGCGTTGTGGGAAATCCCCGTACCGTTGCCGTACATGTAGGCGTAGCTGAGCGTCCACCCCTGACCGAGCGCAAAGGTGTCAAAGAGCTCGATTCCCATGTCCCGGAACGCGGCGATCGGCCGTGTGACGTCGGTACTAGTGTAGTGTACCGTCGAAGCGCCGCCGGCCGCTTTGCCGGTCTGTGCAGTACCGACATTGGTCACCTGGCGCTCGAGCACCTGCTGGTTCGTCATCGTGGTGAATTCGATATAGGGGGAGACGAAGACAGCGCGCAGCCCCTCTTCGCTGCCGGGTGTTTTAAACATACCGATGCGCGCATTGAGCCCGGGGACGTGGCGGAGCGTCACCGATGCGTCGGTGAAGAAGGTGGCGGTATCATGCCCAGCGAGATTGTTGACGGCGTTATTGCCGAACTCCGTCATGAAAAAGTAGTTGACTTTGTTGTCGTTGTCGGCCATGCCGCGCGCGGCGAGTCTGGCGCGAAAAAGGCTGAACCCCTCCTGGTCGGCCAGATTGGGGTTCAACAACGAGAACGGGGTTTTGTTGACACCGTTCGGGTCGATGAAGACATCGCCGTAATCTTGCTTGTAGTTGGCCTGGATAAAGCCCCAGACGACGGGCATCTTGTTGCGATAGGGTACGACAACCCCTTTGGGCGCGACGGTGTCGGGCTGCGTTCCCTGCAGCATCAGCCAGTTGGCCGCCTCCAGCGACATGGCGCTTAAAAGCAATACTATTATTCCTGCTACTCCCCTGAAAAAGGGGCGTATTAAACCGTTTCCTTGCGTGGGCATTTCCCATCCTTTTGATTTGAATGGGCATCATAATAGAACCAGAGTGTAAAATTAATATAAAAATTTCGAATATTATTGATATTTTTGTGATTAACTTTTGTTATAGATGATAGGCAGTGGTGGGATGGGTCCTATTTGTACATAAGAATTTCGATTCTTGTCTCGCGCGGGCAAGCGTGACTGAATGTCACCCTTGATTTTGCTGGTGGACTATTGATTTCAAGCCTGCGCTGGTCCTTTGGAACAGCGCTAAAGCGCATTGCTGAAAACAACTACATTGTTTTTCAGTGCAACAGCTACGGTTTGTCCTCGCTGCGCTCCGGAATTCCGCTACGCTGCATCGTTCGCCAAAACGCCAAAACAAGGGTACCGCTCGCGTAGCGATGTTTCCTTGAGCAGTTGGCATTTTTTACGGCGAACTCACATCCAATCGATCAGTTTGGTGACCTCGTCGACGGGGTAGCATTTCACGCCGTGGCTCTGCTGGGGCTTTTTGGCCACCAGTGCCTTGGTGATGCCGTGCATGGCGAGTTCGCGCAGGCGGGTGTCGAGCTGGAAGACCTCGCGCACGTCCCCCACCAGCGAGACTTCGCCGATGAAGACGGTCTCCTTGGAGACGGTACGGTCGCGGAAGCTGCTGATGATGGCCGCAAGCACGGCGAGGTCGGCGGCGGTCTCATTGATCTTGATGCCGCCGGTGATGTTGATGAAGACGTCGTAGGAGTTCAGCGGCAGCTCCAGTTTGCGCTCCAGCAGCGCCAGGAGCATATTGAGGCGGTTGGTGTCGAACCCCGTCGCCTGGCGCTTGGGATTGGAGGCGTGGGAGTCGCTGACCAGGGCCTGCACCTCCAGGATGAGCGGGCGCGACCCCTCCATGACGACGGTGAGGGCCGAACCGCTCTGGTCCCGGGTCTTGTCAAAGAAGCGCGACCCGATATCCTTGGCGCTGACGAGTCCCTCGTTACGCATTTCGAAAACGCCGATCTCGCTGGTGGGGCCGAAGCGATTTTTGAACCCGCGCAGGATTCTTAGCTCCTGAGCACTGTCACCTTCGAAGTAGAGCACGGTGTCGACCATGTGCTCCAGCACCCGCGGTCCGGCAATGGAACCCTCTTTGGTGATGTGGCCGATGATGAACACGGCGATGCGGCGCTCCTTGGCGAGGCGCATCAGCTCGAACGTGATCTGGCGGACCTGGGTGACGGAGCCAGGGGCGGAAGTGACCGCCTCACTGTAGAGCGTCTGGATGGAGTCGACGATGAGGCATTCGTAGCTGCGGTGGGCCAGTTCGGCAAGCACCTGTTCCAGGCGGATCTCGCTGAGGAGATAGAGGTGGTCAGCGTTGGCGTCAAGGCGGTTGGCGCGCAGCTTGACCTGACCTTCGCTCTCCTCGCCGGTGACGTAAAGGGTGTTCCGGCCCCCTTTGGCGATGTTGGCGCCGATTTTGAGCAGCAGGGTCGATTTGCCCACACCGGGACTGCCGCCGATCAGCGTCAGCGATCCGGGAACGACCCCGCCGCCGAGCACCATGTCCAGTTCGACATCGTCGGAGCTGAAGCGTTCGACCTCGGTGTGGGCGATCTCGTTGATGGGCTGCGCCTTGGCTTTACCGGTGACGGAGGAGGCAGTCTGTTTGAGCACCTCCTGCTGCTGTTCACTCAGCTCGACAAGAGAGTCCCAGGTGCCGCAGTTGGGGCACTTGCCCATCCATTTGGCCGAGGTGAAACCGCAGTGCTGGCATTCGAAGAGGGATTTTTTCTTGGCCACGATGCCTCCGTATATCCGTATTGTGTGGGAAAGCATAGCATACCGCCGGCACGGGCGGCCATACTATGACGCAGTGTCAGAAGGGTGCTTAGGCCTCCGCCTCAAATATCGGGTCGAGGAAGCCGTCGATGAACTCGAACTTGTTGAAGGGAACGAGGTCGTCGGGCTGCTCGCCGACGCCGACGAAGAAGATGGGCAGACGCAGCGCGTAGGCGATGGAGAAGATCGACCCCCCCTTGGCCGTGCCGTCGAGCTTGGTGATAATGATGCCGTCGACATCGACCATCTCGTTGAACGCCTTGGCCTGGGCAATGGCGGAGTTGCCCTGGGTGCCGTCGATGATGAGGATCTTGCGGTGCGGGGCGCCGGCATGGGCCTTGTCACAGATGCGGACGATCTTCTTGAGCTCCTCGGAGAGGTTTGTCTGGGTGTGGAGCCGTCCCGCCGTATCGATGATGACATGCTCGAAACCGCGGGCTTTGGCCGATTCGATGGCGTCGTAGGCGACGGCGGAGGGGTCGTGCCCCTGGCGCGAGGAGACGATGGGCACGCCCAGGCGGTCGGCCCAGCGGGTCAGCTGCTCGATGGCCGCGGCACGGAAGGTGTCGGAGGCCCCCAGCAGGACCCGCTCCCCCGCGTTCATGTAGTGCTGTGTCAGCTTGGCGATCGTCGTCGTTTTGCCCGCGCCGTTGACCCCGATGATGAGGTCGACGAAGGGCTTTTCGTGCTCGGGCTTTTCGTAGTTGGCCCAGGCAAGGGTCGCCATCAGCTTCGATTCAAGCTGTTCGCGCGTGACGTCGTCGGCGTAGAGCTCGCGCATGATGATCTCGATGAGATCGTATTCGACATCGGCTTCGAGGAGAATATCCTCGAGCTCATCCTTGGGGATACGTTTGCGTTTTTTCGGGGCGACGCTTTTCATCGCCTCCGCGGTCTTCTGCAGCCCTTTTTTGAAAAAACCGAGCATTGTCTATTGCGCCTCCGCCAGGGCTTTCAGGTCGGACTCGAGCATCTCTTCGGGAACGAGTCCCGAGTAGTATTTGACGAAACGGCCGTTTTTATAAACCACCATGAGGGGGATGGGGAAGTCCTGCCCGACCCCGATGGCGCCGGCGACCGCACGGGAGAATTTCTGGTTGTCGGGAGAGTTCACGAGGCTGTACTCAATGCCGATATCCTCCGCGAAACGCCGGTAGTAGGCGTTGTCGTTCCCCTCTTCGATCGTCACGCCGATGATTTTGATCTTGCCCGCCAGTTTCTTCTGCAGGCTGCTCAGGTGCGGGGCCTCGGCGCGGCAGGGTGGACACCAGGTGGCGAAGATGTCGTAGACGACCACCGGTTCGGGGACGCCGCTGATTCGAAAGTCCGCGCCGGATTTGGTCACTTCGTAGGCAGTACCGTTGATGTCGTTGAGCGTGTAAACGGTTTTGGCGATCAGCGCATCCGCGTCGCCGCTCTGCGCGTCTTTGCTGTCGCTGCAGCCGCCGAGCATCAGCAGCGCGACAAGTGCGGTTATCGTGAACTGTTTTACCATCATTTTCATACCTGTTTGTTAAAATGGCCGATATTATAACCCATCTCCGGTAAAGCCCCATTATCCGGGCTGCAGGGGGCGGTTCCAAGCGAGGTGTTTTATGACGAAAGCCGCATTCCGCGACATCTGCCTGAACAAGCAGCGGTCGGTCTGGGAACATAACCGCCTGGAGCGGGACAAACGGCTCTGCGATGCCCTCTACGCGGAAGTGCGTACAAGCGGCGGGAAAGACATTCTGCTCTTCTGGCCGCTGGGGAGCGAGCCGGACCTTCGGCCGCTGTTGCACCGGCTGCGCCGGGAGGGGTGGAACGTCTATCTGCCTTTTATGGTCGGTGCAAGCTTCCTGATGGTACCATTTAGATACCCGATGTCCCGTAAAAATTTTGGGATTTACGAGCCGGGATTCAGTAATAGAAACATTAAAAAGATTGATATAGCTGTGGTGCCAGCCGTCGGGGTTGACGCACAGGCACGCCGCATCGGATTCGGTAAAGGGATGTACGACCGTTTCTTCGCCCGATTGAACAGAAAACCAAAAACGATCTTTGTTCAACTCGAAGAGTGTATGACAAACGAGAAAATTTGCGATGATTACGATGTTTCGGCTGATGTGCTATTGACACCGTCGGCCCGCTATGAAGCAGCGGGGACGATACATGATAAACGAAATACTCTCAGGAGGCGCGATCGCCACTATTAGCGGTGTGGTGGGATTTTTCATTTCGAAAAAGATCACGAGCGCTCACCTTGATTTTTATACGGAACAGGCGAAAGCCAAAGCCAAAACCATTGAGAAAGAGGCGGAGGCCCTGCTGGTAGGCGCTTCGGAACGGGCGCGCAAAACGGAAGAACGGGCGGAAAACCGCTACGAGGATGCCGTGCGCCGCGCCGAGCATGACCTCGCCGGGCGCGAGTCGACTATGTCTCGCCGCGAAAAGGACCTGGAGCGTTTTGTCCGCCAGGAGCGCGAGGCGGTCGAGCATGAGCTCAAGGTGGCCGGCAGCAAGCGGCTGGCTGTCGAGCGCCGCGAGAAGGCGCTGATCCAGCTGCAAAACGATTTTGAGCGCCGTACGGATGAGGCGATCCGTGCCGTTGAACGCAGTGCCGGGATGACGAAGGATGAGGCGCGTCAGCTGCTGCTTTCGCAGGTGGAGGCGCGTTCGCGTGACGAGATCGCCCACATCGTGCGCCGTTACGAGAACGAGGCGAGGGAACAGGCCGAACGCCATGCAAACTTCCTGCTGGCCCAGGCGACGAGCCGTTTTGCGGGCACCTTCGCCTCGGAGCGCCTGATCAGCGTCGTGCACCTGGACGATGATGAGCTCAAGGGGCGCATTATCGGCAAGGAAGGGCGCAACATCAAAGCGCTTGAAATGGTGCTCGGCGTCGATATCATCATTGACGAGACCCCCAAGGAGATCGTGGTGAGCAGCTTCAACCTCTACCGCCGCGCCATCGCCACGCGGACCCTGGAGCTGCTGATCGAGGATGGGCGGATCCAGCCTGCAAGGATCGAGGAGATCCATGCCAAGGTGACGGCGG
Source organism: Thiomicrolovo immobilis (assembly GCF_039645955.1). Classification (GTDB taxonomy): domain Bacteria; phylum Campylobacterota; class Campylobacteria; order Campylobacterales; family Sulfurimonadaceae; genus Thiomicrolovo; species Thiomicrolovo diazotrophicus. The sequence continues at coordinate 730,590 of NZ_CP147916.1, forward strand.
AGTACGAGGAGAAGATCCTGCATGAGGGCGAGGAGGTCGTCTTCGAAACCGGTGTCGGCCCGATGCACCCGGAGCTGATGAAGCTGATCGGGCGGCTGCGCTACCGTGCAAGCTATGGTCAGAACGCCCTGGCGCACACCCTCGAAGTCGCCAATATGGCAGGGATCATCGCCGCGGAACTCGGCGGGGACCCGAAGATGGCCAAACGGGCGGGGCTGCTGCATGATATCGGTAAGGCGCTAACCCATGAGCACGAGGGGAGCCACGTGGATCTGGGGGCCGAAGTATGCCGACGCTATGACGAGGATACCATCGTCATCAACGCGATCTTCGCCCACCACGGCCAGCAGGAGATGGACTCCATCGAGTGCGCCGCCGTCTGCGCCGCCGACGCTCTTTCCGCCGCCCGGCCGGGGGCGCGCCGCGAGGTGCTCGAGAGCTTCCTGAAACGGGTGACGGAAATAGAGGAGATCGCGTCGCGCCACCCCGGCGTGCGGCAGGCTTATGCCATCAACGCCGGCCGGGAAGTCCGTGTCATCGTCAATGCCGAGGTCGTCAGCGACGACGAGACGGCGCTGCTGGCCAAGGAGATCGCCGACGAGATCGCCCAGAGCGTCAGCTACCCTGGCGAGATCAAGGTGAACGTTATTCGTGAGCTTCGCAGCGTGGAGTACGCACGCTGAAACACGATAACTGTGTCTGTTTCTTAAACAGAATACGTTCGTAAATAGTGTTAGAATGCCCGCTGCATTTTAAGATCGGTTTTTAGAGAACCGAATGACGCCAAGGAACGTATTGATGGATAAAGCACAGACGCTTGAACAGCTCAGCGCAGCTAAAAAAGCGCATATCAAATGGGTCAACCGTGCGAAAGCCCTCGTCGGGGGGCTCCCCGTCGAAAAGGACGCCATTCCCGTCGACAGCACCGACTGCCAGTTCGGCCAGTGGTTTTACGGTGAGGGACAGAAGCTCAATGCGATACCCGGCATGGACCGCCTCAGTACGATCGAAACCCTGCACTTTACCCTGCACGATACCTATCTGAAGATTTTCAAACTCTATTTCGGGGAGATGAACCGCTCTTTTTTCAGCAAACTCTTCAATATGAAGCCGAAGATATCCGACAGTGATAAGGAGCTGGCAAAGGAGTATTTTCAGCAGCTCGAAGGGGTCTCGAAGCAGCTGCTGGATGAGATCGGTCGGCTGGAGCGGCGGCTCAACGCGATGAGTGCGGAGAGCTTCGAAGAGAAGTAGTCGGGTTTTAGTGCTTGACGGTGACGACAACCGCGCCGCGGAGGTCGTTCATACGGTAGCCCGTCGCTTTGTCTTCGGGGTAGCGTTCGCGGATCGCTTTGGCAAGCTCCGGCAGTTTGTCGATGTCGCCGTGACATTTGAGGCAGGCCGCTTTGTTGATCAGCAGCGGCTTGTAGTATTTGTAGACACCGTCCCCGACAACTTCGACGACGTCTTCAGGCAGCACGACGCCGTTGGCCTGCAGGGTCTGGAGGGATTCGAGGATCGCTTTTTCGCTTCCCTGGGGCGCATTGGCCGGGTTGCGGTACTGGAGGCTGATCCGTTTGACGCTGACGTCGGAACCCATGGACTGGTCGATGACTTCGGTCAGGGTGTAGGCGTGGTCGCTGCAGAATCCGAAGGCCTCCATCGGGCCGCCGGATTTGAGATGCTTCTGGAGGTTGCCGCCGAGGCTTTTGAGCAGCGCGGCTGCCGTTTTCTGGCCGGTGGCTTTGACAGCGGCGATCTCCTCGGGTGTGCTCTCATAGGGGTTGGCAAAGAGGGCCGTGGCCAGCAGGGTCGTAGTTAACAATATTTTTTTCATCGATTAATCCTCCAATAATGTGTTTGGCGCCATTCTAACGTTTTTTCCGCCAATGCGCGTGCTTCGTTCGCGATTCAGGTGGCGTAGAGCTGCTCGACTTCCATCTCGTTAATATCAGAATCGTCATAAGGATCGGTATGGATAAAGGGGTGGACCCGGTCGTTGGGGAAGAGCATCCGCATCATGCTCTCCACCTGGTCGCTGACCTTGTGGGCATCGAGCAGGGAGGTCGCGTCGTCAAAGACGAGATGGACGGAGACAAAGATGTCGCTGCCCGCCCGCCGTGTCTGGAGATGGTGGTGACCGTTGATCTTCTGAAGCCGGTTGAGCATGGTCGTGATGCGGGCCGTCTCCTCCTTGGTGAGGGAGACGTCGAGCAACATCATCAGCCCCTCTTTGAGAATAGGGAAGGCGGAGGTGATCATGTAGATCGCGATCCCGATCCCCAGCAGTGGGTCGATCAGTTCGAAACCGCTGAAGTGGATGATGCCCAAAGAGAGGAGGATCGCGCCGTTGGTGAAGAGGTCGGTCTTGTAGTGCAGGGCGTCGGCGCGGATGACGAGGTTGTTGTTCTTTTTCGCGACGTGGTTCAAAAAGAGGACCAGCGCGCCGGTGAGGATGATCGAAAAGAGCATGACACCCATCGAAGCTTCCATGTACTCGATCACCCGGGGCGTGATGATCTTGTCGATGGCGCTGTAAAGGATGAAGAGTCCGGAGATGGAGATGATGGTTCCTTCGACAACGGAAGCGACCGCTTCGAGTTTGCCCAGCCCGAAGTTGAAGTTTTCGTCCGGTTTGCGCTCGGACTGGTGCAGGGCGAAAAAGTTGAAAATGGAGACCGAAAGGTCCAGCAGGGAGTCGATCGCGGACGCCAGGACGGCGACGGAGCCGCTGATGATCCCGATGGCCAGTTTGAAAAGGACGAGGATACCCGCCGTAGTACTGGAGATTAAGGTCGCTTTTTTCTCGATACGCATGAGGCCGATTTTAGCGAAAGATGGCTAAAATGCGTCTCATAAGGGCCAAGTGAGCAAGGAGTTACAATGCAGTTACCCCAGATTTCAATTCCACTGACACTGCCGTTCGAGGTGCCGACGATGCTGCACCCGGTCATCATCCATTTTGCGCTTGTTCTGCCGGTGATCGTCCTGCTGATCGAGCTGGCGAACCTGGGCTTTAAGCGCCGCGCCCTCAGTCTGACGTCTTTGGGACTGCTGCTGCTCTCCCTGCTCTTCTTTGTCGCCGCCTACTATACGGGAAAAGCGGACGGGGGCGAAGCCTTCGACCTGCTCGGTACCGGGGCGCGCGAAGCACTGGGTGCGCATAAAATGCTCGGGACTTATCTCGTTTATGCGCTGCTGATACCGATCGCCTTCAAACTGGCGGCGATGCTGCTGGCGCAGAAGTGGGCCAGGGGGGCGCTGATCGTGACGCTGATCATGCTGATCAGCTTCATGGTCAAACAGGGGTATGACGGCGGCGAACTCGTCTACCGCTACGGGGTCAACGTTGCAGCGGTGATGGAGGCGGAAGAAGCCGCCTCCGATGCGCGCGACGACCTTGCGGACATGAACGAGACGGTTGCGGAGCAGGCCGCAGAGATCGAAACGCTCAAGGCACAGATCGCGGCGATGCAGAGCGAAGCCGGCGAGAGCTTCGGACAGAAGGTCGACAAGGCAGTGACGGACGCCGTCTCCAAAGTGAAGAAGATCTTCAGCGACGACAACGCTACCAAAGCGGCGCCGCAGGAGGAGAAGGCGCCCTCATCCGAGGCGAACGGGACCATCTGAACGTGACGATCTCACCCCTCGACCCCATCCGTCGCGAGCGCGAAGCGTGGATGGGATGGAAAAACATCGCCCCGCTGCGTGAAGCACTCGCGGCCCTTCCGGAGATCGAGACCGTCTGCAGCTACGGGGATACGGTCACCCTGACAACGGCAGCAGACGTCGATCCGGCCCAGGTCGAACGGGTCGCACGGATGCTGATGCCGTGGCGGAAAGGGCCTTTCGAGCTCTTCGGCCTCTTCATCGACACCGAGTGGCAGAGTTTTATGAAATACAACCTGCTCCGTCCCCACTTCGATCTGCGGGGGAAACGGGTCGCGGACATCGGCTGCAACAACGGCTACTACCTTTTCCGTATGCAGGAAGATGCCCCGGCAAAGCTGGTGGGTTTCGACCCCTCTGCACTTTACAAGACCCAGTTCGATTTTATCAACCATTTCGCCAAGACCCAGATCGTCTATGAACTGTTGGGAGTAGAGCACCTGCCGCTGTACGAGGAGAAGTTCGATACGATCTTCTGCCTGGGGGTGCTTTACCACCGCAGTGATCCCGTCGCAATGCTCAAACAGCTTTATAAAGGGCTTGACAGCAGCGGGGAGGTCTACCTCGATACCTTTATGATCGACGGGGAAGAGGAGATCTGCCTGACGCCGGCGGGCGCGTACTCGAAGATCCCCAATATCTATTTCGTCCCGACGATCCCTGCACTGCGGAACTGGTGCCTCCGGGCGGGCTTCACGGGCTTTGAAGTACTGGAGACCTCCGTGACGACACCGGAGGAGCAGCGCAAAACGGAGTGGATAGAGGGGCAGAGCCTGGAGGATTTCCTGGACCCGGAAGATCCGGCAAAGACCGTCGAGGGGTATCCCGCCCCCAAACGGGTCTACGTCCGACTGGTAAAGGAGCCCAAAGCATGATTCTCAACACCCATCTCAATATTGACACCGCGCTCTGCGGAAACGTTATTACCCTGGACAAAGGGTATGCGGCGGTGGAGCTGGAGACGACGCCGGCGATGGCGGCGGATGACAAAGGGCTGGTGCACGGCGGCTTTATTTTCGGCGCGGCCGACTATGCGGCGATGGCTGCCGTGAATGAACCGACCGTCGTTTTGGCGGGGAGCAGTTGCCGTTTTTTGGCCCCGTCACAAGTCGGAGAAACACTGCTTTTCAAAGCGGAATGCCTCGAGAATGACGGCAAAAAATATCAGATAACGGTTAACGCATATTGCGGCGAAACCAAGGTGTTTTCGGGGGAGTTTACGGCCGTAGTACTGCCCGCGCACGTACTGGGATGAGCTGTTTTTACACAGTTTTTGTATAAAAAATTCAAAAAAGTTGGATTTCCACTAAGTTATTTAATTTTTTGATAGTACAATTTTATCACATTGTTAACTAAGGAGTAGTAAGTTGAAAAACGTAATGACAGTGATCGCAGCCTTCTTCATCGCGATGATGGTGAGCGGATGTGCAACAATGCATATGGGTTGGACTGCGGTAACACAGCAGTATAAACTGGACGACGGCGCGATGGAAGCGTACGACAATATGTTCACCAAAGTCACCGAGTACGGCGACCCGGCAAGAGCGATGATGCAAGAGTGGAAAGTCAACGCCGACATTCCGAACGAAGATGTCGCTGAGACGATCAAGTCCCTTGCGGAAGAGTACAACATGCGTGTCACGGGTGACATCAAGATGTATACAAAAGACGATGCGAAACCGGACGAAGTGAAGCATGCCCGTATCTTCTCACTCTGTAGCCTTCCGATTGCGAAAGTGTTCCTGAACCACTCCCGCTACTACGGCGGTTTCATGCCGTGCCGCATCATGCTGGTTGAATACGGTAACGGTGACCGCTGGCTCGTCAGCATGGATATGACCCTCGCCATCCACGGCGGATACCCGCTTCCGGACGATATGCTTGCAATGGCACTCTCCGTCAAAAAAGCGATGGACGAAGTCCCGGCGCGCGCAGCGATCGGCGATTTCTAAGAATCCTTTTTCTTCTATCGGGGCGTGCTGAGGCGCGTCCCACCCCTCTGTAACTCCACCTAAGCCGTTTTAGCTATAATCTTTCCTTACAAAAACAACGTTATCGCAAGGGTTTTATGTCGTGCTACACAGCGAGATTGATGCAGTTCTCAACAGCAAAGACCGCCTGCTGACCGAGGTCTATTTTGACCTGCAGCGCCGTTTCGAGGAGAAATACGGCAGCGATACGGTCGTCTTTATGGAGATCGGTACCTTCTACGAAGTCTACGAGGTCAACAATGACGACATGCAGGTGGGCAAGGCCAAGGAGATGGCGGAGCTGCTCAATATCCAGCTGACCAAGAAGAACAAGAACATCCCCGAGAACAGCGTCAAGAACCCCTTCCTTGCGGGCGTGCCCTCCGTCTCTTTTGAGCGCTACCTGAATCGCCTGATCCAGGAACAGCGCTACACGATCATCGTCATCCGCCAGAAGGGGGTACCGCCGAAACTCAGCCGCTATATCGGACAGATCATCTCCCCGGGTACGAACTTCGACCACACCGTCGACAACGACGACAACTACATCGTCTCCCTGCTGATCGACCGCCACAGGGAGATTTACAGTGTCGGCTACGCGGCGATAGACGTCACAACGGGCAAGACCTGGCTCTACGAGACCTACGGGACAAGCGAAGACCCCACCTATGCCCTGGACGAGATATTCAACCTGCTTAACATCTACCGCACCACGGAAGTGGTGCTGACCTTCCTGGAGGGGGTGGAAAACCAGAAAGAAGTGATTCGTTACCTCGAGATCAGCGAGCACTACGCCTACAGCGTCAACCACGAGCGCCCCAAGATCGACTACCAGAACGAGCTGTTCCAGAACGTCTACCAGATCCAGTCCCTGCTGTCGCCCATCGAGCACTTGGACCTGGAGCGCCACCCTTTCGTCTCCGAGGCGCTCTCATCGCTGGTGCACTTCGTCATCGAACACGACTACCACATCATCCAGAAGCTCGCCCGTCCGAAGATGATCGACAACACGCGCTACATGTACCTCGGCAACAACGCCCTGGAGCAGCTGGCCGTTCTCTCCAAAGACCGCAGCGACATGACGCTGCTCAAACTCATCGACAAGAGCGTCACGGCCATCGGCAAGCGCCTGCTGAAAGAGCGCCTGCTCAACCCCATCCAGGAACGCGGCGAACTTGAGCGCCGCTACGGCCTGATAGACCGGGTAATGCCGCACGTGCGGATGCTCGGCGACGCCCTGCGGGGGGTCTACGACCTCGAACGCCTGCACCGCCGGATCGCGCTGGCGCGCCTACACCCCTTTGAGATGAACTATGTCCACGCGTCGCTCGTCGGCATCCGTGAACTGATGGAGTTCGTCAAACGGCACAAGCTCATCAAGACCCCCTTCAGCGAACAGGAGGTCGATACCTTTATCCGCGATATCGAGCAGAGCATCGACCTGGAGGTGTCGCGCCGCTTCACCGTCAGCACCGTCGACGACAACTTCCTGCGCCGCGGCGTCGACGTGCAGGTGGATGCGCTGGTGGACGAAAATGCCCGTATGCTGCAGCACTTCGCGATCATCATGGACGCGATGGAGCGGATGCTCGGTGAACAGGGGGCGGCTGCGGGCAGCGGCGGCTACGTCTCCCTGGGCGTCCTGGACAAAGAGGGGCACTACATCTCCATGAGCCGCACCCGCTGGGCGATGATCGAAAAGGAGTTCGCCTCCGGCAGCGTCGACCTGGGGGGCGAAACCGTCTGTTTCAGCGACTTCAGCGTCAAGCGGCTCACCAACAGCGTCAAGATCACCTCGGAGCTGACCGAACAGCTCTCTGACAAGATTATGCGCAACCAGGCGAAGATCGTCGCCCTGGTCAAGGAGCGCTTCATTACGCTCCAGCGCACCTTCGAGCGCCGCTATACGCTTCTGTTCGAGCGGATCATCGGCTACGTGGCCGACCTCGACGTCGCCGTCGCCTCCGCGCGGGCGGCGCAGCAGTACAACTTCGCCTGCCCGACCATCGTCGACGTGCACGGGGACGAGAACTTCCTGCAGCTCATGGCGCTGCGCCACCCGCTCATCGAGATCCAGGAGCGGCAGGGGGTCTACGTCCCCAATGACATCGTCATGGGCAATCGCAGTTACATGGACCTGCCTTATCCCGAGACCGTGATGCTCGATCCCGCCGTGCATGACGGGCACGAGGTTAACGGGGTGCTGCTTTACGGCATCAACTCCAGCGGGAAATCCTCGTTGATGAAGAGCATCGGGTTGGCCGTCTTGATGGCCCAGGCGGGCTTTTACGTGCCGGCGTCGTCGATGAAGTTCTCCCTTTTCGAGTCGCTCTTTACCCGGATCGTCTCCCGCGACAACCTGCAAAAGGGGCTCTCCACCTTCGCCGTCGAGATGATGGAACTAAAGAACATCTTCAACCGCGCCGGGACACGGTCGCTGATCCTCGGCGACGAGATCTCCCACGGCACCGAAACGCTTTCCGGCGTCGCCATTGTCGCCAGCGCGATTATGAAGCTGGCGAAGCTGCGCTCCATTTTTCTCTTTGCGACCCACCTGCATCAACTGGCGTCGATGGAGGAGATGCGTCGGCTGGAGAACGTCGTCGACCTGCACCTGAGCGTGGAGTACGACGAGGCGCTTGACCGTCTGATCTTCAACCGGGTGCTGCAGCCGGGCAGCGGCTCGAGCGTCTACGGGTTGGAGTTTGCGCGCTCCCTGCATATGGACCAGGAGTTCCTGGAGGCGGCGAACCGCATCCGCAAGCGCCTCTCCAACGACTTCGACGAACTGGAGCTGCTGGTCAAAAAACGCACCAGCAAGTACAACAAGGACCTCTTTGTCACCACCTGCGTCATCTGCGGGGCGAAGGCGGAGGATGTGCACCATATCGCCCACCAGGCCAGTGCGGACACCCGCGGCTTCATCGGCCATATGCCCGTCAACCACCGCCACAATCTCATCCCCCTCTGCCGGGATCACCACCGGGAGATCCATGAGGGAAAACTCGTCGTCAAAGGCTTCGTCATGACCTCCAACGGTCTGGAACTTGACGTCGAGGCTCAGTTGGCCAAACCGGCCGTTGTCGCCGAGGAAGTACCGGAGATCAACGAAGCCGAAGTACCGGAACCGCAGCCCGAAGCACCGGGAAAAGCCTCCATCGATATGGATGATTTTTAAGGGGATTGTCTATGGAGTTCAAGCCGCATTCGCAGGCACAGCTCAAAGCCCTTAGGGTGACAGCGGGAGAGGCCTACATGATCGAGTATCTGAACAAGGATTACTTCAACGGTGAAGAGACCGTCGAGCGCGGGAGAGGGACGGCCGTCGTGACGGAGCAGGGCATCTTCTTCAATGTCGAAGACCCTTACGGGATGGAAAAACTCATCATGCAGGCACGAGTGGTCGCCCGCGGCTGAAGCCGTATGGGGTGTTTGGACCGAAGACGTTATAATCCGGTAATTTGTTTGCCGGACAAGGAGAACAGAATGAAAAAAGTATTGACTATTTTGACCGTAACGCTGATGATGCTTGGCGGCTGTACCCAGGAGACGCAGAACAAGTTCGGCCATGGGCTGCAGAACTGGACGGGGACCAATGGCGTGCTCGACATCTACAGCGGCGGCAAGCTTGTGATGCGCTTCATCAAGATCGGAAAGATGAGTACAGGCAAGGGAACGGACGATGGTTCGCCGCGCCCTTTCCGTTACAGCTACGGCGTACTGGACAGCAACTTCAACTACGAAGTCGACAGCGGCGAGAAGAAGATCTATTTCGAGGTCAGCGACTATTCGACGGAGTATGTCTTCTATGAGAACCCGAAAGGCTGAGTTTGGACGTCATTGCACTTTTTAAGCATCTGATCGAACGCAAAAGCGAGACGCCGGACGACGGCGGTATCCTCGATTTCGTCGAGGGGTATCTTGACGGCTATACCGCGGTGCGCATTGACGTCGCCGAGGTGAAAAACCTCTTTATCTACAAACGTTTCGGCGAGGGGGAACACCTCTGTTTCGCGGGACATGTCGATGTCGTCCCGGCGGGCGAGGGGTGGGAGACGGACCCCTATACGGCCGTCGAGAAAGAGGGCAAGATCTACGGCCGAGGCGTGCAGGATATGAAAGCCGGCGTCTCGGCATTTCTGCAGGCGGTCAAAGAGACCGAGGCATTCCGGGGGACGCTCTCCTTGCTGCTCACCTCCGACGAGGAGGGGCCCGCGAAACACGGCACCGTGGAACTGCTCAAATGGCTGCAGACGGAGGGGATGCTCCCCGATGCCTGCATCGTCGCCGAACCGACCTGCGAAGAGCGGTTCGGTGACGCCATCAAGGTCGGGCGCCGCGGCTCCATCAACGGCGTGATCGAGAAGCGGGGCAAACAGGGGCATGCCGCCTATCCGGAAAAAGCGAAGAACCCCATCCACAAAGTCGCCCAGGTGCTGCACCACATGGCGGGGGTAAACCTGGACGAGGGGGACGAATACTTCAGCCCCAGCCAGTTCGTCGTGACCGATATCCGCGCGGGTATGGAGGTGACCAACGTGACCCCGGGTAAGCTGAAGATGATGTTCAACGTCCGCAACTCCACAAAAACGGCCAAGGAAGATATCGAGGCCTTTGTCCACCGCTATTTCAAGGAGATGGACTACACCCTGAGCCTGGAGCAGAGCGCGAAGCCCTTCGTCACCGATGCCAACACCCACATCGTCCGCACGATCGATGCGGCGATCGCATCGGTAACGGGGCTGAAGCCCAAACACTCCACGGCGGGGGGAACATCTGACGCCCGCTTCATCGCCGAATACGGTATCGACGTCATCGAGTTCGGGGTGCGCAACGACACGATCCACGCCCCGAACGAATGCACGACGCCCGAGCAGGTCCGGGGGCTCTGCGATGTCTTCAAGCAGGTGATCGCGACCTACTGAACCTCCGCGCCCGCAGGGGCGACCCTCGCTTCATCGGCCTGAATATACTCCAGCATCGCCCTGGCGTGCTGCGAATAGCATACCAGCTGCTCCTCGTCGACAAACCGGCTGTTTTTCCGTTGCAGCCGCAGATAATCCTCATTATGATAGTAACTGAAGAAGACGCCGCTGTAGAAGAAATGGCGGCGGTTGAGCATGGCGACAACCTCGTCGATCTCCTCGATATGGTGAAGGTTGATGTCGGCATAGACCATTTCGCAGTGGTCGGTGTGCATCAGGTCGATCAGCTCATCGAGCGCCTCGTCGTCGGGCAGCCCCTCGATAATGATGAATCCGACATTGATATAGGGGTTTAAATGGTGCGAAAGGAGCTGCCGGTTGGGATTGGCCGGTCTGCTGGCCGAATTTTCCACCTTCGCGCAGCGGTAGGCGGCTTCAATCTGCCCGGCATAACGCTGCGGCGGCAAGCAGTAGCGTTTATGGGTGTCAAAGACGAGAAAACTGATCATCGCTCCGCTGCGCAAGGAAGCCTTGATCTGGCGTTCGATCTCCGTCTGGGAAGGGACTTCGCCCAGCACGATCGCCGTTTCGCACATACCGTGGGAGAGGTTGGCTCTCTGGCTGTAGGGGTGCAGCATCAGCGCTTCGCCGTAGATGGCGTTGAGATGCATCGCCCTGGCGGTGGCGATGATCGTATCGAACATGCGGTTCATGATCCCCATCTTCTTGAATTCCGGGTCAACGGCGGCGATGGCGATTTCGGCGATTTCGGTGTGGCGGGAGAGCACCAGTGCGAAATGGCCGACAACGCGCACCCCGTAGACGGCGACGATAGAGACGACTTCCCGGTCCTGGTTGAGCTGCCGGATCTTGACGGGATCGTAGAACTGGCTCTTGTAGTAGGTGTAGTGGTAGTTTTTATAGATAAGCTGGGCGATCCCCTCGGCATCCGACTCATCGAAACGCCGGACATCAAGCCGCTGCAGGATCGTCTCCTTGTCCGGCAGCGCCGTCGAGGTCTTGCCAGTACGGATGTCATAGTTATGCTCGAAGGCCTGGATGACGCTGAAACGTTTTCCCCGGTTCTCAAGCATCGTGAACCAGAAACGGTCGACGAGGTCATAGATGCGGTAGAATCCCTTTTCATGCTGGGTAGTTTGGTCGACCGCCTCGCTCATAAAGGGGGTGAAATCAAAGGGAAGCCCGCTGTCCTCCACATCGATCTGCAACTGCCGCGGGGTAATAGTAAAACGGACCGTGACATCCATGTTCTCCAGTTTTTCATAGGCGTGTTCGACGACGTTTTCAAGCAACTGGTCGATCGCCTCGGAGAGCTGTTCAGGGCGGTGCAGCGGCAGCAGTTGCCTCAGGTGTTTGCAGGTGTAGCGTAAGAGACCGAAGTGGGTTCTGCTGGTGAGGCGGATTTCGATGAGGTCACGCATCGTCCATCGCTTTCAGCGCCGCGAGGGCCATGATCTTCATGCCGTAGCGCAGGGCGTCGTCGTCGACATCGAAGCGGGCATTATGCTGGGCGACGCAGGTCCCTTTTTCCGGATCGCAGCTCCCTAGCCGGAAAAAGGCGCCGGGGACGATCTCGAGGTAGCGCCCGAAGTCCTCCCCGCCCATTACGGGGTCGGCGAGATCGATGATGTTTGTTTCTTCCAGTACCTCCGAAGCGGCGGCACGGATGATGTCGACCATGGCGTCGTGATTCTGCACCTCGGGGGAGCCGTAACGGTAGGAGAAGGCGTAGGTGGCGTGCATGGAGTTGCAGATTCCCCTGATGGAGACCTCCATCATCTCGGGGATGGCGTGACGCACATCATGGTTGACGGTCCGTACCGTACCGCACACCTTGACATGGTCGCAGATGACGTTGGGCGCTTTGCCCCCTTCGACGGTCCCCAGAGAGATGACGGCGGGATGAAGGGGGTCGATACGCCGGGAGACGATATGGTTGAGGGAGTTCACCGCCATCGACATGACGAGGATGGCGTCGACCCCTTCATGGGGGCGGGCGCCGTGCGCACTTTTGCCGAAGATCTCGATCTCGAAGGTATCGGCAGAGGCGAGCATGACCCCGTATTTGTATCCGATCTGTCCGGTGTTGAGATAGGGGTAGGCGTGCAGCCCGAAGATCGCCTTCACGTTCTCGAGGGCCCCGTGGGCGATCATCTGGGCGCTGCCCCCCTCGGTGATCTCTTCGGCGGGCTGGAAAATGAAGCGGAGGTTCTGCCCAAGGCTGCCTTCAATGCGCTTGAGCGCCAGGGCGGCCCCCAGCAGCACGGCGGTATGGGCATCGTGCCCGCAGGCGTGCATAATGCCCGGGGATTGCGAAGCATAGGCCCTCTCCGTGCGCTCCTGGATCGGCAGGGCGTCGATGTCGGCACGCAAGGCAACGAAGGGGGCGTCCTCGTTCACGACGATCTCGGCGATCAGCCCGTAGTGTTCCTCGAAAGAGCGGACCTGCAGCCCCTCTGTTTCGAGGATCGCCTTGATCATCAGGGTCGTATGCTCTTCCGCGCCTGAGAGTTCGGGATGGGAGTGCAGTTCGTGCCGCAGCGTCACGATCCGCTCTTCGATGGCGTCAATCGTTTCGAACAGTGTGGTTTGCCGTGTTTCCATGCGTCACCTTCCCCGTTTGATTTGATTATAGTGCAGTCACATTAAAAGCAATCTTTGGTGCGCCGCGCTTTTCTTATGCTAAAATGGACCTACCATAGAGGGGGCTCATGCGCTATCTGCTGAATATTCTTTTTTTCGCCGCACTGCTCTTAGGCGCCCCGACGGAGTGGGCGAAGAGCCTGGACGATGCCAAACGGATAGCCGCGGCGGAGGGGAAACTGGTCTATGTGCTGATCACGGAGCCGGGCTGCCGCTGGTGCAAGCGCTTCAAACGTACGACGCTGCGCGACGACGGGCTCCGCCGACGGCTCGATGAGATGGCCGTCGGGGTGGAGGTGGAGCGCGGCAGCGGCACCTACCCCGATACCCTCAAGGCGCCGATGATTCCGATGCACTATTTTTTAAGTCCCGATGAGAGGGTTTTGGTTAAAATGCCGGGCTACTGGAACATAGAGGATTTTATGTCCATACTCGACGATGTGGAAAGGAAACGAAAATAATGCAGTTTGTACAGACGGAAAACGCCCCGGCGGCAATCGGACCCTACTCGCAGGCGGTCAAAGTGAACGGGATGGTCTACACCTCCGGGCAGATCGCGCTGACCCCGGCGGGAGAGATGCTTGAGAACGATATCACGGTTCAGACGAAGCAGGTGCTTGCCAACTTGACGGCGGTGCTTGAAGCGGCGGGCAGCGGCCTGGGCAAGGTAATCAAAACGACGATCTTCCTGGACAGCATGGACGATTTTGCAACGGTGAACGCCATATATGCCGAAGCCTTCGGCGATCATAAGCCGGCGCGTTCGACGGTGGCGGTCAAAACCCTGCCCAAAAATGCCTTGGTGGAAATAGACGCGATCGCCCTTGCGGATTAAAGCCTTTTTGGCTATAATTCGCCCACTAAAAGAACAGGGACCTCTCTTGAAGACTGAGAGTGTAACCAGAGGAGCGCGCTGAAGTCGCGGCATGCGTGTCGTTGAAAGCGCTCCTCCATCCAGGCGCTAAAAGGCCTGATCGAACTGATTGTCACGTTTTGATGAGTCGGATACACTCTGAGTCTTTAAGTAGAGATTCTTTTCTATACATTACAAGGAAATGCTATGTACGCAATCATCAAAAACGGTGGCAAGCAGTATAAAGTAGAAGAGGGCGATATCCTCCTGCTTGACAAAATGAGCCTTGAGCCGAAAGCAACGCTCGAGATCAAAGAAGTACTCGCGGTCAACGCCGGTGAGCTGAAAGTCGGTGCTCCTTTTGTTGACGGTGCGGTTGTCACTGCAGAAGTCATCAACGAAGGCCGCGACAAGAAAGTCACGATCTACAAGAAACGCCGTCGTAAAGACAGCAAGCTCAAGCGCGGTTTCCGCCGCAGTTTCACACGCGTTCGCATCACGAAGATCGCGGCGTAATCTAGGAGGAGTTCGATATGGCACACAAGAAAGGTCAAGGTAGTACACAGAATAACCGCGATTCCGCGGGACGTAGACTTGGTGTGAAGAAATTCGGCGGCGAAGTTGTCAAAGCCGGAAACATCATCGTTCGCCAGCGTGGTACGAAAGTCCACCCGGGCCAGAACATCGGTATGGGCAAAGACCACACGCTTTACGCGCTGGTTGACGGCATCGTCCAGTTCGAGCGCAAAGATAAGACCCGCAAGCAGGTCTCTATCGTCCCGGCTTCCTAAGCCGCTTTTTTAACTACACGCCGCCCGAGCTTAGCTCGGCGCCGCTGCTTTCTATAAGAATCACCTTTATTTAACAGTATACTTCTAAACGGATGTCCAAGTCTTCTGTTGAGTGAAGCCCTACAAGGATTTAATGCATGTTTGTCGATCAGATCGAATTGGAATTGTCATCAGGGAAAGGCGGCGCCGGCTGTGTAGCGTTCCGCCGCGAGAAATTCGTCGTCAACGGCGGCCCGAACGGCGGGGACGGCGGACGGGGCGGAGACGTCTGGTTCCGCGTCGACAACAACACCCATACCCTGGCCCATTACCACGGCAAGCATAAGCTGGTGGCGGAAAACGGCCGCCCCGGCCTTGGCTCGAATATGACGGGCAAGTCTGCAGCGAAGCTCTTTGTGATCGTTCCCCCGGGCACCCAGGTGTTCGATGCCGAGAGCGGCGAGCTGCTGATGGACCTGGTCAGCGAGGGGCAGGAGCAGAAGCTGCTGCAGGGCGGCAAAGGCGGCCTGGGGAACACCCACTTCAAATCCTCGACGAACCAGCGCCCGACCTATGCGCAGCCGGGCGAACCCGGAGAAACACGCCGAGTCCGGCTGGAGCTGAAACTTATCGCCGATGTCGGTCTGGTCGGATTCCCCAACGTCGGTAAATCGACGCTCATCTCGACGGTCTCCAATGCGACACCGGAGATCGCGAACTACGAATTTACGACCCTGACACCGAAACTGGGGCAGGTCCGCGTCAACGATTACGAATCTTTCGTGATGGCGGATATCCCGGGGATCATCGACGGCGCCAGCGAAGGACGCGGTCTGGGACTGCAGTTCCTGCGCCATATCGAACGGACCAAAACGCTGCTTTTCATGATCGACCTGGCATCATACATGACGATGACCTACCAGTACGAGACGCTGCAGCAGGAGCTGGAACGTTTCAGCGAGATGCTCGCCACACGCGCTTTCGCCATTGCGCTGACCCGCGTCGACGCCCTCTCCAAAGAGGAAGCCGAGCAGAAGATCGCGGAGATGATGAAGCTGGTGGGGGTGACGCCGTCGCAGAAGAGTCGCTACGGATTCGATGACGCCCTGCCGTTTTACGAGCAGGACCTCTCCGACGAATCCCAGAGTTTTGACCGGGAAAAACCCTTCTTCATGGTCCCGATCTCCTCGGTCGCCCATGAGAATATCAAGCCCCTCAACTTTGCACTGCACACCCTGGTGGAGATGGAACGCGCGTGAAACGTATCGTCCTGAAGGTCGGCAGCGCCGTCCTCACCGAGAACAACCGCATCGCCCGCAACAGGATGCAAAACCTTGTCGACCTTATCGCCCGTCTCAAAGCGCGTTACGAGGTGATCCTTGTCTCCAGCGGCGCCGTAGCGGCGGGGTATACGGAGCTTAAGCTCGACAAGAGCGTTCTGGCGAACAAGCAGGCGCTCGCGTCCATCGGCCAGCCGCTGCTGCTCAACCGCTACAAGAAGAAGTTTGAGAAACACGGGATCCTGCCGGCGCAGGTCCTGGTGACGGCGGCCAACTTCTATACGGAGAGCCAGGCGGAAAAGGCCCGCAACACCATCGACACCCTGATCGAGAACGGGGTCGTGCCGATTATCAACGAAAACGACGCCACCGCCGTCGAGGAGCTGGTCCTGGGCGACAACGACCAGCTCTCCGCCTACACGGCGTACCACTTCAACGCCGATCTGCTGGTGATCCTCTCCGACATTAACGCCTATTACGACAAGGACCCGCACTGTCACGACGATGCCTGTGTCCGCCCGCTCGTACACGCCATCAAAGCGGAGGAGCTCTCGAAGGAGGTGACGCCGCACAACAGTTTTGCGACCGGGGGCATCGTCACCAAACTCAAAGCGGCGCATTTTCTCCTCGAACGGGGCCGCAGCATGTTCCTGGCCAGCGGCTTTGAACTGGAAGACGTCGAGAACTTTCTGCTGCATGACACCCAGAGCGGCGGGACGCTCTTCACCCCGGAGGTATCGGCATGAAAGTGATCTTTATGGGGACACCGGATTATGCCTCCCGGATCCTGGAAACGCTGATCGCTCAGCATGACATCGAGGTCGTCGCCGCTTACACCCAGCCGGACAAGCCCGTGGGTCGGAAAAAGGTGCTGACGCCGCCGCCCGTCAAAACGGTGGCGGAGGCGGTGGGCATCCCCGTCTTTCAGCCCGAGCGTCTGCGTGACGAAGCGACGGTTGAGACGTTGCAAGCGATCCCCTGCGACTATATCGTCGTTGCCGCCTACGGGCAGATCCTGCCCAAAGCGGTGTTGGCACACGCCCCCTGCATCAACCTTCACGCCTCTATCCTGCCGCAGTACCGCGGCGCGAGTCCCATTCAGCAGAGCCTTCTGAACGGGGATAAAGAGACCGGCGTGACGGCGATGCTCATGGAAGAGGGGCTTGATACGGGCCCCATTCTTGCCACCCGCCGCATTGCCATCGGCGACGATGAAACGGTGGGGAGCCTTTTCGAACGGCTGACCGACCTCGCCGCAGACATGACGCCGGAGGTGCTGCGCTCCTACCCGACCCTGATGCCGGTTCCGCAGAACGACGCCGATGCAAGCCTCTGCAAGAAGATCAGCAAGGCCGACGGCGAAGTCGCTTTTGACGACGCCCGCTCCCTCTATAACAAGTACCGTGCCTTCACCCCCTGGCCGGGGGTCTACCTGGAAAGCGGCCTGAAACTGACAAAGATGCATCTGGCGGAAGAAGACGGCGGTTTTGTTCCGGGGCGTATTCTCGCCGTTGAGAAATCGCGGGTGAAAGTAGGCTGCAGCACGGGTGCACTCTGGATCGAGACGGTCCAGCCGCCCTCGAAAAAAGCGATGGCGGTCATTGACTACCTCAACGGGAAACGGCTCGGTCTTGACGATACGCTGGCTTGAGCGGGTCGATTCCACCCAGCGCTATCTCATCGATCAGCTCAAAAAGGGTGAGGTTGTGCCGCCACTTGCGGTAGTAGCGGACGTACAGGACGCGGGGCGCGGCAGCCGGGGAAACAGCTGGACGGGGTTGGAGGGGAATCTCTTTTTCTCTTTTGCCGTCGAACGCAGCATTCTGCCTGCCGATCTCAAACTTGAATCCTCCTCCATCTATTTTGCCTTTCTGCTCAAAATGGTTCTTGAAGATGCGGGATCGGAAGTCTGGCTGAAGTGGCCGAACGATTTTTACATCGGGGAGCAGAAAATCGGCGGAACGATCACGACACTGCGACAAAATAGCCTTGTGTGCGGCATCGGGCTCAACTTGAAAAATGCCCCGGAGGGGTTCGCCGCTCTTGACATTGAAATTTCACGAAAAAAGTTATTAGATGATTATTTTTCAAGGGTAGAAGGATTTCCAAAATGGAAGGAAATCTTCAGACTATACGCGCTAGAATTTGACAAAAGCAGACGGTTCCAAACGCATAATAATCATCATAAATTTTCCTTAGAAAACGCGGTGTTATGCGACGACGGATCGGTTATGTGTGACGGGCAAAGGATATACAGCCAGCGATGAGTGAAGTAATTGTAATCGCCAATCAAAAAGGCGGGGTAGGCAAGACGACGACTGCGGTAAATCTCGCGGCGTCCCTTGCCGTTGAAGGGAAAAAGGTGCTGCTGATCGATGCCGATCCCCAAGCCAATGCCACGACATCGCTGGGATATACCCGTAACGACTACGAGTTCAATATCTACCATGTATTGATCGGGGCAAAGAAGCTCGGCGACATCATCCTGACGACCGAACTGCCGATGCTGGATCTCGCACCCTCGAACATCGGCCTGGTCGGGGTGGAAAAAGAGTATTACGACTCCAGCCAGAGCAAAGGGCGCGAACTGATCATGAAAAAGGCGATCGCGCAGGTCAAAGAGCATTATGACTATGTCATTATCGATTCGCCGCCGGCGCTGGGACCGATGACGATCAACGCCCTGAGTGCCTCGAATTCGGTCATCATCCCGATCCAGTGCGAGTTTTTCGCCCTGGAGGGGCTGGCGCAGCTGCTCAACACGGTACGCCTGATCCGTAAAACGATCAACCCTGCGTTGGCGATCAAGGGATTCCTGCCGACGATGTACAGTTCCCAGAACAACCTCTCCAAGCAGGTCCTGGCGGACCTGCGCCAGCACTTCAAAGAGAAGCTCTTCACCGACGAGATGGACGACTGCATCGTCATCCCGCGCAATGTGAAACTGGCGGAAAGCCCCAGTTTCGGCAAACCCGCGGTCCTGTACGACGGACGTTCCAGCGGCTCCGTGGCGTACCAGAACCTTGCCCAGGCTATCCTGGCGTAACGGATGGGTATGGCAAAAGCGAAATCCCTTGGACGCGGCCTGGGCGAACTGCTCGGAGAGATCGAAGAAGCCTACGATCACGAAATCCCCAAAAACGCCCAGGTCGTAGAGGTCCCCCTCTCACAGATACGGCCGAACCCTTTCCAGCCCCGGAAACATTTTGACGAAAAAGCGCTGAGTGAACTGGCCGCTTCTATCAAATCCCACGGCCTGATCCAGCCCATCGTCCTCGTCGAAGACGTCGACGGCTACATCCTCGTCGCGGGGGAGCGGCGCTGGCGTGCAAGCAAACTGGCGAAACTGAAGACGATTCGTGCCGTCATCGCCTCCCTGGACGAGGCGCAGATGCGCCAGCATGCGCTGATCGAAAATATCCAGCGCGAGCAGCTCAACGTCGTCGAACTGGCCCAGGCCTACGAAGAGCTGATCAACCTCCACGGTCTGACCCAGGAGGAGCTGGCAGCGGTGGTCCATAAAAGCCGCAGCCACATCACTAATACCCTCCGCCTTCTGCAGCTTTCCAAGAAAACCCTCTCCTCGTTGATCGACAGTACGATCAGCGCCGGGCATGCCAAGGTCCTCGTCGGGCTGACCGACAAGGAGCAGAAGGTGATGGTTGACTCTATCCACGGCCAGAAGCTTAGTGTCCGCGAGACGGAACAGATGGTCAAACGGTTGAAGAGCCGCGGCGAGCATGAAGTACAGGAGAAGCCGAAAGCCCCGGAATACGACCTCGGGGCCGTACGGAACGCCCTCGCAGACGGCGGGTTTACCGTGGCCTCCGGAACGAACAAAATCACCATCACTTTTCGCGATGAGCAGGAGATTGCCCGTTTTCTGGACATCCTCGGCTGACCGCTGCATTAATTTGTAACCAAAAAATTTCACCCTTTTGTAATTTTTCTCCTTTTTCGCTTTTTCACCTCCCAACTTAACAGGGTTTTTAATTTATAAGTTGTATAATCACGCAACTTTTAGGAGGTGATATGTTAGATATTAGTCCACTGCTGCTCATCAGTACAGCTGTTGTCTTCCTTATCCTTATCGCCGTTCTAAACGGTATGCTCTACAAACCTCTCTTCGCTTTCATGGAAAAACGTGACCAAGACATTCAGAACGATCTGGCGGAAATCGGCTCAAACGACGCCGAAGTCAGCGCACTGAACGAAACGGCAGATTCCATTATCAGCGAAGCACGTTTGCAAGCGGCTGCGGAACGGGAAAAAGTGATTGCGGATGCAAAAAAAGCGGCGGAAGCCGCCATCGGTGCCAAGCGTGCTGAGCTGGCCAAAGCCTACGATGCCTTTGAGGCGGAACTTGCGACAGAGCGCGATAACCTCCGCTCAGCGCTTGCTGCAGAGGTCCCGGCTTACGTCGAGGCTGTTAACGCCAAGATCAGCAAGATATAAGGAGATATGATGAAAAAACTGTTGGTAATGACCCTGTTCGTTTCAGCATCGCTCTTTGCTTCATCCGGTGCCGAGCACGGTGCGACAGATATTCTTCCGCGTACGGTCAACTTCCTGATCTTCGCCGGAATCCTGTGGTATTTGCTGGCGAAGCCGGTCAAGGGATTCTTCACCGGTCGTGCCGGTGAAATCGCCGACCGTCTGAACAGCATTCAGGAGAAACTGCGTGCCTCCGAAGCGGAAAAAACCGCTGCGGAAGCGCGTGTCGAAGAGGCAAAAACCTTTGCGGCAGAACTGACGGCGACAACGGAAAAAGAGAAAGAGGTTCTCAAGAAACAGATTGAAGTCCAGTCTGCCAATGAGATCGCCGTTCTCGAAAAACAGATGAAAGACAAAGAGAGCCTCGCGGAACGCCAGATGGTGCGCGGCGTTGTCGAAACTGTTCTTTCAGACGTAACGGCACAGAGTACAGCTTCTCTCGACAAAGAGAAGATGGCTGACATCATTATGAAGAAGGTGGCTTAATGGAAGCGATGATCGCACAACGTTACGTCAAAGCCCTCACTTCCATGATGGATGCCGAGGCTCTTGCCAATACGAAAACCCTTTTTGATGCACTCGCAGACGCTTATAAAGAGAAAGCGTTTGCCGATATCATCAATGACCCCCAGATTGGCGACGCTGCGAAAGAAGAGCTCCTGCTCGCCATCGTAGCGGGTGCTGACAGCAGCGCAGTGAACAACCTGATCAAACTGCTGGTCGAGAAAAAGCGCCTGACGGTTATCCCGGCGATTGCGGAGTCACTCCGCCTGACACTGGCAGGGATGAACAAAACCTATGAAGGCAAGGTCTACAGCAACACGGAGGTTGAAGCATCGACCCTCGCGGCGCTGAGCAGTGACCTGGGTAAAAAGATGGATGCGACGATCACGCTCGCTTTCGTCGCATCGGATTATGACGGTATCAAAGTTGAAGTGGAGGACCTCGGTGTCGAGGTCAGCCTCTCGAAGAGCCGCATGAACGCTCAACTGGTTGAGCACATCTTAAAAGCAATTTGATCTTGGAAAGGAGATAGCATAGTGGTAGCAAAAGTACAAGCAGATGAAATCAGTTCAATTATCAAAGAACGTATTGAAAACTTTGAACTGAACGTCGAGATTAATGAAACAGGGAAGATCGTCTCTTACGGAGACGGTGTTGCTCAGGTCTATGGCCTGTCCAATGCAATGGCCGGTGAAATGGTCGAATTCGAAGACGGGACTCAGGGTCTTGTCCTCAACCTCGAAGAGAGCAGCGTCGGTGTTGTTATCCTCGGTAAAAGCGGTGCACTGCGCGAAGGCATGAGCGTCAAGCGCCTGGGCAAACTGCTGCGCGTACCGGTCGGTGACGCACTGCTGGGTCGCGTTGTCAACGCCCTGGGTGAGCCTATTGACGGCAAAGGCCCGATCGAAGCAACGGAAAACCGTTTCGTCGAAGAGAAAGCACCGGGTATCATGGCACGTAAGTCCGTCCATGAACCGATGGCAACGGGTATCAAGTCCATTGACGCTCTCGTGCCGATCGGCCGCGGTCAGCGCGAGCTGATCATCGGTGACCGCCAGACAGGTAAAACCACTGTCGCACTCGACACGATCATCAACCAGAAAGGCAACGGCGTTGTCTGTATCTACGTTGCTGTCGGTCAGAAAGAGTCTACGGTCGCTCAGGTCGTCCGTCGCCTCGAAGAGCACGGTGCCCTCGAGTACACTATCATCGTTTCCGCGACAGCGTCTGAAGCGGCTGCACTGCAGTTCCTCGCACCGTACACGGGTGTCACGATGGGTGAATACTTCCGTGACAACGCTCGCCACGGTCTGATCGTTTACGATGACCTTTCCAAGCATGCGGTCGCTTACCGTGAAATGTCCCTGATCCTCCGCCGCCCTCCGGGTCGCGAAGCGTTCCCGGGTGACGTCTTCTATCTCCACTCCCGCCTCCTCGAGCGTGCTGCGAAGCTCAACGATGAGAAAGGTGCAGGTTCACTGACGGCGCTGCCGATCATTGAAACGCAGGCTGGTGACGTTGCGGCATACATCCCGACGAACGTCATCTCCATTACCGACGGACAGATCTTCCTCGAGACTGACCTGTTCAACTCCGGTATCCGCCCGGCGATCAACGTTGGTCTCTCCGTATCACGCGTCGGTGGTGCTGCACAGATCAAAGCAACCAAGCAGGTTGCCGGTACACTGCGCCTCGACCTGGCTCAGTACCGCGAACTCCAGGCGTTCGCCCAGTTCGCTTCCGACCTCGACGAAGTCAGCCGCAAGCAGCTCGAGCGCGGTCAGCGCATGGTCGAAGTTCTGAAGCAGCCGCCGTACTCTCCGCTGACAGCTGAGAAGCAGGCACTGGTCATCTTCGCAGGTAACGAAGGTTACCTCGACGATCTGCCGGCAAGCAGCGTTGTCAAGTTCGAAGCAGAACTGTATCCGTTCGTAGAAGCTTCTTATCCTCAGATTTTCGAGAACATCCGTTCTACATCCAAAATCGATGATGAGACGAGTGCACTGATGAAAAAAGCGATCGAAGAGTTCAAAGCGTCTTTCGTCGCTGAGTAAGGACCATCATGGCCAACTTAAAAGATATTCAACGACAGATCAAGAGTGTCTCTAGCACGCAGAAGACGACACGTGCGATGAAGCTCGTCTCCACGGCGAAACTCCGTCGTGCGGAAGAGCTCGCAAAGCGCTCACGTCTTTTTGCCGAAAAAACGAATGCCATGATCTCTGAACTGGCCAGCCAGATCGAATGTATGAAGATCGGCGGTATCGAAAACCGCGCGTTCTCCGAGATTGAAGCGCCGAAAATGGTCGATATCATTTTCGTGACGGCCGACAAGGGTCTCTGTGGCGGCTTCAATATGCAGACGATCAAAGCCGTTCGCAAGCTGATGGCCGAGTTTAAAGACGAGAAGGTGAAAGTCCGCCTTCGCGGTATCGGCAAGAAAGGGATCGAGTTCTTCAGCTACAACCAGGTGGAGATGCTCGACGAAGAGATCGGTCTGAGCTCTGCGCCGGACATGGATCGCGCCGCCGAGTTCATGGATGCATCTATCCAGGACTTCAAAGACGGCAAGATCGACGGCGTCTATGTCGTCTACAACGGCTACAAGAACGTCATCACGCAGGAACTCCACGTCAACCGCATCATGCCGGTCGATACGGAAGAGTTTGACTGTAACGACGTTAGCAAAGGTTCCCTGCTGGAACTGGAAGCGGAAGACAGTGAAAAGATGCTGGACGCCCTGCTGACAAAGTATGCCGAGTACAACATGTACTACGCCCTGATCGATTCGGTCGCGGCGGAGCACTCTGCACGTATGCAGGCGATGGATGCGGCTACGAACAACGCCAAAGAGATGGTGAAGAAACTGACAGTCCAATACAACAAGGCGCGTCAGGAAGCAATTACGACCGAGCTGATCGAAATCATCAGCGGCGTCGAATCGATGAAATAGGAGGAATCGAATGGTTGGAAAAATTATCCAGGTCATGGGACCGGTTGTCGACGTTGAGTTCGACGGAAATCTTCCTGCGATCAATGAAGCGATCGAGGTAAAAGCAAGTGTGGAAGGCAACGAATACCGTCTGGTACTCGAAGTTGCTTCCCACCTCGGTGACGGTCGTGTCCGTACGATCGCCATGGATATGACCGAAGGTCTTGTCCGCGGTACGGAAGCCGTCGCGACAGGCGCTCCGATCAAAGTACCGGTCGGTGACAAAGTTCTCGGCCGTATCTTCAACGTTATCGGTGAAACGATCGACGAAGGCGATCAGGTCACTGACGCTGAAATGTGGTCTATCCACCGTGATCCTCCGCCGCTTGTCGAGCAGAGCACGAAGACTGAGATGTTCGAAACCGGTATCAAAGTCGTCGACCTCCTCGCGCCGTACGCAAAAGGTGGTAAAGTCGGTCTGTTCGGTGGTGCCGGTGTCGGTAAAACCGTCATTATCATGGAGCTGATCCACAACGTCGCACATGCACACAGCGGTTACTCCGTCTTCGCCGGTGTCGGTGAGCGTACCCGTGAAGGTAACGACCTCTACCACGAGATGAAAGACTCGAACGTTCTGGATAAAGTTGCCCTCTGCTACGGACAGATGAGCGAGCCTCCGGGAGCACGTAACCGTATCGCCCTGACGGGTCTGACCATGGCGGAATACTTCCGTGATGAAAAAGGCCTCGACGTTCTGATGTTCATCGACAACATCTTCCGTTTCGCGCAGTCCGGTTCCGAGATGTCTGCACTTCTCGGCCGTATTCCGTCCGCAGTTGGTTACCAGCCGACACTGGCACGCGAGATGGGTGCGCTCCAGGACCGTATTACGTCTACGACGAAGGGTTCAATCACTTCCGTCCAGGCGGTTTACGTCCCTGCGGATGACCTGACTGACCCGGCACCGGCGTCTGTCTTTGCCCACCTTGATGCGACGACGGTTCTGAACCGTAAAATCGCGGAAAAAGGTATCTACCCGGCCGTCGACCCGCTTGACTCTACGTCTCGCCTGCTCGACCCGCAGATCATCGGCGAAGAGCACTATAACGTCGCTCGCGGTGTCCAGAAGACACTGCAGAAGTACAAAGACCTGCAGGATATCATCGCGATTCTCGGTATGGACGAGCTTTCCGAAGACGACAAAGCGACTGTCGAACGCGCACGTAAGATCGAGAAGTTCCTTTCTCAGCCGTTCTTCGTTGCAGAGGTCTTCACGGGCGCTCCGGGTAAATATGTCACTCTGGAAGACACGATCAAAGGCTTCAAGGGAATTCTCGAAGGTGAATACGACCACATGCCGGAAAACGCATTCTATATGGTCGGTGACATGAAAGAGGCGATCGAAAAAGCTGAAAAAGCCAAAGCGTAATCTTTTTCAGTCCAAAAGGAATAAGTAATGGATACTTTTAAACTGGAAGTGATCACGCCGAACGGCCTCATTTTTGATAATGAAGCCGTCGAAGTCACGCTGCCGGGTGAAGAGGGTGAGTTCGGTGTACTGCCGCGCCACGCCTCTTTGACTACGCAGCTCAAAGCCGGCGTCATTGACATCGTCACTGCAGAGAAACGCACCGAGTCCATCGTCGTGAACTGGGGTGTGGTTCAGGTGACTGAATCGAAAGTGACGGTGCTGGTCGACGGTGCCGTCGCGATCCGCGGTGAAGGCGAAAGCGAAATCGCCAAAGTCCTCGAGGATGCGAAAAAACTCCTGTCGGATGTTTCGGACTCCAAGATGGCACTGGCTTCGGTCTCAGCCAAGATCGAATCGGCTGCACACAAACTGCTGTAAGCGACGATCATGTTTGATTCGCTCAGCGACTACTATCTCAAAAGCAACAGTGTCACCCTCGCGGTCCTGGCACTGCTTGCGCTCTATTTCATCGTTATCAACTGGACCTTTTTCTACCGCTTTCTTTCACTCAATCGCTGGGTCGACAAAGAGACGGATTCTCTCGAATCGCTTTTGATGGGTGCACAGGGGATTGCAGCAAACTCCTACCTGAACCACTTTATCAAGAGCAGCAAACGTCTCTCCGCGGAACTCTTCGACCTGGGACTTTTCGCCGGTACGAAAGAAGCGACGAAAGGGTTGGCGATTCTCTCCGTTGTCGCCTCCACAGCACCGTTTATCGGGCTGTTCGGTACGGTTGTCTCCATCCTTGATACCTTCAACAACATCGGTAGTGCCAGCGGGACGATGGCTGTTATCGCCGCCGGCGTCTCCGATGCGCTTGTTGCGACGGCGGCGGGGATCTTCGTCGCGATCTTCGCGTACACCTACCACCAGATCCTCAAACGCCGTGCGTACGAGCTGACAGGGCTGCTGCAGATGCAGCGCGATGCCCTGATGGCGAAAGAGACGGACGCCGCGTGAGCGTATTCGACTGGGATGAGCGCCCGGAACTGAACATTACGCCCCTCGTGGACGTGATGCTCGTGCTTCTGGCGATCTTGATGGTCATCGCTCCGAACATTGTCTATGAAGAGCTGATCAATCTCCCCCAGGGTTCGGCACAGCAGCAGATGCAGAAAAAACCCCCGGTACACATTGTCATTACGAAAGAGGGCATCATTCTCGTCAACAAAGAGAAATTCGACCGTCTCGGGTTCATCGACAACTTCTACCGTTTTGCCGAACAGAATCTCGATGCCAAGTCAACGGTGACGATCAGTGCCGACCGTTCGCTGGATTACGGAATGGTGATGTCGGTTCTGGCGGCGGTAAAACAGGCAGGTTTCAGTGAAGTCTCTCTCGCTACCAACGGTTGACGACCCCAGGGACTTCTATCTGGGCGGGCTCTATGCCGTTGTCCTTTTTGTCCTGATCATCCTGCTTTTTTTCCAGCTCCTCCGGGGACTGGACAAAATGCACAGCTACGCTATGACGAAAAGTTCTGCGGTCTCTGTTTCCCTGGTGGATGTCCCGCTGGTGACTTCGAAGCAGAACAATACCCCCAAACCTATACCCAAACAAGAAGCGGCGCCGGAACCCACCCCCGAGCCTGAAGAGAGCCCCACGCCTGTTGAGGATATCTCCTCGCTCTTTTCGGATATCCAGACGCAGAAGATCGTGCATACCAAGCGGCCGGACGAGCAGAAAAAGATCGATACAAAGCGGCTTGCCAACCTCCAAAAGCGCATTAAAACAACGAAGAAGCGCGACACGACTGCAACGGCTGAGAAGGTCAAGAATCTGAACCTCGTACGCCCCTCGCAGGAAGCCGGCGGGCAGAGCGCGTCGGGCGGCGCGGAAGTCAATGCGTATTACGCTAAAATACAGGCCACTATCTATGAGAACTTCTTCCCGCCGGTCAATTCCGAAGGCTCGGTTTCACTGATCCGCATCTGGATTTCGGCCAGCGGCAAGATGACGCGTTTTAAGGTGCTGCGCCCTTCCGGCGAGGCATTTTTCGACCGGGAGGTCACGCAGCTGGAGCAGCGGCTCCTGCGCGTCAGGTTCGAGAGAAACCCAAAAGGAAATGAGGCCGTGCTGGATGTCAGCCTGGTCTCCAAGGAGTAACGATGCGTTTTTTCATTGCCATGATGATGAGTGTGACGTTGATGTTCGCCGCCGATGCGACCATTGAAGTAGTAAAAGAAGCCGACAGCCTTCCTTCCATTGCCGTGGAGGATGCCTCCGTCGATTTCACCGGTACGCCGGCCAAACGTTTTTTCAGACTGCTTTCAAGCGATCTGAACGTCTTGACGCTCTTCAATGTCGACCACCACTACGCCACGACCCATTTTGATAACGCTTCGATACTGAACCGTGCCATGGATTACACGCTGCGTTTCCGCCTGCGCGACGACGATGCCGCTTTTGTCGCCGACATCCGCCTTTTCCAGGACGACAAGGTCGTGATGCAGAAAAGCTACCGGGTGGCCAACACGGGCATGAGCCCCTTTGTGGCGCACGCGATCGCCTATGACATCAACGATTTCTTCGGCCAGGCGCCGCTGGAGTGGCTCAAGCGCAAGATTATCTTCGCACGTCTCAAAGGGCGTATGGAGAGCGAAATCGTCATTGCAGACTATACCCTCTCTTATCAGCATGTTATGATCAAAGGAGGACTCAACGTCTTTCCGAAATGGGCGGACGAGGCGCACACCGCGTTTTATTACACCTCCCTCAGCGGAAACAAACCGACCCTCTTCAAGATCGACGTCCGCACCGGTGCGCGCAATGCGATCATGAGTTCGGACGGGATGCTGGTCTGTTCCGATGTCAGACGGAACGGGCGGGATCTGCTGCTGACCATGGCGCCCAACGGGCAGCCGGATATCTACCTCTATGACACCGCCACGAAAACGGCCAAGCGGGTCACGACCTACGGCGGCATCGACGTTAACGGACAGTTCATGAATGACGGCCGCGTCGTCTTTATCTCCAACCGCCTGGGGTATCCGAATGTTTTTGCAAAGCGCCCGGGCGAAGCCAAGATCGAACAGCTGGTCTTTTATGGCAAAGACAACTCTGCGTGCAGTGCGCACAACGAATATGTCGTCTACAAATCCCGAGAAACCAACGACGCTTTCGGTCCGAATACCTTCAACCTCCACCTGATCTCGATGAAGACGGACTTTATCCGCCGCCTGACCGCCACGGGCATCAACGAGTTCCCGCGCTTCTCCAATGACGGCGATGCCATCATCTATATCAAAAACTACAAGCAGCAAAGTGCCATCGGGGTGATCCGTCTGGCCCAGAACAAAAACTTTTTGTTCCCCCTCGCAAGCGGAAAAATCCAGTCTTTGGACTGGTAATCCGTAAACTTAAAGCAGGTTGCTATATCCTGTTAAGTTTTTTTTGCTAAAATCTTCTGGATTAATTAATGAACACCCTCGTGAAAGGCTCTGTTCGGACTCCCTAAAGGATTGTGATGAAAAATGTGTTGGTATACAGCAGTGTAGTTCTGATGTTGTTGGCTGGATGTAGCTCTAAAACACCGGCGATCGATGAGACGCAGACGGGTGCGGAAAGCAGCCAGATGGAGAGTGCGGCGGATGCAGATACTGTTGTCGTCGATGAGAATGCAGGTGTCAGCGACAGCACGATCGAGATCGGTGAAGAGACGATGAGCGCACTGGAAAGCCAGATGGACTCCATCTACTTCGCTTTCGACAAATTCGATATCAGCATGGAAGCATCTTCGAAGCTCCAGACAAATGCGGCACTGATGCAGGGCAAGGCAGCTGCCTTTAACATCAAAATCGAAGGTAACTGTGACGAATGGGGTAGCGACGAGTACAACTTCGCCCTGGGCCTCAAACGCGCAAAAGCCGCCAAAGATGCGCTGGTCGCCGAAGGCGTAAGCGCCGAACGTATCAGCATGGTCAGCTACGGCGAAAGCAATCCGGTCTGTGTCGAAAAGACACAGGAGTGCTGGGCCAAGAACCGCCGCGACGATTTCAAACTTCTTCCGTAATCGGGACAAATGAAACGTCTTTCCCTCCTTCTGGCGGGCGCCTTGCTGCTTCAGCTTCAGGCGTCTGAGCCCTCCGTATTCGGTGCCGGCAATCTTGACAGCGATTCGCCCTATGGGTT
The DNA here is from genome assembly GCF_039645955.1 of Thiomicrolovo immobilis. Classification (GTDB taxonomy): domain Bacteria; phylum Campylobacterota; class Campylobacteria; order Campylobacterales; family Sulfurimonadaceae; genus Thiomicrolovo; species Thiomicrolovo diazotrophicus. Next base: position 760,256 of record NZ_CP147916.1, read on the forward strand.
GACTGAATCCGAAAAAAAGATTGTCGAAAACCGGCAGAACCTCAAGAATACCAAACGCAAATCCCAAGAGAACAGTGCACAGCTTCAGAGCCTGCGCGAACGCATTGACGGGTTGCAGACGATTATCGAAGGGTTGGCGGAAAAAACCCAGGAAAACAAGCTCAAAGTCACGGAACTGACATCCGGCGAAGACATCGGTGCCCAGCGTGATGCCAAGATCGCGGCACTGGAAGAGGCGGTCCGGGCGGACGAGGCCAATATCGCTTCGTTGAAGTCGCTCCTGGAGAGCATGGCGACACAGGTGGACGCCATCAACGCCAATTACGTTTCCAAGGATGAGTTCAACGCGCTTGTCGGGGAGATCAACGCCTTTAAACGCGATCTGGGCAAAACCCTTAAAAGCGTTAGCGCTCCGGCGGCGGGGGCATCCCTGGAGTCAAAATCGAGCAAGGAGCTTGCCGCCGAAGCGAAGGCAAGCTATAACAAGCTCTACTTCAAAGATGCCATCCCGATGTACGAGGAGCTGATCCGCCGCAACTACAAACCGGCCTATGCACACTTCATGATCGGGGAGATGTGGCACTACCGCAAAGAGTGGTCCAAAGCGCTTTCATATTTCAAGGAGAGCGCGGCCCGTTCTTCGAAAACATCGTTTATGCCGACACTGATGCTCCACAGTGCGGAATGTATGATGCATACCGGTGATTCGGCAAACGCGAAAAAGTTTCTCCGGTCACTTATCGCTAAATACCCTGCCTCCGGTGAAGCAGCGGAAGCAGAACGGCTTCTGAATACTTTGTAGGCAGCTATAGCGCCACTTTTTCAGCCGCGCTATAGTTAGATCGGGTTAGAATCCCTAAATTTTTGTAAAGGTAATATTATGGCAATCGAAACGAATCAAGTCGTATCCATCCAGTATGAAGTCCAGGCCGACGGCAAGGTCGTTGACTCCAACATCGGCGGTCAGCCGCTCGTCTTTATGTTCGGCAAGGGACAGATCATTCCGGGCCTCGAAGCGGGTATCCAGGATATGGCGGCAGGCGAAAAGGGCGATGTCCTGGTTAAAGCCTCTGACGCTTACGGCGACTACAATCCCGAAGCGACTCAGGATGTTCCGAAAGAGCAGTTCGCCGGTATCGATCTTCAAGAAGGCATGACACTCTACGGTCAGGGTGAAGACGGCGGTACGGTCCAGGTCGTCGTCAAAGAGATCAAAGACGAGAGCGTTCTTGTCGATTTCAACCATCCGATGGCCGGAAAAGATCTGATCTTCAGCGTCACGATCAATGAAGTACGTGACGCGACGGCCGATGAAATCGCCAGCGGCGTTCCGGCAGAGAATAAGGTTGATGACAGCTGCTGCGGAAGTAGCGGCGGACATAGCTGTGGCTGCCACTGAGTTTCTGGCGGCCTCACACGCTTCGACCGAAGCGCTGCGGACGGCGACTCTCCTCAAGACCCTCCAGGTCAACGCACTTATCAGCGGACCGAAGGGAACAGGCAAACAGACGCTTGCACGGGTGATCCTGCCCGGCGCGGTCGTGCTGGATGCGCGGGATTTTGACAATGTGCTCAATGCGCTTGAAAGCAATGACGAAGTTGTTTTGACGCATATTGAACACTGTCCGAACATTACGCTGCTTTTCGAGCGGGTCAAAACGGAAAAGCTCCGTCTGATCGCCACGGCATCATCCGAATACCTTTCCGATGCGATCTGGGAGTTCTTCAGCGTCAAGATCGCCCTGCCGCCGCTGCTCGAGCGCCCGGAGGACGTCGAGCTGCTTGTCAGCCATTTCAATGCCGAGGCGGACCGGATTTTCGACCTCTCCCCCGAGGGTTCTCCCTCCGGTAAAAAACCGGACCTGAGCGACAACGCCTACTCCCTGCGCAAGCAGATCTATTTCGAGCGCCTGATGGGTGGCGTCAACGAAGCGGAAGTGATACAGGTGATGGAGCGTTATTTACAGTCGCAGATGGGGTCGCACAACGATTACCGCAAATTCCTGCACCTCTACGAGGTCCCGCTGATCCGTACGGGACTGCGCAAGTTCAAATCGCAGCTGCAGCTGGCGGAACGCCTGGGTCTCAACCGCAACACCCTGCGCAAAAAGATTGCGGAAAACGAGCAGTTCGGTCTGCTTGAATCATAATTCAGGAGGAGAAATGAGTCAGAAAATCGCGATGGTGTTCCCGGGACAGGGGAGCCAGAGTGTCGGTATGGGCAAGGCGTTTTACGAGGCGTCTGATTATGCAAAAGAGATGGTCGAGAAGGCCAGCGACCGTATTGGGGTCGATTTCAAAGCGTTGATGTTCGAGGAGAATGAGAAACTCGATCAGACAGCCTATACCCAGCCGGCGATTCTGCTGGTCTCGATGATGGCTTATAAGCTCTTTCAGGAGGCGCGTCCGACGGCGCCGACACTGCTGCTGGGGCACTCCCTCGGCGAAGTGTCCGCCGTCTGCGCGAGCGGGGCGATCGATTACCTCGACGCCGTCGAGCTGGTGCACAAGCGCGGCCAGCTGATGCAGGGGGCCTGTGAAGGCGTCGAGGCGGGGATGATGGTCATCGTCGGTCTTGACGACGCAGCGGTCGAGACGATCTGTACCGATGCGCGCAACAAAGAGAACAAGCAGGTCTGGCCTGCGAATTACAACCAGGACGGCCAGCTTGTCGTTGCCGGTCTCAAACCGGACCTGCAGAGCCTCGAAGCAACCTTCAAAGAGGCCGGAGCCAAGCGTGCGCTGCTGCTGAACATGTCGGTTGCCAGCCACTGCCCGCTGCTCTCTGCCGCACAGGACCCGCTGCGCGCCGAGCTGGGGAAAGTGCTGCACGATCCCTTCGACGCACCGATCATCTCCAACGTCACGGCCAAGCCGTACCACACGAAGCAGCAGGCGGTGGAGCTGCTCAGCGAACAGCTGATCTACCCGGTGCGCTACAAACAGTCCGTCGCCGCGATTGCCCCGGACGTCGACCTCGCCATCGAGTTCGGCAACGGCAAGGTCCTTGCGGGCCTTAACCGCCGCATCGCCAAAGAGATGAAGACCTTGAACGTCTTCGACATGGATTCGCTCCAGGCTACCCTCGACGCACTCTCATGACCGTCACACTCGTCCAGAATGCACCCCGGCTGAACCGTACGAACCTTGGGGCGTGCGAAGCGCTGGCGGCTGCCTATTCCGGACGCAACGACGTCATCGTCTTCCCGGAACTGGCGCTCAACGGCTACCTGCTTCAGGACAAGGTCTTTGAAGATGCCTGGACGCTGCCGGAACTGGAACCGCTTGCCAAAGCGAGTCTCGCCTGCGATATCGTCGTCGGTGCGGCCCTCAAAGAGAATGGTCGCACCTACAACACTGCGTGCTATTTCAGCGGCGGCGAACTGCGTCATCTCCACCGAAAACTGCACCTGCCCAATTACGGGATGTTCGAAGAGGCGCGCTACTTTTTCAGAGGGGAGCGCATAGAAGCCTTTGACACGACATACGGTCGGAGCGTCATGCTTGTCTGCGAGGATCTCTGGCGCGCCCAGACAATGGCCGACGTTGCGGCGCTCAAACCGGAATTCGTCTATGTGATCGCCAACTCGCCGGCACGGGGTTTCGAGGAGGATGGATTGGCCATAGAGGGGCAGTGGGACGCGCTGCTCAAATCCCTCGCGCAGCTCTCCAACGCCTACGTCGTTTTCGTCAACCGTGTCGGTTTCGAGGACGGTCTGGGCTTCTGGGGCGGCAGCCGTGTTATCACGCCGCGCGGCGAAGCGGAAGAGACGCTGCCGCTTTTTGACGAAGCCGTGGTCAGCGTAACCCCGGACCACCGTCTGCACGACGTCGAGAAGTGGCTCGCGAAGATCGACTGACACCCCTTTCCACATCGCGGCGGTAATGCCTCCGCATCTTATCCGGAAAACGTACTTCTGTTCTCTTTCGGCCCGCTACGCCATGCCGTGTTCGGTCAGAAACCGGTGCAGGGCATTGGCGAAAGCGTGGGCGTCTTTGGGACCGAAGGGTTTCGGTCCTCCGGTGACGACGCCGGTGTCGCGGATCGTCTCCATCAGGTTGCGCATTGCAAGGTACTGCTTGATGTTGTCTGCGGTGTAGCGCTCCCCGCGGTGGTCGATGGCATGGGCGGCCTTGGCGAGGACCCGGTCGGCCAGGGGGATATCTGCCGTGATGACGAGGTCGCCGGGGGAGAGCAGCTCAACGATCCTGTCATCGGCGGCGTCGGCCCCTGCCTCCACGATGACCGTCTTTATCAAGGAAGAGTCTCCCAGCCGGACGGGTTTGTTCGACACAAGCACCAGGGGCAGTTTCACCCGTTCGACGGCGCGCACCACGATGGGTTTGAGGAGGTTGGGAAAGGCGTCTCCGTCGACGTAAATGGTCACTGCGCGATCCTCACGCGGAACTTTTTGCCCTTGATCTTGCCGCGGTTCAGCTGCTGCAGGGCGGTGTCGGCGACGCCCTGCTCGACAGCGACGTAGGCGAGGGTGTCATGGACGGCGATGTTGCCCACCGCTTTGCCGTCGATGCCGCCGGAGGCACAGAGGGCACCGAGTAGGTCGCCGGGCCGCAGCTTCTGTTTACGCCCGCCGTCGATCCGCAGGACGGCGAAATCGGGGAGAAAATGCGCGGGGTCTGCCGGCGGGAAGCCGGAGGCGTCTTCGGGGGCGAAGGGCGTCTCGCCGGCGGCAGCAAGGCGTTCGGCGGCCGGCTGCTGCTTGGGGGTAAAGAGCGTCAGGGCGACGCCGGTACTCCCAGCCCGGGCCGTACGGCCGACGCGGTGGAGGTAGGTTTCGGGCTTTTCGGGCAGGTCGAAATTGATGACCGCGCCCAGCGCCTTGATATCGAGTCCCCGCGCGGCGACGTCCGTTGCGATGAGCAGCCGGATCCCGCCGAGGGCGAAACGCGTCAGGACCTCGGTGCGTTCGCCCTGGTGCAGGTCGCCGTGCAGGACGGCCGCGTCGTAGCCCTGCTCGGCAAGGGCGATCGCCAACGCATCGCAGCCCGCCTTCGTATTGCAGAAAACGACGGCAGATTCGGGGCTGTAATGACCGAGAAGACGCATGAGCGTCCCGACCTTCTCCCCTTTTACCTTGAAGAAATGCTGTGTGAGCGTCACCTCGGAAGCGCTATTTTCGACCTCCACAGTCACAGGATCGCGCAGCAGTGCGGCAGCGATGGCGGCGATCGTCTCGGGGAAGGTGGCCGAAAAGAGCAGGCTCTGGCGGGAGGAAGTCAGGTGCGAAGCGATCTTCATGATGGCGTCGTGAAAGCCCAGGTCCAGCATCCTGTCGGCCTCGTCGAGTACAAGGGTATGCACCTTCGAGAGCGAAAGCGTTTTTTTCCCCAGGTGATCGAGGACCCGTCCCGGGGTGCCCACGACGATGTGCGCTCCGTACTGCAGCGAGTCGCGCTGCGGCGCCAGCGGCACCCCGCCGCAGAGCGTCAGAATTTTGATGTTCGGCCGGTGGCGGGAGAGGCGTCGCAGCTCTCCGGCCACCTGTTCGGCCAGCTCCCGCGTCGGACAGAGAATAAGCCCCTGAACATCCGATTCGTTTTCTGCGAGCTTCATGATCGTGCCGATACCGAAGGCGAGGGTCTTGCCGCTGCCGGTTTGCGCGCGGACGATGGCGTCTTTGCCTTCAAGCAGCGCCGGAAGGCTCTGTTCCTGTACGGGGGTCATCCGGCGGTAGCCGAGGGCATCCAGGTTCTGCTGCAGTGCTGCGGGCAGGGGAAGAGTGGTAAAAGGTTTGGAGGTCACGGCGGCTCTTTGTGGCAGAATGCTCCGGGAACTTCTCCCGAAGGCGTTACGCCATTGTAGCGTATTGCGCCCCTGCGTGCATTTTACCGCGCTCTGAAGCTCTTTGGCTATAATTGCACCAATTTTACGATGCAGGAAAAATGATGAAAATTGCCATTATGGGGGCCATGGTCGAAGAGGTGGAGCCGTTTCTCGACGCGGGGGAACACGAGCCGCTGCTCAAATACTTCAAGAAGCACAACGACGTCGAATATGCCGGGAACCTCTACCACGAGGCCCGTTTCAAAGGGCTTGATATCGTGCTGGGCTACAGCAAGATCGGCAAGGTGAACGCGGCATTGACCGCCGCGACAATGTTGGAGAAGTTCGGCTGCGAGATGCTGCTTTTCACCGGGGTGGCGGGTGCCGTGAACCCTGAACTGAAAATCGGCGATCTGATCGCGGCGACGCAGCTGTGCCAGCATGACCTTGACATCACGGCGTTCGGTCACCCGCACGGCTTTGTGCCCGAAGGCAAGGTCTACGTTGAACCGTCCCGCGAGCTCCTGCATATGGCCAGAAGCGTGGCCGAGGAGAAGGGGATCGAACTCAAAGGGGGGATCATCGCGACTGGCGACCAGTTTATCGCAGACGCGGAGCGTAAAGCCTGGATTGAAAAGACCTTCGAGGCGGACGCTATCGAAATGGAGGGGGCGGCCGTTGCCGTCGTCTGCGATGCGATGCAGGTTCCCTTCTTCGTGCTGCGCGCGATCAGCGACGCCGCAGACATGGACGCGACGTTCGATTTCGACGAATTCCTGAAGCACTCATCACAGGTCAGCAGCAGTTTCGTCATGGGGATGCTGGAGAAGATCGCCGCCACCCATGGTCAGTAAAAAAATCATGCGGCAGCTCGGCCGCACCAACGCCACGTTCAACCTGGTCGAGGAGGGAGACCGTATCCTCGTGGGGCTCTCGGGAGGCAAAGACTCCCTGACCCTCGTGCATGCCATGAAGGAGCAGCAGCGCCGCGCGCCCTTCAACTTCGAATTGATCGCCGTGACCGTTGCATACGGGATGGGAGAGGATTTTTCTGCGCTGATCGAACACTGCCGCTCTCACGGCATTGAGCATCACATCCACGATACGAACATCTACGATACGGCCAAGGAGAAGATCCGCAAAAACTCCTCGTACTGCAGTTTTTTCTCGCGGATGCGCCGCGGGTCGCTTTACAGCGCCGCAGAGAAGTTCGGCTGCAACAAGGTCGCCCTGGGGCACCACCTCGATGACGCAGCCGAAAGCTTTTTTATGAACCTGATCTACAACGGGCACCTGCGTTCACTCGCCCCGAAGTACCGGGCGGACAACGGCCTCATTGTCATCCGCCCCCTGATCCAGATGCGCGAACGCCAGCTTGCCGCCGCCGCGCACGACAACGACTGGCCGACCATCGGCGACGAGGCATGCCCCTCCATGCGTTTCGATGTCAAGATGCCCTACGCACGCGCCGAGATGAAAACGATGCTCTCGGAGATGGAGGGAAAATACCCCGACCTCTTCACGTCGATCAACGCGGCCTTCGGCCATATCTCCGACGACAGTTTTTTCGATCCTGAACGTTTCGCGCTCTAGGAGCGTCTGCGGCGGTGATGCCGCCGTACGGAAACGATCCAGAGGCGCTGGACAAGGTAGTAGCCTGCGACTGAAAAGAGGGTAGAGTAGAAGAGGGCGCCCGTATACAGCGGCACAACGATCGCATCGAAGTTCTGCTCAAACCACTCCAGGCTCATAGCAACGTGTGGCAGATTGTGCATGCCGAGCAGGAAGCCGCCGGTTTGATACTCGACATAGTAGATAAAAGGCATCGTCGCGGGGTTGGTGATCCAGACCAGGGCAATGGAGAGCGGCAGGTTGAAGCGGAAAAGCGGCTGCAGCAGCACGATGGCGACCATCTGTGCCGGCATGGGGATAAAGGCGATGAAAAGGCCGACAAGAACGCCTTTTGCAACTGCGTGTCTGTTCACGCTTAGAAAAGCACGGGGTATTTTATACTTTGCGATGACGTCGGCATACTTTTCATTGAAGCGGCTGCGTTTGAAAAACCGTCGGATCATGCCGTCACCCCGTGCAAAAGTCGCAGTATTATAACTGCTTTAACGAAATTGGCTATTAAAACAGGAATAAAATTCGTTTAAATGATAGCCGATATAATTTTGCCTAATTTTTATAACCTAATGATTTCAAAGGGAAGATAATGTCAAGTCTTAACGTATATCCGGACAAAGAGCTGCTGGAAAACTCCGATATGGTCGTCGTCGATATCCGCACCGAGATGGAGTGGATGCAAACGGGCGTCGTTCCGGGATGCAAAACGGTCACCTTTTTCCAGATGGACGGCAGCTACGACGCGGAAGGCTTTATGAAGGCAATGGATGCACTTGGTGGCAAAGAGAAAGAGATTGGCTTCATCTGCCGCACCGGTTCCCGTACGGCGCAGGTCGCCATGTTCATGAAGCAGCAGGGCTACAACGTCAAGAACCTCGCCGGCGGCGTCATGAAGCTGATGAGCGAGGGATACGAGCTCGTTCCCTACAAGGGCTGATCGCCCGCTCAGGCGGAAACAAACTCGCTGCGCAGCTCTCCGAAGAGCCGCAGGATACTCTCCTGGTAGGCGGTCACGTCGGGATCGTCCTGGCATGTGAGCAGCGGCTCCAGCTGGTCCAGATCGATCTTCAGCGCGTAGCGCGGCACGGAACGCAGGTCGCGGATGATATCCTCCACCAGTGCGTCGATGTCGAGCCCATTGTTTTTCAGGACCTTTTCCACCATCTCCCGCGTCGTCAGTACCAGCGTATTTGAACGGTCCTCATCGTTGTAGATCTTCATCCCCGCCTCTTTGACGACGTCGAATTCACACTCGTTCGCTTCGTTGTCGGCCGAGATGAGCGCGGCAAAAAGTTTGGCACGGAATTCAAGCGAGCTGTGGTGATAGAGGAATAGCTCCCGGAACGCGTTGAAGAGAAAATATTTGAAGCTGAAGCGGATCGCCATCTCGTCGCTACCCCTTAAGGCATTTGGGATATTATACTGCATGCAATATTTCAGGGCACTTTCCCTCGCCGTTTTTTTCATACTCTTTTCGGGCTGCTCCCACCCCCGGGCCGCATTGCAGCATATCCTGCCGCAGTCGTGCGGCGTTTACGATATGAAACAGGCCGCCTGTATCGGCGATGCGGAGCTGGTGGCACGCCTTTCGCCCTACCGGGTGCTCTTTGTCGGGGACCATCACGCCAGCGAAGCGATGCACAGACGCTTCGCCGAAGTGTTGAGCCGCCTGGGAGAAAACGGGCGCCGTCTCCTGCTGGCCAACGAATGGTTTACCCCAGAGGATGATGACCTCCTGTCACGCTACGCGCGCGGCGCATATGACGGAAACTTCACCGCAGAGATCGGCTGGAAAACGAAAGCGGGCTACCCTTTTTCATCGTACGATCCCATCTATAAAAGCATCGTGGGAGCCGGGGGGATGCTCTTCGGTGTCAATATGGACAAGTCCTTTCAAAAAGCCGTTTCGGACGGCAATCTGAGCGCCATGTCCGAGGATGAACAAGCGTTCTTCGAGCATCTCGATCTGAACCTGAGTGCGCACAAGGCGATGCTTGCGCCCTACTTCGCCCACTGCCACGCGAAGCAGGAGGGTGAGGACGCGCAGCAGTGCCGGGAGCGGATGTACCGGGTGCAGGTCGCGTGGGACAGCTATATGGGTGAGCAGAGCGCACGGCTTGCCGCGGAAGAACTGGATTCGGACGAGGAGCTGCTTGTCGTCTTTGCCGGGGCGTTCCATATGGCTTACGGCCTGGGGATCAATGCCCGCTTCGCCCGCCGCTGCGCTGAGCCTTATGTGACGATCCTTCCCGTACCTGTGGGCAGCAGCGACGCCGACGTCGGCGAAGCGGATTACCTGCTGTTCTATACCCCCGACGCACCTCCCAAGGAGACAGAATGACGCGCGAATCAAAGCGAATCTACGGCTGGGCGCTCTATGACTGGGCCAATTCCGCCTATGCCACCACGGTGATGGCCGGGTTCTTCCCGCTCTTTTTCAAAGCCTTCTACAGCGCCGATACCGATGCGACGCTCTCAACGGCCCAGCTGGGGGTCGCTAACGCGGTCTCCAGCATCATCGTCGTGCTGTTGGCACCGCTGCTCGGGGCCATCGCCGACGCCGGCGGCATCCGCAAGCGTTTCTTGCTGCTTTTCGCCTTCCTGGGCATCCTGATGAGCGCTGCGCTCGCCCTGGTCGGAAAGGGGCAGTGGGAGCTGGCCGCATTTGTCTATGTCCTGGGGAATATCGGTTTTATGGGGTCGAACATTTTTTATGACGCCTTTCTACCCTCGGTCACCTCGGAGGACCGTTTCGACAAGGTCTCCGGGCTGGGGTATGCGCTGGGGTATCTTGGCGGCGGGATCCTTTTTGCGCTGAACGTGGCGATGGTGCAGCAGCCCGAGTGGTTCGGGCTTGCCGATGCGGCGGCAGGGGTGAAAGCCTCTTTTATTTCCGTAGCACTCTGGTGGATGCTCTTCGCACTGCCCTTCGTCCTCTGGGTCAAGGAGAAGCGCAATACCCGCAAAATCGGTACGGTGACCCTCACGGTGCTCGGGTACCGGCGCCTGATGCGTACGTTTCACAAGATCAAGCATCTCAGAGGCCTTTTCCTTTTCCTCGTCGCCTATTGGTTCTACATCGACGGGGTCGACACGATCATCCGGATGGCCGTCGATTACGGCATGGCAATAGGGTTCGAGGCCGGGGACCTGATCAAGGCCCTGCTGCTGGTGCAGTTCATCGGGTTCCCGGCGACGATCCTTGTCGCGAAGCTGGCGCAGATGTGGGATACGAAAAAGGCGATCTATCTTACCCTTGGTTTTTATGTCCTGATCGCCATAATGGCGGCCTTCATGCACGACGTCAGCTCCTTCTACCTGCTCGCGGCGATGATTGCGCTGGTGCAGGGCGGTATCCAGGCGATGAGCCGTTCGTACTATTCGAAAATGATCCCCGCGGAGTACGCGGCGGAGTTCTTCGGCTTTTACAATTTCCTCGGAAAGTTCGCCACGGTTTTGGGGCCGCTGCTTATCGGCGCCGTCGCCCTGGCGACGGAGAGTTCCCGGGCGGGGATCGCTTCGGTCGCGGTCTTTTTCGTGATCGGCGCGGTACTGCTCTATATGGTCGATGAAAAAGCGGTGGCGGAGGAGGTCAGGGGCGCAATGCGCTAAGCTGCTTCAGCACCTTGTGGTCCGCCCCGCTCAGGGCCAGAGCGTCGATCTCCTCTCTTTGGAAATAGGTGAGCTCTTCGCGGTGTGCTTCGCAGAGCCAGACCTGCGCTTCGAGCCGGAAGTGCGAATAGACCTGCACGATGCTTTCGAGCGTTTTCCCCCGCTCGGGCGGCGCTGTTTGTTCATGAAACCCCCAAAGCCCGTGCAGGAATCTTCCTTCGCGCTGTTTTAACCCGTAACGGCCGTTGTGCCTGTAAACGACGATATGCCGTTCGCGCACCGGGACGCTTTTGCGCTTTTTCGGGGCGGGGTAGTACAGGGGGTCGCCCGCGGCGCCTTTGCAGGCGCCTTCGAAGGGGCAGGCGTCGCATGCTGTACTCTTTGGGAGGCAGAGCGTCGCGCCGATATCCATCATTGCCTGGTTGAATTCAAAAGGGTGTTCGGGGTCGAAGAGCTTTTCGGCCAGTCGCCAGAGGGTTTTCTCATCGGCCTCCCTGCGGCCGAAGAAACGGTAGAGGATACGCTTGACGTTGGCATCGAGGATGGGCACAGGCGCGCCGTAGGCAAACGCGGCGATGGCGTGGGCCGTGCTTTTGCCGATCCCGGGCAGACGGATCAGACCCTCGACGGTTCCGGGCATATAGGGCATGGCGAGCTGTGCGGCCCTGTGTAGGTTCTTCGCACGGGTATAGTAGCCCAACCCCTCCCACTGCTTCAATACATCGTCAAGCGGAGCGCTCGCGAGGGAGGGGAGCGTCGGAAAGCGCTCGAGAAAGGGGAAATAGAAGCGTTCGAGCACGGTCTTGACCTGGGTCTGTTGCAGCATGATCTCGCTGACCCAGATCCGGTAGGGATCATCGGTATTTCGCCACGGAAGGGTATGGCGGCCGTGGTGTTCATACCACTGCAGCAGCCGGTTGTGCAGATCTACATTCATGGTGCGGATTATAGCAGACACGTGTCGGAATGCAATCATATAGCGCAGTATTTATGTCCGTAATCAAATTGATTTTTCTTATATGAAATTAATTTTCTACGCTCTATACTGGGAGGTAATGAATAGCTGTTTTTCTCACGGCTTCGCGCTCAGAGAGGAAGGGGAGGCTGTTCAAGGTTGTTTGATTTTTTTGTACTGCAAGAAAAGCCTAACCCGGTGCGAACCGGGGGCGGAAAGCTACGGATCTTCTCGAAGATGGCCGGGTTGCCAAAAGTGGGGTAACTCGGTTGAAAAGTCTACTGATTCACTCTGTTACCCTCCTTTTTGATTTGAGTACTTCGATGCCTGCCCGTGTCAAACGGGTTTGGATTTGGAACCGCTTCGCAAGAGCGGCTCTATACAACAGGAGACTCTAAAAATGAAAGCTTCATTTCGAGATGAATGGGGGCTGATCAAGCGCATGCTGGGAGCGGGAGCACTGCTCTTCGCCGCAGCAGCGTCGGCCAACATCGGCTATACGCTAGAAGGGTGTCGCTCCACGTCTATTCCCGACGGATATGACCTGGCCGCGAACGACTATGTCTGCCCCGACGGGGCCTATACGACCGGTAACCTGAAAGGGTGGGCGGAACTCGACCTTGTCCCGCACCGGGTGACGATCGAAAACAAGGGGAGCGATCCCCAGAAGTTCACCTTTACCGTCGGCGGTGACTACCTGTACGCCGAAGGCGGCGATCTGCGCGGGTGGGACTACATTTCCGTATTGACCCTCGATACGGACCTCTCCAACGACATCTGTAAAAATTGGGCGGAACAGTATCAGGACCAACTGGTTGTCCAGGATCTGCTTATTACACCCGACAATGAAGGTGCCGGGGGGGTCTTTACCACAATCTACCGACAAATTTCCGTAGCAGGCGGCGGACCGAGAGACGGGGAGTATGCCGCGAACGGTCTTCCCGGCGGTGCCGTGTGTGTCGCCAACTACTATCAGCGTCTCGCCCTGGGGTCACACCTCTATTCGGGATCTTCTTTGCAATCCAACCTCTGGGATGCGAACCTGAGCTCTTCCGGCGGCCAGAAACGTGTCCAGCTCCCCGATGTCAAGGCGGTTGAAACCAGCAAAGACATGACGGCGCGCCAGGCCCAGTCTTTTGGATGGAGCATCTCCAAAAGCGGCCCGGCGACGGTTGAATTCGGCGACACCTGTGCGCCGAGCGCCCCTACCAGCAAGCTGGTCGATGTCAACGTGACCTGGACGAAACTGGCGGCTACCCCGGAAGGCACGGTCGGTATCCACACCAAGATCTATGTCTCCAACACCGCTTCACGCGAAATCTACGCCAATGTGTCTGATGTCGTCTACTACAGCGGCGGCATGACCAGTGTGCAGCCGGATGCGTGCACTTCTTATCTGATGCCGCCAAACTTCTCCGGGGTCGTTTGCGAACACGATGTCATCGTCCCCGAAGATGAGAGCGGCGGACTGTACGATATCGCGACCATCGGTTTCGAAGACCCTTACCTTCCTGATGTGCCGATCACGGTTACCCTGGAAGCCACCGCATCCGCATCGGTCCAACCGGGTGACCAGCTCAACACCACGGCAATCGTCAGAGACCACGAATGGATCGAAAGTACGAACGGACTGATGAGTTTCTCAAGCGGTACATTCACGCCGGGTGATATCGGTGAGTACGATGCGCCGTACGTTTCGGGAACGCCGACGGTCGGCGACGTTAACTGGACCTCTTACACTGTTGAAGACAGCGGCGTGCTGGTCTTCCATAAGACTGTTTATATCGACGGTCCGATAATCGCGACCGGTATGCTCAGCGACACCGCGACGATTGTGGGCGACGGGGGCTATACACCTGATCCTGCAACACATGAAATTGCGCTCTCTGCCGATGCGACCGTGTCGCTGACGATCAATAAAACAATGCCGGACGTGCTTGACGGCAACGACAGCATCGATGTCCTCTTTACCGTCTCCAGAGAGGGGATGGATGACATCAACCGCACCCTGACCTTCACGGCGCTCAGCCCGTTGACCCAATCGGTGAAGATAGAAGGTCTGGAACCGGGTTCGTATACTGTAACAGAAACGGCCCCGACCGGGTTTGAGCCGGAAGTAAGTGCGATTAAACCGGTGACGATCACGCTGCCGTCCTGCGGCGAGTCTGTCACCTTTAACAACCAGCTGGCCGGCCAACCGGCGGTCAAAGTCATCAAAGTGACCAAACCGGCCGAGATCGAGGGCGTCCCGCAAAAAGGCGACTGGAACATGACGCTTTACAAAGAGACTGCTCCGGATGTCTGGACGGTTGTGACATCTCTGCTTACCGATCCGAACAGCGCAACGAACGTGCTTGTACCGGAAGGTGAACTCGCAGAGGGTCACTACAAAGTCGTCGAAATCATGAAAGACGGCTGGTATATGTCCGATCAATCCGGTGATTGCGACTTCACTGTCGACTATCCGGAAGATCTCTATCGCGCCGACTACGAGTGCCAGTTTGAAAATACCAAATACGGTACGGTGATCATCAACAAGCTGACTGTTCCTGCGGGAATGCCGGATTACTTCCACTTCGCCCAGGATATTAACAGTTCGTATGATCTGAACCTGACGCATCTTGGATCGCACACCTTTATGGATGTGATTCCGAAAACCTATACGGTGACGGAAGATGACCCGAAACCGGAGTATGATCTGATCGGTCTCTCCTGTGTCGAGCTTGACGGCGTGGAGAACAGCTCTACTTCTCTGAGCCAGCGCGAAGCAACGATCGTCGTCGATCCGGGTGAAACGGTCCAGTGTACCTACACCAACCGCAAGCGTGGCAAGATCGAACTGATCAAACACGAAAACGGCGGTACGACGTACACGCTGAATTGGACCTTTACGCTCAGCGGAAACGGTCTGAACCTGCTGGATACACCTGATGCGAACGGATTGGTAGACTTTAACGGAGTCTGGCTGGTTCCGGGTGCAAACTATACAGTGTGTGAAACGGGTATCCCGGTTGCCTGGGAAAACCTCTGGTACGTTGAAGGTTCTCCGGTCTCTTATGACAATCCTGACTCAGGGGAAGCATCGAACGAGAACCACTGCTATACCTTCAGCGTGGAAGCGAATCAGACGATCCACTTCGTCGTAGAGAACAACTATACGCCTCCGGGCGGTGAACCGCGTACGATCGGCTACTGGAAAAACTGGACGACATGTGACGGCCACGGCAACCAGCAGGAAAAAGCGGAAGCGGCAAACCTTCTGGCAGGCCAAACAGAGGTGTGGCTGGTCGATTATGTCCTGCCGATCACCCTGGGAAGCTTTGAAGTCGCCAGCTGTGAAGACGCGGTATCCATCCTGGATAAGCGCGATGTCTCCAGCGGCAAGAAACGTGCCGGGGATGCAGCCTACGGTCTGGCGGCGCAGCTCTTGGCGGCCAAGGCCAACTATGCGGCCGGCGCGACCCAGTGTAGCGCCGCAAGCGATGCCATTACTGACGGGGACGCGCTGTTGTCCTCCATCGGCTTCGACGGCACCGGCGGCTACCTCAAAGGCGGTAAGAACGCCGCGGCCCAAAAATCGTTGGCAACGTCGATTGCGGGTACGCTTGATGCTTACAACAACGGTGAACTCTGTCCGTAACCGTTAGGCAAAGGCGCTTCGCCTTTGCCCTCTTAATCTCCCATTTTTCATCACATTTCAATCACTTTTACCCATTTTTTTTCTTTTTTATATGCGATATAGAGAACTGTTTATCAACCTCTATTATGATATGCACCTATTTAAAGGAGAAGTATGAAAAAGGTTACGATTCTCGCGGCCGCCCTGCTGGCGTCGGCACTTTACGCGGCGCCTTCCGCGGAGCAGCAGCAAGCGGAGGCGATCAAAGCACGTCAGGAAGCGATGCTCAAGCAGATCCAGGCGGAGCTCGGTCTCAGCGACAAGCAGACGAAACAGTGGGGCGATATCCATGAACGCTACCTCAAGGCGCATATGAAACTGCGCGTCGATCAGAACAACGAGATCCAGGCACTGCTCACGGATGAACAGCGTAAAAAGTTCGAAGCGATGCAGCAACGTTTTCGCGAGCAGCTGAACAAGCAGATGGGTGCACAAAAAAAGTAAGTGCCCCTCCTGCGCCCGCTATAATGGCGTCATGCAAATCCTCAAGACGCCTGTTTCCTCAACCTACGAAATCAAACAGTCGAAATTTATCGCCCATCTCGTCCCCTATAAGCTCTTCAATGCAACCCTGCAGCGCCTGCGAGCCGAGCACCCCAAGGGGCGTCATTTCGTGACGGCTTTCCGTTACCTGAATGACCATATGCAGGTCGTCGAGGGGAGCAGCGACGACGGCGAACCGAAAGGGACTTCCGGCAAACCGAGCCTTGCCGTTTTGGCGGGACATGAGCTGGTCGATGCCGCCGTGATCATCGTGCGCTATTTCGGCGGCACGAAGCTGGGGACGGGCGGGTTGGTTCGCGCCTATACCCAGGCGGTCTCCGATGCGGTGGCCCTGGCGGAGCTGACCGAGTATATTTCCCAGGAAAAGGCTGCGTTTACCTGCGGCTACAGCGCGGTCTCTCAGGTGGAATACCTGTTGACGGAGAGCGGTGTGACGGAGGTTGAAAAGGCCTTTGAAGCCACGACGGTGCTCTGGCATGTTTCGGGGGGAGATGAAGCCCTGGAGACATTCTTCGCCAGGGCGGGGCGTCTGGTGGAACGCCTGGAGGACGGAAAGTAAAGGGGCGTCGCGGTACTGCCGCGATGCAATCAGGGGCGGCCCAGGACGGACTCGAACATCGCGAAAGCTTTGCGCAGCCAGACCTTGGTGCGCTGGCGCTCCATCAGGCTCAGGTGGGCGGTGCCGTTCTCTTTGAGATTGGCGGCGGCCCAGAAGCTGAAGGTGTGTTTATCGATTTTCTGCATGGTCGGGGCGTGCAGCGCGGGCAGTACCACCTCTTTAAGCGTACCGTTCGCCTCGCTTGAAACGGAGGCGATGACGTCGTCGACTTCGGAGAAATCGCTGCCGCGTCCCTCGTTTTTGACGACGGCGCAGGTCATGACGACGCTGTATTTCGGCAGGAATTTTTTCAGCAGCTGCACGGAATCCTTGCCGCCGTCGACGAGGTACCAGTAGACGATCTCGATCCCGGTTTCTTCACACATCCCAAGGACGTCATTCTCTTCGATCCAACGGTCAAGGAAACGCTCGGACTGCGCCGGCAGATCCACCAGAACGTTGATGTCTTTTTCCAGCGCGAGTTCCATGATCTTGTCGCTGCTCTCGAAAAAGTCCAGGTCGATGGCATCGGTGAACTGCTCGTAGTAGCGGGTGAGTGACGCGTGGGAACGGTCCGCGTCCAGTCCGACAAAAGCGACATCGTTGTCGATAAAATACTGCGAAAGCAGGCGCGCGAAGACGGACTTGCCGACGCCTCCTTTCTCTCCTCCGATAAAGTGAATCATACTCATTGTTTCTCTCTCCATATCATGTGATGTATCACGGATATATTGTGCGCGTATAGTAGCGCTGCGGATATAAATGCGGGCTGTGGATCCGCAGGCAAATCGGAAAATTTCTGAAAGATTACACTAGACAGGACGCCTGCAATGCTTCGCCGAAATAACATCCTCCCAAAAGACTCATTGTTGATTTTTGTATCGGGAAAGTTTCGCTTTGACCGTCGATGTCGCCTGCTCGAGTATGGACTTTACCTCTTCGAAGCTCGTCGCTTTGTCGGCGTTGAAATCGATAAGCCGATGCTTTGTCCAGCGCGTGCGATAGCGATCGTCAATCGCAAACCTCACTTCCTGCAGGGCCGGCTGCCGATGGACATAGTGGCCCGCCACCTCCACCGAGGCTCTTTCCAACGCGCAGTAAAGATCCAGCTTTTCTGATTGCGCGCAATCGGGCACAGGGGCTTTTCTCCAGGCGCTTTCATTGGGCAGCAGCGCATCCGCCCTGCTGAGAATCTCCAGATCGACCGGCGTAACGCGAACGTCCCTCCGCTCATAATCCGGCAGACCCAAAACGATGCCGTTTTCGGTTTTGTAGACACCGATGACGCCGAAAATGATAAAAGAGCCCAGGAGCAGGAGGGACAAAAGGGTATAGAGAATGTACTTTTTCATGAATCGAGCCTTTATCGGACAGCTCCTCTATGCCGACGATGATGGCACATGTGCTTTTGGCAATTGTACTTCATCTCCCGGAAACGGGCAGGAAATCTCCTATTTCATATACCTTTTTGTCAATCGGCAAAAGTCGTAAAAGTCGCTCAGCATCAAGTAGCGGATTTCGACGTCTTCAAACTTCTTCTTCAAGATGGCATGGCCCTGCAGGTAGAGCTTGACATCGTTTTGGAACTCTTTGGGATATTCAAGTTTTTCGGCTCCCAAAGAGGAAAAGCAATCCAAAAATTCAAAAAAGAGCGCTGTGACGATCTTCTCTTTTTCCGGTGTCCTGTTTGAGAGAAAGTCCGTTGTCTCCTCAAATGTCTCGCATATTTTCGTCAAACACGCATTCATTTATATCCTCTTTACTCTGGTCTGTCGGAAAGGAAGTACAAAAACTGTACCTGCTGCTGAAATGCGACATGAAGGAGATCTCTTTTGTTATAGATCGGCCCACCCTTCGTTAATAAGCCATAGTGCAATGAGCATCATCAGAAAATAGCACGCCAGCAGCGTGTCCATGCCTGTCCACTTTAGCGCAACGGTGTGTCCCGCGGTGTAATCGGCCCCCTTCTTGGATGTTTTAAAACGGCTCATCGAAAGCATCCATGCGCCCGAATAGGCCACGACAAACCCCGTCACGTTCCACCACATCCACATCACTTCCGGGTGGAAAAGCCATAAGAAGAGGTTGACACCGACGCCGCCAACGAGGCCGGTCAGTATGGCGCTGCTGCCGATGTGCCTGTAAAGCGCGCCGGCGAGGAAGACGGCCAAAACGGGCCCGTAAAAGGCCGAACCGATCTTCTTGATCGCTTCAATGACGGTATCGGCGATCACACCGACCATCAAAGCGAAGAGGATGACGGCGATGCCCCAGAAGAGGGTCGTGATCTGGCTCAGACGGATCTCTCTCGCTCCCTGGGTGTGCTTCTCTTTCAGGACAAAATCATGCAGCGTAACGGCGGAGAGGGAGTTGAGCGCCGAGTCGATGCTGGACATGGCCGCGGCGAGAATGGCGGCGATCAGCAGCCCTTTCACCCCTCCCGGAAGGTACGCCAGGATAAACTGGGGGATGAGGTGATCGGGGGAGGAGGCGGCGACACTCGCCTGGAGTGCACTGTCCTGCAGATAGAGCGTGCCTACGGTAATGCCCATCAACACGTACAGCAGCGTCAGGGGGAACCGCGCGAAGCCGTTGAAGTAGAGGGAGCGTTTGGCGTCCTCGATGCTCCTGGCGGAGAGTTCCCGCTGCACCTGGCTCTGGTCCGTTCCGTAATAGGCCGTATAGAGAAAAAAGCCGCCAAAGAGAAAGGCCCAAAACGGCATGCCGCCGTCACTGCCGAGCCCCCAGCCAAAATCGAGTGTCTGCAGCCGCGCTTTGGGGAAGGTTTCGACAATGGCCCCGAACCCGCCAAGGAGATCGACGGCGATGGCGATGGAGACGATGACACCCAGCAGAAGCAGCCCCATCTGGAAGATGTCCGAATAGACAACGGCCCGCATGCCGCCGAGGGTGTCGTAGATCAGAATGATGAGGCCCATCGTAAGGATGGAGATCCAGAGTTCAAACCCGGTGATACTTTGCATCACGATGGCCGTCGCATACAGAGCGATACCAGTCCCCAGGGCACGGCTGAGCAGAAAGAGGACGGCAACCGTATTGCGGACGCCGGTGCCGTAGCGCAGCTGCAGGTACTCATAGACACTGACAAGCTTCAGCTGCCGAAAGAGCGGTATCAGAAAGATGGACGTTACGATCATGGCCAGGGGCAGGGCCAGCTCGTACTGCAGCCATGTCAGGCCTCCGCCCTCTTTGACGGCGACAAATGCGGGGATGGAGATAAAGCTGATGGCGGAGCTCTGTGTCGCCATCGTCGAGATGCCCACGGCCCACCACGAGAGCTTGCGGTCGGCGACATAGTAGTCATCCTGGTCGCGGTTTTCCTGACCGATAAAATAGCCGAAGAGCAGCAGCAGTATAAAATAGGCACCGATAACGTACCAATCTAGTAAATCCATACGGTTCCTTTGGCTGCAGCGTTAAAAGATAATGCCCTATTTTTGCCCATTTGTGAAATGCAGCTGCCCTCAGTAGATCCCCGGAAACAGGCGATAGCGTACCTCCTTCGCATAATCGGGGTACCCGGGAAGCTCCTCATGAAGGGTCTTGTCTTCAAGCGCGGTCCGGATCACGGCGATGAGCAACGCCGCCGCGGCAGGGATGAGGGTCCACAGTGAGTCTAGCGCCATGATGATGCCGGCAAGGGCCAGAAGGTTTCCCGCATAGCCCGGGTGGCGAACGACCCGGTAAGGGCCGCTGTCGCAGACCGTATGCCCCCGGTCCGTCTGGATACGTACCGTCGTGGAGAAAAAGCGGTTCTCGACGATCGCCCAGGCCGTAAATGCGTACCCCAGTGCGATGATAATGAGGCCGAGAACGGTGAGCCATGCCGGCATGAGCGGCGTCCATGCATAACGGTGGTCAAGCCCTGCGACGATGACCAGGGGAAAAGAGAGGCTAACGGCCATCATCGGAGCAAGAAATTTGTCCCATGGTTTCGCGCTCTGTGCCTTTTCAAGGCTGGCTCTCTCTGCGAGAAGCCCTGGATGCCGCTTCTCCGCCAGGAACCGTCCGCCGACACCGGCAAGAAACAGCAGCACGGAGTAGACCCAGCCCTGCTACCATCCAACATCGCCACCGCAGAGCAGAAGCACCAGCGGGATGATGAGGTAAAGGAGGATCACGTTGCGCCACAGACGGGGCTGGTTTTTATTTGGATGAACGGTTTTCAATGCCATATCTTTACTCCGGAATCAGCCAGGATTTCAATACGTACGCCACCAACGTTTGAACTGCCCCATCAAATGACGCCCGCGCGTTTTTGACGGGGCTTGACCGATTTTCTATGTTTACAAACGGTGGGCTTCTTCCCACAGGCGCTCTTGGCCTACCCTGATGTACCAATCGTCGAATTGGGAACGGTAGTGTTCAAAAGGGTCTTTTAGCTTGGGACGGGGGTCTTTGCTGAGGGAATATGCCATCCCCTCGGTGAACCATTTCGGAGCCCGTAAAACGTTGATCATACCCAATCTCTCATTTTGAAGATGATGGATCATTTCGTGCCTTACATAATACCGTTTCCAGGCCCGGGGACCGATAATGATGCCGAAAGTACCCAGGGTGATCGCAGAGCGTTTTCCCAGGCCGAACGACTCGGAACAGGCTTCTGAACTGCAAAATACAGTGCGCGGAGCATGTCTGATCCCGCCGACGGAGGTGCCGACGAAGTGCAGCGCTTCATTATACAGAGCGGTCGCGTCTTCCAGGCGGGAAGCATCGCCCGTGCATATCGCGTCGCTGAAGCACGGAACACCGGCTAGTTCCGGGGCAAGGATCCGAACCGGTTTATAGAATGCCCACGTAGAGCTGATAATCACTGCAATAAGCAAGGCGGCTATCGGAACTGCTTTTTTCATACTCTTACTATATTCGTATAACGTAAATGGAGTCGGTTACGTCAACCGTTTCGACTTCTCCAGGCGCTGCCCATCAGATAAAATGACCCGATCGACAAGCCCGAAATCAGCAAGGCACCAATACCCATAACGATGACTCTGACGATGCTTTTTGGCTCCATGATCAAGTCGTAGACGATGTGACCGGAAAGATATCCGAATGTCACGGCTGCTACAGCCATGAGCAAGACAATGAGATATGTAAACACTTTTCTGGGGATGAGCGCTGCAAGGGTCTGGCCGATCAATTCCTCGATAAGAAAATCAATCAATGGCATCCCTGCCTGGTTGCGGACTTGCCTCTGCCCGCAGTTTCAGGGCCTGATTCATCTCCTCGAACCCGTGTCTGGTGTCGCTGTCCAGACTGGAGCGAAAGAGTCCTACCAGGATGCCGCTGAAGCGCTCGTTCTGCTGAAAGCGCACCTTGTCCTCGTCAAGCGCTTCGATGACGAAAGCATGCTCGCCGTCAAAGAGACCCGGGAACAGAAACCGGCCCAGCCACCTCAGTTCGCGCCCGGCTTCAGCGGCGAGGACCGCAGGCGAGAAACGCATAGGTTTGCTACCGCTCGGCTGGATCTCGACCTGAAGCCGCTTACCCTGGGTCGGGGTGCCCTGTATCGAACGGATGAAAGGATTCCATTGGGGGTATGCAGTGAAATCGGCCAGGATCTCCCATACCCGTTCAGCGGGTGCATCAATCTCTATTTCCGTATGTAGTTCGTGGATAGCCATATGGTTTCTGTGTCAATGATGTTCATCGTTTAAAAGAGCGATCAAAATTCGCATTATAGTCGGTCACTTGGGATTCGTTGGGAATTTCAAATATCCATAGCGGTGTAGAACAGGTCATCCGTTCGATTGTCTGTTGCCGTATCATTTTCTTTGTATTTTCTCAGCAACCATATTTCGAAGACCGCTCCGATCAATGGAACGCCCAATATGACGATGGTTTTGAAAATTTTTGTTCTTCTTGTATAAAGCATTTCTTCCAATAAAATAGACATGATTGCGCCAATGTCAACAGCTATTACCGTCCAAATGAGAAATAGATAAACACCAGTCATATTATTTCCTAACAATTCAATGGCATTCATTTTAGCAGATTATTGTAAATATGTACATTTTTTTAAACAGACTAAAACGTAATTTATTTCTATTTCTAATAATATACAGATGAACCCTATGGAAATTTGCCAATGCGGTATCGAGGCGATGGAGACAAAGCGGATAGCCGTGTTATTCGTCAAAAGTGCTGGAAATAATGGATAGTGGTGTATGGGAGGAGGAAAAAATGCTTTGAAAACCTTCTGATGTGCTGCATACAACAAAGCTTCGTTGACGGGTAGGAGAAGAATCGACAGATCAAGTGCTCAAGGGCAATAGGTGCAATTCATAGGCTTTTTATCTGCGCTTAACGCTGAGAATGACTCATGAAACGGGCGCAGGCGGGTTACTGATTGGGTTCCACTGAATTTGTTTGGCTCATTTTGCGTTCCATTCGTGGACGGTAACGATGGATGACTTCGAAGTATGCACCGGGTCACTGAACGCTATGGCCTCGGCTTCTTCAAGACTATCAGCTTTGATCAAATAGGCACCGCCGCTCTTGTCCGTAAACGGACCGGCAAGTTCAAGTTTGCCTCGTTGTCTGAGGTCATCGAGAAAAGCGTAATGCGCATCAATGACCGATGGGTCGAACTGGGGCGTGCGAAACGTAGTTATAAGGTATCTATACATTCAAATTCCTTTTTTTGGTATGTCATGTGGATGAAATATCTCCTGCCAGACGTAGGATATTGAGTTCCTCGTCCACAGTCGGAGCCTCAAAGAATTGGGTAACATGGTTGAACACCGCTTCGTTGTCGAACTGTGCCCGTTCCGGCTGCTCGGTTCGGCGCTTTGCGATCTGCGTTAGACACTGTGCATTGCTCACGTCGAGAAAGATCAGTTCATGCTCACATGCAGCTTCGGTGCAGAGCTGTTTGAACCACGCTCTCTGCCTGACCGTATTCGCCGGAAAGTCCATCACCACATTCGTGCCCGTATTGATGATCCGCAGCACATGCGATTTCACAAACGGCTTGATCATCTTGGAGAATTTCAGGTAATCGTCGAATGAGTTGATCTGGCCGGGGTAATGCGATGATAGCCAATCGTCTTCGGAGAGAAGCACCGCATTTTTTTCGGCCGACACGGCTTTTGACTTCGTCGATTTTCCGGCTCCCATCTTTCCGCAGAAAAATGTAAGTGTTCCTTTTGCTTTCATGATTCCTTCTTGTATGTATAACGTTTAAAATGAGCAAAAAATCCGACCGCGGATTTTCTATTAGTCAAACCTTTACTTCAAGCTCCATGAGCTTTTTCCAGGCCTTTTTCGGTTTAAACTCCTTCGGTGCGATCAGTGTCGCATCCTGCTGATGCAATACAAGCCTTTTATATTGATAAACAAAGGCAGATGCCCTGTAGTTCATGATGCAGTGAATGAATACTTTTTTCTTTTCATCTTGTAACGTTTTCAGAAGATGCAGGAATAATGTGAACCTCTCTGTTTCCGGGTCTTTCCAGGTTATCGGTATGTGAAAGTACATCATCCCGTTTTTCGAAACAATTTTATCCTCTTCTTTCAACGCGCCTTTGTTGTGCATCGCCAGGTTGATGACAATGTCAAAACCGTTCTCTGCAATGCGCTTGAACTGTTTTTTCGTGGGTTGCCCGGACGTTGAAATATTGTCGTTGACTTTTATATAGTTGAGTATTGATTCCATCACCACTCCATTGTAGTTTAACGTTTAGACTGACCAATGAAAAAGCCGTTTACGGGTTTTTGAATGGTCTCCAATGATTTGTTATACCGCGCTGTCAGATGTGGATGATGGTGCCTTTTGTATAGCATCATGGAGTTCCTTTACTGTCAAATCTCGATATATTGGACATGGCTCACCTTTGAACCATCGAATGAGTATTGTAATGCCTATGGGATCGAATCCCTCCGAACCAAATAAATATTCATTCGGTCCGAGTCCAAGAATTTTACGGATACCTTTTTTGGGCGATAAAAGGTCAACTTGGAAACGTTCGCTCGCGGCATGTAGCAAATCTTCCCCATCATTACCTGTAATCCCAAGGTCAGCTTCTAGTCGTGTTTCTGACGCGATAGCTTGTCGAGGAGAAATACTATAAAAGTCTCGTACAAAAGTGACAATTTCCTCGAATGACGGCTTGTTCATATGCCTTTCCCTCAGTAGATATAACGACTAGCATAAGGGGCACCGCGAAAGTGGCGTCCCAGTGAGCGCAATCGAACGTCCTTGATGCACTTGCTAGCCATCAGATTGCACCTTTCCTGCAATCCTTTTGTCTACTTCATAGGTACGAATTGCAGCACTACGAAAGACTAGGGCAATTATCAAATAAAATGAGCCACCAATGAATGTAAAAACAATTTCTTCCTTAGTTGCCACGGATAATGACGCCAATACCCCTGAAAAACTAAAAAAAGAAAAAGCGTAGAAAAGACCCTTGTATACGCGACCTTTGAGTGAAATCTGTTCATATGACAAGGTTAGTCGTTGCCATTTATTTAACTCTGAACCAGAAAATGAAATCATGGCTCGCCCAGCCTCGCTAAGGGCATCTACCTCGGCCAATACAGCCTTCATCTCTCTCAGAGTTAGTTTTTCAATATCATCATCTAATTGAGTATGATGTTCTTTGGATTTAGAAAGCTTCTCAATAAAGTCAATCCTGGACTTTAGTGATTCTAATTCCCTCGTACGCCTTGAAATTCCCTGACGGTTAAGTAGCCAACCAATAACTGGTGAGAGTAAACCGGCAATGGCAGCAATAATACCCACAATTAGTGCATCACTCATATTCACTCTCCTTGTTTGCTAACATTTACAATAAGCAATCAATAATCCGTGTGCGGATATTTGATTGGTCTCTCCTGGCTTGTTAGATACTTGGATGATTAAAGTCATATTCCGTCCACCACTTGATGTTGTATATCTCTTCATTTTGAGCGAGCACTTTGCTAAGTGCTTTTTGTATGGCCTCAACCGTTTGTGCCGTTGAAATTTTTTTGAAAAGGAATTTTCTAACGTACGGTTTTCTTGGCTCGATGAAGCAGAGAAAGCCATCGACGTACTCTTTACACTGGCCACAGCCAATCCAAATTGGGAATGCATCATTGCATATTGGAATCGTCCATCCCCAATCCTCACTGAAAGGATCCCTGACTTGAACACCTTCCTGCTTCAGCTGTTCGAACAATACAGTCGCAAGTTCTTGAACCGAAGAAACTAGAGTGGAACGGAACTCTACATGTGTTTCCATGCTATTGTCACCCAGCTATTAATCAGTTTACATTTGAAAGTACTATAGAACATCTTTGGTTAGAAAAACCTGGAAAATAATAACAATATACAATATATTAAATCTTCTAGTGTGCCGTAAAGCAAAAAAGAGTGCAAGGTTTTTATCGAAATAGGGGGATAGATTACTAACTTGTAGGGCTGCAAGCAGAGTTCCCCATTAAGGACAAGTCATGATTGTGGAGGTGTTAATTTAAAAGAGCATCAAAAGCCCTTTGGACTTTTGAAATAGACGGAAAGTTACGAGGGCAGTACGTCCTGAGAGCCGTTCGAGACTTTGTCTGCAGCGCTTTTCGCGGCTGTGGCGCTTTCGTGGTGCGCTTCGACCTCGACACTCTTGCGGAACATCGAGTGCGTGAGAACGATGACGTTGAAGACGGGGGTGATGTAGGCGGCGAAGGGGACCAACGAGAGCAGGTAGAGCCCGAGGGTCGTCATTCTTACTTTCCCGCCGTGGAAGGCCATGATCAGCTTGAAGCGCTCCTTCGTCGTCGTTTCCGAGGCGACGTCGAGCAGGTAGAGCTTGTGGAACAGGTAGTAAAAGGGGAGGTTGAAGGCGACGAGGTTCAGCATCGGAACGAAATAGAAAGGTGTGAGCACCAAAAAGAGCAGGAGCATAATGACGACATGCTTCAGCGAGGCGAGGAGGATGCCTGCAATGGAGCCGTGGTGTTCCAGCGGCAGGTGGCTGTAGTGGCGCGCGTGGATCTCACGCACGATATAGGGCGTCAAAAAGCCGATGATGGCCAGTGCGACGAACATGGCAAGGATGAACGTAGCAATCCCGCCGACGGTAAAGACGATGAAACTGACCAGCCAGGAGGTGACGGTGTGCTCCATCAAGAAGCGCAAAATGGCCGAGCCGCCTTCGACGGTGGTCGTTTCGCTCTGCGTCTCCACCACGCCGTTTTGCTGGGTCTGCTGGTGCTGCTCGACCTGCAGGGTGCTCTGTTCAAGGGCGTCCAGTCCGGCGCTCGCCGCACCGAAAAAGAGGACGTACATCACGAGCACAGTCCCAATGAAGGGGATGAGGGCAAACTGGAGCATCCGCTTCGTAAAAAAGTCGCGGATGCTTACCGACCAGAGCGTTTCGTTCACATGTGTTCCTTGATAAGGGAGATGATCTCGTCGAAGCTGCCCTGCGGCACCTCTCCCTCATAGAGATAGAGGACGTTGCCGCTTTTGTCCGTAATGATGATGTCGGAGTTGTCGTCGGCGACCTTCCAGGCGGAGACCCCTTTCTTGTGCATATCTTTGACATAGATCGTATCGGGGAACTTCTCCTGCTTCGCTTTGAGCGATTTGGCGATGGCGAAGTTCGGCAGCCAGGTCGCCTCCATATTGATGATGGCGACGGAGGCGAAACGGCTGCGGTCGAAGTCTTCGGCCTTCAGGGCGTCGGAGAAGGGGTTGTTGAGGTCTTTCTCGTCCGGGTCGACGTAGAAGATGACGTGGACCTTCTCTTTGAGCTCGTCGCTGTTCCAAGGCGTGCCGTCGACTTTGCCGCCGTCGTCGCCCTGAAGATCAAGCGCCGGAAGGGGCTGGCCGGTCTGCAGGGCCATCAGGCTGAGCGTGAGCGCGAAAAGGGAGAGGAGGAGTTTCATAGGGGTCCTTTGCGAGATTTATAAGATTCTAGCATGGAAAGGCTTGGGATCAAATGCCCTTCTTCAGGTCTTGCTCCAGAGTTTTTCGTTGAGCTTCAGTTCCTCGACGATCCCGATGGAGGAGCGCAGGGTGCGGATGTAGCCCATGGCCTGATCGATGGAGAGCAGCGACGAAAAGACCGTCGGTTCGAAGAGGTCCTTGTCGTAGTCAATGGCGATCATGATCTTCTCGCCGTTAAAGGAGACGTAGACCTTGCTGCCCGTATCCTTCTTCAGTTTGAGCAGCCGCTGCATCATCGTATGGGTCAGGATGTAGCGCGCTTCGATCTGGTCGGTGCCGTAGACGACGAAGGCTTTTTCAAAGGCGGGGTCGTCCATTCTGACGAGCTGGTCCTTGGTGAAGTTGCGCGACTGCAGCATCCCCCCGATAAAGGAGCCGAAAAGGTTCTCGGCCAGGTCGGGGAGGATGAGGGTGCGGCCTTTGAAGTGTTTGTTGAAGTCCGCGACAATGAAGAGCCCCTGGAAGATCGTGGACCAGTGCTCCCGCCCTTTGGAGTCGCGGCTGCGGTGTTCGGCATGGATGTCGGAGAACTGCAGCGAGACGCCGTCGAGGGTACCGCGCACGAGGTCGTTACCGCGGAAACGGTCGATGCGCTGCTCAAAGAGGTGGGAGAACTGAAAGAGCGACTGGGGAATGGCCGCATCCGGGGCGTAATGCAGCTCCTTTTCGATCGCTTCGATCAGGGGCCGGATGATCTTCTCCTTGAACCCGCTGCGGTAGCCGCTGATGAGCCAACGGAAGCCGAACCCGCCGATGGCGGTCGCCCCGACGCCGACCCAGATGTAAGACTCGTTGAAACAGTGGCAGCTGTTGTAAATGGCACCGATGATGAGCAGGGAGAGCGCTCCGAGGATGCCGAAGAGGGTCAAGACCTTCTTGCGGACCGCGTTGCGCTCCTGCTCCAGCTCCTGCAGGGAGTCGTAGAGCTCCGTATAGTAGAAATCCGTCAGTTCCGATGCGCTTTTCATAAAGGATTACTGTTTGAAAAGGGCTCCGACATCAACGTTTTTGCGTTCATCCTCGGTGATCTCGAAGACCTGTTTTCGGCGGTAGTTCATCATGTTGGCGAGGATGTTCGTCGGGATCATCTCGATGGCGTTGTTGTAGTCCGTCACGGCCTGGTTGTAGGCACGGCGGGCGGCGGAGATTTGGGCTTCAACCTCGGAGAGGGTGCGCTGCAAATGCATGATGTTTGTGTTGGCCTTGAGATCGGGGTAGTTCTCCACCGCGACCATGATGCTGCCCAGTGCGGAGGTGATCTGCTTATCCAGCGCGATCTTCTGTTCGTCGGAAATACCCGGTTTCATCGCCTGGGAACGCAGTTCGGTCACCTTCTCCAAAATCCCCCGCTCGTGCTGCATATACTGCTGTACGGAGCTGACAAGGTTCGGGATGAGGTTGTAGCGTTTCTTCAGCACGGCATCGATCCCGGCAAAGATGTTGTCGACCTGGTTCTTTTTGGCAACAAGGCTGTTGTACATCAATACGATGATGACGATGACGACGGCGAGGATGATGAGTGCGGTCATGGCGGTACTCCGATGGAAATAATATCGTTTATTGTACTGAAAATCGGGCGGGAATCCGCCATAGCGTCGGGATAAGTAAAACACAACGCGTCTGCCGCTACAATAAACAAAAAGGGGGTGCCTATGCAGAGCAGACTATACGCAATCCGGGGCAGGGTGCAGGGCGTGTGGTACCGTGCAACCATCCAGCAGCTTGCCCAAGCGGCGGGAGTAAGCGGTTACATCCGCAATTGCAGCGACGGCAGCGTCGAAGCGGCCGTCACCTGCCCGAACGACGACTGTTTCGACCAGTTTGAACGGCTGCTCTGGGAGGGGTCGCCGCTCAGCGTGGTCGACAACGTCTCTTATGACATCATCGAAGAGGTGTTCGAAGGGGGATTCGAACAGCGCTAGGCGCGGGATGTTCTGGCGGCATGCAGGCCTGCCAGGTAGCCGCTTCCCCAGGCAAAGTGGAAGTTGAATCCTCCGCGATGTCCGGTAATGTCGATGACTTCCCCGGCAAAATAGAGTCCCTCCGCCTTGCGCGATGCCATCGTCCCCGGGTCGATCTCCTCCGTGGCGACCCCGCCGCCGGCGACTTCGGCATGCTGGTAGCCGTGGGTGCCGCTCACCGTAAACGGCCACTGTTTGATGATATAGGCGATCTTCTTGGCCGTTTTGGCGTTGAGCTCGCCGCAGCGCTGCTCCGCAGAGAGCTTCTGGGCCAGGAGCAGCGGGCGGATCAGTTTGCGCGGCAGCAGCCCACCCAGCAGGTCGGCGAGGGTGTCGTCGGGGATCAACTTCGCCATCTGTTCGAGCTGCGCCGCCAGTGACTGCGCGGTAAAACGGGGGAGCAGGTCTACTTTCAGCGTGACGTATTCAAAATCGCGTAGGGCCCTGGAGACGGCGTGGGAGAGGTCGAGGACGGCAAAGCCGGAGACGCCGTAGCGGGTAAACAGCAAGTCGCCTTCCTCCTCCTGGAGGGGCTGGTTGTCAACGAACAGCGTCACCCGCGCCGTCGTCTTGGTTCCGGCCATCTTCTCCAGCCCCGAAGCTTCCAGATGCAGCCCCACCAGAGAGGGGAAGGGGGGGACGATGCGGTGGCCGAAATGTTCGGCCATGGTCATCCCGCTTTCGTTGCCGCCCAATTGCGGCGCTGCGGGAGAGCCTGTCGCGATGATCAGGCGTTCATAACGTCGTGTCTCCTCCCGAACCGACAGGGTAAACATATTTCCTTCTTTTTCGATGCGGGTGACGGTGGCATTGTTTTCAAACCGCACCCCCCGGTGCTGTGCCGCCCGGATCAGTGCGGACTGCACGGAACGGGCTTCCTGGCTCATGGGGTAGCACTTCCCGTCCTCTTTGACTTCCAGCAGCAGCCCGATGCGTTTGCAGAAACGTTCGAACGCGGTGAAGTTCATCGCCTCCAGCGCCGTTGCCGCGAAGGCGGGGGCTTCTCCTTCATAATCTTCGATACCGGTCGCGCGGTTGATGATGTTGCAGCGGCCGTTGCCCGAGGCGAGGATTTTCTTGCCGGGTTCGCCGTTCTGCTCGTAAACCGTGACCTCTGCACCCGCTTCCGCCGCCGTGATGGCCGCCATCAGTCCCGCGGCGCCGCCGCCGATAATTGCGATCGTACTCATAAAGGGATTGTAGTGGCTGTCGGGTTAGTTTCGGATTAGTCTTGGAAAAGCATAAAGGGAGAAAAAAAGAAAAGGCACCCGAGGGTGCCCGAAGGCGGCGGAATTAATTCCAGCCGTCTTTGACGATCTGAGTCGATTTGTTATACGGATACTTCTCGACCAGTTCTTTGACAGAAAGTTTCTGATCGCCGCTTCTCATGAAGTGAGCGAGGGTGACAGAAGCCCAGTAGTCGTCAGCATACGCGGTGCCTTCGAGCTGAACCGGTACACCTTTCTTGTTGACCGTGTGACATGCGGAACATGTAACCGGGCCTGCATATTCGCCGTCCGGGCTGTACTGCAGCGCCTGCTCATGCGTCGTAATGTCAACCGTGCGGTTCGGTCCGTCGTAGCGTGTAGAGTAGAGGCCGTGTGTGGACTCGTGACACGTTTGACAAGCCAGGTCGCCGTGTGCTTTAGAGTAGCGGAACAGAGACAGTTTGTTGTTCTGGTCGATCGGGAAGTACTGACCGCCTTCACTTTCAACAAACGGAGCGATGTGACAGTCTGCACAGTGCGGTTCGCCCGCTGCCAGCCACCAGTCGTTACCGCCGGATGCCGCTGCATACGGTACCGCGCCGCCAGTCGGGTGGTTCCACGGTTTCAGGTCAAGACCGTCTTTCGCGACGTTTTTGACGAGGACAGCAGATTCATGGTCTGTATAGTACTTCATAACTTCGTTGTCGCCGGTTGTTTTCGGGTCTGCGATCGCTACGAATCTCTTCATGTCGCCGCCTGCAACTGCACTGACGATCTCTTTGAGAGATTTGTTACGGATAGATTTACCTTCAAGGGTCTGAACCGTTTTGAGGTCATCCAGTGCCTGCATTTTCTGCGCGACTTTCGTGTGACAGTTCGTACAGTACAGACCGCGCATTTTGGAAACACGCTCACCGTTCTCATCTTTGTGTGCGACTTCGTTGAGCTGGAACTTACCGTATTCGTTCAGGAAGAACGGCGGTTTGGCATCCGGGTTGGAGTGCGCGTCACGGCGGACATAACAACCACCACCGCTTGTACGGACATCACCTTCGCTGAAACGGCCTTCACCGTAGCGGTCAGCAACACGGTACGGGTTCGTATCGTCGTTCATGCTCGGGTTCTGGAAGTGTGTCGGGTGACAGGACTGACATGCTTGTGAACGGCCAGCAGCATCCGGCATCGGAACCATAGAGAGGTGGAAACCGTGGATTGCTTCTGTGAGCGTTTTCGCATGGACAGTCTTGTAGCCTGTTGCACCCGGACGCGGTTCTTCGAGGTTACCGGAAACGTTGTCACCGTGACAGTCGGCACAGTTGACCTCACCGGTCTGACCCAGACGGTTGGAAGACGCTTTGTCGTTGTAGTACTTCAGGAATGAGGTACCGTGGTGGGCGTCGTGCAGCGAGAGAATGTTGATGGATGCTTCACTGAGGCGAGCCATGTATTCACTCTCATCCGGGTAGGTTTTCCAGTAAGCGTATTCGCGGTCGCTGGCATTGAGCCCTTCGTCGCGTGCCATCTGGGCAGCTTTACCCTGGCGGGAGTGACATGCATAACAGTTCGGGATATCAACCGGGTTGGTACCGAAATACTCGATAATCTGACCGTTTTCATCCATCAGCGGGCGACCGTTCTGGTCATGCACCTGTACTGCGGACTTCTGGAACGGCTGGAAATCTTTTTCGGTAACGGAACGGATCGTCCCTCTACGTGTAGAGTCGTTAAATGCCGTCAGCGGCAGACCCAGCGCATCCCACAGGTGTGATGCCGTCAGAACGAGCGGGATGTTCTGGACCGGCGGAACCAGTGTGTTCGTGAAGACGACGTTGCTACCGTCTTTACCGGAATACTCGAGGTAACCGCCGGCGATGTGCTTGCCGGACGGACCGGAATCGATAGGTACTTTAATGTCTTTACCGACAAAGAGGCGATCTTTCGCCGTTGCACCTTTAGGAATCGTACCTTCAAGATCTTTATAGATAAAGAGGTGTTTCCAAACATAGTTGGCCACGTTATCGCCCGGGTCGTCCATACGGCCGTTGCCGTCGACGTCTTTGGCGACAGACCAGTACTTCATCTTGTTGCCTTCACTATAAGAGTTGTCTTTCGTATAGTAATAGAGCTTGACTTTGTCATCCGGTGTCAGCAGTTTCGGCAGTGCGCCGTTGGTACCGGATTTTACAGCCTGGGACTGGATTGAGTTATACGGCGGAATGACACAGCAGTAGCTCATCTCAAAACCGACACAGTGCATACCCAACTCATAGTTGACGAACGCATTGATATCGTTTTTCGGGTTGTAAGCTTTTACTTTCTTTCCACCGATTTTCATTTCAGTCGGCTTGAGCAAGGTCATGCTAAACGGCGGATTCTTGTCATAGTCTTTGACAGAAGCCGATGTCGTACTTGACAGTGCAGCCAGGGTGAGCGCCGCCGTCGTTAAAACAGAAACGCCACGAAGTTTTCGATTCATCATGTACTCCTCAGTGATAGAAATCCCGTTAGTTTTGCATTTGTTTTTTTAATCTATCTTTAAAGGCAAAAAACTTAAAAGGCACTGTGATGAACGTGTGATAAAAATAAGAAAATACTATATTAACTGCTTATGGTTCCGTTACGAAAAAATAATACGTGATGATAAGGTGATAATTATTGCCTATTTTTAAATGCGTATTTTCAAAAGATATTGAGGAGTATTGTTAAAAAAAAGTAAAGGTTGGCGCTTTAGCGCCCTGGGAAGAGGAGGGAACCGAGGCGGACCATCGTGGATCCGCAGGCGATCGCCAGTTCGAAATCGCCGCTCATACCCATGGAGCAGATCTCGGCCCCTTTGAGCCCGTCAAAGATCTTGCGGGTCGTCTCGAAGCTCTGCTTGATATGGTCGTTGTTCTCGGTATGGGCCCCGATGCTCATGACGCCGCGCAGGTCGATGCGCGGACAGCTCTCCGCGATCTGCGCGTAGATGTCTGACGCCGCTTCGGGCATGACGCCGGACTTCGTCTCCTCTTTGGCGCTGTTGATCTGCAGGAGGCACTCCATCGTTTTGCCTTTGGCCTCGAGGCGCTTGTCGAGGGCCTGGGCCAGCTCGAGAGAGTGGAGCGACTGCATCAAGAAAGGGTCGAGGTCGATCAGCTGGTTGATCTTGTTCTTCTGAAGGCTTCCGATAAAGTGCCACTCCAGCGGCAGGTCCTCAAGCGTTTCCATCTTTGTCTTCATGTCCTGGACCTTGTTCTCGCCGAAGGCGCGCTGCCCGATGGCGTAAAGGGCTTTGACCGCCTCGGTGTCCACGTACTTGCTGACGGCGACTACTTTGACGATGTGGTGCTCGCTCACAAGAATGCGCGCCCGTTCGATCCGTTCGACGATCTTGTCGATGTAGATTTTATACTCTGTCTGTGTCATTGCATCAACCTGTTGATATCGTTATAGAGTCCGAGGCTCATCAGCCCGAGCAGTATGCCCCAGCCCGCGATGGTGAGCTTGAAGAGGATCGCTTCGCTCGGGGCGCGACGCATGACCATCTCGTAGAGATTGAACATGATATGGCCGCCGTCGAGGGCGGGAATAGGCAGCAGGTTCAGCACCCCGAGGTTGACCGAGATGAGCGCTGCAAAGAACAGCACGGCCATCCAGCCGCTCTCGCTGGCATCGGCGGTGATCTTGACGATGGTGACGACGCCGCCGAGCTCGGAGGTCGGCACGGCCCCGGTAATGAGCTTCTCGAGACTGATGAAGATCAGTTTGGAGGCCTGCCAGGTCTCTGCCGCGGCATAACCGAGCGCCCCGGCGAGTCCCAGCTCAAGGGCATGGGTCTCTCCGGCGGAACCGATGCCGACCATGGGGCGGTAGACGGTCTCGCGGAACATGTTCTGCGTTTCGGTCATCTTCGGCGTTACGGCAACCTCTTCGACCATGCCGTCGCGTTCGATCTGCAGGTAAAGCGTCTTCTCGGCCTGCTTGACGGTGTCGGACATCTCATCCCACGTCGTGACGGCTTTGCCGTCGATGGCGAGGATGCGGTCCCCCGATTTGAGGCCCGCCACCGCCGCCGGGGAGTCCTCGACGATACTGCCGATGACCGGGGAGAGGACCTGAGGTCCGCCGAGGGCGATCAGGAAGTAGAGCACATAGGCCAGCACAAAGTTGGCCGCCGGGCCGGCAAGCAGGATCGCGATGCGCTGCAGCGGGGATTTGCTGTTGTAGCTGTCGGGGTCGGGACTCGTCTTGGTCGGGTCGCTGTCGTCCTGACCCTTCATGCGGACATAGCCGCCCAGGGGAATGGCCGCGATGCGCCATTCGGTGCTGAAGGCGCGGAAACTGGCCAGTTTGCGGCCGAAGCCGATGCTGAAGACCTCGACATAGACCCCCAGAAGGCGGGCCACGGTAAAGTGTCCGAGCTCATGGAAGAAGATCAGCGCCGAGAGGACGAGAAGGGAGACAAGCCAGCTCATGCCGCGTGGTGCCTTGCGTAGGTGCGGGCGAAGCCGACAACGTATTCCGCCCCGGAGTAGAGGGTGAGTACGACGGCGATCCAGAGCAGGATGTTACCGCCGGGCCAGTGCATGAGCAGGAAACCGACGGCGAACATCTGCGCGACCGTTTTGACCTTGCCCGCCCAGGAGGCGGCAATGTCGATCCCCTCTGACATGGAGACCGTCCGCAGGCCCGTAATGAAAAGCTCGCGTACGATAATGATATAGATGGCCCACGGCGAGGCGGCGTCGGTCATCATCAGTCCCAGAAAGGCGGCGAGAATGAGCATCTTGTCCGCCAGGGGGTCAAGGATCTTGCCCGTCATCGTGATCTGGTCGAGTTCGCGTGCAATGTAGCCGTCAAAGAAGTCGGTGGCGCTGGCGAGCACGAAGAGCAGGGCGGCGAAGTAGTAGTTCCAGCTGATGTCGATCCCCTGAGCGGTGAAAAACTGCGGGTTCAGGATGATCCAGAACATCAGCGGCGCAATGATGATGCGCGACAGTGCCAGCGTATTGGGCAGATTGAACATTACTTAAAGGTCGTCCCACCGTCGACGACGATCGTTTGGCCGGTGATCCAGCTCGCCTCTTCCGTACAGAGGAAGTAGACGGCGCCGGCGATATCTTCGGGCTGCCCCATGCGGCCGATCGCAGAGCGTCTGACCGTTTCGGCCTTGACTTCTTCGTAGTTGGTGAAGGCTTTGAGGGCGTCGGTGTCAATCGGACCGCCGGAGACGGCGTTGACGCGGATGTTCATCTCGCCCAGTTCCACGGCGGCGTAGCGGCTCATCGCTTCGACGGCGGCTTTGTTCGTGCCGTGGCCGGCATAGTTCTCGATATAGACAAGGTTTCCGGTGCTGGACATCGTGACGACGGCACCGCCGCCGACCTTTTCCATCCGCTTTGCCGCTTCCTGGGTTCCCATGACGAAGGCGTTGACCGTTGCGGTGTAGATGTTGTTCAGGCCGCGGGGCTTGAGGCGCATGAACTTGCCGTAGCCGCCGACGACGGGGCGGCCGTAGATCATCGCGTTGGAGACGAAGAAGTCGATCCGGTCGAAATCTTCATCGATCTTGGCGAAGAGGGGTTTGAACTCGTCGGGTTCGAGAATGTTCAGGGCGTAGGCGCGTGCTTTAATGCCGTAGGCAGCTTCCCAGGAGGCCGCAAGCTCGTTCGCGACGGTCTCGTTGCTGTTGTACGTAAAGGCGATATCGACACCGTTGGCGGCGAACTTTTCGGCGATCGCTTTGCCGATCCCCTTGGTTGCTCCGGTGATGACCAGTGTTTTGCCCTTCATTTCTGACATTTAGTTGACTCCTACAATAGTATAGTTTTTCATGACGGCTTCGATGCGCTTCATGTTCTCCGCGGACGGCGGGACAAGCGGCAGGCGGTATTCGAGGGTGTCGATAAGGCCCGCAATATACATGGCCGCCTTGATCGGGATGGGGTTGGCCTCGCAGAAGAGGACCTTGTTGATCGGCAGCAGCTGCTCGTTAAGCGCGCGTGCCGTGGCGAAGTCGCCTTCGAGTGCGCTTTTGACCAGGGCGCTCTTCATATCGGGAAGCAGGTTCGCCGTGACCGAAGTGATCCCCGCGCCGCCGGCGGCAAGGATGGGATAGTCGATGGCGTCGTCGCCGCTGAAGACTTTGAGTTCCGGGCAGCGCGAAAGCAGCTCGACGGTGCGCTCCAGGCTGCCTGTCGCCTCTTTGATGCCGAAGATGTTCGGTAGGTCGTTGAAGAGACGTACCACCGTGTCGGCGGAGATGTCGGACATCGTGCGACCCGGGACGTTATAGAGCATGAACGGCAGTTCCGGCACGGCTTCGGCGATCGCCTTGTAGTGCTGGTACAGCCCCTCCTGGGAGGGTTTGTTGTAGTAAGGCGCGACGGAGAAGATCGCGTCGACGCCGCAGTCGCGGGCACGGATGGCCGTCGTGATGGCTTCGGCCGTCGCGTTGCTGCCGGCACCGGCGAGGACTTTGGTCTGTGTGCCCTTGCACACTTCGACGGCGATCTCCATGCAGCGGATATCTTCATCCGCCGTCAGGGTCGCGCTTTCGCCGGTCGTACCGACCGGGCAGACCGCATCGATCCCGTTGTCGATCTGGCGCTGGATCAGCGCCGCGTAGGTCTGTTCGTCGAGTGTGCCGTT
This sequence comes from Thiomicrolovo immobilis, assembly GCF_039645955.1. Lineage (GTDB taxonomy): Bacteria > Campylobacterota > Campylobacteria > Campylobacterales > Sulfurimonadaceae > Thiomicrolovo > Thiomicrolovo diazotrophicus. The sequence continues at coordinate 797,765 of NZ_CP147916.1, forward strand.
TTTGAACGGGGTGATCAGCGCGGTGGAGGAACCGGTGATAATGTTCATTGCTCTGCCTTTCTCAAAATAATAGTTGTAGAGTGTTTGTCGTCAAAATAGGTCTGCGCCGTCTTCTGGATCTGTTCAGCTGTCAGTGCCGCGATATTCTCCTCGTAGGTGTCCAGCGGTTTCAGATCGCCGCGGGCGAGGTAGCCGCCGAAGAGGTCGGCGACGGAGCTCGCACTCTCCAAGGAGAAGATGAAGTCGGCCCGGGTGTTGATCTTGACCTTTTCGAGCTCCGCCTTGGAGACGGGGTGGGCCTTGATCTGTTCGATCTGCTCGTGCAGCGCCGCTTCAACGCTCTCGGCTTTGACGCCGGGGTTGCAGGCCGCCATGAAAATAAAGACACCCGGGTCGATGTTCTCCATGTTGTAGGCGTAGATCTGGTTGACCAGGCGTTTTTTGTCGACAAGCTCGCTGTAGAGGCGGCTGCTCTTGCCGGAGCTGAGCATCTCGGAGATGGCCGAGAGGGCCGGCTGGTCAGGGTGGCGGAAGTCGGGGATATGGTAGACGATCGCGATCATCTCAACTTCGCTCTCTTTTTCGATGAAGACGCGCTTGGCGCCGTCCTGCACCGGTTCTTTCGCCAACACTTTGGGGATCTCGCGGCTGTTCTTTACGGGACCGAAGTGGCTTTTTGCAAGGCTGAAGACGGTCTCGGGTTCAATATCGCCGGTAACGATGAGAATCGCGTTCTGCGGCTGGTAATAGGTCGCATGGAAATTGCGGATATCGTCGATCGTCCAGGTCTGGATGTCGTTCATAAAGCCGATCGGCGTCCAGTGGTAGGGATGGTAGAGATAGGCGTTGTTGAAGAGCCGGAAATAGAGGTAACCCAGGGGGTTGTTGTCGGTACGCCAGCGGCGCTCTTCGGCAACGACGTCGCGTTCGGGCTGGAACTCCTCGTCTTTGAGGCTGAGATGGGCCATCAGCTCCGCGAAGAGGGAAATGGATTTTTCCGCATTCCCCGCGGAGCTTTTGATGAAGTAGTGGGTGTAGTCGAATCCGGTGGAGGCGTTGTTGACGCCGCCGACACTCTTGACCTCTTCGTCGAACTGCCCCGCTTTGAGGTGTTCGGAGGATTTGAAGTTCATGTGTTCGAGCATATGCGCGATGCCGCTCTTGCCCATTACTTCGTTGCGGCTTCCCACTTTGTAGAAGACATCGGTCGAGATGACACCGGTGCCGTTGTGCATCGGGATGACGACGACCTGCATCCCGTTTTCCAGTGTCTGTGTTTCATAAGGCGGCAGCGAATTTGCCATAAGCGTTCCTAAGGTGAAAAATAGTGCGATAACCGTTCTGATCATCGTCTGTCGGCTCCAATGGCCTCGGTGATGCTGCTGTAGCCGTCGCGCTTCAGCAGGTCGGCGAGCCCACGGTTGATGTCCCCGATGAGCTCCGGCCCCTTGAAGATCAGCGCCGAATAGACCTGCACCAGTGAAGCCCCTGCCTTGATACGGCGGTAGGCTTCCTCGGCGCTGTCGATCCCTCCGACGGAAATGAGCACCGTTTTACCGAAGAGTTCCTTCGCCACGGCTTCGAAAATGGCGAAACTCTTCTCCTTTAAGACTTTGCCCGAGAGGCCGCCGATGCTTTTGGGCTGGGCCACAAGGGAGTAGTCGACGGTCGTATTGGTCGCGATGATCCCGTCTGCCCCCTTCTCGACAGCCAGGGTCGTCAGGGCCACGGCCTGTTCGGGGGTCATGTCCGGGGCGATCTTGAGCAGGATCGGCTTGTCGGTGATCGCCTTCGCCTCGGCGAAGAGCTCGGCGATAAAGGTCTCGTTCTGCAGGTCGCGCAGGCCGGGGGTGTTGGGCGACGAGATATTGATGACGAGGTAATCGCCCAGATCGTGCAGGCCGCGGATGAGCTGCGTGTAGTCGCTGATGGCGTTCTGCTCCTCCGTTGTTTTGTTCTTGCCGATGTTGACGCCGATGGGGGTCGTGAAGGGGTAGCGCGCTTTCAGGCGCTGCTGCACTTTGTACATTCCGTCGTTGTTGAACCCCATAGCGTTTTGGATCGTCTCTTCCTCGACGTGGCGGAACATCCGCGGTTTCGGGTTGCCCGGCTGCGGCTGGGGCGTGACGGTGCCGATCTCGGTGTAGCCGAAGCCGAGCGCCTGGATGCCGCGGATCATCGTTGCATTCTTGTCAAAGCCCGCTCCCAGGCCGACGGGGTTGGGGAAGGTACGCCCGAAGAGCTCCTGGTTCAGGATCGGGTCGGCGACAAAGTGCTTTTCCTGCCAGTGGTTGAAGAGCGACGGACAGACGTTGGCCGTGCGTAGCAGGGTCGCCACAACGTGGTGGGCCGTCTCCGGCTGGAGTTTGAAAAGCCACGGTTTGAGGGATTCGTATGCGATCATCACGTACCTGTTTTTGGCAGGATTATACTTAATAATGATTTACGGTCAGTTAAAGCAGGAAGGTTTGCGCCAGGAACAAGAAGATGAAAAAGCCGAAAACATCGGTCGTCGTCGTCAGGAAAATGGAGGAGGCGACGGCCGGATCGATCCCCAGCCGGTGCAGGCCCAGGGGGATAAGGGTGCCGGCCGTCCCGGCGACGAGCAGGTTCAGAAGCAGCGCGCCGGCGACGATGGCCCCCAGGCGGATATCGCCGAACCAGAGCGAGACGATCAGGGCCGCGACGACGGCGATGGAGAGGCCGTTGGCCAGCACGATCAGCGCTTCGCGTTTTACCGCGGCGGAGACGCCGTCGTATTCAATCTCCCCCAGGGCGATCTTGCGGATCGTGACGGTGAGCGCCTGCATCCCGGCATTGCCGCCGAGGGCGGCGATGATGGGCAGCAGGGCCGCGAGGGCGATGTAGGAGGCGATCGTCGCGTCAAAGAGGTTGATAACGGCGGAGGCCGCCATGATGGCGACGAGGTTGAAGAGCAGCCAGATCAGCCGCTGGTGCGCCGCGCGGGAGACCGAGCTCTCTTCGGCTTCGTCGTCGACCCCGGCCAGACCGTAGGCCTGGTCCGTTTCGATCTGGCGGATCATGTCGTAGATGTCGTCGTACACGATCCGGCCGATCAGTTTGCCTTCGCTGTTGACGACGGCGATGATATTGAGGTCATACTCCTCGAAAAGGCGGACGACATCCGCAATCGGCGAGGCGGGACGGATCGAGAGAGGGGCTTTGCGGTCGCCGCGCTGCAGGATCTCTTCGATGGTCGTTGCGTCGTCGAAAAGGATCAGGTCGGTGAAGTGGAGCGTGCCGAGCAGCAGTCCCTCGTCATTGGTGACAAAAAGTTTGATGATCGGCGCAGCGGGTTCGTTTTGGCGGAAAAGCCGGATCAGAGTCTTCACGTCGCCGACCGTGTCATCGGGGTGGGCGGCCAGGAACTCGCGCTCCATATAGGCCCCGGCCTGGTCCTCTTCGAATTTGGAGAGCTCCAGGACCTCCCGCCGCTCCTCGTGGGCCATCAGCGAGAGGATCTTCTCCGCCAGAGTAGTATCGGCCTGCCGGATATCCTGAATGAGGTCGGTCGCCTCGTCACTCTCGATCGCCTCGGCGGCCCGGGCCAACCGGTGCGGGGGGAGGCGTTCCGCGGCGGCGGCGAATGCGTCGGCAGGGAGCTCGAGCAGCACCTCGCCCAGGTGTTGATGGGTGAGTTTGCTCAGGTTTGAAAAGAAAAGCCCGACATCGTAGCCGCGCAGTTTGACGAGGCTTTTGGCGGTATCGGTGGGGTTGAACCGTTCGTGCCCTCCGGCAATGGCGTGGATGCGGTCGACATGCTTTTTGATCTTCGGCTTCATTAGTTATATCGTAGCAACCCATCCTGAAAAAACGGTGATATGTCCGGGTGTCTGGAAGATGTTCTGTCATGAGGATTAGAGGTGTGGTGCCTTCGCAGCAGCGCGGCGTCTTTGGAGGCGCTGGTCTGTGCGGGTGTTTCGGTTAGCCGAAAAGTTTTTTCATGGTCGCAAAAAAGATTTTGAAGAGCCCTTTGTTCCCGACCAGGTCGTTGATGAATTCGTCGTAGCTTTTCCCTTTCTCTTCGAGGAAACCGCGCAGGTATTTTTCCGAACCTTCGACACCGCTCTCGTTCTCGATCTCGACCAGTTTTTTGTAGATCGGCTCAATGGCTTTGATGACATTGTCAGGTGCCGCTTTACGGTAGGCGGTGTAATTGACGATCTCATTGGTGATCTTGTCCGTTTTCGGCTCAAAGTCGGTGATGACCCAGTAGTGGCGTCCGTCTTTGGCACGGTTTTTAACAACAGCCAAAATGTTATGCTTGTTTTTGATACGTTCCCACATCATTTTGAAGATGACTTTCGGCATATCCGGATGACGAATCATATTGTGCGGATGGCCGATGAGCTCGCTCTCTTTGTAACCGGAGATTTCGACGAAGTAGTCGTTCCCGTACTCGATGATCCCTTTAGGATCCGTCTTGCTCACAATATATTTTTTCGGGTCGAGATCAATACGATCTTTAACAGAACCTGACATCAAATAACCTTTTTGATAATTTGTACCGTTATTTACGGTTACTGAACTAGTTTAACAATCGTTAAATAAATTCAACGTTAAGCTACTATAATTGTTTCTAATCTGAGACACTAGGTAAAAGTGAGATTTTAATATGAAAAAAAATGATGCATTGCAGATCGTTGCTCAGGCGAAAAAACTCCAAAACGGCGAAATGCAAAAAGTGATGTTGATGGTCAAGAAAATCCCGCTGGACGGGGATGCGGTAGCGACGAGCTACCTGGAGTGCGGGGTCGACAAAACACTGCGCGAGGACGAAGAGGGGCTCAAAAAGCTGCTGGGGGCGTCGCTGGTCGAAGAGATCGAGGCATTGCACAAGCAGTGGCACGACGAATACTATAAGATCTATGAGCTCTACCAGAAAGAGAAGGGGCTGGTCTCAAAGCTTTTCGGCGGCCAGCCGAAGCTCAGCGAACTGGACCAGGAGAAGGCGAACAGTTACAGCAGCGATCTTAAAGAGCTGACGCGGAAGATCATCCACAAACTCGAAGCGGCGGAAGGGCGCCTTAAGCTGTTGCGCGGCTGAGAATGGCAGCATCCGTGGGGAGAGGGGTTATTCCGCCTTTTCCCAGAAGGTTCCCTGCGGCGTGTCCATCAGCTGGACCCCCAGGGCGCTGATCTCGTCGCGGATCGCGTCGGAACGCTCGAAATCCTTCGCCTGCTTTGCCGCATTGCGCGCCGCGATCAGTCCTTCGATTTTCGCTTTTGTCTCTTCGTCGATCCCGTGCTGGAAATACGCATAGGGGTTCATCGTCCCGAAACCGAGGAGCGCCTCGACATAGGCGAGGTCGGCGAGGATACGGCGTTTGAGCCCCTTGTCCTTGGGGTTGGCGTCGAGCCCCTCGTTGGCCGCGGCCACCATCTCATCGAGCAGTGCCAGGGCCTTGGAGATATTGAGATCGTCCCCCAGCGCTTCGAGCAGCGCAGCCTGGAAGGGCGTTTTTTCCTCGACGACTTTCATGCCGAAAAGACGCTTTTTCAGCCGGTAGAGGCGGTCGAGCCGCTTTTTCGAAGCGAGCAGATCCTCTTCATTGAAGTTGAAGTCGCTGCGGTAGTGGGTGCCGAGGAGGAAGAAGCGCAGCACCTCACCCGGGTAGGCCTGCAGCGCATCTTTGATAAAGAAGCTGTTGCCGAGGCTCTTGCTCATCTTCTCCCCGTCGATCGTCACAAAGCCGTTGTGCATCCAGTAGCGTGCGAGTTCATGCCCGGTCGCGCAGCGGGTCTGTGCCGCCTCGTTCTCGTGATGGGGGAAGAGCAGGTCGGCTCCGCCGCCGTGGATGTCGATGGCATACTCCAGGTGGGTACTGAGGTGTTTCTCGATCATTGCCGAACACTCCGTGTGCCACCCCGGGCGCCCCTTGCCGAAGGGCGAATCAAAGGCGACGGAGTCGTCCTGCACCCCTTTCCACAACGCAAAGTCCGCGGCATGACGCTTCTCGCCGAAGCTTTCGACACGCTGCTGGGTATCGGCCTCGTCCTGGCGGCGGTTGGAGATGCTGAGATACCCGCTGTCGCTCCCCGTATCGAAATAGACGTCGCCGTTGCTCGTCCGGTAGGCGTGGCCGGTGTCAAGCAGTTTCCCGATAAGTTCGAACATCGCCTCGAGGGATTCGGTCGCTTTGGGTTCCAGGGTGGGGCGCTGTACCCCCAGTGCGCTCATATCGCGGTGGTAGGCCTCGGTATAGGTGTCGGTCAGGTCCGTGATGGAGATGCCGGCCTCGCGGGACTTGTTGATGATCTTGTCGTCGATGTCGGTGATGTTGCGGGCATAGGTGACACTGTAGCCTTCGGCCTCAAGCACGCGGCGCAGCAGGTCGAAGACGAGGGCGCTCTTGGCGTGGCCCAGGTGGGCGTCGTCGTAGACGGTCGGGCCGCAGACATAAAGCGACACCTTGCCCGGGATCAGCGGTTCGAAGAGGCGTTTGGTCTTGGTGACACTGTCAAATATATGCATGCAGCAGCTCCTTGAATACGAGGACGGCCGCGGTGAAGAGTGTCACGGAAAGCACCCACCACAGCCCTTTTTTTGGGCGAATTATAGCAGATACGTGCGCCCGTCCCACGGCCCGTAGCGTGGCGGCGAGGGCGACGCTGCCGCCGAGCGACGACGCCAGTGCCAGTCCGGCGCCGCCGAGGGGGGCGATCAAGGCCAGGGAGAGCACGACGTTCGTCCCCAGGCTCCAGGTCGCGATTCTCGCCGCTTCGCCCTGCCGGCGCTGGGCATAGAGCCAGAGGGAAAAGAGCTTGCCCAGACCGAAGGGGATGAGGCCGATGAGGTACATCTGCAGGATCAGGGCCGTCGCGGCGGTATCGCCGGCGGTGAACGCCCCTCGTTCGAAGAGCAGCTGTGTGATCTCGGGGGCCAGTACGATGCCGCCGACGGCCGCGAAACCGAGCAGGTAAAGCAGGAACCAGAACGCCCGCGCAAGCATCGTGTGGGCCTGGGCCTCGTTGTCGTGCTTGAGGTGGCGGGAGATCTTGGGAAAGAGGGCGATCGTGGTGGCGATGGCAAAGAGCGCCAGCGGCAGTTGGAAGACGCGGTTGGCGTAGTAGAGGTAGCTGATAACCCCGGCACTGAGAAAACTGGCCAGCCAGGTATCGAGGAAGGCGGCGACCTGCGCGGTGGAGTTCCCCCATACGGCGGGGAAGAACTCCCGGGTGAAACGGCGCGTCTCCTCCCTGATCCGCGCGGCTTTGCGGCCGTAGTAGCGGACGCCCCCGGTTAGGAGCCGGTGGAGGCCCAGGCCGCGGATGGCGAGCAGGTGGACGAAGAGCTGGGCGAAGCCGCCCAGGACGACCCCGTAGCTGAGGTAGAGCACGACGGTCTCACTACTGCCGTCGCGGGCCAGCAGCAGGGCGATGATCAGGGCGATATTGAGCAGGCCGGTCGCAAAGGCCGTCGTCGCAAAGTGGTTTTTGTACTGCAAAAAAGTGCTCAGGAAGGTGACGGCAAAGATCAGCGGCAGGTAGAAGAAGTTGATGGCGACGTAGGGGGCGGCCATCTGCACCGTCTGCGCGTCGAAGCCCAGGGCGATCACCTTGGCCGCAAGGGCGGGAAAGAGGTTGACCGCGAGGGTCATCAGCAGAATGATCCCCAGGAAGACGAGAAAGATGTGGACCGAAAAGACGGCTTTGTGTTTCGAACGGGTGAAGGCGGGGAGGAAAGACTGCGTGAAGGCCCCCTCCGCAAAGACGCGCCGGAAGAGGTTGGGGAGTTTGAAGGCGATAAAGAAGATGTCGCTGTAGATGTTCGCCCCCAGCACCGACGCGGTCAGCAGGTCGCGGGCAAATCCGAGGATGCGCGAAAAGAGGATGCCGAAGCTGTTGGTGAATATGGCTTTAAACATCGGCTTTCCCGTTGCCGGTCGTAGCATTTCTCGTTGCGTTGGTCATCGGAAAACTCCCTTATTAAGGAGGGATTCTAGCACAGGGGAACTCAAATTCGTCACCATGTAAACGGGTTGGGAGCATCACTATCTTATCACATTAAACAAATTAACACAGAAGTAACACTTTTTTCTTACGATGCACTTCTATTTTCATATTAGGAGATGTTTGTGAATGTTATTTTAAGAAAGGCTCTACTGCTGCTGGGGATTCTGATCACCCTGGCGCAGGCGGAAGAGACCTATTTTACGTCCTATCACTTTATGGGCTCGGGCAACTGTATGCGCTGCCATAACGGCATGACGGACAGTTACGGAAACGATATGTCGATCGAGACGGCATGGTCCTCAACGATGATGGCCAACTCCTCCAAGGACCCGATGTGGCGGGCGAAAGTGCGCACCGAGATCAACCGCAATCCGCACCTGGAAGGGGTGATCAACGACAAGTGTACGCGCTGCCACGCCCCGATGGCGAACGTTGAGGCCCATGCGTCCGGCGACGCGGTAGAAATCTTCGGTAGCGGTTTCCTCAACCCGAACAACGCGCACCATGACGAGGCCCTGAACGGGGTCAGCTGTACGCTCTGCCACCAGGTCAAGGATAGCGGCACCCTCGGAACGCTCTCAGGCATGTCCGGCGGCTACGAAGTCGACGACAGCCGGAGCATCTACGGGCAGTACGGTGACGTCTTTGCCGGTCCGATGATGAACAATCTCAACTATACGATCCGTCAGAGCGATCACATCAGCGCTTCGAAGATGTGCGCAAGCTGCCACAATCTGAAAACCCCCTATGTCGACGAGAACGGCAATGTGCTGAGCACGACCCCTGAGAGCGGGTTCCCCGAGCAGATGCCCTACAGCGAATGGGAACACAGCGGCTACGCCCAGAGCAAAAGCTGCCAGGATTGCCACATGAAGCGGGTCGACGGGGTGCGTATCTCGATGCGCCCGAACTGGGCGAATACACCGCGCGACGGCTTTGCACAGCACATGTTCGTCGGCGGCAACGTGCTGCTCCTGGACATCCTGAAAAACAACAAAAGTGCCTTGGAGGTGACGGCGAACAACTTCGACAACACGATCGCCAAGGCGGGCGAAATGCTTCAAAGTGCCGCATCCATCGAGGTCGCCCAGTCGTCACTGCAGCAAGGAACGCTGGAGGTCGCACTCAAGATCACCAGCACGACGGGGCACAAGCTCCCGACCAGCTTCCCCTCCCGCCGGGCGTTTGTGCACTTCAAAGTGACCGATGCCGCCGGCAGCGTCGTCTTCGAATCGGGACGTGTCAACGCCGACGGCAGCATTGAGGGCGCGGACGCCGACGGCGATGCTGCGGCTTACGAGCCGCATTACGACGTCATCACCTCGGCCGACCAGGTACAGATTTACGAGACGATCATGGCGAATAATCTCGGTGACGTGACCTATACACTGCTGCGCGGCATGGCGTACAAAAAAGACAACCGCATCCTGCCTGCGGGCTTTGACAAGGCGACGGCGTCTGATGATATCCGCGTACACGGCGGTGCAGAAAGCGACAGCAATTTCATCGGCGGGAGCGACACGCTTTCCTACCGCGTCAGCGGGCTGCCGGAGGGCAGCTACCATGTAGAGGCGGAGCTGCTTTACCAGCCGGTCTCCTACGCCTTTGCCCAGGATATGTTCAGCGACAGCTCCGCAGAAGCGTCGGCATTCCGGTCGATGTATGATGCATCGGCGATGAAAACGGCGCAGATCGCGGCGGCAGCGTTTGCGGTAGAGGGAAGCGGCGGCGCGCCGCTTCCGGCCTGCAGCGACGGTGCCGACAATGACGGCGACGGCCTGGCGGACCTGGCCGACCCAGGATGTGCCGACAGCGCGGACGATGACGAGACCGACACGGTCACACCGGCGACACCCGAACCGCTCCCGGAGTGCAGCGACGGCATCGACAACGACGGTGACGGCAAAACCGATCTTCAGGACCCCAGCTGTTCGGACGCTTCGGATAACGACGAGACCTATCCGCTCAGACGCCGCGGCGGAAAATAAACGCACCGGGGGTGTTCGCATCATCGCACGTTCTGTGCGGCCGTTCGCCCCTTCTCCGTCCCTCTACCTTTTACACAACTTTAACCCCCTTTGCATTACAATAACAACCAAATTGGCTGCAGGAGCGGGGATGATCGTCGGGATTGAAGGCGCGGTAGAACACAAAGAACCAACACTGGTGCATCTGAACGTGTCAGGGCTGATCTACGAGGTTTTTATTTCGCTTCAGACCTACGGCGCCATCCGCGAACCGCGGGTCAAACTCCACACCTCCCACATTATCCGCGAAGACGCCCAGCTGCTGTTCGGTTTTTTTGAGAAGAGCGAAAAAGTGCTTTTCGAACGGCTCATCAAGATCAACGGCGTCGGCCCCAAGGTCGCGCAGGCGATCTGTTCAACCTTCACGCCTGCGCAGTTCGGGCAGGTGATCGCGGCCAGCGACATCGCCCAGCTCAAGCGCGTGCCCGGTATCGGCCCCAAGAGTGCAGGGCGGATCCTCGTCGAGCTGGCCGGCTTCGACATCGAACTGACCGCCGGACACGCGGCCGTCCCGGCTGCCTCCGGCGAAGCGGCACAGGCCCTGGAATCCCTGGGCTTCAAGAAAGAGGAAGTGGCCAAGGCCCTGGCCAAATGCGAAAGCACCGAGACTTCCGCCCTCGTCAAAGAGGCGCTCAAACTACTTCAGAAACTGTAAGGATCACCTTGAAATTAGCGATTGTATTCGGCGGCGCGAGTTACGAGCACGAGATCAGCATCGTCAGCGCCATCACCGTGATGGAAAAACTTTCCGGCTATGAGCTGACGTTCGTGTTTTGCGACCAGGACCACACTTTCTACCTGATTGACCGCGGCAACATGAAGGCGAAGTATTTTGCTTCCGGCGACTATAAAAAGGCCCCCGTGCTGACCCTGACCAAAGGGGCGTTCGTCCAGAAGCGCCGCCTGGGTTCCACCGAGCATGCGATGCCGGTGCTGAACCTGATTCACGGCGCGGACGGCGAGGACGGGACGGTCGCGTCGCTGCTGTCGTTTTTCGATATCCCTTTCATCGGTCCGCGCACGGATGCGTCGGTACTGAGCTTCGACAAGCGCATGACCAAGTGGTTCGCCGCGGGCCGCGGCGTCAAAACGGTGGCATACGAAGAGCTGCACGCCGCGGCGGAGCATAAGGTGTCGACGTCTATGCCCTGCATCGTCAAGCCTTCACGCCTGGGCAGCTCCATCGGGGTCAGCGTCGTCAAAAGCGCCGCAGAGCTCGATTATGCCCTCGACGTTGCCTTCGAGTTTGATGACAGCGTTATCGTCGAACCCTTCATCGCCGGGGTCAAAGAGTACAACCTGGCCGGCTACCGCGGGGCGGAGGGGATCGTCTACTCCATCATCGAAGAGCCGCAGAAAAACGAGTTCCTTGATTTCGACAAGAAGTACCTGGACTTCGCCCGCAGCGGGGAAGTCGGCAGCGCCGCGATCGATGACGTACTGGCGGTGAAGCTCAAAATGGCATTCGCCTCCATCTACGAAGGGCTGTTCGAAGGGGCACTGATCCGCTGCGACTTCTTCGTCATCGACGGCGAGGTCTACCTCAACGAGATCAACCCCATCCCGGGGTCGATGGCGAACTATCTTTTCGCGGATTTCCCCGCCGCCGTCGCTGACCTGCTTTCGAACCTGCCGCGTGCGCGCCGCCCGCAGGTTGACTACAAATATATCCACTCCATCAATGCAGCCAAAGGAAAATAGTGGCCATCAAGACCCTTCAATACGCCCAGCAGACTTTCTCGGTCAGTTATGAGATCGTCAATCCCGGGGCAAAGCACACCATCGTTTTCCTGCACGGCTGGGGATCGAACAAGGAGCTGATGAAGCAGGCGTTCGGCCGGACGCTCGATACCTTCCGGCACGTCTACATCGACCTGCCGGGCTTCGGCAACTCGACGGCGCCGATTTCACTGGACAGCGAAGGCTACGCCGACATCATGGAACTTTTCCTGGCGCAGATCAATGCCAACGACAAGGAGATTATCGTCGGACACTCCTTCGGCGGCAAGGTGGCGACCCTGCTGCGCCCCCGGCTGCTGGTGCTGCTCTCCTCCGCGGGGATCGTCTGGCCCAAGCCGCTGAAAGTACGGGCGAAGATCGCCGCGTTCAAGCTGCTCAAGAACCTGGGGCTGGCCCAGCTGCGCGCACGTTTCGTCGCCGAGGACGCCAAGTCGCTGAACCGGGTGATGTACGAGACCTTCAAGCGCGTCGTCAATGAAGACTTTTCGGGCACCTTCCGCCATTTCGGCGGGCGGGCGCTGCTGTGCTGGGGACGCGAGGATACGGCGACGCCGATGAAGAGCGCGGAGAAGATCAACACCCTCATTGAAAACAGCCGTCTGGTCGCGATGGAGGGAGACCACTACTTCTTCCTGAAACAGCCCGAAGCGGTGGCGGCGGAGATCGCCGCCGAATTCACCCGGAGCGTGAAGTGAACCCGGCGCTCGCGCAGACCGTGGCGTTCGCGACCAACGTTGCGCTGGTCCTGACGCTCGGGTGGTATCTCATCCTTAACCTGCAGTGGTACAGCTACAAGCTCGAGCGCGTCGTGCTCAACCACCACAAACGCAGCTGGCACCTTCTCTACTTCGTCGTGCCGTTCCTAGCCTATTTCATCCTCGGCGAATTTTTCCCGCTCTTTTTCCTGCTCTATTTCGGCGCGTTCGTCTGGTGGTACGTGCGCCTGGACAAGAAACTGGTGCTGACCTGGCGGGTCAAGCGTTTCCTCATCCTGCTCAGTGCGCTGGCGCTGTTCGGCGATTTCCTCTGTCTTATCAAGAGCTGCGGCACCCTGCCGCTTTTCCTCCCGCTGCTGCTGGCGTGGCTGCTCTCCACGGGCATCGAGAAATTCCTCTTCCTCGCCTACAAAAAAGAGGCGAAGCGCAAACTGGCCCGCCTGGAGGGGCTGACCGTCGTTGCCGTGACGGGGAGCTACGGCAAAACGAGCATGAAGAACTTCATCGCCCAGCTGCTCGGAACGCAGTTCGAGGTCTACATGACGCCGCGCAGTGTCAATACCCTGGGCGGCATCATCAAAGATATCAACGAAGCGCTTCCCGAAACGGCCCGGGTTTACGTCTGTGAGGCGGGGGCGCGCCGTCCCGGCGACATTCTGGAGATCGCCCAGCTCGTGGCGCCGCACTACGCCGTCGTCGGCAAGGTCGGGCCGCAGCACCTGGAGTATTTCGGCGATCTGGAGACGATCGTGCGCACCAAGCTGGAGCTGATCCAGTCACCCCGCCTGAAACAGGCCTTCGTACACTTTGAAGCGACGGATGAGCCCCATGAAAAGGTGCGCTTCTTCGGCAGGGAGATCGAAAATATCGCCGCCGATCTCGACGGGACGTCGTTCGACCTCGCCCTTGATGAGGCACCCCTGCAGCTGCATGCTCCGGTCCTCGGCGGCTTCAACGCCGTGAACATCGAGGCGGCCGTGTTGATCGCGCGGGCGATGGGGATGACAGACGACGCCATCATGAAAGGGGTCGATGCCCTCCAGCCCGTCGAACACCGTCTGCAACGCATCGACGCCGGCGGCAAGGTCATTCTCGATGACGGCTATAACGGCAATATCGACGGGATGAAGGAGGGGATCCGCCTCTGTTCCATGCACCCGGGACGCAAAGTGATTGTCACCCCGGGGCTGGTGGAGAGCACGGAAGCCCTCAACCGCGAACTGATTGAGGCGATCAACGGGGTGTTCGACCTTGTCATCGTCACCGGAAAACTCAATGCCGCGCAGTTCAAAGCACAGCTGAACGTTTCGGACGTCCTCTACCTCGAAGAGAAGAGCACCCTGACCTCCGTGCTGGCCGAGAAGACGCGCCCAGGCGACATCATCTATTTCGCCAACGACGCCCCGAACTTTATCTAGGGGCGTCCGTAAGCGTAACCGACGGCAAATTATTTTGTAATATAATACGGGCACTACCACAAGTCCCGTAGCCAAAGGAGCCCCCATGCAATTTCTTCTCAAGCTTTTCAAAGCTCTGAACTCCGCCCAGAGCCCCTGGCAGGTGACGCTGGCAATCACCCTCGGGATGATCGCCGGGCTGACGCCCATCAGCGGCCTGCAGAATGCCGTGATCCTTCTGCTCGCCTTCTTGCTAAACATTCACCTGGGGCTCTTCTTCGTTTCGGCGGTACTGTTTGCGGGAATGGGTTACCTCTTTGATCCCTGGTTCGAACAGCTTGGTTACACCATCCTCAGCAGCGAAGGGCTTCAGGGGCTCTGGACGGGCTTTTATAACAACGGTTTCGTCCGCCTGACACACTTTAACAATACCCTTGTCATGGGGGCGACGGTCGTCTCACTGCTGCTGGCCGTACCGCTGTATCTGCTGCTGGGATGGCTGATCGGACGTTACCGCACGGTGCTGGCGTCTTTCCTGGAACGGCGCCCCGTTCTGGGGACCTTCGGTTTCCTCAAAGCAACGACGCACCTGGACCCGACGGTGCGCTGGTGGGGTGCGGGTCTCTACGTTGCCGGGGGCGGGATCGTCACTGCCGTCGCACTGCTGGTCATCGACCCGCTGCTGAAATGGACGGTGGAAACGGGCGGCAGCCTCGCGCTTCAGCGCGATGTCCGCGTCGGCGCGGTCGATACCGACTTCAGCAAGGGGGCCGTCACGCTCCACCGCCTGGAAGTCGCGGGGAAACAAGAGGGCGTGGACGCCGTTTCGGCGGAGCTGATCAGTTTTGACGCCGACCTCTCGGCACTGCTGATGGACAGGGTGCATATCGAGAAGATGATTGTCAGCGGCGTTGGCTTCGACACCCCGGCGACACTGAAAAAATCGCCTGCAACGGCCGAGGAGGCAGCGGCAGCGAAAACGGAAGGGGAGGGGTTCGCACTTCCGACATTCGAATTTCCCGATCCCAAGACCCTCATCGCCAAAGCGGACCTGCAGTCAGTCAAGGTCTATAACGATGCGCAAAAAGAGATCGGCGAGATCAAGGCACGCTGGGAGAAGACCTCCAATGAGGAGCTGAACGCCGACAGCCTCACCGAACTGAAGGGTGACCTCGACAACCTCAAGACGATGAGCAAGTCAAAAGATCCGCAGTCGATGCTCAAGCTGGCCCAGGAGGTCAAGGCGTTCAAGGCGAAGATCGATGCGCGCAAGAAAGCGCTTGAGAAGATCAAAGCAGACTTCGACAGCGACCGCAAGCGCATCGCTGTGTTGATGCAGCAGGTCAAAGAGGCCCCGATGGCGGATTACAACCGCCTCAAATCAACCTATACCCTCGACGGCAACGGGGCCCTGAACGTCATCGGCGGGCTCTTCGGCGAGAAGATCAAGGGATACCTGGCCATGGCGCGCAAATACTACGCGATGGTCTCTCCCTACCTCGGCAGCGCCGGGAATGAGAATCCGCCGGAGGAAGCGGTGCCGCCGCGGGGCGAGGGGCGCTGGATGCGCTACCCGCAGACGGTCCCCAGCCCGGATCTGCTGATCGCACTGACACAGATCGACGGCCTCTTCAAAACCCAGGCGTTCTCGGGCACCGTCCGTGACATCTCCGACAACCAGAAGGCATTGGGGCGGCCGCTGAGCTTCAAGGCGGCCAGCGACGGCCCGACGGTCAAAGGGCTCGTGCTTGAGGGCGAAGACAACCGCCTGGGCGATACCGTTCTCGACAGTGTGAACTTCAAAGCGCTGCGGATACCCTTGGATGCACTTGACATGAAACCGGTGCTGCTGGACAAGAGCAACCTTGCCATGACGGGGACGCTCAGTCTCAGCGACGCCACGGCGCTCGCCGGGGAGGGAAGTTTCGCGTTCAGCGACGCGGCCATCACGGCCGAAGGGCTCAGCGGCAAAACGGGTGAGATCGTCTCGGGTATCCTGAGCGGGATCTCCGCGTTCAAGCTGGACACGACCCTGGGCGGAACACTGACGGCGCCGACCATCGGCGTCAAATCCGACCTGGACCGCCAGATCTCCCGGGGGCTCGGCAAAGCGATGGGCAAGGAGCTTGAAAAGTATCAGGGTGAGCTCAAATCGCTGCTGGGCGGGGACACCGCGGCACAGCTTGCCGACCTGAAATCGTCCCAGGCGGGGATCGCCGACGTCGACAAACTCGCCGGCGATCAGAATACGATGCTCGGCAAACTGGCCGAGGAGGCGACAAAACTTGCCGGAGGCGGCGCGGTCGGCGACAAGCTCAAAGGCGTGCTTCCCTTCTAGGAACAGCGCCTGCGATCAAACAAATTCATAGGAAAAATGGGAGTAAGATGAAAAGAATAATCATGATGATGGCGGCACTGCTGCTGACGATGAGCTCGGCGGGTGCGGTGGAGATGTTTACGCTCAAGGCGGCCGGCGAGAAGACGATCGCTGCGACGGAGATGCCTAACGGCATGCGCTTTAGAGGGTATGACGGCAAACCGGTACTGGTGAACTTTTTCGGCAAACAGTGCCGCTACTGCAAGAAGGAGATCCCGCACCTGGAGGAGCTCAAAAAACGCTACGGGGGGCGCATCGGCATCATCGGTATCCATATGCAGGGACGCATGATGCCGCAGGAACGCGCGCAGATCGCCGGGAAAGCGGGCTTTAACTACCCTGTTTTCGAATACGAAGACAACATGGCGATCGTCCAGCACATCGGTTCGCGCGCCCGTTTCAACGGGAGCATCCCCTTTAATATCGTCTTCAACGGCAAGGGCGAGGTTTCCGAGATCATCCCGGGGTACCTGAGCGACAAAGACCTGGAAATGATCTTCAGCGAACTGCTCAAGAAGTGACGCTCAAGGCATGACTGAAAGCAGGAAGTTCGGCCTTATCCGGCAGCTGATCAGCATCGTCGGCGCCTTGAGCGCCGCCGTACTGGGCGCGCTGGTCCTGCTGATCGTCTTTGACGCCACCCGCCGCTACCTTTTTCATGAAGGCTCCGTCGCGCTGCAGGAGCTGGAGTGGCACCTTTTCGACGTCGTCATTATGCTCGGCGTCGCCTACGCCATGCACCGCGGGGCGCATGTGCGTGTCGACATCTTCTACGACCGCTTCTCCGAACGGACCAAACAGGTCGTGAACGTCGTGACGATGCTCTTTTTCGTGCTGCCCGTCTCCGCGCTGATCCTCTACGTCAGTTTCGATTTCGTCCTGATGAGTTTTGCGCAGATGGAAGCCTCCTCCGACCCGGGCGGACTCCCTTACCGTTTCGTCGTCAAGGCGCTTATCCCCCTGGCGTTTGCCCTGCTGATCCTGCAGGCGATTCGTGAACTGGCCGAGGCGTGGCATGCGCTGAAGGAGAGCATGTGATCGCGCTGGCCATGTTCGTCATCGCGCTGGCGCTGCTGCTCTCGGGCATCCCCGTCGCCTTCGTTTTCGGCGGTGTCGCGCTGCTCTTTGCGCTGCTCATTCCCGAGCTCGGGCTGCAGGTCTTTAGTCTGCTGCCGTTCCGCATCTACGGCATCATGGGCAATACGACCCTGATGGCGGTCCCGCTCTTCATCGCCATGGGGCTAATACTGGAAAAATCAAAAATGGCCGAGAAGCTGCTCGAGACGATGAGCGGCCTCTTCGGAGGGCTGCGCGGCGGCTTGGCCGTCAGCGTCGTGCTCGTCGGTACGATCCTCGCCGCCTCGACGGGGATTGTCAGCGCTTCGGTCGTGATGATGAGCATCATCGCCCTGCCACTGATGCTGGGCGCGGGGTATGACAAAGGGCTGGCGTCGGGCACGGTCGCGGCCAGCGGGACGCTCGGGCAGATCATCCCGCCGTCGATCATCCTGATCATTCTCGGCGACGTTATGAACGTCAGCGTCGGTGAACTCTTCATGGGGGCGGTGCTGCCGGGCCTGGTGTTGGTCGGTCTTTATATCGTCTATATTCTGCTTTATGCGGCGCTGAAGCCAAAAGCCGCCCCGGCGGCGGCCCGGGGAGAACACGTCGGCATCATTAAGGCGCTGACGGCCATCGCCCCGCCGCTGCTGCTGATGGTCGCGGTCCTCGGTTCCATCTTCGCCGGAATAGCGTCGCCGACGGAGTCGGCGGCCTTCGGCGTCGTCGGCGCCCTTGCGCTCAGCGCCTTCAACCGCACCCTGAGCTACGCAATGGTGAGCTACGCCCTGCTGGAGACCGTTAAACTCAGCGGGATGATCTTTATGATTCTGATCGGGGCGACGGCCTTCAGCCTTGTCTTCAACGAACTCGGCGGCAGCGACCTCGTGCTGGAGCTCTTCAGTCATGATATCGGGAACGTGTGGGTCTTTATCGGGGTGGCGATGCTGGCGATCTTCATCCTCGGCTTCTTTATCGATTTCATCGAGATCTCCTTCATCGTCGTGCCGATCCTCGTGCCCGTCATGCACGCCTTCGGCATCGATCCCGTCTGGTTCGCCATCCTCATCGCCCTTAACCTTCAGGCCTCCTTCCTGACCCCGCCCTTCGGCCTGGCGCTCTTTTTCCTTAAAGGGGCGGCCGGGTCGATGGTGACGACCCTGCAGATCTACCGGGGGATCATCCCCTTCATTCTGCTGCAGCTCCTGGCGATCGGCATCGTCATCCTTTTCCCCGACCTCGTCTTCGCCTTTATATAATCCAGAGTGCTTAAACTGGTATACTGTGGAATGGGAGGTGAGCGATGCATAAAAAATGGATGATACTCATGCTGCTGGCGGGTACGGCAGTGGCTTTCGGTACGGTGATCGCGACGCCGTCGATCCAGATGAGCGGCAAGGTGCAGGCGGCACCCGAATATGTTGAAGTCGACCGGACAGGCTACACCGCGCCCGTGATAACGACACCGACCGTCGAGATGCACGGCCGGACGCAGTAGGGGTGGCGATCATGAAACATCTGCTTTTGATAGCCCTCATCGCCACTGTTTCCGCCTGGGGTGCTCCGGTGGATTTTACGTTCAAAGTCCCCGTCAAACTGGTCAAGGTCCGTTCGTCGGATGCGCAGGTGATGTGTACGGTCTACAACGCCCAGCACCAGTCCATTGCCGGGAAGTTTTTCCGTTTCGACCTCAACGGTGACGGCCAGTACACCTACAGCTATAACGGCACCGTCACGATTGAGATGTCCGTGCATTCGGGCAAAGACCCCCGCGACGGTGAGACCTATGAATGCCAGCTCTCTTTGCTGCTTCCGTGGGCGTCGCCCCCGTGGCAGAAGCCGATATCGCAGGGCTCGGACATCTATTTGACACCGCAGCCCGGCACGCCCTTTGCGCCGCTTGTTTCAGGAAGTATCCCCAAGCCGAAAACCATTCAACAAAGAGTGCTGCCGGACAAGTACCGATCCCTGCACCCCATGAAACTGAAATGAGTTTGCCGGGGCCGCGGCCCGGCGCCGGAGTACCTTTATACCCCGCATGCCAAAATTTATTCACGACGGAAAACCGATGTCACAGTACTTTACGAAATCATTCCGGGTCGACTGGTCCGACGCCAACGCGTACGGCCGGGTACACCTTCCCACCTATTTCCGCTATCTGATCGAGACGGCCTGGGACTGGGGTGCCGCAGTCGGTCTGGGCATAGAAGACAGCCGAAAGCTCGGCCTGGCCTGGGTGGTCCGCGAAACGCAGATCAATCTGCTTCAGCCCCTTTCCCCCGAGGATACCTTCGAATTGACGATCTGGCTGGCCCACTGGCGCCGTGTCCACGGCACGCGCTACTTCGAACTTGTCCACAAGGCGAGCGGAGCGGTCATCGCCCAGGGGGCGCAGGAGGTGGTGACGCTGGACATGAAGAGTATGCGCCCCAAAGCGGTCCCCAAGGCGATCGTTGAACGCATGACGATCGAAACGCCCCGCACGGTACCGCACCGCCCCTTCCCGGCATTCAGCGACACGTTTGGGCGTGCCGTCCGATGGCAGAGGACCGTCACCTGGCAGGACCTCGATACGCTGGAGCACGTCAACAATACGAAGTATGTCGCTTTTGCCGAGGACGCTGCCGTCGCAGCATTGGCGGAGTTCGGATGGGCGCCGAAGGATTTCAAAGCGCAGGGACTGGCGGTGAAGAGCGACGGTGTCCAGATTCAGTACCTGACGCCCGCCGTCTGGGGGGAGACGCTGGAACTTGAGACGCTTTTGTCGGAACTGGGCCCGGGAAGCGGCGTATGGCACGTTGCGATCGCGCGGGCTGAGGACCGCGAACCGGTCGCTCGGTGTGTCATGGCCTGGAGCGCTGTCGATGCGTCCGACGGCACGCTGCGGAAGATCCCGGAGGAGCTGCACCGTCGGCTCCTTGCACATTTTACCCCTCCCCAAACGGCACCGCAGGGGTGACGGCGATTTGACGGCCGTCCCCCGTTTCTTCATTTCCTTATGCGTATTATTATGCGCTATACTCCCTACATGAAAGAGATTCTTTACGCGCCGTGGCGCACGGACTACATCAGCGGGCAGCCGATCGAGGGGTGTGTTTTCTGCCATATCAGCGAACATACCGAAGCGGACGAGGAGCTCCATGTCCTCTACCGCGACGAACACTGCTTTGCCGTGATGAACCGTTACCCCTACACCCCGGGGCACTTCATGATCATCCCCCATCTGCATACGGAAGCGCTCGAAACGCTTGATCCGGAGGCGTGGCTCCGCATCAGCGCATTGGCGCAGCAGGGGGTCAGGATGCTCAAAGAGGGATTCGGCGCACAAGGAGTCAACATCGGTATGAACCTCGGGAAGGCCGGGGGTGCAGGGATCGCCGAACATATCCATCTGCACCTTGTCCCCCGCTGGGAGCGCGATACGAACTTTATGACGGCGGTGTCGGGAACGCGGGTCTATTCGACGGATTTCGAAAAGATCTACCGCCGTCTGAAGGAACTGGCCCCCCGCTATTTTGTCTAAAAGAGGCGGATATCACTTTTTGTATCAAAAAAATATTCATTTCTTGTTTAATTTTATGTTCAATAGATATCAGATAGCATATGGGAATCTATAAGTGAAAGTGGGTAGAACCATGAAAGCAGTAATGACGGCCTTGGTACTTCTGTTCTGTACGGCGCTCTTCGCGACCGAAGCGGAGGCGGTGAACAAGGCAAGCACGGTGAGCTGGTACAAGAAGTCCGCTTCGGAGGGGAATCCGGAAGCGCAGTTCTATCTCGGGGTGATGTACAGCAAGGGTGCGGGTGTAACCAAGAACGATGATCTCGCCGTTTATTGGTTTAAAAAAGCCGCGGCGCAGAACCATGCGCAGGCGCAGCTGAACCTGGGCTATATGTACGAGTCGGGCAAAGGGGTGAAGAAGAACTACGGCGAAGCGGTACAGTGGTACGAGCGTGCCGCCGAGAACGGCAGTTCGGTCGCCATGAACAACCTCGGGATCATGCACATGATGGGCATGGGGGTCAAAAAAGACAGCTACAAGGCATACAAGTACTGGCGTATGGCGGCCCAGCACGGCAACAACAACGCCTGGGACAACATTGAAAAACTGCGTCGTCTTGATCCCCAGGCAGTCCGCTGATAGGGCGAAGGGAGAAGCGCGTGACTTCCGTCCTGCTTGAATTTTCCATGTTCCCGACCAGCGGCGACTGCCGGGACGGCGCTTCCGTCTCCGCCTATGTCAGCCGGATCGTCGATATGATCGACCGCAGCGGTCTGCCGTACCAGCTCACCCCGATGGGGACGATCGTTGAGACGGGGAGCGTCAAAGAGGCGCTCGCGGTCGTCGAGAAGGCCTACGAGGTGCTGGGCGAGGATTGCGAACGGGTCTATTCGGCGCTGAAGCTTGATATCCGCAAAGGAAAGGCGGGGCGGTTGAAAGGGAAGATCGACTCGGTAGAGCGGGAGCTTGGCCGCGACGTCAGCCATTGATGGCTGGCAGAACCTTACTCTATTTCAATGGGGGCGGAATATTTTAGCGCAGCTTGTCTGCGCGCTCCCTGTAAAGTGTAGATATCCGGGTTTTTGTCCGTATACCGCAGCGTTAAAGATAATCAGCCGTTGCCGTCATGGTCGTGTTCGGCGTGGTGCGCGTGAAGTTCCATCGTCACGCCCGAATGGATAAAGAGCGCGAAAGCGATCACCGTATAGAGCAGTTTCCCGCTCGTATCCCCCATCAGTGTCCAGACAATCCCGAAAACAAAAGCGACTGAAAAGATGACGAACCAGTTTCGGTCGCGTTGAAACTGCGTTAATTCCTGCATAATAAACCCCTCCTCACTGTTGAAAGAAAAATAAGTATAACCTATTTTTTCTTTCGCGTCAGCACGTAGAGGAAGATCGCGCCGATGACGAGAAAAATGACGATCTTGATCTGGGTCTCTTCCAGCGTCTGCATCGGCGTGCTTTAGTGGGTTTTCACGTAAAGATTGGCGATGTAGTCGGAAAGGGCCTCGACCTGAACGGGGGTCAGATCCTTGACCTGGTTCTGCATCAGGGTTTTCATGGCGCCGCCGTAGGTGCCTTTTTGGTAGCCGATGATGGCGTCGGCGATACGCTTGCTTTCCCATTCGCCGATGGCGGCGGACTGGTTCAGTGCCATTTTCTCGCCCTGGTTGCCGTGGCAGGCGGCGCACTTCTGGAAGAGCACGGCCGGAGAGGCTTCGGCGACAGAAGCGCTTTGCGCAACAGGTGCCTTTTCGGCGGCGGAGACCGGTGCTGCGACCGAACTGTTGTCCGCGGCTTCCTTGACCGGTGTCGGTGCAGGCTCAACTGCCGGCTCAGGCGTTTCCACCGGGGCTGCCGCCTTCGGCGCGGCCTCAGGCGATGTCTTCCTTGAATCGTTACAGCCGGCGAGCAGGAGGAGGGCGGCCGAAAATGCAAGAGTTCTTATCAAAGGGAGCCTTTTTAAAAAAAGATGCCGCCATTGTACACTGTTAGAGCATTTGGGTCAAAGGTGCGCTTGAAATTTGTTTTTTGCTATAAAGTCAGCTTAAGCAATATACCGGTTTTGGGGGGATCAAAGCAGTTCGATCATTCCCCGGTGGAGTGTCACGACACCGTGGTGCTCAAGCTCTTTGAGCAGGCGGCTGATCACTTCCCGCGACGACCCGAGGTGGGCGGCAAGTTTTTCGTGGGTGATGGGGATTCTGGGGGTGTTCTGCGCATGCAGCCACTCCCGGAGACGATCGTCCAGTTTCTTGAAACGGACGTCTTCGACCAGCCCCGCCATGCATTCGAGCCGTTTGGCGAAGAGGGCGAAAATGTAGTGCTGGTAGTCGCGCTCGGCCGTGTAGATCTGCTTGACGATCTCGGCGGGGAAGAGGTAGCCGCTGATCGGCCCGTCGGCGACGGCGCTCCCGATGGCGGGGGTCCCGGTAAAAGCGCTGTTGAGGTTGACGTTGCACTGCTCGCCGGGACCGAGGAAGTAGAGGGTGATCTCCTGGCCCGATTCGTGGAGCCGGAAGACGCGGACACTCCCTTCGCCGAGAAAGAGGACCTGCGCGCAGCGGTCACCCTGGCCGAAGAGCTCCGCACCGCTTTGGAGCCGGACCGCTTCCGCGTGGGTATCGACGAGGCGTCGGGATTCAGGCGCGAGGCGGCTGTAGCAAGGGAAAGGTTCCATCGGGCTCCTTTCGGGGGTTTGAAGGCCCCCGGTGCTGCAAAAGTATAGCAGATTATAATGGGTCACAAAGTATAATAGAGCCAAAAAAATCAGGACGAGAATGCAGTTTGAATCCTACCCGTTCGAAAAACTAAGTGCCCTGCTTGATCCCATCGAGCCCAACAGCGCCTACGCCCCGCTGACGCTGACCATCGGGGAGCCGCAGTTCGAGACCCCCGCCTTTATCCGCAACGCGCTGTGCGGCAGTGCCGACACCCTGCGCCGCTACCCGAAAACGGCGGGGGAGGAGATGCTTAACGGCGCCATGCGCGATTTCGTCGCACGCCGTTTCGGCGTGACCCTGAAGCAAGACCAGCTTGTCTCCTGCTTCGGGACCCGCGAGGTGCTTTTCAATTTCCCCCAGTACCTCCTTTTTGACAAGCCCGACCCGGTCATGACCTTCACCAATCCCTTCTACCAGATCTACGAAGGGGCGGCAATCGCCAGCCGCGCGAAGGTGAACTACCTCAACCTCGACGCTGCCAACGGCTTCAAACCGCAGGTCAACCCGGCGGTATTGCAGTCGAGCGATCTGGTGATCCTCAACTTCCCGAACAATCCGACCAGCAGCTGCCTCTCCCTCGAGGAGCTGGGTGAATGGGTCAAGCTGGCACTCGAGTACGATTTCGTACTGCTTAACGACGAATGCTACAGCGAGATCTACCCGAACGAAGCCCCGGCGGGGATCCTGGAGGCGAGCGCGGCCGTCGGCAACACGGCGTTCAAGAACGTCCTGGCACTCAACTCCATCTCCAAGCGCTCCAGCGCCCCGGGGCTGCGCAGCGGGTTTATCGCCGGCGATGCGGCCATCCTCGAAGGGTACCGCCAGTACCGCACCTACATCGGCTGCGCGTCGCCCCTGCCGCTGCAGACCGCCGCGGCGGCGGCCTGGGCGGATGAGGCACATGTGGCCGAGGCCAGGTCCGTTTACCGCGAGAACTTCGAGATCGCGACTGAGATCCTCGGCACGGCGGTCCCGGAGGCGACCTTCTACCTCTGGCTGGAGGTGGACGATGCGATTGCCTTCACCGAAAAGCTCTACCGCGACTACAACCTGAAGGTCCTGCCGGGCGAATACCTGGCGCGCACCGATATCAACGGTAACAACCCGGGCAAAGGGCGCATCCGCATTGCGCTCGTCGAGCGCCCGGAACGCACGCGCATGGCGCTCGAACGTATCAAGGAGGCGATGAATGGATAAGACCGAAGCGCTGAAAGCGAAGATTCTCAAGGCGCAGGAGGCGGCGGATATCGCCGGGCTTTACGTGCTGGAGCAGGAGGCGAACGAATGTTTTGACGAAAAGACGCTGATCGCCTATTACGCCAATATCCTGGACCTGGCGCTGGAAAACCTCACGGACGCCCTGGGGGCCGCGCGCCGCATGCAGATGACGGATGTGAAAGATTTCGCCACGCTGCGGGCCCTGTACGAGTATGCCGTGGAGCATTACAGTGCCGGCAAGGCTGCCGATGCGGCGGCGCTTTTCGAGATCCTGGCGGGGCTCAGCGACGACGCCCGTTTTTCCGAAGCGATGACGCGGCACAAGGCGTATGCCGAGCGGATTCCCGATTTCGGCCAGTTCCTCGATGACGCGGCGGACCTGGACGCGACCCAGCGCAACGGGACCTTCTATATCAGCGCGTTCCGCATTGACGACAACGGGACGGGCGAATCGTGAAGATCCATTTCATCGGCATCGGGGGGATCGGCATCTCCGGACTGGCGCAGTACATGGACCATAAAGGCAATAAGGTCAGCGGCAGCGACATCGCGGAGAACCGCATCGTACGGCAGCTGAAAGCGAAGGGGATCGCCATCACCATTCCCCACGACGCGAGCGCGATCACGGACCAGGATCTCGTCGTGCATTCGGCGATTATCAAACCGACCAATGTCGAAGTCGCGGCGGCGAAAGCGAAAGGGATCGAGGTACTCCCGCGCCGCGAAGCGCTGCTGCGTATCCTGCAGGACAAAGAGGTCTACGCCGTGGCGGGGGCCCACGGCAAAAGCACGACGTCGGCGATCCTGGCGGCCATCATGGAAGGATCCGCCATTATCGGGGCCGAGTCCAAGGCGTTCGGCTCGAACGTCCGCTACAACGATACGAACGACCGGCTCATCTTCGAAGCGGACGAGAGCGACGGCAGTTTCCTGAACGCCAACCCCTACTGTGCCATCGTTACCAACGCCGAACCCGAGCACATGGAGTACTACGAGTACGATTACGACCGTTTCTACGACGCGTACCGCCGCTTTATCGCTTCGGCCGCGATCCGGGTCATCAACGCGGAGGATGCGTTTCTCTCGACCATTGAAGGCGATGCGATCCGGCTCTACCCGAGCCGGGACATCTCGGAGGTGGAATACGTGTTGCACGACGGCGAACCGCATACGCGCTTCCGCCTGAAAGAGCTTGGGAGCTTCGACGTCTGGGGCTTCGGCGAGCATATCGCCCTCGATGCGGCGCTGGCGATCCTCGCCGCGGTCCAGACGATGCCGGTCGAGACGGTCCGCGAGAAGATCCTCGGCTACCGCGGGATCAAGAAGCGCTTCGACATTATCGACAGCGGGGAGAAATGCGTTCTGATCGACGATTACGGCCACCACCCCACCGAGATCGCCGCGACGATGGCCTCGGCGCGCACCTATGCCCGCCTGCTGGGTCTGGAGACGATCACGGCCGTCTGGCAGCCCCACAAGTATTCGCGTACCATCGACAACCTCGAGGCGTTTTCGCACTGTTTCGAGGGGGTGGACCGTCTGATCATCCTGCCGGTCTGGGCGGCGGGGGAAGAGCCCCGCATCATCGATTTTGAAGGGGTCTTCAGCGCCTACAGCCCGCTGCTGGCCGACCGCGTCAAACGCAGCGGCTGCGGTCTTGAAGTGCTGAAAGAGGGTACAATTGTCGAAACGCCGGCATCGGGCCTGATCATCGGCTTCGGCGCCGGGGACATCACCTATCAGCTCCGGGGAGAAAAATGAGTTACGTCTATATCGTCGCCGTCATTGCACTGCTCTATGCGGGGATGCACTTCTTTACCGAACTGACCCACCGCCAGAAGCTCTCTATGGCTGGTGTCGTGCTGCTCATCATCATGGGCGCCGTGGCCTGGAACCGCTCCGTCGACACAGAGCAGGAGCATGTCCGCGCCGTCATTTTGAAGTTCAACCAGCACCAGACGCTTGAGTGCCGGGGGGTGGAGGTCAATGACCGCACCTTTACGCTCAGTGTCGGGACCCAGAGCTTCATCGCCAACGCGGGCACGCCCCACGCCGGGCAGATCTTCGACGCCGCAGGGTGCCGATGAGCGCTTTCGGCCATCTGCTCGATCAGCTCGATCTCCAGGCCCACGTCGCCGAGATCGAAAGCTTCCTCAGCCGTAAAAAGCCCCTCTATATCGAAGGGGACCAGGGACGCCACTATCAGTACATCCGCGCCCTTGACGCCCTCGAATTTCCCGCCCCGCCGAAAACGACCGCCTTCGATACGATCCTGATCCACCTCAAAAAGCAGGGGGTGCTCAGCTTCGAACAGATTTTCGAGCTCATCAAGGTCGTACGCTACTTCCGCACCCTGCGCAACAAAGGCTTCGAAGGAATCATCGGGGAGTGGATGGCCTCCGTCATCGTCCCCGACGCCTTCAAAGAGGTCGAGCGCCACTTTGATGAGAAGGGGCACTTCAAAGAGGAGCTCGACGAGGAACTCTTCGCCATCGCCGAACGGATCAAGGCGCAGAAGGGCGATGTCGCGGCGCAGATGAAACGGCTGCTCTATGCCGACAGGCTGCGCAGCTACCTCGTCGATACCCAGGTGCACTACATCAACGACGAGGAGTGTCTGCTGGTGCGCGGCGGTTTCAGCGCCGTGCTCAAAGGCAGCGTCGTGGGCCGGACGGGGGCGGGCTTCTTCTACGTCACCCCCGACACCCTGCTCAAATCCAAAGAGCAGATCCGCGCCCTGACCCAGGAGCGCGATGCGCGCTACTACGAGTACGCCAAGGGCTTCTCGGCGCAGCTGCGCGAATTGCAGCCCTTTATCGGTTTTATCGACAAAGAGTTCGACCGCCTGGACCACTACCAGGCCCGGGTGCTTTTCGCCCGTGCCAAAGGGTTGCATATTGTCGCGGCGCAGCCGGGCGAGGCGATCGTGCTTGAGGCCTTCGAGCACCCGGCCCTCTCCAACCCCAAACCCGTCAGCCTCGATTTCAGCGCTTCGGTGCTGATGATCACGGGGGTCAACGCGGGGGGAAAGACGATGCTGCTCAAATCGATCCTCTCCGCGGCGCTGATGGCCAAGTACCTGTTGCCGATGAAGCTCAATCCCCACCGTTCGCGCATCGGGTCGTTCAAACAGATCGAAGCGGTCATCGACGATCCCCAGAACGTCCGCAACGACATCTCCACCTTCGCCGGGCGGATGCAGCAGTTCTCCCGCCTTTTCGAGCGTAAATCGGCCCTGGTCGGGGTTGATGAGATCGAACTGGGGACGGACAGCGACGAAGCGGCGGCGCTTTTCAAGGTGATCCTCGACGACCTGATCCGCCGGGGGCAGAAGATCGTCGTCACGACCCACCACAAACGGCTCGCCTCCCTGATGGCGGACCGCGACGACGTCGAACTGGTCGCCGCCGTCTACGACGAGGAGCGACGGGTCCCCACCTACGACTTTTTGCAGGGGATCATCGGCAAAAGCTACGCCTTCGAGACGGCCCTGCGCTACGGGATCACCCAGGGGATCGTCGTGCGCGCCAAGGAGGTCTACGGCGAGCAGCACGAGAAGCTCAACCTCCTTATCGAGCGGGGGAGCGAACTGGAGCGGGAGCTGCGGCGCAAACACGCCGATGCGGACGAACGTCTGAAACGGCTGGAGGAGCGTGAGCGCGCGCTGAAGGATGAACGCGAGACCCTGCGCCGGGAGTACGAGGAGCTCGAACGGCGCCTGCGCGGCGAGTTCCGGCAGGCGATCGACAGCGCCAAAGCGGCGGCAAAAGCGGGGGATACGGCGGCGATCCACCGGGCGATGAACGAGGCGAACAAACAGCTGCCCGAAAAGCGCGAAGCGAAGCAGAAAACGGCCCCTGTCGCCCTTAACGTCGGGGATGAGGTCAAGTACCGCAAGCAGCGCGGCGTCATCGTCGCGCTCAAGGAGAAGGAAGCGACGATCGAAGTCGAGGGGATGCGGCTGCGCGTGAGGCGCAACGAGCTCAAACCCGCCGGGAAAGCGGCTGCGCCGAAACCGAAGGTACAGGTGAGCAACAAGGTCGAAAAACGCGGCGGACTCAAGCTCGACCTGCACGGCATGCGGGCCGAACAGGCCCGTGAAAAGATGGACGTCTTCATCTCGGACGCCCTCATCCAGGGGTGGGACGAGGTGATCATCTACCACGGCATCGGCACGGGCAAGCTCGCCTATGCCGTCAAAGAGTTCCTCAAAGAACACCCCAGCGTCAAAAGTTTCGAAGACGCCCCCCCGCAGCTGGGCGGTTTCGGGGCAAAAATCGTTCACCTCTGATATAATATCCACTAATGTACTTGGCCCGGGAGCGCCTTGCTTCCGGGCCGGATGGAGAGGTGACGTCTACCGTGAACCGTCTTGTTGCCGTGACGCTGGCCTTGGGAGTGATAGGGGGGTGCGCGCAACTGGACGGAAAAGAGATATCCTCCGCGGCGACCGGCCTGTCCGGAAGCCTTACCCTCAAGCAATCTTTTGTAGTGCGGCAACTCGACAACGGCGCTACCTATCCGCAGACCCCCTATATCCTGACGTTGAGCGAAGGGAACTACGAGCAGGGACAGTACCGCATCGACGGCGGGCTCCTGCTCTACAAGGGGCATGACGGCAGCGGCGTGAGCCTCAACCAGATGGCCCTGGTCTACTGGGGGGATGACTTCGACGTCAGGATAGGCAAATTCGTTTCCAAAACGGGGGTGCTTGACTATCTGAGCGGCATGGACCTTCTCAACCCGGTCCGGGTGGACTTTTTTGACGATGCGAATATCAACCTCCGAAGGCTTCCGCAGTGGATGGCGGAGCTCTCCTGCTTTGTCGGGGAGAGCTCTCTGCTCAGAGTGACCGTACAGCCCTACGACGGCCGGACGCAGAGCTACATCTCGACGTATGTGGGATTTCTGCTCGACAGTTACCTTCCGGCCTATTTTGAACAGCTCATTCAAAACAGTGCGGAGGGGGCGGCGATCTACCGGAACGTGTTCCTCCCGCTGTACCGCGACGGCATCAGCCCGGCGCTCAAAAGCGATATCGACGCGCAGTACAATGAACGCGGGCTGGCCGTGGAAAAAAGCACGATCCAGGTGCTTGCCGAGAGCAGCGGTGCGGGGGCCACGTTCGGCGCGGTGTGGACGAACCGCTACTCGGAGGTGCCCTATATAGAGGTCGATCAGCAGCTGCTTGACATGATCGGTGCGCTGCCGGATGGACAAAACAGCGGGGAAGCGTTCCGGGAATACCTGGATCAGCCGGACCTCAACCCTATCAAGGGCGTCAGAGGGTTCCGCTACAACCAGTACTCCCTCTATGCCGAGGGCACGGTCGACACGTACGGCGTTCGCGCCGAAGCGGGCGTGCGCGACAGGGTGCCGACACTCAACACCTTCAGCCCCCTCGCCATGGTCGGTGTCGGGGTGGACCGGCAGGCGGGGAGCGCCTATTTCGACCTGGAAGTGCAGTGGGGCTATCTCAAACAGTACCGCCAGAGCGTGCTGGCGACCGTGTTGCTGAACAAGTTCGACCTGACGGTCTACAGGGGGGTGGCCGTGCGTTTCGACCACTACCTGATCACCGGCTGGTATGCGGGCAACGCCACCGCCGTGATGCTCCCTAACCTCGTGTTCACCCGCGGCGCCTTTGAAGTCGATCTGCATGCCCTCTACCACTCCGACGACAAAGCGTACAACACCGTCGGGTTCACGCTGAGGGCAGCGTTTTGAAGCTCGGGATGAAAACGGGGGCGCTGCTGTTGCTGCTGCTGTTCGGCGCGGCTTTGATGCGACAGGTTGAGGTGCGCACGGTGGACTGGAGCCGTTTCTTTCCCGGCACGCCTGCTTCGGCGATGCCGCAGCAGTGGTTTACGGCGGAGCGGCAGTATCTTTTTAGCGCGCTACCGGATGAGGCCCCCCTGCATACGTGGCGTTCGGAGGGGCTGATCGCGGACTATTACCGCATCGACCGGCAGGGCCTTTACCTGATGACGTTCAACCGTCAAAACCAGAACGCCGTCCTTGCACGGGTCGGGGGGTATCCGCACAGCGGCACCGCCGTCGTCGGTGCCCTGCTGCTGCAGGGGTTTTTCGACGACATGGTCTTTTACCTGTATGCGATCGTGCCTTTTCTACTCCTGCTGCTTTGGCTGCTGACATCGCTGGAGTACCTGCTGAACATTCTCATCGAGATCGGGGCGTTTACGGTGTCGCTGCTCGCCGTGCTGGTGACCGGCGGTGTCGCCGTCGACCCCGCCGCGCTGCTGGCGGTCGTTTTTCTCGTCATTTACGCTTTGACCCTTTTCAACTATCTCCACTCCGGGGAGATCGGCAAACACCAGCTGGCGTTCGGCATCACCCTCTCGGTCGCCACGACCGCTTTGAGCTCTCTTTTCCTCTATGCGTCGGATTTCGGGCTGGTCAGTACGTTCGGGAAGATGATGCTGATCGGGCTGGGGGTGCTCTACGGCTATCTCATCGGCCGGATCTACCTCTTCAGACCGCTGCGTCTCGTGTTCGGCTGGCGCCGCCGATGGCATGCGGACGATGCCCGGCTGAAAAAGGGGCTGCTGTTTCTCGGGGGTGCCGCCGTTGTCTGCGGCTTCGTCTGCGCGAAGGCCCCCTCTGTCGATCTAAACCCCATGAACCTCATGCAGCCGACGATGGCGGCGTACAAGCGCATTGCGGCGTTCGAGTCCGGCCATTTGCCGACGCTGCCTTTTGTCGTCCGCTTACGCGCGCAGAAGGGCGACCTCTCCGATGTAGGTAAGGCCCGGGAGCTCGCCGGGTTGACGGCGCGTATCGCTGGCGCAGTGCCCGGGGTGCTGCTGGGGAGCCTTCCGCTGGGGTATGAGCGTTTCGCGGGATCGCCGCTTCGCGATGCGACGCCCGATGCCTACGCCCAGTATTTTCTTGCCCTGGAGTGGCTCGACGGCGGCCTGCCGCTGCTGAGTGCGGATCAGCGCGAGACCTATATGACGCTGAGTATCCCGATCACGACGCCGTCGTATACGATTGCCGCCATGCTCAGGCGGCTGCAGGCGATCGGGGAGGCTTCGGGCGATTTCTCGGTCGGCATCCTGGGCAAGATCGCCGATTTCGAACATTTCCTGAGACGTTTTGTCGGGGAGTTCCTGATCGGCGTCGGCATCTCGCTCGGGTTCGTCGTGCTCTTTTTCCTGCTTTACTGCCGGACATGGAAGAGCATCATCGTCGTCGTGCCGCCGCTGCTTTCGCTGCTGCTGCTGGCAAGTGTTCACCGCCTGCTGGGGATGGATTTCACCATGATCACGCTGCTGGGCACGATTCTGTTTATCGGGCTGGTGACGGATTCGATCATCCATCTTTTCATCTGCATGAAACAGGAGGGGCCTGCCTGCATCGGCAGCGTGCTGCGTCCGATCATCGTCTCGAACACGACGATGCTGATCGGGCTGGGCGGGATGCTGTTCGGCGGAACGATGATCCAGCGCTTCGGCATGGAACTGGGGATCCTGCTGGCGGCGAACCTCGCCGTTGTGGTCTACCTGCTGCCGCTGCTGCTGAAGCGCTACTTCTTCCGCTGCGGGTGAGCTTAGAAGGTGCAGCGGTGCAGACGGTTGTGATGGAAAAGCCCCCGCTTGATATCGCGCGAGACGCTCTCGGTGTCAACCATGTAGGTCAGCTTCCGCGACTTGATGAGGTCGTTGACCTGCCAGCGGGTGATGAGCATCTGTTCATCAATGCGGTTGACCGCGTCGATGGAGACGACCCGCTGCAGCTGGCCCCCTTTGAAGATTTCGACTTTTCTGATCACGGAGGTGGCGGCGTCGATGTAGTAGACCGAGCGGTTTCCCTTTCGCCTCAGTGTCACCTTGTAACAGGCAGCGCCGTCGAACTGTGTCTCCTCCAGCGGATCGAATGTCCCTGTTTTCGCGTCCAGTTCGGCGTAGGAGATCCCCATGCCGACGGCTTCGCTCTCCTCTTCTTGTTCGGGGATGATCCGTACGCGTTTCAGGGCGGGGAAGTAGATGGCATTGCTGCTGCTCTCCTGCTCCCGCTCGATCAGGATGGCGGTGCATTTGATGTTTTGCGGGGAGCGGAAACGGATCAGGAGCGATGAAGCGTCCCCTGTTTGCCGTTCGGCGACCATAAAAGAGCGCTCCTGCCGGTTGCCGCTGTTTTCTACGGTCATCGTGACGTCGAAACGCAGGTTGCCGAACGAGAAGAGTTTCGCGCTTTTCGCATAGATGGCCTCGGCACTCTCCGAAGCGCACAGGCTGAGTCCGGCCCAGGTCAGCAGGGCGGCTATACGGTGCCACTGCATGTCACACCGTCGTATTGGTGTCGGATGCCTGCGCGGTGTGCGTCGCGACCCACTCCAGCGCGCTCAGGGTGATCTCGCGCAGGAGGCTCTGATTGTCCAGCACGGCAAGGGCGTACTCCTGCATGTTCGCCATCATCTGCTCCATCGTGCCCGCGACGACGGTGACGATCTGGTCCTCCGCCGCCGGCGTATACCATTCGCGGTCGAGAATAAGCGCCATCCCCGTCAGCATGAGGTTGGTGATCGTCTTCATCCCGTCATAGATCAGCAGTCCGAAATCGAGGATCAGCATCTCCGTATAGACGATCAGCTGTTCGGTGTAGACGATCCGGTCCGCCATCTCGCCGATCCTGTCGGCCATCTGGCCGATCTGCACGGCCATCCAGAGGATCCGGTCGGCCATGATGCCGACCTCCTCGCCGCGGGAGGCGAAGAGGTAGCCGAACTCCATCCCCTTCATCGCGAACTGGTAGGCATCCTCCTCGATATCCATCGTAAAGCTGTAGGCGAGGTCGGCCATATGGGTGGCAAAGTCGTAGGCGTCGCTTGCCGTCTGGGCGGTAAAGCTGTAGGCGAGGTCCGCCAGATGCGATGCAAAGGCAAAGGCGTCGGTCTCCGTCTGGGAGGCGAAATCGGAAGCCTGGGTCGAAAAGGTGACGGACATGGTGGCGATGAGGTCGAAGAGGTCTCGCCAGGAGGCACCGCCATCCAGAAGGTCGCGGAGCTGATCGAAATAGCTGGCGCTCTCCGTCGAGTAGACGGTGCCGCTTTTCAACATTCCCTGCACCTCTCTGGTATAGGTCGTAAAGGCATTCGTCTGCGGCAGGGCACCGGCACCGAACAGCGTGACGAAGGTCTCGGCATCGCTCCCCTCGGCAAATCCCTCCTGGACGACCCCTTCCGCCGTGACCGCATGCGCGCTCAGCATCGTGAAGAGCTGGCGTACGACGACGGAGATGACGGCGAGGGAGACGGAGCGTTTTTTGAGGGTATCAAGCGAGGCTTGCTGCTCCGCGCTCAGCGTGTAGTGTTCGGTAGTAGGGTCATAGCCGTCCTGGAGCGACGCCAGCAGCGCTTCGGAATGGCTCTTCGTCGTGCCGATGACCGCGCCGACCGCGCCGCCGACGACCTTGAATAACAACGCCACCAGGGCGCTTTGCACGGAAACCGATCCGAGGAAGGTTTCCATCTGCAGGGTCTCATCGGGTGTCATCGTACCGGCGGACGTCGGGGAGACCGCTGCCGTGCCGGCCGCCGCGAGTTTTTCGAGGGAGAAGAGCCCCATGAGCGCCACCGCGGCGATCGCCATCTTCGCAAAACTCAGCAGGGTATCGCTGCTGCTCTCGAAGCTCAGATCGGCAGCCGTCTTGTCCGCAATGATCTTGAGCAGCTTGTCGACGGCGAAATAGGTGAGGGCGGCGTAAAGGAGGGCTCGGGCGTCTCCATTGTCAAAGAGGCTTTTGAGGTAGTTGAAAAAGCCGTTCATGGCGATCCTGATGGCATCGAAGATGTATTGGAGCGCATCGCCGGCCGCCTCTTTGAGTTTGGCAAGGAGATTGTCGAAATCGCTGAACTCCGACGGGGTCTCAGCCGCCGTACGGTAGTGCGCCGATGCCGCGGTGACATCCGGCGCACTCTGTGTTGTCTCCTGCAGGCGATTCTGGTAGTCGAAAAGGCGCATGGTCGCCAGCAGTTTCACATATTGGTGGCCGAACTGCTGATGGGCGAGGCTGCCGTAGGTTTCGTATTTGCGCCACATCGACTCCGTCTCGTCGCTCTGGAAAAACAGCGCATTGAGCGGGGAGTCGGCCGGCAGGGTCGGGGTCGTCGCGGCGAAAAAGCTGCTGATGTCGACCGGGGTAGGCTGTGCCGTTGTCCGCAGCGGGGAGGCATAGGTTCCGGTGAGGCCGCCGAGAAGGTTTTCGATCTCGGCGACGGTGCTGTCGTTTTGCGTTTTGGCCGCTTGCAGCAGTGCGACACGCCGGTCGATGGGAGAGAGGGCCGTACCGCCGCCGGAGCCGCCGCAGCCCGATAAGAGATTGATCGCTGGGAGTGAATAGAGCGCGATCGCGCTTGTTGAGAGAAACTTCCGTCTGTTCATGAGTCACCTTTCAATTCCGGTAAGCCGCAGATCCGTGCAATGCGTTTGCGGAGTTGCGACACGCAATAACACTCTTCATCCGAGGAGATAAGTCAAGGGAGGAGCCAAACCGCCCCGTGCCATGGACGCGAAGAGAACTAGGATGCCGAGCACGGGAACAGCATAAGAGAAGATTACTTAATTTTCATGGCTAAAATCATAAAAAATAATTATATTTAATGGCGGTAATGTGGCGTTGCGGCGTAGGGTGTCGGAAGGGTGCATAGCATCATGTCGATGAAAGAGAGGGGGGGATTGGCGAGGCGTCAAAGAGGGCGGCTGCGAACGCACCCCGGATGGTATCGGAGTGCGGGGAGCCGCAGGACTCAGCCGGCTTCGTTGCCGGAGAGGAATTTCGCCAGGTCGAGGTCGTAGAACATCGTGTGGCGGCGGAATTTGTCGTAGGCGTAGCTCTCGATGAAGGAGCGGGCCATCGGCGGCATCGACGTGATCATGGTAAAGAAGGACTCCATCTCGTCGACGAGCTGTTCGTGGTCGCCGGTATGCGTCTCCCGTTCGGAGTAGAGGTGCTTCATCATCAGCTTCTCCTCTTCGGCAAAGTGGCGTTTCGTTTCGGTGATCCATTCGCGGAAGAGGGCGGTGTCGATGGCGCCTCCCTCCATTTTCTGAAGCTGTTCAAGCATCTGCAGGAACGTCTCGTGCGCCGCATCCATAACTTCGATATTCAGGCGAAGATCATGTGTCATAACGCCTCCTTTGTAGACTTCTGGTTATCAATGCATATTATATTCTTTTCTGCCCTTTCCTGCACCCCTTTACTCTCAACAAGCTTCGTTATAATCCTCTGCAAAAAAGAGCAACAAAGATGACGGCTGAAACCTACCGCGAAAGCGTGGCGCTGCTGAACCGCTACGCCTACCACTATTATGTCCTCGACAACCCCATTGCCAGCGACGAGGAGTACGACACGCTTTACCATGACGTCCTGGCGTACGAGGAGGCTCATCCGGAGGCAGTGCTTCCCGATTCGCCGACGCAGCGGGTCGGCGGGGTGCCGCTTGAAGGGTTTGAAAAGGCCGCGCATCGCAGCCGCATGTGGAGTCTGGAGGATATATTCGACGCCGAGGGGCTGCAGAAATGGCTGGAGCGCGTTGCAAAGCTTGCCGACAACGTCACCTTCTACTGCGAGCCGAAGTTTGACGGGGCGAGCCTCAACCTGATCTACGAAGGCGGCCGTCTCGTGCAGGCGATCACCCGCGGCGACGGCACGATCGGCGAAGAGGTGACGCAGAACGTCAAAACGATCCGCAGCGTTCCCCTCGCCATCGAGTATGACGGGCGTATCGAGATCCGCGGCGAAGTCGTCATCTTCAAAGAGGAGTTCGACGCGATCAACCGCGAGCGCGAAGCGCAGGGCGAAGCGCTCTTCGCCAACCCGCGCAACGCCGCCGCGGGAAGTCTGCGCCAGCTCGACCCGAAGATCACCGCGGCACGCAATCTCGTCTTCCTGCCCTACGGCATCGGTGAAAATACGCTCGACATCCCGCTGCTGAGCAAGCGGATGGAGTGGATCTACGCCCTGGGCTTCCGCAAACCGCCGCTGCACCGCGTCTGCGAGGGCTATGACGACATCGAGGCCATTTACGAGGAGATGAAAGTTACCCGGGACGATTTCGCGATGATGCTTGACGGCATGGTCATCAAGGTCGACCAGGTCGAGGCCCAGGAGGATATGGGCTATACGGTCAAGAACCCCCGCTGGTCGGTGGCCTACAAGTTCCCGGCGATCGAGAAGATGACCCGGGTCCGCGACGTGATCTTGCAGGTGGGGCGCACCGGTGTCGTCACCCCCGTGGCGATCGTCGAGCCGGTCGACATCGAGGGGGTTGTCGTCGAACGCGCGACCCTGCACAACTTTGACGAGATCGGGCGCAAGGATATCCACATCGGAGACCACGTCATCATCCTGCGCAGCGGCGACGTCATCCCGAAGATCATCAAGGTCATTCCCGAACGGCGTGACGGCTCGGAAAGGGCGGTTGAACGTCCGACGCGCTGCCCGGTCTGCGGCAGCGAACTCCTCGACGAGGGGGCGCTGATCAAGTGCCAGAACCTCTCCTGCGAAGCGCGGGTCGTGAACGCCATCATCTATTTCGCCTCCAAGCAGTGCCTCAACATCGACGGCCTCGGCGACAAGATCGTCGAGGCCCTCTACCGGGCGGGGCTGGTCAAAGGGGTTATTGACCTTTACCATCTCTCCCTGGGTGCACTACTGGAGCTCGAAGGGTTCAAGGAGAAGAAGAGCAAGAACCTGCTCGACGCCATTGAAAAGAGCCGGGGCACGGTGTGCTGGCGCTTTGTCAACGGGCTTGGGATAGAGCACATCGGCGAGGTCGCTTCGAAACAGCTCTGCGACACCTTCGGCCTGGATTTCCCCGACGCGACGGAGGAGGCGCTGTTCGCCATCGACGGTTTCGGCGGGGAGATGGCGGCGTCGGTGCTCGAATTTGTCCGGGTCAACCGGGAACAGATCGAAGCGCTGCGCGGCGTCGTCCAGCCGGCGGCCCCGGAACAGAAGGCTGAGGCGGCGGAGAACCCTTTCAAGGGGAAGACGGTCGTGCTCACCGGCACGATGAGCCGACCCCGTCCGGAGATCAAAACCGACCTGGAGGCCCTGGGGGCCAAGGTCGCGGGGAGCGTGTCGAAAAAGACCGATTACGTTATTTACGGCGAGGACGCCGGCAGCAAGTACGATAAGGCGGTGTCGCTGGGGGTGGCGACCCTTACGGAAGATGCGATGAAACAGATGCTACAATAGACCGATGAAAACACCCGAAGAAAATATTGTCGCCAGCGACTACCAGGAGATCTTTGAGCTTCAAAACGCCATCTTGGAGAAGGTGGCCGAAGATGCCAGCAAGGAGGCCGTGCTCGAAGAGCTCTGCTTATTGCAGGAGAAAATGGTCCCGGGCAGCATCGCATCCGTCATTCTCGTGAACCCGAAAGACGGGAAACTCTACGTCGAAGCGGCGCCCTCGCTCCCCGACGAGGCCGTCAGCGTCTTCGACGGGTTGCTGCCGGAGCCCCACAACGGCTCCTGCGCCAACGTCGTGCTGCGGAACGAACCGCAGTTCGTCTGCGATATCAGCTGCGACGAGCGCTGGCAGAACATGATGGATGTCGCGCAAAAAGCGGGCCTGAACGCCTGCTGGTCCATGCCCGTCGTTTTGGAAGGGAAGACGGTCGGCACCTTCGCGCTGACCTCTTTCCAGGAACGCGTGCCGACCCCGTTCCACAAGATGCTGCTCACCGTTGCCGCACGGATCGTGAGTATCGTGCTGAAACGGGAACAGAACCGCGAAAAGCTGAGTTTCCTCGCCTTTCACGACCCGTTGACGGGACTGGTGAACCGGGCGATGTTCGAGGAGCGGCTGAAGCATCTTATCGCCCGTTCGGAGCGGAACGAAAGCAAAGCCGCCCTCTTTTTCATCGATCTGGACCGGTTCAAATACCTTAACGACACCTATGGGCACGCCACCGGCGACCGTCTCCTGGTGGAAGTGGCAAAACGCCTCGGCGAAAACGTGCGCAACGGTGATACGGTGGCGCGTTTCGGGGGGGATGAGTTCGTCCTCCTTTTCGAGGAAGCCGAGGATAGGGACAAGGTGATGGAAGAGGCGCGGCGGATGATCGAAGCCTTCGGTGAGGCGTTCCCGATCGGCGAGCAGCGTTTTCACATCTACGGCAGCATCGGCATCGCGATGTTCCCCAAGGACGGGGAGGATGCCCAGACCCTGCTGAAGCACGCCGATACGGCGATGTACCAGGCCAAACAGGCGCAGGACCATATCCGTTTCTACACCCCGCAGATGAGCGAACAGACCTTCAAGAGCCTCGTGCTGGAGAAGGAGCTGCGTGAGGCGATCCACAACAACGAGTTCGTCGTCTATTACCAACCCGTTTTCGAAGGGAGCGGGACGAGTATCCGGGGGGCGGAGGCGCTGGTGCGCTGGCAGCACCCCGAACGCGGTCTCCTGCTTCCGGGCGAATTCATCCCCTTTGCCGAAGAGACGGGGCTCATTTCGCGGATCGACAAGATGGTCCTGACCCAGGTCATCGGGGACCTGCGGCGCTGGCATGCAATGTCGATCAACCGGATCATCCCGCTCTCGGTCAACATCTCCGGGCGCCATATCAACGAAAAAGACGTGACCCGGCTGACGGAGATCCTCAACCGCAGCGCATTGGCCCGGGACTACATCGGGCTGGAACTGACGGAAACCTATCTGATGCAGTTCGCCGAAGAGACGGTGGTGCAGCTCGAACGGCTCAAACACGCCGGCGTCAGACTGGCGATGGACGATTTCGGCAGCGGCTATTCGTCGCTGGGATACCTCAAGCGTTTCAAGATCGATACGCTCAAGATCGATCAGCTTCTGGTCCGCGACATCGTTGAAAACCCCGAAGACCGTTCCATCGCCGAGGCGATCATCAAGATGGGCCACAGTCTGGGCCTGCAGATCGTCGCCGAAGGGGTCGAGACCCTGGAACAGCTGGAGCTGCTCAAAGCGCTGGAGTGCGACGCCCTGCAGGGGTTCTATTTCGACCGGGCCCTCCCGCCGGACATTTTCGAAGCGAAATACCTCCGGAGAAACCGGTGAGGGGTGCGGCTATTCTGCTGGCGGCGACGCTGCTCTGCGCCGCCGATCGCAGCGGACCCTACCTGGAGGCCGGTGCGGGGCTGGGCAGTTACAACGACGACGGCCGGCGGGCGACGATCTCGACGGAAACCGTACCGCAGTACCGTTTCGGGGCGGGGGCGTTTATCAACCGTCACCTCTCCGTCTCTTTGCAGTATGCCCAGTTCGGTGATTTCGAGGGGAAAACGGGTGCAGGGGAGACCTCCCGGGAAGCTTTCAAGGTCTTGTCGGCGGACGTGACCGGGCACTATCCCATTTTCAATGAGACGGTGGATATCTTTGCCCGCTTTGGCGCGGGGGAGCTCTACTGGGACCAGAGCCGCCCCGAGCGCAAAAGCAGTTCGGCCGGGACGCTGGTCTACGGTATCGGCGTCGGCATTCGGGCGCTGAGCTGGCTGACGGTGAACGCCGGGTACGACTTCTACCAGTTCGGCATGGATGAAAACGGTACCTCCTATGAGATGAACCTCGGCAGTGCCTACATCGGGTTGCAGGTGCAGTTTTAGTGCGTCTTGACCACTATCTCGTCGAAGCGGGGCTGGCGCCGACACGCTCGAAAGCGCAGCAGTTGGTCAAATCCGGGAGCGTCACCGTCGACGGCAGCGTGGTGACCAAGCCGGCATTCGCCGTCGAGTCCCAGCAGGTGGAGGTGACCGAGGCGATGCCCTACGTCAGCCGCGCGGCGCTGAAGCTCAAAGGGTTCCTGCCGTCGCTGCCCTTTGACGTCATGGGAATGAGCGCCCTCGATATCGGTGCCTCGACGGGGGGCTTCACCCAGGTGCTGCTCGAAGCGGGCGCGGCAGCGGTCGATGCCGTCGACGTCGGCCGGGATCAGCTCCATCCCGACATCAAGGCGGATCCGAGGGTGCGGAGCTTCGAACAGACTGATATCCGCCGTTTCATGCCGGACCGGACGTATGATGTCGTCACCAGCGACGTCTCCTTTATCTCCCTGCACCATATCCTCGATGACGTGGAGCGTCTGGCGGGGCGCTGGATCGTGCTGCTGTTCAAACCGCAGTTCGAGGTCGGACGCGAAGCGGCCCGGGACAGGAAGGGGGTTGTGACAGACCCGGCGGCCGTGGCGAAGGCGATGGCTGATTTCGAAGCGGCCTGTGCGGCGCGGGGCTGGCAGCAGCGCGCGAAAGCGCCTGCCGCGATTACGGGCAAGGAGGGGAACAGTGAAACATGCTACTGCTTTGAAAAAGGTTGATGCCGTCGCCATCGGAGGCTTCGACGGGATGCATGAGGGCCATCAGCACCTTTTCAATGCCCTGGGGGAGCGCGGAGCGATCGTCGTCGTCGAGACGGGGTACGCGAACCTGACCCCGGGGCGAGAGCGGGAGCATTTTACGACGCACCCCATCGTCTACCTCCCCCTCGACGAAATCCGCATGCTCGACGACCGGGGGTTCGTTGACTACCTTCGTGAACGCTTTCCCGTACTCTCCCGGATCGTCGTCGGGTATGACTTCCGGTTCGGGCTGGACCGGAAGTTCTCTCATGCGGACCTCTCAAAGGCGTTCGGAGGTGCGGTGCAGGTGATTGACGAAGTGACCGTCGGCGGCGAGTCGGTGCATTCGCACAAGATCCGGGCGAAGCTGATCATCGGAGACGTCACGGGGGCGAACCGTTTCCTCGGCCACAACTACACCGTGCGCGGGGATGTGGTACGGGGGCAGGGGATCGGCAAAAAGGAGCTCGTGCCGACGGTCAATATGCTGACCGACGGTTTTCTCCTTCCCAAAGAGGGGGTCTACGCGAGCCTGGCCCGTCTGGACGGCGAAGAGCACTACCATCCCGCCGTCAGTTTCGTCGGCCACCGGGTCACGACCGACGGCAGCTTCGCCGTCGAGACGCACGTGCTTGACGGTGAGATCGTCTGCAAGGAGCGTATTGACGTCAGCTTCGTCCAGCGGCTGCGGGGCAACGAGAAGTTCGCCTCCCTCGATGCGCTGAAAGAACAGATCGGGCGGGATATCGCCGCGGCGCGCAAGGCGGTGGGGCGGCTGGAGCTCTGATCGCTTTTTATGCATCGGCAGTGCAGCCGTGGCGCATTTGTACCCATTTTCAGCGCGTTTTCCGGGCAATGTCCCGCCCTGTGGCGGGTTGGCTTAGGCTCCTTTAATGGAGAGAGGGCTATAATCGCACAACTATTTTGATCGAAGGAATTCTCGTGGGTGAACTCTTTACTTTCTTCGGTGTGATCAGTGAAAATCACACCTACCTCTTTATGTCGCATATGCTCCTGACGGCGCTGATCGTCATCATGCTGGCCAAAATGGCGACCAAAAGCCTCAAAGTCGTCCCGGGGGGCACACAGAACCTGATGGAAGCGTACCTTCAGGGTGTCGTTGCAATGGGTTCGGACGTTATGGGCCGCGAAAAAGCGATGCGCTACCTGCCGCTCGTCGCGACGCTGGGTCTGTTTATCGGTATCGCCAACCTGATCGGGGTTATCCCGGGCTTTGAAGCACCGTCCGCGTTCCTGGACTTTACCCTGGCGCTGGCGCTGATCGTCTTTATCTACTATAACTTTGAAGGGATCCGCCGCAACGGTGTCGTCGAGTACTTCAAACACTTTATGGGGCCGGTCTGGTGGCTGGCATGGCTGATGTTCCCGATCGAGATCGTGTCACACATCTCCCGTATCGTTTCGCTCAGCTTCCGTCTTTTCGGTAACGTCAAAGGGGACGACATGTTCCTGATGGTCATGCTGATGCTCGCACCGTGGCTGCTGCCGATGATCCCGTTCGCGCTGCTCTCTTTCATGGCACTGCTGCAGGCGTTCATCTTCATGATGCTGACCTACGTTTACCTTGGCGGAGCCGTCACCCTTCACGAAGAATCCCTCTAACCTTTTCTGGGACGCCGGATGAAACGCAGCACGTTTGACACGCTTCTGAGTTTCCTGCTCGGCTTTGCCTGGGCCCTGCTGCTGCTGGGCTCATGGCTTCTTTTCCATATCACCGCCATTTTCGGTTTTTCCATCGCGCTGCTTGCCACCATCGTCTTTATCTTTTTGATGTTCTGTGTCATCCTGATGCTTGAGGGACTCAATCTCTACAAAGAACGTGTCGAAAACCAGCGTGAACAGACGCGGCTGCTGCAGCGCATTGCGGAGCTGCTCGAAAGCGAGGCGTGAGGCCATGGCTTTTTTCGCCTACCTGATCACCGACGGAAGCTATGCCTGCACTACGCCGGGGGCTTTTGCCAAACACCTGGGGGAGCTCTTCACCGCGCAGAAGATTGATTATGCCCTTTACAGGGATAAGTCGAACCCGGATTATGAACGTTTCGCGTCGGTCTTCGTCGATGAATGCCATATGCACGGCATCAAAGCAATGCTGCACCGCGATGCGGCGCTGGCGGTTGCCCTGGGGGCGGACGGGGTCCACCTGACGTCGACGCAGTTCGACGCGGTTGCTGGGGCGAAAGCGCAGGGCCTCTTTACGGTTGTATCGACGCACAGCGCCGTCGAAGCGATGCACGCGGCGGCCGAAGGGGCCGATGCCGTCACCTACAGCCCGATCTTCGAGAGCCCGGGCAAAGGTGCGCCCAAAGGTTTAGAGGATTTAAATGAAACAGCGGGTAAAATTGACCTACCTGTTATCGCGCTGGGCGGCATCGTCAGCCCTGCCCAGATTAGCGCGGTCCACGCCGCCGGCGCCGCCGGTTTCGCATCGATTAGATACTTTATAAATTCAGCCAAGGAATCCTTTTGTTCGAAGTGATTATCGGACTCGAAGTCCACGTCCAGCTCAATACGAAAACTAAACTTTTTTGTTCGTGTCCCACCAGTTTCAACGACCGCCCCAACGTCAACACCTGCCCGACCTGCCTGGCGCTGCCGGGAGCACTTCCCGTCTTTAACGAGGCCGCGCTCCACAAGGCGGTGATGTTCGGAACTGCCGTCGATGCGACGATCAACCGCACCAGCTTCTTTGACCGCAAAAGCTACTTCTACCCCGACAGCCCGAGTGCCTACCAGATCACCCAGCTCTATACCCCTGTCGTCGAGCACGGCAAGCTCGAGATCGATTTCGAGGACGGTTCGCATAAGACGATCCGCGTCAACCGCGCGCACATCGAGGCGGATGCGGGCAAGAACATCCATGACGGCGCCGTCTCAAAAGTTGACCTCAACCGCGCGGGCACCCCGCTGATCGAGATCGTTTCCGAACCGGACATGCGTTCGGCGGACGAGGCGATCCTCTACCTGAAAAAACTGCATTCCATCGTCCGTTATCTCGACATCAGCGACGCGAACATGCAAGAGGGCTCCTTTCGGGTCGACGTCAACGTCTCCATCCGTCCCAAAGGGGATGAGAAGCTCTACACCCGCGTCGAGATCAAGAACATCAACAGCTTCCGTTTCATCCAGAAGGCGATCGAGATGGAAGTGGCGCGCCAGATCGACGCCTGGGAAGACGGTATCTACGACGAGGAGATCGTCCAGGAGACCCGTCTCTTCGACCAGACCAAGCAGGAGACCCGCTCCATGCGCGGCAAGGAAGAGGCGGCGGATTACCGCTACTTCCCGGAGCCGGACCTGATGAAAGTTGTCGTTGACGACGCGATGTACGCGGAGGCCACACAGATCCCGGAACTGCCGGACGAAAAACGCGAGCGCTTCGTCAAAGAGCACGGCCTGCGCGAGTATGACGCAAGCGTCATTACCGCCGAGCTGGAGATGGCGCA
The DNA here is from genome assembly GCF_039645955.1 of Thiomicrolovo immobilis. Lineage (GTDB taxonomy): Bacteria > Campylobacterota > Campylobacteria > Campylobacterales > Sulfurimonadaceae > Thiomicrolovo > Thiomicrolovo diazotrophicus. Next base: position 842,308 of record NZ_CP147916.1, read on the forward strand.
CTTCTTCGAGAAGATGCTCTCTCAGGGGATCAGCGCGAAAAACGCCGTCACCTGGCTCACCGTCGAACTCCAGGGACGCCTCAAGGGCGGCATGACCGTCGCCACTTCTCCGGTGGATGCGGAGAAACTGGGCTTGATCGTCAAGCGCATCGAGGACAATACCATCAGCGGAAAGGCGGCCAAAGAGGTCCTGGACTACCTGATGGAGAACGACGAGGGCGTCGATGCGACGATCGAGAAGCTCGGCCTCAAGCAGGTCAGCGATACGGGGGCCATCGAAGCGATGGTCGACGAGATCCTCGCGGCAAACCCGGCCAAGGTCGAGGAGTACCGCGGCGGCAAGGACAAACTCTTCGGTTTCTTCGTCGGGCAGGTGATGAAAGCGAGCAAAGGCAGCGCGAACCCGCAGGCGGTCAACGAAATCCTCAAGCAGAAGCTGGGATAAACACGTGAATCTCTTCTCCAGGGCGCTCGTCGACAGTGCCTACGCTCTGGAGTCCTCCCAAAAACTGCGCCGGACGCGCCACAGCGTCGACAACCTGATGAACAATGTCGGGTACAGGTACAAGCGCTACTTCGACCTCTTTATGATGGTGCTCATCTTCTCGAGCGTCTTTATCCTGATCCGCGACGTCAAGTTCCCCCAGCAAGATTTTCTGGCCGTTTTCAACGATTACATCATCTCGCTGATCTTCCTTGTCGAATACCTGATGCGCTTCTGGGTCAGCAGCGACAGCGCGCGCATTATTATCGATCAGTACGAGAAAGATGAACTGCTGCAGCGGGAGTTCCGGGCGGGCAGGGCGCTGATGAAGGTGCTGATCGCGAAATGGCGCTATGTCAGTTCCCTCTCGGCCATCATCGACTTCCTGGCGATCATGCCCTTCTTCCACGAACTGCGGCTGCTGCGCCTCTTCATTATTTTCAGGGTCTTCAAGCTCTTCCGCTACGCCCAGAACATGCACCACTTCGCGGCCATCCTTGCCAGCAAAAAGTTCGAGCTGCTGACGCTCTTTACCTTTGTCGGCCTGATCATCTTCGTTGCGTCGGTGATGATCTACGTCATGGAGGCGCTCAATCCCGATTCGAAGGTGAACACGCTCTTTGACGCGCTCTACTGGTCGGTGGTCACGATCTCGACGGTGGGGTACGGCGACGTCGTCCCCGTCAGCGGAGAAGGGAAGCTCGTCGCGTTGGTCGTGATCGTCTCCGGGGTGGCCGTGCTGGCCTTTGCGACCTCCATTGTGGTGGCGGCGTTCACGGAGAAACTGGACGACATCCGCGACGGGAAACTGATCCAGGACGTCCAGAAACTCAAAGGCATCTACCTGATCTGCGGGTACGGCACGGTGGCGCAGCAGACCGCTTCCAAACTCCGCCGGATGGGACGGAGCGTGGTGATCCTTGACGCCGACGCGGCGAAGATCGCCGAAGCGCGGCGCCATCACGACCTGGCCCTGGCAATCGACCCCTCCAGCCTGGAGGCGCTCGGGCAGCTGGGCATCGATCCCGGCCGGCAGGTGCGGGCCGTGATCCTGTTGGGGGATACCGACGTGGAGAACGTCTACACGGCGTTGACGTTGCGCTCGATGAACAAGGATCTGAGGATCCTCTCCCTGCTGCATGACAAAAAGCACCGGCGTAAGTTGGAGAGTGCGGGGGTCGACGACGTCGTCTATGCCCAGGAGCTGATCGGCCAGCTTTCGCGCGAATACAGCGACCAGCCCATCGCCTTCGAGGCGCTGCACGCTTTGCGCGCCGAACATTCGGGGGTCGTGATCGACGAGATCCTGATCGACGAGCGGATGGCACGATTCGTACAGACGGTGCAGGACCTCAAAATCAGGGGACGCCGGCTGATCCTGCTCGGGGTGGAGTCACGCCGCGAAGCGCGCTTCGTCTTTAACCCCCCGGTCGATTTTGCGGTCGAAGAGAACGATCTGCTCGTCGTCATAGGGGAGAATGCGATGCTGCACGAATACCGGATAGATTTGCATCAGGCGGTGCATTCATGAATGTCGACGCTATCATTCTTTTCGGCTACAACGAATTCGCGCGAGAGATCGCGCAGCAGCTCCGGTACAGCTGCAGTCGCATCGTCATCTACGCGCTTAATAACGGCGATGTGGAACAGGCGCAGGCGGAGGGGTTCGAGGCGCATCTGGCTGACCTGGAGGACAACTGGGATGATCTGCTCTCCTTTGACCTCTCCGTGACGCGGATCATCTGCGCGCTGGAGAGCGAAGCGGAGAACGTTTTTCTGACCCTCTCCCTGCGCGACCGTTTTCACGAAGCGGTGATCGTGGCCCTTGCCACGACCCAGGAGAACGCGTCAAAGCTCCGGCTGGCCGGTGCGAACAAGGTGATCGCCGAACTGCAGACGACGGCGAACCTGGTCATCGAGCGGCTGGAAAAACCGGTGATCACCCGTTTGCTCGACGCACTGATGGATACGCAGATGGAGCTCAAAGTCGCCCAGATCACCCTGACGGAGCTCTCCCCGGCGGTCGGAAAGCATATCAACGAACTGCTCGAAACGACGCAGCGCGATATCATCGTCCTGGCCGTCGTCGACCAGCGGATGAGCGAGTCGTTCATCTTTACGGCCAAGGGGTATAACCACCTGCTCGACCCGGGGGATGTTTTAGTCGTGATAGGTTACGATAAGGAGATAAAGGCATTTGAAGAGGAAGTTGGAGGGGTACGTGAAACGGATCGCAGTCATCGGGGCGGGTAAGTGGGGTTCGGCCCTGGCATTTGCATTGGGGCAGAACCCGGAGAACGAGGTCGTTATCACGTCGCGCCATCCCAGGGACGTTCCCAATTTCGTCGACCTGGAGACGGCGCTGCAGCGCGAATACCTTGTCATGGCGATCCCCGCCCAGCAGGTCGGTGCGTGGCTGAAAGAGCACTTCCGCTACCGCGACCAGAAGGTGCTCGTCGCGGCCAAGGGGATCGAAGCGTCAACGGGCCGCTTTCTCAACGAAATCTTCGCCCCCTACGTGCCCGATCAGAACATCGCGTTTCTCTCAGGCCCCTCTTTCGCGGCGGAGGTGATCGAGGGACTGCCGACGGCCCTCGTCGTCAGCAGCGCGGACGCGCAGACGGCGATGGGCTTTGCCGAGGCCTTTCCCGAATTTATCCGCACCTACAGCGACGATGATATCGCCGGGGCGGAAGTGTGCGGTAGCTATAAAAACGTCATTGCCATCGCCGCGGGGATCTGCGCGGGGCTGAAGCTCGGCAACAATGCGGCGGCGGCGCTCATCTCCCGCGGCCTGATCGAGATGCGGCGCTTCGGCCTTGCCTACGGTGCAAGGGACGAGACCTTTCTCGGTCTCAGCGGAGCAGGAGACCTCTTTCTGACGGCCAGCTCGGTATTGTCGCGGAACTACCGTGTCGGTCTCGGACTGGCCGAAGGCAAGGCGAAAGAGCAGATCGTCGAGGAACTGGGCGAAGTGGCCGAGGGGATCGGGACGGCCTACGCGCTGCACGGCATCGCGCAGCGCAGCGGGGTCTACTTGCCGATCGCGACGGAGGTGTATGAAATCCTGGAGGGCAAAGCGCCCCGGGAGAGCCTCAACGACCTGCTGACGAGGTAGAAGGGCATGGGCGGATCAACGGTCAAGATCCTCTGGGCCGTCGGGACGGCGCTGCTCCTTTACGCCCTGGTATTGCCGATACTTTCCCCGGTGCAGGCGGCCCTGGCCGGGGTCGTGACGCTGCTGGTCGTGCTCTGGACCAACGAGGGGCTGCCGCTGGGCGTCGTTTCGCTCCTGCCCATTGTACTCTTCCCGGCGCTGCACATTCTGCCGACTAAGATGACCACGGTTAATTACGCCCATCCCATCATCTACCTTTTTCTCGGCGGATTCATGCTGGCCATCGCCGTGGAGAAGAGCGGGCTGCACATCTGGATCGCACGGAAGATGCTGGGGATCTTTCCGGCGACGGGGCGGGGGATCATCATCTCGCTGGCGGTGACGTCGGGGGTGATGAGCTCGATCCTCTCGAACACGACGACGGCCCTGCTGCTGATGACCATTGCGCTTTTCCTCTCCGACGACCCGCGGCTGAAGATGCGGTTTACGCTGGCCATCGCCTACGGTGCCAGCATCGGGGGGATCCTGACCCCCATCGGCACCCCGCCGAACCTGATCCTGCTGGGGGTCATGGAGGAGCACGGGATGGCCATGATCCCCTTTGTGCAGTGGATGTGGATGGTTGCCCCGCTGGCCCTCGTCATGATTGTCGTCATCTCCGTGGTGCTCGCCGTAGGGATCAAAGACGTCCGCCTGGCGCTTCCGGAGGAGGAGAAACCGATGAGCGGGGATCAGAAGAAGCTCCTGGCCCTGCTGGGAGGCTTGGTGGTGCTGCTGCTCGTCAATGCCCCCATCCGTCCCTGGTGGGAGGGGCTGGGCATGAGCGAACCGGTGGTTCTGCTCAGCGCCGGTCTGCTGCTCTTCGCGCCCCCGTTCAATCTTTTGATCTGGCAGGAGGACAAGGCGAAGATTCCCTACCGCATCATGTTCCTGTTCGGGGCTGGGTTCGCCATCGCGAAGGCCTTCTCCGAAACGGGCCTGGCGGGTCGGGTCGCCGAATTCCTCGTCGATTACAGCTATTTGACGCCGCTTTACCTGATGCTGATCGTCGCGGCGCTGATCACCTTCACGACGGAGATCACCTCCAATACGGCGCTTATCTCCATTATGCTGCCGGTGATCTACGCGGTGGCGCAGCAGACGGGGCTGGATGCGACGCTGTTTATGATGGTGGCAACGATCTGTTCGAGCTACGCCTTTATGCTACCCATCGCGACCCCTCCCAACGCCATCGCGATGTCCAGCGGGGTCATCCCGATACGGACGATGGCGCTTTACGGACTTCTGTTCAATCTTGTCGGCATCATTCTGATCGTGTTGATCGCCTACCTCTTCTGGCGTCCCGTCCTGGGCTGAGGCTCAGCGTTTGAAGGTGGCGAGTATGGGGTTGTGGTCCGAGACCCGGCCCGTGTTGACGGCTTCGGCGGTAAGCAGGGTGAGGCCGCGGAAGTAGAGGTGGTCGAGGGGCTTGGAAAAGCGCTGCTTGATATGGTGCCCGTTGGCGCAGGCGGCGGGGAGGAGGTCGATCGAGCGGGCAAAGCCTTCGAGGTACTCCATCCGTTTCCGGCTCCAGGTATTGAAATCCCCTGTGACGATCATCGGCCCTTTGCGCTGTTGCAGGGCGATGCGGAGCCGGTCGATCTCTTCGATGAAGACCGCGGCGGAGACGAAGTTGATGGCGTGGAGATTGACGGCGACGAGTTCGCTGCCGTTTTCGAAGGGGTGGGTCGTGATCAGCAGGCTTTTGCGGGTGGCGATGTGCATCTCCCGCCGGTTGGTCTTCAGGCTGACCGTATCGTGGATGGGGCTTTTGGCCGCCGTCAGAACACCGTACTGGCGGTGGCGGAGATTGATGTTGATGGCGGCGGAGACGTTATACCCCGGAAAGTGTTCTGCCGTATGGGTATCAAGAACCGCTTCCTGGAACAAAATCAGTTCGGGCGTCCCGGTCGCCAACAGTGATTGCAGCGTTTTGTCGAAGGGGGGACGCCCCATCTCTTTATGGACGTTCCAGGTCAGCAGCGAAAAGGTGTCGGGCAGGGGAATCCCCGCCTCTTCCGATCGGTAGTGTCGCATAATTCAATCATAACCTACATAGGTTAAAATGGCATCAAAAAAAGAGCCCCTTCTGGGGGAAATCAAAGGAGAAAATCATGGTTGTCCATATCGTAATGTTTACATTCAAAGAGGAGAACAAAGCGGCGAACGTCGCCAAGGCAAAGGCGATGCTCGAGGCGCTCACGGAGAAGATCGATCCGCTGCTCAGTATGGAAGTCGGCGTGGATTTCAACGGGAGCGAACGGGCGATGGACCTGGTACTGACGACGACCTTTGAAACGGAAGAGGGACTCGCAACCTATGCAACGCACCCGGCGCATCTGGAAGTCGTGGCATTCATCAAGGAAGTGACCGAGATGTCAAAGGTGGTTGATTACGTACGTTAAAGGCAAGGGGTGGGTTGCGGGGCCGGTGCCCGGCCCGCGTCTCAGTTACATTCGTTGAGAGAAGGGTTCTGGAAGAGCTGGTTGATATTCTCTTCGATGAAGCGGTAGTCGACACCGTCGATGTGCAGCCCCGCTTTCCTGATCTCGATACAGTTGACCTTCGTTTTGGTCCATTGGCCGCCCAGGACCCCTTTTTGGCTGCTTTTGCCCGGGGGAACGCGCTCATAATCGTCGGCCCAGAGCGTGACGGTCTGGCCATCTTCGGTGACGCCTTCCAGGAAGAAGGTGGCCATGTCAACCGGTTTGGCTGACGTGTTGACGAAATAGACGATCGGGTGGCTGTTCCCCTTCTCATCGGTTTCGACATCAACATCGTAGATGACGACCGGCATCTTCATCTTTTTCGCGCTTTCCATATCCACATGGCTCGGTACCAGTACATTTGTCAGCGTATTCAGCTTCGCACAGCCGGTCATTAGACCTGCGGCTGCGACTGACGACATAAGAAACGCAAATCCTCTTCGCATAAAGCTATCCTCCTAAAAATATTAAAAATGATTATATCGGATGCGAGGCTTAAAGGACCATGAAGATATAACAATTTATAAAATTGGCTTCAGGATGTGATAGATTTATGATGCCCGTCTATAGGGCTTTTGAGAGAAGAACGATCTTTTTTCCATCGTGACAAATGCGCTTCATCTGCAGCCGTTCTGCCGCGATTTCAAAGCTTCTCGGCGTGAAAAAAACGAGGTGTGTCGGGTCGCGGCGGTACCACCAGTTCTGGTAGAACGCCTCGCTGTTTTGGTGAAACTGCGTCATCAGTGCCAGGGTGCCTCCCGGGACGAGACGCGCGTTCAGTTCGGCAAGGGTCCCCATCGGGTCGGCGATGTGCTCGATCACCTCGGTGGAGGTGATCAGGTCAAAACGTGCATCCTCCGCCGGGGGCTCCGGCGCGAAATATTTGTCGTAGATCGTGACCTCGAAACCGCGGCGGCGCAGCAGTTCGGCCAGTACCGGCGCGGGACCGGAGCCGAAATCGAGGACCCGCTTGACGGGACGGTCGACGGCCGCGAGCGTATAATCGATGAATGCTTCGAACATGGCGACGTACCCTTCGTTCTCGATCGAGTTGTTATGTTCGTCGTACTTTTTCCGTTCCTGCGCCTCCGAAGGGTGGGCGTTTTCCTCTTTAAAGAGCAGTTCGCAGTGGGGGCAGTGGTAGGTGAGGCAGTCTAGCTGCCGGTCTCGGAAGGAGGGGGAGGGGGTCTGGCAGAGCGGACACTTTTTCATTGCCCCTCGATCTGCTCCGCTTTCTCCTCGATGGTGAGGAGTTCGTCGACTTTCGCTTCGTACTCCGCCTCGAGGGCTTCGAGCTCCTTGGCCAGCACCGAGATCCCCTTTTCGGCATAGCATGCCGGGTCGGCAAGGCAGGCGTTCAGGTCTTCGATCTTCTGCTCCAGGGCTTCGATCTCGCCGGGGAGGGATTCGAGGGCCATCTTCTCTTTGTAGGTAAGGCGCAGCGGTTTCTCTTTTTTCGGTTTCTCCTGCACGGCGGGTTTGGCGCTCACCGTTTCTGCCTCGCGCTCCATCGCCTCCATCTCCCGGAACTCCTTCTCGGTTTCAAGGTATTCGCTGTAGAGCTGGTAGCGCTCCTCGACTTCGCCGTCGCCTTTGAAAACGAAGAGCTTCTTGGCGATCTTGTCAACGAAGTAGCGGTCGTGGCTGACGAGGATGACCGCCCCGGGGAAGGCTTGGAGCTTCTCTTCGAGGATGTTGATGGTGGGGATGTCGAGGTCGTTGGTCGGTTCGTCGAGGATGAGGCAGTCGACCTGCTTCGTAAAGAGCAGGGCGAGGGCCACGCGGTTCTTCTCCCCGCCGCTGAGGATGCCGATCTTCTTATCGAGGAATTCGCGGGGGAAGAGGAAGTTTTTGAGGTAGCCGTAGACGTGCATGTTCTTGCCCTGCACCTCGACCCGGTCGCCGCCGTGGGGGCAGAAGGTCTCGATGAGGTTCTTGTCGTCATCGAGCATTTCGCGGTGCTGGTCGAAGTAGCCGATGGAGAACTCCCCCTGCTTGATCTTGCCCGCCGTCGGTTTGAGGCGCCCCAGCAGCGCTTTGAGGAGGGTCGACTTGCCGCTGCCGTTGGGGCCAACAACGGCGATGACGTCCTTTTGGAGGATACGCGTCGAGAAATCCCTGACCAGCATTTTAGTGCCCAGGGTAATGTCGAGGTGCTCGATCTCGAAGAGCATCTTCTGTTTGTTGACGCTTTTGTCCCGGTTGAAGTGCTTCGCCTCGCGGTCGAGCTCGACGCGCATCTTACGGATCTGCGCAGGGTTCGTTTTCGCCTGCTCCCGCAGGTTCATCAGCCGCTCCTTGCGCCCCTCGTTGCGCTTGAGGCGGGCGCGTACCCCGCGCGAATACCATTCGTTCTCGGAGCGCAGCAGGCGCAGCAGGTTGTCGTGCTGCTTTTGCATGGTGCGCAGCAGCTCCTCTTTCTGGGTCAGGTAGCTGCTGTAGCCCCCTTTGAACTCCCGCAAAGAGGCATCCTCCACTTCGACGGTCTTCGTCGCGATCTGGTCGATGAAGTAACGGTCGTGGGAGATGAAGACGAGGGTGAACTTCTCCTTGAGAATGAGTTCCTCGAGGAACTCGACCATGTAGACGTCGAGGTGGTTGGTCGGTTCGTCCAGCAGCAGGACGTCGGGTTTCTGCAGCAGCAGCGACGCCAGCGCGACCCGGCGCTGTTCGCCCCCGCTGAGTAGATTGACGTTCTTGCTTTCGTACATTTTTAGCTGGAAGTGCTGCAGGACTCGCTCGATCTTGTCGTCGAGGTTCCAGGCGCTGTGGTGGTCGAGGTAGGCGGAGAGCTCCGTGTGCTCCTTGATCAGCTGCGGGTCGTCGAACTTCTCGGCCATCTCCATCGAGAGGGTGTCGAAACGGGCCAGGGCCTCTTTGAGTTCGACGAGGCCGTGCTCGATCGCCTCGCGCACGCTGTGCCCCTGCTCGAAATGCGGCACCTGGGCGAGCATCTTCACCTGCAGGTTCTGGCGGATGATGCGCTCCCCTTCGTCGTATTCCAGCGTCCCGGCAACGATCTTCATCAGGGTCGATTTGCCGCTCCCGTTCTTGCCGACGACAACGACGCGCTCCCCCTCATCGATATGGAAATCGACGTTCTCAAGGATTTTTTGCGCTTCGTAGTTTTTATAGATGCCGTGCAGATCAATGAGGGCCATGGTGCTCTTTTTTTCTGCGTATTTTACTATAACGGGTTGAAAGTCAGTTGTTGTATCCGCGTATCCCTCTGCCGTAAGTGGCGGGCAGGAAGCTACTGCTCGAAGGCGTAATTGACGTGTCCCGCTTCGAACATCGCGTCGACGAGGGTCCGGTCTCCGCTTTTAACCGCGTTCATAAACGCCGTCTCCGTCTTTGGATCGTCGTTTTCGAACCAGAGGTACTTTTCCGTGATCAGCTCAGAGACCGTTTTGGGGGTGTTGTGTTTCATGGAAAGTTCGATGATGTAGCGGCAGGTGTAGCGGCGGAGGTTGCTGACCTCGCCCAGGGCGTGCTCGAGGTCGCCGTCGGGGGCGCCGTGCACGATGAGCATGGCGGCCATCCGTTTGAAGGTATCTTCCCGGTCAAACTCCCCGGCTTCGAAGGCGCGCTCTATCAGCGTGCCGACAAGCGTCAGCGGATGCACGCCCGCTTCGTTTTCCGTGATGGGGGAGGTGCCGGCCTCAAGAATCTGTTCAAGGGCGGCTGCATCGCCGGCTTCGATCGCATTGAAAATAGGTTTCGGCATGGTGACTCCTTCCGGGAGGAAATGGTCGTTAAATTATTATAGCCAATGCCGTAGCCGTTTGGTGACTGAAATGGTGAAAGTTGTGCCTGAAGCACCGAGCGGTGCTATGCTAGAGGCACTGGTCGACGACGTTCTCCTGTGTCTGGTACAAGAAGATCTCGACGCGGCGGTTTTGGGCCATATTGGCTTCGCTGTTGTTGGGAACGAGCGGTTTGTCGAAGGAGCAGCCGCGGGCATAGACGGCGTTGGGCAGTCCCTGGTTTACCATGGCCGTGGCGACGGTGCGCGCCCGGCGCTCGGAGAGCTGCAGGTTGTAGTCATAGGAACCGCGTGGGTCGGTGTGGCCGACGACCTGGACGATGGAACTGGGATATTTTTTCAGTGCCGCCGTCAGCTGGTCGATCTTTGTCAGCGCCGTTGACGTCGGCGTATCGGAGTTCGTCGGGAACATCATGGCGCTTTTAAAGGTGACTTTGACAAAGGTCTCATGCTGGGTGACGATGATGTTGTCCGCGCCGACATCGCTCTGGCTGACGGTCGTATTGAGAGATTTGGCGACGTCTTTGGCCTGCTGGTCCATCGCATAACCGATCCCGCCGCCGGCTGCTGCGCCGACCGCCGCGCCGATCAGCGCGCCCTGGCCTTTGTTCTTGCCGCCGAGCAGCAGTCCGCCGATGGCACCGACGGCCGCACCGATGAGGGCGCCTTTTTTGGTCTTGTCGTACTCGTCCTGCTGCGTGCCGTCGGCATTGGGCTGGGTGCTGGCACACCCGCCGATCAGTGCGGCGGCAAGGATGAGTGAAAGTGATTTGGTTGGAAATGTCATTGTTTTTGCTCCTAAACTAGATCGCTTATTGTAACAGGAAAATGTCTCTTTTTCGTGATATCAGCCGACGGGCGGCTCTGTCTGCAGATAGTCGCTGTGCACCCACCCCTCTCTGCAGATACGGACCTTCTGCCACACGCCGCTGCGCTCGACCAGCTCCACCCGGGTCCCTTTCTCAATCGGATCGCCTGCCAAAGAGGCGCTCCCCGAGGGCTGGGACCTGACGTTAAGGAGGCTGGCGGTGACCGTTGCGTTTGCGGCGGGAGCCTCCTGCTCATCCGTCGGCTCCGCATCGGCATGGCGTCCCGTCAGAATCCTGTCGCGCAGCCGCTCCAGCGGAAAGGCCGGGCCGGGGTCGATCTTGCGTTCGGGGGCGATCTCTTCGTGGCCGAGGATCGTCTGGATGGGATAGTGCCCCTTCAGTACCCGGCATATCTCGAAACATGCCTCGATCTGTTCGGCCGTATAGGTGTGCCAGTAAGAGGGTTCCGTCTGGTTCCGGTGGATGGCCCGGATGACGTCCGCCTCTTCGTAGCGCCGGCCGAACCAGGCGAGGTAGCTGTCACCCGAGGGGGTGAGCTCGCCGGCATTGACGAGCTCGATACCGATGGCATAGCGGTTGAGCCCGCTGCGTTCCTGCCAGCGGCTCGTGCCTGCGTGCCAGGCGATTCGCCCGAAGTCGACCATCTGCACAACTGTGCCGTCGCGATCGATGATGAGATGGGCCGAGGCTTCGATATCGGGGTTTTTGAACGTATTGACGGCGGAGGCGAGGGTCGGGCCGGCGGTGAAGTGAATGACGACGGTGTCGGGCAGACCCGCCGCATAGGGGCCGCTGTCTTTGTTGTCGCAGGGGTCGAAAACGACCCCTCGGCCGAACAGGTCGCCGGTCAGCAGGTGGGTATCGATACGCAGTGCCATCGTCACTCCTTTTTTAATAACATAAACCCATTATTATTCATGATTTATTAATAAAGGATAAACCCGTCTACAGCAGAGAGGATGGCTGCACGTTGTTCAGGGGCTAAAAAGGGTGGAGGCGGGAGGTCAGAGATCGCAGAGCATACGCCGGACGACGAACCATTTTGCGATGGCATGATCGGTGTACTGGTACTCCTGCTGTGCGGGGGGAATGGAAATATTCCGGATCTTGGCGCGGAGGATACCGAAGGCGACGAATCCGAAGAGTAGGGCACCGATGGCATAGAACCAGTCATACAGGAGCCAGACCGCCACCGCAAGGAGATAGGTGCCGTAGGAAAAGAGCCACCCCAGCAGCCATGCTGCCGTGCGGCAGAGCGGTTTGGTGGGTTCGGGCGTCGGTTCAAGCAGTGGGATATCGGTTTTCATGGCATGATTATAGCAGTTGGCGCATCGAAAACGGTATTGACGATAAAATAAATAAAAAAATAGACTTAAATCGTCATTTTAATCCTGAAAACAGACGGGATCATCATGAATAAAAAGTATGATTGTGGCAAATAAAAATTAAAAGGATAGGTTATGAATGAACCGACACTCCAGGGCATCGGCGATTATAATGGACTTAAAGGTGAGAAAAAACGGGTAGTGCGGGCCGTCCTGCTCACGGGACTCCTGCTCGGTGCGCTCTATGTCATCGTCTCCAACAGCTACGTCGGAGAGGTCCATGACAGGTTGCCGGTCCATGACGGCATCACCGCCGTTCCCTTCAACCGCTGAACTTCTTTGCCCGTCGCTGACCCGTTTTAGGGTCGCGATGCTACAATATCCGACACGCTTTCACAAGGTATTTCTATGGTAACAGCACTGATGGTTATGATCAGCCTCTATTTCATTATCAAACTCTACATCAGCGTCATGCAGGTCGGGTTTATCAACCGCGCCAAGCGGATGGCTCCGGTGCTCATGGGGAGTGCGGATTATCTCAAGGCCGGCAACTATGCCGTGGCAAAAGAGAAGCTGCAGATGGCGGGAATGCTGATCGAATACATCATGTTCCTTGTCTGGCTCGACGGCGGGATCCGCTGGCTGGACGCGGTAATGGGCGGGATGGACGCGCCTTTCAAAAGCATCGTCATGGTCCTGGCGTTTTTGCTGATCAATACCCTGGTGGAACTGCCGCTGTCGCTCTACGAGAAATTTGTCCTCGATGCGAAGTTCGGCTTCAACCGTACCAGCGTCGGCCTCTACATCAAAGACACGCTGATCACGCTGTTTCTGGTGGCACTGCTCGGCGGGGCGGTCATCTGGGGCGTGACGGCGATCATCGCATGGGCGCCGCTGTGGTGGTTCTGGAGCTTCCTCTTCCTCTTCGCCGTTGTCGTTGCGCTCAATATGCTTTTCCCGACACTGCGAGCACTCTTTTTCGACAAGCTGACACCGCTCGAGGATGCGGAGCTCTCAGAAGAGATCGACACCTTGATGAAGAAGACGGGCTTTGTCAGTAGCGGGGTTTTCGTCAGCGATGCCAGCAAACGCGATACCCGTCTCAACGCCTACTTTGGCGGCCTGGGCAAGAGCAAGCGCGTCGTCCTCTACGACACGCTGCTCGAAAAGCTCGAAGCGCGCGAACTCCTTGCGGTACTGGGGCATGAACTGGGCCACTTCGCCCACGGCGACCTCTACAAGAACATCGCGGTCGTCGGCGGGATGCTTTTTGGCATGCTCGCCCTTTTCGGCAACCTGCCCGAATCGCTCTTCGTGCAGCTGGGCATCGGCAATACGCCTGCAGTGACGGTGATACTCTTCTTGCTCTTCATGCCGCTGGTCAGCTTCTTCATTATGCCGCTGATGGGCGTGATAAGCCGACATAACGAGTACGAAGCGGACCGCAGCGGCGGGGAGCTCGTCGGCAAGCTCTACCTCGCGAACGCCCTGCGCAAACTGGTAACGGAGAACCGCTCCTTCCCCCTTTCGCATCCGCTCTATATCTTCTTCTACTATACCCATCCGCCGGTGATCGAACGCCTGCGGGCGCTTGGATTCGAGGAGCGGGGCAGCGGCAAAGGTGCGATGCGCTCCGAATGCGACGCGGACAGCGTGGAGCGCGAACTCGATAACGAAGGCGTGCGTTCTTGATGGGTGAACGCGTGCGGACGCTGCGGGAGTGCCTCGATGTGATCGCCGCCGAGATTGCCGTGAGTGCGGAGCGTCCGCGGCGGGAGGCGGAACGGATGCTGATGGAGTACCTGGGGCGCGACGGCCTTTGGCTGATCACCCACCAGGACGAGCCGCTCTCCTGCGACGAGAGGCTCTGGGAGTGGGTGGCGCGTCGCAAGGCCCATGAACCCCTCGAATATATCTTCAACCGCGTCAGCTTCTATTCGCAGCTCTTCTATATCGCCCCGGGGGCTTTGATCCCGCGGCCGGAAACGGAGCTTCTGATCGACCGCGTCCTGGAAGCGGTCGACCCTGCCGCTGAGATGACGCTCTGCGAGGTGGGGGTAGGGAGCGGCGCGGTCAGCGTGACCCTGGCGCTGCATCTTGAGCAGGCACAGATGATCGGCGTCGATATCAGCGAGGAGGCGCTGGGCGTGGCGGCCAAAAACGTCGCGGATTTCGGCCTCCAGGAGCGGATCGAGCTGCGGCAGAGCGATCTGCTCGCAGGCGTTCCGGAGAACATTGACGTTCTGGTCTCCAACCCGCCCTATGTCGCCGAGGATGCCGCACTCGAACGCAACCTCGATTATGAGCCTGACCTGGCGCTGTTCGGCGGTGTGACGGGGATGGACATTATCGTTCGACTGATCGACGCGGTCGCCGAGCGGAAGATTCCCCTGTTCTGTTGCGAAATGGGGTATGATCAGCGCGAAGCCGTCTCGGCGATCGTCCCGAAGGGGTATACGATCGATTTCTACAAAGATCTTGCAGGACTCGACCGCGGGTTCGTACTGACACGAAAGGATGAAACATGAATACCAAACAGTGGAGCGTCACGCTCTATCTTATGACCGTTGCCGCCACTCTGGGAGCGGTTTTGATTCTGGGCATCGTTGTCGCCGCGGTGATCTTCCACTCGGCATCGATCCTGCCGACGGAGCTGCTGGGCCGTTACGAAGAGGGAATGCTGATGGGCGAGATCTTCCGCCGTTTCAGTTTCTGGGCCTATGCGATGGCCGTGATCATCCTCGTCTTTGAAGGAAACGAATACCGCCGCCAGCGTCGTGACAAGTGGGCCATTATGAGCGCGCTGCTCGCGGTGGCAACCCTGCTGATGTTCGCGGCGGTCTACGTTCCGAAGATTCTCTCCATGCAGGCCGAGGGGGCGGATGCCACGGCGAGCGAAGCCTTCGCCTCGCTGCACAGTGCCAGTGAACTGGATTTCAAGCTGCTGGCCGTCGCGCTGATCGTCCTTTTCGTGCGTCGGATGCAGCTGATGTTTCTGCCGTCTGCCGGAAAGGTCTAATGTGACGGGAGGTCGCCCCTCTAGGAGCGATTGATGCTGTATTTCCCGGGCCCGGAAAAGAAGAGGGCGAGGGCGGCAAAGAGATAGAGCAGCGCCATCTCGCTGACCGGGCCGCCGGTTTTGCTCAGCTGCAGCGGGAAGATCCCGCCGACAAGTGCCACGGCCACCACCATATTCGCGGCCATCAGCGCCGCACCGATCCGCGCATACAACCCGAGAATAATCATCACCGGGGCGATCACCTCCCCGATAAAGACGCCGTAACCGAACCAGCCGGGCAGGCCGTGGGCCTGCAGCATGCCCTGAATATGGGCAATGCCGTGCAGCAGTTTATGAATGCCGTGAAACAGCATAAGGGTACCGAGGGCAAGGCGCAGCAGCAGGCGGGCAAGGTCGTCGTTTTTCAACATGATTGTTCCTTAACTAGCGTCCGCCGAACTTCCGTTCCCACCACTCCTGCGGCGTGAGGCAGGTCTCTTTGAGGTAGGGTTCGTCCAGGCGGTATTCGTAATGTTTGACAAATTCCAGCAGTATTTTATAGGCGTCATTGATTCGCGCGCTCATGGTGTTCGCCGTATCGGGATCGTCCGGGTGCTTGTCCGGGTGCCAACGGTGCATCAGGTTTTTATAGCGCGTTTTGATTTCGGGGAGGGTCGCCTTGTCATGAAGGCCCAGCAGGGTCTTGGCCTTCAGAACGCTCTCATAGGGGGGCATTAGCGGGTGCGTCAGTCTTTTTGCTGGCGCATGTAGGTCGGCACGTCGAGGTAGTCGTCACTCAGGTCGCCGCCGACGACCATTCTCGGACGGCTCACAGTACGGCTGGCCGCCGGGGTCTCCTGTGCCGGAGCATCGTAGGAGTCGTTATTGATGGAGGGGGCCTTTTTCGGGGCCTCCTCATGGTCAAAACCCGTGGCAACGAGGGTGATCTTGATATAGTCGATCGCCAGCGTGGCATCCGTCGTCGTCCCGAAGATGACATCGGCATTTTCGTCCGCGCTCTCTTCGACAACACCCATCGCTTCCCCGATGGAGATCATCGGGAAGTCGGGGTGCATCGTGAAGTGGACGAGAACGCCCATGGCGCCGTTGATGCTCATGTTGTCGAGCAGCGGCGATTCGATTGCGGCGCGGATCGCTTCATAAGCGGCATTGTCGCCCTGGTGCTCGCCCACGCCCATCAGCGCCATACCGTGGTGGCACATGACCGTTTTGAGGTCGGCGAAGTCGAGGTTGATGTCGTTGTCGCCCGAAGAGAGGATCACGCCGGACGTCCCGCTGACCGCCTGGGCCAGGACGGCATCGACAATCTTGAAAGACTCTTTGAGCCCCAGGTTCTTGTCGATGATGGAGAGGAGTTTGTCATTGGGGATGACGACGATGGAATCGCTCTCTTTTTTCAGCTCTGCCAGTCCCTGTTCCGCCAGTTTGAGGCGTTTGCGCCCCTCGAAGGCAAAGGGTTTCGTGACGACGGAGATGGTCAGGGCACCGACGTCGCGTGCGATCTGGGCGATGACCGGCGCCGCGCCGGTACCGGTGCCGCCGCCGAGGCCGGCGGCGATAAAGACGATATCGGCCCCTTCGATGGCACTGCGGATGTCGTCATAGTTCTCGATGGCGGAATCTTTGCCGACGCTCGGTTTCATCCCCGCACCGAGCCCCTTCGTCAGACGGCTGCCCATCTGGATTTTGACCGGGGCAAAGGAGGTCTGAAGCACCTGGGCATCGGTATTGGCAACGACCATTTCGATGCCGTCGACCCCTTCGTTGATCATATGACCGATCATATTGCCGCCGCCGCCGCCGACGCCGATGGCTACGATACGCGCACCGTTATTGGCCGTCGTCTCTTCGATTTTGAACATATTGTCAGATCCCATCTATCACTCCCCTGTTAAAATAACTGTGTAATCCAGTTCCAAAACTTGCTGCCGAAGCCTGCGGCTTTGTCAGCACTTTTTCTTGCGTCAAAGGACTTGATCCTGATCGTACCTGCTTCCTCGGAGGGGGGCAGCGGAATCTCTTCCTCTGCCGGCTCCTGAACGGAAGGTTCAGTCAGGTCAGGCTTCTCCATCGGTTCTTCGTTACGGTAACGTACCTGGCGGTTCACATCGATTTCGTAAGGCGCATAGCCTCCCGCCGCATATTTGATAAGCCCGACCGCTGTCGCCGTCGCCGGCTCTTTGAGGGCGTCGAAGAGTCCTTCGACGTTACACGGCTTGGCGAGGCGGACCGGCACATTGTCGAAAATGGCAACGGCAAGATCGCGGAGGCCGTCGAGTTTGGTAAAGCCGCCCGTCAGGACGACCCCGGCCCCCAGCTGATCTTTGAGCCCGCTCTTGTCAATGGACTGGGCGAGGATCATCAGGGTCTCCTCGACCCTGGCATAGATAACGTTGTGTACCACGCCGAGGGAGACCTCGTGGGAGGACTCCTCGTCGCCGATAATCGGCAGCTCAATCAGGTCGTCGCTCGGCGCACTGAGCGATCCGTACTTGATCTTGACGCTCTCGGCGATGTTGAGCGGCGTGTGCAGCGCCATGGAGAGGTCGCTGGTGATGTGGTGCGAACCGACACCGAGGAAATCGTTGTAGCGGATCGCGGTCCCGGAGTGGATCACGGTGTCGCAGGTGTGGCCGCCCATGTCGATCACGGCGGCACCGAGTTCCTTCTCATCCTCGTTGAGCACGGCAATGGCGGAAGCGTAGCCGTTGAGGACGACGGTATCCACCTCGACGCCCGCACCGCGAACGGCTTTCTTGAGGTTGTTGAGGTTGGACTTCTGCGTCGTGATGATATGGGTCTCGACCTCCAGGCGCGACGCATTCATCCCCAGTGGATCCTCGATGAACTCCTGGTCGTCGACGATAAAATTGTACGGCAGTGTATGCAGCACTTCGTACTCGTTGGGAATATTGGCGTTGTACAGCGACGTGTGCATGACACGGCTGATCTCTTTGAACGTGATCTCCCGGTTGGGGATATTGACGATCCCGCTGGAGTTCAGGCTCTTTGTATAGGCGCCCGAGATGGAGACGATCGCCCGTTTGATTTCAGTGCCGGCGACGCGTCTGGCGTCCGCCAAGGCGGCTTTGATCGCCTTGGAGGCGAGCTCGATGTTGGTGATGGATCCCTTTTTGATCCCCTGGGAACGGACGATGCCGGCCCCCGAGATCTGAATCGTACCCTCAGGGGAGATCTCCGCGATGATGGCGCAGATTTTGCTGGAGCCTATATCGATCGCGAGGATGCTTTTTTTCACTGGCCGAATCCTTGAAGGAAGATTTTCGTCTCATACCGCTCGGCGAGGGCGGTGATCAGGGACTGGCTGAAGAGGGTCTCTTTTGTCTGTGCGACCGCCTGGTCTGCATTCGCATCGGCAACGGGGTCGATCTGCTGGTCGAGAATGCGGTAGAGGACGATCTTTCCATCCGGAAGCTGTGCCATGCTTTCGGCTTTACGTGAGCGGAAGAGGCTGGTCAGCAGGGCCTGCGTCTCTTTTTCATCCAGCCCCTGTACACCGGACGTCGCATCGCGCTTGAGGTATCCATCGGTCGTGGTACCGCGGAAGGAGTTCAGGGAGGAGGTCGCCAGTTCCGTCAGCTTTTCGGCGCGCATCTGGCGGGTGTAGGCGGCGAGGACGTCGGCTTTCGCCGCTTCGAAGCTCTTGGGCATCGGTTCGACGGTCTCCAGGCGTTTGATGATCAGGTACGCCCCGTGCTCTTTTTTCGGTTTCAGGTAGGGGCTGGCCGCGTCGGCGGAAGCGATGGCCTGCATCGTCTCCGCGCTGAAGCTGTTGTCGTCTTCACGGACGGTTGTCTCAACGATCTTCACGTCGGCGTCAAGCTTCTCTTTCTTGTAGGCGATGTAGGTCTTCAGCGCTTCTTTGTTGGTGGCTTTGTCGTTGACGGCGGCGACCACGGCACTCTTGGCGTTGTCAAACGCGAGGATCTTTCCGTCCGGTCCGACGAAGTCGTATTTGTGCGCATCGTAGTACGACTGCAGCTCTTCCTCTCCGGCGCCGGCTTCGACGGCGTCTTGGGTGATGTAGGCGATCTTGAACGCCCGCGGCGTCATGTAGTCGAGCTTGTGGCCCTCCCAGAACGTTCTGAGGGCTGCGTCGGAGGTGTCGATGCTGACCATGGCGCCGTCAAGCACTTTGTATTCGAATTTGTCCCCGATACTCAGGGCGGTCTCGAAGGCTGATGTTTCGATGCCGTTCGCCTGGGCAGGGAAGAGGGCGAAGAGTTTCTGGATCAACAGGGCACGGCGGATGTCCGCTTCGTAGTCAACAGGGGTCAAACGGTTCTGTTTGAGGACCTTCTGGTAGAGCTCCTTGCTGAAAACGCCGTTCTCGATGAAGGCTTCCTGGGACTGCAGCACCGTAGCCACCTCTTTGTCGGTCGTTTCGAGGTTATAGCTGTTAGCGAGGTTCACCAGCAGGGCCTGGTTGACGAGCTGCTGTAACGCCTGTTTGTCCAGGCCGAGCTTTTTCGCCTGCTCCTCGTCGAATTTGCCCTGGAAGATCTGGCTGTAGCGGTTGAAAAGCTGTGCATAGGTTTTTTGAAGTTCGCGGCTGGTGATGCTGACGTCACCGACTTTGGCCACGGCCCCCGATTTGTCGCCGTAGCTGTACTGCCCCCATCCGACAAATCCGGCGCCGATAAAGGCGATCGTGGAGATCCAGATCGTAATGACGAGGTATTTTCGGTGTCGTTGCATCCATGTAATCATCTGTATAGTTTGCCTTCTTGCGTCGTAGTTGTCAATTTTATAAGGTTAAAGCTTAAGAATTGCCTTAAAGCCCCTGTTTTCCGAACCTTTTTTCACTGTGAGTTCAATATTTTTCGATAAGATTTTCAAAATTCTACTTTTGGAGGGTACAAGATGAAGAACCGCGAAATTTCCGAAAGGGACCTGCGCCATATCTGGCACCCGTGTACCCAGATGAAAGATCACGAATTTCTGCCGCTCACGCCGATCAAAAAAGGGGACGGCATCTACCTCGAGGATTTTGAGGGCAACCGTTTCATCGATGCGGTAAGCAGCTGGTGGGTCAACCTTTTCGGTCACGCGAACCCGATCATCTCTTCGGCGGTCAAAACCCAGGCCGAAACGTTAGAGCACGTTATCCTGGCGGGGTTCACCCATGAGCCCATTGTCCGTCTCTCCGAACGTCTGGCAGCCATGACTCCCGAAGGGCTAACGCGCTGTTTTTACGCGGACAACGGCTCAAGTGCGATAGAAGTCGCCCTGAAAATGGCCTATCACTATTATAAGAATATCGGAAAAGAGCGCCCCCTGTTCATCTCCCTGACCAACAGTTATCATGGCGAGACGATCGGGGCGCTCTCGGTCGGTGACGTGTCGCTTTACAAAGAGACCTACGGACCGCTGCTGCTGCAGACGATCCAGACGCCGGTCCCGGCCGACCAGAGCGAGGCGGCAGCATTGGCCGCGGCGGCGGAACTCGAAACCCTGCTAAAGGCCCGTGCGGAAGAGGTCGCAGCCCTCATTGTCGAACCGCTGATCCAGGGGGCTGGGAACATGCATATGTACCATCCGCGCTACCTGAAAGAGGCGCGAAAACTTTGCGATCAGTATGATATATTGTTAATTGCAGACGAAATCATGACAGGATTCGGACGAACCGGAACGATGTTCGCCTGCGAACAGGCGGGAATTTCGCCGGATCTTATGACCCTTTCAAAAGGGTTGACCGGCGGCTACCTTCCGCTCTCCGTCACCATGACAACGGATAAAATATACGAGGCGTTCTACTGCGACTACAACCTTTATAAAGCGTTCTTGCATTCGCACAGTTATACGGGCAATGCCCTTGCCTGTGCCGCGGCCAACGCGACGTTGGACATCTTCGAACTGGATAACGTGATCGAAGCGAACCGCGCGTTGTCGGAACAGATGGCGGAGGGACTCAAACGTTTTGAAAAGTTGCCGAACGTGAAATCGGTACGCCAGACGGGCATGGTCGCCGCAGTGGAGCTTGAGGGGTACGCTCCCGACGAGCGCGTCGGATTGAAGATCTTTGACTTCGCGCTGGCGCGGGGGGTTCTTCTCCGGCCGCTGGGGCCGGTGATCTACTTTATGCCCCCCTACATTATTAATGCGGAGGAGCTGACGTACGTCATGGACACCGCTTACGAGGCAGTGACCTCGTTGTAGCGTTATGACAACATACTTTGCCGGAGCATCAGGATCCGGCAGCTCTTTTCCAGCACGGCCAGCTGTTTGGCCATCTCATGCAGGTCGCGGTTGTAGGCGTAGATGCCGTAGCCGCGGATGACGACCAGTTCCAGATCGGAGTTGATCAGCCGTTTGGGAATCTCCGTGGAGGCGCGCTCGTACCACTGGTCGAAAGAGCGGGGATCGTAGACCTCGACGCGGGGCATCTCCTTGATCCCGAAATAGTCCTGCGGTTCGATCACCTCGTGAAGCAGGCTGTAGGCCATCGTATTGGGCGGCATCGAGAAGGTGATGAACTTCGCATCGCTGATCTGGCGGTAGATGCTGTGATGGATGGCCGCGTCGATACTGGCTTCGTTCCAGCGGTAATCTTTCTGGAAATAGAGTTCGATCAGCTGCGAGTCGTTCATATGGTCGAAGATGGTGTCTTTCGTATTGATGATGAAACGGCTGTTGTCGGATTTGGCAGAGACGCTGCCGTGGTAGATACTGAAGAACTCTTTGCGGAACATCGAGAGGGAAAAAGAGACGAGCTGTTCTTTGAGATGCTGTTTGTTCATAGCGCTATTGTAACGGAAGATAGGTGAATTTTTGTGTGAAGGAGAAGGGGGAGCGGAGGGGCCGGCCTTACGGCTGGCCGTTACCGTACTGCTCGGCGAGATAGTCGGTAATGAGGGCCTGATCCTCTTTGGTGATCGGCGCTTTGAACGCGTCAACCATCTTTTCGACTTTCTCTTTCCAGAAGGTCCGGGACTGTTTGCCCTGGTTCAGGATGTAGCCGAAAGAGTGGCAGGTCAGACAGTTGGCCTGGACCAGGTCGAAGTGTTTGCCCATTTTGATCTCAAACGGGACATAAGGGACTTCGACATCCTCGTTCAGGGCGGCGTGGAGATTAAGGGCACCCAGGCTCAGCAGGGCGGCAAAGATTGTTTTTTTCATAAAGGCTCTCCTTAGACTACTTCGACGGTGACGACGTCGATTCCGTTAAATTTGTAACCGCCGTGGTTCCACTTGATATCTTTGGCATACGGCTGCTCTTCGCCGGCGCGGTTGATCGCCTTGGCCATGATGGTCTGCTTACCGTACTTTTTCGGCTTGAAGTCGAAGGTGAAGGCGCGGAACGCGTAACGGCCCAGATCGTCGCCCAGCGTCGCTTCCTGCCATGTTTTGCCGTCGTCGAAGGAGAGCATGACCGCTTTGATGCCCGCGCCGTAGTCGAAGGCAACTCCGCGGATCGTCGCGTAGGAGTTATGGTAGAGCGTTTCGCCGTTCGTCGGGTAGCCGATGAAGGATTTGACGTTCATCTTCGTGATCGGTTTCGTCGGAACGTGCTCGCCCGGCTTCTGGCATTCGCAGTCGTTGTCCGGCACACGATACGCCTTGTCCATAAAGAAGAGGTGCTGGTAGTCGCTGGTGACGGTCAGGTTGCTCAGCATTTTGACCCAGCTGTCGGAGTAGGTGCCCGGGATGACGAGGCGCACCGGGTAGCCGTTGAGGTACGGCAGGTCCTCGCCGTTCATCTCATAGGCAACGATGACGTGGTCACCGATCTCTTCGAGGTGCAGTTCGCGGACAAAGTTCGGGGTTTCGTAGTAGGCGGCCGTTTCGGAACCGTTGAACCCGACCCACTCTGCCTCTTTTTTCAGACCGGCACGCTCAAGGATGTCGCGCAGACGGACACCTTTCCAGCGGGCGCAGCCCATGGCGCCGCTGCCCCACTGGATACCGCCGGCCGTCGGTTTGAACGCGGAGCGGCTGTTACCGCCGCACTGCAGGACGGCATAGACTTCGACGGGTTCGAAGTCATGCTTCAGCTGGTCGACGGAGAGAGAGAGTTCGCGCTCGACGAGGCCGTTGACCTTGATGCGGAAGGTTCCCAGGTCGATGTGCGTCGGAATGTCCGGCATGTGCCAGCGTACGAAGAACATGTCGTTCGGCGTGACCGGGTGGGCAAAGACGTAGCGCGGGGATTCGAGCAGCGGCGGGCGGTCGGAGTAGGTGATCATCGGCCGTTTCTGCGGGAACGGAATGGAGGAGATTTTGCGGTTATCGACAGGTTGGCCCGCGGCGAAGGCTTCGGGGCCCAGCGCGGTCACGCCGGCACCGGCCAGCGCGCCTTTAAGGAAAGATCTGCGTTTCATGATTTTAGGACCTTGAGACGATATAAAATCGTTTGATAAAAATTATGTCCGTATTTTATCAAAAAGATATAGTTAAGAAAAATAAAACCAAAATGATATAATGTGCAATAAAACTGTACTTAATGGATCGCGTTTCCTCCGGGAAACAGGGGCACAGAGAGGTGCAGAAGGAGGGTGAGATGTATACGCTCAAACAGCTGGAACTTTTTCTCGATCTGGGGCGGAGCGAAAAGATTATCGATACGGCCAAAAAGTTCGGGCTGAGCCAGTCGGCGGTTTCGATGGCGATCAAGGAGCTCGAGCGCCTGCTCGACGGCCCGCTGTTCGAGCGGATCGGCAAACGGCTGGTCCTCAACGGGCGGGGGGCGATGCTGATGCGGAGCGCCCAGCCGCACGTCGATGCCCTGCACGCCCTTTACGACCAGATGCGCAGCGATTCGCTGCGCGGGGAGCTCCGCCTGGCGGCCAGTGTGACGATCGCAGAGTACTTCATCCCGACGCTAGTCTGCAACTATATGGAGCAGAACGAACATGTCAGTATCTCGCTCAAAAGCGCCAACACCGCCGACGTCATCCGCAAAGTCACCTCCGGGGAAGTCGATATCGGCTTTATCGAGGGGGAGGGGATCCTTGAAGAGGTTGAAAGCCGGGTGCTGATGCGCGACGAGCTGGTCGTGCTCACAAGCAACAAGGCACTGGCGGAGCGGGGGCCGTGGTTCATCGACCAGCTGGCATCGCGGCCGTGGATCATGCGGGAAAAAGGCTCCGGGACCCGGGCCGTCTTCCTCAACGCGATCAGCCCCGTCGACCAGGAGCTCAACATGGTGATGGAGCTGGAGCATATCGAGTCGATCAAAAACTTCCTGCTGGCCAAGCCCGATTACCTCAGCGTTCTGCCGCGCATCTCCGTCAGAAGGGAACTGGAAGAAGGGCACCTGTTCGAGATCGCGATCAAGGCGCACCACTTCGAGCGCGACTTCACGATGATCGCCCGCAGCCAGCAGACACTGCTGCCGCTGCAGACCCATTTCCAGGAGTACCTCTTAAGTTCCATCGGGCTACAATAGCGCATGCAGAACATCCCCCATATCCCGGTCCTTTACCGTGAGGTTACCGAAGCTTTTTCCGGCTGCGAAGCGGGCATTGTCGTCGACTGTACCATGGGGTATGGCGGGCACAGCAGCCTGCTGCTTGAAGCGAACCCGAATATCCGCCTGGTGGGCATCGATCAGGACGAGACGGCGATTCGTTTCTCGACGGAGCGGCTCGCCCCGTTTGCAGAGCGTGTCGAGATCCGAAAAGGGCGCTTCTCCGCCGTGCTGGAGACGATCGTGCAGGATTACGGTGCAGAGCAGATCCGCGGGGTGCTCGCGGATATCGGCGTCTCTTCGCTGCAGCTGGACGAAAAGGATCGGGGCTTCTCTTTTGAGAGCGAGACGCTGGATATGCGGATGGACCCTTCGGCGCCGCTGGATGCCGCGACCGTCGTCAATACCTACGCCGAAGCGGAGCTCGAGCGCATCCTGCGCGACTACGGCGAGGTCCCCAATGCACGCAAGATCGCACAGGTGATCGCAACGCAGCGGCCGTTTACGTCCGCCAAAGCCCTTGCCGAGGCGGTCCGCCCCTTCGCGCCCCGCGGCAAGAAGATCCACCCGGCGACGCTGGTGATGCAGGCGATCCGCATCGAGGTGAACGACGAACTGGGGGAACTGAACCGTCTGCTCGACGTCTGTGAACGTACCTGCTTCCCCGAGGCGGTCATCGGGATTATCTCGTTCCACTCCCTCGAAGACCGGATTGTCAAACAGCGGTTCGCGCAGTGGAGCCGCAACTGCATCTGCCCCAGCGACGCGATGCGCTGTACCTGCGGGAACGACCATGCTATCGGGCGGCCCCGGCCGAAGAAACCGATCACGGCCCGCGCGGACGAACTCAAAGAGAACCCCCGCAGCCGCAGTGCGAAACTGCGGCTTTTTGAGATGAACTGCCATGGACGATAAAGCCAACCTCCTTGAAGAGACCGGCAGCGCCATTGTCACCCGCAAGGGAATAGGCCTGCGGTTTCTGCTCAGCATGCTGATGGTCTTCGGGATCGTCTGGATGCTGCTCTTCCCGAAGATCTACCTTCAAAACAGCATCTACTACAAGAGCCGCGACATCGCGACGATGCAGCGCGAATACGAGACGCTCAAAGAGGAGAACCTCGTTATCAAGCGGCGGGTGGAGGCGCTGAAATTCAAAAACCAGGTGCTTGACACCCTCTTTGTCGAGGAGCAGCCGTGATTGCACGCCTGATCGAGTTCGCGCTGAACAAACCGCTGCTCAACCACATGCTGCTGCTGTTCATCCTGCTTCTTTCCGTCTTCGCCTACCTCAACATTCCCAAAGAGATCTTCCCGCCGGTCCAGATGGACAAGATCACGATCACCGGCGGGTATGCCGGAGCGAGCGCGGATGTCCTTGATAAAATGGTCGTCACCACCATCGAGGACGAGCTGGGAAACATCAGCGAGCTGGAGACGGTAACGACGACAATCAAAAACGGCGCGTTCACCATTACGGCCGACATCAAGCCGGGGTCGCAGAACATCAACGTGCTCAACGACGTCAAGGATATCATCGCCCAGACGAAGCGGGACCTCCCTTCGGACATGAACGAACCCATCGCGCAGATCCATGAAGAGATGATCCCGCTGGTGCTGGTGGCCATCGCCGGTGAGGCACCCATGACGGAGCTGCTCGAACGCGCCGACGAGCTCAAAAGCGCGCTGTCACGCTACAAGGAGCTCAGCGACATTACGATCCGCGGCGATTCCGACGACGAACTCGTCTTCCGCATCGACCCGGATAAACTGGACGCCTACGGCCTCTCCACCGACGCCGTGGTTTCGGCGCTGCAGAACCTCAGCTCCATTTTTCCCGTCGGCACCGTCAAGCGGCGGGGCGAGCACCTCTACATCAGCACCTACAACGGCGAAAAGGATGAAACGGCGATCGAGAATACGGTCATCGGCGTCGGCGGCAAGCGGGTGAAAATCGGCCAGATCGCTACGGCCACCTTCGAGCTGGGCGACGCGACGGAGCTCTCGCACTACAACGGGGTGCGCAACGTCTCGGTCAACATCACCAAGTCAAAATCGGGCAACGCCATTGCCCTGGCCAAGCAGATCCGCGAAACCCTCAAGGGTTTTGAAAAACGCTACCCGGACCTGCAGTTCGCGGTCTACACCGACACCTCGGTCTGGATCAAGAACCGTCTCAATACGGTCGTCTCCAACATCATCGTCGGGCTGATTCTCGTCTTCGCCGCCATGCTCATCTTCGTCAACCGCGGCATCGCGCTGGTCGTGGCGATGGGAATCCCGATGAGTTTCATGATCGGGCTGATCGCGACGGAGATGATCGGCTATTCGCTCAACATGCTCTCCCTGCTCGGCGCCCTGATCGCCCTGGGGATGCTCGTGGATGAAGCGATCGTCGTGGCGGAGAACATCTACCGCCATATGGAAGAGGGGATGCCGCGGAGGGAGGCGGCGATCCAGGGGGCGGTGGAGATGTTCCCCGCTGTGCTGACGGCGACGTTGACGACGGTCTTTGCCTTTTTGCCGATGCTGCTGATCAGCGGGGAGATGGGGACCTTTATCAAGATCCTGCCCGTGATGATCACCATTTTGCTGCTCAGCTCCCTCTTTGAAGCCTTTTTTTTCCTGCCGCTGCACGCACACGAACTGTTGCGCCTGCGCCGGGAGAGCCATGTCAGCCACAGCATCTGGGAGCACCTCTACCGTTGGTACGATAAAACACTGCATCTGCTATTCCGCCGCCGCAAACGCTCTCTTTTCCTGATCGTCGGCGCCATCGCGGCGTTGACGGCGGTGATGGTGTCGCAGAGCCGATTTCAGCTCTTCCCTCCCTTCGATGTGACCCAGGTCTATGTGACGGGGAAGGTCAATATCAACAACGAGCTCGAAGATACGGAGCAGAGGGTTGCGGCCATCGAGCGGATGCTGCTGGAGAAGCTTGACCCCGAGGAGTACTCCTCGGTGACGGCGGTAATCGGGATGCGTCTGGATGCGAAGAACAAGGCGGAAATCGGCGAAAACCTTTTCCAGGTCTTCATCGACCTGCATGAACGGGCCCCGGACAACTGGTACAACCGTTACATCAATCCCATCTTCTCGATTGAATATAACGCCGAAGTGCTCAAACGGCAGCGCGACGCGAAGGCGATCAGTGAGGATGTCAAGCGGTGGCTGGAACCGCTCGCCCAACGCACGGAAGAAGACGGGACGAAAACCTTCGAGAACTTCAATGTCACCGTCCCGGGAACGGGGGTCGTGGCGCACGATATCGAGCTCGCGCTTGAGGGCAAAAATGATACGGAGCTGGCCAAGGGCGTGAAAGTGCTGGAAGCAGCCCTGGCCGACGTGACGGGGGTCTATAACATTTCCGACGATGCCGATCTCGGGGAGCGGGAGCTGAAGCTGCGCATCAACGACTACGGTTACGACCTGGGGCTTACCGAGGCGGACATCAGCCGTCAGCTGCGCGCCCACTACCTCAAAGGCGAATACGGCAAGATGTTCAGTGCCAGCGGCCTGGTCCGCATCCGCATCGAGAGTGTGCAGAAAGATGACCCCGAGAGTCTGGAGAGCTTCCGCATCCAGATCCCGGGCAGCACGCAGACCGTTGCCCTGCGCGACGTCGCCGACTTCATTTATACGCAGGCTTATGTGACGATCGAAAAGGAGGACGGTGCGCGTATCCGCAGCGTCTATGCGTCGCTGGACAAGGATATTCGGACATCGTCGGAGGTGATGGCGGCGATTGCACCGACGCTGGAAGAGCTCAGGAAAGAGGGCTTTGATATCGAGATCAAGGGGGAGGAGAAGGAGAACGCCAAGACGCAGCGGGAGATGTCCCAGGCGGCGGCCGTCGCGATCTTCCTGATCTTTATTACCCTCGTATGGCTGTTCGACTCGCTGGTACTGGCGCTGATCGTGCTCAGCACGATCCCCCTTGTCCTTGTCGGTGTCTATGTCGGCCACTGGGTGATGGGCCTCACCATTACGATGCCGAGTCTGATCGGGGCCGTGGGGCTGGCGGGGGTCGTCGTGAACGACGGCCTGATCATGGTGAGTTTCATCCGGCAGGCCAGGGACAGCGAAGCGTTGATGCGGCGGGCGCGGACACGCCTGCGGCCGATCCTGATGACGTCGATCACGACGGTACTCGGGCTCATGACGCTGATCTTTTTCGCTTCGGGTCAGGCACAGATACTGCAGCCGATGGCGGTGTCGCTGGGATACGGGATATTATGGGCAACGGTACTGAACTTGTTCTATGTACCGTTGCTTTATGCCGTCATCTACCGTATCAAACGGTAGCGACGCGCTTTGAAATGAGAGGAGAAAAGGAAGTGCGGTAGGGAAGGAAGCCGACACTTCCCTCCCTGTGATTAAACGGACACTCAAAATCATACAGACCTGCCGTCCGCACAGACGTCAGCGTCCGTATGATGGCATCAGGTTGAGTAGTAAGGAGTGTACCGTCACCTTATGTTGAACCGAGAATTGTGTGCTAATTAGTAGAGCGTGTGCAAGACACTCGAGGAGTAGAAGACCTTAGTTTATGTTTAGGCAACCCGGCCGTCTCAGTGAGACCCGTGGCTTTCCGTCCCCGTTTCGCAACGAGTTTGGCATTATCTACATAATTAAGCAACAACAGATTGTTATAAGTTACAGCTTACAGTTCCATTAAAATATGATTTTTTTCTAGCTTTATTTTTTTATCGGATCGTAAAGTAGCGATAGGCAAAGTCCGGACGGTGATTATGAGTTGAGGAGATGCACTTAAGCCCAAAAGGGGTATAATCACGAATTATTTTCAAGGTTACACAAGATGTACGAAGCACTTTTCGAAGACGAAGGCGATATGTTCAGCGGATCGCCTCGCAGTAAATTCATGGACGTTATCTTCAATGCTAACCGTTCGGTCGCCGAAGGGGAGCTCCAGCGCCTGATCGAGCGCCTGGCCGCAATGGAAAAAATCCTCTCAGAGTCGATGGACGATGCGACGCTCGAACGGACGATCAAACAGCTTCAGTTCGAGGAAGCGGATACGATCAACGCGATGGCGAAGGAGCTCTATATCGAGTCGATGGGCAACGTGCTCAGCCAGAGCGAGTAGGGGGTAGGCGCCGAGATGGTCGAAGCGGTAGCGCGGAGAATGCAGGAGATGGTGGCGGCGGTGGATTATCCGTACGCGACCGGGCTTTTTGAAACACTGTCCGGCGGCAAGCGCCTCCGTGCCCGTCTGATCATGATGATCGCGGGGGAGGAAGATGCCGCGGTGACGCTGGCGGCGGTGATCGAACTGATTCACGCCGCCAGCCTCCTGCATGACGATGTCATCGACGAGGCGCAGCTGCGCCGGGGCACCCCTTCTGTCAATGCGACCGAGGGGAGCAAACAGGCGGTGATGCTCGGCGATATCCTCTATTCCAAAGCGTTCAGCGAGCTGACGCAGTTCGACGCCCGGATCGCCAAGAGCGTGGCAGATGCCGTTACCTCCCTTTCCGTCGGCGAGATGATGGATGTGCAGATGGCGAAAACATTCAACGAGGATGACAAGCGCTATCTGCAGATGCTCTATCTTAAAACGGGGGTCCTGATCGAGGCGGCGGCAAAGTGCGCCGCCCTGCTCGCGGGGAAGGATGCCGATGCCTATGCGCTCTACGGCAAGAACCTCGGGATCGCTTTTCAGATCATCGACGATATCCTCGATATCGTTTCCGATGAAGCGACGCTGGGCAAACCGGCGATGAACGACTTCGTCGAAGGCAAATGCACCCTGCCGTATATCCACCTCTACCGCACGCTCGAGGGGGAGGCGCGTGAGCGTCTCCTCGCCCTTCACGGCCGGAGTGCGACAACAGAGGAGACGCAATGGCTCAAAGCGGGGCTGGAAAGCAGCGGGGCGGTCAAAGCCGCCTACGCGCAGGCCCGCGCCCTCAGCGACGAGGCAAAACGCGCCGTCAGCGGTGACGCACCACTCGAGGCCGTCATCGAATCCATGATGCAGAGAACCTTCTGATGCACTATCTCATACTCAGTTTTACGCATAAAAATACGACGCTCCCCATCCGGGACAAGCTGGCGTTTAACGATGATGCTGCCAAAGAGACCTTTCTCGCCCGTACCCTCGAAGCCCCCTATCTGAACGAAGCCTTCGTCCTCTCCACCTGCAACCGCATTGAACTGATCAGCAGCTGCAACAACCCCGGCGAAGCGGCCAAGCACCTCTTTATGCTGCTGCATGAGCATTCGGGGATCAGTCTCAACGAGCTGGAGGGCCGGGCGGAGCTTTTCGAGGACCAGGGGGCGATCCACCACCTCTTCAGCGTCGCCAGCTCCCTTGATTCGCTCATCGTCGGCGAGACGCAGATCGCCGGTCAGCTCAAAGACGCCTACCGCTTCGCCCTGGAGCGGGGACATTGCGGCGACAAACTGACCCGGGCGGTCAACTACGCCTTCAAATGCGCGGCCGAAGTGCGCAACCAGACCGATATCTCTTCCAAGCCCGTCTCCGTCGCCAGCGTCGCCGTGGCGGCCGCGCGCCGCGCTTTCGGGACGCTTTCGGGCAAGCGGGCGCTGGTCATCGGTTCGGGAGAGATGTCCGTTATTGCCGCGCGTACCCTGAAAAACCACGGGGCCGAGGTCAGCCTGATGAACCGTACGATGGCGAAGGTCGAAGCGCTGGCCGAAGAGGTGAAAGGGACGCTCGTTCCCTTTACGCGCCTCAAGGATGTCCTGGGCGAGTACGATATGATCTTTACGGCGACGAGCGCGGAAGAACCCATCATCGGCGGGAAGATCGGTCTGAAAAAAGAGCGGGAGTGCCACTGGTTCGATATGGCGGTTCCGCGGGATATCGGCGACATCGACCATGCGATGGTGACGGTGCACCGGGTGGACGACCTGAAAAACACGGTCGACGAGAATATCATGCTGCGCGAAGAGGAGGCCAAGGCCTCCTTCGCCATTGTCGGCCGCTACACGGCGGAGTTCTACGCCTGGCTCAAGTCGCTCAACATCGAGCCGCTGATCAAAGAGCTCTACCGCCGCGCGGACGCGGCGGCGGCAACGGAGGCGGCCCGCGTCGTCGGGAAGGGCTACGTGCCCGAGGCGTACGAAGCGCAGGCACAGAAGATGGCACTGCAGGCGATCAAGCGTTTCCTGCATCCGCAGGTGCAGCAGCTGCGAAAGGCTGCCGACGAGGGCGACATCGACGCCATGATCGATTCGATGGCATTTATTTTAGACATGAGTGAGGAGTAACCGACAATGCGTATGTCCCAGGCTTTTATCCCGACGGAGAAGGAGGCGCCCAAAGACGCGGCGCTCCCGAGCCATATCTATCTGACCCGGGCCGGGTTTATCGCCCAGGTCGCCAGCGGGCTGTACAACCTGATGCCATTGGGCAAGCGGGTGCTGAAAAAGATCGAAGCGATCATCAACGAAGAGATGGCCCGTGCCGGTGCGCAGGAAGTGGACCTCAGTTTCGTCACCCCGGCTGAGCTGTGGGAAGAGAGCGGCCGGATCGAGAAGTTCGGCAAGGAACTGCTGCGCTTCCGCGACCGTAAAGAGAACCTCTTTGTCCTGGGGCCGACCCATGAAGAGATGATGGTCAACCTTGTGCGCAACCGTGTCAACAGCTACAAGCAGCTGCCGCTGAACCTCTACCAGATCAAGACGAAGTTCCGCGACGAGGCGCGCCCGCGTTTCGGCCTGATGCGCGCCCGCGAATTCGTCATGAAAGACGGCTACAGCTTCCACACCTCCTACGAGGACCTCGACCACGAGTTCGATGCGATGGAAGCGGCTTACAAGCGCGTCCTGGAGCGCCTTGGGCTTGATTTCCGCATCGTCGAGGCCGACAGCGGTGCGATCGGCGGGTCGGGCTCGAAGGAGCTGATGGTGCTCGCCGACAGCGGCGAAGATACCCTTGCCGTCTGCGACCGCTGCGAATACGGCGCCAACATCGAAGCCGCCAGACGTTCGGAACGTACGACGATTCCCGAGGCGCCGGAGGCGGACTTCAACAAGTTCGCGACGCCGGGCATCAAGAGCATCGAGGATCTCGGCGGTTTCTTCCACGTCGACCCCTACTACACATTGAAGGCCGTGGCGAAGCGGGCGATCTACGAAGAAGGGGACGAAGTCGTCGTCTTCTTCCTGCGCGGCTGCGACGACCTGCAGGAGGTCAAGGCGACGAACGCCTGCGGTGCGCTGGATCTCGTCGATGTCAACGAAGAGGAACTTTCGGCGCTCGGGCTCGTTCCGGGCTTCATCGGGCCGCTTGATCTTAACAGCGTGCGCACGATCTTCGACTGGGACGTCAAAGGGGCGGCAAATATGATCTGCGGCGCCAACGAGGCCGATTTCCACTATGTCGGCGTCGATCTTTCGGTCCTTCCGGAAGAGGCGCAGTATGCCGCGCTTTATGAGGTCAAAGAGGGCGACGGCTGCCCGGTCTGCGACGGAAAGCTCTCCTATACGAAAGGGATCGAGGTCGGGCATATCTTCAAGCTCGGCACCGTCTACTCCGCACCGCTGGGGGCGCAGTTCCTCAACGAGAACGGGAAAGCGGAACCTTTCGTGATGGGCACCTACGGCATGGGCGTAAGCCGTCTCATCGCCGCCGTGATCGAGCAGCACCATGACGAGAAGGGGTGCGTCTGGACCAAGGCGACGGCACCCTACCTGGTCAACCTGATGATCTCCAACATCAAAGACGAGGCGCAGGTGGCCCTGGCCGAAAGCCTTTACGCTTCGCTGCAGGACGCGGGTGTTGATGTCATTATGGACGACCGCAAGGAGCGTTTCGGGTTCAAGGCGAAAGACGCGGAGCTGGTCGGCTACCCGCTCACCGTCATCATCGGCAAGGAGCTCGCCAACGGCATCGTGCAGTTCTTCGACCGTGCCGAAGATACGAAAACCGATGTGCCCTCTTCCGAAGCCCTCACGCGCATTATGGAGTGGATCGGATGATCTACTTTCTCCTCTATCTTTTCCTGGAAGTGCTCGTTTCCGTCAATATCGCTTCGGCGATCGGCGGGGTATGGACCTTCGTCGAGCTGATCGCGAGCGCCCTGGTCGGCATCGTGATCCTGGCGAACTTCCGGGGAACGCTGGCGGAGAACATTAACGCGCTGAACCAGGCGCGCATCGATCCGTTCGAATTTCAGCAGCTCAACCTCTTTACCATTCTAGGCGCTTTTCTGCTGATCGCCCCCGGTTTTCTCACGGATATCTTCGGCGTACTGCTTCAGTTCAGCGTCATAACGAAGATGTTGGTTAACCGATTTGTGTCACAATCCAAGCACGATTCATCAACTCACAACACTCAAAAGGATGACCATGTCATTGATGTCGAAATTGTCAGCGACGATGCTGATAAGCGCTAGCCTTTTTGCCGCAACGAACAGCGAAGTCGAAACCTTTCTCAAGAACAACCTTTCCAAGAATCCAGCCATCACCTCTTTGACGGTCAAAGTCGTCGAGCGTCAACCGCTTGAGGGCATGAAAGGGTGGGACAGTTTTGTCGTGTCGCTCGATGCGAAGGTGAAGCAGGGCAAGGATGAGCGCGAAGTGAAGCAGCGCGTCATCTATTTCGCCAACGACAAGGTGATCACCGGAGAACTGACCGACATGAAAACGGGCAAAAGCCTCCGCGATGCCGTCGCCCCGAAATTCAAAGCCGAGTATTACAAAAAAGAGAACCTGATTTACGGGAATGCGAATGCAAAGCACAAGGTCGCGATCTTCTCCGACCCGCTCTGCCCCTTCTGCCGCAATTACGTTCCGAAGGCGGTGGAGTACATGAAGCAGTACCCGGAGACCTTCGCCGTCTATTACTACCATTTCCCGCTTGAACGCCTCCACCCCGCGGCACCGACGCTGACCCGCGCGGCAGTGGCCGCAGAGCTCCAGGGACGCAAGGATGTCATGCTTGCGCTCTACAAGGTGCCGACGACGATCACGCGCGAAAAGGATGAGCAGAAGATCCTCGATGCTTTCAACAAAGCCGTCAACACGAACCTGAAAATCAGCGATCTGCACGCCGCGGCGGTCAACGCCCAGGTTGCATCGGATGATGCCGTCATCGAATCCCTGATGGTCAGCGGCACGCCGACGGTCTATTTCGACGGCGAAAAAGATGCAACCAAAAACCGTTACAAGGGAGTCAACGTTAAATGAAGAAACTCGTCATCGCAACCCGCGGAAGCAAGCTGGCACTCTGGCAGTCCGAACATATCAAGGCCGTTCTCGAAGAGCAGAACCCCGGTCTGGAAGTGTCGCTTAAAATCGTCGTGACCAGCGGCGACAAGATCCTCGACGTGCCGCTGGCAAAGATCGGCGGCAAGGGGCTCTTTCTCAAAGAGATCGAAGAGACGATGCTGGGCGGCGAAGCCCAGCTGGCGGTCCACTCGCTCAAAGACGTACCGACGCAGATGCCCGACGGGCTTCTGCTGGCCGCCATTACCGAACGCGAAGACGACCGCGATGCGATGCTGAGCGAAAAATACGCCAGCGTCGATGCCCTGCCCGAGGGGGCGGTCGTCGGGACCTCGTCACTGCGCCGCCGGATGCAGATCCTGGCCCTGCGCCCGGACCTGACCATCAAAGACCTCCGCGGGAACGTCGATACCCGCATCCGCAAGCTCAAAGAGGGCGAGTACGATGCCATCATCCTCGCTTCGGCCGGGATCAACCGCCTGGGGCTGCTCGACAGCGTCGAGTACGTCTACCCGATCGCGCTGGGCGATATGGTGCCTGCCATGGGACAGGGCGCACTCGGAATCGAAGCCGTTGATGATCCGGAAGTCCTTGAGATCGCACGGGGGCTTGAAGATACGAATACCCGTATCGAAACGACGATCGAACGCGAATTTGTCGATACCCTGCAGGGCGGATGCCAGGTGCCGATCGGCGTCAATGCCACCGTCCTCGAAAACGGTCAGGTGCTGACCCAGGCGATTGTCGGGCTTCCCGACGGCACGGAAGTGCTTGCCGAATCGGTCGAAGTACCTAAAGACGCCGTTGATAATCTCGGCCGGAAAATGGCGGAGACGTTCATTGAACAAGGTGCCCGGGAACTGCTTGCCAGGGCCGAAGAGATGGCGTTTAAGTAGCCTGTTACAAAAGTGTCACAATTAAGGCCCGCATAATAATATATAATGTATTCTTGTGTGACACCTCCCTTGGATAAAGGATGCGAATGAAGAAGGTCGTTTTCTCTGTTCTTATTACGGCACTGTTGACCGGTGCTGTCGGCGAAGCAGCCGTGTACAAAGGCCAGCGCGAGTTTCATAAACAGTGTAAAGCCTGCCATGATGACGGTCAGGATATCGCCTTTACCTATAAACGGAGAACATGGAAAAAGATGATGAAGGACAACGGCGCGGGATTGGCCGAACTGCATCTCAATAGCGAGAAAGCGAAGAAGTCCTGGAAATACTTCAAAAGCAAGAAGTACCAGAAAAATTCGAAGCACCTGAAGGACTTCATGGTCGAATACGCCAAGGACAGCGGGAACGTTCCCGCCTGTAACTAAAACCTCCGGGCCTCCGGGCCCTTTCTGCACTTTAAACCCTATTCGCTAAAATACCGTATTTTATTTTGGAGACAGAGCTATGGAAAAAATGTGGTCCGGCCGTTTCAGCGCCTCAGCCTCGTCACTACTAGACCAGTTTAACGCCTCGATCATGTTCGACCGCGAACTGTACCGGGAGGATATCGAAGGTTCACTCGCACACGCCGCCATGCTGCAGAGCCGCGGTATCCTGAGTGCGGATGAGCTCGAGGCGATCCGCGGGGGACTGGCACAGGTCCGCGAAGAGATCGAAGCGGGCAGTTTTGAGTGGAATATCAGCGACGAAGACCTGCATATGGCGATCGAAAAACGTCTCACGGCGCTCATCGGGGATGCCGGCAAGAAGCTGCATACGGCCCGCAGCCGCAACGACCAGGTGGCCGTCGACTTCCGACGCTATGTCCTGCGCAAGAATCTGGAGATCGCCGGCCAGCTCAAAACCCTGATACAGACCCTCATTGACCTTGCCGGCAAGCATACGGAGACGCTGCTGCCGGGGATGACGCACCTGCAGCATGCCCAGCCGATCAATTTCGGTTTCCACCTGCTGGCGTACGCGAGCATGTTCAAACGGGACATCGACCGTCTCCTCTCGAGCCGCCAGCGCAATAACGTCTCCCCGCTGGGCTGCGCCGCCCTGGCCGGGACGCCGCACGACATCGACCGCAACCTGACCGCCAACGCGCTGGGATTTGACAGCGTCAGCGTCAACTGCCTCGATACGGTCAGCGATCGCGATTTCGCCCTGGAGATCCTTTTTAACATCTCGACGATGATGATGCACGTTTCCCGCCTGAGCGAAGAGCTGATCCTCTGGTCGAGCTACGAGTTCGGCTTTGTCGAGCTCTCCGACGAATATTCGACAGGCTCCTCCATCATGCCGCAGAAGAAGAACCCGGACGTCCCGGAACTGCTGCGGGGCAAAACGGGCCGCGTCTACGGCGCACTCATGGGGCTTCTGACCGTGATGAAGGGGCTGCCGCTCGCTTATAACAAGGATACCCAGGAGGACAAAGAGGGAGTCTTTGACGCCGTTACCACGGCGCACATCTCCCTTGAGATCCTTAACGAAGCGCTCAAAACGATGACCGTGAAGCCCGAGAACATGCTGGCCGCTTCCAAGAAGGGACACCTGAGCGCCACCGACCTGGCCGACTACCTTGTCGAGCGCTGCGGGGTGCCGTTCCGCGAGGCGCACTTCATTACGGGCAAGGCCGTCGCCCGGGCCGAAGCGCTCGGAATAGACCTGAGCGAGATTGCCTACGGCGAGCTCAAGGCCATTGACAAACGTATCGGCGAGGACGTGATTCCCCATCTTCAGTTGGCGCACTCCATGAACGCCCGTACTTCCTCCGG
Source organism: Thiomicrolovo immobilis (assembly GCF_039645955.1). Lineage (GTDB taxonomy): Bacteria > Campylobacterota > Campylobacteria > Campylobacterales > Sulfurimonadaceae > Thiomicrolovo > Thiomicrolovo diazotrophicus. Next base: position 879,733 of record NZ_CP147916.1, read on the forward strand.
CGGAACGGCGACGGTGCGCACGCTCGAACAAATCGTGCACTTCGAAAACTACCTGAAGGAGCTTGATTTATGAAAGTAACGATTTCCCACCTGGACGAGATGCGCTTCGAGGCGAAAACGGACCGCGGACAGAGTTTTATCATTGACTGCCCGGTCATCTCCCCGATCGAATACTTCCTCTCCGGCCTTGTCGCCTGTACGACCAGCGACCTCATTGCCATCCCGAAAAAGCAGGGCAAGACGGTCACCAACCTCAGTGTCGACGGCGAGGTCGTGCGCAACGAAACGCCGCCGTGCAAGTTTAATACCCTGCACCTCGACTACCGCTTCGACTCCGACGCCGACGATATGACGGCGCTGCGCTGGGTCATGGGCAGCATCGAGACCTACTGCTCGACGATCAACACCGTCCGCGATACGACGAAGATTACTTACTCCGTGACGCATAACGGCAACGTCCTGCGCGAAAACGAAGAGGTCATCAGCGGGCAGGGCGGCAACGTCGACTTCGGCGAAATCGAAGCCTGCCCCAGCTAATACAGTAGATTTTCTATAAGCCGCTACAAATTCCTTTAGAAGCTTTTTGTTCCCTTTCTTCTTTGCTTGCACAAAGAAGAAACCGAACCCGAAAGAAGAAAGTGCAAAGCGGCTGCCGCATGTAATACACTCACACGCACTTCAACCGTCCTATTACATGGACATTCCATGCCGAAATTTTTTGTAATGTTTTTTAGTGGGGAGAGTTGAAAGCGCAGGCCTTCTGCGCGTGGGCTTGCTGCCGATGTAGCAAAGCGGAATTCCGCAACGCCAGTGAGGACAACGCAAACCCAGTGTTAACGTAGGCATCCGGACTTTGTTCGGATGCCGTGCGATTAAAGGAAGTCTTTCGGGTCCGCGTCTGCGAAGTGGCCCCAGCGGAGTCTGGCACCGCCGAGGATGTGGAAATGGAGGTGTTTGACCTCCTGGCCGCCGTTTTCGCCGACGTTCGTAATGACGCGGTAACCGCTCTCTTTCACATCCACTTTCTCGGCCACTTCCTGGATAAATGCAGTCATGTCCGCCATCATCTCCGGCGTTACCTCGTTGAAGCTGTCAACATGGGTTTTGGGAATGGCGAGCACATGAACAGGAGCCTTGGGGTTGATGTCGTGGAAGGCGACGAAATCGTCGTTTTCGTGTACCTTGTTGGCCGTCAGTTCATTGTTGGCGATTTTGCAGAAAAGACACATGGATGTTCCTTGAAAGAGCGTTTTTGAGATTGTAGCATAGAAGCCTTTGAGGCTAACCTGCTTTGAATTGGAGGGTTTCGGTATTGATTTTAAAGAAGAGCATTTCAGAGAAAAGGCGCCGAGGGCGCGCGAGCGCTCCGAGAGCACTTCTTCCAGAGCGCCCGCTGCTGATGTAGCAAAGCGGAATTCCGCAGGGCATAGCTCGAGGATAACGCGAACATAGCGTTAGCGTAGCTGTAGGGGCTTTGCCCCTGCAGGGTAATTGATCAATGATACTGCCCTTTAAAGCTCTTTGGATACAATACGCGCAAGATACATGGGGGAGACGTCCCCGAGAAGGAGCCAGGGTTGCAAGAGTGGTATGACGCCATTGCGTCGGCACAGAGTGTCGACAAACTTGAAGAGATCCGTATTGCGGTGTTCGGGAAAAAAGGGGTACTCGCGGCCGAGTTCGCGAAGATGAAGTCCGTTCCCAACGAGGAGAAGGGCGCGTTTGCCAAAGAGCTCAACGAGCATAAGGCGAAGTTGACCGAGGCCTTTAATGTCCGCAAGGAGATCCTGGCCCTCGAAGCGCTCGAGGCAGGGATGAAAGCGGAGGCGATCGACGTGACCCTCTTCGGCCGGGGAAGCGAACGCGGTGCGCTGCACCCGGTGATGCAGACGATGGACCGCATCGTTGAGTACTTCGTCGCCATGAACTTTTCGGTCAAGACCGGCCCGATGGTCGAAGACGATTTCCATAACTTCGAGGCGCTGAACCTGCCCAAGTACCACCCGGCCCGTGACATGCAGGACACCTTCTACTTCAAAGACGAGCTGCTGCTGCGCACCCATACCTCCCCGGTGCAGATCCGCACGATGAAGCAGGAGAAGCCGCCGATCCGCATGATCGCTCCGGGTGCCGTGTTCCGCCGCGACTACGACCTGACGCACACCCCGATGTTCCATCAGGTCGAGGGTCTGCTCGTCGACGAAGAGGGCAAAGTCTCCTTCGCGAACCTGAAGTTCATTCTCGAGGACTTCCTCAAGTACATGTTCGGCGACGTCGAGGTCCGTTTCCGCCCGAGTTTCTTCCCCTTCACGGAACCGTCCGCGGAAGTCGATATCAGCTGTATCTTCTGCGGCGGCGACGGCTGCCGCGTCTGTTCCAAGACGGGATGGCTGGAAGTCCTGGGCTGTGGGATCGTCGACCCCAACGTCTTCAAGGCGGTCGGCTATGAGAACGTCAGCGGCTACGCCTTCGGCCTCGGCGTGGAGCGCTTCGCGATGCTGATCCACCGTATCGGGGATCTGCGCTCACTGTTTGAGGGCGATATCAGACTACTGGAGCAGTTCAAATGATTGTCACACGCCACTGGCTTAACGAATGGATCGACCTTTCCGACATTACGACGGAGCACCTGGCCAAGACTTTCAATGCCATCGGTCTGGAGGTCGACAGGGTAGAGTCCTACCGCATTCCGGAAAAAATCGTCGTGGGCAGGGTTGCCGCGTGCGAAAAACACTCCGATGCCGACAAGCTCAACGTCTGCCAGGTTGATCTGGGCGGCGAAACGCGCCAGATCGTCTGCGGGGCGCCTAACGTCGCGGCGGGGCAGTATGTTCCCGTTGCCGCTGTCGGCGCGGTGATGCCCGGCGGCCTGGAGATCAAACCGGTCAAGCTGCGCGGCGTCGATTCGGCGGGAATGATCTGTTCCGCGACCGAACTGGGACTGCCGAAAGTGAACGACGGGATTCTTGTGCTTGATGAGAGTATCGGCGCACTCGAGCTCGGGAAGCCGCTCGCCGACTACCTGCTGATCAATGACGACCTGATCGAGATTGAACTGACGGCGAACCGCGGGGACTGTCTGAGTATCCGCGGGGTGGCCCGCGACCTCTGTGCGGCTCTGGACAAGAGCCTGAAACCCCGGGCCGCCGGCCGTGAGGACGAGAACCGCCTGGGCATTGGGCGTCTGCTGAAACTCGATGTTGAAGGCGATGTTGCCGGAAGCGTCCGCTACCATGCGGTATCGGTCGAGTTCTTTGACGACTCACTGCTGATGACGCTGCGTCTGGCGATGATCGACGAGAGCCGCGCAAACGCCGTCGAAGGGTGTCTTGAGTACGCCATGCATACGACCGGCGTGATCCTGCGCGCCTATCCCGTGGACTTCTTCCGTGGCAATGACGAGAAGCTCGCCGAGATCGTCATCAAGCGCGAAGCCCACGGCCTCACCGCCGTCTACGGGCAGGAGTGCGCTTCGATCATCGGTATCCGCCAGGAAGATGCTTCCCGCCTGCAGGATGTCCGCGGCGTCATCGTCATCGAGGCGAGCTATATCGCCCCGGAGGTCATTTCGCAGAAGATGGCGGAGACGAAACTGCAAAGCGGGCCGCTTTACTACCGCACATCCCGGGGCAGCGAGCCGGAACTTTCCATCGGCAGCGACTTCCTTTTCAGCTGCATCGAGGCAAAGGGTGAAGGCAAGATCTACGGTGGCACTCTGGAGCATGCCGAAGTCTTCGAACCGAAGAATATCAGCATCGATATGGCCTACGTCAGCAGCATTGTCGGTACAGAAATAGATAAGAGCCGCGTGGCGAATATTCTCAAAAACCTCGGCTTCGATATTTCCAAATCGAGCGAAGAGCAGATCGTCGTCAGCGTACCGCGCTTCCGTCACGACATCGTCAACCGTCAGGACCTGATCGAGGAGATCGTTCGTATCGTCGGTATCGACAATATCCCGGCGAAGCCTTTCGTCCTGACCGAAGCGGACCGCATCGACGATGACTACTTTGCGTTCCGGAAAAAGCAGACCTACCGTCAGCGCGCAGCGCAGAGCGGCTTTTACGAGAGCGTTCACTTTGTCTTCAACGAGCGTGAGCAGCTCGACGCCCTGGGATTGGCGAGCGTCGCGAAGGAGCTTTCTCTGCTCAACCCGATCGCCGGGACACTCGATACGTTGCGTCCGACCCTGCTGGCAGGGCTGCTCAACGCGGCCAGCAGCAATGCCAAGAACGGCCGCAAACGTATCCCGCTCTTCGAGATCGGTTCGGTCTTCGACGTCCAGCGCCGCGAATCGGTCAAAATCGCGCTCCTCTTTGCGGGAACCCTGAACGAGGACAGCCTCGACAACAGCGGAAAGCCGGAGAGTGTCAGTTTTGAGTCCTTCTCCAAACTGGCGGCGGACGTTCTGGGCGATTTCACCCTGAAGCCGGTTACGCCGACACACAAGATGGCCCACCCCTACCAGGCGGCAGCCGTCTACCAGAAGGGCCTCAAGATCGGGGAGATGTTCACGCTGCACCCGACGCTGCAGGCGGAGATGGACCTTCCGCGCACCGTGATGTTCGAAGGATCTTTTGATGCGCTCGCCTTTGAAAGGGTCGAAGCGAAGCCGTACTCCAAGTACCAGGCGTCGCACCGCGACCTCAGCATCCTGATGCCGCAGGCCATGGCGTACGCGAAGGTGGCCGAAGTCATCGAGGGAAGCCGCAGCGGCGAGATCGTCCGCTTCTACCCCGTCGACCGCTATACGGACGAGACACTGGGCGATCAGATGAGCCTGACGCTGCGCTTCGTGCTGCAGTCGCAGGAGAAGACCCTGGAAGAAGAGGAGATCACGGCAGCGATGGAAGGGGTCCTTGCGGCCCTGCAGAACGACCTTGGGGTAGCACTGCGATGAGCCGGGTCCGTATCGCGCCGGCGGGGACGTTCGCATTTCGCAGCGACAAGGTCGCGGCGGACAAATCGATCTCACACCGCAGCGCGATGTTCGCGACCCTCGCCGAGGGCACAAGCGTTATCCGGAACTTCCTGCGCGGGGAGGATACGATGAATACCCTGCGCATCGTGGAAGCGTTGGGGGCCGAGGTGGCGGATGACGGCGAGGTGATCACAATCGCCTCCCGCGGCATCAAAGAGCCCGACGACATCCTCGACTGCGGCAATTCCGGTACGGGGATGCGGCTTTTCTGCGGGCTGCTCGCGTCGGCGGAGGGGCACTTCGTGTTGAGCGGGGACGAATACCTCCGCCGCCGCCCGATGAAACGGGTAACGGCGCCGCTGCGCAGCATCGGCGCGCAGCTCGACGGCCGCAACAACGGCGACCTTGCGCCGCTGAGCGTGCGTGGCGGTTCGCTGAAGGCTTTCGACTATAAAAGCCCTGTCGCTTCGGCGCAGGTTAAAAGCGCCATGATCCTCGCAGCGCTTCGGGCCGACGGCCCCTGCTATTTCGAAGAACCCGAACTCAGCCGAGACCATACGGAGCGGATGCTCAGCGGGATGGGGGCCGAGATCAAAACGGAGCATCTCCGAACGGAAGTGCAGCCGCTCGGCGGACTGCTGCAGCCCCTTGATATCCGGGTCCCCGCCGATCCCTCCAGCGCCTTCTTTTTTGCCGTTGCCGCAGCGATCATACCCGGCAGCAGCGCCGTCATCGAGGGCGTCACCCTCAACCCGACCCGTATCGAGGCCTTCAAGGCGCTCGAACGCATGGGGGCGGATATTCGCTACGAGGTGACCGACGAGCGGTATGAGCCCATCGGGAATATCGAGGTGCGCTACCGGCCGCTCAAGGCGGTCGTCGTCGAAGAGAACATCGCTTGGCTGATTGACGAATTGCCGGCGCTGGCCGTCGCGATGGCGACGGCGGAGGGGACCAGCGAGGTCAAAAATGCCGAAGAGCTCCGGGTCAAGGAGAGCGACCGCATCACTACGGTGATGACGAACCTGCAAAAATGCGGTATAGTCTGTGAAGAGTCCAACGACGGCTACCGCATTACGGGCGGAGCATTGCAGGCGGCTGCCGTCGACAGTTTCGGGGACCACCGCATCGCGATGAGTTTTATCGTCGCCGGGCTGCGCTGCGGGATGGAAGTCACGGATACCGACTGTATCCGGACCTCCTTCCCGAACTTTTTCGAACTGATCGGTACGATCGGGGAAGTGCAACATGAAGATTGAACTGGCAGAGAACTATGGCTTCTGTTTCGGCGTCAAACGGGCGATCAAGATCGCCGAGGAGAACCGCCAGTCGGCCACCTACGGCCCGCTGATCCATAACGCGAAGGAGATCGAACGTCTCCAGAAGGATTTCCAGGTCGCATTGACGGAGAATCTGGACGATTTCCAAGCGGGCGACACGGCGGTCATCCGGACCCACGGCATTCCGAAGCAGGAGCTGGAGACGCTCTATGCGCGAGATGTCCATGTCGTTGACGCCACCTGCCCCTATGTGACCAAACCGCAGCAGATCTGCGAGGAGATGAGCGAGCAGGGGTACGACATCGTTATCTTCGGCGATGAGGCGCATCCGGAGATCCGCGGGGTGAAAAGCTACGCCAAGGAAGGCGCTTATGTCGTTATGAGCGTCGAGGAGCTCGAACAGATCCGCTTCAAAGAGAAGATTGCCGTCGTGGCGCAGACGACGCGGAAAGTCGACGAGTTCCTCAAAATCGTCAATTACCTGATACCGCGCTATAAAGAGGTAAGGGTCTTCAACACGATCTGCAACGCGACCTTCGAAAACCAGGATGCGGTGCGGGACCTCTCAAAACGGGCCGATGTGATGATCATCATCGGCGGGAAGAACTCTTCGAATACGAAGCAGCTGCACAGTATCGCCCAGGCGTACTGCCTGGACAGTTATCACATCGAAGGACCCGACGACATCGACGACGCCTGGTTTGACGGGAAAGCGTATTGCGGCATCAGTGCCGGCGCTTCCACGCCGGATTGGATCATCGAACAGGTGATTGCGCGGATCAAAACGGGCTCGAAGAGCGCCTGAAGCTTCCGGCGCGTTTCCGGAAGATGCTGCTTAGCGTAAAAAATCCGCCCTCCTGTAATCTTTCTGCTTCATAAAAGCTTTCTTTCGCTATACTCACGAGATTTTATTACGTAATAAGGGTACAGGTATGGCTTTCGATAACGAAGCATTTGAAGAAGAAAATTTCGCCGAGATGCTGGAGGCTTCTTTCCAGGAGCAAGAATCAAATCGCATCACCGAAGGTGAAATTGTCGCAATCCAGGAAGACGATAATCGCGCGCTCGTCGGAGTTGGAGAGAAACTGGAAGGTATCATCAGTCTTGATGAGATCAGGGATGAAGCAGGCGACCTGCTTTTCAACGTCGGTGACAAGATCACGGTTATGGTCACAGGACACTACAACGAGCGTCCGAAGATCTCCTACCGCAAGGTCCTCGAGCAGCAGAAGACGATGGAATTCGTCGAAGCGCACAAAGAGGATTTCGAAGATGTGATCATCGAAGGCATCGTGACCAAGAAGAACCGCGGCGGCTACGTGATCGAAGCGGACGGCGTCAGCTTCTTCATGCCGCGTTCACTCGCGGCGTTCAAAGAGAGCGACAATGTCATCGGTCGCAAAGTCAAGGCGCAGGTCATCAAGCTTGATCCGGAAGACAACTCCATCGTCGTCTCCCGCCGCAAACTCTTCAACGAAGAGCGCAAGCGCAAGAAAGAGATCATCGACCAGCTGATGGAAGAGGGTACGATTGTCGAAGGTGTCATCAAGAAGATCACCAGCTACGGTATGTTTGTAGACGTCGGCGGTGTCGACGGTCTGGTCCACTACAACGAGATCAGCTACAAAGGCCCGGTCAACCCGTCCAAGCTCTACAACGAAGGCGACAAAGTCAACGTCAAAGCGATCGCTTACGACAAAGACAAACGCCACCTCTCCCTCTCCATCAAAGCGGTCCAGCCGGATCCGTGGAAAGAGATCGAGGACGAACTCGAAGCGGGCGATACCATCACTGTCACCGTCAGCAACATCGAGCCGTACGGTGCGTTCGTTGACCTCGGAAACGATATCGAAGGTTTCCTCCATATCTCAGAGATCACCTGGGACAAAAACATTAAGAACCCGAAAGACTACCTGACCGTCGGCGACGACATTGACGTCGAGGTGATCGACGTTGATCCGGAGAAGCACAAGCTGCGCGTCTCCCTCAAGCGTCTCCTGCCGAAACCTTTCGACGAATTCGCGAAGAAATTCAAAGAGGGCGATATTGTGACCGGTACCGTCACATCCCTGACGGACTTCGGTGCGTTCGTCAAGATCGCCGGCGTCGAAGGCCTCCTGCACAACCAGGATACGACTTGGGAAAAAGGTGTCAAAGCCAAAGACCTCTTCAAGTCCGGTGACGAAGTCGAAGTCAAGATCGCGAAGATCAACCGCGACGACCAGAAGATCTCCCTCAACCGCAAGATGCTCGAAGAGAGCCCGGTTGAGAAGTTTGCCGCTTCCCACCGCGTCAACGACATCGTCAAGGGCAGCGTCCGTGACGTAAAAGACTTCGGTGTCTTCGTCTCCCTCAGCGACGGCGTCGATGCGCTGATCCGCAACGAAGACCTCGAACCGCTCAAAGCGGAAGAGCTCGAAAAAGGGCAGGAGATCGAAGCGGCAATCGTTGCGATCGATGCCAAGCGCGACCGCATCCGCCTCTCTGTCCGCAAACTCGACAGACTGCACGATCAGAAAATCCTCGACAAGCTCAACGAAGAGGACGGCTCCAACAGCCTCGGCGACCTGATCAAAGACCAACTCAAAAAATAACCCCTTTCCGCACCGGCGGAGGGGCTTCCCAAATTTATCAGCAATGCCCTGCGAGGCAGGTACTTGTTGATAACATTTTCAATTTTACTTTAGGATTTTAAGATGGAAAAATATAAAGTAGTCGTGTGTGACCATATTCACGAAGCCGGGCTCGAGATGCTTCAGAACGATCCGCAGATCGATTACGTCTTTGCTGCCGATGTCGACAAAACGGCGCTGCTCGATGTCATCGCCGACGCCGACGTCGCGATCACACGCTCCTCTACCGACGTGGATGACAAGTTTATCGGTGCCGCCAAGCAGATGAAGGCGATCGTCCGCGCCGGTGTCGGTGTCGACAATGTCGATATCGACGGCTGTTCCAAAGAGGGGATCATCGTCATGAACGTCCCGACGGCCAATACGATCGCCGCCGTCGAGCTGACCATGGCCCATATGCTCTCCTGTATGCGTATGTTCCCCTACTCCCACGACCATCTTAAAAACCAGCGCATCTGGAAGCGCGAGAAATGGTACGGCTACGAGCTCAAGGGCAAGAAGCTCGGTATCATCGGTTTCGGTAACATCGGCAGCCGCGTCGGGGTACGCTGCAAGGCGTTCGAGATGGACGTCGTGGCTTACGACCCGTACATCCCGGCCTCCAAGGCGACAGACCTCGGCGTGAAATACACGGACAGCTTCGATGAGATCCTCGGCTGCGACATTATTACGATCCATACGCCGAAGAACTCTGAGACAATCGACATCATCGGTGCCGATGAGATCGCGAAGATGAAAGACGGCGTCGTGCTCGTCAACTGTGCCCGCGGCGGCCTTTACAATGAAGAAGCGCTCTATGACGGTCTGAAATCCGGCAAGATCCGCTTCGCCGGTATCGACGTCTTCAAGAAAGAGCCGGCAACGGACCACCCGCTGCTCGACCTGGACAACATCGTCGTCTCCCCGCACCTCGGTGCGAACACCTTCGAATCCCAGTACAACATCGGTACGCAGGCGGCGCAGCAGGCGATTGAGGCGGCCAAGGGCATTGCCTTCCCGAACGCCTTCAACCTGCCGATCGACGAGACGAAGATCCCGGCATTCGTCAAACCGTTCCTGGAGCTCGGACAGAAGATCGGCTTTATGGCGAGCGAGCTCAACCGTGCACCGATCGTCTCCATCAAGGTCAGCGCACAGGGCGATATCGCCGAGTACCTCGATTCGCTGAGCACCTTCGTCACCGTCGGTACGCTGGCGGACAAGACGGGAGACACCATCAACTACGTCAACGCCTCTTTCATCGCCGAGCAGAAGGGGATCAAGATCGAGACCTCTGCCGAGCTCGGCAGCAGCGCCTATAAAAACCTCATTTCCGTCAAACTGACGACGGACAAGCGTGTCGTCGATATCGACGCGACGATCTTCGAAGAGGGCGTCCAGCGTATCGTCGAGGTCAACGGTTTCGACCTCGATGTCGAGCCGAAGGGGAACTTTACCCTCTTCAAAAACACCGACGTCCCGGGCGTGATCGGCAAAGTGGGATCGCTGCTGGCGCGTAACGGCGTCAACATCGGCGACTTCCGCCTGGGCCGCAACAGCAACGGCGAGGCCCTTGCCGTCATTATCACCGACACGCCGGTCAAAGACGCAGCACTTTCAGAGCTCTCCGCCCTTGAAGAGTGCATCAGCGTCGACACCGTCCGCCTCTAAAGAGACCATCGGAGCTTTCCGGTGTTCTCGCACTTCCCCGCAGGAACCCTCCCTTTTCTAGCCGAACTCCAGGGCAATAACAGCAAGGCGTGGTTTGACGCCAACAAGATGCTCTACCATGAACTTGTGCTCGAACCCAGCCGTGCATTTGTCGAGGAGATGGGCGAACACCTCATGGCCCTCGTGCCGACGATCAATGCCGTACCGAAAGTCAACGGTTCGCTCTTCCGCATCTACCGCGACCAGCGTTTCCATTTCGACGAGCCGCCGCTGAAGGACCATATCGGCATCGTCTTCTGGCAGGGCGGCGGCAAGCGGATGCAGAGCAGCGCCTTTTACCTTCATTTCGATCCGCAAACGCTCCTGGTCGCAACGGGCCTGCGCCGCTTCAAGCCGGCCATGCTCTCCGCGTATCGTTCCTATCTGAAATCCGAGGAGCGTCGCAAGGAGCTGCAGGCAATCCTCGAACGTCTGACACAGAAGGGGTACAGGCTGCCGGAGAAACGTTACAAGCGTTTGCCGGCCGGTTTTGACGCATCAATGCCGCTGGCGGAGCTGGCCCTGTATAACTGCATGTATGCTTCTACGGAGACCAAGGCGGCGCTGATCACGTCCGAGATGCTCATTGACACGCTTTATGCCCATTACGAAGCGATGCTGCCGCTGCAGCAGTGGGTGTACGAGATGACGCTCTATGCGGAGCAGCAGGCGTGACGCTACCGATGCTTTCCGGGGACAAGCGACGGGTAGTCTATCCGGTTGCGCAGACGGTACTCCTTCGGACAGATGCCTTCATGGTTTTTGAAAAAACGCCCCAGTTGTGAGGGGCTTTCGAAGTTGAGGGCGTATGCGATCTGTTTGATCGACATATTGCCGAAGCAGAGCAGGTACTGTATCTCCTTGATGATACGCAGGTGGATATAGGAGAGCGCGCTGCGGTGCAGGGTCGCCTTGACCGTTTCGCTGAGATGTTTCGGGGTGACGGCCATCATCTCGGCATAGGCTTTGACGCTCTTTTTGTTCCAGAAATGCTCTTCGATCAGGACGAGGAACTCCGCGCTGAGCTGTTCGGCCCTGGTGAGGTTCTGCGGAAGGCCGGCATTCTGCTTTTCGCGTTTAAGGATGAAGAGCAGCTGGGTGATCAGCATCTTGGCCATACTCCTGAAATCCTCTTTTTTCTGACGCAGTTCATAGCTAAGCTGTTCGTAAAGGGAGAGGACCTGGGCATAGCTCGCCGTATCGAGGACGACATCGTTCTGGTGAAGCCGGTGAAAGGCGAAGAGCGGATTGAGGGCTTCGGAGGAGAGGTTCTCCTCTTCAATGAACGCCTTGTCGAAAAGCAGCACATAGGTTTTCGACTCTTCCGAGATATCCCTGAACGCATAGATGGAGCCCGGACAGACCAGTTGCAGTGCCTGCGGTTGTATCGTGTAGTCAAAATGGTTGACACTGCGGATGGTCTCCCCTTTTAGGCGGAGAAAAAGGGCGTAATAGTCGAAGCGCAGAGGAATACCGTGACTCGGAGCGATGTCATCGAGCAGCAAGACGACATCCTTCGCTTCGAAACCTTCGGCGTAAAAGTCCATGCCGAAGGAGGGATTGGGTTTGAAAAGGTATTTATAGGTATTGATCGTCTCTTCGATCGTGTATAGCGGAAGCGGCGCCCCCATTGTCTCACCTTTCGTCTTTTGCCTATTATAGTGACGCAATAACTATAGAAAAATCAAATAATCCGACTAATTGCACAGTTAAGCGAACATTGGCTCTTTCCAACGGATGAAGGTGCTGTTAAGATGGTGGGGTAGTACTGCAAAATTCATTTTGAGGCCGCCATGGCCTTTGATAAAAAGGATTCTCAATGTTATTACCGAACCGCAAAATGGCAGTGATGGTGTTGGCGTCCGTCGTGACAGGGCTTTTCTCGGGACTCTCCGCCGACGAGCCGGCACTGGCGTACAAGTACGATGATCAGCGGCTTCAGTGGGGGCCTTGCCCTGCTTTCCTCGGCGAGGCGTGCAAGATCGCCGTTTTGCATGGCGATCCGGCCAAGCCCCACACGGATGTTTTGTTCAAAGTCCCGGGGGATTACAAGATTCCGCACCACTGGCATACCTCGGCGGAGCGCATGATCCTCGTCTCGGGCAATATGACGGTCCAGTACGACAACCAGAAAGCCGAATTGATTGAAACCGGTATGTATGCTTTCGGACCAGAGAAGCATCCGCATGTCGCCTACTGCGAAAAAGGGGACCCCTGTGTGCTCTTTATCGCATTCAACGAACCCATTGATGCTTTCGAGATTATGAAACCCGCTGAATAAGAGGGAAGAGGGCGGTTATTTATTATGCCGCTGCCGCCACAGGCGCATCAGGGCGTTTTCGCCCAGGGGATGCCTGTGCTTCACCCGGAAGCTGTGGACCCATTCCCGGACAAAATCCTTCTGCAGGGTTGCGTTGATGGCCGCGGTGATGACCATGGCAATGAAGGCGCCGATAGTGGCAAAGAGCATATCCTTGTGCGCATCCCAGGCGTCGCCCTGGGTACCGAGATAGGCCATCCCCAGGTCGCCGCCGAAATAGACGGCCGCGCCCCATTCGACCAGTTCATAGAGCATGGAGCTGGCCATGGTGACGAGGAGGGGGAAAAAGTAGCCCCAGAACCCTTTGACGTCGACGACCCGCAGGAAGAACTCCCGCAGCGGGTAGGCGAGCAGCAGGCCGTAGAGAAAATGGACGACACGGTCGAAGTTGTTGCGCTCCCAGCCAAAGAGCCCGTTGAGCGAAATACCGAAGAGGGATTGTCCCCACGCCTCATAGGGCACTTCGGCATAGGTGTAGTGGGCGCCGATTTCGTGCAGGTAGAGAAAAAGAAAGATCAGCGTCAGCGAAATGCGCGAAAGGGGGAAGGTTCTGTAGGTCGTGGCGAAAAAAAGTACGGCCAGCAGGACCAGGACGTTTTCGAGCAGCCAGTCATGCCGGTCATAGGGGGCGAATGCGAGGAGGATGAATTCCACTGCGAAGAGCATGCAGAGGAGGAGAAGGTAGCGGTTATGGGCGTAGCAGCACTCCTCTTCCTGTTGCATTCACTCTCCTGTCGGCCGGATTAGCTCTTCTTTTCAGCGGGCTTTTCGGCAGGCTTTTCGGCAGGCTTTTCGGCTGCGGCGTCCTGAACGGGTTTGGCCGCGGCTTCGGACGTTTTGCGATGGCTTTCGCCTTCAAAGATCCCTTTGGACTCGATCACCATCTCTTTTGAGGAGATGACCCCTCCGACATAACCGTTCTCCTTGATTTCGACACGATCGACGTCGACGGTTCCTTCGATGCGGCCGCGCACGATAAGGTGCGGTGCCTTGACTTCGCCGACGATCACACCGTTCTGTCCGACGGTGATGACCCCCTTGGAATGTATCGTTCCCTCCAGACGTCCGTCAAAAAAGACGTCGCACTCGAGGGCTATTTCGCCTTTGAGTAAAGCGCCAGCTGTGATGATGGTGGTACTGGTGTTGGTGACGGGAGCTTTTGCAGGTGCTGATCCCGTGTTATTGTTGCTACCAAAGATTGCCATGGTACTTTTTTCTCCTTTTCAAAGATGGTGGCATAGTGTTCAAGATCCCACTTGATGAACCAGTAGGGATTGAGTTTGCGCTGGATAAATCGCACTTCATAATGAAGGTGCGGTCCGTTGCTCATCCCGCTGTTGCCCGTATAGCCGATAACGTCGCCTCTTCTGACATACTGGCCGGATTTGACGCTGATCTTGTTGAGGTGGCCGAAATAGGTCTTGAAGCCGTAGTTGTTGTCGACGATGATCAGACGCCCGTAGCCGCTGCTGCTGTGCAGCCCTGCGTACTCGATGACGCCGTCTGCCGTGGCATGAATGGGGGTGTTCATCGGCGCGCGGAGGTCGCTGCCGGGATGGAACTCTTTGCGGTGGAGCGTGGGGTGGGTACGGTAGCCGAATTTGCTCGTAATGCCCCGGTACTCGACGGGGGAACCGTTGGGGATGTGCTGCAGCAGCGCCGCGCGCTGTACGGAGGTCATCTGGGCGATCTCAACGCGTTCAAGCAGGCTGCTCTCCGTTTCCGTATCGGGCGCCAGGCCGATCAGGCTTTCGATGCCGTCGAGGCGGTCGGAAACGGTGGTAAGCTCCTTCTGTTTCGCGGCCAGGTCCAGCTCGGCCGCGGTGATAGAGCTGCGCAGTTCGGCGTTGTGCGCTTCGAGCTGAAGCTTTTTCTCGTCGATATCGTTGAGGGAGACGTTGAGGAAGACAATAAACGCGACCCCTGCGGCAATCAGTGTGACGAGGCCTGCTCCCGCGTACAGAAGGACTTTCTTGACGATATTGTGCAGGCTGTACTGCCGTACGCCGTCAATGTCGTGTATCGTGACAGTGAAGCGTGTATTCATCCTTCCGCGTCTCCTATGATACTGCCGAAACAGCCCTCTTTATTTTTATGTATGAAAATTAAATTATTATCTTTGTTTAACAAAATATTTATATGACATTATACCTTGATTTGATGCGGTATCGTTTCCGTAAAAACGGTACGATGTCATACTGAGATCAATATATAATATTTTTAAATACCGCGCTCATTTTACATTGCTAATCTTAAGAAAATTATAAAGCATTAAATTCATGTTTTTTAATATTTATTTTAAATAAAATTTGATAGAAGAATCCCCTCTGCTTCCCGAAAATCCTCAGGAGACGTCTATATCGCTTTTCAGTTTTCTGCCGCCGGAGATTTCAAAAGTATGGCGTTCATAGAAGTTCAGTGTCCTGTCAAACTCCGGCAGGGGAGGCGTCGTCACCTCCAACCGCTTCCACCCTCTGGAGGCGGCAAAATCTTTGGCGCGCTTCAAGAGCGCCACACCTACTCCCATCGAACGGTAGGGGGGACGTACATAGAGTTCCGGAATCGTACCGTAGGCTCCTTCGGCGTAGAGGGCGTAACTTTCATAGAGTGAAATAAAACCGATCGCCTCTCCGGTTGCGGGGTCCTTGGCGAGGAAGACGTAATAGACGCCTCTGGATAACAGCTCCGCAGCCCGGGTTTCCGTCTCATCCTGATGAAAACGGAAGGCTTTGACGTTGATACGCTCCATGATCTCGTGAAGCAGTTCCCCGGTCATGAGGGCGATGTCGCGGGCATTTTCAGGTGTGGCGCAGATGATAGTGGGGTGCATGGGGTATGTCTCCTTGGGATCGGGCGTATCAGGCTTTTGCGAGCAGAACGCTGCCTGTACCTATCATGACGCTCCCGGCCGTGCGCTTCAGACGTTTTTGCGACTGCTCGCTTTTGAAAAGCATGCCGGTTCGCGCGGCGGAGAAGGCGTAAAAGAGCATGACGGAGCCGAGAATCAAGGCAAGTGCAAGCGCGGTGAGCACAACGTCGACACTTTCCAGAGCATGCAGGTCGACGAAGGCGGGGAGAAAGCCCAGATAGAAAAGGATAACCTTCGGATTGCCCAGCGTGATGGAGAGGCCGCTCAGGAATCCGTACTTCTTGGACGCCGCGACGCGCATCTGTTTGGGCGGTGCGCGCCACAACTGGACCCCCAGCCAGATGAGATAGGCGGCACCCGCATACTTGATCATGACAAAGAGGAGCGAAAAAACCTCGGCGACGGCCGCGAGGCCGTAGATAGCGGCCAAAAGAAAAACAAGATCGCCTGCAACGATCCCCGCGATGACGGGCAGGGTTGCGTTGAAGCCCGATGCCAGCGCTTTGGAAACCGTGATAAACGCCCCGGGACCGGGGGTAGCGGCCAGCAAGAACATGGCGACCGAAAAAGCCGCAAGGTCGTACACGCTCATTAATCTCCTTTCTTGCCTGGGTAAGCAAGTGCATTTGTGATGCCTTCGGGCGGGGTGCGCCTCTCCTCCGGGTCGGTCTCCGCAATGATTTCAGGCATCCACTCTGTCCCCGTGGCTCGGCGGTGTAGAGACCACTAAAAATTCCAAATCCAGCACGTGCTCGTTGTTCAGGGAGTGCGCAATCCCCGCAGGAATGTGAAAGCCTTCCCCGGGGGCCAGAAGGTATATTTCCCCGGAGACCTCAAGGGTGGCGATGCCGGAAAGTATATAGAAGAACTGCTCTGCACTGCTGTGGAGGTGACGGGTCTCCGATGCGCCCTGCGGCATGCGTTCGCGGATAACGTTGAGGTTGGCTGAAGCGGCCAGATGCCAACCGTCACAGTTCTCCCCCCATCCGTAATGATCGCTGTTTGTAATGGAAACGACGGGCAATGCAGCCTCCTTTATTGACGACGAAGTATGCCGGCAAGACCGGTCACACGCGTTTACGTGTTGATCTGCCTAGCAGCTTCATCTGCTCTCGTGACGAGATTGACCATGATGCTGAGGAAGATAACGAGCGATGAAACAAAGGCACCATTCCAGCGTCTTCTCCGGTTGCTCCCGGAGACCAGGACCACTACGAGCGGGATGAAAAATACATACCCGAGGACATAGGATATGGAACCTTGGCCCATCAGATAGGCGTAATAGGTATTGGCAAGAACGAGCAACGTCGTCAAAACAACAATGACAATATGGGGGTTTGGGTTGTCGTCAACGTTTTCTCTCCGCCTGAGATACCACAGACTCGGCAGGACGCCGAATACCAGGATAATCAGTGAAAAGATCGCAATCTCAAGCATACTTGTAGATTCCTTTTGTGAAATAAGCCCGCATCGGATGTCAAAGGGAAGGGCGTGACGGCATACGGCCGATGCCTATCGCCATATCCCTTTGCGCTTCTGCTCTCTCAGAACGGCGAGAGCCTCTTCCCTGATGAGGCTGGGATTGACCTCGAGGATCTCTTTAGCGACGGGCTGCAGTTCAGGGACGTCGCCGACCTTCATCGCCTCCAGTACCATGCGGACCTTGAAATGCAATTTGGCATTACTGGACAGGGACCATTTTGCGGACGCCGCGGTGAGGAACAGGTTGATATCCTGACGCTCGTCCAGGTGCTTCAGCAAAGCAATGATCGCATAGAGATATTCAAAGTCGCCGGTGGTGAAAAAGCAGGCCCAGTACATGTCGACTTTGGCGGGGGAGAGGGGTGCTGCATCCAGCAGCGCACTCGGCGATCGGCGCAAGGAGTGCATTAAGAGCGATTTGGCCGGTTCCCTGATGCCCTGTATTGTCTTCTCCCACTGCGCTTTCCGGGAAGCGTCATACATGGAAAAGAGCGAACTGAACGACATGAGCATCAGGGCTTTCGCATTTGGATTGGAGGCCATCTCGGAGGAGCCGAAAAAAGTAATGGCGCTGTCAATAAGCTCCGGTTGGGGATGGAGATAGAATGTATGAACGAAACCCTGGAATTCATTCATCGTTGTAATGTTTTCAAGCTTTTGGGTTGCGTGCACGGCGATGCTCAACAGAAGGACGAACGATAAAACAAGAAGCTTTTTCATGTCTACTCCTTTTTAGCCGACACTCTCCAGACGCTACAGCACTATAGCAGGACGAGCTTTGTCGTTGCCGTAAGGCGCCCAACAACTAACAGATAAGAACCATTGTACATGTTCAAACTTATTCCAACCAAAACTATTAATGTTAATTCTACCTGAATCGGCTGTTTTGTGCATGGCTTGAGGAGAAACGAATGTGCCGTCCTTTGATGCGGATGAGTGGGGAACCCCCGTCTATGCAGGTATTTGGGCGGGGTTGCGGAATGGATAGCGCAGAAGACATGGAAACAAAACGTGAGGACTCTCCCGATCGTTGCAAACGGCCACGGCATTGAAATATGGAATTTAAGCAAATCGAATAAACGGTAATATACAATATATGATGCTTAGAAACATAAAGTAAAAAGGAGGTGGATCAGATGATGAGAGGACTTATTGTGGCGATCTTTTTACTGACAGGAGGAATAGCAATGGCATCGGAATTAACACAGGAAGAGCAGATCAAGCAGTTGGAGGACGAGACCAAGCTTTTAACGAAAAAATCGGCATTGGTACAAGCGCAAAAAGCATTGGCGGATGCCGAGGCGGAGATGGATTCTGCGCAACTTCAAAAGATCAAAGCGGCACTGAGCGAGTGGAAGCTGCCCGAGGGGAACAAGGGGACGGTGACGGTCTCGGATGGGAAGGATAACACGGCGCTGCTTCGGAGCAAGCGCCCGATGCTGGCGTTGATGGACGAGATTGCCGATACGCTGGTTGATCTCTGCCCTGAAGGAGCCGTTCTGGTCTCGGAGGCGGAACTGAAAAAGGCATATATGTCAGCGTACACGCTCCGTATGATCGACGAATCGATTGCGGCGCTGCAAAGCTTCAATGCGCAAGCGACGCAGCCCTCGCCGGGGGAATCCATGAAAATGCAGGGAATGGCCGCTGCGATATCGTTGCTTGGCGTCGTCCCGGAGGTCATCGAGAGCGTTTCCAAACTCTTTCGCGTTGACCGCTCCATCACGGTGTTCAATGATGAAGCGGAGGCGGAAACGATCCTGAAAAATCTGCTGGATTCAAAAGCGAAAAGCAGATTTGTGACCCATCCGGCAGCCGTGGGCGGCGGAACCCAAAAGGAGGCAGAAGCACTTTTGGACAAAAGAACCACTATGAGCCGCGAACTCGGCGCTGCCATGATAAACCTGGAACGCGCTAAAAAGACGTCGGAGGGCGATGGCGCCGTTCTGGCTATGATAGAGACAGACATTCAGCATGCCAAAGCACTGCTGGAGACCCTGAATAAGAGCGAGGAGTTCTGGAATCAGGTTGAGGGGCAGATGATCGCATCGTCGATCAAGGAGAAGGATCTTCTTTTTCTGAAAACGTCGGTCCAGACGCTCCAGGTTAAAGAGTCCCGTTGGTATGCGAGTGACAAGTTGCTTGCCGTCGGTGAAGTGCAGGTCCTTTACCGGCTGACAGACCCCGACGGGGCGGTGAAGAAGGCCGGCGTCATTTTGAAATCTTCCAGGGCGGAAAATCTGTGCCTCGATAGGCTGCAACCTGCGGAGTGGTCGCGGCCGTAACGGGCATACATTCTATCAGGAACCGTGATGAAAGGAACGCCTGTTGATGCAGGGTTCTAAGCGCGGCGTTGAGGCCGTTATTTATTTGAATAGAGCGGTTCATCCACCTGCTCATGCCACGTTTCATCCAAAAGTTGGAACGTCCGGAATATCCCTAGACATTTCCGTACGCAGGTCAGTTTGAAAATTTTTCCCGGATGGTGTCGGCGATCTCTACCGGCGTTTTCAACTGTGCGAAACAGCTCTGTGTGCCGCAGAGCATGTAGTTTTTGTTATGGGTGGCTTTGACGCGAACGTAGGGGTAGGTGACCTCCGCCAGGGAGGGCGCGGCCATAGCCAGTTTGTCGGCATTGGCTTTGACGAGCAGGTCTTCGAAGCGGTAGCGGATCGCCTGGTTGAAGAGGTGGGGGTAGCTGATGGGTGCTTTCACCAGGTTGGCGGAGTAGAACTGCAGGGTTGTGAAGGCGAACTGCCGGTAGCTGTCATCCTGGAGCATGCCGAGGCTCAGCAGCAGATCGACAATCACCCCGATGGAACCGGGGTAGAGCGCGTCTGCCGGGTCCGCCTCCGTCGTGAACGCCCCGCGACTCAAATACCAGCGCCCGTTCTCATAGAACTCTTCCAGCGCGAAGTCGGCCATCCGCTGCGCCTGCATGAGCCAGACGTTGTCATACGTCGCTTCATACGCTTTGATAAACGCGGTGCCGAGGTAGGCGTAATCTTCCAAAAAGGCGCCGACCTTCGGGGTGCTATGAATGAGACCCGAGTGAAAGAGCGCTCCCTGGGGCATCACGAAATCCATAAGCGCCTCCAGCGCATCGACGGCCTTTTGCGTGTAGCTGGAGTCGGATTTCCCCAGCTCGAAGAGGCCGCGGATCATCATCGCGCTCCACGAGGTCTGCACCTTTTTGTCGATAAAGGGGTACTCGCGCGCCTGTCTCAGGGAGAGGAACACTTCCCGTACGGCGTCGAACCACTCCGGGCGGTCACCGGGCGACTCGAGCCAGACGATGTTGCGGCTCATGAAATTGCCCTCCGGCGTCACATGCAATGTGGCGAGGATCGTTTCCGTATCGTCTGCGCTGAAACCGTGTTCGAGCAGTGCGGTTTTGGCCGTGTCATACTCAAAAGTGTAGTAGATGCCCTGTGCGCCTTCGGTGTCGGCATCGATGGCGGAGTAGAAGAGGCCGTCTTCCTGCATTTTCCCGGTCATAAAGTCGGCGATCTCTATGGCTATTAGGGAATAGCTCGCGTCATTCAACATACGTCCGGCACGGGCGTAGAGCTCGCAGTGCAGCCCGTTGTCGAAGGTCATCTTCTCAAAACGGGGTATGAGCCAATCTACATCGGTACTGTAGCGGCAGAAGCCGCCGTCGATGAGGTCGTACATGCCGCCCCGGTGCATCGCCGAGAGGGTCTTTGTGAGCATCTGCTCGGCATCGGGATTGTTTTGCAGCAGGGAGATGTCCAGCAGCGCGTTGAGGGTGTAGATTTGCGGGAATTTCAGATCATTCGAAAAGCCGCCGCTGTTTGGCTCGAAAATGCGCAGCGCCTGTTTGACGAAGCGCTGTATCAGGGTAGCATTGAGCTGTTTCACCTCAATGGCTTGCGAGGCAGGTTTGTCCAGATAGGCCTGGATCTCGTCAGCGCTTTTGAACAGGCTTTTATCTTTTTGCGCCACTTTGGTCGCAATCAGCTTAGAGAGCTCCGTGAAACCGATCTTCTCTCCGCGGGAATTCGGCGTGATATAGGTCCCCGCGAAAATGGGCCGGTTGTCCGGGGTGCAGAAGACGGAAGTGGGCCATCCGCTCGGTTTGCGGTTCAGCAGGTGGTGGACCTCCTGGTAATATTTGTCGATATCCGGGCGCTCTTCACGATCAACTTTGATGCAGATATAGTGTTCGTTCAGGATCGCGGCGATCTTTTCATTGCTGAACACGTCGTGCTCCATGGCGTGGCACCAGTGGCAGGTGCTGTAGCCTATAGAGATGAAAATAGGGCGTGCTTCCGTACGGGCGCGTTCGAACGCTTCGTCGCACCAGGGATACCAGTCTATGGGGTTGTCTTTGTGTTGCTGCAGATAGGGG
This sequence comes from Thiomicrolovo immobilis, assembly GCF_039645955.1. GTDB lineage: Bacteria > Campylobacterota > Campylobacteria > Campylobacterales > Sulfurimonadaceae > Thiomicrolovo > Thiomicrolovo diazotrophicus. The sequence continues at coordinate 901,299 of NZ_CP147916.1, forward strand.
GAGTCTTCGAGTTCAAGTCTGTTGGGCATGGGCTTCCGATCTGTTTTGGGAAAGGACTTTAACAAACGAATCTATGTTTACGCCGCGCGTATTGCGTAGTTAGCGATAGTCCTTTACTTATGTTCGATGTGCAAGATTCGCTCTTTTGGTCTCGAATGGGGTATTAAACGCCCCCTTAATTAGTGCGATAGATGATGTTTTTCGATGATCTCGGTAAAGACCGCCTGGAGCACTGCTTCGTCCGGGAGCTCACCGCGCGCTGCTTTGCCCCGAAGATCGTAGAGCTCAAAAAGACGTGCAACATCTTCTTGTTTTAATTCGAAGCCTTTTGCTTCGATTGACCGCAGAAGTCCTTCGCTGACAGCAATTTGGTGTTCTTTATTTGCCACTGTCCACGCTTCACCCATGTACCAGTAGACAACCATGTCAGTGACCGGATAATGGCCTTTTTTGATGTAGGTGTAGTCATTGAAATATCGTTCCAGTCTATCCAATTGCATCAGCATCCTCCTGGCTTACATAACAGGAGGTGTGCAAAAGTCAGTCTATGCGTTAGAAAAAGGGCAAAAATAGGGACAAGCCTGACGGCATGATATTAGACGATGTACTTCCCGGTCCACTTGTGGATCTCTTCCACGCTCATCGCCCTGCTCCTGCGGTTGATCTCATACCCGTTTTTAAAGAGAATGAGCGTCGGGACGGAGCGGATGTTATAACGTGATGCAAGTAAATTTTGCACATCGGTATCGACTTTGAGGAAACGGGCCTTCATCGGCAGGGCTGCGGCCGCCTCTTCGAATGCCGGGGCCATCGTGCGGCAGGGACCGCACCAGGGCGCCCAGAAATCGACTATTACCACGATGTCGCTGTTCCAGATATGTTTGATAAATGCCGCTTCATCCACGCCGACCGGTTTCGTCTCCAGCAGCGAAGCCTTGCAGTGCGTGCAGTCGGCTTCGCTGTAATGCTCCTGTACGGGAATGGTGTTGATCTCACCGCAATGGGGACAGACCATTTTTTGTGTATCCATGACGCTATGCCTTCTGTGTCTCGATCTCTTTCTGCTTCTCCCATGCAAGTTTCAAACTATGAAAGATGAAACAGTACATCGTAGACCGCCAAGGCTTTGTCTTTGAACACAAGAGATAAATAACGTTGAAAATGACCAATCAAAATGCCGCTTGCGGGTTTTTGATTGGTCTCCTCTGATTTGTTATCACTTAGTATTCAAACATTTTCACCAACACATTTGATATGTTCTTTGACACTTTTTCGTCGACGTCGCCGATTTTTTTTATCAATCTTGTTTTGTCGACGGTTCTGATCTGATCCAGCAGCACCAGCCCGTTTTTGTTCTCAAATTTTATCTTCGGCCTGAAGATAAAATCGAATCCTTTGCTGGTCATGGGAGCGACGATAACGGTTTTGAGGACATTCAGCTCGTTGGGAGAAATGACGATGCAGGGGCGTGTTTTTTGGATTTCAGATCCGACCGTGGGATTCAATTTGACCAGGTATATCTCGAATCTTTTAATATCGGCTACCATTCGTAGTCATCCAGATCGCTGTCATCGAGAAGATCTTCCAGGAACGCTTCGTCTGTTTTGCCTTTATTGGCCGCCAGAACGGTTTTGATGTTTTCGTCCCATGTCTCTCTCCCGGTATTGTTAACCGGTTTGATCAATAAGCCGCTTTCCAGAACTTCAAACTCCAGATTTACGTTTTCCAGATGCGCTTGCTTGATGATCGCTTTTGGAAGTCTGATACCTTGCGAATTTCCGATTTTAATTAAAGATGCCATATCGAACTCCTTCTATTTTCGTAATTATATTGTAATTACACAATGGCGTCAATTGGAGATGAGTGATAACGTTTAAAATGAGCAATCAAAAAGCCGCCCGCGGGTTTTTGATTGGTCTCCTTTGGTTTGTTAGTGCTTTTGAAATTCATTGTTTCTAATTCTTCTATCGATTTCACGTTCAACCGCTCCAATTGCATAATTTTTATTTCCACCCTGAATCGTACCTACAATTTTATGCCCGCAATTTTCACAAATAAAGTTAGTCTGATTAGTTTCAAATAATGAACGGCGACGAGTCGGTTCATTGTAAACAAGAGTAGCATCACAATTAGGACAATAGCACCAAAGATTAGATATTTGATTTCCTACCCAGTCCCATCGCCAGACAAGTCCGTATATACTGTCTTCAGTATATGATTTATATTCTGGAATAGTAGCTTCACCTTTAAATGCTAGAAAAATATTTATTAGGCCGATAAATGCAAAAATAAAAATGAGTAACCATATCCAGCCAGGCAGTGCATAAGTTGCGTTGAGTGCATTCCAGCACCATAAAATACCAGACCATATCCAAGAGAAAAAACTAATTGCGTACTCACGCAACTTTGGAATGACTAAAATAATAATGCCAGCAATGGTCGATGCAATTACCCCATTTCTGATCGATTTATATGAACTTTCGATTCTAATTCCTTTATTACACTAACGTTTAAAATGAGCAATCAAAAAACCGACCGCGGGTTTTTGATTGGTCTCCTGTGACTTGTTATGCATACGTATATTTGTCACCAATGAATGACTCGGTATCCGACCAAGCCATGTATTCTTTTTCAAGCTTTCCAAATTCATGGAATAACTTCCCCAGCCTGTTAATAGCAGCGGCCTCCGTTTGAATACAGAACTCTACGATTTCTTTATATGGCAATTCACGATTATTGCAAAATCTGATTTGAATTGCAGTGCTGCCACTCGAATCAGTTGTAAAAACTCTAAATCTAAAATAATAAGAAAAACGATCTTCAGGTTTTTCGGAGCCTATCTCATACAAAAACACATCACTGCCATGTCTGGGGAAATGCTCTAAATGTTCTGCAATCTTTATCAAAGAGTCTGCATTATCGTAATACTCAAAACATGAAGAAATATTTCCATTCGACACATCCCATACAAGCTGAATATGATGCGGTTCTTCGTAAGGAATTCTTTCAAGTCTAATGTAATTACTCATATTTTCTCTTTTTGCATAACGTTTGAAATGAGCAATCAAAAAGCCGCCCGCGGGTTTTTGATTGGTCTCCTCTGATTTGTTATCTTATGACGATTATCCATTACTTGTGAGATTGTCTTCATCAGATGATTTTCTTTCAGGATTTAGCTGTACAGAAAAGAAGGAAATCGAACCGCCAAACCCAAGTTTATGTTCATATGTAAAGTCTATTTCCCCGTGTAAATCATCCAGATTGGTTATTGGGAAGATCAGCTCTGCCTTTTGGTTTGGTCCGATTTTATAGTTGCCAACATACCGAACAGTCTCTGCATTGAATTTTTTTACGTATTCTTTTGTTTCAGCGTCATCGCTATCTTCAAATGCCATTGCTTCTTGATGAAAGCCATTAGGAGCAGATAATCCCAAACTGTCATGCACATCTCTGGATACTTTGATGCCTGTAATAACAGTGTCATGTTCATTGTTTTGAATTTGAATAGTCAATTGATTGGCTTGTATTGGTAACTTTAGAGTTCCGGAAACCTTTTTGCCTGAATTTGATGTTGCTATGACAATGGGCTTGTTTTGAATGACGAAGTGCCAAATAAAGTATCCAACCAGGACTAATAAAATAATTCCGACATATTTCATAATTCGATTTCCTATTTCGTTCTTAGGGCTGCAAGTTTGACACGCATATCTTCATCCGGCTCTTTGTTCGGTTTATATCCAATAGACTGTAATACATTTGGAAAAATTGCTTTGTAGGACTCTGAAGCAAAAACTCTATCTCTAAGAATGGTAGATTCCAAACCATCCAGGAGCTTGTTTTTCAGATATGTCATATCTTCACCTCTGCGCACAAGTTCCTCGATTGATTTGAACCAAAACCTGTATTGATTCTCATCTTCCAGTGTTTCATACAATTTTTCTGTTGGCACATTTTTCAGGCTTTCGAATTTTTTGGCCAAAAAATAAAGTGCAGTTAGTACAACCACAATACCTATTCCCCATTCAAGCATTCATACTCCTTTTTAAGATAACGTTTAAAATGAGCAATCAAAAAGCCGCCCGCGGGTTTTTGATTGGTCTCCTCTGTTTTGTTAGGAGATTTAGTCTCCACCACCGCCACCACCGGAATCACCACTCCCACCATCAAACCCATGGCTTCCAGATGATGAACTATCGGTTGAAAAATAATTCCAGAATGCATACCATTTTACTTCATCGTCAGGGTAGTAACCATTACCTCTAAATTTTGCATATCTGCTAAGCAAATAGAGTTCGATTATTGCGCCTATGAATGGGACAAGCAGAACGAAGAGTACTTTGTAGAATTTTTGCTGAAATGTATAAAGCATCTCTTCTTCGATCACTGCATAAAGTGCAGCTAAATCAAGAAGTATAAATAAGGCTACAGGTAGAATCCACAAGTACTCCATTTGTTCTCCTAACGTTTGTCTTGAGCAATAGTTTCCGCTTGCGGTAAACTATTGCGCTCCTAGTACTTGTTAGATGTGTAATCTAAGCTTGTACATTAACTTTTTTGTGAAATTTAAAAGTTGCTCTTAAAGCTTCTATACAAGCCATAATTACTGTTATATTTATAAAAATATTGATGATGTCTTTATCATACATAATGACAGTTAATAAAACTGTTATTATTGTTAAAAATATTGCAGATGCCTTACTCATATACCTTTTTAGCAAATGTCCACCAATTATATAGACACTTCCTATCACTAAATATATATAACTTGCTTCTTGGTCTCGCCAAATCACAAATAACGAAAGCATTAATATTCCATACATGTAGTACCAAAATACATTTGATTTTATAATTTTAACTGCTTCTTTTTTTGAATTAATTTTTGTAAATAAAATGGTATTCCTTTGTCATCTAACGTTTGAAATGAGCAATCAAAAAGCCGCCTGCGGTTTTTTGATTGGTCTCCTGTGATTTGTTAGGTTTTATCGAATCGGTTTTCATTGATCTTTTCCTATCGGATAATTATCATACTGACCATGTTCTAAGAGTTGTTGTGTCGCATCTTCCAGAAATTCCGTATACGAAGAATAGGCCTTCCAGATTTGGTCAAACTCCACATCAAAAGCTAATAGTGGACTACTTTGTTCCTGAACTTCTTGTCGCAAATCAATCATAAAGTAGACAGCAGCAAAGATGTCCGCGCAACAAAGCCATTTTTTCTCCCAAGCAAATTTTGGTGGCAGTACGTCATCTGAAACATCATGAGCCGGAGTTTGCTGTGTCCAAAGATCCTTTCGTGATTTATTAAATTCATAAATCTCTTCTAACGATATTGTGTAGACATTCCCACCGAAAATTTGGCTTTCTTTATTGATGTTTTGTACTTGATAACTGTATTTAAACTCATCTGGTAATGTGACGTTTAGTAGTAATTCTATTCTTTGAAAATCATCATCAATTGCAGGCGGAGTAGAGATCATTTCCTCGTAAATAGTAGGATTATTGTCCTTGTGGTAATTTCTGACTTTTTCCCACACGGCATCTATTCGTTCTTTATACATCTTTTCTGCAACCTAACGTTTAAAATGAGCAATCAAAAAGCCGCTCGCGGGTTTTTGATTGGTCTCCTTTGGTTTGTTAGGAGACTCTGTCTCCACCGCTTTAAGGCATGAAATCGGCTTGATAGCCTTCATTGCTATTTCCTATTTCATCATCAAGATTTGATTTGACTTTGATCATCAAAGGCAAAAGTAATAGCTTGATGAGCAGCACATATTTTGATGCTTTTTCTGACAAAACTAGTGGCTCATCATTCAAAAAGTGTGAAATGATGGCTGCTCCAATTAAAGGAAGGAGCCAAATGACAAGTGATTGAAATACTTTTTGGGATGAGTCGTACATTTCTGTTTTCGCAAGTCTAAAAGTGCTGACTGTGTTGAACAAAAGTAAATATGCAATCAGACTTATGACAATGTAGTTCAATCTGTCTCCTAACTATTTATTAGCACACATTTTAGCAGACTATCATCTGAACATCTATTAAAACTAATATTAAAAAACGGAAAAAATTTGTCAAAATGCAATAAAATTCTAAGAATATGACCAAATATATGACAATTTTTGATGCCATGATGGATATTAACTGGATATCGGCGTTATCCATCAAAAATGCAGGATATTATCGGAGGTGTTGTATGGCACAAGAGAAAAAACTGCTGGACATTGTAAGAGAGAAGATACGTATCCGTCATTACAGTCTCAAGACAGAACGTTCATATATCGGCTGGATCAAGCGCTATATTTTCTATCATAAGCTTCGCCATCCAAAAGAGATGGGAAAGCATGAGATCGAAACCTTTTTGACGCATTTGGCGGCAGAGTGCGACGTTGCTCCCGCGACGCAGAACCAGGCGTTCAACGCGCTGCTTTTTCTTTATGAGCAAGTACTGGGGATATCGTTGAAAGATCAAAACATCCAGGCGCTTCGTGCGAAGCAGAAAAAACGTATTCCCGTGGTGCTCGATAAGGGAGAAACAAAAGAGATTATTCATAAGCTGGAGGAACCGTACCGGTTGATCGTCAAAATGCTTTACGGATGCGGAATGCGGATGAATGAGGTTCTGCGGCTTCGCATCAAAGACCTTGATTTCGCGCTGGAGAAGGTCTATATCTATGACGGGAAGAGTCAAAAGGACAGAGTCGTCCCCTTGCCGAAAAGCCTGAAAATCGAATTGCAGGCACAATGTGACAGTGTGGCAATCCTGCATGAAGAAGACTGGCGAAACGGTCTGGGGCGCGTCCATATGCCCCATGCCCTCGCCAGAAAGTATCCCGGCGCCGCCGGGACTTTGCCGTGGCAGTACCTCTTTCCCATGAAAAGCCTCTCCCGCGATCCGAGATCAGGTGAGTTGCGGCGCCATCATATGCTTGAGGGGACTGTCGGACGGCAGATAAAAGAAGCGGCAGAAAGATGCGGATTCCGCAAACGGGTCAGCGCGCATACTTTTCGCCACAGCTATGCGACGCATCTGCTGCAAAACGGTACGGACATCCGTTCCATCCAGGAGCTGCTCGGACACAAAAGCGTCGAGACGACAATGATCTATACCCATGTCGTAAAGGAGCTGAACAAAGAGAGCATCAAGAGTCCGCTGGACTTTTAATGACTCTGTGTGAATGCCGAGAGGAAGGCCTGTTTGTGCAGGGTTTTAAGTGCACTGTTAAGCCCGTTGGCATTGAACATGACGAGTTCGCGGTAGTAGCGCTGCAGCCGTTCAGTTGAGAGGACGGAACTGCCGCCTTTGAGGATCATACCGGTGGTGACTACAAGCAGGACGAGTTCGAAGAGCTCCACGCGGAGCCTGTCCAGTTCTTCGCCATCTTTTGTAGCGAGGAAGGCGGTTTTCAGTGCTTCCAGTTTCGCTTCGGCGGCGCGTCGGACTTCCGCATCCTCCAGGGCATCCACGGCGCCGAGGCCGATGCCGTAGAGGGCGTAGTGGATCGTTTTGGAGACGGATTTGTTCTTCGTGTAGGTGCCGAGGGGGTGCGAGGCGATGATGTGTTCCTCGAGCACTTCATAATTGTCGAGGATAACATCGACGGTGCGCATGGCATTGCCGACGAAGGTTTCGGTCACTTCGCCTACAACGAAGCCTTCTATGGGTTCGAACGGCACTACTGCCTGAAACTCTCGGCCTTCGCAGTGAAAGCCGATGACAAGGGTGTCAAAGATGCCGTAGCCGCTGGCCCATGTCAGCCGGCCGCTGAGGCGGTAGGTGCCGTTTTGATGCGTGGCCGATACCACCGTGACGGGGGCGCGCAGGTGGTTGATGGCGATCCCGCAGCGTCTGGCCAGGTAGGGCTCCATCAGCGCAAAACGGTTTGCGTGCATGATCTTGTTTGCCGCGAGGATCTGGATGGTCAGGAAAGCGAGGCTGCCCGAGCGGGGGGCGAGGGTCGTGAAGAGCCGGAACTTCATCGTCTCATGCAGGTCGGAATCGTAGCGGTGAAAGGCAAAGACGCCCGCATCGTAAACAAGATCGAAGGCGCTTTTCAGCGCGGCGGTCTCGCTGTCAAGACGGTAGAGCGGCAGGGTGTCGAGCTGCGCCGCCGTCGCGTCGAGCTGTCGGGCGTAATGGGTCTCGTCGTATGGAAGAATGGCGGACTCCTTGGGCGGCCGAGGGCCGGGAAATTGTTTGAGCGGCCTAGGCCTCTTCGGTTGGATTGATCTTTTTGTAGGCGATGACGCGGAAAGGCTCGAAGCCCAGCTTGTCCCAGGTCGACTGCGCGGCGAGGTTCGACGCCATATAGCTCAGTTCGACGATGTCGATGGCCATGGAGCCGAACCATGCCTGAATCTTTTCGTACATCTGCACGCAGTGGTTCGCCCGTCGAAAACGCGCGTCGACGTAACAAAGCCCGATCCAGCCGACGAGTCCCAGCCCGGAAGCGCTCAGGTGCGACGGGGCGATTTTGCCCATGATGCAGCCGATCTCCTCCTGCGCGTTTTGCAGGATGAAGGTCCGCGCTTTGCGTTCGTCGAGGTACTCCAGCAGGTACGTCTCCATCTCCTCGACGGTCAGCGCACCGAACCCCTTGCAGTAGGGGTCTTCTCCCTGTGCCATCAGATAAAGAAAGGTCTTGTGGAGTGCTTCCGTGAGGAAGGGCAGGTCCTCTTCCGTCGCCCGGCGCAGTTCGATAGCCATAGCACCCCTTTGGTTCATCTGCAGGTATTCTACTCTGCCGGCGGTTCAAATACACTGTGCACACGGGGCTCCCGCCGGTGCGGACGAGTGCTTTTTTCCACGGTTCAATAGCCCGGAAGCCCGTTCTCCCGGCCAGTCTGCTGGGAGTGTACGTGGGAAGGAAGATGCATTCGGGAATGGGTGAATTAATGAGGTGTGCTGTCAGCACACCCCGGGTCAGGTGAATGCCGGCGGCACGGGGAAGCGCGCATCCATGCGCCCCTGGTTGGTGGCCAGCAGGCCGGCGAGGGAGACGATGCCGTGGTCGATGAAGTCGATCGGATCGAGCGGACTCGTGTGTGCGGTGTCTTCGAATCCGGTCAATTCTGTGAATGTCAAATCGGTGCCCTGGTTCATGATATCGCCCGGGATTTTCGGCGCATTGTGGCCGCTGGGGATATCAAAGGCCAAGAGGCTGTGAATGATTTCGTGCGACATGATGCTCCCGAGCAGGCGGCCCAGCAACGTGGTGGCAAAGCTTTCCAGGTCCGCCGTCATGGTTTGGTTCTGGATCTGGATGAGCAGCGCCTGGACTTCGATGCTGATCTCGTGCGAGTTCGAGTCGTCCAGTGCTCCCGGGTAGATGTCAATGGTCTCGTTGAGAACGGCAGCGCCTGCCGGTGTATGGGTGACCCCCGGTGTCCCGGCATAGATTGCCGGCGGTTCGTTGTGAATCTTCAGCGTCGTCACATGGTTCGCGGGAAGATGGGCGGGCACCGTCTCGCTGAACGGGCCGACGCGCCAGATTGTGCGGACATTCGACGTTCTGAGCAGATGGTCGCACACCTCTTTCGCTTCCTGTAGTACTTCGTTCTTCTTGGCGTCCAGTTTGAACTGCGCGAGGAAGTCGTCAAAGGGCGTCGGCGACGCAATGGCATCTTCGTCGATGGTGACAAACTGGGGAATGCAGAGCGTCAGTTTCTGGCTGGCCACGGCGCTCCCCGCGCTGTCGCGGACGGTAAAATCGAGCTCCTGCAGCCCCGGCTTCTTGCCGCGAACGATGGTCCGCAGGCTGTTCTGCGCGTCGATGTCCATTGCATCGACATCGGGGCGCGTCCAGCGGTGCGAGCCGCCCGAAGGGGCGTTGTTGATCTGTGCCGCGACTTCAATGACGCCGCTTTTATCATCCCTGGAGGGGAAGAACGCCCTTGAATCGGGGCTGCTCTGCGGGGTCGGCAAAATGATCGCCGTCTTTGTCGAAAATTCCAATTCGGCCGCCGCGTCCTGGGGACGGGCATCGACCTCGATCTGCTCGCCCGACGGACGGTTGACCTTGACGGAAGCTTTATTGTCCCCGGCGCTCTTCGCCAGGTCCTTGACCTCGTCCACAGTCGTGCCCTGCGCCTCTTTCTTCGTCGGTTCACCGACCATGGAGCTGAGCGCGCTGTAGGAGAGGCCGTTCGCCTGCATATCGGAGATCTGGTTTTTCTTCTTGGCGTCGTCGATGGTCTGCAGGGTTTTGCCGATATCTTTTTTCATTGCCGTCTGCTTCTTCAGATCCGCCGCCATACCCGCCAGGTCGGTAACGCTTTTCGAGGTGGTCTCGAGGGCTTTGATGGCGTTGGCCTGGGTGCCGGCGAGACCGGTCATGTCTTTGAAGGCGTCGCTCTTGCCCAGCAGTTCGAAGGCGGCGCCCAGTCCGGTCGGGTCCGGGGCGTTCGGCGCGGTCTGCATATTGATGATGCTCGACGGGAGATCCTTGACCTGCAGGCTTCCCACGTCCGACTGGCGGCTGTCGGTGGAGACAGGGGCGATCGGCGTCGGCGTCGTTCCGCACGGCTCGTCCTTGAAGCGCCAGTGCCGCGTGTCGTCGATCGGTTCGCAGCTGTTGCATTTGCCCATGACGGATTCGGCGTAGACGCCTTTGGTCGGAACGCTGATGCGGAACGGGTCGGGTTTCGTCGCGGTCTTGTAATGGCCGATCAGGTCCTCGACATTCCTGAAGACGGGGTCGAGCCTTTCGCCCGGGACGACCTTGAGCACGAGGTTGTTCCCGACGACGCCCATCACCTTGTTCTCGACGACGCTGGCAACGCTCTTGTTGCCGGAGTTGGGAGCGATGTAGCCGTCGAGCAGGCCGAAGAGGCGGCTGGCATCCAGGCTCGTCCAGATGACCTTGTGCGACAGTTCCAGATGTTCGTTTAGGTGGCTGACCAGCGCCGCGGCGGCTTTGCGGTCCTCTTTGCGCGGGTCTCTCAGTTCCTTGTCCGTCAGCGGTGTATAGAGCAGCGCGGCATCGGTCACCACTTCAATCGTGGGGTCGAACCAGACGCCGCTGACCTTGACGATGTTGATGATGTCGTTGTTGACGCGGCCGTTTCGGACAATGTAGCTGCTCATATGGTTCGTACGGTAGTGCAGATAGGCCGTGCGCAGGATGATCTTTGACGAGGCGTGCACGGTCGTATTGGCCCGGAAACGGAGGTGCTGGATCTGGCGGCGCGTCACGGTCGGGATCTCCTTGCTGGCGATGTTCACCTGCAGCGCGATCCCTTTGCGGTAGTTCGACATCAGGGTGTAGTCCAGGTCCAGGCGCACTTCACTGCCGCTCTCGTCGATCCCGTAGATGTCGATGGTATCGATGAACTTGCGGACGATCTCCGGCGCGTAGTCCGCTTCGAAAATGGCGTCTTTTTCCGCTTCGGTCAGCGGGACCTCTTTGTCGTAGGTGAACTTCAGGACGTAGGGATACCAGAAGAACCACTCCTTGAGCTCAACGGTCTCCGTAATGGTTTTCGTCTGCTCCTCGATCTGGCTGATATAGGGGCGTTTCAGTTCGAAAGAGATGGAGAAGTGGCCCGAAAAGTTCTGAATGGTCTCGTCGGCATAGCTCCCCTCCGGCAGGTCCGAGTCGGCGTAGTTGTTCGCCATGCGTTCAATAGCATCAAATCCGCGGCGCAGCTGCGTACCGTAGACCGCCCTTCGGAGCGTGTCTTTCCAGCGCAGGATCTTCGCATGGTCGAAGTCCGACATCGGCAGGGGAACGAAGAGGCACTCCTGCACATCCGCAAGCTCCTGTTCGATGGCGTAGTGCTTCAGCACTTCGAAATACTCCACGGTCATGGCGTGGCAGTGGTTGTTGTTTTTGACGACCTCCGTCTGTACGGTCATCGTCTCGTTCTGGCCGACGGTCTGGACGACCGTGCTGCGCTGGCTGCGGAGCGACGAGGCCGACTGGGAGATGTTGTCCTGCAGGCGGTTCAGCGTGCTGCCGGAGAGGTTCCTGGCCGAATCCTGGTTGGCCGTTGAGCGCGACGAGGCGCCGGAGTGGGAGACCCCGCCGAAGAGGCCGCCGATTCCCCCGACGATCCCGCCGCCTATGCCCGCGCTCGTGCTGCTGGTCTTGTTGGTGGAGCTGGCGCTGATATTCTCCTGGAAACTCGAATTGATGATTTCACTGATGTCCCTGTCGCGGGAGAGGTCCGCCGTGAGCGACTCGGCGACCGTCTGCGCCTCCGTGCGTGATGCACGCTCTTCCCGGTCCCAGTCGATGATGGCGATCTGTTTCTCCTGGCAGGGGGCCAGCGGCAGGCTGTAGAGCAGGTCGCCGAGGGAGTAGCCGTCCGCTTTCCACTTCTGCTTGAAATGGAGGATATGCCCGTGGGCGATCGTCGTGTTCTCGTACACCGTCGGCGTTTCGTCCCAGTCGATACTCGTCTCCACGGTCAGCTCCCTGCGGCCGGGATGGTTCAGGATGTAGGCCGCCTCCAGCGCCTCGATCCGGGTGATGGCCGCGTAGATCTGCCGCTTGAGGGTAGAGAGGGCGCTCCTGGTGCTGTGGTAGTGTTCGACAAAATAGTCATCCTCCAGGGAGATCAGGAGGTTGGAGCCCGTCGTATAGAAGGTGTGGAAACGTTCCAGCAGGCTGAGGAAGGCGGAGATGCTGGTCACGTAGGTATCGTAATTGTCGCGGATCGAGAGAATTTCGCCCAGGGTGAAGACCGTCTTGTTGCGGAGGGTCTCCTTGATCTGCTCGAACTGCTGCATAATGCAGAGGATCCCCATCGTATCGGTTTCGCGGGTGGGGCAGGGTTCGAAGGTGTAGAACCCCTTCTGGTCCACTTCGGCCAGCTCGGAGACGAGGCGCCTGAAGTAGCCGAGCAGCTCCTCCTGGTCCTGGGACTCTTTGGTCTGGGTATCGATGCTCCCGATCAGTTTTTCGGCGCGTTTTTGCATGACGGTGATCAGACCCGCGTCAACGAAGGGGTGTTTGACCAGCGCCTGGAAATCTTTGATGTAGTCGTGTATCTGGTTGGGGAGGGCGTTCCCGGCGAACAGGGTGCTGTTTTCCGCGTCGGCGTAGGTTTTGATGTGCCCCAGCAGGGAGGAGACCGTGGCGCGGTTCAGCGCGTCTTCGGAGGCGAGGGATTCGCAGTATGTCTCCGCTTCCCGGGCCCCTTTTTTGCCGCAGTACGCGGCTGCGAGTTCGCGGTGAAGCTCCTGCAGCGCCGTTTTGCGGCGTGCCTGTTCGGCGAGGATTTTCAGCAGGGCGCTGAAATCCAGTTTGTATGAGGTCAGGTTCGCGGAACTGAATTTCAACTGCCCGACGGCGGTTTCCATCTTCAGGCGGTAGACGGGTTCGGTGGCAAACTGGGCCGTGCCGCTGCTGAACGAGCGCATCATGACCGGTTCCGCCACGGCGGCGGGCTGCTCCGTCGTCATCGCCTGCGCCGTCTTCTCGTCGTCGACCGTATAGGCGTTCAGGGAGAGCGTCTTCATGGAACTGTTCATGCGGCTGAAGACGCCGAAAAGTGTCTCCGAAATGTCGAGCAGCTCCGTTTTGAGCTTTTTGCTCTCTTTGGCGGTGATCGTCAGCCCTCTGATCTCGGGCTCGGTCGTCCGGACGGTATGGTAGAAACTGTACTCCTCGAGGGTGCGGTTCGGGATCGTAAAGTCGACGCATTTGCCTCCAAGGTCCTGGGAGAAGGAGGGGTTGCCGATCATTTCGGCCGTCTCCGGAAGCGTCGGAGTGCTTCCGGTGTCTCCGACGCCTTCGGGAAGTAAAGAGAGGTCGGCGACGAGCAGGATGTTCTTGGGGATGATCTGCTTGTTCTCCTGCGTCGAGAGGGTAACGGGGATGGGTGTCTCCTCCAGGCCGGCGACGATGCCGTACGCCTGGGCATAGTCCTCGCTGCCGACACGGGCGAAGAAACTCCCGTCCTTGTTGGTCCGGACCGAAAAGAGCGGATGGAAGCCTTCGCTCCCCGGGTCGGCGTCAGGGTCCGTCGTCACCATGAGGACGACGGAGAGACCCGCAGCGCTGCGCTCGCCGGAAATGTCCACCAGCATGCCCGAAACGAGCCGGGAGTCGTCCGTGATAGGATTGGAGTCGCCGAAGGTGATGACCTTGGGGTCGACACCGATTTCCATCGGCTGCGTGTCATCTTCGGCGCTTGCGTCCGTATTGGACGCGTTGAGGCTGCCGTAACTGTAGATCTGCGAGCCGAGCAGTTCGCCGTCGGGCGCGTAGACTTCTACGGTGACGGATTGGCTGGCCAGCAGCTCCTGTTGGGGCAGGAAGAAACGGAAAGCGCCGTTGGGCTGGACATCGACACGGTCTTTGCTGTAGGTCGAATGGCCGCCGATCTCCTGAATATAGCTTACCTTCAGAAAGTGTCCAAGGTATTGGTCTGTGACGTCGGTGTCATCTGTCGGTTTCAAGATGCCGTTGATACTTACTCTGCTCATGCCGTATCCTTTAGAGTGAACAGTCGGGGGAATCTGACGCTGGTTCAGATAGGGGTTGACGGTTGCTTCCGCGTTTCAGAAAAATTCTTTTTTGTCGACATCCCAATAGCGCGTCAAAAAAACAGTGCATCGCCGGCAGGCATCTATCAAAACGGTACAAAAAAGCAGACACGATCAAGTTAACAGTAAAAAACTTAAATAACAATTATTTAACTTAAAATAGATTTTTTTCGTTTTCTCAGGGGATGGCAACGCCGACGGAATGCGGACCGTTCCGCGTCGTTCGGGAGAGGTGGCGGGTCGTTTCTCTTTCGGGCGCGGAGTGGGTTATGCGCGGGAGGAGAGCAGGGCAAAGAGCATGCCCAGAGAGAGACAGAGAGGAGAAAAGTATTGTGTGTCGTACGCCGCAAAATCCGTGTCGTTGATTTTTTTAAAAAATCCAACGGCATTGAAGTCGCCGACAGCCCGCAGAATGAACAGTATTGAGAGTACCCAGCATGCAGTGAGGAGCGGTTTTGCGGGGGAGGCATCGACGTAAAGCGCGTAGGCCACAAAGGCACACCCGAACAACAAAAGCGCGACGGCAAAGGTGAGAAGGCGGCCGGGGTTGAGAAGGCGTTTGCCGTCCTTCGTCGGCAGCGCCCTGTTCAGGCCTGCTTCCCCGCCAAAGACCCAGTAGATATGGAACAGAGCCGTTACGATCAGAAGCGTGATGGCGGCAAGGACGATAAGCGTCATTTTGGGTTTTTCGGCGCGTTGGGTTTCTGCTTCATAACCCGGATGCTGGCCTTCACCAGCTTTTCGACCAGCGCCTTCGGTATGGCTTTGTCTGCCGGGAAACTGATGATGGATTTGGTCGTCGCGTAATTTTCAAGCTCCTCTTGATGCTCTTCAAGCACCGGAGGCCGTACATGCAAGCGGACATGGGGACGCTTGTAGCTGAACCAGGCGAACATGCCATGATAGTCATACCCCTCATAAAGATAACCGGGCATTTCAAAGTAACTGACGGTTTCCGTGGCATCCGGCGCGGCGGCCTCTATAATGCCGCGGATCTCATGCAAACGATCGCGTACCTCCTGCGGGTATTTTTCGATGTATGCGTCAACGCCTCCGGGGACGATCTCGGTGGATCTGCTATTTGCCTTTCGTGCCATAGGGCACCTCCAAACGTCTGGGTAAAGTGCTGTTGGCACTGAGGGGTGCCAACACCTGTTCTGATGGTTCCATCATAATCAAATAGTTCAAACCGGCCAAGAGCGATGAGAAAAAGCAGACGTGGAAAGGCGTGGCATCAAAAGCCCGGGGGCTTTTGGGCGGCGGGTGCGATATTGAGGCTTACGGCTCGTAGACGGAGACGGCTTTGCGCTCTTTGAACCCGAAGTGGCGCTCGAGGTCGGCGTTGTGCAGCAGCACCGGTACGACCATCAACGACGCGACGACGGCGGCGATGGTGCCGAAAATGAGTGCGACGCCCAAGCCGCCGAAAACGGCATCGCTGGCGAGCAGCGTCGAGGCGAGGATGATCGCCGTCGCCGTCAGGAAGATCGGCTTGGCGCGGGTGGCGGCGGCATAGGCGAGCGCTTCGGTTTTATGCATCCCTTTTTCACTCATCAGCGACTTGGTGAAGTCGATGAGCAGCAGCGAGTTGCGCGAGCTGATCCCGATCAGGGCGATGAAGCCGATCAGCGACGTCGCCGTCAGGAAGAAGGTGTCGGCGCTGAAGAGGTCCATAATGAAGTGACCCACGATGACCCCGATGATGGAGAGGAAGCTTCCCAGAAGGACAATGCCGCTGAGCGTAAAGCTCTTGTAGTAGACGACCATCAGCAAGAATATGAGCACGAGCGCGGCGATGAAGGCCCCGCCCAGGTCCCGGAAGGTGTCGAGGGTGACTTCCATCTCGCCGTCCCAGTGAAGCTCGTAATGGCTCCCCGTATTTTTGTCGGTGAGGGAGAGGTCGAAGAGGCCGCTCTTCTCGATATCGTACTGCTCGGAGAGGGTGTCGAGGATCATATGGCGCGCGTCCATCAGCGGGTAGACCTGGGAGACCATGTCCGTTTCGGCCACGACGTTGACCATCTGGTGCAGGTCCTTGCTCATGATCATCGGGTTGGCGCGGGTCGGGATGATGTCGACGACCTCGGTCAGCGGCACGAGCAGGCCGTTGCTATTCATCAGGCGCAGCCCGGAAAGCTTCTGTTCGAGGGCGCGTTTGTCCTTGCGGCTGAAGACCTTCGATTCCGGGCTCAGGGTCAGGAAGATCGGGATCTGTTCGTTGATCGTTTCGCTGTTCTTGACGGCGATGTCCATCCCCTCGAACGCGAGGTAGATGATGTCGTTGACCTGCTTGATGGAGAGGCCCGAACGGGTGATCTTCGTGCTGTTGACCTTGAGGTCGAAACGGTCGTAGAGCTCGTCGGCCATGACGTCGATGTCGACGAGACCCGCCGTCTGGTGGAAGATGGCGGCGACTTTGCCGGCGAGCTCGCGGATACCCGCGGCGTCGCGTCCGTAGATCTCGGCAACGATGGCGGCCAGGGTCGGCGGTCCCGCCGGCGGTTCGACGAACTTGATGTTCGTGCCTTCTACGATGGGCTGGCACGCCTCCTGGATCACCGGACGGATGCGCTGGACCATCATGTAGGAGGGCTCGCCGCGGTCATGCTTCTTGGTCAGGTTGACGACGATCTCGGAGACGTTCTCCGAATTTTTGAAGTGGCTTCCCTTGATGAGGCCCGCGAAGTCGAGGGGCGAGCCCATGCCGAGGAAGGTCTCTGTGTCGAGCACCTCCTGCTCCTTCTGGATATAAGAGGTGACGCACTGGCTGACGGCGTCGGTCTGGCGGATGGAGGAGCCGTTGGGCAGGTCGACGTAGATACTGAAGGTGTCGTTGTTCTTGCCCGGAAGCATCTTCGCCTTGACGATCTCGGTCGGGGCGATCATCAGCACGGAGAGGATGAAGGCAACGAGTGTCGCGATCAGGATTATCTTCTTCTGGGCTCTGCTCTGCAGTAGCGCGGTAATGAAGCTTTCGAACTTCTGGAAGATCATTTATGGCCTCCTTCATGTTTCGCATGGTCGGGACGGTGCATCATCCGCTTGGCGAAGTAGGGGGTAAAGATATAGGCGACGAAGAGCGACGCGATCAGCGCCACCGGAACGTTGGCCGGAATAGGTTTCATAAACTGGCCCATCATGCCGCCGACAAAGGCCATCGGGACCATGGTGAGGATGATGGCGAAGGTGGCGATGTTCGTCGGGGGCCCGATCTCGTCGGTCGCTTCGACGAGCAGGTCGTCTTTGGGCATGTCCGCCGACTCCACCGAGTGGAAGTGCCGGTGGATGTTCTCGATGACGATGATCGCCGCATCAACGAGGAGCCCCAGTGAGAGCAGGAAGGCAAAGAGGGTGATCCGGTTGATCGTCTGCCCGGTGATATAGGCGATAAAGAGGGTGATCGCCAGGATGGCCGGGACGGTAAAGGTGACGATGAGCGATTCGCGCCAGCCCAGGACAAAGACGAGCAGAATCGCGATGATGACGATGGAGATGATGAGGTGGAAGACCAGCTCGTTGACCGCTTCATTGGCGCGCTCGCCGTCGTTGCGGGTGATGGAGTATTTGATGCCCGCCTTTTCGAGCATAGGCTTGAAGTTTTCAAGGGCCTCTTTGACCTCGTCGGCGATGACAACGGCATTGGTGCCTTTGAGTTTGGAGATTGTCAGGGTGACCTGCTCCTGCGCGGGGGTGAAGGTGTCGCCGTCGCGGGCGCTGATAGCGGCGGAATGGAAGTTCTGGATGTCGTAGCCGTCTTCGACCTTGGCGACGTCACGGAGGTGAATGGGCGCCCCCATGTACTGGGCGACGATGATGTCCTCGACATCCCGGACGCTTTCGATGGCGTTCTTGATGCCCATGATGACGATCTCACCCTCAGTGGTACGGTTCTTGACGGCCGGCACGTTGTAGGCGAGGGCCTGGACCGCCTGGGTGATCTGCCCCAGCGAGAGGTTGTAGCCGGAGAGTTTGTTCAGGTCGACGAGGATGTTGTACTGGTGCTTATGCCCCCCTTTGAGCGCCGTGACGGCGACGTTGGGCAGGCCGTTGATGGCGTGCTGGAGGTTCTTGACCGCATCGTAGAGCCGGGTGTCGTCCATCTTGGAGGGATCCTTGGCGTAGAAGGCCACGGAGACGATGGGGATGTCGACGTCGATGTCGAGGGGTTTGATGACCGGCTGCATCGCGTTTTCGGGGAAGATGTCGGCGTTCTGCATGATCTTGTCGTAGACCTTCAGATTCGAATCCTCTTTCTCCTCGCCGATGTAGAAAGCGGCGTTGACGATGCCGACGTTGTCCATGGCCATCCCCATGATGTGCTCGATGCCGAGCACCTCTTTCATCTTGCGCTCCAGCGGACGGACGATGACGTTTTCGACCTCTTTGGCCGTGGCGCCGGGCAGGGCGATGATGACGGTCGAACCGCTGACGACCATCTGGGGGTTCTCTTCGCGGGGCATGATCATCAGCGAGAGGTAGCCGATGGCAAGCAGCGTGATCCCCAGGATCATCGTCAGTGGGCTGTTGATGAAGTAGCGTGCAAGCTTACCCGCGTAATCCTTGGGCGTATAGGGTTTGTGTGCGTGCATCTGCGCTCCTTACGGGATCGTGACCGTGGCGTACATGCCCGGGTAGATCGGGGCCTTTGAGCTCGTTTTGAAGGCGACCTTGACGCGGAAGGTGTGCGTCATCGGGTTGGAACTCGGGATGATGGCGCTGACGGTGCCCGTCGTCAGCAGCCCGACAGAGGGAACCTCGACGGCGACCTTGGTACCGTAGGGGACTTTGGAAAGGTCGCTCTCAGCGACCTCGATGGCGATCTTGAGGTCGCTGAGGTCCGCCAGGACGAAAGCGGGCATCCCCGGCATCGCCATCTCGCCGACTTTGATGTTCTTGGCGATGATGACGCCGTCGTTGGGCGCTTTGATGCGGAGGTAGTTGTACTGGTTGTAGACTTCGGAGAGCTGTGCCTTCGCCTGCGCGACCTGCTTTTTGCTGATGTCGACCATGTCTTCCATGTTCTTGGCGGCCAGTTCAAGGTTCTCAACCTCGTACTGGCTGACCATGTTTTTCTCCAGCAGGCGTTTGTAGCGGGCCAGGTTGAGCCGGACGTTGCTCAGCTGGTTCTGGTTCATCTGCAGGGCGAGTTCGGCCTGGGAGATGCCCAGTTCGACCCGCGCTTTGGCGCTGTCGACCTCTTTGGAGTCGATACGGTAGAGCAGCTGCCCCTTTTTGACGCGTTCGCCCTCGGAGGCGCCGACCTCGGTGACAAAGCCCATGTAGCGGCTGGTGATCATCTTCTGGTTATCCGAGATGACGCTCCCGGCGACGGTGAGGCCGTCGGCGGCGAGCGCGGCCGCGGCTAGCATAAAAGAGAGAAGCAGTTTTTTCATTGTGTGACTCCGTTGGCAAGTTTTTCAAGGGCGAACACCCGTTCGGTCCGTTTGTTTTTGACTTCCAGCAGGGCAAGGACCTTCTCAAGCTGCTGGGACTGTTTGATAACGACGTCGCTCATGGAAGCGAGCTGCTCGCGGTAGCGCGCCTCGTAGCTGGCGTAGATCTCCTTGGCGAGGGCCAGCTCTTTGGAGAGGGCGTCGATCTCGTAGTCAAGCGATTTGATCTCGGTATGGATCTTGTCGACCTGCAGCGCGATCCCTTTTTTCGCCAGGTCGATCTGCGTCTTGGTCTTGAGGGTCTCGATGCGGGCCTCTTCGTAGGCGGCGTAGTCGCTGCCGCCGGCGAAGAGGTTCCACTTGAGCTGGACGCCGACGGTGTAAGAGCCTTTGTCGGCGGCATAATGCTCGAAACTGTCGGCGGCGGTCTGGACATCGGCCTGGAAGCCGACCATCGGCAGGTAGTCAGAGAGGGCGACGTCCTGCATGCTTTCGCGGATCTGCAGACCCGTTTTGGCCCGCTGGACGTCGATGTTGGCGGCGATGACGTCCGCCGTCTCTAGCGGCGGTAACGGGACGTCGGAATCGGGAAGGGCAATGGTGCTGACGGGCTGGTCGAGGAGGAAGCTGAGATAGTGGTAGAGCAGCTTTTCGTTCGCTTCCATCTGGTGGATGGAGCGCGCCACGTTGGACTTTTTCGCCTGGACTTCAAGCAGGTCCGTCTGTTTGGCATACCCCTCCTGGATCATCGACTGCGTCATCGCTTCGAGGGTGCCGATGTTGTCGTAGATCGTTTTCAGGTTCGAGAGCGCCTCATCAAGCAGGCGCATGTCGTAGTAGGCCTTGCGGGTCTCGTAGATCTTTTCATTGAGCAGTTTTGTTCTGTCGAGGCGTTTGAGGCGTTCCATCCCCTCGGCCGCTTCGACATAAGCGCTGATCTTGCCGCCGACATAAAGGGGCAGGGTGTACTGCAGTTTGCTCTGGAAGAAGTTGCGGTCGCCTGGGTAGTTCAGCGCTTCCGGCGGCTGGGTATAGAGGGCATCGCAGGCCGTCAGGTCGCCGCCCTGACAGGCGGCGGAATTGGCCATGAACTCTGCAGCGCCGAAATCGCCGAAATTCGCTTCGCGGCCGGTCAGTTTGAAGCCGAAGACATTGCCCGCATCATCGGAGCGGGAGATGTTCTGGATAAAATCCAGAGAGCCCCAGTGCTGCCCCCCGGCCTGTGAAGCACGTTCACGCGCACTCTGCACGTCATAGGTTGCCGCTTTGATCTCGAGGTTTTGGGCCTTCAGCAGGTCGATGGCCTCGTCCAGGGCCAGGGCGCCGTTTTGGGCCGTCGCAGCGCCGAGGCTGAGTGCCGTTGCGCAGAGCAGGGTCGCCAGTTTCATGATTGCTCTCTCCTTGTGTTGTTGCGAATGTTACAAAAAAGTTATAAAAATTATGAGGATGAATTATACACCATACGATCTTAATCAATGTAAACACGCCAGCACGCCCCGGCACGGTTTTTTCATTAAGAGCATAGGAAAATCTTATCACAATATTCACAAGCTTTCCACTGAATAGGGGTGTTTACATGCCCGTTACCACATTTTTACCCTATTTAAGCTACACTTGCAGCATCTTACGGAAACGCCCCTGTAGGCGGTGTATCAGAGGAGTACGGGTGAGTCTCAAAGAGAATATCTCGATGGTTAAGGAAGAGCTGAGCACGGAGGAACAGTTCTTCGAACAGGCAGTCAAGACCGAACGGTTCGTCAAAAAGTACAAGAAACCGCTGATCGCGGCGGTAGCGGCGGTGGCCCTCGCCGTCGTCGGCACGGCGGCGTATGACGCCTATGACGCTTCCAAACGCGACGCGGCAAATGCCGCCTACCTGACCCTGCAGTCCGACCCGACCAATGCGGCGGCAAAAGAGACGCTCAAGGCGAACGCGCCGCAGCTTTTTGACGCATGGAAAATGTCCGTGGCGATCAAAAGCGGCGACGTCAAAGTCCTCCAGGCGCTGACGTCATCCCCGGCGTCCGAAGTTGCCGACGTCAGCAGCTACGAAGCAGCGGCGATCGCCAAAGACGCCAAAGCGCTGGGCAGCTACAGCTACCGCCAGGGCGGTGTTTACAAAGAGATGGCCCTGATCGACGAAGCCGTGCTCCTGATGCAGGAGGGCAAAACGGATGAGGCGCACCGCCGTCTGCAGATGATCGGGGAGCAGTCCCCGCTCGCACCACTGGCGGAAGCGCTTTCGCACTACGGCGTGAAATGATCAAGCAGGCTTCTCTCTTCCTCGTCGGCGCACTGCTGGCCTTTTCGGGCTGCAGCAACAAAGAGTACTATACGCCGGAGCAGACCGTCAACGACTGGCCGGTCTGCAAAACACCGAACCATTCGGCAGAAGCCATTGTCGGCGAACGTCCGAAGGTGGAGCAGATCCCGACCTGGCCGACCTGTCAGCGCACCGGGGTCTACCTGGTCTCCAAAGGGGCGCAGGGCGCCGTGGGACGCCAAGGCATGGTCGTCGAAAAAAGCGGCGTCAGCGGCTTCAAGATCCCCGACGGGGAGCGTTTCCTCGGCCAGAGCGGCGGATGGTTCCTCTCGACGGGAATAGACGGGAACGTGACGCTGCGGCGCAGTGAGACGAATGAAACGAAACGGCTGGCACTGGAAAAGACGGTCGCCGCCGCCGCGGTGGAGGGGGACTACCTCGCCGTACTCTTTTCCAGCAACGATATCGGGATCTACCGCCTCTCCACGGGCAAGAGCTACTACAAGCTGCCGGGAACGCCGGCGACGGCAGTGGATGTCCGCATCGCCAATCCCTACTTCCTCGGGAACCTTGTCGTTTTCCCGACGCTTGACGGCCGCCTGGTCGTCGTCAACTACGAGGAGAAGGAGCTTCTGCGCTCGACGGTGGTCAGCACAGAAACCTATTTCGACAACGTCTTCTATTTCAAAGTCATCGGCGACACGATGGTGGCGGCTACCCCGAACCGTCTTTTCAGCCTGAGTGACAAAGAGCGGCGTGAGAAGCTCGACCTCCGCGACGTCGTCTTCGATGCCTCGGGGATCTGGGCGGCAACGAAAGAGGGGGAAGTGCTCCACCTCACCCCGGCACTGCAGCCGGTGGCCAAGCAGAAGTTCCCTTTTGCGCATTTTCTCGGGATGATCGTGGGCAAAGAGAAGCTCTACCTGCTCGAGAAAGAGGGCTACCTGATCGTCATGGATAAAGCGATGACGCAGACGGAGGTCTACAATATCGCCCTGGACGACGGGATCAACTTTACCGGGGAGAAAGCCTTCTACGTGCGCGACAAGATCATTACCGTCGAAGAGTAGCGCGGCGTGTCCGGTCCGCTCGAAGCCTTTATCGAATACATCACCGTTACAAAGGCCCTGAGCAAGCGGACGGTCGAGGCGTACCGCTCGGACCTCGAACAGCTCGAGCGTGCGGCAGAGCGTCCGCTGCTCTCCCTGGAGACCGCCGACGTGCTGAAACTGCTCGGCGGGATCGCGAACAAACGCACCCTCAACCGCAAACTCTCCTCGCTCAACGCCTTTTTCGCCTTTTGTCATTCGCGCCGCTTTACGGCGGAGTCGGAACGCTTCGCCCTCGCCAAGATTCCCAAACTGCTGCCGAAGTTCCTCAGTTTCGATGCGATCGAACGGGGTGTGTCAGCGATCGGGACGGAAAAATGGACCGACCTCCGGGACCGGGCGCTGATCATGTTCCTCTATGCGACGGGGGTGCGCATCAGCGAAGCGCTCGCCGTCGAGCGGAGCGACTTCGAGGGGGAGTGGCTTCGGGTACGGCACGGCAAGGGGGAGAAAGAGCGTCTCGTCCCCGTCGCCGAGGCTGCACGGCGTATGATCGAGCGCTACCTCGACGCGGTGCCCTTTGAGCGCAACCAGCTCTGGCTGAACCACCGGGGGCGGGTGCTTAGCCGCGTCTCCGCGTACAAGATCACCCAAAAATACCTCGGGATCTCTCCGCATGTCCTGCGCCACTCCTACGCGACGGCGCTGATCATCGGCGGAGCGGACCTGCGGGTCGTCCAGGAGCTGCTGGGGCACGCCTCGCTGCTGACGACGCAGGTCTATACCCATGTGCAGAAGCAGAACCTCAAAGAGACCGTACAGCGCTACCACCCCTACAGCAACGGCTAAAGGTCAAGCCGACCCCCCGCGGATGTCTCAACGGACGGGGAAATCGAAATAGCGGTCGGGATAGGGCTCGCTTTCCAGCGTAAAGTGCCACCACTCCTCCCGCAGCGGCCGGAAACCGGCGCGCGTCATGATGCGCTGCAACAGCAGACGGTTCGCGCGCTGCTGCGCCGTGACCGCCATACTGTCGGGCCACGACTCGGGTCCGAAGAAATCGAAGCCCGTTCCCATGTCCAGCTCCTGACCGCTTTCCCGGTCGACCAGTGTCAGGTCGACCGTGCTGCCGCGCGAGTGCCCCGACCGCGCCGCGATATACCCCGCTTTGAAGAGCACGCTTTTGTCGACACGGGGGTAGTAGGTAGCCTTCATCTTCGTATCGTCGAGATCCTTCGCCCAGCGTACGAAATGATCGACGGCGCGTTGGGGACGGTAGGCATCGAAGACCTTGAGGCCGAGTCTGAAGGGCGCGAGGGCGGCTTCCGCCTGCTTCAACGCCGCCGCCGCCGGACGTGTCAGGTAGCAGCGCGGCGCTTCGTAGCCGTCAACGGGCCGACCGACAAAGTTGTTGCTGCCGAAATAGCGCGCCTCGATGCGGAGGGAGGGAACGGCTGCTTTGAGATCGACGAAGTCGGGCGGTACCGCTTCGGCGGCGGCACCGAGGCAAAACAGCAGCAGGGAGAAAAGGAGTGAACGCATCGCAAAAACCTTTTTCGGGGCATTATAGCACTCCGGGAAAGATCGGCATGTTTTAATCATAAATTCTAATATCAAAAATATGTGATTTCCTAAGAACGCTGGGCATAAAATGAAAGAGAGCTTTTGCATGAAGGAGACGTGATGAAGTGGATAAAAAACGGAAGCTTTCGGGGCGCGGTCTGCTGTGCTGCTCTGCTGCTGACAGGGCCCTCTCTTGTGGCATCGGAGAAGACCGACATGCTCGAACAGGGGCGTTACGTCGCGGTGATGATGGGGTGCAACGACTGCCATACGCCGAATTATCTGATGCGCGAGGGGAACGTCCCCGAGAAACTCTGGCTGACGGGGAGTGCATTTGGATGGCGCGGTTCCTGGGGGACGACCTACCCGACGAACCTGCGCAACCGGCTGAGCCAGATGACGGAGGATAAGTGGGTGGCGTTCGCAAAAAACCTCAAAGCGCGTCCCCCCATGCCCTGGTTCAACCTTAACCAGATGAAAGAGCGGGATTTACGGGCTTTTTACCGCTATGTACGGCATCTGGGGGCGGCCGGAAGTGAGGCCCCGGCATACGTTCCGCCGAGTGCGGAACCGCATCCCCCCTACGCGACATTCCCGCCGCCGCCTCCCGCACAATAGGAGTGAATAATTTTTGGAAAGAAATATGCATTATCCCTTGCGGAAAATTATCGGGAATACGTTCTGTCTACCCGGTTCCGAAATTCAAATGCAAGAGGGTCGTAATGTCTCAGAAAGTGCAAGTCAAAATCGAAGGTCTCCCGGAGGGAGCTATCAGTGCCGAAACAATGCAGAAAAAGATCATGAAGAACATCGTTGCCGAGATCAAATCTGCCAATATGGACGGGCTGAACCCCTTCGACCTCGATATTGACGCGGGTCTGGATGTCGCCGTTGAGATGACGCCGGGCGCCTGACGTTCGTCAATGCTGCCGCCGCTCTCCCGCGGCGGCGGATGCTTTTATGATCGCTTCCGTAATTCTCAAACTGACCGAAACGTGCAATCTCGACTGCACCTATTGTTATATGTTCAATTCCGAAGACAAGACCTACACGCGTGTCCCGAAATTCATGCCCCTCGAGACAGGCCTGAAGGCGCTTGATCGTATCGCCGATTATCTCGGAGAGCATCCCGAGCGGCGCATACGCCTGGTCCTGCACGGCGGAGAGCCGTCGCTGTGGCCGGAAGCCTCCATGACCCCTTTTCTGGCAGCAGCCGGTGCGCTGCGGCGGGAGACGAAGCGGCTGGGCATCGGCCTGCAGACGAATCTCTACGACTACGATGCGGCACTGCTCAAACGGGTCGCGGCGGCGGGCGGTTCCATCGGGGTAAGCCTGGACGGGCCGGCGGCCTATAACGACCGGCGCCGTGTCACAAAAGGGGGCGGCGGCAGCTACGAGCGGGTCGCGGAGAACCTGAAGCGGCTGAAATCAGACGGGCTACTCCCCTTTTTCGGCGGGGTCCTCAGCGTGGCGGACCCCGACATCCCGCCCGCGGACTATTTGGCCTGGATCAAAACGCTGCCGAAAAAGCGGGTGAGCGTGCTTTGGCCCATCCACTACAACTACGACGCGCCGCCGAATCGGGATTACGGGGCGTGGTACGCCGAGCTTTTCCGGTTGTGGGCCGAGGCGGACGACCCCTCGATTGATATCCGCATCTTCCGCGACGCGATCAAGCGGATGCTGGGCTCTTCACACCACGGCGATGGTGTCGGGGGCGAAAGGCTCAACAGCGTCATCGTCAACAGCGACGGGCAGTATGAACGCCATGACTACCTGCGCTACTTTGCCGACGGCGCGGTACGGACGGACTTCAACGTCCGCGAGCACGGGCTGGAGACGGCTGCGCAGGATCCGGTCATCCGCCGCTGCGCCGATCTGCGCGAAACGCTGCCGCCGGAGTGCGTCGCCTGCGGGCACTACGAGGTCTGCGGCGGGGGCTTCGTTGCGAACCGCCTCGGCGGGGAGGGCCTGGATTTTTCGCGCAAATCGGTGATGTGCGGGGATCACCAGCGCTTCTTTGACACGGTCCGTTCCTACCTCGGCTGAGCGGGGCAGAGGGTCCGTTTTAGTAGTGTATAATGGGTGACGTTCGATTTACGCTCAAAGGAGTCATCATGAAAGCAGTTATGAGTGTTCTGCTGGTTGCCGCCGCATGGCTGCATGCCGGAAATTTTACGCTGACAAGCAGCGATCTTCAGGGACAGCTGACCATGAAGGAGGTCTTTAACGGCTTCGGGTGCAGCGGTGAAAACGTTTCGCCGGCGCTGCAGTGGGCGAACGCGCCCAAGGAGACGAAGAGTTTTGCCGTGACCGTGTATGATCCGGATGCGCCGACGGGCAGCGGCTGGTGGCACTGGGTCGTCTTCAACCTGCCCGCAACGGTGACCGCTCTGCCTTCCGGTGCCGGGAACGGCGCCAAAGGCCTGATGCCCAAAGCAGCCGTACAGAGCATGACAAGCTTCGGACAGGCGGGCTTCGGCGGAGCCTGCCCTCCGGTCGGTGACCGTCCGCACCGCTATGTCTTCACCGTTTACGCCCTCGATGTCGCGGCCCTCGACCTGGACGCCTCGGCAATGCCGGCGCTGGTGGGGTACATGCTCAACGCCCATGCCATTGCAAAGGCGTCGCTGATGGCGTACTACGGCCGCTAGCATGGGACGCGGCGCGCTCCTTGCGTGGACCGTGATCTTTGCCGGGACTCTGCTCTGGTCCGGAATCGCACCGAAAGACCGCCTGACCTGGGTGCTCGAAGTCGCCCCCGCGGTCATCGGTTTTGTCGTCCTGGCCGCGACCTACCGCCGTTTCCCCCTGACGCCGCTGCTCTACTGGCTGATCCTGCTCCACAGCATCATATTGATGATCGGCGGCCACTACACCTATGCCGAAGTGCCGTTTTTCGACGGCTTGCTTGAGAGCAGCCGCAACAATTACGACAAGGTCGGCCATTTCGCCCAGGGGTTCGTACCGGCGCTGATCGCGCGGGAAGTGACGATCCGCCTGGATGTGATCCGCGGGGAGGGGTGGCGCTTCTTTTTCATCGTCAGCTTCTGCCTGGGGCTCAGCGCCTTTTACGAGCTCATCGAGTGGTGGGTCGCGCTGCTCAGCGAGGAGGCCGCAGAGGCGTTCTTGGGGACACAGGGGTATGTCTGGGATACGCAGTCGGATATGGGGTACGCCCTGTTCGGCGCCCTCGCCGCGCTCCTGATGCTGCGCCGATGGCATGACCGGCAGTTGCGCCAGCATGCCCCTGTCAGGGGAAGGGAGTGAATGATGGTCGACGCTGCACGATTGCATACGCAGGTTTTCAACTCCATTGATGAGCAGATCGCGGTCATCGACCGCAGCGGAACGATTATCGACGTTAATGCCGCCTGGAAGGCTTTCGGAGCGGCAAACGGGATCATCGAAACGTTTGCTTGCGTCGGAAGTAACTATCTTCAGGTTGTGGAGGCGTCGGTTCTTTCCGGCGATGCCCTGGCCGTTGAGGTCTCGGCGGGCATCCTGGATGTCCTTCAGGGAGAGCGGGCCGATTTCAGGTATGAGTACCCCTGCCACAGTCCGGAGAAGAAACGCTGGTTCATGATGCACGTCAAGCCACTGGAAGGAAGTGGAAACGCGATCTTCGTCATCACGCATCACGACATTACGCAGCGGCACCTGGCGGAGGAACACGCGGCCTTCCTCTCCCGGCATGACCCGTTGACGGGCCTGGCGAACCGCCGGCACTTTAACGAATTCGTTCAGGAAGCGCTCCAGCGGGGTGCACGGAACGGCGCTTCCGTGACCTTGCTGGAATTGGATCTGGATAATTTCAAATCGTTCAATGATGCGCTCGGCCATCCTGCGGGAGATGACTGTCTGGTCAAAGTGGCCGAAGTACTGCATGAACATACCCGCAGAGCGGACGACCTGTCAGCGCGTTTGGGCGGGGACGAATTCGCCGTCGTTTTAGGTGGGAACGACATGGAAATACACCAGGAGACTGCCGCGTCGATTCGCAGGGAAATCGAGGCGCTCGGGCTTGCGTTCGACGCCGGAAAACGACGGGTGACGACAAGCATCGGCGGTGTTTCCTCGCTTCCGGGACCTGGAGAAAAGGTCGAGACGCTGCTCGCCGCAGCGGACAGGATGCTCTACCGCGCCAAGGCGCAGGGTCGCAACCGCGTGGTCTTCGAACCGTTGCCGCAGGGATCTTCAGGGGAGTGACACTGCCCGGCATCGATTCGTGCGCTATAATTGCACTATGAAAATGCTCCACTACGAAGAGACACGCACCATGTTCAAACCCATCATCGACCGCCTCAATGCCAAAGGACTTATCTACAAAAACCTTGATGAGGTCCAGCCGAAGGCACTGGGGATTCGCAACCGTATCCGTCTCTTCAGTGCGACGGACCGCCAGGGGTATTACACGGCGATCCTCGTCGTCGCCCAGAAGAGCCGGGTCGTGATGAAAGACGTGGAGAAACTCGACGTCATCCTGCGCAAGCTGGAACTGTACGCGGACCACGCGTTCAAATACCGGGTCCTGATGATCGACGCGCCGCTCTGTTCCAAGGCCGAAGCCGCCTTTAGACAACAAGGCTGGAAACTTATTTAATGCTACGCTGCAGGAGCAAAGCCCCTGCAACTACGTTGACACTGTGTCCGTGTTGTCCTCGGGCTAAACGCCCTGCGGAATTACGCTACGCTACATCGGCAGCGGGCCCTTGCGCCCTTGGCGCTTTATTCGCCCCATTAAGTTAAGGTGGAATCTAACAATGCTTTTATGTGATATCGGCAACACCTCTTTCCACTTCTACGACGATACGCAGGGGCGTGATTACCGGGAGGATGCCGCTGCATTCGATCCCGCCGGCGTGACGCTCCCCGTCTACTACATCAACGTCAATGCCTCGCTCCAGTCCCGTTTGGAGATGCTGGAGAACTGGATCGACCTGCGCCCCTGTATCGATTGGCATGACTACTACGCGACGATGGGCATCGACCGTGTCGCGGCCTGCGAAGCGGTGGAAGAGGGGGTCATTGTCGATGCCGGCAGTGCTATCACGGTCGACCTTGTGCGCGGCGGGCGTTTTGAGGGGGGATTCATCTACCCGGGGGTGTCGGCGCTCGCGGAGACCTACCGCCGCATCTCTCCGCGCCTGGACAGCTCATTCAATTTTGATATGCAATTGGATAAAATGCCGAAAAATACGCGGGATGCGATCAGTTACGGTGCCCTGGGCCTTTTGGCCAAAGAGGTGTCCGGTTACGGCCTGCCGGTCTACCTCACCGGCGGGGACGCATCTCTGCTCATGCCGCTGTTCAGCACGCCGAACTATGAGCCGCTGCTGTTGTTTGCGGGCATGAAAAAGATCATTCAAAAGGCTGGACTATGTTGACCGTCGCGCTGCCGAAGGGCAGAATCGCCAAAGAGACCCTCGAGATTTTCGAGACGATTTTCGGAGAGACGTTCGCTTTCGACGACCGCAAGCTGATTCTCGATACGCCGAACTTCCGTTTTCTGCTGGTACGCAACCAAGACGTGGCGACCTATGTCTACCACCAGGCGGCCGACATCGGCGTCGTGGGGCTTGATACCCTCGAAGAACAGGGGCTCGACGTGATCCGCCTGCTGGACCTTGGCCGCGGCTACTGCCGCGTCGCTATCGGGATGAAGCAGGGCGAGAAGCTCGACCTCACCAAGCCGGAGATCAAGGTCGCGACGAAGATGGTCAACATCACTGAACGCTACTTCGCCGAGCGCGCCGTCGCCGCCGACGTCATCAAGCTCTACGGCTCCATCGAACTCGCCCCGCTGGTCGGGCTGGCGGATATGATCGTCGATATCGTCGAGACGGGAACGACGATGAAACAGAACGGCCTGGAGGTCGTCGAGGAGATCATGGAGTCGACGACGCACCTGATCGCCAACAAAAACAGCTACTTTGAGAAAAAAGCGGAGATCCTCGACATCTACGAAAAGATCAACAAGGTCGTCAGTGAGTCTTGACCTCTACGCGAAGGCCGAACACCTCCTCGGCATAGAGGAGTCGACCGAACGGCTGCACGATCTTTACCTGAATACCCTGCAAAACTATCCGGCAAAATCGCTGCTTGATATCGGCTGCGGCCGCGGTGCTTTGATGCAGAAAGCGCAGGAGATGGGCCTGGCATGCACGGGCATCGACCAGAGCGAAGTGATGGTGGAGGCCGCCGCGGCCAAAGGGCTTGACGTGTCGCGCAAGGGGATCTGCGAAGTCGAAGGGAGCTACGACGCCGCCGTTGCCGTTTTCGATGTGCTCAATTTCCTCGATAAGGACGGGCTTTTCGTTTTCCTTCAGTGCGTGGCGCAGCGGCTCAACCCGGGCGGGGTCTTCATCGCCGACATCAATACCCTTCACGGCTTCACGGATGTCGCGGAAGGGACGATGACGAACGAGGACCAGGAGCACTTCCTGGCCGTCGACGCCTATTTCGAAGCCGAAGAGCTGCATACGCAGTTCACCCTCTTTACGAAAACGTCGCCGGAGTGCTACGCCAAGGAGCAGTCGGAGATCGTGCAGTGGTTCCACCCGCTCAAACGGTTCCGCAACGTCCCGAACCTCAAACTGACCCATTACAAGAATATTTCGCTCTACGACACGAACGACAAGATGCTGCTGGTATTTAAAGCGCTTTAAAATATCCGTTCGTGAAAACGGCGCTGTAATGTTATACTCTAGGCATGAAAAAGCCGGGGCCCGTTTACCTTTTTTTTCTCTTCCTCTTAGCGGTGTCCCTGTCGGCACAGGTGGAACCGCCCGCCTTTCCCTCCGTCTTTGACGGTCCCGTTCCCGAATGCAACTGCAGCGCACTGGTGAATGAGGTTAATGTGCATCGCGCGCTCAACGTGACGGACTGGAAGATGTATCTGCTGGAGGAACAGGGGTGGTTCGAGAGCAGCATGGAGTATATCGACGCATTTCATGCGGATGTGACGCAGAAGGTGCATGTCTTTTCGGCCAATGCCGATCAGAAGTTGTCCAGCTGGGGCGGGCGCGAAACGAAAAAAAAACGCCGAAGGGTTCCCCGGGACGGCAATGCCAGTGAAGGGCTCTCAGACTACTTTGACGAGCTCTTCCATGACGACACCTATTTGTACAAGGGAGAAAGGAGCTATCTGATCCTGCGCGGCGGGGCCGAGTACAACAAGGAGGAGGGGTGGAAGTTTCTCAACAACATCCGCTTCGCGATGAAACTGCCCCATACCCAGGAGCAGCTGCAGATCTTTGTCGGTGACCCGCTGGCGGACAAGGACAAGGATGTCATCTCCGAAAACGGCCAGATCAACGAAACGACGGGGGTGGGGGCGCGCTATTTCCTGCCGGATTTTCTGCGGGACGTCAAAGCGAGCGTTTCCGCCGGTTTCCGGGGCTTGACCAATCCCTTCACGCAGGGGCGCATCGAATACCGCATGAACTTCTATGACTGGCTGATCCGGCCGGTACAGTATGTGGATTACTCCGTCAAGAGACTGTTTTACGAAGAGACCGACCTCTATTTCGACCGTCGTATCTCCAAAGAGGAGCTGGTGCGTCTGCAGCTGCAGCGCTCAACCGAGACGGAAAGAGAGGGCATGGCGTACATGACGTCGCTCTCCTATTTTAACAGTCTCGGCTTCAGGGCGGGATTCCGTACTTTTGTGTCGGCGTCGGGGCGGACGGTGGTTGACAACCCCCAGAGCGCCGACACGAACGTCACCACAGTCGAAATGACCCCGGGCATCTACAGGTACAGCATCGGTCTCGGCTGGAAACAGGCGTTTGCGCGGCGATGGATCTTTTACGAGATCATCCCCCGCATCGACTACGACATGCAGTACGACTGGCGGCCGAATTACGTCTGCCAGTTCTGGCTGGAGCTCTATTTCGGCGATACCTGAGCCAACAGTTTTTTCATCAGTTCGATGTGGTAGCTCTCCTGGAAGTTGATAAAGTCGAAAAAGGCGGAGAGCTCCTCATCCCTGACCGCTTCGGCGAGGGAGCGGCACTGTTCTTTGGCATTCTCCTCCTCGGCGATGCCGTTGCGGATAAAGGCATCGAGATCGTCGATCTTGTAGGTCCGTTCATCCAGGGGACGGGGCAGGGCGAGGATCCCCATCTGCGCCATCATGTTCCCGAAGGACTTCAGGTGGAACTGCGACTCGTCGATCAGGTCCTGGTAGATGTCGCGCTCGAGCAGGTTGCCGCTTTCGTTCTGCATATAGGCGTAGATGAGGATCAGCTCGTACTCTTTGTAGGACTCCTCGAACAAAAAGAGGGTCAGCGCGTCGGTCTGGGGCTGGTCGAGGGATTTGCCCGGCAGGGTGCGGTGGCGGTCGAAGGCGGTCACGGGGGCGTTGGTGTCGGGACGTTCCTGCAGGGCCTCCAGTCTTGCGATGAGGTATTCGTCGTCGGTAACCATGCGTGACGAGAGCACTGAAGCCGGGTAGAGGGCCATGGTCGCCTCGACGGCCCCAGTGAGGGCTTTCAACGCTTTAAACGTGTCGGCGGGTCGACCAAGGTCGACGTCGCGGTCGTAGGTGTATGCGGTTCCCTTTTCCGCCAGGGCGCGCGCGATCCAGCGCAGATGCCGGAAGGCGATCTGGGCATGGTCGTAGAGCTCGGACTTGACCGCCTCGTCTTCGAGCATGAAGGAGGTAAAGAGGATTTTAAGCCAGAGGGCGTGTTTATGCCCGAAAACGTCCGCTGTCACTTCGTCTCCTCCGTGGCGCAGCTGCTGGCAATGGGGAGCCGGTGCAGCTCCTCCTCCCCGCCCTGAGACCGGTGTGACAGGTTCTGCAGGGCGGCGTTGAACGCCGTCAGAACGAGCTCCGAGCAGGCCCGCTGCTTTTCGGGGGCGTCGGCGACCTTCTCCTCCATCTTGTGCATGATCGCGGTGGCTTCGTCGATGCCCGCGCCTTTGACCATTTCGGTAAAGACGGAACCGAGCACGACCGTGTCCTGACAGCCGTTGGTCGCAAAGGCGATCTCGTTGACCCCAGCGGTGTCCTTGCCCAGGTACAGGATGACATACTCGCCGCTTCGTTCGTCGTAGCCTATGCCGACCCCGCCCGGGTCATCCAGTTTGCCGTAGTTTTTCGGCGCCATCATATGTTCGATGATCTCGTCGCTCAGTTCCATTTCCACCCCTCTGTGTACTTCTTGTGATATTATTCTAACCTTAATATGCTTGAAGGAGCGCACTGAGCGCTACCGCTGCGAAGGAGATGCCCTGAGTCGCCGCAAACCCGTCAAAGATAACGGTTTTACCGCCAAAGATTTTCTTGTCACGACCCCCGAAGAGATGCAGCGCCGCGGCTGGGAACAGCTTGATGTCATCCTCGTCAGCGGGGACGCCTATATTGATTCGCCCTTTATCGGCGTGGCGATGGTGGGGCGCATTCTTGAGCGCGAAGGGTACCGTGTCGGCATCATCGGCCAGCCGGACATCGAGAGCGCCGAAGAGATCAGCCGCCTCGGGGAGCCCCGGCTCTTCTGGGGGGTGAGCGGCGGAAGCGTCGACTCGATGGTCTCCAACTATACGGCGACGAAGAAGTTCCGCAACAGCGACGACTATACTCCCGGCGGCAAAAACAACAAGCGTCCCGACCGCGCGACCCTGGTCTATACGAACCTGATCCGCCGCCATTTCAAACATACGGCACCGATCGTTCTGGGCGGAATCGAAGCGAGCCTGCGCCGCATCACCCACTACGACTACTGGAGCAACAAGCTGCGCAAACCGATCCTCTTTGACGCCAAGGCGGACTATCTCATTTACGGGATGGGGGAGATCGCCCTGCTGGACCTGACGCATGCCCTGGAAAAGGGCGAAAGTCCGACGACGGTACGCGGGGTCTGTCATATCTCCAAAACGCCGGAGCCCGATTACATTCAGCTCCCTTCCCACGCCGAGTGTCTGAAGGAGAAGGAGCGCTACATCGATATGTTCCAGTACTTCTACGACAACAACGACCCCATCTCCGCCAAGGGGCTCTGCGAGGAGGTCGACGGCCGCTACCTGATCCAGAATCCGCCCTGCGACTACCTCAGCGAGCCGGAGATGGACGGCCTCTCCGCCATGCCCTTTACGCGGGAGCTGCACCCCTATCACAGGCAAGAGGGTGAGGTGAAGTGCCTGGAGACGATCAAATTCTCCATCATGACCCACCAGGGGTGCTGGGGCGAATGCAACTTCTGCGCCATCGGCGTGCACCAGGGGCGCACCATCCGTACCCGCTCGGAGGCCTCCATCGTCGGCGAGGCAAAGGCCTTTACCGCGTACAATGATTTCAAGGGGATCATCTCCGACGTCGGGGGGCCGACGGCGAACATGTACGGCTACGAGTGTAACAAAAAGCTCAAACTCGGCACCTGTGACCACCAGCGCTGCGTCGATTCGCGCCACCTCTGCTCCTCCATGAAGGTGGACCATTCGCGCAACATCAACCTGCTGCGCCAGGTGCGGGCTGTGCCGGGGATCAAGAAGGCCTTTGTCGCTTCGGGCATCCGCTACGACCTGATCAACGAGGACAAACAACACGGCTACGACTACCTGAAAGAGCTGGTACGCCACCATATTTCCGGGCAGATGAAGGTGGCACCGGAGCACACACAGCAGCACGTTCTCGACCTGATGGGCAAGCCGGGCAAGCAGACGCTGATCGATTTTAAAAAGCTTTATGATAAACTAAACGCAGATGAGGGAAAAAAGCAGTTTTTGACGTACTATCTTATTGCAGCACACCCGGGCTGTACGGAAGCGGACATGCATGAGCTGAAGCGCTTCACGTCCGAAGAGCTCAAGATGAATCCGGAACAGGCGCAGGTGTTTACGCCGACGCCGGGGACGTGGTCATCGGTGATGTATTATACGGAGATGGATCCGGAGACCCGGAAAAAGATCTTTGTCGAAAAAGATACGCGCCGCAAAGAGAAGCAAAAAGAGATCGTCGTTAAAAAACAGCAGTTCAGGAGCGGTTTCGCCAGTTAAAGGAGCAGACAATTGGCACTGTTTGGAAAGCTATTTAAGAAAAAAGAGCCCTCGAGGCCGGAAGTTGTCCCGGTCGAGGCGGTCGAATTGCAAGACGCCCCGTTCAACCTCAACGATACGTTGCGCGATGTCGCGAATATCCTCTCCCTTGATGCGCAGGAGAAGCGCATCTCCATCGTTTACCGGATGAAAAAGAATGTCCCTTCCGCGGTCATCGGAGACCGCTACAAGCTTTCCCGTCTACTGAGCGACATCATCGGGAATGCGATCGATTTTACCGATAAGCGCGAAGATGTCGTCGTCCAGATCAGCCGGAACGAAAGCAATGACGAGGCGCTGGAGCTCCATTTCGAGGTGATCGATTACGGGGTCGGGATGGACGAGACGATCGTCGAAGAGAACCTGATGCCGATGCTGACCAGCGACACCCCGGCCGCGGCGTTTGAGATCCGCGGCAGCGGGCTGCAGCGCGCCCGTGACATCGTGCACGCGATGCAGGGCAGCATCCGTCTGAGCAGCCGGCCGAAGAAAGGGACGCGAGTCAATTTCCATCTGCTCCTTTCCGCCGAAAACCTCAAGGAAAAACGCCACTACCGTCTGCCGAATAAAGAAGGCGTCGGGCGCAAGACCCTGGTCGTCGACAACGATATCGGCAGTGCGAAGGCCGTGGTGCCGATGCTGGAATACTTCCGTCACGACGTGAGCGTCGGCAATGTGGCGGACCTGGCCTTCATGGAGTCGTACGATATCGTCATGGTCTCCTCCGAATACTGGAGCGACGAACTCTATGCGGATATCCAGAAGCTGGGGGACGCATGCCCGAAGATCGTGATGATCGAAAGTATGATCAACCACCAGGAGGTCGAGGAGCGCGCCCTCGAGTACGTCGACTGGCTCATCTATAAGCCCTTCACCCAGCAGTTCGTCTTCGAGATGCTGGTGGCGCTCTACTCCGATGCGCTGAGCACGGCTCCAGAGGAGCCGGAGGCCGCGGCGCCGGAAACACCTGCCGTCGAGGAAGCCGTCAAGGAAGAGGCGCGCCCCGAGCCGCACGTTCCGGAAGAGGTCGCTCCGGCAGCCGATACGGCAAAAGCGAAAGCCGTTTCGGCGGTGGAGGCCTTCCTCAACGGGACGGTCATGGCCGGCGAGCAGAATGAGCGCAGCGTCTATTGCAAATCTGCCCACCAGTTTTTTGTGGCGGCGGACGGATTGGCCCACTGCGGCAATGACTATACGGCCTTTGTCGAAAAACTCAAAGAGGCGATCTGGAAGTATGTCAAGGCCGACCGCGTGATCATGGGGATGATCGGGCAGGGGCAGCTCGGGGAGGCGGCGGAGTACTGCGTCAAGATGAAGCAGTCCCTTGCCGAACTCGGTGTGTATAAACTCGCCTGCCTCGCCGATCTGCTTGAGGCGGCGTGCCGGGAGCGGAATGCGGAGGAGATAGAGGCATTGACGAATGCCATCGGATTTATTCTCAAACAGACGATTTCGTCCCTCGATCAGTTCATCGAACAGTCGAAATACAAAATCCGTTAGGGGGTGGCGGATGCAATATTATAAACTGATCATAACCGCGCTTGTCGCCATGGCGTCATTGGCATTGATGGCGGCGGAACCCTATATGAATATTGTGGTTGCCGCGGGCAACAGCAAAGCGGAGATGGACATCTATGTCCATACCCTGAAGCGGAAATTTGCCGAAGATCCCGCCATCTCCGAAGCACAGGCCAAAGAGCATTTCGAGGTTGTCAGTCGACGGTCGGGGCGTCACTACATCACCAGTGTCGAGCCGCTCCGCGACAGCGAGGTCGTCTCCAGGGTGCTGGAAAAGGTACAGCGTTCTTTCCCGGACGCCTATGTCTATACCCACCGCGGCGATGAAGTGCCTGCAGCCGAACCCGAGCCGAAGGTAGAGGTGAAAACGATCTATGTTCCCGCCGAACCGGAGATCAAAACAGTCTATATCCCTGCCGCACCGGAGGTCAAAACCGTCTATGTCGACAGGCCTTCGAAAGGGATCCCGTCCGAAAAGATCCTGATTGCGCTGGTGATCCTCGGAGCGCTCTTGCTGCTGCTGATCCTTTTCGCCCTCTATCAGAAGCAGAAGCTGTCAAAAATAAGCCGCGTACTCAAAAAAGAGCACGAAGAGCTCGAGCAGATGCTCGAGCACCAAGAAGATATCATGGTCAACGTCGGCGAGAAGATCCGGCAGCCGGCCAAGGAGATCAACACCAGCAGCGAGAAGATCCTTCAGACGCAGCTCGACCCGGAACAGAGCCGTGAACTGGAGAAGATCAAGCATTCCGATGAACTGCTCCTGGACATCACGAATGACCTGATCGACTTCCTGAACCTCAAGTCCGACAAGGTCAAGCTGCGGCATGAACTGTTCAATATCAACAACGTTCTCGACGAGATGGCAGGTACGGTCAGCAGCCGTGCACGGGGCCGCGGGGTCGAATTCATCTTCGACATCGAGAAGGGCGTACCGGCCAAGTTCATCGGGGATTCGCTGCGCCTGGGGCAGGTGCTTACCAACCTGATGAGCAACGCTATGAAGTTCACCGAAGCCGGGGAGGTGAAGCTCCATATCCGGCGTCTGCCGGACAAGGGCGGGAAGGTGATGCTGGAGTTTATCATCTCCGACACGGGCATCGGCATTGATCCGAAACGTTTCAATGATATCTTCGAACCCTTCTCCTCAGCCAACGATCTCAAAGAGACGGGCCTGGGGCTCTACATCTCCCGTGCGCTGATTGGGATGATGGGCGGTGCCATCGAGATCAAAAGCGTCATAAGCAAAGGGAGCGATTTCATTCTGACGATCCCGCTGGAAGTGCCGGACGTCAACGAAAAACGCCACTACCGTCTCCCGGCCAAGGCCTTCACGGGACACAGTTTCGTGATCGTCGAGGTGCAGCCGACGGCGGCGGATGCGCTCAAAAAGATGCTGGAGTACTTCAAAAACGACGTCAGTGTCCGATCGCTGGGGGCGATCAGAAACAAGAGCGATATTCTCTTTGAGAGCGAGGTCGTTATCATCGCCGAAGACGCCTTTACGCCGGACGTCCAGGCCCTGATAAAGCGGGTCAAGAGCGAAACGGACAACAAGGTCGTTCTGGCGGGAAGCATGATGAACGAGCCCCACGACGTCTCGGGACTCAAATCCCTGATTGATGCACGCATCATGAAGCCGCTGAACCTTCAGCGTATCTACGACCTGATCGTTGACCTGTTCGAAGACAGTATCAAAGAGGTCGATACCGAGGGCGTGACGCCGCGGCACACGTCGCCCAAAGCGATCACCGAGCAGCACTATGAGGATGTCCCGGAAACGCCGAATATCACGAAGCAGAGCTTCAGTGCCTTTGCGGGGGCGTCGGTACTGATTGTCGAAGACAACCTGATCAACCAGAAGGTGCTGCTGAGCCTCTTCAACGGCAGCGGCATCCGGGTCACCATGGCCGGCGACGGCGTCGAAGCCCTTGAAGCGGTGCAGGACCCGAAAAACCGTTTCGACCTCGTGCTGATGGATATTAACATGCCGGTCATGGACGGCTACGAAGCGACGCGCCACATCCGTTCGGACGCGCAGTACGACGATATGCCGATCGTCTCGCTGACCGGTCTGGGACTGCCCGAGGAGATCGCGAAGATGTACGCGCTCGGGATGAACGCGCATCTGACCAAGCCGGTGCAGGTCGGGCGGCTCTATACAGTGTTCAGCCGCTTTGTCAAGGCGGTCGCTCCGGCCGCCAAGACGCCGGCCCGCACGGCAACGTCGCCGCTGAAGGGGACCACCTTCGCCAATACGGAAGTACTCGCGGCCAAGGACGGTCTGATGCGCGCCAGCGGCGATGCGGAGCTTTACGGCGAGATCCTCGAGGAGTACGTCACGCTGTACGCCAGTGCGGACCAGACGCTGGAGGTCTTTATCAAGACGGGGAACTTCGATGCCGCCAAGAAACTGGCGCACGATATCAAAGGCGTCAGCGCCAATATCGGCGCGACCCACATGGTACAGGTCAGCGAGGCCCTCAATGTCGGCCTGTCGCGTAACCTGGAGAACAGTAAACTGCTCGCGCTCAAAAGCGATTTCGACCGCCACCTGCATGATGTATTGAAAGAGGCGAGAAAGTACCTGCCGTAACGGCGGATTTAGTAATCATTCCCTACAATTACCGCATGAGAATAGATAAATTTCTGAATGCGGTCAATATCACGAAGCGCCGCACCGTGGCGCAGGATATGCTCGCAAACGGGGTCGTCAGCATCAACGGCCAGAGTGTCAAGGCGAGCAAAAACGTCGCGGTGGGGGACATCATCGCCATTGCCTACCTCAAGGGGGAGAAGCGCTACGAAGTGCTGCAGATCCCGACGACGAAATCCACACCCAAATCGATGCAAAGCGAATACGTAAAGGAACTGAATTGACCTACAGCGAAGCCCAAGCCGCGTTTGAACGCCTTTTCCGGCATGAGATGGACGATGCGCAGATGCGCGACTTCCTGCTCTCGATGAAACTGGATGAAACGATGCCGGTCGAGGCGCTGGCCGCCGCGGCATCCGTGATGCGCGCCAATGCCGTTGCGCTGCCCGTGGACGAAGCGCTGCGTCCGGAGTTGATCGACATCGTCGGCACGGGTGGTGATAAGATCGGCAGTTTCAATATCTCCTCGACCGTAGCGATCCTCTGCGCCTCGATGGGTTCCTACGTTGCCAAGCACGGCAGCCGCTCCGTCACCTCGAAATCGGGCAGTGCCGATATGTTCGAAGCCCTGGGGGTCAGGCTCGATCTTGGCATCGAACAGACCGCGCGTCTGCTCGAGGAGACGGGCTTTACCTTCATGTTCGCCCAGAATCACCACCCGGCGATGAAGTTCATCATGCCGGTACGCAAAAGCATCCCCGAAAAGACGATCTTTAACGTCCTCGGCCCGCTGACCAATCCCGCCGGCGTCAGGAAGATTATACTCGGCGTCTTCGATAAAAGCTTCGTGCCGAAAATTGCGGAAGCGCTGAAGATCAACGACGTGACATCGGCGATCGTCGTCAGTTCAAAGGAACGGATGGACGAGATCAGCATCTCCGACATCACCTACGCGGCCCGTGTCGATGATAAAGGGATCACCGAATACGAGATCGATCCCGCCCTCTACGGCATTCCGCGCCAGCCCCTTGAAGCAATTGTCGGGGGCGATGCCGTTGCGAATGCCACGATTTTGCAGAACATCTTCGAAAACCGTGCGACGGAAGCGCAGCGCGATATCGTGCGGATCAACGCGGCCAATGCCTTTATCGTCGACGGAAAGGCACGGGATATCCAGGAGGGGCTCGAGATGGCCGACGAGGCGCTGCTGGGAGGCCGGGCCAAGGCCAAGCTGGCGCAGATCATCGAGGTCTCGTCAAAACTGTGAGACAGCTCAAATGCGGCCGGGAGGATCTGGACCGGGTGGTCGGCGCCATGATGGATGCGCTGCCGCGGGGCGGCGTCGTGGTCCTGCAGGGCGACCTCGCCAGCGGCAAGACGACGCTGACCCAGGCCGCGGCACGCCATCTCAATATCGACGAACCGGTCACCTCGCCGACCTTTTCGCTGCAGCAGTGCTACGGCGACCAGATGTTCCACTACGACATCTATAACCACGGTATCGAGCATTTTCTCGCCCTGGGGCTTCTTGAAGAGCTGGAAAAGCCGGGATACCATTTCATCGAATGGGGGGATGAAACTCTCATAGAGATGCTGAAGATGGCGGAGATTCCCGCCGTCGTCATTGAAATCGAAAAGTGCGCTCCCGACGCACGCTGTTACAAGGTGTACCATGCATAAACTGAGCGCCCAGGAGTTGGTCAAGACGATCAAACAGACGGAAATCGTCCGCGGAGTCTCTTTGGAGGTCAACACCGGCGAGGTCGTCGGCCTGCTCGGTCCCAACGGGGCGGGCAAAACCACGACCTTCTATATGATCTGCGGCCTTGTCGAAGCGACGGGCGGCGAAGTCTTCATCGACGAGAAAAACATCTCGAGCTATCCGATGCACGCCCGGGCCCGAGCGGGGATAGGCTACCTGCCGCAGGAAGCCTCCATCTTCAAAGACCTCACCGTCGAGGAGAACCTGATGGTCGCGGCGCAGGCGGTGATCAAGAACAAGAAGGAGCAGCGCGAGCGTATCGACGAGATGCTCGATATCTTCAACATCGAACCGATCCGCTACCGCAAGGGGATCAGCCTCTCGGGCGGGGAGCGCCGCCGCGCCGAGATCGCCCGCGCCCTCGTTGCCCGTCCCCGCTTCTTATTGCTCGACGAACCCTTCGCCGGGGTCGACCCGCTGGCGGTTCTCGATATCCAGAAGGTCGTCGAGCAGCTGGTCAAGCACGACATCGGCGTGCTGATCACCGACCATAACGTCCGCGAGACCCTCGACGTCTGCGATCGCGCCTACGTCATCAAGAGCGGTACGCTCCTCGCGTCGGGCACAAGCGCCGAGATCATGGTCAACGAAGATGTCCGGCGGCACTACCTTGGCGAGTCGTTTAAATTTTAATATCGCCGGTGCGCCGGCCACTCAGGCCACGTTAAGCCCCTGGGTGACTCCCTTCGGGAGGGTACACGGGTGATGCGCACTTCGCTTCCTTCCCCATGAACGAACAGGATTTAAAAACACTTCTGGATACAGAGATGCGGCAGCGCAACCATGCGCAGGAGATCTCCTATGAACGTCCCGATCCCATTCTCGTCGCACAGCGTTACCAGGAGCCCTACAGCGCGCTCGTATGCGCGCTGTTCGCTTACGGGCGCGCCGATCTGATCGTCCGTTTCCTCGACGGTCTCGATTTCAGGCTGCTGGATGCGGAGGAGAGCGCTATCCGCAGGGCATTCGAGGGGCAATACTACCGTTTCCAGAATCGGACGGACATCATCGAGTTCTTTATCACCCTGCGGCGTCTGAAGCTCGAAGGCGATATCGAAGCGCTGTTCACGGAGGCGTACCGGCCCAATCGTTCCGTGATTGACGGCGTGAATGCCGTGATAGCGAAGATGCAGGCGCTCAACGGTTATGAGAGCCGCGGATACCGCTTTCTCGTCGGCCGTGAAGTGACCAAGTACAAAGGGGGCGCGCCGATGAAGCGGTGGCTGATGTTCCTGCGCTGGATGGTCCGCAGCGACGCCATCGATTTTGGGCTCTGGCAGGGTGTCGGCACCTCCGATCTGCTGATGCCCCTCGATACCCATACGTTTAACGTGTCGCGCCGGCTGGGACTTCTGCAACGAAAGAGCTACGACTTGCAGGCCGTCGCGGAGTTGACGGAGAGTCTCAAACGTTTCGATCCGGATGACCCCGTAAAGTATGACTTCGCCCTCTACCGCCTCGGCCAGGAGAAACAGTACTGATCCCTGCCCATTAATATTGATACAATGTTTATTTTTGTTTTTATAAAATTTATTGTGTTTCATTTGCTTTAAGCTCATAAGAGTACAATGCTGCGTATCCGGACGACAAAGGGAACGCAAATGAAACGGAACGAAACAGTGGCTTTGTCACTCCTTACCGCCTGTGTGTTCATGCCAAACATCCAACTGCTGCACGCTGAGGATCTGTTCTGGGCAGAGGGGGCAAAGGCGATCGAAAGCATGGCAAAGGGGTTCGGCAGCGCGACGCTTAAAACGAGCAGTAACGGTGCCCCCTACATTATCGGGCGCATTGACGGGACAAAGTACGGCATCTACTTTTACGGGTGCGAGGATGACGGTTCGGCGTGCAAAAGCATTCAATTTACCGTAGGGTGGAGCGAAGCGAAGATGACGATGGAAACAATCAACCGGTGGAACCGGGATACACGTTTCGGAAAGGCCTATCTCGACGAAGAGGGTGACCCGTGCCTGGAGATGGACGTCAACCTGGATTACGGCGTGACGTCGCGCAACGTCGAAGACTCTTTCGACCTCTGGACGCGTGCGCTCAAAAGTTTTAAAACGGATTACCTGGACTAGGACGGGTACTTTCGTAGGCAAAAGAGGGGAAGGCCTCTGTCGGCAGAGCGCGAACCGTCTGCGCGCTCCGTGCGTCGATGGGCCGTTGGGGTTGTCAGGCCGCTTTTTTGACCGCTTTTTTGGCCGCTTTCTTGGCGACTTTCATCTTTGCCGGTTTATCCTTCAGGACGATCTTTGTCACTTTTTTTGCGACTTTTTTCATTGCCTTCTTCTTCAGCACTTTTTTCGCCACGGCTTTCTTGGCCGCTTTTTTCGCCACTTTCGCTACCGCTTTTTTCTTCAGGACCTTTGCCATTTTTTTCTCCCTTTGGATTGTTTTTATTACTAAATTTAGTAATAAATTATTACCATCATACATTTTTTATATTATCATGTCAATAGAGCATAGCGAAAGGAAACATTATCATTCGGGATCGAAAGGACGCAAGATGACGTTTATAGAGTTCAAAAAACTGCTGCTGGACGCGGAGATCACGCTGCCGAAATTCAGCAAATTGATCAAAGTGAGCGAAAAGAACCTGCAGTCGTACAAGAAGAAGGGCGAAGTACCCAATACGATCGCTGTCATCGCCGCCTGTTTCGCCGAGATGAAAAAAAGCGGGATGGCGTATGCATCCGTGGTGGAGGCTTTGGAACTGAAGGCCAAAACAAAGAAGGGGGCAGGGTTCGCCAAGAAGAAAAAATCGGATGCATCGGAAGAGGCGGAAAAGACGGAGTGAATCGTGCCGTACGGCGGGGAAGGGGGCTTTTACCGAAGGGGCAGGAGAAAGTGTTATAATTCCCGAAAAAAAGGAACGATATGGAGTGCGAATTCCCGACGGTAAACGCCAATAGCGATGAGATCAAGGCGATGTTCGAAGCGACCAAGACGATCGCCGTTCTCGGGCTCTCCCCCGATGAGAGCAAGGACAGCCACCGTGTAGCGAAATACCTCAAAGAGGCGGGCTATAAGATCGTTCCTGTCTACCCCAAAGAGGAGGAGATCCTCGGCGAAAAGGTCTACCGCTCCCTGGCCGAGATCCCCTTTCCGGTCGATATGGTCGATATCTTCCGTAAGCCGGCAGCACTGGATGCCGTCG
Source organism: Thiomicrolovo immobilis (assembly GCF_039645955.1). Taxonomy (GTDB): domain Bacteria; phylum Campylobacterota; class Campylobacteria; order Campylobacterales; family Sulfurimonadaceae; genus Thiomicrolovo; species Thiomicrolovo diazotrophicus. The sequence goes on from NZ_CP147916.1 coordinate 946,132, forward strand.
CGGACGCCTGCATCGCGCGCGGTGATGTGAAGTTCTTCTGGGCCCAAAAGGGGATCGTCAACAACGCGGCCGCCGAAAAAGCGGAGCAGGCGGGGATGAAAGTTGTTCAGAACCACTGCACGATGGTCGAACACCGCCATCTTTTGGGGTAACACCGTTGTTTCCTTTCAGCAAGATCGAACAGGCCGCCGAACGCATCGGCGGCGTCGTGACGAAAACCCCCTATGCCTTTGCGCCCTATCTCAGTGAAATGAGCGGCTGCGAGGTCTACCTCAAGAAGGAGAACCTCCAGATCACGGGTGCGTTCAAGATCCGGGGTGCTTACAACAAGATCGCTTCGCTGAGCGACACGGAACGCGCACGCGGCGTTGTCGCGGCGAGTGCGGGCAATCATGCCCAGGGGGTTGCCTACTCCGCGTCGCAGTTCGGGATCCGTGCCGTCATCGTCATGCCCGAATCGACGCCGCTGACCAAGGTGGACGGTGTGCGCCATTTCGGGGCGGAAGTCATCCTGCACGGCAACAACTACGACGAAGCCTATGCCCATGCCGTCGCCTACGGTACGGAGCACGGGCTGGAGTTCGTCCACCCCTTTGAAGATGACGAGGTCATCGCCGGACAGGGAACATTGGGCCTGGAACTGTTGGCGGCGGGTGAACGTCCTGACGCGGTGGTCGTCCCCGTCGGCGGCGGCGGCCTGATCAGCGGCGTTGCGGCTGCCATTAAGCATCTAGACCCCTCCATCGAGGTGATCGGCGTCAGCGCGACCGGCGCGCCGGCGATGCGTCAATCTTTTGAAGCAAAGCGGCCGATCGATACGACCTCGGTCCGTACCATTGCCGACGGGATCGCCGTGCGCGACACGTCGCCGAAGACCCTGGCATACATCCTGGAGAGCGTCGACCGTTTTATCGGCGTCGACGACGAAGAGATCGCCAACGCGATCCTCTTTCTGCTGGAAAAACAGAAGCTCTCGGTCGAAGGGGCCGGTGCCGTCGGTGTCGCGGCGCTGCTGCACAAAAAACTGCCGCACCTTGTCGGCAAAAGGGTCGCCGTGGTGCTTTCGGGCGGGAACGTGGACGTCACGCTGCTCTCCGTCATTATCGAGAAGGGTCTGCTCAAATCGTTCCGGAAAATGAAACTGACCGTTACCCTGGTCGACCGTCCGGGATCGCTGATGCAGCTGACGGAACTGCTCAAGTCCCTCAACGCGAACATTGTGCATATCGCTTACGACCGCACCTCGACGGATCTTGACTACGGGGATGCCAACGTGACGATCCACCTGGAAACGAAGGGCGAGGCGCACCAGAACGAGATCCGCGACCTCCTTCACCGCCACGGCTATCTCAGCCAGGAAGGGCACTGACCTCTATGGCCAAAGTCGTTGCGATCGACCTGGGGTCGAACACCTGCCGCGCCATCGAATACGATTGTGCGACGGGCAGCTTCGGCCGCGAATGCGAACGGATCGTCAAGACCGCAGACCGGATGCACGAGACGGGCCTGATAGACGAGGGCGCGGTCGAGCGGGTGATCGCCGCGCTGAAAGAGGCCGATGCGCTGTTCGATCTGAAAAAAACGCCCTACCACGCCGTCACGACCGCGGCGATGCGTATGGCGAAGAACAGTGACGAAGTGCTTGACCGGATTGCCGGGGAGACGGGGGTGCGGTTCGAGGTGATCGATGCCGACCGGGAGGCGTTTTACGCCCTGACGGCGGCCCGTGCCCGCCTGGCGGAACTCGGGATGTCAGCGGAATCGCTCTGCATGATCGACATCGGCGGCGGCTCGACGGAGGTAATCTTCTATCAAAACGGCGAGACGGTCTCAAAGAGTTTTCCCATCGGCATCGTGACGGTGGCCCAGCAGTGCGAAAATCCCGAGGAGATCAGGACCTTCGTGCAGCTTCAACTGCTGCGTGAGGTGTACATCTTTGTGGATACGTACATCATTACCAAAGGGCGCCCCCTGACCTTCGTGATGACGGCCGGGACCCCGACGACCATTGCCGCGTTTCTGCAGGGAATGACCTACGACAGCTACGACCCGACGAAGATCAACGGCTACAGACTCAGCAGGCCCGATTGCGAGAAGGCGCTGCAGGAACTGCTGGCGCTGGACGAAATGACACGCACGCTTTATGTCGGTGTGGGACGCGAGGCGCTGATCGTCGCGGGGATCGTTATTGTCGAGCTCTTCTACGAAGTGCTTGACTACAATGACGCGATCGTGATCGACGACGGAGTGCGCGAAGGGGTGGCAATCGCTTTTTGCGAAGAGGGGGAGCACTAAATCCCTCTTTCCCCCTTATTTAAGCGAAAAACTTACCCCTGTTTAACGATTAATCGACTATAATTACCCCATTTTTATCTGATTTAGATAGAGTCTCGGAACCGATAGAACACTGTGCTATCTACGGGACGTTTTTACGAGGAGAAAGCCATGCAGATGAGTGGCGCACAGATGGTCATTGAGGCACTGAAACACGAAGGGGTTGATACCGTATTCGGTTACCCCGGCGGTGCCATCATGAACGTCTATGACGAAATATACAAACAAGACGATTTCCAACATATCCTGACCCGGCACGAGCAGGCGGCCGTGCATGCAGCGGAGGGGTATGCGAAGGTAACGGGCAAGGTCGGCGTGGCGATGGTCACCTCCGGACCGGGCTTTACCAACGCCGTGACGGGAATCGCCGATGCGTATATGGACTCCATCCCTCTCGTCGTTATCAGCGGGCAGGTCCCGATGTCGCTGATCGGGACGGATGCGTTCCAGGAGATCGACTCCGTCGGTATCAGCCGCTCGTGTACGAAGCATAACTACCTTGTCACCGACGCGGCGGACCTTCCGCGCGTCCTGAAAGAGGCCTTTTACCTCGCCGCGACCGGGCGGCCGGGACCGGTCCACGTCGACATTCCCAAAGACGTTACGGCACAGATCGCCGAGTTCGACTACAGCAGACCGGTAGAGATGGAGACCTACAAGCCGACGACCAAAGGGAATGCACGCCAGATCAAAAAGGCGATCGAGGCTATTGCCGCGGCCAAGCGTCCGCTGCTCTACCTCGGCGGCGGTATCATCAGCGCCAATGCGGCGGACGAAGTCCGTGCCTTCGCGAAAATGACGGGCATTCCGGCGGTTGAAACCTTCATGGCCCGCGGGACGATGGGGGCGGACAACCCGCTTGTGATCTCCATGCTGGGGATGCACGGCTCCTACGCTGCCAACATGGCGATGAGCGAAACTGACCTGGTCATCGGTCTGGGGGCGCGTTTCGATGACCGTGTTACCGGGAAACTGAGCGAGTTCGCGAAAAATGCCGACGTTATCCATGTCGACATCGACCCCGCGAGCATCTCCAAGCTCGTCAACGCGGAGTACCCGATCGTCGGGGATGTAAAGTACGTCGTCGAAGAGATGACGACCCTGGCCAAGGGTAAAGTCGATCCGGAACGTTATGCACCGTGGCTGGAGACGATCGACCACTTCAACAAACTGCATCCGCTGGGCTACGAAGAGGAAGCGGGGACGATCAAACCGCAGTGGGTCATCGAGCGCATCGGGCAGCTGCTGGGCGAAAAGGCTAATATCAGCACCGACGTCGGCCAGCATCAGATGTGGACGGCCCAGTTCTACCCCTTCACGCGGCCGCGCCAGTTTATCAGCTCCGGCGGTCTGGGCACGATGGGCTTCGGTTTCCCGGCGGCGCTGGGGGTCAAGCGCGGCGATATGGAGCGCGTCAGCATCAACGTCACGGGCGACGGCTCGATCCTGATGAACATCCAGGAGCTGATGACGTCGGTCGAGTACAAACTGCCGGTCATCAACGTCATCCTGAACAACCATTTCCTCGGTATGGTCCGCCAGTGGCAGACGCTCTTTTACGACAAGCGCTATTCGGAGACGGACCTCTCCATGCAGCCCAACTGGGTCGGGCTCGTCGAGAGCTTCGGCGGAGTCGGCTACAACGTCGAGACGAAAGAGGAGTTCGACGCCGCGCTCAAAGATGCGGTCGAGAAGAACGTCGTGGCGATGATCAACGTCAACGTTTCGCGTTTCGAGAACGTTCTGCCGATGGTCCCGGCCGGCGGTTCGCTGTTCAATATGATGTTGGAATACAAGGATAAATGATGCAAAACGAAAGAAGAGTTGTATCGGTCATCTTACAGAACGAAGCCAGTGCCCTGTCGCGGATCACGGACCTCTTTTCGGCCCGCGGCTACAATATCGAGTCGTTGACCGTCGCGCCGATCCCGGAATCGAAATATTCCCGCCTGACGATCGCGACCTCCGGCTCCGTCCGGGTGATCGAACAGATCATCAAGCAGCTGCACAAGCTCATCCCCGTTCTGCGGGTCTATGAACACGCCGATCTCGTCGAGAAGGAGATGGCGATGGTCAAGTTCCCGATCGGGGAGAACCTCTCCGATATCGAAACGCTGAGCAAGGCCTACAACGGCAAGATCGTCAATGTCGGCAACGACATGATCATCGCGATGGTCGCCGACGAGCCCAAACGCGTTTCGCACTACCTCGAAGCTGTTAAACGGTTCAATCCCAAAGAGATCGTCCGCAGCGGCACCGTGGCCCTGGAGCGCTAGGTGCGACTCTCTCTTATCGCGGAAACACTCGGTACGCCACTGCCGGGTGAAGAGCGCGAGATTCGTGCGATGAATACGCTGGCGGAGGCGTCGGCAGAAGAACTCTCCTACCTTTCCGATAACCGTTACCTCAAATCTCTGGAGACGACAAAGGCCGCGGCGGTGCTGGTCAAAGCGGATGCCGCGGATGCCGTTCCTGCACACTGTATCGCCCTGGTTTGCGAGGACGTCTCCCTTGCAATGGCGAAGGCGACATCCCTCTTTACACCGCCGCTGATCGATCATAATGCCGCCGAACCGATTATCGGGGTTGAGAGTTTCATCGACCCGCGCGCCAATATCGAGAAGGGGACTGTCATCGGCAAAGGCGTCACGGTGATGGCCGGCGCCTATGTCGGATCGGGCGTCGTGATCGGCGATGATACGGTGATCTTCCCCAATGTGACAATCTACCGCGACTGCCGTATCGGTTCGCGTTGCCGTATCCACGGCGGCAGCACCATCGGCGCGGACGGCTTCGGCTACGCGCATACGGTCCAGGGCGAACACGTTAAGATCTACCAAAACGGCAACGTTGTCATCGAAGATGACGTCGAGATCGGGGCAAACTGCTCGATCGACCGGGCGCTGTTCAATTCGACGATTATCCGCCGCGGCGCCAAGATCGACAATAACGTGCATATCGGCCACAACTGCGACATCGGGGAGCACTGTATCTTCGTTGCGCAGGTCGGCGTCGGCGGGTCGACGCATCTGGGCCGCAACTGTGTCGTCAGCGGCCAGACGGCCTTTTCCGATCACCTCGAGATCGCCCCGTTTACGACCTTCACGGCGCGTTCGGGCGTCACGAAGTCCATCAAGGAGAGCGGTAAAATCTTCAGCGGCTACCCGCTGATGGAGCATCGCCTCTGGACCCGGCTGCAGAGCCGGCTGTCGAAACTGGCCAAAGAGGGGATCAGCACCAAACGGAGGACGAAAGCGCATGAAACTGAGTGAGTTCTGCCAAAAACTCGCCATTCCCTTCAGCGGGGAGGAGCGGGAGATCAACGGTCTCAATGCCCTGCAGGAAGCGGGGCAGAATGAAGTGAGCTTTTTGGAAAATCCGAAATACGCTTCACAGCTCTCGGGAACCAATGCCGCAGCCGTGCTGGTGACGGAGGCGATGGCGCAGTATCTGCCTGAACAGTGCACTCCCCTGATCGTCGACGAGCCCTATATCGTGCTGGCGAAAGCCTCCGCCTTTTTCGCTCCTCTTCGCCTTGAGCATGATCTGCCTGAGAGTATTATCGGCGAGGGGACGGTGATCGAGGAGGGTGCCTTTGTCGCCAAGGGAAGCCGTATCGGAGAGAACTGTCATATCATGCCGGGTGCTTTTGTCGGCAACAATGTCACGATAGGCGATAACACGATCCTCTATCCCAACGTGACGGTCTACCGCGATTGCAAGCTAGGCAGCGACTGTATCATCCACGCGGGAACGGTCATCGGCAGTGACGGTTTCGGGTTCGCGACGACCAAGCTGGGCGAACATGTCAAAATCTATCAGAACGGAAACGTCGTGATCGAGGATGACGTCGAGATCGGCTCCAATACGACGATTGACCGTGCCGTCTTCAAGAGTACGGTAATCAAAAAAGGGGTGCGCATCGACAACCTTGTCCAGGTGGGCCACAACTGCGTTGTCGGTGAATACAGCGTTCTGGTCTCCCAGGTGGGGCTTGCAGGCTCCTCAAACCTCGGACGCAACGTCGTCATGGGCGGCCAGAGCGCAACGGCCGGCCACCTCTCTATCGCACCGTTCACGACGATTGCCGCGCGCGGCGGCGTGACGAAAAACGTCGATAAAGCCGGCGTCTACGGCGGGTTCCCGCTGATGGAGCACAGACTCTGGTTGAAGCTCCAGGGCAAACTGGCGCGGCTGCTTAAGGCGTAAAAAGGGGGCAATCCCCGCCTTACGCAATCTCATCTTTCGTTATCCCCGATCGCATTCCCATAAATTTTTTCTTGTCGGTAGGCGAATGCCTGAAAAATCCGCCAAAACCTAAGCGGTTCAATTGAAAATAGAGAAAACAGCCTATACACCAGCCTGCATACGAAACGGCAGTCAGTGTGATCAAGACGACGACGACTCCCCAGGCGGTTAATCGGTAATCGAAGTGCAGCATTGCCAGCACCGATGCCAGACTCAAAGCCCCGATGAGCTGTCCGAATTTGTGCGGCTGTATATTATCGAGCCGGTAATCCGATTTCATAATACCCAACGGTTGAACAACCCATCGGTATAGAAGTGAGAAGGGACTGAGAGACCTTACGGTACCCGATAACAAGAACAGTATGCTCAAGACAATGAGCAGCCTACTGTCTTGTAAAACCAAAGCGATCGACAGGATGCCTATCGTAAGAATCTGTCCCATTTTTATTTCGGCATGATCAATATACGTTGCCATGAAATGCTCCTAGAAAATGATGTAGGAACATGCTACAAAAAATAGAAAATTAAATCTTGTACAAAATGAACATTTATGAAAAAAGATTTTTCTGATACTCTCTGGGAGTGAGTTGAAAGACCCTTTTAAACAGTCTGTTTAAGTGGCTCTGATCAAAAAATCCGCTCATCTGGGCCGCCTCCGAGACCGATAGGTTACGGGACAGCAACTCTTTGGCCAAATGGACCTTTTTATTGATAATGTATGAATGGATAGGCAGACCGAACTCTTTCTTAAACACCCTCAATATATGCGCGATGGAGAGGTGCATGGCGTCAGCAATGTCACCTAATAAAAGTTCGTTTTCAAGGTTTTCAACAATGTATGCTTCGATTTTTAACGCCAATGCCTGACTATCTATATCGATATTATTGGTTTCGTGATTGTCGCAAAAGTTGAGGAAGAGTGGCGTGGCAAAGTTGACGACCTTCTCCTCCTTTTCGAGTAAAGAGCATTCACTTGAAAGCAATGTATCGCACATAGTCATAAAGTGGCAAAAGACGTCTTGATCGTCCAAGAGCGTAATGTTCACAGGCGCATAATCCGCATGACCGTGCAAGAGAGTGTTTTGCAATGATCTGCACCATGCTACACCTAAAAAAAGTACATAGCTCTCTTTTGTTTCAAGCGTTGTCATCGTGGCCCGATGCGCCAGCCCAGGGTTGATAATTGAAATTGAGTTCGGTTTTAGCGCTTCTTTCTTCTCATTGAATTCGATATTCAACTGTCCGCTTTTTATGCCGCTTATCGTCAAGGCGTCGTGCTGATGCATTTTGTCACAACTGACAACTTTTGAGACATAGCGCAATTCAATGAAAGGGAGTCTGTCTGATTTGAAAATTTTGCTTTTCATCTGCCCTGCCTGGAAAATATTTTCGATCTTTGTTTATATCTTACCGCATTGATGCATGGCATCGAGAGATCGCTATTCAACCATACAGCAAAGTTTCTAGAATAGGATAGAGAAAGAATGAAGAAGAGGGTAGATTCAGATAGGTGGGTAACGCTGGAAGATGCAGCCGCAAAGGCTGCAAAGGATCAGTAGGTTTTGACGAAGTCGGCGATCCGCGCGATCCCTTCGCGGATATTCTCGATGTCGGTGGCAAAGCTGAAGCGGAAATAGCCGTCCATGCCGAAGCCGAGTCCCGGGACGACGGCGACCTCTTTCTCTTCGAGCAGGCGCTTGCAGAAGGTAAGAGAGTCATCCGTGACCGCTTTGATATTGACAAAGAGGTAGAAGGCCCCGTCCGGGGAGAGGACGGAGAGGCCGTCGACGGCGTTGAAGCGTTCGACCGCTTCGTCACGGCGCGCCATAAAGGCCTGGCGCATCATCTCGATCTCCTCGTCGGCGGAACCGTCGAGCCCTTTGAGCGCGGCATACTGGGTGATGGAGTTGATGTTCGACGTGCTCTGGCTCTGCAGTTTCTTCGTCGCCTTGATCATCTCCGCATCCGCAGAGGCCATGTAGCCGAAACGCCACCCCGTCATCGCGACGGATTTACTCAGCCCGTTGATGGTGACGGTCCGCTGGAACATATCGTCGCTGATCGCCGCCGCGGAGGTGAACTCCCCTTTGTAGATGAGTTTTTCGTACATCTCATCGCTGGCGACGATGATGTCGGTGCCTTTGAGGACCTCTGCGAGTCCTTCGAGCTCTGCTTTGGAGTAGACGGCACCCGTCGGGTTGGACGGCGTCGTGAGGATCAGCATCTTCGTGTTCGGCGTGATGGCCGCTTGCAGCTGTTGCGGCGTGATCTTGAAGCCGCTGGCGTCGTCGGTCATGATCTCGACGGGGGTACCGCCGCAGTACTTGACCAGTTCCGGGTAGGTGACCCAGTACGGCGCGGGAATGATCACCTCGTCGCCTTCCTGGATCGTCGCCGAAAAGAGGTTGAAGAGCGAATGCTTGGCACCGTTGTTGACGATGACCTGGTTCATCTCGTAATGCAGGCCGTTATCGCGTTTCAGTTTCTCGATGACGGCACGTTTAAGTTCCGGGATGCCGTCGACGGCCGTATAGCGGGTCTTATCGGTTTCGATGGCCTGGATAGCGGCATCTTTGATGACGCGGGGCGTACCGAAGTCCGGTTCGCCGGCGGAGAAACTCAGCACGTCCTTGCCCTGGGCGCGCAGCTCCTGCGCGAGGGCGGTGACGGCGATCGTGATCGATTCGGAGAGGACATTTACTCTATCGGTCAGTTGCATTCTATGCCTTTTGGCGGGAAAAATCCCTAGTGTTAAATCATGAAATTATACCACTATAAGCATAAGGGCAGTGCTGAAACGGCCTCTCGGAGCGAAATTTAAGCGCGGCGCGCTCTGAGACGATAAACAAGGAGGTGAAGCAGCATTGCAGCCGTCAGGGCGGCGGCATCGACGGCAACATCGGACAGTGAAGCGTACCGGTTCGGGAGAAAGGCCTGCACGGCTTCGATCAGAACGCCGTAGCCGAGCAGGAGCGCGCCGCGCCGGCGCCATGAAAATGCGGGGTAGGCGAAGAGATGGAGCATGTAGAGGGTAAAAAACGCGGCAAAGTGGTTGAGAATGTCGCTGAAGGAAACGATCTCCGGGAGCGGTTCGAACGTCGGGATAAAGGCGAGAAGGGTGACGGCAAGCAGTGTTACGGCGAAGAGGAGCTTCGCGGCGTTCATTTCATCGCTTTGAGGAACGAATCGTAGATATGCTCCAGCTCCAGATCCTGTTCGAGGATCTCAGCGTTGTCCTGCATCAGGATATGCTCGAGGACGGCGACCCGCTTGAGCAGGTACTCGAAGAGCTCCTTGTCGATATCGGGGAGTTTGTTGTGGCTGAGGGGGTCTTTGTCACGTCCCTTTTCAATAATCCGAGCCGGGATGCCGACGGCGGTAGAGTTGTCCGGAACCGGTTTGACGACGACGGAGTTCGAACCGATCTTGGCGTTTTCGCCGATAATGATGTCGCCGAGCACCTTCGCACCGGCGCCGATGACGGCGTTGCTCTTGATTGTCGGGTGGCGTTTGCCCGGGGTGAGGCTGACCCCACCCAGGGTCACGCCCTGGTAGACGAGCACGTCATCTTCGATAATACAGGTCTCCCCGATGACGACGCCGATGCCGTGGTCAATGAAGAAACGGCGGCCGATCGTCGCGCCCGGGTGGATGTCAATGTTGGTCAACACCTGGTTAATGGCCATAATAAAACGGGCGGTGCGGCGAAGCCCCTTCCGGTAGAACCGGTTGGCGATGCGGTACCAGGTGACGGCCCAGATACCGGGATAGTTGAAGAAGAGTTCGAAGCGGCTGCTGATCGCGGGGTCGTTGCGGTAGACGTTCGAAAAATCTTCTCTGATCTCAGCAAACAGTCCCAATGCGAACCCCTTTATTTCGTTGTACGCAAGTAGCCGTTTTGCGCCAGAAAGTGTTTAAGTGTGGAAAGTGTATCACGGTTTTCTTCCTTTGTCATAAATTCGGATTCGGCGATACGCGTTTCAAGTTGTTTTAATACGGTGGCCGGGTCATACTCGAGGTTATCGAGGATCTCCAGGATATCTTCGGCTTCGTCGAGGTTGGTGAAGCGGTAGCCGTCGTCGTCGATCAGTACCGTTGCCTCGCTGGGATGGCTGAAGAGGTTGTGGTGCATGCCGAGGGTCTCCTGGTAGGCGCCGACGTTGAAAAAGCCGAGGAAATACTCCTCGACGTCCAGGTCGACGTCGTGCAGGTAGAGCGGCGCCTTGGGATCGAAGCCGATCTCCCCGTCGCTGTCGCAGGTGATGTCCCACAGCGACGCGGCACGGATTGCCGGCTGTTCGAGCCGATCCAGCGGCATGACGGGGAAGTGCTGTTTCAGCCCCCAGTAGTCCGGCATGCTTTGGAAGAAAGAGCTGTTGACAAGGTAGCGCTCCTGCAGCCTCTCCTGCAGCCGTTCGATCTCGGGCAGCTGGTTGCTTTGCTTGAGGTAGAGCGCTCTTTTGATAATCAAATGTACGAGGGTCTCCGCATTCGAGCGGTCCTGGAGGTCGATATAGCCCAGCTCGAAAAGTTTGAGCAGGGATTCGAGGTGGTCAAGCGCGTCGTGCAGATACTCGATACTGTTGCCCGAGGTGAGCATATTGTGGAGTTCGAGCAGCTCCTCGATCAGCGGCGGGTTGACCTCCTTGAGCTTGAGGGAGCGCTCCTGGTAGTCGTGGGAGAAGAGCTCCAGCACCGGCGTGACGAGGACGGCGTGCGACGCGGTGATGAAACGGCCCGACTCGGTGACGATGTTCGGGTGTTCGACCCCTTTGGCCCGCATGATGCCGCCGAGCAGGAAGACAACGTCGTTGGCGAACTCTTTGAGGCTGTAGTTCCGGACCCGCTGCGTCGGGTGCTGGGCGTATTCGACGGAGAGGCCGCCGCCGATGTTGATGGCCCGCAGGGCGTCGGCCCCCATCCGTTTGAGTTCTGCGTAGATGTTCCCCGCTTCGCGCAGCGCGCGTTTGAGCGGGGCAATCTCGTCCATCTGCGACCCGATATGGAAATGGAGCATCGTAAAGCGGTCAAGCAGGTTATGGCGCTTGAGCAGGTCGAAGGCTTCGAGCAGTTCGGTCGAGGTGAGGCCGAATTTGGCCTGCATCCCGCCGCTTTTGGCCCAGATGCCGCTGCCGCCGCTGTGCAGACGGATACGGATACCGATATTCGGGACACGGAAAGAGGTGTTCTCGGCGACTTCAATGATCGATTCGAGTTCGCCGATCCCCTCGATGGTCAGGGTGATGTTATGTCCCATCTGCGCCGCGAGGAAGCCCATAGTGATCATCTCGACATCTTTGAAGCCGTTGACAGTAATGGGGGAGCCCGTCGGCGTATTGGCCATAGCGAGGATCAGTTCGGCTTTGGAGCCGGCCTCGAGGCCGTAACCGTGTTCCCGGCCCGCCTCCACGATCGATTTGACCACTTCGGGGTACTGGTTGACCTTCAGGGGGAAGACGGCCTTGAAACGCCCCTGGTAGTGGTTCTCTTCAATGGCCCGGGTAAAGTGGCCGTAAAGCGCATCGATCTGTTTGGCAATGAGGTGGGGAAACCGGAGAATGACGGGACCGGTAATCCCCTCCGAACGGATCTGCGTGGTAATATCGATGAGCGCGGGAGAGCTTTTATAGTTGATGTGGGCTTTCCCGTCGCGAATAATGAAGTTTTGGTCACCCCAGATATCGAGTCCGTAGGGCTGTTGCATGTGCGTGCTTCCTGAAGTTAGAGTTGATCGGCCGGAATAACCGATTCGGTTTTGGTTTCGAGGTCTTTGATCCAGACCTTCCCTTCGTTGCGTTCGTTTTCGCCGATCACGACGCAATAGCGTGCGTTGATGCGGTCGGCCCCTTTGAGGTGGGCCTTCAGGCCTTTGGGCGCGTATTCGACGACGACGGTGTCACCGGCGCGTTTGTCACGGGCGAGCTGCATGATCTGGGGCAGGGACTCGGCGTCCATCGCCCCCATGTAGTAGCCGTGACGGAGCGCTTCGGGCATTTTGATCAGCTCCAGCAGACGTTCGATCCCGATGGCGAAACCGACCGCCGGGGTAGCGCGGCCGTCCAGGAACTCGACGAGGCGGTCGTAGCGCCCCCCGCCGGCCACGGCGCTCTGGGCACCGATCTCGTCACTGACGAACTCGAACGCCGTCTTGGAGTAGTAGTCCAGTCCGCGCACCAGGTGAGTGTCGACCTCGTAGGCGATCCCGCCCTCGTCGAGCAGCTGTTTCAGCGTCGCAAAGTCGCTCTCGCACGCTTCGCAGAGGTTGTCCATCAGTTTCGGAGCCTCTTGGTAGAGGATCTGGCACTTGTCGTTCTTACAGTCGAGCACGCGGATGGGGTTGGTCGCTTTGCGGCGGGCACAATCCTCGCAGATATGCTCTTCGTGCTTGTCGAGGAAACCGACGAGCATCTCGCGGTACTGCGGCATACAGTGCTGGTCGCCGAGGGAGTTGATCTTGAGACGGAAAGAGATCCCAAGGGCCGTGAGAATGTCGGCGATCATCGTGATGATCGTGACGTCCTCGTAGACGGAATCAACGCCGAAGCTTTCGCAGCCGAACTGGTGGAATTCGCGCAGGCGCCCCTTCTGCGGGCGTTCGTAGCGGAACATCGGCCCGTGGTAGAAATAGCGGTGGATCCCCCCGGCGCGGTCGAGCTTGTTCTGCACGAAAGCGCGCACGACGCCGGCGGTCCCTTCGGGGCGGAGACAGACGTCGTTCTCGCCCTTGTCGATGAACTGGTACATCTCCTTGCCGACAATGTCGCTGGACTCGCCGACGGAGCGTTTGAACAGCGCCGTCTCCTCGAGCAGCGGCGTTTCGACATAGCTGAAGCCGTAACGCCTGGCGATGGCCGTGGCCGTTTCCAAAAAGTATTCAAACCGCACGTTGTCCGGCGGCAGTATGTCATTCATACCACGCAGGGAACGAATCATGACTCTCCTTTGGTGATGATAATTTCTTCGATCTGTTCGGTGATCGTATCGACGTCCAGCGCGGCATCGATGACGAGGGTCGGGATCCCCAGCAGCCGGGCGGCCCGCTCCAGTTCATCCTGAATCGCTAGCAGGTACTCGGTGCCCCGGGACTCGATGGCGTCCTGCTCTTTGCCGGCGAGACGGCGTCTGAGCTCGGGTTCTTCCAGCTTCAATACGACGGCGAAGTCGGGCAGCACCCCTCCCGTGGCAAAGCGGTTGAGGTGGAGCAGTTCGTCGGGTTCGAACGCCTGCTTGACCATGGCGTAGGCCATCCCCGAAATCACCGAACGGTCCGAGACGATCAGTTCGGAACGGTGGGGAAGGACGACCTCCTCGATATGCTCGCTGCGGTCGGCCAGGAAGAGCAGCATCTCCGCACGCTCGGACCGGACCCCCGTCTCCAGAAGCAGGGAGCGGATCCGCTCCCCCGCAGGCGTGCCGCCGGGCTCCTTGGTGAAACAGGCGTCGGGGAAACGCTCCCTCAGGGCCGCCATCTGGGTCGACTTCCCGGCGGTATCGATCCCCTCTAGGACAAGGTACATGAGTCCATCCCCCGGATGATGGCTTCCACCTCGGCGGGCAGCAGGTGCTCCGTTTTACCGTTGAAGGTGAGCAGGTTGCGCACGATGGAGGAGCTGACAAAGGCGTTTCTCAGGCTGGGCATCAGGTAGACCGTTTCGACGTTCGCATCGAGCGAATGGTTCAAATAGCCCAGCTGCAATTCGTATTCGAAATCGCTGACGGCGCGCAGCCCGCGGATCAGGATATCAGCGCCGTATTCGCGCGCCAGGTCTATGGTGAGATTGTCAAAGCCGATCACCTCGACATGCTCGAGGCCCCCGACGGCGGCATGGGCCATGCTGACGCGCTCGTCGAGGGTGAACATCGGCTTTTTGGTGTGCGACTCGGCGACGGCGACGATGACGCGGTCGAAGAGTTTGAGCGCCCGTGCGATGATGTCGTAGTGCCCGTTGGTGATGGGGTCGAAGGTCCCCGGATAGAGTGCTGTTTTAATCATCGCTCCCCCAGCGTTTGTAAAGATCGTTTTCGATTCCGATCAGGTCGAACCATTTGCCGATCATGAAGTTCTCCATGGCCTCGAGGCTCTCCTGTTGCGAATAGTATGCCAGGACCGGCGGGGCAATAAAGACGCCCAGGGTTGCCAGTTTGTGCATGTTTTCCAGGGCAATGGCCGAAAAGGGCATCTCCCGGGGTGCGAGCAGCAGGGTCTTATGCTCCTTGATCATCACGCTCGCCGCCCGTGTGGTGAGGTTGTCCGCGATGCCGACGGCCACCTTGGCCAGCGTGTTCATACTGCAGGGGATGATCAGCATCGCATCCGCGCCGAAGGAGCCGGAGGCCAGCGGCGCGGCGATGTCATCCTCGTCGTGCAGCGTGACATCCTGCTCGTGGCGGAACACCGTTTTGGCGTTTTCGGAGACAATGAGGTGCTTCTGGACATGATCCGGCAGGGCCCGGAGGGTTTTGAGTCCCAGGGAGGCTCCGCTTGCACCGCTGATGGCTATGATGATCTTCATGCACGCTCGCAAATTGAAATGGGTGCTATTTTACCACGTGGGGACTTAGGTTGCGTATGGGTTGGTAACGGAGGGGTTGGAAAGGGGCGGAAAAGAGGGAAGAAGTACGGCTGTACTCTTCCGTCTCCGAACGAAACTTGAACATGCGGACCATCGTGATCCGCAACGGGGTTAAAACCAAGGTAAAGAGCTTTACCCTGACTCCACTCTAGCAGAGCAAACTTGGCGTTATCCTTAAATCGCCCCTGAAACGGGGGGAAGAGGGGGCAGTGTTCCGGCCAGATCCATAACGTTTGTTAGTGAATCACCAAAACTATTTTTCTTTGGCGATGAGGTCCTGGTACTGTTTGATGACGGTTTTGAGCTTGTCGCGATCCGGCATCTTACGCGAAGCGATATAGCCGATGATATTGCCCGCTTCATCTTTTTTCGGCACGATCGTGACGACGACCCAGTAGTATTTTCCGTCCTTGCGGAGGTTTTTGACGTACCCTTCCCAGGTCTTTCCCTCTTTGATCAGCTTCCACATCCCCTCAAACGCCGCTTTGGGCATGTCGGGATGGCGCAGAATGCTGTGGGGCTCTCCGAGGGCTTCCTCTTTGGAGTAGCCCGTCATCTCCACGAATTTGCGGTTGACAAAGGTAATGACCCCTTTGAGGTCGGTTTCGGAGATCAGGCTTCTGCCGTCGAAAAGAACTTCTTCATCGATAGGTTTCGGTCGTTTGATCATATATTATCTCTTTCTTTCTAGTGCGGATGACAGTGCGCTGTACATCAGTTTTTCACATTATAGCGTGCTCTTTATTTGAGAACCATATGCGGGAAATAAAGTTGCATCATGCTCGATCCTTCCACGCCGAGGGCGCGGAAAAAACGTTCCATATCGCTCTCTTCGCTCCAGACGGGGTCGGAGACGCCGCTGCGCGCTTCGAGACGCTGCCGTGCATCGTATTCGACGCCAACGCCGTCAATAAGGCCAACGGCTTTCGCCTGGCGTGCCGTAAAGATATGCGCATCGGCATAGACGCTGCTTTTATCGGGGTCAAGGCCGCGGGCATCGGCAACATCGTGAACGAACATCGCATAGGTGTCTTTAATGACTTTTTCGATTTCGGCCCGTTCATAGGGGGTCCAGGTACGGTCCGGCGTGCCGGCCTGTTTATATTTGCCGGCCTTGACGACCTGGGTGCCGATACCGACTTTTTCCATCAGACCCTGCAGGTTCGCGCCCTGCATAATGACACCGATGGAACCGACCATGCCGCCGGGGTTGGCGATGATCTCGTCGGCCCAGATGGAGGCGTAGTAGCTGCCGCTCGCGAGCATTCCTTTGGCATAGACGACCACGGGTTTGGTCTCACGCAGCCGTTTGACCGCATACGCCACTTCGACGGAGGGGGCCACGGCGCCGCCGGGGGAGTCGGCAACGAGCAGTACCCCTTGGATCTGCGGATTGGCCCGTGCCTCGTCCAGGGAACGGACGACCTCGGTCGTATCGATAATAGGGCCGTTCAGTTCGATGCGCTGGAGGTTGACGCTTTCAAACCCGTCGTCGGGCATCGGGAAGAAGATGACGAAAAGCAGCAGCACGAACAGCAGCGCCTTGAAGTGGTTCTGAATATAGTCGATTATCGCGCCCAGGGGGGCAAACAGCATTTTCAAAAAGTGCATGGTTATCCTTTGGGGGAGATCCCGTCGATAAAGATACGGCGGAAAGGGTAGCGCTGCAGCAGCAGATGCAGCGGTGTGTCGTCGCTGGGGGTATGGTCCAGTTCAAGCCAGAGCATGTCGGCGGCTTTCCCTTCGGCGATTTCGCCGCAGTTGAGGCGCAGGGCCTTCGCCGCATCGACGGTGACGCTGTTGAGCAGGCGGCGGGCCAGGGGAAGCAGCGGGGTCTCCGAATGCATGAAGAGCGCTATTTTCATCTCTTCGAAGAGGTCGAGGGCGTAGTTGGAGCTGAGTCCGTCGGTCCCCGTCAGCCAGGTAAGTTCATGGGCTTCGAGGGCGTCAAGGTCGATGGCGCCGTTGCCCAGAAGCCGGTTGGATACGGGACAGTGGATGACGGTATGGCCTGCGCGGGAGAGGGCTTCGAGCTCTGTGGGCTGTGCCTGGACGACATGGGTCATCAGGGTCGGCGTGTCGGTGAACAGTTCGAGGAAGCCCGCAGCATCGTTGACGGCATACTCTTGCTGGAGCAGCTCGTGGAAGAAGGGTTTGAACTCTCCTTCGTTCCGGTCGAGCCACTCCCGCTCGGCCGGGCTTTCGAGGTAGTGGGCTGTCGTGACGAGCCCTTCGTCCCGTGCAACCCGCAGGGCGCGCTTGATGAGGGCGGGGTGGACAGAGTAGGGGGAGTGGACGGCGACGGCGGGGAAAAAACCGGGGCGTTCGACGCTTTTCGAGGCATCGAGACGCTGCAGGAAATCCCCGTACAGGGCGTCGGCCATCGCCGCCTGCGAGCCGATGACCTCATTGAAAAAGACGACTTTCTGCGGCGCGGCGGCGGCGGCTTCAAGGTCCAGGCCGTGGGAGCTGATGGCCCCGAAGGCCGTGATGCCGTTACTGAGCATCATGGCGATCGTGCGATCGAGGCACTCCCGGCCGCAGGCATTGACGAGCGCTTCGCGCTCCTCGATCACGCTGTAGAGCCAGGTGAGGAAATTGCCGTATTTCAGGGTCGTTTTATTGGCGCTGAATTCGAGATGGACATGGGGATTGACCAGGCCGGGCATCAGCAGCGTCGGCCCCTCCGCTTCGAGGATATCGGCGTCGGGGAAACGCGCTTGGAGCGTATCGGAAGGCGCGACGGCGACGATGGTCTCCTCGAAGGCGACGGCGTGTTCGGTCATGATGCCGGTCGGTGTGAGAATCGCGGAGGGAATGAGAATCGTCATCGGCTGCCCTTAGAAGAACGCTTTAATATAGTCAAGCGTATAATACCCACTCGATTTTAAAACGAGATAAGGAAGATTAATGAAAATTGCAGTCATTCAGGGACCGAACCTCAATATGCTCGGCGTCCGTGAACAGCAGATTTACGGGCCGATGAAGCTTGAACAGATCCACCAGCAGATGAAAGAGTTCGCTGACCAGAACGGCGTGGAAGTCGAGTTTTTCCAGAGCAACCTTGAGGGCGAGATCGTTGACCGCATCCAGGAGTGTTACGGCGACGCGGACGGCATCATCCTCAACGCCGCGGCCTACACCCATACTTCCATCGCGATTCGCGATGCGATCTCCGCCGTCAACCTGCCGACGCTCGAGGTCCATATCAGCAACATCGCACGCCGCGAAGAGTTCAGACAGCAGAACATGATCGCGCCGGTGTGCACCTCTTCCATCGTCGGCTTCGGCCCGTTCGGTTACCACCTTGCCATGGTCGGTATGCTGCAGATCTTCAATGAAATCCGTGTGGCAAAACAGGCGGCGCAGCAGGCGGCGCAGCAGGCCTGACGTAAATGATCGAGCGGCGGCTCTCCACCGGCCTGGTCCTGATCCGCACAGGTCAGTTTCCCGGCCTCTTCCCCGGTCGCGGTCTGCCGCACAGGGCGGTTGTCGGGATCGGGGGCAACCTGGGAGACGTCGTCAGACGCTTCGAACGGCTGCTCGTCCACCTTCGCCGCGACCCGCTCCTCAACGTGCTTTCCGCTTCACCGCTGCTGCAGAACCCCCCGTTCGGCTATGCGGACCAACCCGACTTCATCAACGGGGTGCTTCTCATCGAGACGACACTGCCGCCGCGCGCGCTGATGCGCCACCTACTGCGCATCGAGCGCCGATTCCGGCGGGTGCGCACCTTTGCCAACGCACCGCGGACCCTGGACCTCGATCTCCTCTTTTATGACCGGAGACAGCTGGATTATCCGGATTTGACCGTTCCCCATCCGCATTGGCGCGAGCGCGAAAGCGTCGTGATCCCGCTCTCTTTGCTGCCGGGGAGGAGGCGATGAGCCGCCCGGCCAAGCGCACCCGGTTTATCGCCGTCACCAGCGGCAAGGGCGGGGTCGGCAAAAGCACGATCACCTCCAACCTGGCGCTGCTGCTCTCCATCAGCGGCCTGAAGGTGGCGGTCTTCGACGCCGATATCGGTCTGGCGAACCTGGACGTCATGTTCAACGTGACGGCAAAGCACAATATTCTGCACGTCCTCAAGGGGGAGGCGGCGCTGAAGGATGTCGTCATCCCTATCCGGAAGAACCTGCTGCTGATCCCCGGCGAGAGCGGGGAGGAGATCTTCCGCTACTGCGATGCGGAGATGTTCGAGCGGCTTATCGGCGATGCGGGGGTGCTGGACGACATCGACATCATGCTGATCGACACCGGGGCGGGCATAGGCGAGCACACGCAGCTTTTCCTGCAATCCGCCGATGACGTGATCGTCGTCACGGTACCGGACCCCGCGGCCATTACGGACGCTTATGCCACGATCAAGGTGACGGCGCGCCGCCGCAAGGATATCAAGATGATCCTCAACCAGGTCCACAGCCCCAAAGAGGCCCACAACATCTTCGCGAAGATCAGCAGTGTCGCCAATACGCATATCGGGCCGGATCTTCGCCTCGAGCTGCTCGGAGAGATGACCCGGGATGACAAGGTCGCCTATGCGGTCAAGCGGCGATCGAGTTTTGTACGGGAGTTCCCCACCGCCAGGCCGACCCGGGAGCTGCAGGCGATTGCGCAGAACATCATGGCCGATATCGACCGCAGCGTCACGGTACAGGCAAGCGAAAGCGGCATTGCCGGACTCTTCAAACGTTTGTTGGAGCAGTTCTGATGGCGCGGGGTGTCCTGAACCAGGCGGAGGTCGATGCGCTGATGGAGCTGTTCGGGACGGCGCCGAAAAGCGAACAGAAACCACAGCATGCCGAGAAACCGTCACCGGAAGTCGGGGCGCTGCGCAGCGAATTGGAAGCCACGGCCCGGCGCTGGGAGGCCGCGTTGGCGGCACTGACGGGGGCGCCGGTGACGGTGACACTGCAGAGCATCGTCCGCCGGGGCAGGGCCGCGGAGGAAGCGGACGCAATTCTGCTGATGTGCGCGGAACGGGGACGCTATTTGATCGTTCCCGAACCCCTCGTCAATCTGGTCAATGAAAAAAGCCTGGGCGCCCTGGAACCCGATCCGCTGCTGGGGCATCCGCTCAGTACGATCGACAAGGCGCTTTTCGAATCGACAGGCGCCCTGTTTGCCGAAGGGAAAGGTCTGGCCGAGCTTGATCGTCTCCCGGGGGGCGAAAAGGTGCTCGAAGCGCGCTTCGATATCGCCGTCGCCCCGCTGCTGAAAACGACGGTGCGCCTGCTGCTGGATGAAGAATCTTTTTGAGTATCCCCCTCCGGCGGAGGGGGAAGAGACGCTGGAGCTACTGCTGCGCCGCGGCGCGGTCCGGATCGAGCGGATCGCCTCGAACCGGGCGCGGACGGAGTGGTACGATCAGGATGAGGAGGAGTGGGTCGTGCTGCTCGAAGGGATGGCGGCGCTCGAGATCGAGGCACGGCAGGTCACGCTGAAGCGCGGCGACATGCTGCATCTGCCGGCCCACTGCCGCCACCGGGTGCTTTCGACCTCGGATGACGCCCTATGGCTGGCGGTTTTTATGAGAGATATATCAGCGGTTGGTTAGGATAACCGGAAGGAACTTAGATGGCAAAGAACATTATTTTGATCGGATTCATGGGAGTCGGCAAGGGCAGCATCGCCCGGGAGATCGTGAAACAGCACCCCATGGTTGCCCTCGATACGGACGACGTGATCGAAAGCATGGAGAACCGGAAGATCAAGAAGATCTTTGAAGAGGAGGGTGAAGCGTATTTCCGCGCTATCGAACAGCATGTCGCCGAGTGGCTCGAATCGGATGTGCGCAATACGCTCATCTCGACGGGCGGCGGTTTTTTCAAAGTCAAGAACCTGAAAAAGATCGGTACCGTCGTCCTGCTGCATGCGGATTTCGACACGATACACCGCCGCATCCTCGCCCACCCGAATGCGGAAAAAAAGCTCAAAAAGCGCCCACTTTTCCAGGATGAAGCCCGTGCCAGGGTCCTGTACGACGAGCGGGAAAAACACTATATGAAGGCGGCCGACATCGTCATCGATGTCGAAGGCAAAAGCCCCGAGAAGATCGCGAAAGAGATCATCAAAAAGGTGATCAGGAAATGAAAAAGCTCCTTTCCCTCCTGATGCTGACAGCCGTGTTGATGGCAGGACAGGGCATCCGGTGGGAAACGGATTATGATGCCGCCCTCGCGAAGGCGAAGACGCTGGACAGACCGATCTTCTTCGTCTTCTCCCGCCACAGCTGCAAATGGTGCCGCCATCTGGAAGAGACGACGTTTCAAAATGCCGAGGTAATCGCACGCCTCAACGGGGAGTTCGTCAACGTTGTCGCGTATACGGATGACGGCGATTTTGTCCCCGGAGCGCTCTGGAGCCCCGGGACACCGGCCCTTTGGTTCCTCGACAGCCGCGGCGAAACGATGTTCCCGGCGATCCCGGGTGCCGTCGGCGCCGCCGATTTTCTGCACGCGACGGACATCGTCTTGGAGGAGTACAAGGCGCGCCGCGCACAGAGGGGGACGCCATGACAAAACGCGTCATCATCGTCGGCGGCGGGTATGCCGGCGTCCGCGCGATGCAGCATTTGAGCGCACGCCCCTATATCCAGGTAACCCTGATCGACAAAAACCCTTTTCACTATCTTCAGACCGAAGCCTACGCGCTGATCGCCCAGCAGGCGACCCTGGTCGATGTCACCGTCGATCTGCCCGCGCTCTGCGAGAGCTATGCCTACGCCGCCTTCGTCAAAGCCGAAGTGACGGGCATCGACTTCGAGGCGAAAAAGGTCGTGACCGAGACGCGCGATTACTACTATGACTACATCATTCTGGCGATGGGGAGCAGAACCTTCTTTCCCGATACGATCCCGGGCCTGCACGACTATGCCCACGGGGTCAAAAGCCTCAAAAACGCCTTCCGCTTCCGGCAGCAGTTCGAACAGCAGCTTTTTGCGCGCATGAACAGCGAGGGGGACGAAGAGTGCCGCCGTTTCAATATCGTCGTCGCCGGGGCAGGACTCAGCGGCGTCGAGATCGCCGCCGAACTGGCGGATTACACCGGCTGGTTCATGCAGAAAAACCGGATGCTCTGCGACAGCATCGACGTCCACCTGATCGCTTCGCGCGATGAAGTACTTGCGGGCATGCACCCCTATTTGCAGGCCAAGGCGAAGGCGCGACTGCAGAAACTCGGGGTTAACGTCATTTTCGGCAGCCGCGTCGCCGCGGTGGAGCCGAACGAAGCCGTGCTCGACAGCGGCAGGAGGGTCGCTTTCGATTTCATGATCTACGCCGGCGGCATCATTGCGCCGAGGCTGGTGCATACGCTGGACGTCGAACGCAACAAAAAGGGGCAGATCGCCGTGCACCGTACGTTGGCGATCGTCGGGAAAGAGGATGCGTTCGCCATCGGCGACGTGGCGGATATCCGTGCCGAAGACGGTCGTCCGCTGCCCGCGACGGCCAACGGGGCGGAGAAGAGTGCCGCGCTTGCAGTCCTCAATCTGCTGCGCTGCAACCGCAGCGAACCGATGCTGGAACGGTCGATTCGCCTGGAGGGGTACATGGTCGCCCTGGGGCGGTTCAACGCGGCCGTCGTCATCTTCGGACGGATCAAATTCTCCGGCTTCCTGGGCTACGTGATGAAACGGCTCATCACCGACCGCTACAAGTTCCTGCTCGACAGCACGGCCTACAAGGCGTTCCGCCACCGTCCCAAAGGCTGATTGGACCGCATATGCCTCCCACGAGTCCACGGCGGAAACCCGCCGGGTGACATTCAAGAAACAAACAGGCTATAATTGCGCCAAAGAAGTATAGAAAAGAGACATATTATGGTATTTACATCGACGACCGCCGCCGACTTCGACACGATTTTCTCCACCCTGCTCGAACGCGGGAAAATGGATATCGAGCATGTCACCGCTATCGTCGGCGGGATCATCAAAGAGATCCGCAGCGAGCAGAACACAGCCCTGAAGCGCCACATCGCGAAGTTCGACCAGTGGACACCCGAAAAAGATGAAGAGCTGAAAATTGATGCGGAGGCGATGGCGCAGGCCTACACCCTGCTTGAGCCCGAATTGAAATCGGCACTGCACCTCGCCTATGACCGCATTAAAGCCTACCATGCAAAACAGCTGCCAAAATCCTGGTTCGATACGGAGAGCAACGGGACGATCCTGGGGCAGAAGGTGACGCCGGTCGACCGCGCGGGCCTCTACATCCCCGGCGGGAAGGCCGCCTATCCGAGCTCGCTGCTGATGAACGTTATCCCGGCCCAGGTCGCGGGCGTCGAGGAGATCGTCGTCTGTACGCCGACGCCGGAGAACGAACCCAATGCCCTGCTGCTGGCGGCCTGCCACCTCTGCGGCGTGACGCAGGTCTACAAGGTCGGCGGTGCCTCCGCGATCGCGGCGATGGCCTACGGGACGGAGACGATTCCCAAGGTGGACGTCATCACCGGTCCGGGCAACATCTTCGTCGCTACGGCAAAGAAACTTGTCTTCGGCGACGTTAACATCGATATGATCGCCGGTCCGAGCGAGATCGGTGTCCTGGCCGATGCGAGCGCGAATGCCAACCACATCGCGATCGACCTGCTGTCGCAGGCGGAGCATGACGAAATGGCGAGCTCCATCCTGATCACCCCGTCGGCGGAGCTTGCCGAGCAGGTGAACCTCGAGATCGAAGCCTGGCTGCAAAAACTGCCGCGCGAACAGATCGCCCGCAAGTCCATTGTCGAACGGGGAGCCATCATCGTCGCGCGTGACATGGCCGAGGCCGTCGCGCTGATGAATGAGGTCGCACCGGAACACCTGGAGGTGGCGACGGACAACCCCTTTGAACTGCTTGCTTCCATCAAGCACGCCGGTGCCATCTTCCTGGGCTACTATACCCCCGAGGCAATCGGGGATTACGTCGCCGGGCCGAACCACACGCTGCCGACCGGCGGCACGGCCCGTTTCTACTCGCCGCTGGGCGTGGAGAACTTCATGAAGAAGTCCTCCGTCATCGCATTCTCGCGCGGGGCCATCAACGAAATCGGCGAGGCGTGCGCCCTGATCGCGCATACGGAAGGGCTGACGGCGCACGAACAATCCGTCCGCGTCCGCATGGAAAACGCCGAGTAAGATAACCGCTGCTTATCCAGCGAAGATGTTCACTTTAGTTGAACATCTTCTTCAATTCTTTTTTATATTATTAAAAATAATTTTACCAACTCCGCATTTTTTACACATATCAGCCCATTTTTGATAAGTGTGTGCCACAAATTTAGTTTCAGTTAAAGTTAAATCCGATAGCATCCAGATAGCGTAAATGCCTTATAATGCCCTTATTTGCGGGGGTTTTAAATATTATAAGACATGATAATCGTACTGACGCTTTTGCATTTTCCGTTCGAAACGGAGGATACAAAAGCGTCTGTGCCGCTTAAAACTGGTGTAAGGAGAACACATGCAATTAGGCTTCCTGGTTGATCTGCATCTGTGTATGGGATGTAAGGGTTGTGAGATCGCCTGTAAAGTGGAAAACCAAGTTCCGCTTTCCACATGGCGTCTTCGTGTTAAATATGTGGACGTGGGAACGTTCCCGGAGACAAAACGGACGTTTACCCCGCTGCGCTGTAACCACTGTCACAATGCACCGTGTGAGCGTATCTGTCCGGTCAGCGCGCTGCACTACATTGACAACGGCATCGTGAACATTGACAAAGAGCGTTGTATCGGGTGTGCGGGCTGTGTTATGGCGTGTCCGTACGGCGCGATCTACATCGACCCGGAAACGCAGACGGCTGACAAATGTACGTACTGTGCCCACCGTATCGCTTCGAGCCTTATGCCGGCCTGTGTTGTTGCATGCCCGGTTGAAGCGAACATCTTCGGTGACCTGGACGATCCGACCTCGAATATCAGCAAGTATATTCAGAACCATCAGGGCGACGTTCAGGTCCGTAAACCGGAAAAAGGAACGGATCCGCACCACTACTACGTCGGCGGCGGCAACGTTCAGCTCAATCCTCTGGCATCGTTCAGAGTCGAAGGTCACCAGCTCTTTAACAAGCTGACGACACATATGCCGGTAGGAGGACACCACTAATGGTACATGAAGCTGTAGCTGCGACAAACGCCGTCGTCACACTCGACGTCGGGCTCCCGGGTATCGTCTGGGGATGGATCATTACAATGAATATGTGGGCGAAAAGCATCGGTACCGGTGTTATTTTCATGCTCTTCTACCTGATGAAGCGTTATCCGGAAGCGGCTGGAAGCCTGCGTTTCCCGGTGACAGTCGTCTCCATCGTCTTCATCCATATTTTCCTGCTGTTCACGGTCATCGACCTGCACCAGATGTTCCGTTTCTGGCACATCTTCTTTACGCCGCACTGGACATCGGCAATTACCGTCGGTGCCTGGATCGTTACGGTCCTCGTCCTCGTGCTCTTCGGTATGGCGTTCGCGACCTTCATCAAGAAGGACAACGCGCTCTTTGACAAGCTGCTTGTCTGGGCGGTGATCCTGGCGATCCCGGTTACCCTCTATACGGCGGCCATCATGGCGGAAGCGACGGCACGCGAACTGTGGCAGATGCCGACGGAAGCGGCACAGATGATTCTGGCGGCGACGCTTACGGGTTCTGCTACGGTCCTGCTGATGGGCGGCAATCTGCCGTACGAAGCGAAGCGTGACCTCGCAGTCATCCTCGGACTCTCCGCACTGGCGGCGTTCATCCTTTACATGTCCGAGCTGGTCTTCGGGCCGATCAAGGCAGAAGAGGTTGCGGCAACACTCGAAGCGGTCAAAGGCCACGGCGAGTACACGACGATGTTCTGGGTCGGACAGGTCCTGGCGTTTATCGCACCGTTCGTTCTGGTCATCCTGAGCGTGACAAACCGCTCTGCCGGCCTGCTGAAGGTCGCGGCCCTCTCCGCGATCGTCGGACTCTGGATCGTCAAGCACGTCTGGCTTGTCATTCCACAACTCTTGCCAATGAGCTAAAAAGGAATTGAAGAATGTATAAAGAAAGCAGAAGAACATTTCTTAAAGGCGCGGCATTTACGGTTGCCGGCGCCGCCGTCGCGAAGGGCGTCTTTACAACAGACGCTATCGCCGACTCGGTAGAAGAAAGCAAATTCACCAACACACCGGACTCCCTCTCCTTCTACCCGCCGCTCGAGCAGTGGGACGATTTCAAAGAACTCGACGGGGACGACTGGAAACGCGGCGGTATCGACCGCAAAGGCGTCCAGAGCGCTGAGAACCCCGAAGGTATCTATGTCAATGATTTCGCCATCGTCCCGACGGCGTGTTCCAACTGTGAGGCCTCCTGTGGTCTGACGGCATGGATCGACAAAAAGAGCTTCACGGTCAAGAAATACATGGGTAACCCGCTGCACCCGGGCTCCCGCGGCCGTAACTGTGCGAAGGGTTACGCGACACAGTCACAGATGTACGATCCGGACCGTCTGGCATTCCCGATCAAACGTGCACCGGGCTCCAAGCGCGGTGAAGGGAAATGGGTCCGTACGACCTGGGACGAAGCCATGAGCACCATCGGTAAGAAGATGAACGACACGCTCAAAACAGGCGACGAGCTCTCCCGCAAATCCCTGATGTTCCACGTCGGCCGTCCGAACGAAAACGGCTTCACGGGCCAGGTCTGGACGACGTTCAAGCAGGACGCGTTCAACTCCCACACCAACATCTGTTCCTCCGGCGGACGTACGCCGACGATCCAGTGGGCGAACGACGACCGTACAAGTCCGGACTGGGCGAACGCGAAGCTCGTCTTCCTGAACTCTTCGCATGCGGCGGATGCCGGTCACTACTTCCAGCAGTCTGCGGGCTTTATCGCCGATGCGCGTAAAAAAGGCGCACGCCTGGTCGTTATGGACCCGCGTCTCTCCAACTCCGCCGGTATGGCGGACCTCTGGATCGCGGCATGGCCTGGTACAGAGCCGGTCATCTACCTCTACCTCGCCAACCGTATCCTCCAGGAGGGGCAGGTTGACAAGCGCTTCGTGAAGAAGTGGTTCAACTGGGAAGTCATGATGAAGAACCGCAACTACCTGCAGTTCATGGTCGACAAGGGCTACATCTCCAAGATGCCGGCGGACAAAAGCTTCGACAGCTTCATCGAGATGCTCAAAGAGCTCTACGCGCCGTATACACTTGAATACGCCGTCAAAGAGACCCGTGTTCCGGCGTACAAACTTGAGAAACTCTACGAGATGTTCATCTGGGCTGGCGACGCGATCGCCTCTTACTTCTGGCGTGCGACGGCTGCGGGTAACCGCGGCGGCTGGATGTCCGGCCGTACGGGTTACCTTGCGATCGCGCTGCGCGGTGCGATCGGTACCGTCGGCGGTACGTTCTTCCACCACTGGCACGTTATCTCCGTTGCCGGCAAGGGCGGTTCCGCAACCGTCGGCCAGGGCCGCAGCGGTTCGAACGTCCCGAAAGTCGATGTCTGGAACGAACTGACGTGGCCGCCGGAGTGGCCGCTCTCTACCTATGAGATGTCCTACCTCCTGCCGCACCTCCTCACCGACGTCGAGTGGCAGGAAAAATGGAAAAAACGCGGCTTGAACGTCCCGCAGAAACTTGCTGTCTGGATCCCGCGTATGTACAACCCGGTCTGGATCAACCCGGACGGTTTCCGCTGGCTGGAAGTCCTCAAGGACGAAAGCAAGATGGAACTGACGTTCAACCTGTCACCGACATGGTCCGAGACGAACTGGCATGTCGACTACGTCCTGCCGGTCGGTCTGGCGGGCGAACGCCACGACCAGCACTCCGAAGCGACGATGCCGGCGCGCTGGACGTCGTTCCGCCAGCCGGTCATGCGCGTTGCGCTTGAAAAAGCGGGCTGGAAACCGAAGAACCCGAACCGTGCGACGCTCGAAGCGCACATCAAAGCGGGCCTCGGCGAAGTTTGGGAAGAGAACGAATTCTGGTTCGAGATGGGCTTCAAGCACGTCGACCCGGACGGCAGCCTCGGCATCAAGAAGATGTGGGAATCCAAGCGCAACCCGGGCCAGGCGGTTACGATCTCCGAGTGGTACGATGCTGCCTTCGGCGACAACCTGCCGAACCTCTACAGCACGGCGACTTCCGACCCGCGCTACAAGAACAGCGAGTTCCCGGTCTACGAATTCATGCGTGACCACGGTGCTTGGCTCGAAGAGAGCAACATCTACAGCGCGCAAGAGCGTGAGATCAAAGAGGACGGCGACGATCTGATCGCGCACGGCCACCGTTACAACAAGCACCATGTCGAGAAAGACGAAGAGACAGGCGTCCTGTACGCAGAAGCTCACGGCGACGCGTGGAAGTACAAAGACGGTAAAAAGCCGATCGGTATCGAGATCGACGGTAAGCGCATGGACGGTTTCGAAACCCTGGATAAAAAGCTCGACTTCTTCTCCGAGTGGATGGCGGACGAGTGGAAATGGCCGGAGTACGCGATTCCGTTCTATCCGCGTAACGACGAAGAGAAGAAGGCGATGCCGCATATCGTATCCCATGTCAACCACATGTACATGAATGCGGACAACGAGTTTGCGCTCAACACCGTCTTCCGTCTGCCGTACAACATCCATACGCGTTCTGCGAACTCCAAACACCTGATGGAGATCTCACAGAACCACGACCCGATCTGGATCAGTACCGAAGATGCGAAACGCCTCGGCTTCAAGCGCGGCGACGCGATCCGCGTCCGCATCACCGACACCGTTTCCAACCTGGAAAGCGGTTACTTCGTCGCGATGGCGATCCCGACAGAGGGTCAGCGCCCCGGTACGCTTTCGTGTTCACACCACGGCGGCCGCTGGAAGCTGAAAAACGCCATTACGATCCCGAACGGTGTCTCCGACGGTAAAGTCGAGGACATGCCTGCGGGTACGGGCGACCTGAACGATCCGGCATTCCTGCAGTCCTCTCCGGACGCTGCAGGTACTGCAGCCGGCGCGATCAAGATCGCCGATTACGACGGTACGACCGGCATGAACAGCTTCGGTGTTCCGACGGCAGAGATGCAGATGGACGGTAAGACGGGTAAACTCAAGTATGTCGAGGGTATCCATCCGTTCCACGCCAAGCGTTTCGCGGCGTATAACAAAGACAGCGATAACATCTGGTGGGACGGTCTTTCCGGCTCCTGGCAGAATGCCGTCGCTCCGACGCACCCGGACCCGATTTCCGGTATGCACTGCTGGCACCAGAAAGTTATCCTGGAAGCGGCGCAGCCGGGTGACAAGATCGGTGATATCGTTGTTAACTACGAGAACAACTTTAAAACCTATCAGGCATGGCGTGACGAGCTTACGCGCGGTCTGGACGCCGACTCGACGTTCCGCCGCCCGCCGCAGATCAAGCGTCCGTGGGTACCGCTCAACGAAAAAGCGTACCGCGTCGATATCAAAGACGTTTGAGTTTAATCCCTCCCACCAAGCAGGCTTTCAGCCTGTGCGGTTACAATCTCACCACATCAAAATACAATTAGGTCATAAATGGAACAGACACAAGCACGCAGCAATATCTATGCACTTCTTTCAAGAGTGTTGATGCAGGAAGCCGACACGGAACTTATCGACATTATCAACAACGATGACGCCATCTTGGAGATGATGCCGAACTACAAGGTCTGGGACGCGCGCACGACTCTTCAAAGCAGTGAACTGATCGAGAAGCACCTCAGTCCGGACTTTACCAATATCTCTTTGCTGCACCTGATCCCCTACGAGACCTTCTATACCCGCGAGGACCAGATGATCGAGACCGGCGGCGCCAACCCGGTGACCGATATGTATTCCGCATACGACTTTATGGTCGACTTCGCCGAAGCGCGTGTCGTCTCCGCTGATCATATCGGGGTCGAGATGGAGTTTATGCACCACCTCTGCGAAGCGCAGATCAAGGCGATGAACGACAATGACAGCGAAGCGGTCGAGGAACTGATGAATGTCGAGCGGGAGTTCCTGGACAAACACCTTGTCCGTTGGGCACCGCTTTACCTGCTCAATATGAAGCACGAGTCCCGCTCTCCGCTCTATTATGACGCGGCGGACATGGCGCTGGAGTTCATTCTCAGCGACTACCAGTATCTCAGTGAGACAGCGGGAGCCTGATGGCCGGAATTACCTTAAACCCGGGACGCTGCGTACGGCAGCTCAGTACGCTGAGCACCTGCAACAGCTGTATGACGGCATGCCCGACCGAGGCGCTTGTCGCAACGGAGAACGTCCCCGCCGTCAACCAGG
This sequence comes from Thiomicrolovo immobilis, assembly GCF_039645955.1. Lineage (GTDB taxonomy): Bacteria > Campylobacterota > Campylobacteria > Campylobacterales > Sulfurimonadaceae > Thiomicrolovo > Thiomicrolovo diazotrophicus. The sequence continues at coordinate 976,536 of NZ_CP147916.1, forward strand.
CGGCCTGTGTGGGCTGCGGCGGATGTGCCGGGGCGTGTCCGACAGAGGCGATCAGTGTCGACGATTTCAGTGCAACGGAGTTCTTCTTTGCCTTTGCCGGCGATGCGGACAACCTCGTCTCCTGCCGGAAAAACGTCCCCTGTATCGCGGCGCTCAGCGTCGACCACCTCTTTTCGCTTGCCTCCCTGAAGGGGGGGATCCGTCTCGATACGGGCCACTGCGAAGGGTGCGAGATTGCCTCAACCTGCCGCCCGCAGTTCGAGGCGCGCGCCGAAGAGGCCTCCTACCTGCTCGATGCGATGATGAGCAGTGCCGGGATCGTTTTCGAAGATGTGGCCTTTGAAGAGGAAGCGGACGCGGAGGAGAGTGACCGCCGCGGCTTTCTGCGCGCGTTCAACCTGAAGACGCTGGCGGAGGGGAAGGCGAAGTTCGAACGCGAGGTGGAGACGGCGACGGATGAACTGATCCGCCACCAGCTCGATTCGACGGCGATCGCCCAGCTGCGGAGCAAGACGCTGCCGGATAAACGCAAACTGCTCTTTACCGCGATGAAACGGGCCGACCGTCCGTCGGAATACCACGTCGTCGACGCTTCCGAACTGACGCTGGCCTCCCAGAAGCTGATGGACGGCGACAAATGTACCGCGTGCCAGATGTGCTACCGCGTCTGCCCGACGGGGGCGCTCACCAGCGACATCAAGGGGGCGAAGATCGATTTCGACGCGATGATGTGCGTGCGCTGCCATCTCTGCCATGATGTCTGTGAGCCGGACGCGCTGACACTGTCGTCCTCTTTCAACATGAAAGAGCTCTTTGAGCCGACGCAGCAGCGCCTCGTGACTTTCACTGTCCGTAACTGCGACGAGTGCGGCAACCCCTTTACCTCCCTTGCCGGGGAGCGGGTCTGCCACCGCTGCCGTATCGAGGAGGAGGAAGCACGCACCCTCTGGGGCATAGGAGAGGATCAGTGAAGAGTGCAAAAAGCGCGGCTTGCTGCGTGCGGACCTGCCGCCGAGGCAAACCCAGTGTTAACGTAGGTTCAGGGGCTTTCAAGGAAACATCGCAAGCGAGCGGTACCCTTGTTTTGCTCCGGAACCGTATGGAGCCAAAATGAATGAAGCCAATCAGATAACACAGGTAACGAAGCTGTATGGCTTCATTGCAGAAGAGGCGCAGCAGAACCGCTTTGCCGTTACCCTGAACAAGCGGTTCAAAGCCGCCGGAGACGATGCGATGATGATCCCGATGAACATCCGTCCCGACGACTTCTACTTTACGCTTTCGAATATGAAGCAGTCGCACGTCAACGGTGCGGTCATCGGTCCGGAGTACCAGGAACAGGCGCTCGAGATCACCGACGCAGCTTCGGAACTGTGCGAACGTACCGGGCTGTGCGATACCGTTGTCGTCGCGAACGGGCAGATGCACGGGGAGCTGCTCATGCCGCTTGCGCTGAAGCAGATGGCGGAGAAAAGCGGTGTGAAACGTCTCGCCCTGATCGGCGCCACGCCGCTCGCGGGGGCGGTGGCGCTGAGTTTTGCAGCCGGTACGGTCGCGATGTTCGATCCGTGGATCGAAGATCTGATGGCACTGCAGCAGCGCCTCGGCACCGAGCTCGACATCAACCGTCTGGCGGAGGGGATGGACATCGACCTTTCCGGGTACGATATGGTGATCAACCTCTCCGAGTTGACGGAGCTTTCGATGATCAGTGCCCTGCCGCCGCTGAACCTCGACCTCAAACAGCCCCGTCAGCCCTCGGCGCTGCAGCTGCGCTGCATTGAACTCGACCGTGCCTACAGCGGCTACGAGAGTCTGCTGGACATCATGACCGGGACGGTCTATAATTATTTGACAAAGGAAAAGAGATGAATCATCATGATCTGGATGACCTGAAAGCGGAATTCGACAAGTTCGTCCGCGAAAAATGTACGACCGACGAGAAAGGCAACCCCGTCGAAAATGAATACGATGCCGGGGACGCCGTCGACGATGAGCCCGTTCCGGCATTCGTTGACGAGCTGGAGAACAAGCTGCTCGCACCGGTCCTCAGCGGTGTCTACCTCTCGCGTATCGACATCAAGCGCATCTCACAGGCCCTGGACGAATCGCTGCCGATCAAAGAGCGCAAGAAGATGATCAAGGCACTTTTCCGCCATACGACCTCCAAAGAGTGGCTGCGCGGCGCATTCGACGAGATCAACAACCACATGGACGGACGTATTCTCATCTACCGTCAGCTCGGGGAAGCTTTCCCGGCAACAAAAGCGATCTTTGACGAACATATCGCCAAGGCTGAGAAGACGAAGCGGATGTTCGACCAGATCGTCGCGGATTTCGAAGAGATCGAACCGACTGACGAGCCGATGATGGTGTAGGGCGTGCGCGTTACGCCTGTATGAGATACTATAAGGTTATGGTATAGTATATGCCTATAAACGGTGCCTTGCACCGTAAGGAGTTATTATGAACAGAAGAGGTCTTCTTGCCCTTGCATGTATCGGAGCACTCTGTGTCTTCCCGGTCCAGGCGAAAAACGACAAACACGGTGATCTCCCTCCGGGGCTGCAGAAAAAAGCCCGCAGCGGCAAGCCCCTTCCTCCGGGCTGGCAGAAAAAGCTTCAAAGAGGCCAACGGATCGATCGTGCTGTCTTTGAACAGGAAGCCGTGATTATCGCTCCCCGTGACCGTGACGGTCTCCTGACCGTCCGTATCGATGGTAAAGTGGCCCGGGTCGCTGAAAAAACGCTGGAAATCGTCGATATTCTCCAGCGGTAATCATGCGCGGCCTACGCTTTGCCGTGCCGCTCCCGGCGTGTCGGACGGCGCCGATCCCTTTTTCCCGTCCGAGTAACCCATGAGCTTTGAATTTCCCTGGCTGTTTTTACTGCTGCCCCCGCTGTGGTACTGCCTCTACCGCTGCCGCGAACGTTTGAGCCCGCGCTATTTCGTCCATCTTGAATTTTTTGCCGTACGGCGGGGTTGGTTCAAATGGCTCTGGCTGCTGCGTTATTTTGCGGTGCTGCTGCTGGTCACTGCAATTGCCTCTCCCGTGACCGTCGACAAAGACGATCCGCTCAACCGCCAGGGGGTCGATGTCGTGCTGGCCCTCGATGCCAGCGGCTCGATGGGCGCCTCGGGCTTTGATCCGCAGAGCCGTGAGAGCCGCTTCGACATCGCCAGAAAGATCGCGAAGCACTTTATCGTTGACCGGATCGGGGATAACGCGGGAGTCGTCATTTTCGGCGATTTCGCTTTTATCGCCTCGCCGGTGACGTACGAAAAAAACGTGGTCGCGGAGATGATGGATTACCTCGTCTACGGTATGGCGGGGCAGAATACGGCCATCGGTGAGGGGATCGCCATGGGCGTCAGGGCTTTTGAAGACTCGCAGGCGACCTCCAAGGTGCTTATCCTTCTGACCGACGGCGAGCACAACAGCGGGCGGGTATCGCCCAAGGAAGCGACGGCCCTGGCCGTCAAACACGGCATACGTATCTATACCGTCGGGATGGGCCGGGAAGGGGAGTTCGACGAAGCGATGCTCCGCCGCATCGCCGATGAGAGCGGCGGCGCATTTTTCGCCGCCTATGATCCGGAAGCCCTGACCGCGGTCTATGAAGCGATCGACGGTCTGGAGCGCTCCCGGATAAAATCGGAACGCTTCCTGCGCAAGCAGTACTACTACGCCTGGCCATTGGGAGCGGGGATACTTCTGCTCTTCTACCTCTGGCGCAGGGAGGCGCTGTCATGACGTTGCTGACCCCGCTGTGGTTCTGGACGCTGCTCTTCTTGGCTCTTTATTTTGTCTACCTCCGTCAAAGGGGACGCGGTGTCGTCTGGAATCTGCGAAGCGTTTTGCTGATGACGGCGATCGGGCTTGGTATTGTCGCGCTGGCCCGTCCGGTATCGCTGCAGGAGCCGGTCTCGATCGAGCAGCGCGGCAGCGACGTCATCTTCGCCGTCGATATTTCCCACTCCATGCAGGCGGCGGACATCGCCCCGAGCAGGCTGGCGGCGGCGAAAAGCCTGCTCTCTTCGGTGGTGGAAGCCGACGATGCGAACCGTTTCGGCGTGCTGGCCTTTACGACGAACCCGGTGATCCTGTCGCCGCTGACCCGCGACGACGAACTGCTGCTGCATCTTTTCGCAGGGCTGGATACCTCGATGGTGATGACACGCGGGACCGAGATAGGCGGAGCGTTGAAACTGGCGCGGAAGCTTTCGCGCTCCGAGCATCCCATCGTCGTCCTCCTGACGGACGGTGGTGATAGTCTGGGGTACTCCCAGGAGGCGGCACAGGCCCGTGCAGCGGGACTGATTGTCAATGTCGTCATGCTGGCGACGCCGTCGGGGGGAACACTGAAGGCGGAGGACGGCAAACTGTTGCGAGATGAAGAGGGAGGCATTGTCGTGACGGCGCGCAACAGCGCGATCGGCGCCATCGCCGACGCGACCGGAGGCGTCGTGATCGACGGGGCCGATGCCGGGGCGTTGGCGGCGGCCATCAAAGCCCAGGGGATGCAGGATGTCCGGGAGAAACGGAAGATCATCCTCTACCGGGAGTATTTCTATTATCCGCTTGCCCTGGCACTGCTGCTGGCCATGCTGGGAATGACGGATCTACTTTCACGGTTAGGAGGGCGTCGTGCATAGCCGTCTGAGCCACATCCTTTCCACACCCGCCGTCATGGCATCGCTCCTGGCGCAGGGATGGCGCGGCATGTCGCGATACAGAGGGCATCGTGCACTTCTTCCGGTGCTGCTCGGACTCTTCGCGGCCGTGCTGTCGCTGCTCCTGCTGCTGCTGTGGGAAGCGACGCTGCCGTATCGGGCAGAGCAGGCATACCGTGAAGCCGACTACAACCGCAGCGCCGCGCTTTTTGTGCGGATGGAGGGGGCGGCGGCACAGTATGATGCGGGCAATGCCTGGTACCGTTCGGGCGAGTACGAACGGGCATTGCAGTATTACAGTGCGCTGGAGAAGGTTGAAGGCGCCTTCGGCGCGTCGGTCTGGTTCAACCGTGGCAATACCCTTGTCCGTCTCAAGGAGTTCGCGAAGGCCCGGGAGGCCTTTGCCCGCTCCCTGGCGCTGCGGTATGACGAGGAGGCCCTTGCGAATATGATGCACATTCTGGCGGCGGAGGAGCAGGACCATATGCTCACCGGGCGGCAGGAAGGCAAAAAGCGCGCCCAGGACCAGGCGGCCGAACGCAGCGAAGGCGGTCCCAAGAAAGAGGGCGGGGGGAGCAACCAGCAAAGCAGTGCCGAACGACGCTCCGGGGCCGGCAGCCAGGGCAAAAAAGTGGAGCGTGAGGAGCAGCTTGAGTTCTCGAACAAAGGCAACAGCCGTCTGAGCTCGAAACAGTATGAACTGATCAATCAAAGGAATGTACATGAAACGAAGCCCTGGTAGCGGAGTGTTGTGGGCGTTGCTGCTGTTGCCGCTGCTCTCCTGGGCGGCGGAGACAGCCTATACCTGGAGCGCCGCGGCGACGAAAAAGAGCGTCGCGCAGCATGAAGCCTTCGCCGTTGAATATACCTGCCGTTTCGATACGGAGGCCTATGCCTATATTATCGCCTTTGATCCGGCGCAGGAGACCGAGGCGTACCGTATCGAACCGCAGAGTACCGATGAGCAGATCGTCGACGGGCGGCGGGTCAACCGCTACCGCTTCACCGTCTTCCCAAAAAAAGCCGGGCGGCTCACCCTGTCATTTAGCGCAATCATGGAGCATACGACGAAGGCTTCCATTGAAAATGCCGTCATCGGCCGGGACAACGTTGAAAAGCTCGATTATACGTCGAGAACCGTTTCGCTGCCTTCGCTTAGCGTGGAGGTCAGGCCGCAGGAGACGGCCTATGCCGGACATCTGGAGCTGACGCTTGCGGTCGACAGCGAAAAGGTAGACGCCTTTACGCCCGTCCAGGTGGCCGTAAAGCTGGAGGGGGCCGGCAATCTCGACGTCATGGCGCCCTTTGCCCTTGAGATACCGAATGCCAGCCAGTTCACCGACGGGGAGCAAAAGCAGCTTCGTCTGGGCGATAACGGCTATGAAGGAAGTATCAGCCAGCAGTTTGCCATTGTGGCCGAGCACAACTTTACGGTACCCGCCCTGCAGCTCTCCTATTATGATACGGAGCGGAAGCGGACGGTAACGCTGTCGACACAGGCGCATGCGGTGACGGTGAAGCCTGCCGCCGCAGCCGGGGAGCACAAAGCGACGTCATCGCCGACCGCCGAAGTGCCGGCGCAGTGGAGCGCGTCGTGGCTGCACCTGCTGTTGGCGCTGATCGCCGGGATCGTCATCGGGCGTTTTCTGTTGCCTGTTCGTGTCGAATCGGAGGCGCTGTCGCTGCCGGAAAAGCTGCAGCGCTGCAGGGACCCGAAACGCTTCGTCGCCTACCTGGCCATGGCGGATGCCGAGAAGTACCGCACGATGATCGATGCAATCGAGGCGAAAATGAAGGCGGGGGAGAAGGTCGACCTCTCCTCCTACAAACGGCAGCTTTAGCAGCGCCTCTGGCGATGAGGATAGAATAAGGGTTGCATCTGGCATGGAAAAACAGAGAGCGCATTTGACAAAAATACTCCGTTTCAAAACTGCAGCGGGCATCTTCCATGTCGCCCGCGACGGCGGCGGGCGTTACCATATCCTTTTCAACGACGAGAGCATGGGCGACTACGGCGATATGATCGATGCGATCGAGGGGTTTGTTCACGAGAGCGGGTTTTACATCATCCACCCGGAGATGGCCTATCCCCTTGACACCTTCGATCTCGGCATTCCTGACGATATCAGCGGCTGGGAGCCCTGCTGATTCAGAGTTCGAAAGCCTTTTTGAGTTTTCGGAGAGCTTTTTTTCGTGCTTCGTAGAGCGCAGCGCACTCCTGAGAGGGGTGTTTGTCGCAGAAACGGTGCAGCCATGCCAGCTGGTTGGCCGCATCCTGGATGGCGCCGAAATGTTCCAGGTGCTTCTTGGCGTTTTTGATCTTGCGTTTGGCATCGACGAGGCCGGCTTCGTCCAGGAACTCCAGGACGTAGCGCGCCTGTTTGTAACGCAGACGGATCTCGTGGATCTCTTCCTCTTTTGAATCCTCTCCGAGAGCCCGCCGCGCTGTTTTTGCCTTTTCGTAAATGGCCTCGCCCCGGCGAATCAGCCTCCCTTTTCGCTGGTCCAGTTTCAGGGCTTGGACATCGGCGATCAGCAGATCGATCGTTTGGGCGAAACGCCGGGGCGTTTCGGGGGGCCACCGCTTTTTATACTGTTTTTCCCGGTAGCGGGTCAGGGCCGTATGCAGGTTCGGATAGGATTCAGAAGAGAGCGCGTCCAGAAAGACATCGGTCTCGCGCAGGGGATTGGTGACTTTGAGCATCGATTTGGCAATAGCGTCCGGGGCGTAAAGATGATGGGTGTAAGCCGAAAGGACGGAGCGGAACCGTCGCAGGGCGACCCGAAAGCGGTGCAGGGCCTCGATATCGGCAGCAGGACCGACAAGGGGGAGCTGCTCGCTGGCGGTTTGGAGCTGCCGGATCAGGTACGATTTTAAAAGCGCGCTTTCCATGGTGGATTATTATAGTGCAATTTTGTTACAGACTCACTTCAAAATGAAATCGGCGTAGATCGGAAGGTGATCGGAGTACCCCTTTCCGATGTGGTGTTTGGGGTAGGTGCGGCTGCGCTGCCAGCGGTTGGGCGCCCCTTTTTTCGTCACAAGGTACTCCGGCTTGAAGCGCGCGAAACTTCCCCTGACATACTCATTACCTTTATGGTCGGCGAGGGCGGGGGAGATGATGATATGGTCCAGGGCCTCATTCTGGCCGTAGAAGCTGTGGCTCCAGCGCTGCAGTGCCGGCAATTCGTACCAGAGGTCGTAGGCGCAGGAGGGGCAGCGGGCCAACTCCTCCAGGGTGATCCCTTTCTCGTCGCGCATGGTCATCAGCACGTCGTTGATGCCGGTGATCCCGTCGGTGTCGTTATGCTTGCGCTTGCGGGCGAACAGGTGCTTTTCGTCGTAGTCGGCGTTGAAGTCCCCCAGCAGGACGTATGAAACGCTTCCCAGCGCATCGAGCCGCGCTTTCAGGGCTTTGGCCGAGAGTATGCGCAGGCTTTCGGGGCCCGATTTGCTTTTCCAGTGGTTGACGAAGACGTAGAGCGGTTCGCCGCCGGTCTCAAGGCGCACCTCGAGGATGTTGCGGATCCGGTTGCCGTTGGCGACCGCGATTTCACGTTTGACCTTGACGGGAAGGCGCGAGAGCAGCGCCGTTTTGACGACGCTCGGTTTGGCGTCGGCAATGGCGCGGTGGGGAAGGTACCACCCGGCGCGTTTGACCGCCACCTGCAGATCGCGCAGGGCCCGGTCCGATTCGATCTCCTGCAGGCCGATGACGTCGGGTTTTATCTCGGCGATGACGCGGGCGATATGGTTGAGTTTTTTGCGGTAGTTCTTTTCGTTCCACTGCCAGGGTGTGTCGGGGATATACTCGGCGTACTCGTTGCCGCTGCGTTCGAGGTCAAAGAGGTTCTCGACGTTATAGGTTGCGATGCGCATGGGCTCTCCTGCAAACAGCAGCAGCGGCAGCAGCAGTGCCGCGAGGAATTTGATCACGCCTCAATGCCGCTCAGGCGCAGGAGGCTCTGCGTTTCGGGTTCGCGTTCCATCAGCTTGTAGAAAAGCACCCGCATGCTCTCGGAACCGCCGCGTCCCAGAACGATGTCAAGGTAGCTGCGCCCCAGGGCGGTATCGAAGACCCCCTGGTCAACGATGGCGAAGAAGGCGTCGGCGCTGAGGACCTCCGCCCATTTGTAGCTGTAGTATCCCGCCGCGTATCCGCCGGCGAAGATGTGGGAGAAGCCGTTTTGGAACTTGTTGTACGACGGGGGCGTGAGCAGGGCGGTACGTTCGCGCACGGCGTCGAGGACCGCCTGGACGTCCGGAGTCTCCTCCATGTGGAGGGTGAAGTCGAAAATGGCGAACTCCAGCTGGCGGAGCATACTCATCGCCGACTGGAAGTTCTTGGCACGGACCAGTTTGTCGATCATCAGGTCGCTGATGACGTCGCCGCTCTCATAGTGTTTGGCAAAGAGCTTCAGTACCTGCGGCTCGTAGGCGAAGTTTTCCAGGAACTGCGAGGGGAACTCCACGGCGTCCCACTCGACCCCGTTGACCCCGCTGACCCCGTTCTCGTTGACGGTGCTGAGAAGATGGTGGATGGCGTGTCCCGTCTCGTGGAAGAGGGTGACGACGTCGTCGTGGCGCAGGAGGGAGGGAGTCGAAGCGCTTGAGGGCGGGAAGTTGCAGACGATAAAGGCGGAGGCGAGCTGCTCGTTGCCCTCTTCGTCGAGGCAGTGGCTCTGCCAGTTATGCATCCATGCCCCGCCGCGTTTGCTCGGGCGCGCCTCGAGATCGAGGTAGAGGCGGGCACGGAGCTGGCCGTCGACGTAGAGGTCGTGGGCCGTCGCCGTCTCATGCCAGAGTGCAACCCCTTCGGCCGGGCGGATGCTGACGCCGAAGAGGCGGTGGAGGAATTCGAAAAGCCCTTCGACGACGGAGTTCTGTTCGAAGTAGGGGCGGTACTCCTCCTCGTCGATGTCGTAGCGGCTCTTCTTGAGCTGTTCGCCGAAGAAGGCACTGTCATAGCTCTGCAACTCCGCCGCACCGGCGAATTCGCGCAGTTCGGCGAGTTCGCGCTGCCCTTGGGCCATGGAGGCGTCGGCCAGTTCGTTCAGGAAGGCCAGGACGGTGTCGGGGTCCTTCGCCATCTTCGTTGCCAGGGAGCGCTCGGCGTAGGTCTCGAAGCCGATCAGGCGGGAGGCCTCTTTGCGCAGGGCAAGGGTCTCCTCGATGATTTCGGCGTTCTCGGGGGCGCGGGTCGTATAGCCCTTGTAAAGCGCTTCGCGGATCTCGCGGTTGGGACCGTAGGTCATGTAGGCGATGTAGGAGGGCATCTGAAGGGTGAACTTCCATGCCGTCTTGCCCTCTTCGGTCTTAAACGCGGCGCTCTCGATGTCGCTCTTGGGCATCCCCTCGACGTCGGCGGGGTCGGTGATGACGTATTCGAAGGCGTTGGTGGCGTCGAGCAGGTTCTGGGTAAAGGTGTTGGAGAGTTCGCTTCGGCGCAGGCTGATCTCGGCCAGGCGTTTTTTGCTAGCCTCGTCCAGGTGGGCGCCGCTCAGCTCGAATCCCTGGATGTTGAGGTCGATGACGCGCTGCTGTTCGGGGGAGAGCAGGTCGTATGCGTTGGCCTTGATCGCTTTGAATGCCGTATAGATCTCGAGGTTCTGCCCGATCTCGGTGCCGTACTCCGTCAGCAGCGGCAGGGCGGCGGTGTAGACCTCCTGGGTCTTGTCGCTGTTGTTGACGGAGTGCAGGTGCGACATCGGCGTGAAGAAGTGCTCAAGCCGCTCGTCGAGCATCTCGAAGGGTTTGACGAAATTGGCATAGCTCTTTTCCTCGATGGCGAGAAGGGCTGCGATCTGGCTGCGTCCTTCGTCCAGGGTGCGTTGCAGATCGTCGATGAAAGTCTCCAGGTTGACCTTAAAGGGTAAAAAAGGTGCTTTGCTCATTGATATCCTTCCTATCTTTGTTGAAATATTACCTCAAGATGCTGATACGTGATTAAACAATGGCAGTTATAATAGCCGGAAAACTTTGGTTCACCAGGAGAGTAATGATGAAAAAGATTGCATTATCGGTTCTCGTTGCCGCCACCGTCGCGATGGCCGACTGCAGCTACAGCAAGAGCGGCGACGTCAGCGTCAACTGGACGGCGTTCAAGACGCCGATGAAGAAAGGGGTGGGCGGGACCTTCCGTTCCATCGTCTACAAAGGCACCGAGAAAGGCGCGTCGCTGACGCAGCTGCTCAAAGGCGCCAAGGTGATGATCCAGACGAACAATGTCGATTCGGGCAATACCGGCCGCGACGCGAAGCTGGTGCAGTTCTTCTTCAACCAGATGGACGGACAGATGCTCGAAGCGCAGATCCTCGATATGGATGAAGAAGCCAAAGTCATCCTGGTGGAAGTCATCATGAATGGCAAGGGCCTCAACGTGCCGATGGCCTACAGCTATGAGAAGGGCGTCTTCACTGCCGGCGGGGTGATCGACCTTGGCGACTTCAAAGCCCTCGACGCGCTGACCTCGATCAACCGCGCCTGCTATGACCTGCATGCCGGCAAAACCTGGCAGGACGTTAATATCGGCTTCAGTGTGAAGGTCGAGGAGAGCTGTACGAAATGATCGCCGCCGCCGTCAAGAAAATGATCCGCTTCCTCTTCGTGGGGGCGCTCTCATTCTTTCCACTGGTGGTGGTGCTCCTCGTTGTCAATTTCCTTAAAAACATCGGGCTCAGCGCCTATTTCCGGCTCAATACCCTGACTGATTCTACCGGCGCGACGGTCTTGTTGATGCTCGGGGTGCTGTCGGCGCTGATCCTGCTGGGATGGACCATCGAACGCTATGGCCGCTCCGTTCTGCTCTCGGCGATCGACCGGATGTTCGAGAAGATCCCTGCGGTCAATACGATCTACTCCGTTTCCCGGAAGATCTCCAATATGCTCACCGGCAAGGATGATTCGGGCAAGAAAGAGGTTGTGCTCGTCGAATACCCCAAAGACGGCGTCTGGGTGCCGGCCTATGTCCTCAACCGCCATAACGGTATCTGCGTCCTCTTTGTGCCGACGTCGCCGAACCCCACCAGCGGCTACACGGTTCTGGTCAAGGATGAGCTCACCGTTCCGGTATCGCTGACATTGGAGGAGGCCTCTTCCTTTATTATCAGCATGGGGGCGGACTTTGTCAAACGCGACGAAGTGACTGATAAGATTCACGGGGCGGGCGTTACGCCTCGTTCTTGAAGCGCACGTAGGGGAGGGTGCGCAGGTTGGAGTTGTAGTAGCGCCTGTCGTCGGTGACCTCGCGGGTCACCCAGGGCGGCAGCGCGAAGGTCTCGTCCGCACTTTCCAGTTCGATCTCTGCCAGATAGAGCCCCGCGTTTTCCCCCTCGAAGATATCGACCTCCCACAGATGCCCCTCGTAGAGGATCTCGTAGCGTTTTTTTTCGATCAGCGGCGCGGGGCAGAGTTCTTGCAGCATCGCGAAGGCATCATCAACGGGGACCTCGTATTCGAATTCGCTCCGAACGATGCCCTCTCTTTTGCCTTTGAGGGTCAGGAACGCTTTCGCGTTCTTTGTACGAACCCTGACGGTCACACCTTCGGCGGGGATGTACCCTTGTGTGATGACAAAGGGTGCGGGCAGCTTGGGAAGCAGCGCGGGGTCGATGAGAAATTTGCGTTCGATTTCGATGGCCATGAAGTATTGTAGCGCAGAAAAAAGAGGATAGGGCGCCGGGGCTCCCCGGCAAGAAAGCTGTTAGTGCTTGCGATCGCCGGTGTTGTGATAGAAATACATGCTGTATCCGATCACTGCGACGCTCGGATAAAAGATGCCAAGCAGTTCGATCATTGTTCACTCCTTATTAATAAGGGGCGTATGCTAGCGAAAAAAGTAGCGCTTTTTCCATTCAAAAGAATTGAATAAAAAGAGCAGTTTTTTTCATGATTGTCGGCACCCCGCCGGGTCAGGGCGCTTTACGCTTTTGGGGGAACGTTTTGAGGCTCTCGGCGACGACCTCGTTAATGTAGACCGTCCGCTCTTCGGGGGTGTCGAAACTCTTGAGACGGTCGGTCGTGGCGGCCCGCCAGAAGATCTTGTTCCCGTCGGGGTTGAGGGCGTCAATGATGATCTGGGCCTCGTCATATTCGTACTCGCGCTGGATCGGCACCGTCATGGACGCCCCGTACCCGTAGCCGTAATAGGGGAAGAAGCCGACCATCTGGAAATCGGTCGTGACCTCTCTTCTGGTGGTCACATCGGTATGGAAGATGAGGATGAAATCCGCCTGCTCCTTGGCGACGGCTGTGTAGCCCTTGCGGGTCATACCGGCGGTAATCGCTTCGGCGATACGGCTTTGCGTGAGGGTCGTTACCCCCTCTTTACGGGGATAGACGACGGCAAAGCGTTCCAGGGGGGTGAAATCGAACTTGGGATCGTAATCGCTCTGAACCTGCAGGCTGGAGCATCCCGCAAGCAGCAACAGCAGTGCGACCGAGAATATACGGATGAACATGGCAGCTCCTTTGAGATCATGGATCACGTTGGGTTTGTCCATATTGTAGCAGGGGTCCGGTAACAGAATACGGTACACTTACACCTAATGAAACCGTTACTCTACTCTTCGATCATCCTGCTGTTTTTGGCGTTGGGCGGCTGTGCCCCGAAACCCGTTCCCCCTGTTGCCGTTGCCGTTTCGGAGCGCACCATCGACTACACCAAAGAGGTTCGTCCCATTCTTGACCGCCGCTGCGTGGTCTGTCATTCGTGTTACAACGCCCCCTGCCAGCTGAAACTCAGCGCCTTCGAAGGGCTTGAACGCGGAGCGACGAAGATGGCCGTTTACGACGCCGAAAGGCTCGGCGCCGCCCATCCGACCCGCCTCTTCGTCGATGCGGACACTGCCGATCAGTGGCACGACAGGTACGACTTCTACTCGGTGACGGCCAACGCCGCTTCGGGCCGTTTCAACGACTCTACGCTGATCAGCCTGCTGGAGGCCAAGCGGCAACTGCCCCATAGCGCCGGGGAGTACCGGCCGGAATCCGATGAACTCACCTGTCCGAAGGACCATGACGAACTTGAAGAGTACCTGGATGCATACCCGGAGCGCGGGATGCCCTACGGCTTCCCACCACTGACGAATGCAGAGATGACGACGCTGGCCCAGTGGGCGCAGCAGGGTGCCAAGGGACCGGGCAGCGCGGAGCAGCGGCGGATGAACGCTCCCGCGGAAGCCGACAGGAGTGCGCTGGAAACCTGGGAACGTTTCCTGAACATGCAGGATGCGAAACACGCCATGACGGCCCGTTACCTCTATGAGCACCTCTACCTGGCCCATATCCGTTTCGCAACCCCTGACGGCGCCTTCTATGAACTGGTACGCTCCAAAACGGCTGCGCCGTCTGCAATCAAGATCATCCCGACGCTAAGGCCCTACGACGACCCCGGCAAGGGTGCGTTTTATTACCGGTTCCGCCGGATCACATCGACGCTGGTGCACAAGACGCATATGGTGTTTACGCTCGATGCGGCCCAGCTGGCGCGCGTCGAAAAGCATTTTATCGAGGCCCCCTGGGATGAGACGCCGCACCTGATGGGCTACGGTGCGAAACAGTCGGCCAACCCCTTCACGACCTTCGCCCAGATCCCCGCCGCGGCGCGCTACGCCTTTCTGCTTGACAACAGCGAATACATCGTTCGCACCTTTATCCGCGGTCCGGTCTGCAAAGGGCAGGTGGCACTGAACGTGATCAACGATCATTTCTGGGTGATGTTCCTCGACCCCAAATATGATTTGAGCCTGCACTACCCGAACCTGCTGCGCTTCAACGAGAAACAGCTCTCCCTGCCGGACGAACAGGGGAGCGATTTCCCGGCGTACCGCTTTCTCAGCGACAAATACATCAAACGCGCTGTCGATTACTATAAAGCCCGGGCGGATTTTTATTCGCTTATCTATACGGACGGGCTGGGGTATGATGCCGTCTGGAAGGGTGTGGAGGCCGACGACGCGCCGCTGCTTACGATCTACCGCCATTTCGACAGCGCCTCGGTTCATAAAGGAGCCCTCGGGGACCTGCCCAAAACCCTCTGGGTTATCGACTATCCGCTTTTCGAGCGCATCTACTACGCCCTGGTCGCGGGATTCGACGTCTTCGGCAATGTCGGGCACCAGACCAACGTCCGCCGCTATATGGACCGGCTGCGCGTGGAGGGGGAGAGCAACTACATCGACTTTTTGCCGGCGGATGTCCGTCACAAGCTCTTCGACGCGTGGAACAAAAATCTCAACCTTCTTGTAGAGAACAAGCTCTTTTACCGTCCGGCGCGCATGCCCGCGGCCGTTGCTTTCGAGACAAACGATCCCAAACGCGAATTCGTCGAGCATATTGTCGATCACGAGCTGCTCGGGGAGACGGACATCTCCTTTGACCCGGTGAACTATTTCCGCGTGGGGGACGCGCATCCGCCGCTCCCCGAGCAGTACCGGACGCGCGGGGATTATCTCCAGGCGTTTCGTGCCGTTTCGAAACCCGGGACGGCCTTTGTCCGTACGATCGATGGCCAACAGTCGAACCTGGCGTATGTCCGTGTGCGCATGCCCGAGGGGGAGGAGGATATCCTCTTTTCGGTCGTCGTGAACCGTTGGCACGACAACGTCGCTTTCATGTTCGATGAGAAGGGACGTCTCGACCCTTCCAGGGACAGTGCGGATTTCATCTTTGATTTTATCGGTTCGTATCCGAACATGCTGCTCGAGCTGGATGCGGAGGAGGCTCCGGCTTTTTTCGATATGCTCGCACACTACAAGGATACGCCCGAGTATCGCCGCCGCTTCTTTCATTTTGGCATTACCCGGGACAACCCCCGTTTCTGGGAAGTGTATGACTGGTTCCAGAAACGCTTCGAAGCGATGCACCCCATTGACGCGGGGCTGTTCGACCTGAACCGCTACTACTACCTTTCGCGCTCCCACGGGAAAAAAGAGGGGGAAGAGTAAAGGGGCGGACGCCGGCGGGCGAAATGTGCTACAATGGTCCCAAGCCACTTGAATAAAAGGAGTCTAGGATGTCAAAATCGATGGTTGAGATCAAAACGCTAAAACTGGCGCATACGCAAAACGGCACGATCAGTATCGCGCATATCGAGGAGCCTTACGGCAAACACAGCAGCCCGGTGGTCAGCATCGCCATCGCATTGGAAGGGGCATCCAGCGACTGGAAGGTCCACCTTCCCTACGAAAACATCGATGAGGTGATCAAGGGACTCCAGGAAGCAAAAGCATCCAACGAGGGGATGCCGCATCACGACAAGCATACCGAAGACCTGAATGCCGACACCGGCGGCGGCGCCTAAGAGCGCTCCGCTCCGAAGATGCGCTGCATCAGCATATAGTCGCCTTCGGAGTGCGCATACAGTAATACCTCACACTCAAAATCGACAGCACTCCTGAAAAAATCACGATAGATTTCCAGTACACGCCGCTTGTCCAGCCCGCCGACCCCTGTGCCCATCAGCGGCAGCGCCAGCGTGACGTTCTTGCCGTGCAGCGCGGCAAAGGAAGCCAGAGCGGTCTGAATGTTATGGAGGATGGTTGTGATCTCCCCTAGCCGTGGCAGGGCTTCCGTCGCGCCCGGGTTGTAGTCCATGACGGCGGCATGCAGCACGCTGCCGAAACGCGCGCAGCCGCCGGTGGCGACAACATCCCCTTTCTGCAGCTTTCCCGTTTCCCTTAACGCGCGGGTCATTGCATTCTGCAGGGCCGGGCCGCAGGCGGCTGCGAACGCGCCCGAAACGCCCGAACCCAGTGTCAGTACCGTATTGGACGGATTGACGATGAAATCCGATGCCGGTGCGTTCAGGAGGTTTCCTGTTCTGAGGGTTACGTGATAGGCCATGAAGACATTGTAGCATCATCTGCATAGGGGAGGGGAGGGAGCCGATGCCGACAGCATCCATGTCCAGGCGCGGTACCCCTGAAGATCATCATCTTGGAAAAAATGTAGTAACTTTAACAAATTACTACAATATGCTTGACACAAAAGTAGTAATTGTGCTAGCATGGAAAAATGTGTGAAACCGTCGTTGCAGTGATGACGGTGCCAAAGAGGCCCATGCGGCCACAAAGAGGATGACTGGACGGAGGGCGACATGCCGATTCGGACACTTCAGGACAAACACTACAAAGGGATCAGCGAACTCTACCGTAAGTCTGACGGGAGGGTGACGGGTTACTACGTTACCTACCGCGACGAGGAAGGGAAGCCGGTCAAGCGAAGGGTCACGGCCGATGATAAGGACGAGGCGCTTCGCAAACTGGTCGACATCAAAGATGAAGTTGACCGACTGAAACAGGAGAAGGCGATGAGCGCGCTCCCCCTAACCTCTGAACACCCGGGCGCGAAGCATAACGCGACGGCGGCATGGGCCGTGGACGTCACGCATGAAGTCCACTCGATGCATGATTGCCAGAAGCGGATCTCCGCGTATGAGGGCAATGCCGTTGTCATGCTGATCGACATTGTCGCTTTCGACGACATCCGTATCCTCTACGGATACGAGAACGCGGAGCGGATGGTGGCGGAGCTTGAAACGCAGGTGCGCGCGACGCTTGGCCGGTTCGAAGAGGACGCCCATTTCCGTGCCCTCGGTTCCGCGCCGTTCGATTTCGACCTCTACCATCTTTATGCCGACCGGCTCTGCCTTTTTGTCAAAAACGACTTTTCGCACCGCCTGCTTGATTTCATTGCCGAAAAACTCCACGCCTGTGTATCGGAATACGCCTTTCATGTCGTAGGGGGGAACAACATCCATATCAATGTCTCAATAGGAGCAAGCAAAGCTGACGGCGCCGTCAGCCTGATGTACGCGGAAAAAGGACTGCAGGAGGCGAAGAGGCTGCACAACAGCTACATCTTCTATGACAGCGGCTCCGCCGAGCGTAACACCCATTTTTCCAATAAAACCTATGAACTGCTTCAGGAGAACATCGAGCACAAAAGGGTGACGCCCTATTTGCAGGGGATCTTCCGTAACGGTGAACTGACGAAACCGGAGAAGTTTGAAAGCCTGATGCGGCTGGTAGACCGGCAGGGACGGGTGCTTTCGCCGGCGGCTTTCTTGGAGAAGTCCAAAGAGTACCGCCTCTACACCGAGCTGATGCTCCAGATGATCGACAAGGTCTTTGACGTGCTGGCGCACTACGACATCGCGGTGACGCTGAACCTCTCTTATGTCGATATCAACAACGTGCTTTTAAGAGAGCGACTGCTTGAGAGGCTGGCGAAGGAGAAGCGCGGCAACAGGCTGACGGTTGAAATCCTCGAGAGCGACCAGATCCGTGACCTGGAGATTGTCAACGAGTTCATTTTCCGGCTGAAAAAGCGCGGTGTTTTGATCGCCATCGATGATTTCGGAAGCGGATTCTCAAACTATGACAACCTGCTGAACCTCGAAATCGATTACGTCAAGCTCGACGGTTCGCTGATCTCGAATATTCATGACCGCAAACACCGCATTATCCTCGGCAACATGGTCAATATCTGCCATGAGCTTGGGATCGAGACCGTGGCGGAGTACATCAGCGATATAGGGGTGCTGCGCATGGCGCAGAGCATCGGTGTGGACTATTTCCAGGGGTACCATCTGCACAAGCCGCAGCAGTGGGATGAGGCGCTGCAGAGCTTTGGTTACAGGGAGGCCGCCTATGCATCATGACGACAAACAGCTGTCGGAAATCACGGACAGGACGATGCGCCGGCTGATGAATGAAGCAATCGTTCTGCCTTCAAAATACCGGGAGACCTTTGAAGAGGAGCAAAAGCGCCTGGATGCGTCCCGAGAAGCAGAGGGTGGAGATGCTACGCGCCGTGAGATCGATCTTCTGCGGACCCATCTCTTTTCCGACGACATTACACCGGCGAAAAACCGTCTCTGGCTCTACAAACAGAAGCTCAATGCACGCCAGGGGTTTAACGATGAGGGCTACCTGGTCAGCCTTCGTATCCAGGATTACGGGACGATTGTCGATGAATACGACAGCATCATCGGTAACCGGGTTCTGATGCTCGTCTGCAGCTATGTGATCGAATTCCTGAAAATGCAGCAGGTGAATTTTGAAATTGCACGCTATGGCGGAGGGGATTTCCTCCTGTTTATGCATCACATCGATGAGGGTGGAGTTGATGCACTTCTGGTCAATATGCAAAACGGCGCCGCTAACCATACGTTCAAACACCGCAGCAGAATTTTCGGGCTGACTTTTGATGCCGCCTCAATCCGCTATCTCGAAAATGAACCGTTTGCTACCGTCATGGAGCAGCTCGAAGAAAAAAGGTTTGAAAAAAGGGTCAAAGAGGGTGGTACCGCTGGCCGGACTTGAACCGGCACGTCCGAAGACAACGGATTTTGAATCCGTCGTGTCTACCATTCCACCACAGCGGCTTTCGCAGAGCCGAATTGTAATGGATGCATCCTTAAAATAGGCCCGCAGCCATCCCAATGGGCGGCCAAAGCACTTTTTGTTATAATCCCTAACATTACTTGAAAAATGAGGATCGTATTTGCGGCAGGCACTTTTTATTACTGTTTTGGCCATCTTGGTATACGCGGGGATCTCGACGATCATCGCGGATGCGGCAGTTATCGGGACGATCGGGGAGATTATCGCCAAGGCGAACCGGGCGCTGTTCGGCTATGTCTCTTTCGCCTACCTTTTTGCCCTGCTGTACCCGCTGTATACCTACTACAGAGACAGTGAGATCAATGTCGAGCGCACCGAGAAGATCCTGGCGGGGATCCTCCTCTTTTTCTCCCTGCTGATCCTGCAGGCGCTGGTGACGGAGGGAACACTGCGCGGTGCCCTTGGCGCCGGGTTCGTCGACTTCCTCGAACCCTATATCGGGGCGTTCGGACTCTGGGTTTTCTGGGTGATGACGGTCACGATCGCCGCCGTGATCCTGGTTGACGCCGAGAAGTTCCCCTCCATGCCCAAACCGAAACTTCCCTTTTCGTTCAGCAAGTCGGACGAGAAGGACGATGCGGTTACGACATCCGATGCGGCCCCGCTCAAAACGCGTGCCGCCGTGACGGAACAGCCGGGACTCTTTGACGACGACCCATTCGATGCGCCCGCGTACGAGCGGATGAAGATGCCTCTGGAATCGGACGATGCGGCTATCAGACTGGTGCCGAAGGCGCAGCAGGAGAGCCCGTTCGAGGATGCGGAAGCAGAGGCAGAGGTCGTGCCGAAAGCGGTACCTGCAGCGAAAGAGGGGACCATTCTTGCAAAGGCCGAGGGGGTACGGCAGAAAAAAAGCGCGCTGATCGTTGAGGAGCTTGATGAAAACAAGAAGCTGCTCGAGCAGATCGAAAAAGGGAAGTCGGAGAAGCCCAAGAACTTCAAGCTGCCTTCCCTCGACTTTTTTCAAAAGCCGCCGAAACAGGGCAACAGCATCGACGAGCGCGAGCTCGATGACAAGATCCGCGACCTGATCGAGAAACTGGCACAGTTCAAGATCGACGGGGACGTTATCCGCACCTACGCGGGACCGGTCGTTTCGACTTTCGAATTCAAACCGGCCGCGCACATCAAGGTTTCGAAGATCATGAACCTTCAAGACGACCTTGCGATGGCCCTGCGCGCCGAGACGATCCGTATCCAGGCGCCTATCCCGGGCAAGGATGTCGTCGGTATCGAGATTCCGAACCATAGCGTCGAGACGATCTACCTGCGTGAGATCTTCGAGAGCAAACTGTTCCAGGAGGCGAAGTCCCCCCTGACAATAGCCCTGGGCAAGGACATTGTCGGCAAGCCGTTTATCACGGACCTGAAAAAACTGCCCCACCTTCTCATTGCGGGAACAACGGGTTCGGGCAAATCGGTGGGGATTAATGCGATGATCCTCAGCCTGCTTTACAAGAACTCCCCGGACCAACTGCGGCTGCTGATGATCGACCCGAAGATGCTTGAGTTCTCCATCTATAACGACATCCCGCATCTGCTCACCCCGGTGATCACGAAGGCCAAACAGGCGATCGCGGCGCTGAACAACATGGTCGGGGAGATGGAGCGTCGCTACCAGCTCATGAGCGAGTCGCGCACGAAAAACATCGAAAACTATAACGAGAAGATGAAGCGCGAAGGCGGACAGCCCTTTCCTTACATCGTCGTCATCATCGACGAACTCGCTGACCTGATGATGACCTCGGGCAAGGATGTGGAGTACTCCATCGCCCGCCTAGCGCAGATGGCACGAGCGTCGGGGATCCACCTGATCGTCGCGACCCAGCGCCCCTCCGTGGACGTCGTCACGGGACTGATCAAGGCAAACCTCCCTTCACGCATCAGCTACCGCGTCGGCCAGCGTGTCGACAGCAAGATCATTCTGGATGCCCAGGGGGCGGAGTCGCTGCTGGGTCGGGGCGATATGCTCTTTACGCCTCCGGGCGCGACGGGGCTGATCCGTCTGCATGCGCCGTGGAGTACGGAGGAGGAGATCGACCATGTCGTCCAGTTCCTCAAATCCCAGCGCGCGCCGCAGTATGATGAATCCTTCCTCGCCGAGAGCGGCAGCAGCGGCAGTACGGGTGACGAAGGGACGATTGAGGATATGGATGAACTTTACGAGGAGGCGAAGGAGATCGTCCTTGCCGACCGCAAAACCTCCATCAGCTACCTGCAGCGCAAACTCCAGATCGGCTATAACCGTGCCGCGCGTATCATCGAACAGATGGAACAGCGGGGTCTGCTGTCACCTCCCAACGCAAAAGGAAACCGCGATATCATCGGATAAAGGGAGGCCTGGCCCTGCTTGGGCCTCAACTATGTTTCAAAACTAAACACATTGGCAACAAAATCTCAAAAATAGGTTACGGTTTGTAACACTAGAAACCTTCTTGATTCTTTCCTTCGCTATAATCTCTCGAAATCTTATTTACAGGATAAAACGATGGCTTTTATGGACGAATATAAAGCGCATGTAACAGAGCGTGAAGCTCTGGGCGTACCTCCACTTCCTCTGTCTGCGGCGCAGACCGCTGACCTGATCGAAATGATCAAGGCAGGCGAAGGCGATATGGCCGAAAATATCGATCTTCTGAAAAACCGTGTTTCTCCGGGCGTTGACGACGCCGCCTATGTCAAAGCGGCGTTCCTCAATGATGTTGCACAGGAAAACGTGAGCGTTGCGGCAATCGCACCGGACGCGGCGGTCGAAATGCTCGGCATGATGCTGGGCGGCTATAACGTTAAGCCGATCATCGATGCCCTCTCATCTTCCAATGCCGCCGTTGTTGACGCGGCGATCAAGGCGCTGAGCCATACGCTGCTCGTTTATGACGCGTTCAACGATGTCGAAGAACTGCACAAAGCGGGCAATGCCGCCGCAACGAAAGTGCTTGAGTCTTGGGCGAACGCAGAGTGGTTCACGTCCAAAGCCGATCTGCCTGAAAAAATCACCGTGACCGTCTTCAAGGTTCCGGGCGAAACCAACACCGACGACCTCTCCCCGGCGTCCGAAGCCTTTACACGTTCTGATATCCCGCTGCACGCAAACTCCATGCTCACGGCGAAGATGGACGACCCGATGGGTAC
Source organism: Thiomicrolovo immobilis (assembly GCF_039645955.1). Taxonomy (GTDB): domain Bacteria; phylum Campylobacterota; class Campylobacteria; order Campylobacterales; family Sulfurimonadaceae; genus Thiomicrolovo; species Thiomicrolovo diazotrophicus. The sequence continues at coordinate 998,751 of NZ_CP147916.1, forward strand.
GATCAAAGCCCTCAAAGAGAAGGGCCACCCGGTTGCCTACGTCGGTGACGTCGTCGGTACGGGCTCTTCCCGTAAATCCGGTATCAACTCCGTGCAGTGGCACATGGGTGAGGATATCCCGGGTGTTCCGAACAAGCGCACCGGCGGTGTCGTTATCGGCGGTATTATCGCACCGATCTTCTTCGCGACTTCCGAAGACTCCGGCGCACTCCCGCTCGAGATGGACGTCACGCAGATGGAAACCGGCGACGTCGTCGATATCTATCCGTTCGAAGGTAAAGCGGAGAAGAACGGCGAAGTGATCGCTACCTTCGGCCTGCGCCCGAACACGATCACGGACGAAGTCCGCGCCGGCGGCCGTATTCCGCTGATCATCGGCCGCGGTCTGACCAAGAAAGCGCGCGAGGTCCTCGGCATGGGCGAGATCGAGCTCTTCCTGAAGCCGGAGCAGCCGGCCGATACGGGCAAAGGGTACACCCTTGCGCAGAAGATGGTCGGTAAAGCGTGCGGCCTCGAGGGCGTCCGCCCGGGCATGTACGTCGAGCCGGTTATGACCACTGTCGGGAGCCAGGATACGACGGGCCCGATGACCCGCGACGAGATCAAAGAGCTGGCGGCGCTGGGCTTCAATGCCGACTTCGTTCTGCAGTCTTTCTGTCACACAGCGGCCTATCCGAAGCCTTCCGACATCAAGATGTACCACACCCTGCCGGACTTCATCTCCAACCGTTCCGGTGTCGCACTGCGCCCGGGCGACGGTGTTATCCACTCCTGGCTCAACCGCATGTGTCTGCCGGACACGGTCGGTACCGGTGCGGACTCGCACACGCGTTTCCCGATCGGTATCTCCTTCCCTGGCGGTTCGGGTATCGTTGCGTTCGCGGGCGTTACCGGCTCCATGCCGCTGACGATGCCGGAATCCGTACTGGTCCGCTTCAAGGGCGAACTGCAGCCGGGCGTTACGCTGCGTGACCTGGTCAACGCGATCCCGTATGCTGCCATCCAGAGAGGCGAGCTGACCGTCGAGAAAAAAGGGAAGAAGAACATCTTCGCAGGACGTATCCTCGAAATCGAAGGGCTTCCGGATCTCAAAGTCGAGCAGGCGTTCGAGCTTTCCGATGCTTCTGCAGAGCGTTCTGCGGCGGCCTGTACGGTTCACCTTAACAAAGAGCCGGTCATCGAGTACATCAAATCCAACATTGTGCTGCTCCAGAGCATGATCGATGCGGGTTACCAGGATGCACGTACCCTGGCGCGCCGCAAAGAGAAGATGGAAGAGTGGCTTAAAAATCCGGAACTGATGGAAGCGGACAAAGACGCCGAGTACGCAGCGGTTTACGAGATCGACCTGGGCGAGATCACGGAACCGATCCTTGCGTGTCCGAACGATCCGGACGACGTTGCTACCCTTTCCGAGGTGCTGGCTGACGCTAACCGTCCGCACAACATCGACGAGGTCTTCGTCGGTTCGTGTATGACCAACATCGGTCACTACCGCGCCCTGGGTGAAGTCCTCAAGGGCGAAGGCCAGGTTCCGGCGCGTCTGTGGGTTGTCCCGCCGACCCGTATGGATGAGCAGCAGCTCCAGGAAGAGGGCTACTACGCGATGTACGGTGCCGCCGGCGCGCGTACGGAGATCCCGGGCTGTTCCCTCTGTATGGGGAACCAGGCTCGTGTCGCTGACAACGCGGTCGTCTTCTCGACGTCCACGCGTAACTTCGACAACCGTATGGGTAAAGGTGCGCAGGTCTATCTCGGCTCTGCCGAACTGGCAGCCGTCTGTGCGATGCTCGGACGCCTCCCGACAAAAGAGGAGTACCTCGAGATCGTGCCGAAGAAGATCGCCGGCAAAGAAGCCGACATCTACAAGTACCTCAACTTCAACCTGCTCGAAGAGTTCGCGCTCTAAGCAGGCTTCCCCTCTGCGGGGAACCGCTCTTTTTTTTCTCCGAACTTTCTTTTTTCATCCCTTTACATTACAAGCAGCCGGGCCGTTGCCGTCTACCGTATCGATGTCGCACGCCGTTTGCGCCGTGCAATCAAAGAGGGGTTATTTTTCTTTGGCGGGCCACTGTTCCCAGGGTTCGACGTCATAGTCCATTTCCAGGATCCAAGGATGGTAAGCCGTCGGATGCTTTGCATGACGTTCGAGCACGCTGGCGTGGACGAGGGGTTTGCCGCGGGTCGCCGCGTCCCAATGGCGCTGCTCGCGGCGGTAGAGACGGGTCAGCCATGTCCCGCGCGAATCGTGCATCTTCCCCTGGGCATCTTCATGGGGATCGACCGTGTGTTTCGGATAGATCAGAAGCCCGTGGTTGATCGCCTGCCGGGTGAGCCAGACCAGGGGGATGTCGGAGAGGTCCTGCTCCGCATAACCGCCGCCGACATCGGTATGCATCCCGCTGAACCAGACCTGTTTGACGGTCTGCCACTCTTTGACCTGCTTCTCCCACAGCACCGGGTGGAAGGTTTTGCGTTCGTCGTCGATGGCCAGGGCTTGGTAGGCGTGCGTGATGGTTTCGCTGAGCTTGAAATTGTGGAAACGGTGGCGGAACCCGGGGATGCCGTCAAGCAGGACACTGAGGCTCTTAATGGGGAGACCGAGTGCGGCGACGGTGTCGTAGCAGCCGATAAACTCCACCTTGGTCCACATATTGTGATGGTCTTTCAAAAACGCGGCGGCTTTCTCCTTGCGTTTGCCCTCATCCTCGATCATGTAGATATCATAGGCTGTGGCGATCAGTTCGGGACGGGATTTCGGCAGGATGCCGAAGTAGTGCAGGAACCCCGAGAGGCTGCGCACCGTCGCCGCGCCGCGGCTGAACCCGAACAGGAAGATCTTGTCCCCGGCTTCATAATGCTCAAAGAGAAAACGGTAACACTGCTGAATATTGCGGGAAATGCCGAAACCGCCGACGTTCCCGGTCAGCCGGTGGATACCCGTGCCAAGCCCCGGGTCGTAAAAGGCGATCTGCCGCGGGGTGCGGTCCTCGATCATGTTGAAGAGTTTATAGATATTGGTGTTGTTGCCTTTGCCGCCCTCCTGGCCGGTCCCGTCGGAGAAGATTACGATATTTTTTGCCATGTCATCCCTTTTTGATTTGATCCCGCACAAAGTATTTGGCGACCAATGCTCCCGCCGTCATCGGTTTGTCAAAATAGTAGCCCTGGAAAATATCGCATTTCATTCTCTTGAGCAGCTGTACCTGGCCTTCCTTTTCGACGCCTTCGATCACGACTTTCATCCCCAGGGCGTGCCCGAGTTCGGTCATGGTCTTGACGATCACGGCTGTTTTGGCGTTGAATTCGATTTCGTCGATAAAACTCTTGTCGATTTTAATGGTATCGACCTGGAAGGATTGGAGGTAGGTAAAGGTGGAGTAGCCCGTCCCGAAGTCGTCGATGGCGATCTTGATGCCCGCATCGCACAGCGCCTTGATGGTTTCGATGTTGTCGGTAGAGCTCTCGACGATGATCCGCTCTGTCAATTCGAGTTCGAGGAGGTCGGGATTGAGATTGTACTCGGAGAAAAGGTCGAGAAGATCCCGGATGAAGTAGGTGTCGTTGATATCGACTGCCGTGACGTTGACGGCGGCAAAGATGCCGTCCCATCCTATATGCTGCCACTGTTTGAGCGCCTTGCAGGACTCCTCAAGCACCCAGTGCGTAATCCGCAGAATCAGCCCGTTCTGTTCGGCAATGCCGATGAAGGTATCGGGGGTGAGAATCCCCCGTTTGGGGTGACGCCACCGCAGCAGGACTTCGACGCCGGCGAGACTGTTGTCTGTGGCACTGATCTTCGGCTGAAAGAGCAGGAAAAACTCGTTGTTATCCAGGGCCTCGAACAGATCGTTGTGGAGCTTCAGACGTTCGATGGCCATGTTGTCCAAGACGGGGTTGAAGAAATAGAATCGGTTCTTGCCGAGCTCCTTTGCCTTGTGCAGCGCCGTATCGCTGTTTTTCATCAGGGTGTCGTAGTCATCCCCGTCATTGGGATAGAGCGCTATTCCCACACTGGCCGTAATGTGGATGATGTGGTTGTCGAGGTTAAAGGGTTTGCGGATCTGGACAAGAAGCTGGTCGACGATGTGTGTCAGGCTCTCCGTCGACTGGATCCGTTCGAGGATGATGAGGAACTCGTCCTGCCCCATGCGCAAAATGGTGTCAAAACGCCGGAGATGGGCTTTGAGACGGGCACTGAGCTGCATCAGCAGCTGGTCGCCGACCTTGTGCGTCATCGAGTCGTTGATGTTTTTGAAGTCATCGATGTCGATGGAGAGGACGGCAAAGGGGAGTTTGTCCTTTTTCGCATAGCTCATGGAGGATGCGAAAATGCGTTGCAGGGAGTGGCGGTTCCCGATGCCCGTCAGCTGGTCGATGTAGAGCAGCGACTGCAGCTGGTCGCCCAGGGCGTAGGAGAGGACGATGATTTTGAGCAGTACCCCGAACTGCTGGGAGTGCAGGATAAACCAGGTCGACGGCAGCAGCCCGAACTTATGCAGTGCCAGCAGTGTGGAACCGGCGAAAAAGAGACTCCAGGCGCCGAGGTAGAAACGGGCCCGTCTTTTGTTGTGCTTCTGGATGGCAAAACCGGCGGAGAGCAGTATGACGGGCGTAATGGCCGCCAGGAGGGTTGTCAGTTTGACCGTCAGGTAGTAGATGTCGAAAAAACTCATGATCATGGGGACGAGGTTGATTATGATGATGACGTTCAGGACGGAGTGCAGTTTCGGCGTATAGAGCTCCGTTTCCAAAAAGCGTTGGCCGAAAAGGATGGCCGACAGGATCGTAAGGTCGACAAAGAAGGGGACGCCTTCGTTGTACAGCCAGGGGTGATCGGGGAAAAGCAGCATAGGCGTGAAGCCGTCGAAAGAGAGCTGCATCATCGTATAGAAGACGATGAAGCCGACATAATAGAGGTAGATGGCTCTGCGGAAGATCAGGAAGAAGATGAAGTTGTACAGCGACAAAATAATGAGGATACCGTAAAAGATGCCGTAAAAGAGGAAACGTCTCTGATCGGCATCCTGCAGGGCGTCCGGGTCGTTAATGGTGATGGGGAGATCGATCGCCGATTGGGAATGGATCTTCCAGACCAGTGTCGTGGTTTTCTCCGGAAGGAGTGTGATCGGGAAACGGAACGTCAGGCTCGACAAGGGGCGTGATGCGAAGGGGCGTTTGTCCCCGCTGGAAAAATGGGCGATGACTTTTTTGTTTTCGATCACGTAGAGATCGACATAATCGAGCAGGGGGTTTTCGAGGTCGACGATCCATGCATTCTCGGTGTGGGAGGTGTTCTTCAGTGTCGAACGGAGCCAGATGGTGTCGTCGACATAACCGAAGGGGAGCTGATGCTTATCAACGGTGTTGCATATCGCCGGGCTGCCGCCCTCCAGGAACATGTCGACATTCAGCATATTCAGATGGTCCATGCAGAGCAGAACAGAGTCGGAGAGATCATACTGTTTGCCGCTGGAAGTGACATTGATGACAGGTTCGGCGGAGAGGGGATTCAAAGTGAGAAAAATCAGAATAAAAATATGAAAAACCGTTTGCATGGGTTCATTATACTCCATAGGCATCTAATTTGTATTAATAACGTGATAAATGATTTTGCGCTTGTTAGTTGAACTGGTACAATTAGTTTTTTGAAAAGGATGAATATGGAACAATTGCCCAAATGCCCCCAGTGCGGAAGCGAATACACTTATGAGGATGGTGAGCTTTACGTCTGTCCGGAGTGCGCCCACGAGTGGTCAAAAGATGCCGCGGACGCCGGTGCTGAGGATGCGTTTGTCGTGCGTGACGCCAATGGGAACATTCTGCAAGACGGCGATACCGTGACCGTCATCAAGGACCTGAAGGTCAAGGGTGCATCGTCCGATATCAAGGTCGGTACCAAGGTCAAAAATATCAAACTGAACCCTAACAGCGACCACAACATCGACTGTAAGATCCCCGGTGTCGGCGCGATGGGACTCAAGTCCGAATTCGTTAAAAAAGTCTGACTCCTCTTCTGACGGTCGGCGGCAGCACGCCGACCGATTGCTGCGTTTAATTTCCCCGTTTAACGTTCTTCAGCCGGACGGAACCGTGCCGTTCTGATCCATTGGCCACCGGTGTATGCCGTGGTGAGCGGCGATCCGTAGTTGTACCAGATGTACCGGTCGTTGAACATCCCCTTGGGATGGTAGTTCGGCAGGGCGGACGCCAGGGGAAAACTGCTTTTCACCCGCTTGGCCGTTGCTTCGAGGAGGTAGGTGTTTCCCGCTTCGAATACGACGACCCAGGCATGCCCCTCGTTTTTATACGTTCCGAAGACGACCCGTGCATCGTAGCCGATTCCCTCCAGCCAGTCGGCGAGCAATATGGCGTGATCTTCGCAGTCGCCGCGCCCGCTTAAGTAAGCTTCCTCGGAACTGAGCCAGATTTCGGCATACCCTTTGAACTGCTGTTCGTCACGCACATAGTGCATATGCCTTGATATATGATGCATGGCACTCCATTTCGAATCGACGCTGAAGGGGATGAAGTGCTTGAAAAAACCGTTGGCATAGTAGGCTTTGAGATCGCGCCCATAGGCGAAATAGGCGACGGGTTTCTTATTGAGACGCTGGGAGCCGGACCCCTGGCCCCGCGATTTGTTGGCGGGCCGGTCCAGCCATGCCGGGATCCTGGCGCTCCGTTTCTCCGGCACGGAGAGCAGCTGCATCTCGCCCGCTCTCGGCCCCGGACGGTGACGGGGAAGGGAAGCGTCGGGCAGCGTGACGCTCTGCGGAGGCGGGAGCGGCAGGGCGGCTTCGTCGTGCCGCTGTTTGAGCGCTGTGATGAAGAAGAGGGGGACGTAGAGCAGGATAAGGACCCGCAGCAGGGTAAAGAAGGTTCGTAGGAACTTTGCGATCATGTCATCGAGGAGGCGACGATGATGGCGATGAAAATCAGGATGGTCGACGCGAAGATCGCGGCGGCGACATTGCCTTTTTTGATCTCCTCCTCCAGGGCGATGGATTTCAGCAGTTTGCTGTCAATGTACTTCAGGGCAATGACGGCGATAACGAGCACGGCCACCGTATAGACAAGATTGACGGAAAGATTGATGAGAGTGGAGATAAAAAAGTCGCTTTCGGGCACAGGCGCTTCCTTCGTTAAGCTGGTGCACGTAGTGTAGCGCACCTTTTCTTTTACGGGCACGAAGGGTGTAGAGGGGAACGCCTGCTGGGTAAACGGGCGTACACGTTCTTGCCGCGGATACCTTGGTACCCGCAGTATGTTATTTGAACTCTTTGATGAGGACGCTGTCCGCAACCCAGCAGCCAGGGTTGTACTGAGCGCCGGTCACGGTGCCGTTTATGCCGATCGCCCACAGGCTTACGGTATGCGTACCGGCGTTGAGCCCTGGGAAGAGCCCTTCCATTGTGACGGCAACACCGTCGATACCGGCCTCCGATGCTTTCACGATCCCTCTGATGCGTCCCAAGGTTGTTGCCGTGTCGTCAACCCTCAGTTCGAAAATGACACCACTTCCCAGGATAGTTGCCGCCTTGAGGCGGCCGCTGAAGACGATATTGAGGACTGAATCATCTTGGGCTTTTGCGTATGTTCCAAACTGTCCGATTTTGGTGTAGGTGGCGCCGACATCGACCAGTGATGAACAGCTTGGCGAGAATGCCGCCCATTTGACGAGCCCCGTTTCGGCGATCGCAGTGGTGTTGGTCTGTATCGCTGTTGCATTGGCGGTGATGCGCGTGTCGTTGTCGTTGATCTGGGTTGTATGCTCCGTAAAGTTGTCGTTCACTTCGGAGGCGTAAGCGGTCGTACCGGGGGTGAACGTTGTCATCCCGCTGACCTGCCCGGCGTAAAGACTCCCTGATACCATCAATGCCGAAATACCTAGAAGGCGCAATCCAAATTGTCTGATTTTCATGATGAATCCTTTTGAGTTTGTGTTCTGCCGCAACGGCCGTTATCCCCAGTTGTCCTGATCCCAGGTCATACTGTCCCAGTCACTGGAACCGGATGATGAACCGCCTCCGCCTCCGCCGCATCCGTAAATCGCGATTGCTGTGATCGCGAGGATTGCCAGGAACCAACGTTTCATGTCATCTCCTTTTCGCTCGTATCCCCAAATGTTTATGCGTATACGAGAGCAGATATTTACATCATAACTCCACAATACTTAAAAGAACAGATTAAAGCAAATATCTCAAAATAGGTATGAAGGGCATGAAAAGGCGCAGCACGCGTAAAAGGACTGATTTTTTTCATGACAATTTTTGGTCTTCTCGATGCGCTTATTCGTCGCCATCAGCTATAAAATGTGATGTTATTTTGATAATTTGTGGAGAGAATAAGACTCTTTGATTTAGAATGAATGATTGCGATGATGAAGGGAAAAAATGCAACTGCTGATCGTACTGCTGGGCGCGCTGCTTGGCTTTATCTATGGATTCAACACCGATGGCTTTATCTTCAGCTCGAATATCTGTCTTTTCGCGGGTCTGACGATGATTATGCCTTCGCTTTTCAAAGTGAAGCTCATGGACGTCAAACTGCTCTGGCATCACCGTCTTGTCGTCATCAAAAGCCTTTTTCTCAACTTTGTACTGCTGCCGACCTTCGCCGTTATTATCGGCCTGCTGAGCCGCGACTACGGCATCGCCGCCGGGTTATTTCTTCTGTCGGTACTCAGCGGCGGCGGGATGGTGATGTACTGGATCAAAAAGTCCGGCGGCGATACGTCGCTGGGCTTTCTCATCCTCTTTATCAACCTGCTGCTGATCTCGCTGTCGTTTTTAATGCTGCACCTCTTCGGCGTCTACACCGAGAGCTATTTCGATACCCTCTACACGGACGACAATAACAACATGGAGAGCTATGCGCGGCTGGTCATCGAACTGCTCATCGTCATCCCGTTTATCGCAAGCCGTTTCGTGGTGCTTTTCAAACCGCTGGAGAAGTTCATTGAGACCTACCGCCCCTACATCAGCAACATCAGCATGTTCATCATTCTCTTCTATCTTTTCGGCCTCCAGAGCACGCAGAACCTCGTCGATCTTTATGATTTCGAACCCGAACTGATCGTCATCGCGCTGGCCGCCGTGCTTGCCTTCTATGTCCTGGACCTAGCGAGTGCCTGGTTCATCTTCAAGATGGACTCTCCACAGGAGCGCGCCGCTTTCTGGCACAGCGTAACGCGCTATATCACGCTGGCGCTGGTCCTCTCCACCTTCTCCATGAAAGCGTTCGGTGTTTCGATGCTGCTGCCGATCATGATCGCCTATATGATCCAGATCCCCTTTGCGATCCTTACCGACCGGAAGCTGGTCGAGAAAGAGACGGCCTAAGCCGTTTTTATCCGGCCAGTCCCGGATTGTTGAAATAGACCCGGCGTTTGCCGCCGGGGTTTTTGAGGTTCGTGATCCAGTCGCTCGTTGAGAGCGCATAGCGGTCGCCGACGGCGGAAAGATGCATGTAGCTTTTGTCGAGAGCAGCGGGGGCTTCGAAGAGGCTGTGACCTGCGGCCGTTTCGCCCAGGAGCTCAAGCCCTGCAAGGGAAGGGATCTGTGCAGCAGCCTTCGAATACATCAGTTGCAGGGCACTGTTGCTGATGCCATAGGCGACCGGTGCGTGTTCGATGAAACAGGCGTCCAGGGCCCAGTCGGAGAGGGCGGGGAGCTGGGTGAGGGTGTGGAGCAGTTCGTAGCCCTTCTCCTTAGCCTCCTGCCGCAAGGCATCGACCTGCACCTCCGCCTGCGCCTTTTTGTGTTTTGGATAGACCCGGTAAAACTCCGACCCTTTGACGAGGAGATCCTGGCGGTCGTCGAGCTCCCCGTATCCTCCGCCGATATCGGCATGGACCCCCATCAGGGCGATCTCCTCCGTGTTGGCTTCCGTCGTACCGTCCGCACGTCTCAGTGACTCCAGCGGAAAGTTGTGGCGGTGTTCGTCTTTGGCGGTCAGGTGAACGATCTTTTCAGCCGAATCATTCGAGAGGTTCAGGTTAAAACCGATATTGACCTCATTGGCAAGGCCGATCGTCGCCACCGTATCGAAGAGGCCGACAAAACCGATGCGTACGTTTGCGTCGTGTTTGTAGGCGGCATTGATGCGGTTGACGAAGTCCCGTGCCTCGGCGGAGCCACGGCTGAAGCCGAAGACATCGATGATGACGGCGTCACTGCCGTTTTGCCGCACAGCCGAACGGACTTTTTTGAGCTTGTGTTTGACAAAGCTTTTGGCATCACCCCCGAAGGCCATATGGAGGGCGTCGTAATAGTTATTTTTGGCCTTTTTGCGCTGCCGTATCGCTTCGACGGCCTTGGCTGAGAGGGTTTTCCCCTGTTTGTATTTTCCCGTGCCGACCCCCTGGGAATAGAAGGCAGTGTAGCTGCTGGCACGGTAGACTTTGTAGAGTTTGGCGACGTTGCTCAGCGATCCGTCACCGATGAGGTCGTCGTTGTAAAGATTGTTGCCCGTACCGTCAAAAAATACGCCAAGCCGCAGCATCGCTTCTCCTTGAAAACCTTTTTATAACACCATAAAATATTTTACATATAAAAGTGCTTCACCGGAGAGTGGCGACGGCAAAGGCTGCCGTCGGAAGGGAAAGAGAGGACGCGCTGCTGCTGTGCTATCCGAGTGTCGGGTAATCCAGGTAGCCCTTTTCGTCCTGGGTATAGAAGGTGTCCGGGTCCGGTTCGTTCAGCGGCGCGTCGGCCTTGAAGCGCTCCGGCAGGTCTGGGTTGGCGATGTAGAGCAGCCCGTAAGCGACGGCGTCGGCCAGACCGCCGGCGATGACGGCATTTCCCTTTGCTTTGTCATAGCCGCCGCAGGTGATAAGCACACCTTTGTAGGCATCGCGCAGCGCGGCGAGCTCGACGACGTTCGCCCCGTGGCGGATATCCCCTTCGAGGGCATCGACAATATGTACATAGGCGAGGTTTGCATCGCTTAGTCGGTGCAGCACATGGGTGAAAAGCGTTTTGGGGTCGGAGTCGCTCATGTCGTTGAAAGTCCCGCTGGGAGAGAGCCGTACCCCTGTGCGGTCGGCGCCGATTGCGGCGCTGACGCCTTCAACGATTTCGAGCAGGAATCGTACGCGGTTTTCGACGGAACCGCCGTAGGCGTCTTTGCGCCTGTTCGTGCCGTCGCGCAGGAACTGGTCGATGAGATAGCCGTTGGCGCCGTGGATCTCCACACCGTCAAACCCGGCGGCAACGGCGTTTTTTGCCCCGTCGACATACTGCTCTACAATGCCCGGGATCTCCGCAGTCTCCAGCGGGCGCGGGGTGACATAGTCCTGCATCCCCTCGAAGGTAAAGGTCTGTCCCGCCGGTTTGACCGCCGAAGGGGCGAGGGGAAGCTCGCCGCCCAGGAAAGAGGGGTGGGAGATGCGGCCCACGTGCCACAGCTGCAGATAGATCTTCCCGCCCTTATCATGCACGGCCTGCGTCACCTGTTTCCATGACGCCGTCTGTTCGGGCGTATAGATGCCCGGCGTCGCGGGGTAGCCCATCCCCATCGGGGAGACCATGGTCGCTTCGCTGATGATAAGGCCGGCGGAGGCCCGCTGGGCATAGTAGTCGGCCATCATGGCGTTGGCCCGGTGCTCCTCTACGCTCCGGCAGCGGGTCAGCGGTGCCATGACAATGCGATTGTTAAGGGTGATGTTTCCGACGTTCAGCGGTGAAAAGAGATCCATCATAGTGCTCCTGTGTGGGTGATGGGCCATTATTTCACGACGGCCGTAACAGCAATCTTAAAATCCGGGGACAGTTCTCGGGTATCAGATACGATAATGAGAGGGTGCAGGAGATGCGTGTCTAGAGGCGGTGGTGATGATGGATCGCTTTGATGGCTTCGCGCGCGAAATTGAGCGCATTGATGCTCTGTTTCAGATCGTTGAACGTCCACGAAAAAGGTTGGAAGAAACCGCCGTTGAGCACGGCGATGTAGATGGTGTCCCCGACGAAAGCGATGCGGGGGAAGACGCGGTACTCTCTGATGAGTTCTTCGAGTTTTTCCATCACCGTATGCGACAGCAGAAAATTAGCTTCGATGGGATCGCTTCCGTGGACGACATACTCTTTTTCAAAGCCGCTGCTGTCGAGGCGTATTCTTTCAAGCCCCCGGTACATCGCCTTGGGCTGCAGCCCGCTTCCGAGAAAACCGAGGTGCTTCTCTGCGAGGTCGAAGGAGACGATCGTCGTGCCCTCTACCGGTCGGCGGGCCGCCGTCATGCCGAACAGGCCGCCTAATACCGGCACCTTCTCCCCCGCTTCGTGATGTTCGAGCATGACATGAGACATCCGCACCGGGAGACCGTCGTTGTCGTAGGTCAGCAGGTTGTTGGCTTCATAGGTCTTGGCCGGGAAATCATCCGCCAGTTTCGACGCGAGGATGTCGCGGTAGGCGATGCCCCCGTAGGGGTTGTACTTCAGCGCGGGGTCGATCGCCCGGAGCAGCGGGGCAACGGCGAGACGCTGGAAGCTCTTGAGCGTCCGCCGTCTTCTACCGGGTTTTCGCCTGGTGGCAAGTATGCTGTATATCAGCGCGAAAAAGAGAAGAACCAGTACGGCGATCTTAGGCATACCCGCGAGGAGCAGGACCCCTGTCACCGCAAAAAGAGAGGTAAAGAGTACGGCTTTGAGCGTGCCGTTTAGAGGGATGGTCCGTTCAGGGGGAATATGCGGCTGGATCTGTAGTTCGAAGACCTGTTCCAGTTCAGCCAATGTCTTCAAACCGCCGCTCCTCTGTACCGATCTAAACAAGATCTTTTGTAGGAGATTATATCGAAGGTCCGCCGCACCGCTCTGCGGAACATACTGCTTTGGCGGAATCGCTATCATGACGCCATACGAACGGGCGGTACCGAAGGCGGCGGGGTATAATAGAGCAGAACAGCTGCAAGCGGAAGGAAAGAGCCTATGAACCTCGACAAACTCAAAACGGCCGAAGCGGAATTCTTCGCGATGTACCCCGGCGGTTTCGGGGATGAAGCGCTTCTCCCCGTTGTCAAACGGCATCACAGCGCGGCGATCGGCCGACAGGTCGAAACACTTTTTGCCGAAAACGCCTTCGGGCAGCCTGACGAAGTGTGCGACAACTTCGCGAAGATCGTCTCCAAATCCTCCATGATCTCCTTTTTCGAGAAACCGCGCGTGCGCGACATGGTCAAACAGATGAGCCCGGAGCAGAAAGATATGCTCTCCATCGCGCTGTACGAACTGCTGCACGGTAACGAAAAAGAGGGCTTTGAGGGGCTTGTTGAGGTGTTGTCGTATTACAAGCTGGCGAAATGGTCTCTGGTCTCCATGCTGCCGTACTATTACAACCGCCGCAAGGCGTTCTTCATCAAGCCGACGACGACCAAGAACATCCTCAAACACTTCGAAATAGGGGAGCTGGTGTACAAACCGCGCCCGGCGTACGCCTTTTATAAAGGCTATTCAAAAGTGCTCAACGAGATGAAAAAGCGGGTGGACCCTTCACTGGGAAAAGACAATGCAGCGTTTACCGGTTTTTTGATGATGGCGATGGGAACAGAGGAGCGAAGGCGCGGATGAACGGCTCCGCCCCGGGGGAAACATTATGCGACCCCATGATGCCCTCCGGCGCTATTGCCCCAGTCCGATCTGCCGCATGAACTCCTGATTGTCCCAAAAGAGGTACTCCTCGTCCATCGTTCCTTTGTCCGTCCAGTGGCCGAACGTCGACATGGTCAGTTTGAACGATTTTCCGGTCGGTTGAATGAACTTGCCTTCTCCGATGGGCATCGGACGTGTGAAGGTACCTTGGATGACGCCGATGACGGCCGTCCACTCTCCCTGCGCGACTTTGATCGGGTGGGTTTCGATCCGGGTATCCGGGGCCCACACGAACATACCTTTCAGGTCTTCAATGTGAATGCCGATCCCTTTCGTCGTCCGTCCGTCGGGCCAGTGGACGACAATGCCCTTCGCATGGCTGCGGGAGAGCTCGTCCCATTTCTGGCCGCTGTAGACGTTGAAGTCCAGGTCGTCGAAATTGGCCAGGTTGGCCGCAATGCGCTCCTGGTCTTTTTCGCAGGCGACGCCCGGCTGCACTTTTGCACAGCCGCCGAGACCGGCAGCGAACGCCGCCAGCACCGATAATGCGCAAATTTTCATGATCGTTTTCATGGGGAATCCTTCCTCCTCCTCTTCTGCAGTCTGTGCTGCCGATGATCCGTGCCGCGCTCCGAATCCCGGGGGGAGTAACGGGAGCGCGGCACATGCCTGATCCATCCATTATGAGGCATCTGCATTGAGAAGATAGTGATTGATTTTTCTTATATTTTCTTTTTAAGTGTTCCGCTTGGCAAGGTCACAGCGTTGCAGCGTGCACGCCACTTGCATACGACGCGTAAAGGAGTTGCCGTGATCATTAAAGCCAGCGTTCTCTACGACGGCCGTACGCGCCGGGAAGCATGTTATGTCCATATCGAGGGCACACAGATCAAAGCCGTGACGGACAGTGCGGAACGGTACGATTTCGAAGGGATCGTTACTCCCGCCTTTGTCGATCCGCACTCCCATATCGGGATGTTCCGTGAAGGCGAACCCTCTTCAGAGGCCGAAGGTAACGACATGACCGACCAGATCCAGCCGTTGAACGAGCCCCTGCAGAGCATCTATATGGATGATCCGGCTTTTACCTATGCCATCGATTTCGGCGTGCTCTACAGCTGCATCGTCCCCGGCAGCGGCAACGTCATCGGCGGGAAGACGACCGTCATCCGCCATTTTGCGCCGAATGTCGACGGCGCGCTGGTCAAACACTTGGGATACAAGATGGCGCTGGGCTACAACCCGACATCGACGCGGCAGTGGAAAGGAACACGTCCCAATACGCGTATGGGGGTCAATGCCCTCCTCGAAGAGCGTTTCGATACATTGCTGGCCCGGGAGAAAAAAGCGCGTACCGCCCGCGATATCGCTCTGCTGGAGCTGGACGAAAGCGCTGAGGGAGAGCTCCTTGCCCTCAAACGGGAGCAGATCGAGGCGGACTACCATGCCGCTTTCACGGCGACGGAACACGCGCTGCTGGACCTGCTTCAGGGGAACAAACTCGTCAAGATCCACGTTCACAAAGAGGACGATGCGCTCTATCTGATCGAGTTGGTCAAAAAGTACGGGCTGCGCGCCAGCGCGGAGCACTGCATGGATATTCATCACCGCCATATCTTCGAAGCCCTCGATGCGGCGGGAATCCCCGTCGTCTTTGGACCGTTGGGAAGCGTCGGGTATAAAACCGAGCTCAAACACGCCTCGTATAAGAACGTCTCCGAGCTGGTCGGGGCAAAGGTGCCGATGGCGGTCATGAGCGATCATCCCGTCATCCATGCACACACCCTGCGCGATGCGTCGCAATACTTCATGATCGCCGGTCTCGATGCGACGGATGCGATCAATCTTCTTACCCGGGAAAATGCCCGTGCCATTGAAATGGACGCGGAGCTCGGCACCATCGAGCCGGGCAAATGGGCCTCGCTGCTGTTATGGGACCGTGAGCCGATGATGCTCGGCGCCATCCCCCGCGTCGTCATCGGCGAAGGGCGTGTCCTGCGGCAATAAGTGCTCGGCAAAACCTATCGATGTACCGTTGGCAAAACGCGGATAGATAATGTTCACACAGAGAGGCTTGTGCCAATGTCGGACGGAAGATATGGGGGATCAACCCGTTCCCACACGAGGGTTCGGGAACGGGTCTGGAGGGTTATTCGCAGGGGCCGAGGTATTTGCCTGTCATCGTTGTCGTCATGGTCATGGCACCCATACCCGTATCGGTATGCATATTCATTTTTCCCTGGAAGCTTTCATCCGTATAGGTGATTGTGCCGTCCCCTTTGGAATGGTTGCATTCGATGCGCCAGGATACGGTGTTGCCGTCAATCTTCTGCTCCAAGACTTTACAGCCGTCATTGTCGTTTTGCTGTACCGGAACGCGATCCTCCGCGCTCATGCACTGCTCAAAGGTCGTTGCGGGGATTTGCATCGCCATTCCCTGCATTTCCGTTTTGCTGGTGATGGACCATTTTCCCTCTTTGAAGTCCGGTCCTGCCGGTTCTGAAGAGCAGGCGCTGAAGAGGAACCCGGAACAGATTAAAGCGGTAAGTACCGATCGCATATAACATCCTTGTACATTAATTTGAGGGCCATTGTAATATATTATTGTGATATTCGCAAACCAAACGTCATGGGGTGTATCAATGTGTAATGTTGTTAAGGTTACTTGCGTTAGGGTTATTACATACAGGTAGGTCGGTGCCGCGTCGCACCCGCCTGTCAACTCACGTCAAAAAAGGATTCCTATGCAAAAAATAAAATGGGCGCTGATAGCCATAATGCTGCTGGCGGTCGCCAATCCGGCCGGAGCGGCGGGCAACGAGAATGGAGGGCTTTTCCACAAAAAAGTCCAGTTGTACAACGGAAAACGCAGTGATCCCTATACGGTCTTTTACCCCATCGAGATCACCGAACCGGGACGGGTGACGTTCGAGATCAAGGTGACGAACTACACGCATGACCAGGTCGATCAGCAAAAACGGCACTCCCCGTTCCGCTGGTATTTTGTCGATTCGCGTTTTCTTGACGGCAAACAGCCGATGAAAAAGAGCACGTTCCAGGAGTGGGCGCAAAAAGCGAACAAATACAATCCCGTCGAGTACATCGCGGGCGATGAGATCCGGGGCGTCTATAGAAGCCTCAAAAATCTCTCCGACTCCATCTTCGGCAAGAAGAAAAAGAAAAAGCTTCCGGCGTACTACCGCCGCGGCAATGCCCATGTTACGCTTGCCGACGGGCGGTCGACGCCGCCGCACTACGACATTGACCAGATGGAGTTGATGGAGACGCAGGGGATGTACTTCATTGTCCTGGACAACTACGATACGCAGCTGGCACCGGAGTTCGAGGTGAAGATCTCCTACCCCGGCAAACAGCAGTATGTCGACGAGGCGCTGCAGCCCAAACCGATGGACCTCGGTATCCTTCAGATGGGACAGCGCAGGGGAAGCGGGAAACTCTATGTGACGCTGCAAAACTTCGGAGAGGGTGCTATCCCCGACGAGGTGTATGCGCGCAAAGGAAAAAGTGCTTTAACACTGATGCTGACGGTTGACGGCAAATCGTGGGGCGGTGTGACCCTGGCCGGTCTCGATGCGCGCAAGCGCTTGGCCAAGCCCGGCGGTAAGGTGACGTACACCTTCGAGAATCTGACATTGAAAGACGGCATGAAAATCACCGCCGCGTTGAATATGCCGCGTTTTGAAGATACGAACCGCCGCAATAACCGTATGAATACGACCGCCAGCGTTAAACAAGAGCTCAAACCGGTGACGCAGCCGCGCCCGATGAAGGCACAGTAGGCCGAAGCGAGAGGAATGACGTCCCGGAGCGGCGGCGCTTAAAGCGGCGCGCGGTCGATCTTGCTTAGTACATCATTGGTCCGGAAGATAACAGAGCAGATGTGTTGGATACCGAACGAGGTCAGACGCGCTTCTCAAGATAGCGGCGTGCGCCCGCTTCATTATCGAAAAGGTAGATTCCACTGGTCCTGGAGGGATTGGAGCGGCGGGAAGGGGCGGAAAGCCCCGGTACCTGAGAAGGCTTCTTCCGCCGTTAGGGGTTGTTGCGGACGATCGTGCCCTCGGCGCCAACCATAACGATATCGGCACCGTTGGCAATCACGTCGTAAAACGTCTTGTATGCCTCATGATAGGTCTTCTCCCAGGTAATACCGTCGGCAGAAGTGAGGATCATGCCTGCCTCCCCGACGGCGACAAATTGCGCTCCGGTCCAAGTGACGGCGTAGAGGTTGTAGTAGATGTATTGCGATTCCGTCGGATAGCGCAATGTCCAGGTTGTGCCGTTGTCGTCGGAGGTAATAACGGTGCTGTCCAGGCCGACGGCAATGAAGCGGCCGTTGCCCTTGGTGACGCCGTAAAGGGCTTGAGTGCTGTTGCTGTCATGCGATGTCCACGATCCCGTGCTTGCGTCCGGGGATGTGGCGACGGTCCCGCTGTTGCCGACTGCAATGAACTGGCTGCCGTCCCAGAAAAGGTCACGGTAAAAGGCATTGTCAGTCAGGACCCAGTCAGGTTCATTGCTGCTGTCGTAACTCACGCCGTCCCAGGTCTGGGTGTATGCTCCGACACGCACGAATTGGCTGCCGTCCCAGACGACCGCGTAATGGGTGGTCGTCGCCCCGGACCAGTCATCGGTCCAGGAGATGAGGTCGTCCGTATAGAGGCCGTAGGTCTGCCCGACGGCGACGTACTGGGTGCCGTTATAGACGATAGCATGGGTATAGTATTGATCATCGCCGATATACCGGTACTGCAAGCTGTCCGCGCTGTCGCCGACGGCCATGCGTCCCCAGGCGCCGACGGCAATATAGCGGCTGCCGTCGTATGTCACTCCTCTGAGGTCGGAACCGCTCGCGGCGAGTTGCCAATCAAGACCGTTGGCGGAGGAAAGGACCGTTCCCTGCTCGCCGACGGCTGCAAAGCGTGTGCCGGTCCAGGTAATGTCACGCAGGCTCAGCTGATAATAATAGGGATCGTGGTCCGGGAACTGCCGTGCCCAGGTGGTGCCGTCGGGGGACGTATAGATCGTGTTGGACGATCCGATCATCACGAAGACGTTTGCCGTACCGCCGCCCCAGACGACCTTCTCCCCGCCGATACTGCTGTTGACCTCGTTCCAGGTGTTGCCGTCGGCCGACGTGAGGACCGTGCCGTACCCGATGGCGACAAAGGTGCTGCCGTTCCAGGCAATGTCTTCTATCGTGTCGCTGACGGCCGGGGTCGTTTCGCTGTTCCAGTCGACTCCGTTTGACGAAGTGAGGATTGTCCCCTGGGCACCGAGGGCATAAAAGCGGCTGTCCATCCAGGCCGCCCCGGCGAGGTTTTCCGCCGTCGGTACGGAAGCAACGGGTGTCCAGCTCGTCCCGTCCGCCGATGTGGCGATGTAGCCGGAGTCGCCGACAGCGATATAGAGGGAAAGGGAAGAGGACCAAGCGAGCGCGTTGACGTTTACGGAGCTGTTGGCTTCTACATAGGACAGCGACCATGTAATGCCATCGGTGGAGGTGTGGTACCAGTCGCTGTCGACGGCGAGGAAGCGGCCGTTGCCGTAGACGACGTCGTCGGCACCGTTAAAAGCGAAACCGGATGTCTTGGTCTGTGTCCAGTCGATACCGTTGGATGATGTGAACACCGACGTCGGGTCGCCGAAATGTTCGGCGACGGCGATTAGCTCGCTGCCGGTCCAGACAACGTTGGAGAGTTCATCGGATGTGCCCGAGCGCACGGTGACCCAGGGGGAGGGGGCAGCCGTCTCCGTGGTAGCACATACCGCTGCAGACTGCGGGGAGATGTTGGCCTCGTCGTCGATGGCCGTAACGGTGAAGCAGTACTGTGTAGCCTCAGCGAGTCCTGTCGCCGCATAGGAGGTCGAATAGGCCATGCCGAGGCCTCCTCCCCACTCGATTTTATAGCCGACGACCGTACCGTCATCGGTGGAAGCGTTCCAGCTCAGGTCGAGTTGTGAGGTCGAGACGACCTGGACACTGAGGCCGGTTGGCGTTGTTGGTATGGTACTGTCGGACGGCGTGTCCGAACCACCTCCACCTCCACCGCACCCGCTGAATACGAGGGAGAGGGATAACAATGCTGCCGAAAGGCCGAAGGTGCTGAAACTCATTCTGATAAGACTCCTTTAGCAACGAACCGTAAAACACCCGTGATGAGAGAGATGAGGGACATAGTTCCCGAAGTCGTCGGGTGTTAACAAAATTGTGTGATGTCGGTTGCTGTTATTATGTGTATTTCTTTGATAATGTTATCAGCTCTAACGTGAAATTTTCTTGAGAGCGCAGTCGCATTGCGGAACCAGCCGACCAAACTTGTTTTTCCCCTTAATCAATCTTTTACATTGGTACGAATAAGATAGTAAAAAAGAGGAGAAGAAGCAATGAAAAAAAAGCATCTAGAAACGTTTGAAACAACGCTGTTGGCGATGAAATCGGAGCTGGAATCGAGCATCGCGCGTCTTCTCGAGGAGAATGACGCCGTGACCACGACGGACGACGGTGTCGATATGCAGGACGAAGTCGCGCTGGAAAACGAGAGCCGGAACGAAACGGCGCTGATCCAACAGCAGCGGCATGAGCTCGATGAGGTCAATCACGCCCTGGCAAAGATCAAAAACGGGACCTACGGCGTCTGCGAGGCGAGCGGCGATAAGATCCCCCTTGAGCGGCTGCAGGCGATCCCGCATGCCCGATACTGCATCGAGGAGCAGCGCGAAGCGGAACTGTAGCGCTGGGCTTCACGCCGACTGTGCCGAATCTTTTTGCTGATGAGAGAAGATCTTGTATGCCGAGAGCATCAGGACCACCGCCAGCAGGAGGACCAGCATGTCCCCGGGAACAACCCCGAGCAGAGCCGAACCGGCGGCGGCGCCGGCAATGGACCCGACGGCCAGGGCGATGAAGAGCCGCCGCTCTTCACGCAAGACGATAAAGGCCTGGCTCTGGCTGTACCGTGCAAAACCGACGATCATCGTCGGCAGGCTGATCGCGAGTGAGAGGCTGCCGGCCAGTTTGATGTCGACGCCGTAAAGCAGGACGATCACGGGGATGAGCAGCTCGCCTCCCGCCACACCGAGCATCGATGCGACGACACCGATGCCGAATCCCGCCGCTACGCCCGCGATCATCTGTGCCAGCGGGGCATCAAAAAGCGCCCCGTTCTCTCCCTGGAGGAACCAGTGCTCTCCCATCAGGACGGCGGCGAGAAAGAGCAGGAGTGCGAGCACGATGCGGTCGAGCGTGCGCTCGCTGATCCTCATCGCAATGCCGGCAGCGATCCAGGCGCCCGCCAGGGAGCCTGCGAGAAGGTTGAGCATGATGCTTTTGTACTCCCACAGCTGATCAAAAGGGATTTCAGAAGCGCGGAAGAGCAGTGCGAAAAAGACGACGATGAGCGATGTCGCCTTGTTAAGGATAACGGCCTTGAGCGTGTCGAGCCGGAACAGCCCCTTGAGTACAGGCAGCCGGAATTCCGCGCCGCCCAGCCCGATCAGCCCCGCCAGTGTCGCGACAGCGCCCCCGGCGGCGAATCCCTGGAGGAGACGTTTCATACTGCGCTACATC
The DNA here is from genome assembly GCF_039645955.1 of Thiomicrolovo immobilis. Classification (GTDB taxonomy): domain Bacteria; phylum Campylobacterota; class Campylobacteria; order Campylobacterales; family Sulfurimonadaceae; genus Thiomicrolovo; species Thiomicrolovo diazotrophicus. The sequence goes on from NZ_CP147916.1 coordinate 1,019,928, forward strand.
TTTCGTACGGTTGGATTGACATCAATGCCCTTGGTATATTTGCGGGTATTGTAGCAGACGCTTATCAAAATACCCATTGAATTACACCTATTTAAACGCAAAAGATTTAATTGTCTGTGAAAAACTTGATGCCGCAATACGGGAGGAGGCTTTTATTCCAGCAGTCCCCACGCGATCGCCTGCTCCCGGTTTTCAAAAACCGCCATGGCCGTGCGCATGCGTCTGAAACCGAGCTTTTCGTAAAACGCCTCCTTCCCCGGATTGGCGTAGAGAATGATCTTTTTATGTCCGCGGGCGCGTTCGACGAGCGCGGAGACAATGCCTTTGCCAAGCCCCTGGCCCTGGTAGGCCGGCAGCACGGCGACATCGCAGATATAGGCGCAGTCAACGCCGTCGGCAAGTGCTCGTCCCGCGGCGACCATAGCAGGTCCGTCGAAGACGAAACAGACGAACATACTGTTGCCGAAGACCGTCCGAAGCGCCTCCGGAGGTTTGTCTCCCAGCGGTGCGGCCCTGTAGAGGTCGGAAAGCTGCTCCCAGTCAATGCCTTCGCAGGTATCGTGCCATGCAAGCTGCATAGTGTCTCCTAGTCCACAAAGGTGACAACGTCGTCGAATGCGCGGCGATGGCGATGCTCGGGACGGGAGGTGCCGTACCCCATCGGGAGCACCATCGAGACGCCAAAGATCGCTGTATCGACCCGCAGCAGGGACATCACCGCTTCCGCGTCGAAGCCTCCGAGGGGACAGGAGTCGATGCCCAGCGCCGCCGCGGCGTTCATCAGGTTCATCGCCGCGAGATAGCACTGTTTGTCAGCATAATCGCCGAGCTGCCCGGGGCTCAGTGCGTCGGTATAGCCCGCATAAAAACCCTTGAGGACGTTTTCATAGAGGTCGTCCCCGTCGCGCCGTAGCAGGGGTTCGACATAACCGTCTTCGATGCGGAGCGTTTTTCTGGCGAGAATGACGATCACCGCCGAGGCCGTCCCCACCTGTTCCTGGCCGTAACAGCAGCTCTGCAGCTGCCGTTTCAGCGGGTCAGAGGTGACGACGAGGAACTGCCACGGTTCGATGCCGAAGGAGGAGGGGCTGAGACGCCCGGCCTCGAGAATGTAGTCCAGGTCATCGGCGCCGATCGCTTTATGCTCGTGAAACCGTCGGGCGGCATGCCGGAATTGCAGAATGTCCAGGTAGTGTGCTTTCATATGCATAGATTATCCTTCATAGGTGATGAGTGCGACGCCGGAGAGCATGATCGTGAGTCCGGCGAGCTTTTTGTACGTAATGGCCTCCATGGGCAGACCGAACCAGCCGAACGCGCCGGCGATCATGACGAAAACCATCTGGCCGCTCAAGCCGAAGGTGAACATCTTTGAGATGCCGATCTTCGGAATAATGTAGTAATACAGGGCGATGCCGATAACGCTGAAAAATCCCCCGGCAACCCAGAGGTAAAGGGGCACGCTGCCGCCTCCTTTCGGAAGCGACAGTTGCGCCGGATTGCCCATGAGGTAGAGCAGCGCAAAGAGCGTGCTGACCGTGTAGGCAATCAGCGTTGCGAGAAACGGGTTTTTCAGCATGACGCCCAGCTGCGCATTGAAACCGCCTTGCACCGCCAGGGCAATCCCGGCTGCGAATGCAGTGAGGTAGAGTGTCATCGCATACATCGGCGTACCGCGTCATGCGTGCGCGTCCATCTGCTGTGTACCGCGTTCATGATTTTCCTTCAGCGTTATTCTATGGAAACACGTTCCATATGCGGCAATGATAATAAAAAGCCCCCCTATGTGTCATTTACATATGTTGATGTGCCGTCGATTAAGAAGCGTTTATTTGAGGTTTTTGCGTATGCGGCTCAGCTGGGTCGGCGTGATGCCGAGGTGCGCGGCGATATGGTGCTGGCTGACACGCTTTTCGATCCCGGGGTGCTTTTTGAGAAAGGCGAGATACCGTGAGCGCGCATCTTCGAGCACAAGGGCGATCTCGACGCGCTCTTTCTCGATGACCCACTTCTGTTCAAGGTAGGCGATGTAGAACGCTTTGACGTCGTCATACTTGTCGATGAGGCGGCGGTAGTCTCGGTAGGCGATCTCGATGACGGAGGTCTCCTCCAACGCCTCGATACAGAACTCCGAAGGGGAGCCGAGCAGCATGGAGGCCTTTGAACCGGCAAAATCATGTTCCAAAAAGAGGTTTTTGTTGTACATATGTCCCTCTTCGTCCAGAAAATAGGTGCGCAGGAGCCCTTTGCAGATAAAGTAGAGTCTCGTCGCCGTATCGCCGAAACGCAGCAGGGTTTCTCCTTTTTGATAGGTCTGGAAGGTGATGTGCGTCTCGAACGCTTCCCATGAACGTTCGGAAATGGGAGCGTAGGCGTCCATGACGTGTTTTAAAGAGGCGAGGCATTCGTTGTCGATCATTTTCTTCTCTTGTGAAAAGCTGCAGCGCTGTTTTGATGTGTTTGACTGATCATTCGGCGTCATTCCAATCGGCAAAGGAAGTTATTTGTCTTCGGTCGCCTTGAAATGCGTCAGCAGGTGCCTGGCATCGCAGAAAGGCTTGTTGTGTGATGCCCCGCAGCGGCAAAGCGTGACGCGGTTCCTGATCTCATAAGGGGTGCCGTCCGCCGAGATGACGGGGATGCCGCCGCGAACCCAAATGGGGCCGCTGCAGTGCTTTTGCGGGTCCTCGATAAGCACGATGGAGGGTTCAAACTTTGGTTCGATCGCCTCCCCGGTCTTTTTGTCCCAGGCCACGAGCCGTCCGGCCGGGCAGTCCCACACCTCCTGGAGGAGCACCGGGCGGATTTCAGGATCGTCCGAAAGTTTTACCATGTTCCATACCCCGCCGTGCGGGTCGCAGAAGCGGGCGAGGGCACAGTAGCATTTGGCATCGGTCAGGTAGATGTCGGGGCCGTCGTAGGTCTTTGAAAGTTCCACGATGGGGAGACGTTCAGCCGTTTCGGTGCCGTCAAAACCGCACTTCGCGTGACTGCCGTCGCAGAAAGGGTGCTTTTTGGACTGCCCGCAGCGGCAGAGGCTGTAAACGGCCTGGAGCGGATACTGCTTTCCCTCGATCCACTTGACCGCTTCGCCCTCATCGTTGACGCCAATGGTCTGTACGGAGAGGGGAATACTGCCCCTGACGATGAGGGGGCCGTTTTTGACGATGGTAATGCTTTGTGCTGTTTCAGTCATAGTGTGCCTTCTTTGGCTACTTTAGCATATTTTAGAACGTCACGGTACATATCGTGCAGAATCTAACAGCCGATTTCCCTGATGGCGATAAGGTTTCATTATAAAATTATGGGACCGATGTCGAATGCTCTATGATACAATCGTACTGCATAGATTCTTGTTATCAAGGAGAACAACGACATGGCGGCTGTCTCTGAAGAACTGTCGAATTTTATCCGGGAGGCTCTGCAGCAGGGTCTCGGGCGCCCGGAGATCGAAAAGGTCCTGCTCGAAGCCGGATGGATGAAAGAGGAGGTCGCGCACGGACTCGGGAAATACGCCGACGTCGATTTTCCGATCCCGGTGCCGAAACCAAAACCCTATCTCTCGGCGATGGAAGCTTTCCTCTACCTGCTGCTTTTTGCCGCACTCTATATGAGCGCTTACAACCTGGGAAGCCTGCTCTTCAATATCATCGCCTTGTTGCTGCCCGATCCGGCACTGACGGGCAGGGGGGATATGGAGGCGTGGATAGAACGCGGTATCCGCTGGGACATCTCCATGCTGCTCATCGCCTTTCCGCTCTATCTCTATATGAGCTATCTGATCAGCCGCTCCTACCGGCGAGACCCGCTTGGGCGTGCGTCAAAGATACGGAAATGGCTGACCTACGTGACGCTGTTCATCGTTTCCGGGTTTATCGTCGGCGACCTGGCCGTTTTGATTTTCAACCTCTTGGGCGGGGAAATGACGCTGCGTTTCTTCCTGAAATTTCTGGTTGTCGGCATTATTGCCGGGACGATCTTCGGCTACTACCTGTGGGACCTCCGTAAAGAGGAGAAAGAGCAATGAGACGCGGCGAAGCGGCGGGGAGGCTCATCATACTCCTCGCGGTGACCGCCGTTATTGCCGCCATCGTCGCGGGAATGATGTTGATCGATTCCCCCGCCAAAGAGCGGGCGAAGAAGCTTGATAAAAGGCGTGTCTCTGATCTGGCGGAGATCGCCCTGACGATCGACCGCTACTGGGAACGCTACCACAAACTTCCGGCCGACATGAACGCCCTGCAAGAAGGGGTCGTGAGCGAGATAGAGATCGCAGACCCTAAGACCCTGAAGAGCTATGGTTATCGCATCACCACTGCGTCTGCCTATGAACTGTGCGCCGAATTCGATACAAAACAGAGCAAAGAGAGCTGGATGTATCGGGCTGGAAGAGAGCGGGACTGGTCCCACAATGCGGGGGTGTACTGCTTCAGACTGACACCCTATGAAAAGTAGGGACGTGAATGCGTGGAAGCGGCTTTAGGAACGGTCGTTTGGATATTTCGGGCGCTTTTGAGTGTACGGGGATATAGACGTTACAAAGCAAAAATGCGTCTGACGGGTGAGTGATACCGTGAGTGCATCATGTGCGGTGGCGAAGCTTCGGGGGTATCGGGTCTCCAATATAAGACGAGTCTATTGTACTGTACTAACGGCAGGCGCGTCAGCTCTCCTCTTCTCCAACCTCTTCGGACTGTGTCGTCACCATTGCTCTCGTATGATCCCCGTAGACCGGTTTTTCGTTGCGGAGCAGATCGGTGACGATGGCAAAACTTTCTGCGTTGACAGCGCCTGTACGTTTGCGTTCTCCATCAAAATAGGTGAACCAGAAATATCCCGTGTTGGTACTTGAGTCCCACCAAGCCTGGTACTTATTGATCAGTTTGATTGCCATTTCTCTCTCCTTGCTACCGACTGTTCGTATCGCGATATCTCCGATGCCCCAAAACTTCCATGAGTATTATAGCTTTGAAAACAAATATATAAAAACATTAAAAAGTATTTTATTGAATATATATGTTGGCGTAGTATTGGGTCGGGAGCGAAAGGATGCATAGAAAGCAAAATGTGTATACATTACTATTTAATAATAAAAAATATACAATAGTAAATATTAAAATAAATTGGAGGGTGTAGAATGACGATCAAGCACGTAATTGGGGCTTTGTTGCTGGCTTTGGCTTTCAGCGGGTGTACCGCTGTTCAAAATCATGAAGTTGCAAAATTGGAAACGTTCACCGATGTGTCACAGTATGAACACAAGCCTTCGGCTTATATCAATATTCATGGTTTTCATGGTGATCCGGAGAGCGGAAGTGCGTCCGAAATAACCCAGGCGACAGAAGAATTAAAGCCTGTCGTACAACGAATCATCGATGAGTCAAAGCTCTTTAGTTCCTATACCTTTGATGCATCCAAACAGCAAGATGTTGATTATACGATTACGCTTAATCTCTATAATCATGGCAACGAAATGTTGGCGATGTTGTCCGGTTTTATCACGGGGTTCAGCTTCTTTATTATTCCTGGAGGCGGTACAGATAACTATACGCTGCAGCTCAAAGCTGTTGCAACTGCCGATAACATTGAAACGACGGTTCAGAACAGAGACTCCGTTACGACATGGGTCGGGATCTGGTTTATCCCGATGATGGGCAATGGCATCCGTGAGGCGACAGATGAAACTTTGAAGAATCAGCTCCGGGATGCTTTGCAGAAGCTTTTCGAAAGCGGTGCGTTGGAATACTCACGGCTGGAAGGTTTTTGGCAGCCATCCCTTTATCAGGGGAATATAGAAAGTAATACGTATTTAGGAGGTTGAGCGGCGCGCTTTACAGCGCTTTGCTCATAATGCGGTTCATCCGGGCGATGAAACCGGCGGTGTCGTCGAGTTCGGCACCTTCGAAGAGTTTCGCCTGGTCCAGCAGGACGAACGCGGCGTCGTTGACGAGGTTGACGTCAGACGTACCGTTGAGTTTTTCGAGCAGCTCGTGTTTCGGGTTGATCTGGAGGATCGGTTTGATCTCCGGGATCTCCATCCCCATGCCGCCGCCCATCTGTTTCATCATCTGGGCCATCTGGTAGTTCGGATCCTCTTTGTCGATCTTGAGGCAGACCGGCGAGTCCGTGAGGTCGGTGGTGACTTCGACCTTCGAGACCTTGTCGCCAAGGGCCTCCGTCATCGCACCGACGAGGCTCTCAAAGGCTTTTGCCGTCTCTTCATCCGCTTTTTTCTCCTCTTCGCTCTCCTCGAACTGGGCGTCGGAGACATTGACGAATTTGTACTCTTTATACTCCGTTACCATCGGGAAAACGATCGTGTCGATCTCTTCGTTGAGGATAAGAACATCGATCCCTTTGGCTTTGAAGCGCTCGAGCTGCGGCGAATTTTTGAGCATGGCGAGGCTCATGTTGCCGGAGATGTAGTAGATCTCTTTTTTCGTCTCGTCAACCTTGGTGACGAAGGATTCGATGTCGGTCTTCTCTTCGTTGTTGAGGGTGTTGAACTTCAGCAGTTCCAGGATCTTCTCGCGGTTGCCGAAGTCGCTGTAGAGTCCCTCTTTAATGACGTTACCGAACTCTTTGTAGAAGGCGTCGTACTTTTCTGCATCTTTTTTCTTGAGCTTGGCGAGCTCGCTCAGTACCTTCTTGACGGAGGCGTTCTGGATCTTGTTCATGACCGGGTTGGACTGCAGGATCTCGCGGCTGACGTTGAGCGGGAGGTCCTTGGAGTCGATGACCCCGCGCAGGAAGCGCAGGTAGGTCGGCATCAGCTCTTTGTCGTCGTCGGTGATGAAGACGCGGTTGATGTAGAGCTTCACCCCCGGCTGGTAATCGACGCGGTAGAGGTCCATCGGCGCCTTGGAAGGGATGTAGAAGAGGGTCGTGTACTCGATCGCACCCTCGGCCTTGTGGTGCAGCCACGTGATCGGCTCGCCGGAGTCGTGCGACAGGGAGCTGTAGAACTCCTTGTAGTCGTCGTCGCTGATGTCGGATTTGGAGAGCGTCCAGAGCGCGGAGGCCTTGTTGATCTGCTCGTTCTTGATCTCCGTGCTGGAGGGCTTTGTCTCGTTGCCTTCGTCGTCGCGCTCGGCGGGGATGAAGTTCTCCTTGTCCATAAAGATTGGGAAAGGGATGTGGTTGGAGTACTTTTTGATGATGTTCTCGATACGGTACGTCTCGAGGAACTCCTCGTCTTCGTCCTTGAGGAAGAGGGTGATGCTGGTACCGTTACCCTCTTTTTCAGCCGGTTCGATATCGAACTCGCCGTCGCCGGCAGAGATCCATTTGTACGCCTGCTCCTCGCCCGCTTTCTTGGTTACGACTTCGATCTTGTCGGCGACCATGAAGGCGGCGTAAAAGCCTACACCGAACTGGCCGATAAGCTGGCTGTCTTTTTTCGCGTCGCCGGAGAGGTTTTCCAGGAAGGCTTTGGTACCGGATTTGGCGATGGTGCCGAGGTGGGCGACGAGGTCCTCGTCGTTCATCCCGATTCCAGTGTCGCTGACGGTCAGGGTCTTGGCCTCTCTATCTATCGCGATATCGACACGCGGCGTGAAGGCGATCCCTTTATAGGCATCGTCGGTCAGGTGCAGCATGTTGAGCTTGTCGAGGGCGTCGGAGGCGTTGGAGACGAGCTCGCGCAGAAAAATCTTTTTGTTGGAATAGAGCGAGTGGATCATCAGCTGAAGCAGCTGGTTGATTTCGGTCTGGAACTGATGTTTTGCCATCGTAAAAACTCCTCAATAGTTGGTCGAATTTTCAGATGTGATTTTAGCGAAAAAAGTTAATGGTCGCAAGTTATATCAATATAGTTTAGTGCAGTTGGCTAAATAAAATGGTACGCTCACCCGGGAAAAAGAAGTTGGCGAAAAACGGGAGTGTCAGTAGATGATCTTTGAGAGGTAGAGTCCGGCGGCGGGGGCGAGGTCGGTGCTGTGGCGCGTTTTGACGTCGATCTGCTCCTGCAGCTGTGTGAGGCTCATTTCGCCGCTGTTGACCTTCAGGACGGCGTCGGCCATCATCCGGATCTGCGAGCGGAGGTAGCCGTTGGCCTCGAAGTAGAGGATGGTGTAGCCCCTGCGGCGGTAGGCGAAGGCTTTGTAGACGGTGCGGACATAGTGTTTCACGTCGGAACCGGTCTTTTTGAAATATTCGAAGTCGTGCTCGCCCTCGAAAAGGCGCATGGCGCTATTGATCCGTTCCAGCTCCAGGGGCGGAGTGAAGGTGACGAGCTCCGCTTCAAAGGGGTTGGAAGGAAGGTCGCTCATGATGTAGCGGTAGACGCGCCGGCGTGCGCTGAACCGGGCGTGGAAGTCTTCTTTGGCCGGTTCAAGCCGGCGGATGCCGATGGAGGCGGGAAGCTGGTGGGCGAGGGCGCGGCGGAGTTTGGCCAGATCGCTCCAGTGGTGCGGCAGGTCGAGATGCACGACCTGGCGGAAAGCGTGGACACCCGCGTCGGTACGGCCCGACGCGATCGGTTTGGCAGTGATGCCGAGGCGCGTGAGCGCCTGATGGAGCACCCCCATAACGGTGTTGCCCGTCTCCGTTTGGCTTTGGGAGCCGGAGAAGCGGCTGCCGTTATAGCTGAGAGTCAGTTTGATGCGCATGGGTTAGAATCGTGCCCGGATGCGTCTGCGGTAGATGATGTAGGTGACAAAGAGCCAGCTGAAGAAGACGGCCGGGATCGTGTAAAAGCCCAACGCTTTTTGCAGGCCCGTCGTTCCTGAATAGTAAAAGAGCATGGAGGCGAAGAGCCAGAGGTAGACGAACCCTTTTTGGTGCCGTACGTGGGCGATCCCGATGGAGAGGGCCGCGAAGAGGCCCGCGACGGGGAAGAGGGAGAGCAGGATATCGGTGATGAACATCCGGATCTTGTTCTTGCGCCGCTCGGGGTCGAGCCAGAAGTCGATGGGACTGTTGTAGGGGCGCAACTCCGTCTGCATGACGTTGTTGATCATCATCGCCTCGAACTGCATCTGGGTCAGCTTTTCGTCGGTATAGCTGTAGCCCTGGCCGTTGGTCAGCTTCAGGCGGAGAACGCCTTTGTTGTTGAGAACCTCGGCTTTCTCCGCCTGGATAAGGATCTCCTCTTTCTCCTCTTTGTGGAAGAGAACGACGTCGCCGTAGCTGCGGTCTTTGTGGGCCTTGCCGATGTAGAGCAGCCAGTCGCCGAAATTGTGCCCGAACTCAGAGGCCTGGAGGTTGAAGTTCGCTTCGCTCTGCTTGTAGCGGACGAAATTGGTCGAGAGGACCGTCGTATGGGGAAAGAGGACGAAAAAGTCGAAGATCAGTAGCAGGCTCAGCAGCGCCGCCGGTTTCATAAGCGTATAGAGGATAAAGGTGGGTTTTATCCCCAGGGCGAAGACGACGACCATCTCATTGTCGGTCGAGAGGCGGAAGAGCGAGAGGGCCGCGGCGACAAAAAAGGTAATGGGCAGGGTGTAAAAGAGGATTTCGGGGAGGATGAAAAGGTAAAGTTTGAACATCTCCCAGAGGTTGAGCTGGATGACCGCGGTATAGCTGGCGAGCTTGATCAGGAAAATCACCGACGCGATGGAGAAGAGCGGCAGGAAGATCGAGAAAAAGAGCAGGCCGAAGGTGCTCAGGATGTAGCGGCGCAGTTTATGCATAGAAGGCTTCCATCCAGCGCGCGATCGGTGTATCGAAAATGTAGACGATCCAGGTTGCCATCGCCAGGAACGGGATGAACGGCAGCTGCTTGCTGGCGTCGGTCTCGTTACGTGTCAGCAGCATCGCCGGCAGGGCAAGCAGGGCGGAGAGAAAGACGGCCGCCAGGCCGAGCTGCACTCCCAGCAGCGCCCCCATTGTCGCGCCGATCATGATGTCGCCTTCACCCATCGCCTCGACGACGGCCGGTATGGTGTTGTAGTTCCGGACCCAGGATGCCTTTTTCAAGTTGGGGCTCATGCGCTTGATCTTGACAAAGAGGTAGTAGGAGACGTAAAAGCGCAGCAGAGCGAATCCCCCGGCGAAAATGAGGGCGTTTTTCAGGTTCTCCGCCAGCATCTGCGGCGACCAGGCACTCACGACGGCCAGGGTCAGGGCCAGCAGGTTCAGGCTGTCGGGGACCATCTTGTAGTAAAAGTCGATGACCAGCAGGGCGAGCAGGGTCAGAAAGACCCCCGTAATCCCGATCATGGCCGCGGAGAGACCGAGCTTGAGGTAGAGCGCGGCGGCGATGGCGGCGCTGAGCAGCTCGATCAGCGGGTACTGGGCGCTGATGGGGACCCCGCAGAAAGCGCAGCGGCCGCGCAGCATGAGCCAGGAGAGGACGGGAACGTTATGCCACGGCTTGAGGTTGGTACCGCAGTGCGGGCAGTGCGACGCGGGAAAGACGATGCTCTCGCCTCGGGGGATGCGGTAGATGACAACGTTGAGAAAGGAGCCGAAGAGGGCTCCGAAAAGGGCAACGAGTGCAAGGGTGGTCCAGAACATCATAATCCTCCGAAACGGCGCTCGACCGATTTGAACTGGTCGATAATGCTTTGCAGCTCAACGGGCGTGAAATCGGGCCAGAGCGTGCGGGTAAAAAAGAGCTCCGCATAGGCCGCCTGCCACAGCAGAAAGTTGGAGAGGCGGTGGTCGCCCCCGGTGCGGATAAGCAGGTCGACGGGTTCGGGGGCGTCAAGCGCGCCGTTTAGCGTCTCTTCGGTGACTTCAATCCCATCGTTTTGCAGCGCTGTAACGCTTCTGACGATCTCATCCTTCGCACCGTAATTGAGTGCCATAAACTGTGTCAGTCCCGTACAGTGGGCCGTCTCTGCTTCCGTCGTACGGATATGTGCCTGGAGGGAGGCTGAAAACCCCGAAAGGTCTCCGATCGCCTTGAAACGCACATCGTGTTCAAGGTAGACAGGCAACTCTTTTTTCAGGTACCGGGAGAGCAGCTTCATCAGGAAGCTCACTTCGGCTTTGGGGCGTTTCCAGTTTTCCGTGCTGAAGGCATAGAGCGTCAGGAACTCGATCTCTTCGTGGTGGGCGGCGAAGGTGATGATGTCGCGGATCGTTTCGACGCCGTGCTCATGCCCTTTGATGCGGGCCAGTTTCTGCTGTTGCGCCCAGCGGCCGTTGCCGTCCATGATGATCGCGACGTGGCGGGGCAGATTGCTCATAGCGCTTCCGCCTCGTCAAGCACTCTGAGGGAGAGGGCGAGCTTACTGCTGCGCGGCAGCACGGTTTCGCCCTTTTCGCTGATAAAGGTGATGGCGTTGTCGTCGCTGCCGAACCCCTGGGAAGTCGAGAGCACGTTGAGACAGACGGCGTCGACGTTCTTGGATGAGAGCGCCTTCTTGGCGTTCGCAAGCGCGCTGCTTTCGTCGAATTCTGCTTTGAAGGCGACGCTCTTGATCCCCTCTTTGTCGACGCTGCCGATCAGGTCTCGGTTCTGAACGAGTTCGGGGGACCAGGCCGTCCCGAGGGCCTCTTTTTTCAGTTTGCCCTGCTGGGGGTGGGCCGGGACGTAGTCGCTGACGGCGGCGGCCATGAAAAGGTAGGGAGTCTTCTGGATCAGGTGGATCGGTTCGTCGGTAATAAGCGAGGGTTTGCTCATCAGCCCCTTTTTGGCGACGCGGATGGAGTCGGTGAGGTATTCGGCCATCTCTTCGCTCCCTTCGACATCGAGGGTGTGCATGCTCGAGGGGAGGCCGTCATCGAAACGGGTCGCGATCAGGTTGACGTCCGCACCGCGCAGGTAGAGCGCCGTGGCCAGCGCGGAGGCCATCTTCCCGCTGGAGAAGTTGGAGAGGTAGCGGACGTCATCGAGGCGCTCGACGGTACCGCCGCCGGTGACGATGACGCGGCGGTTGGTCCAGTAGTCGTTGCGCAGCAGCAGCCGCGCGCTCTGCCAAAAGAGCTCCAGTGGTTCGGCCATCGCCCCGTCCCCGGTTGTCTGGCAGGCAAGCTCCTTGGTCTGGGTTTTGACGATCTCGTAATTGGCGACGCCGAGCATCTTCAGGTTGGCCTGGGTGATGGGGTGCTTGATCATGTTGGTGTTGGCCGAAGGGGCCAGCAGTTTGACGCCCGGAAAGGCCAGGGCGCACTGCAGCAGGAGGTTGTCCGCGATGGCGTTGGCAAGCTTGGCGATGGTGTTGGCGCTGGCGGGGGCGATGACCATCAGGTCCGCATCTTCGGCACTCTGGATATGGTTGTGGCGGCTGGCCCACGATTCATTGGCGCTGTGCAGCACCTCGTTGCGGCTGAGGGTTTCGAAACTGAGCGGCGTGACAAAGCGCTTCGCGGCGTCGGTCATGACGACTTTGACCTCCGCGCCGGCCTTGACGTAGAGGCGTACCAGTTCCAGTGCCTTGTAGGCGGCAATGGAGCCGCTGACGCCGAGGAGGATGCGTTTGCCCGCGAGGAGGTCGGAGGGGATCGTCATGAGTCTGCCTTGCCGAAGAACTTGTGGTAGAAGTTTTTGACAATCTTCATCGGGGTGCGGCTGACGACGAGGACGCCCGAGTCGATCTTCGTCCCTGTGACCGTCGTGCCCGCGGCGATCATGACGTCGTCTTCGATCTCGCACGGCGCCACGATCTGCGTGTCGGAACCGACGAAGACGTTCTTGCCGATTTTCGTTTTGTACTTCGATTTGCCGTCGTAGTTGCAGGTGATGGTGCCCGCGCCGATGTTGGTGCCTTCGTCTATTTCCGCGTCACCGAGATAGCTCAGATGCCCCGCCTTGACGCCGCGAAGGGTCGCCTTTTTCGTTTCGACGAAGTTGCCGATATGCGTGCCGTAGAGCGCGCTGCCGGGACGCAGGTGTGCCATCGGCCCGCAGTCGGAATCGACCATGACCGAATCCTCGACAACGGAGTGCGCCTTGACATGGGAGTTCTCGATGCTGCTCGTTCCTGTGATACGGACGCCGTTCTCGACGATGCACTCCCCTTTGAAAACGACGCTCTCTTCGATGTAGATCGTATCGGCGAGCTGCATCGTGACCCCGGCTTTCATCCATGCGCTCTTGATGCGGCGCTGCATGATGACGTCGGCGGCTTCGAGGTCGGCCCTGGAGTTGACCCCTTTGAAGTGCTCCTCGTCGATCAGCAGCGGCAGGACCTTGCGGTGTTCGTCCCGGGCCATCTCGATGATATCGGTGAGGTAGTACTCCTCCTGGGCGTTATGGTTGTTCAGACGGGGGAGACACTCGGCCAGGACGTCACGCTTGAAGCAGTAAACCCCCGCGTTGACGTGGCTGATGGTGAGCTCCTCGGGGGTGGCGTCTTTCTCCTCGACGATCCGTTCGACCCCGGCGTCGGAGAGGACGACGCGGCCGTAACCACTGGGGTCCTCCAGGTCGAAAATGGACATAATGATGTCGGCGTCGGCTTCAAGAAAGCCCTTCAGCGCCTCGGCCGTGACGAGGGGCATGTCGCCGTTGAGCACAAGCACCTTCTCGTTTTTCGGTTTGATCCCCATCAGGGCCCCGCCGGTACCGGGGAACTGCTCGATATCCTGGATGGCGAAGGTGATCTCATCAAACAGCGCGCCGATGGTCTCGATGACCTCCTCTTTCTGGTGGGCGACGACGATGGTGACGTCATCACTGATCGCCTTGGCGGCTTTGATGCTGTGGTAGAGCATCGGGCGGCCGCTGAAAGGGTGCAGAACTTTCGCGGTCTGCGACTTCATCCGGCTCCCTTTGCCGGCGGCGAGAATGATAACGGAAAGAGGGTGTGTGCGCATGAAAAATAACCTGATCAGTTTCGTTTGAATGTAATTTTATCGAAATTATAGAGCAGCAGGGTGCTAATCGTTCCGAGCATTGCCCCGGCGACGACGTCACTGGGGTAGTGGAAGAGCACGCCGATGCGCGACAGCCCCACCATCAGGGCCCCGACAAAGAAGGCCGGGGCGAAACGCGGGACGATCAGCGCCAGGGCCGTCGCGACGGCAAAGGCCGTTGTCGTATGCCCGGAGGGGAAGCCGTGCAGCCCATAGGCGTTGGGAGCAGCAAACCATTCGAATCCGTAGCGGTTTTCGTCATAGAGCATCCAGGGGCGCGCCTTGCCGAACAGCAGCTTCAGGGGGATGACGGCCAGGCCGCTGGCGGCGACGGCGGCGAAAAAGAAACGCACCCGGTCCGCCCAGTAGTGGTTGCCCGTTTTGTAGCGCAGGTAGAACCAGAGCAGCAGGGCGCCGACGAGCCACCAGGTGATGATGCCGAGTTCGCTGACAGCGGCACAGAGCGGTTTGAGCCAGGTGTCGCGGCGATCGTAGGCCCACTGCGAAGCCGCAATGTCCAGCGGCCCGTACAAGAGGATGATCAGGGCGGTCCCGATACCTAAGAGGACGTAGATAAGCGTTTTGGGGTTCATTGGACTCCTTTGAAGTCGCGGCACCAGGTGAGCGTGACGGTGTTGACCTTGCGGCCGTTCAGGTCGAGGTCGAAGGTCTCCGCCTGCTCGGTGGATGCGCACCGCATGGCGGGGGTGATCCCTTTTTTGAAATCATGGGTCGTGATGAAGAGCAGATCTTTGCCCTCGGGCGCTTCGGGCTGCCAGAGGTCGAACTGGTCATAGCGGTTGTCGACAAGGTAGGTGTCGATGCCGTAGGGACGGCCGTAGTAGAGCGCGCGCGATGCAAGCGACCAGTTGGTGACCGCCGCCGCCTGGCGTACGGGGTCCGTAATCTGCCCGGCAGCATGCCGCATAATGGTGTCCCATCCGTAAAGGTCGCGGTGCAGGGACTTGTAATCAGGCAGGGGGATAAAGGGCGAACGCAGCTCGGCGTAGAGTACCAATACGAGGAGGCCGGAGATTGTAACGGCACCTTTCGCATAACGCCGCCACCCTATACTCTGCTGCAGCAGCATGACGGTTCCGATGGGGACGAAGAGCATGTAAAAGAGCGCCGTCCAGTGGGGGAGTGCGCGGGCGAAGAAACTGTTGTAGGTGAAAAAAACCATCACAGTGAGCCCGACGATGCCCGAGAGGAAGAGCGGCGGCTTCTGGGGGCTTTTCAATGCCCGGTAGAGGCCGTAGAACGCTAGCGGGAAGAGCAGGGGGCTGTAGGCGCCGAACTGCGCCCCCAGCGACTGGGCAAAGGCGGTGAAACTGATCCCGCCCGAACCGGCGACATGCGCACTCTGGTAGGCGAAGCTGATCCAGCCGTTTTGCATATTCCACAGCACTACCGGGCTGACAACCGCCGCGGCAATCAGCACCGATGCAAGGAACTTCGGCGTCAGGAAAAGGTCCCAGCGGCGCCGGGCGGCAATGTAGAGGATCAGCGCGGGGGCGAAGAGGACGGCTGTGTACTTGGAGAGCCCCGAGAGCCCCAGCAATACTCCCAGCAACAGCCAGTCACCCGTACGGTTTTCCGTTTCGATCCGCATGACGGTGGCCATGATAGGGATCAGGAACAAAAAGAGCAGGGTGTCGGGCATCAGCATCATGAAAAGCGCATTGAAAAGGAACGATGCGTTGAGGGCCGCAGCCCCCCATAGCGCGAGGCGCTCCGAGGCAAAGATCCGCAGGAGCCAGAAATAGACGAGCGCCGTCGCGGCGGCGCCGATCAGGACCGCCGGCAGACGCGCGGCAAACTCGTTGACGCCCAGCAGTGCGGTAAAGAGCCACTCCGTCCATCCCACCAGCGGCGGGTGGTCGAAATAGCTCAATGCCGGGTAGAGGCCGTAGAGGACGTAGTGCGCCTCGTCGACGCCGAGCCCGAAACGGCCGATCACGGCCAACCTCAGTAGGGTAGATAGGGCGATGAGGGCCCAGAGGGGCCGATGCGCGCGGAGAAGCTTCACCAGGACCGTCCGGATCAGGCGAGGGCGTCCAGTTTCGGCTTGAGCGTCTCAAAGACCCAGTCGGGGGTGATCACTTTGATGCACTGGTTATCCGTACAGGGGGTCTTGCGGTGGTTGGCGGCGCTGACGCATGGGCTGCAGGCCATGCCGGCAAAAATAGGGGTCGTCGGTCCGAGGGAGCCGTAGAGCGCCGGAGTCTCCGGGCCGAAGATGACGAAGGTGTGCATATCGGTAATGGAGGCGAAGTGGGCCGGGCCGGAGTCGTTGGTCAGCATGAAAGCGCAGACGCTGTAGAGGTGCGGCAGCTGCAGGAACTTGACGCCGCCGGCGAAGTTGATACAGCGTGCGTCATCAACGCAATCCGCGAGGGCCTGCGCACCGTCATGCTCGGAAGGGGCACCGGTCAGCAGGACGATCGCCTTGTCGTTGTAGGCAAGGACCTTCTTGATCACCTCGCAGTAGTTTTCCCGGTCCCAGCGGCGCTGGGGCAGCAGGTCCGAGGCGTTGGAGTTGACGAGAATGACGGGATTCACTTCCGGGTCGAAACCGGCATACTTCTCGGCGATGATCTCCAGGACTTCGCGCTTCTGCGTCTCCGTCACTTCCGTTTTCGCGATGGCGATCTCGCTGTCGTCGATGATGCGCTTGGTAAAGGGGAGCTGCTGTTCGCTGCTCATGAGCGCGTCGACGAGGGCGACGAAGTTCTTGGCGATGTGCTGGTGCGGGTTGTAGGCGACCTTGTGGGTCAGGAAGTCGCCGCGGTAGAGCCCCTCGTTGTGGAAGCTGTGGAAGCCGACGCGGTTCGTCGCCCCGGAAAAACCGGTCATCAGCGCGGTAAAGCGGGAGAAGAGCTCGAGGTCGATGACGGAGTCGATCTGCTTCTCGCGGCACCATTTGAAGAAGCGCAGCGTCGAGAGCGCCAGCGGGACCATGCCGCCTTCGTCGATGGTGAAGATGTTCTCCTCTTTGACGGTGTTCAGCAGCTGCAGGGAGAGCTTGTTCTTGCTGAAGATGACGAAGTAGAGTTCGCCGTCGATCTGCGAGCGGAGTTTGCGCATCGCCGGGTCGACGAGGATGGCGCTGCCCATCTCCGAGAGTTCTACGAGCAGGACGTTCCGGGGTTTTTGATAGGGGGCGGAGCGAAACAGCCCCGCCGTTTTCGTCAGCAGTGTTCCCAGAAAGGTGAGAGGGATGCCCGCATAGCGGTCGATGGCACGCATCGTATCGACATTCATGCATTTTCCTTTAGTGAAGTGGTGTGTTTGGCACGGTTCCAGAACCATGCTCCCGGCAGGGCCGTGAGAATGAGGAGGATCCCGTAGAGGATGGAGATGGCGAGGATCTTTGCCTTCGCGAGCCCCACGAGCATCAATATCCCGACCATGGCGCCTTCACGGACCCCCCAGCCCGCCAGGGAGATCGGGACGATGGTGAGCAGGAAAACCGGCGGCACGGCGACGAGGAAGATCCCCAGTCCCGTCCAGACGTCGACGCTGAGCGCCAGGAAATAGATCGCGATGACCGTAAAAAGGTGGACGACGACCGAGATGCCGATGTGCTTAAGCAGCAGCAACCTGGAGTGGTAGAGCCGCGCCATCCGCAGGCCCAGCCGGTGAAAGAGGTCAAGCCCCTTGAGGTTGGCAAGGAAGGTGAACTTATCGAGGTTGAGCATCAGCACGAAGCCCGCGATCCCGCCGAGGGTGATCAGGTTGATCAGGTTGAAGAGCCACTGCGGGAAGGTGCCGTAAAAGAGCAGGTTCGCACCAAGGTTCAGCACGAGCAGCCCGACAAGCCCGACGACCCGGTCGACGAAGATGCCGTAGAAGGCGTCCTTTTTCTCGTAGCCCTTCTGGACGAGGTCGATCATCCGGGTCGCGTCGCCGCCGATGCTGCCGGGCAGCACCTGGTTGAAGAAGGTGCCTTTGAAGTAGCTCTGTACATAAAAAGAGACCCTTTCTTTGAAGCCGAGCTCTTTCATGATGAGACGCCAGCGGTAGGCGGCGAGGAAGGTGCTTGCCATCTGGGCGGCGAAGGCGATCAGGATGTAGCCGCCGTGGGACTTGGCGAGGATCGCAATGAGCTGACCGACGTCGATAAAGGTGAGCAGAAAGTAGAAAATGGCGACGGTAACGACGAACTTGACGGCGGTTTTGAGGTGTTCCATCGACATCCTTTTCAAAAGTGCGGTAATTTTAACCAAAGATGCGTAAAGACCCGTTTAGCGGCTGCCCGAAACCCGGTAGAGATGGTAGGTCTTGGTACGTTTCAGGCCCCGCTGGACAGTGAGGGTATCGAGCAGCGCGACGTGCTCAAAGCGTTCCGCGAGGACCGCCGCTTTCTCCTCGGGGGCAAGGTAGAGACCCTCGCGGTAGGGGGCGCCGTCGTCCCACATGTCGTATTGGCTGTAGCGTGTCGGCGTCGGGATACGCACCGGGGCGTGGTCAGGCGTGTAGTAGGTGACAAGGGCCGCGATAGCCAGGTGGTTGGCGTAGAGGGCGTCATCCGCTTTTCGGTGGCGTTCGAGCATGGCAACGGCCTCTTTATTGCCGTACATCCTGTCCTGCACGACCGGCAGCCAGAAAAGCAGCCCCGCGCGGGCGACGAGGCTCAGCGTCAGGGCGACGGCGAGCCCGGTATAGAAGGTCCGCTTCATCCCGCGCACCGAGAGGATGTAGGCGGTCAGCACCGTCGCGCTGATATAGGCAGGAGCGGTATAGTTGAGTTCGATATGCGTGTGCAGCGATTTATAGAGGAAAAAGAGCAGGGGGGTGACGGTCATCAGGGCGAGAAAAAAAAGCACGTCGTTTTTGGCGAAGAGCTTCTCCTTTCCCAGGAAGTAAAAGAGCACGCCGGCAAAGACCGGGGTGAAAACGGCGAACTGCGACCCGATCAGCTCCGTCGCCCAGTTCCACATAATACGCTGCTTCTCCCCGCCGTGGTGCAGCTGGAAGAGGAGGCTGATCCAGTCATGGGCGTAGTTCCACCAGAGCATCGGCGCGACAACGAGGAGGGCGATGCCGACGGCCATCCAGGTCCGCCATGAGAGGAACAGGTCCCGGCGGCGCAGCAGCATGAAGAACAGCAGTGCCATCAGGTAGAGGACCGACGTATATTTGCTCAGCATCATCGCCCCGATGAAGAGCCCCGTCAGTAAAAAATCCGATGTCCGCCCCCGGGTAATGACACGGTAGGTCGACCAGAGCGCCAGGGACCAGAAAAGGATCAGCGGCGAATCGGTCGTCATGATCGTATAGCCCGCATGCACCAGGACGACGGAGGTGAAGATGAGGACCCCCCAGAGCCCCGTCCGGGCGTCGCGCAGCTCCTCCAGCAGTCGGAAGATCACCCACCCGGCGACGCTCATTGCCAGGACGTTGCCCAGCCGTACGCCCCATTCGGCTTCGCTGACAAGGTCGGTGAGGGCGATGAGGAAGGCGATCATCGGGGGGTGGTCGTAGTAGCCTGATTGCAGGTGGTGGCTCCAGAGCCAGTAGTAGGCCTCGTCGCCGTGCAGGGGCACGAAGGCGTTGTACACTGTGGCGAAAAGGCCCGAGAAAAGCAGGATGAGCAGGGCGGTTTGGCGATAGGTTCGGATCATGGGCGGCTTTTTGGGTGCCATTATACTCTATGGGGGTGAAACGGCTATAATGCGGACTATGAATAAGAAGATACTCTGCATTCCGGCGGCCGCGTGGGGCGCGATGGCCATCACCGCACTGCTCCTTTACTTTTTCCCGCAGATCGACATTGCCGTCAGCAGCCTGTTCTATACCCCCGGTGAGGGGTTCGTGCAGGGGGGCACCCTCTGGGAACGCTTCGTCTACCAGTCTGTGGGGGTAGTCCTCGCTATGGTCTATGTCGCGGCACTGCTGCTGTGGCTCTATAACCGCATCAGCGGGCGGGCGCTGCTGGCATTGAGCGGGAAGAAGCTTCTTTATATACTGCTGGTAGCGGCACTGGGAAGCGGCATCTTCGTCAATCTGGTGCTTAAGCAGAACTGGGGCCGTCCCCGTCCGGACCAGACGACGCTTTTCGGCAGCGACCGCCAGTTCACCCCGGCCTTCGTGATGAGCGATCAGCGGGGGAAATCCTTCAGCAGCGGACACACCTCCGGGGCATTCGCCCTGCTGGCGCTGATTTTCCTGGCGCGGCGGCACCGCAAAACGGTTGCGTTCGCGGTCATCGCCTACGGTACGCTGGTTTCGCTGGCGCGCATCGCTGCGGGCGGCCACTTTTTCAGCGACGTGCTCGTTTCTATTATGATCATGTACATCGTCTCCGGGGTGCTCTACGCGCGCTTCTTCGGATGCGATACTCTCTCCGCCGGACGGGAATAGGGCTTTTCCGGCGGCCTTCTGAGCACACTTCGGTTGCAGCCGGGTAACAGGCGTAGTTCCCTTCCGCCGTTATAATGCCGCCATGATCAAAGTGCTCGCAACTATCCCTCTGTGGGGATGGACGGCCATGGCCGTCCTCTCTTTGCTTTTTTTTCTTTTTCCTCAGATCGATCTTGCGGTCGCAGCGCTCTTTTATGCCGGGCCCGACGGCTTTCCCGCCGCGAAAACCCTCGCCGAACAGGTTATCTACTACTCCGTGCCCTACGGCCTGATGGCGCTCTACGTCGGCGCCGTGCTTCTTTGGCTCTTCAATACCGCATTTGGGCGCAGTGTCTGGCGTTTCACGGGCCGGAAACTGCTCTACGTCCTGCTGGTGCTCGGCATCGGTTCCGGACTCATTGTTAACGCCCTTTTCAAGGAGCACTGGGGACGGGCCCGCCCGGCGGAAACGATGGAGTTCGGTGGCAAAAAGCAGTTCTCTCCCGCCTTCGTTCCTGTTGCCGGACAGGTGGGCAACTCCTTTAGCTGCGGGCACGCGTCGGGGGCCTTCGCCCTGCTGGCCTTCGCAAAACTCTCCCGGCGCCGCCGGCTCTGGAGTGCGATTGTCCTCGGCTACGGTCTCATCGTCGGTGCGGCCCGCATGGCGGCGGGCGGCCACTTCCTCAGCGACGTGGCGGTCTCGTTCTTCATTATGTACACGGCGACGGAGCTGCTCTACGCCGTACTGTTTCCCCCGAAGGAGTCCCCATGAAACGTCCGTTACTCTCTCTGTTTATTCTATTTGTTGCCGCCGCCGGCGGGCTGTATACCTGGTACGTCTACGGACACTACCGTTTTGAGACAATCGACCCGGAGCGCGTCTACAAATCGGCGCTGATCGCCCCCGAACGGCTGGAAGACTTTCTGATCCCGCACCACATCAAAACCGTCGTCGACCTGCTTGATCCGGGCATACAGGATGCCCTCAACCCGGCGCAGCAGAAGGAGATCGACGCCGAGGCGGCCGCGATCGCGCGGATCAACGAGACCTACGGTACGCAGATACGCCATGTCAACATCCCTTCCCGGCAGGTGCCGACAAAGAAGACGCTGACGCAGTTTTTCAAAGTCCTCGACGATAACGCCTCCTACCCGGTACTGATTCACTGTTACCACGGCATGGGACGGGCGGTGATCTACAGCGCGCTCTACCGGATAGAGTACCTGAAGTGGCAGAATGAAAAGGCCCGGGAATGGACGCGTCCGCTGCCGATTATGGTAGAATCCCGTCTTTATCACAGCAGCTTTGCCCGGGGACACTCCAAAGGAGATTTCCTGATCCATTATATGCCCAGACGCAAGGGGGAGGCAAGCACGCTGCATCACTTGGAGGGGTAGGCATGGAGTGTAGGCATTTTGGCCGTTGCGGCAGCTGCCGCTGGTATGAAGAGGGGTACGAGGGGCAGCTGACCAAGAAAGCAGAGGAGATCAAAGCTCTGTTCGCACCGCTCTATACGGGGGCGTTCGATATCGCGCGTTCGGCGCCGGAAGGGTACCGTGCCCGTGCCGAGTTCAAGGTGTGGCACGTCGGTGACACCATGCACTTCGCCATGAACTCCATTGACCGTGAGGGCGTTGTGCTCCTTGAAGAGTGCCCGATGGTCACCGCACCCATCCAGGCCCTGATGTGGCCGCTGCTCGATGCGCTTAACGCCGCGCCTGAAATGGGGCGCAAACTCTTCGGGATGGATTTCCTGGCCGGCCGCGACGGCGACATCGCCGTCTCCATGCTCTACCATCGCAAACTCGACGATACGTGGAAGGCGCAGGCGGCGGAGCTCGCAACAAAGTTCGGCATCAGTATCATCGGGCGCAGCCGGAAGCAGAAAGAGGTGATCGGACGCGATCATGTCATCGAATCCGTCGACGTCGCTGAAAGGACCTACCGTTTCAAGCAGATCGAGAACAGCTTTACCCAGCCCAATCCGGGGGTCAATGCCCAGATGATCGGATGGGCCCTGCAGCAGTTCGAGGG
The DNA here is from genome assembly GCF_039645955.1 of Thiomicrolovo immobilis. GTDB lineage: Bacteria > Campylobacterota > Campylobacteria > Campylobacterales > Sulfurimonadaceae > Thiomicrolovo > Thiomicrolovo diazotrophicus. Next base: position 1,042,054 of record NZ_CP147916.1, read on the forward strand.
GCTTGGCGGCGACCTGTTGGAACTCTACTGCGGGGCGGGGAATTTTACGATCCCGTTCGCGTCGCGCTTTGACCGTGTTCTGGCGACGGAGATCTCCAAGTCCTCCATCCATGCGGCGAAAACGAACATGGAGCTCAATGACGTGCACAACATCGATTTTGTGCGCATGAGCGCCGAGGAGTTCGTTCAGGCCCTCGACGGGGTGCGGGAATTCAACCGAATGAAGGGGATTGACCTGCCGAGCTACCGTCTCGATACGATCTTCGTCGACCCGCCGCGTGCAGGGATGGACGAGGCCTCCTGCGATTTCGCCGCCCGGCATGAGCATATTCTCTACATCTCCTGCAATCCCGAAACGCTCAAGCGCGACCTGGAGTACCTGACGCGCACCCACCGCATCGAGGCGATGGCGATGTTCGACCAGTTCCCCTACACGCACCATATGGAAATGGGTGTCAGGTTGAAAAAAGCGGCGCAATAGAGGAGAGGGCAACGCACCCTTCCGGAGAAACCATACTATTTTGGTGTGGATACTTGACAATGGCCTCCCGCCGGGAGTAAACTGTGATACTTTTATGATGGAGCCGAAAAGGCCCCGACAAAGGTTTTGCTATGGCACAGGCTTGTCCCATTAACTTCACAGCGGCTGACAACACGGTCAGCCGGATCCTTTCGCTTTTGACGACGGGAATCGTTGCACTCTTTTTCCTGACGGGGGTGGCACCGCTGCTGTTCGCCCTCGGCGCGGACCTGCTGGTGCGCCTCCACGGCAACAAGCACTTCAGTCCGCTCTATCAGAGCGCTGTGCTTCTCAAGCGATTGATACGCCTGCCGGAGCAGAAGGTCGACGGCGCGGCCAAGAGCGTGGCCGGCCATTTCGGGCTGTTGTTTATCCTGCTGCTGATCGTCGCGGCATCTCTGGGCCTGCAGCCGATGCTGGTGGCGGTCGCCTCTATCTACGTTCTTTGCCTGTTGATGGACGTCCTGTTCAATTTCTGCGTCGGCTGCAAAGTCTATTACCTCTATCGTCTGATCGGCGGGGCAGCGTAATGGCGGGGATCTCGTCAAAAGGGGTCTACGCCCTTGCCGCGATGCACGTACTCTCCCATGCGCCGCAGCAGCGTCCGATGCAGATACGCGAGATCGCCGCGATGACATCGATCTCGCACGGCTACCTCGAGCAGATCCTTTCCGGGTTGCGGCGCGCCGGTCTCGTGACGAGCATCCGCGGCGCCGCCGGGGGGTACCAGCTCGCCGGCCGGGCGGCGGAGATCACGGTGCTGGAGATCCTGGAAGCCCTGGAAGGGCCGTTGTGCCAGACGGAGGGGAATGTCGGTTCAAGCGTCATTCTCGAGGCATTTTGGGGGAGCATGAATGAAAAAATACGGGCGATTTTCGACATGAAACTCTCCGATATCGACCAGCTCTACCAACCCTATCACTATGCCATTTGATCACAACAACTGCGCTAACGCCCATTAATGGTTTCCGTTTAAGCAGAGGACGCCCCTGTTTATATTATGATAGTCTCATTGATTATTACCGCGCCTGTGTGGCCATCAAGGATGACCGATGCCGTACCTCTCCATCATAGTGACCCTTCTGGTTGTAATCGTCCTGGCTGTCGTGGTTTCGGTCGTTGTGACGCGCCTGCGTAACCGCCACCATTTGGAGAACATGCGCGAAGCGGTCGAGCAGTCCAAATACGCTGAAAAAAAGCCGTTGTCCAAACCCAAGGTAATGAAGGGTGCACAGCCGAATGTCGGCATCAAAGTGCTGCAAAGGGATGAAATCGCCGCAACCTCCGAAGCGGGCACACCTCCGGGCGCTGAAACCACGGCAGGGGAGCGCGGGGAGTTGACGCCGCCCGAACAAGTCCCTGCCGAGGCGGCCGAACCCCCTTTTGTTCCTCGTCCCTATCCTCCTTTTAACAATGCCCGCGCCGTTGAGGAGTTCGGGCTTTCGCAGGAGGAGGCCAACAGCTTTATCGGCGAACTGGTCAGCCAGATCGAATCGGAACTTCCGGCGCTAGTAGCCGCTGTTACCGCGCTGGATATGGTCCGGGTCGAAGAGGCGATCCACAAGCTCAAAGGCTCGACGTCCAATCTCGGGGAAGGGGGGATGACCGACCTGCTGTCTGATTTCAACGACTACGTCAAAAAGGGGCGCGACCCCGATACCCTCGATGAGTACGTGGCGAACCTGAACTATTATCTTGCCGAACTCAAGAAGGTCGTCCCCTCTTAAAACCCTTCCAGGAGCGTCGCCCAGAGGAGATCGATCTCCTCGTCGCTCAGGAAGAGGGCGCTCTGATGTTTGAGCAGTTCGTCCGCGGCGTGCTTGTTGATCGGGGTACGGTGTGCACAATCGGTATGGGCGTACTGGAAAGCGCGGATCATGCAGACAGAGGCTTCGTCGATCGGGTTTTCGCAGAAAAAACAGTGCGTTCGATCCGGGCTGCGCCCCTCATAGTGCAGCAGGCGGGCATAGGCCTCGAGGGCGACGCGCTTGGGGTTCTGCGTGCCCCAGCGCTCCGCGGCGTCTTTGAGCAGGGTGAAATAGAAGCCCCCGGTCTCTTCGGATTCGCGCAGGTGGGGGTAGAAAAGCGAGACGAACGTGTGCCATAACCGTGTCCGCGCCGGATCGAGCAGCCAGGGGAAGCCGAGATGCACGACGTCGTAGAGCCGTCCGATGGAGGATTTGAGGGAGTGCTCGATCTCGAAATCGATCATATGCCCGAGGTTGATCGTCCCGTGGCGCGCCCCGTAGAAACGGTAAAGGGTCTCTAAGCGTTCCTGTGTCAAAATGGCTAAAATAAGATCTTCGTCTTTGACCCGTTGGAGTCGAATGATGAACCCTTGCACTCTGCGTTTCTTCCTGTATCATTTATCATCACTAGTGTATAAAAAATCGGCTTTCAAAATAGAGCTTTAAAGCGTTTTGTAGTACAATATTAGCAATCGGCACTTTTCTAAATACGGGAAATGTGCTTAATATATGCTTAAATAAAGGTGAACCGAGTGGAATATTCTGACCTGTTACGTTCTTTTAAAGACAACTGCGGTTTCGGCCTGATTGCCAATATCGACAACCGGGCGTCCCATGAGACGCTCGAACGTGCCATCACGGCACTTGAGCGGATGATGCACCGCGGTGCGATCGCCGCAGACGGAAAAACCGGGGACGGGAGCGGACTGCTGCTCTCCATGCCGACGGCGTTCATGCGCAAGATCGCGCAGGCCGAGGGTGTAGAGCTCCCGGAGATGTATGCGGTCGCGACCGTATTTACCCGCGTTAAAAAGCACCTCGAAGTGCTCAGCGACACCTGTACGCAAAACGACCTGAAAGTCATTCTCAAGCGTGAGGTCCCGGTCGACGACAACGCGCTCGGTCAGCAGGCGCTGGATACGAAGCCGTACATCTACCACGTCTTCATCGTGCCCAACTCCATCATGGCGACACAGCGCTTCGATGCGCTGCTCTACCTGAGCCGCAAAGAGACGGAACACGCCCTGGAGCACGACGAGGATTTCTACATCCCCTCCATGTCGTCGCGGGTCATCTCTTTCAAGGGCCTGGTGATGCCGACGCACATCAAGGAGTTCTACAAGGATTTCCAAGATCCCGATTTCAAGATCTCCTTCTCCCTGTTCCACCAGCGTTTCTCCACCAATACGCTGCCCAAATGGCGCCTGGCCCAGCCCTTCCGCGCCGTCGCCCACAACGGCGAGATCAACTCCGTCGAGGCGAACCGTTTCAACGTCCGCGTCAAATCCGAGTCGATCAAGAGTGAGATCTTCACGAAAAAAGAGCTTGAGCGTCTGCTGCCGATCCTGCAGCCGGGCGCATCCGACAGCGCGAGTGCGGACAACTTTTTCGAGTTCCTCATCGCCAACGGCATGGATTTCTTCAAAGCGGCCCGCGCCGTCATCCCGGCACCGTGGCAAAACGCGCCGCACATGGACCCGGACCTGCGCGCCTTCTACGAGTACCACTCCACCGTCTTCGAAGCGTGGGACGGTCCGGCGGCCTTCTCGCTGACCGACGGCCGCTACATCGGCTGTGTCCTCGACCGTAACGGTCTGCGCCCCTCCAAGTACATCATCACCCACGACGACACCCTCCTCATCACGAGCGAGTACGGGGTCATCGACCTGGATGAAGACAACATCAAAGAGCGCGGCCGCCTGCAGTCGGGCGAGATGATCGGTCTCGACCTCAAATTCGGCAAGGTTCTCAAAAACGCGGAGATCAACGACTACCTCAAGGCGTCACAGCCCTATATGAAGTGGCTTAACGAACATATGGTCTACCTCCAGGAACACGTCGAAGAGCAGTATAGCGGGCACTGCATCCTTGACAAGGACAACCTCGTCCGCCGCCAGCGCTACTTCAACATCACCGAAGAGGTGATCGAGCAGGTTATCGAACCGATGATCCGCGACGGCAAGGAAGCGGTCGGTTCCATGGGAGACGACACCCCGATGGCGGCGTTCAGTTCCAAACAGCGCCACTTCAGCGATTTCTTCAAGCAGAAGTTCGCCCAGGTTACAAACCCGCCGATCGACCCGATCCGCGAGAAGGTGGTCATGAGCCTTAACACCGGTTTCGGCGAGACACACAACATCCTCGACGAACTGCCGTCGCATGCGCACCGCCTCAAGGCGATCTCGCCGATCGTCACCTACGAGAAACTCGAGGTGCTCAAATCCTACGGCAACGAGAATTCGCCGCGCTTCCAGCCTTTTTACAAGAATGCGACCTTCTCCACGGCCTTCGAAGGGGAGCTGAAGCCGGCCCTCGACGCCCTGGTGAAAACCGTGACCAAGGCGGTCAAGAAAGATGGCATCCGGATCGTCATCCTTGAGGACAGCGGTCTGGATGCCACCCACCGTACCATCCCGATGCTGATGGCGGTCGGACGCCTCAACAGCGCTCTGCTCGACGCCGGTGTACGCCACCTGGTTTCCCTCGTCGCCGTTTCCTCCGAAGTGATCGACTCCCACGGTGCGGCGACGCTGATCGCCTACGGTGCGAGCGCGGTCTTCCCGGAGCTGCTCTTCTCCACTGCCGTCAATATGGTCGAGACGAGCAAGCCGCTGGAGGATATCCCCTGCAGCGAAGCGCTCAAATCCGTGCACGGTGCCCTGAACGCCGGCCTGCTCAAGATCATGTCCAAAATGGGGATCTCCACGATCGCGTCGTACCGCAACTCGGGCCTCTTCGACGTCCTGGGGCTCAGCCGCGAGATCGTTGACGACTGTTTCGGCGATTCGCACTGCCATATCCCGGGGCTGGGCTACGCGGACATCGATGTCCGTCTGAAAAAAGCGCATGAAGAGGCGTATGACGATCTCGGATTCAACAGCATCTTCCCGCTCAAGATCGGGGGCTTCTACAAGTTCTACAACGGCCAGGAGTACCACGACTTCGGTCCGCAGGTCATCCACGCTATCCATGCACTGAGCAAGTCGGGCGATCCGAAGGATTTCGAACGCCTCAAATCGGTCGTCAACAATCGCGGCCAGAAGTTCATCCGCGACTTCTTCGAACTCAAATCCGACCGGGCGCCGATCGATATCAGCGAGGTCGAACCGGCTGAAGCGATCACGAAGCGCTTCAGCTCTGCGGCGATGAGCCTCGGCTCTATCTCGCCCGAGGCGCACCAGTGCATCGCCGAGGCGATGAACACTATCGGCGGTCAGTCCAACTCCGGTGAGGGTGGGGAAGACGCCGCGCGCTTCAAAACCGTGCTCAACTCCAAGATCAAGCAGGTCGCATCGGGCCGCTTCGGCGTCACCCCGGCCTACCTGCGTTCGGCCGAGGAGATCCAGATCAAAGTCGCCCAGGGGGCGAAACCGGGCGAGGGCGGCCAGCTGCCGGGCCACAAGGTTTCGGCGCTTATCGCGCGCCTGCGCCATACCGTGCCGGGCGTCACCCTGATCTCGCCGCCGCCGCACCACGATATCTACTCCATCGAGGACCTGGCGCAGCTCATCTATGACCTCAAGCAGGTTAACCCGGACGCGAAGATCTCCGTCAAGCTCGTCTCCACGGCGGGCGTCGGTACGATCGCCGCGGGGGTCGCGAAGGCCTATGCTGACAAGATCATCATCTCCGGCGGCGACGGCGGTACCGGTGCGGCACCGCTCACCTCCATCAAGTTCGCGGGTAACCCGTGGGAGCTGGGCCTCTCTGAAGCGCACAATGCCCTCAAGGCCAACGACCTGCGCAAGATGGTCCACGTCCAGACCGACGGCGGGCTCAAGACCGGGCTCGACGTCCTCAAGGCGGCGCTGCTCGGTGCGGAAAGCTACGCCTTCGGTACGGGCGTACTCGCCATTGTCGGCTGTAAGATGCTGCGGATCTGTCACGTCAACAAATGTTCCGTCGGGATCGCAACGCAGAACGAAAAGCTGCGCAAAGAGTATTACAAAGGTACCGTCGCGCAGATCGTCAACTACTTCAAACTGCTCGCCGAGGATATCCGCGGCTACATGGCGCAGCTGGGCTACAAAACGCTTGACGAACTGATCGGCCGCAGCGACCTGCTCAAGGTCATCGACGACGAGCTCGCGAAGAAATTCGACTTCGGCAACGTGCTGCACCGCGAACCGGGCGTCGATACCTGCCAGGTCGCGTCCAACGAACCGTTCGACGACAACGCCTTTGAAAAAGAGGTCCTCGAAGAGGTACGCAGCGCGATCAAGCATCCGGAGCACCCGGTCCGCATCACACGGGACATCAGCAACCTCAACCGCAGTTTCGGTGCCCGCGTTTCCGGTGAAGTCGCCCGTTATTACGGCGATGCCGGTCTGGCCGACGGTACGATCGACATCCGCCTCAAAGGGGTGGCGGGACAGGCCTTCGGTGCCTTCCTGATCAACGGGGTCAACCTGAGCCTCGAGGGCGTCGCGAACGACTATATCGGAAAAGGGATGCACGGCGGCAAGATCGTCATCAAGTCGGTGCATGAAGGCGGCAGCTTCAGCGGCGGGGGGAACACCTGTCTGTACGGTGCGACGGGCGGTAAGCTCTATGTCAATGCCGCCGTCGGCGAACGTTTTGCCGTCCGTAACTCCGGTGCGCTCGCCATCGTTGAAGGCACCGGCGACAGCCCGTGTGAATATATGACCGGCGGTATCGTCGTCATTCTGGGCCGTACCGGCGTTAACTTCGGTGCGGGGATGACGGGCGGGATCGCCTTCGTCTTCGACGAGGACCACAACTTCATCGAGAACGTTAACCGCGAACTGGTTGAAGCGGTCCGCATCGATACGGACGACGGCGACGAGGCGCGCCACTATCTGAAGCGCCTGCTCAAAGACTATATTAACGAAACGGGCAGCTCGAAGGGGCGCATGATCCTTGACAATTTCCGTACAGAGATCCGCAACTTCTGGCTTGTCCGTCCTAAAAACCTGACCAAACTTCCGCTCAACCAGGAAAAGGGAGACTAAGAATGAGAGAATTTTTAACGATTGGACGTATCGATCCCGCGAAACGCCTGGTGGTCGACCGTGTCAAAGACTTTAAAGAGATCTACGAAGTATTCAACAAGAACGAGGCGGGGGCGCAGAGCGACCGTTGTGTCCAGTGCGGGGACCCCTACTGTCTGAACAAGTGTCCGCTGCACAACTACATCCCGCAGTGGCTCAAGGCCGTCGCCGAAAACGACCTGGAGTTCGCCTTCAAGCTCTCCAACGAGCCGTCGCCTTTCCCGGAGGTCATGGGGCGGGTCTGCCCGCAGGACCGTCTGTGCGAAGGGGACTGTACCCTCAATGACGGCCACGGCGCCATCACGATCGGTGCGGTCGAGGCGTTCATCAACGAGGAGGGCTTCAAAGCGGGCCTGAAACCGGAGTTCCCGGGGATCACGACGGACAAGAAGGTCGCGATTATCGGTTCCGGCCCGGCGGGCCTCTCTGCCGCCACCTACCTGCTGCGTTCGGGGATCGCCGTCACGATGTACGAGCGTGCCGACCGCGCCGGTGGACTGATGACCTACGGCATCCCGAACTTCAAGCTCGACAAAAAGATCGTCGACCGCCGCGTCAAACTGCTCGAAGAGGCGGGGATGGAACTGGTCCTGGAGTGCGAAGTCGGCAAAGACATCACCTTCGAGGAGATCGTCAACGGCCACGACGCCATCTTTATCGGGATCGGTGCAACGAAGGGCAAGACGGCCCGCATCACCGGTGAAAAGGCGCCGAACGTCTACATGGCGATGGAGTACCTCACCGCAATTCAGAAAAAGAATTTCAAACGCGCCTACGACAAGAAGTTTGAGTTCAAAGACCTCGACGTCGTTGTCATCGGGGGCGGGGATACGGCGATGGACTGTGTCCGTACCGCCAAACGCGAAGGGGCGCGCAGCGTCAAGTGTCTCTACCGCCGTGACGCCTACAATATGCCGGGCAGCCAGAAAGAGTACAAAAACGCGATGGAAGAGGGCGTGGATTTCCAGTTCCAGGCCTCGCCGAAGCAGATCCTCCTCGATGAAAACGGCCGCGCCGTCGGCGTCGAGATGGTCAAAACCGTCCTGGGTGCCAAAGACGAGAGCGGACGCCAGCGGATGGAAGAGGTCAAAGGGAGCGACTTTACGGTCAACGCCGACGTGGTCATCCTCGCCCTCGGTTTCGATCCTTCCGTCCCCTCCTTCCTGGCGGAGAACGGCATCGAGACAAACGCCTGGGGCGGGATCGTCATCGACGACAACCACCAGACCTCCACGTCGGGCATCTATGCCGGCGGTGACTGCTACCGGGGCGCGGACCTTGTTGTCAACGCCGTCTACGACGGCCGCGAAGCGGCGCGCTCCATCGTCAGAAGCCTGCTGAAATAATGGCGCTTTTCAGCGCCGTTTCTCTACCGCTTCCCCTGAGCATTTAGGGGAAGTCTGGGCACTTTTTCGCTACAATTCCCCCAATCAATCAAAACTATTTCCGAACCCCGAAGGATACGTGATGAACCTTTTCAACCTTTTCGGCGGCACGTCCCGACAGCAGCCTACCAAGAGCGAGGCACCGGCACACTGGGTCAAATGCCCCTCATGCAACTCCCTGATGTACTACAAAGAGGTTGAAAACCAGAACTACGTCTGTCCCAAATGCGGTCACCATATGCGTATCAACGTCGACAAGCGCATCGAACTGCTTTCGGACGAGGGGAGCTTTGTCGAGTTCGACGCGAACCTTGCGCCGGTCGACCCGCTGAAGTTCGTGGACAAGAAAAGCTACGTCAAACGCCTTGAAGAGGGGGAAAAGAAGACGGGACGCCGCTCCTCCGTTGTCAGCGGCGAATGTACGATGAACGGCGTGAACGTGCAGCTCTGTGTCTTCGACTTCGCCTTTATGGGGGGATCGCTGGGCTCCGTCGAAGGGGAGAAGATCACCCGTGCCATCCACCGCGCCATCGAGAAAAAGCAGGGTGTCGTCATCATCAGCGCCTCGGGCGGGGCGCGGATGCAGGAGAGTACCTACTCCTTGATGCAGATGAGCAAGACCTCCGCCGCTCTGGCACGCCTGGGCGAACACAAACTCCCCTTCATCTCTGTTCTGACCGACCCGACGATGGGCGGGGTCAGCGCCTCGTTCGCGACCCTCGGCGACATCATCATCGCCGAGCCGGGATCGCTCATCGGTTTCGCCGGCCAGCGCGTTATCAAGCAGACGATCGGTTCGGACCTCCCCGAGGGGTTCCAGCGCTCGGAGTTCCTGCTGGAGCACGGCTCCATCGATATGGTCGTCAACCGTAACGAGCTCAAAGAGACTATCGCGGACCTGATCCGCATGATGCTGCCTGCTTCGGCCGACCATGACGCGCAGTGAAATAGACGCCTTCTTCACCTCCCTCCCGTCCAACGCCCTCTACGCCCTCTGCGACCAGGCGTTGCTCGATTCCCATGCCCTTGACCTGGAACCCTATGTCGAAGCCTGCCGCCAGCTGGACGTCTCGCTGATCCAGTACCGGAACAAAGCTGCGGAGACCGACGTCGTCAAAGCCGCGCTGGAGCGCCTTCGGGGGCTGTGGGACGGGATGCTGATCATCAACGACCGCTGGCAGCTCCATGCACTGTGCGACGGCGTGCATGTGGGCCAGGATGATCTGCTTGGAATCGGTGCAGATGCCGCCGCAGCGGTGCAATCTCTGCGCCGGGAAGTGGGCAGCAACTGCGTCATCGGCCTCTCCACCCATAATGCCACGGAGATCGCGACGGCCAACACGCTCGGGATCGATTACATCGGGCTGGGAGCCTTCCGGGCGACGGGAACCAAAACGGATGCGGCGGTCCTGGGCGAAGACCTGGATACCCTGGCGTCTGCCTCCGTCCACCCGGTGGCGGCCATCGGCGGGGTCGGGTTTGAGGACCGTTTCACCCATGCGCGGATGCGTGTGATGGGAAGCGCGATCATCGCGGAGGCGCAGCGATGGAAGTGACCCTCTATTCCATCGCCAAAAAAGAGCGGTCCATCTACGATCCGTTATACAAAGAACTTATAAAAATGAGTTCGCGCTTCGCCAAGGTCAATGACGTCGAAATTTTCGGCAAAAACGTCACCAAAGCACACACAATAGGCGAAGAGGCCGCAAAACAGGCCTATACGGAGAGTCTTGAGCCCTATTTAAACCGTGGATATTCGATTGCGTTGCATCCTGATGGAAAATTAATCGACAGTTTCGAATTCAGTAAGCTCCTTAGTGATAAAATGTCGGTGCAATTTTATATCGGAGGGGCGTTCGGATTCGAAGACGCGTTTCTTCGGCGCTGCGACAAGGTGATCAGCCTGTCGCCGCTGACGATGAGCCACAAGATCGCCAAGGCGGTCCTGCTGGAACAGATCTACCGCGGATTCACGATCCTGAACAACCACCCCTACCACAAATAAGGACACCCGTGCAAAACAGCGAACTGTCATATTTCGAGGAGATTCTGCGCGCACGCAAAGCGCAGATCATGAAGAACATTTCCGGCGTCGAGGCGGAACTGGACGGTCTGAGCGACGTTGAAATGAACGACGAAGGCGATTACGCCGCCATCAGCAACGACAATATGGTTGATACCGCGATCGGGACACAGCAGGGGACCGAACTGCTCGAGATCGAACTGGCGCTGAGCAAGATCAGCGCAGGCACCTACGGCATCTGCGAGATGTGCGAGGAGCCGATCAGTTTTGCGCGTCTCAAAGTGAAGCCGCATGCGCGTTTTTGCATTGACTGCAGGGAGATTGCCGAGAAGAACAGCGCCAAGTAAGGGGGACGCATGTATATCAAACGCTACAGTATCGCCGCACTGCTGCTGATCTTTATGCTCGGATGGTTCGTCTACGGTTTCGTATCGAAAGAGAGCATCCACATCGAGCTGCTGGGCATTATGCTCCCGTCACTGCCGGTCGCCGTGTGGGTCGCCCTGGCGATGCTGCTGCTCTATGCCGGCACCCTTGCTCATATGCTCTTCTACTCCGTTGTCGGCAGCGTACGCCTGCGCAAGTACGAAAAGGATTACGCCCACCTGCTCGACGCGGTCGCCGACGCCTTCTTGCAAAAAGAGGATCGCCGACACGCTTTTAAAACGGAGCGCTACGCGCTGATGGGCGAGATCGCCGATCACTCCCGGATGCTGCCCGATGAGAACCTTGAGGGGATCGAACATCCCAAACTCGGGGCGATCATCCAGGCGATCCAGCTGATCGAGAAGGGCGAAAGCGCCGACCTCAAGCGTTTCAACCTCCCCAGCGGCAATCCCCTGGTGCGCCAGAACCATATCAACCAGCTGGCCGAAGGCAAACTCGATGCGGAAACGGTCCTCTCGAAACCTGAACGCTACGATGCGGCGATCCACGCGCTGGCCTTCGAGCAGCTCAGCGTCTTCGCGCCGCTGCATATTTTGGAGAAGTACCGCCCTTACATGACCTTCAAAGCGGCCCTCTCCATCGTCAACCGCATCAACGCCGAGGAGAACACCCTCTCCGTGCCGAACGCGACGGTGGTGGACTTCGTCACCCGGATCGAAGGGCTCTCCTCGCTGGATTACCTCTACCTCGGCGTCGTGATGGGCGAGCATATGCTCCCCGAGCAGCGCATCGCCGTCTTCGAGATGCTCTCGGACAACGACGACAAGGCCCTGGACGGCTACCTCTTTACGCTCTTCGACCTCGAGATGGTCGACCGGGCCAAAGAGCTGCTGCACATCACGGCGGAGAACGAATACGTTCTGTTCAAAGCCTACGCCGATCTCAAGGCGTGCAACAAGCATTATGACGTCAAGCGTTTTGCGAACATGATGCTGCAGAATTATTCTCCGAAGGCCTGACAGGCCTTCGGAACTTATACGGCAGCCGGGCAAAACAAGGGTACCGCTCGCGTAGCGATGTTTCCTCGAAAACAAGGGTACCGCTCGCGTAGCGATGTTTCCTCGAAAACAAGGGTACCGCTCGCGTAGCGATGTTTCCTCGAAAGCCCGGACACCTACGCTGACGCTGAGTCCTCCTCGGCGGAGAGCTCGTACCCCAAGGGCACTTCTTCCAGAGCGCACACTTTCTCACCCCGTTTTTTGCTAAAATACGCGTATGATTTTAAAAGACATTCTTGATTTCTCCAAACCTCTATATGTCCTCGCGCCCCTGGCGGGCTATACCGATCTGCCGTTTCGCAGCGTCGTGAAAAAGTTCGGCGCGGATCTCACCGTCAGCGAGATGCTCAGCTCCAACGCCCTGGCCTACGGCTCGCAGAAGACCCTCAAGATGCTCGAGCGCAGTCCCAACGAGGACCCTTATTCGGTCCAGATCGCCGGGGCCGATACGGAGATCGTCCGCCGCGCCGTCGAGATCCTCAACGCGCAGGATGACATCGACATCATCGACCTCAACTGCGGCTGCCCCGTCCCCAAGGTCGTCAGCCACGGGTCGGGCAGCTCTCTGCTCAAAGACCTGCCGCAGATGGGGCGGATCATCGAGACCATCAAATCAACGTCGAACAAGCCGCTCACCTCGGTCAAAATCCGCCTGGGATTTGCCGAGAAGAATCACCTCGAGATCGCAAGGATCGTCGAGGAGAGCGGGGCGGACTTCCTCGCCGTGCACGGGCGGACCCGGGCGGGCAAGTTCAAGGCGGAGGTCGACTACGACGCCATTGCCGAGATCAAGCAGGCGGTCTCCATCCCCGTGATCGCCAACGGCGACATCGACAGCTACGAGAAGGCGCAGTGGGTGCTGGAGCATACCAAGGCTGACGGCGTCATGATCGGCCGCGGCGCCGTCGGCGCGCCGTGGATCTTCCACCAGCTCAAAACGGGCAGCGCGACCATCGACCCGATGATCCGCTACGAGATCATCATGGAGCATTACGACCGCATGATCGAGTTTTACGGCGCGCGGGGGGTCCCGATGTTCCGAAAACATATCCATACCTACTCCAAGGGGTACGCCGGTGCCTCCGCCCTGCGCAACGACGTCAACCGCATCGACGACGTGGCGGCGTTTAGGAGCCTCATCGATGGCTTTTTCAAAGAGAGCCGCTACGTCGGGGAGGCGACGGAGGCGTCGTCGATCGCCTGCGCTTACGAATAGGCTGAGGGGCTTTTCCTAACACTTCCCTAACACTGGCGTGCTACACTCACTGCAAAGGGGAGGAGAAACGCATGCGAATCCTGATGCTGGAGGACGATGCCGTCCTCGCCGAACTGGTCGGCGGCTACCTCTCCCGCCATTTCCGTGTCGATATCGTCTCCGAACTGGGCGATGCACTGGCGTATATCGAGCGTTACTGCTACAGTGTCGTCCTGCTCGACCGCAATATAAACGGGGTCGACGTGGGCATGTCGCTGATCGAAAAGATCAAGCAGCGAAGCAGCGAAACGGGAGTGATCATTATCAGCGCCTACGACGCCATCGCGGAGAAGATCGCGGGGCTTAACCTGGGGGCGGACGATTACCTCGACAAACCCTTTGACAACGCGGAACTGCTGGCGAGGGTGCATGCGCTGGCGCGCCGACACCAGGGAGCGCCCCATGTCGAAGTATGCGGCCTGACATGTGATATGCTGGGCCGCTCCATCCGCAGCGCGGGGGAGGAGATCGTACTCAGCCGCAAAGAGAATGACCTCTTCTTCTACCTTCTTTCGAAGCAGGGGCAGATCATCTCCAAGGACGAACTGCTCGACGCCCTCTACGTCAATCCGCAGAATATCGCCTCCAACACCATCGACGCGACGGTCAAGAACATCCGCAAAAAACTGCCCAAAGCGATTATCAAGACCGTCAAGACGCGGGGGTACGTCATTGAAAGGGAGTAGAAGCCTGCAGCGGATGGTCATTTCGTACTTTCTGCTCAGCAGCGTCGTCACCTTCGCACTGCTCGGGAGCTATGTCGTCTACCGCTACCACGCCGAGCTTAAACGCAATCTGCGGCAGTCGCTGATCGTGTTGTCCGAGGACGTCGTCCGCCATAAATTCTACCTGAACGACGCCGAAACGATCCGACAGAACTTCCATCTGCTCGAAGCCTACCACAGCGCACCCTTCGTCGATCACTTTGACGATCTGACCTTCACAATGACCGAGACCCTGCCGCCGGAAGCGGAGGAGGTCGCCGTCGTCTCCGTACTGCCCGACGGCCGCTACCTGAAGGTGCGTTCGAATACCCTGCGGATCGAACAAAAAAGCCGTGACCTCGCCCTGCACCTGGCGGCCGTATTCGGGCTTTTCCTGCTGCTGTTCGTCCTGCTGTTCTGGTTATATCTGACGCGGCTGCTGCGCCCGCTGCACTGCCTGGTAGGCTACTGCCGCTCCGGTGCCGGGGATGAAAAAGCGCTGCCGTCGTGCAGCGGTCCGGCGGAAGTCAACGAGCTGAAACATGCGATCATCGCTTTGCAGCGTGCCAACCGGTCGCTCTGCCGGGAAAAACAGAACATCTTCAAGGAGGCGGCGCACGAGATCAAAGCGCCCATCGCCGTGCTCAAAGCGCGTCTGTCGCTCTTCGCCGAGGATGACGCCTTCGAAAAAGTGCGTTTCGTCGCCGAGAGCGAAGCGGACATCGCGACGGTCAGCAGCAAGCTCAAAGAGCTGATCTTCCTCAAAGAGATCGAGTGGGATATGCGCAAGGGGAGGGAGGACGTGCCGATGCAGGAGCAGTGTCGGCTGATGCAGCAGGTCTTCCAGCCGATTCTGGAGAAGAAAGGGTTGACGATCGTGTCGAACTTCGAGGAGGATTTCACCCTCTACATCCACAAAGCGGCGATTCTAAAGGTGCTGCAGGCCGTCTTTGAAAACATCTTCATGCATACGAAGAACGACACCGCCATCCGCACGATCGTCGATCCGGACAAAAAGCGGCTGGAGATCGTCAACGAGATCGGCACCAAAAGCGACGAGACCCTTTTTAGTTCCCGCATCGGGTCCCGGATGATCAACCGTCTCGCCGACAAACTGGGGTACCGTTATGAGACCCGAAAGCATGATGGCCGCTTCAGCACGCTGATCACCTTCGATGCGGTCGAGCAGGAGCGTGATGCGCAGTAGCGTCACCCTTGCGGCGGCATGCTGCCGTCGCTTCACCGCAGATTGACTCTGCGAACTCCTTTACAGATGTAACCCCCACTTTACCGTGCCTCCTGTATAATCGCGCGAATCAACACACGGGGCGGCAGATGGCAGAGATTATCGAACTTGTATTTTTGGGCATTGGCGTCGGCGCGCTGTCGGGCTTTTTCGGTATCGGCGGCGGGACGATCCTGGTCCCCGCACTGCTCTTCATCGGCTTCGACATGAAGAGCGCCGTCGGTATCTCCGTCGTGCAGATGGTCTTCAGCTCCATCTACGGCAGCTACCTGAACCTGAAAAAGGGTACTCTCGACGTCAAGATGGTCCTGGCTATCGGTGTCGGGGGCGCGGTCGGGGCCCTGGGAAGCAGCTTCATCGTCAGCGCCCTTTCCGGACGCACGCTCGAGTGGATCTTCATGGGCTTTGTGCTCTTTGCCCTGGGGCGGCTCTTTTTCAAGACCGTCGATCACGACCAGGAGATCAAAAAAGCGCACCCGGTGCTGCTCTTCGTCATCGGCCTGCTGCTGGGGGCTTTCTCCATCTCCATCGGTGTCGGGGGCTCCATTCTGCTGGTGCCTATTCTGGCAGGCTTCTTGCATGTGCCGCTCAAGAATGCCATCTCCGCCGGCCTCTTCTTTGTCGTCTTCTCCTCCATCTCCGGGCTCGTGAGCCTCTCGGCGGGCGGCTACGTCGATTATTACCACGGCGTCATCATCGGGATCGCGTCGATGGCGGGGGTCTTCGGCGGGATCTGGCTCAAGCACGTGGTGCCGGTCAAGCAGCACAAACTCCTGATGATCGCCTTCTACCTGGTGGTCATCGGATACTTCTTCTACAGATTGGTGGTGAAGCATGGATAAGATAACGATCACGGGCGCGCGGGAGCATAACCTCAAGGATATCTCCCTCGAAGTGCCGAAGAACAAGCTGGTCGTCTGTACGGGGCTCTCGGGCTCGGGCAAATCGACCCTCGCTTTTGATACCCTCTATGCCGAGGGACAGCGCCGCTACATCGAGAGCCTCTCCAGCTACGCCCGCCAGTTCCTGGACCGCATCGGCAAGCCCGACGTCGACAAGATCGACGGCCTCACCCCCGCCATCGCCATCGACCAGAAGACGACCTCCAAGAACCCCCGTTCGACCGTCGGGACCATTACCGAGATCTACGACTACCTCCGCCTGCTCTTTGCCCGCATCGGTGTCCAGCACTGCCACCTCTGCGGCAAGGAGATCTCGCAGATGTCCGCCGCGGATATCATCGAGCAGGTTCAGAAGCTCCCCGAAGGCTCCAAGGCCGTCATCCTTGCTCCGCTGATCCGCGAGAAGAAGGGAACCTTTGCCGACCTGATCGAGGGGCTGCGCCACAAAGGCTTCGTGCGGGCGATGGTCGACGGCGTCATGGTCCGCCTCGACGAGGAGATCGAACTCTCCAAAACGAAGAAGCATACCATCAAGGTCGTCATCGACCGTGTCGTCATCAAGGATGAGAACCGTGACCGGATCGCCCAGGACGTCGAAAAGGCGCTCAAGGAGAGCTACGGCGAGGTCGAAGTCGAGATCATGAACCATACCGAGATGGACCTGACCGCGAACATCATCCACTACAGCGAGCACAACGCCTGTTTTGACTGCAAGGTGAGCTTCGAGCCCCTCGAGCCGCTCAGCTTCTCCTTCAACTCCCCCAAGGGTGCCTGCCCCGAGTGCGACGGCCTCGGCATCCGCTACGCCCTGGACCACGACAAGATCATTGACGGGGATCTCTCCATCGAGAAGGGTGCCGTCAAGATCGTCTACGGTTTCAACAAGGGGTACTACTTCACCTTCCTCAAAGGCTTCTGCGAGACGGAGGGGATCGACATCACCGTCCCGTTCCGCGAACTGGAGGAGCACCAGAAGAAGGCCATTTTGCACGGCAGCATCAACGAAGTGACCTTCAAGTGGAAGAACCACCTGGTGAAAAGGATCTGGCCGGGGATCATCCGTATCGCCTATGACATGTTCAAGGACGAGAAGGATATCCAGGACTACATGAGCGAGAAGGTCTGTAATGTCTGCGGCGGCCACCGCCTGCGCCGGGAGAGCCTTGCCGTCGACGTGGCGGGGCAGAAGATCAGCGGGGTCATTGCCCAACCCATCGAGGATACCTACCGCTGGTTCACGGCCGAGGACACCTTCGCCTTCCTCGGCGAACAGGACCGCATGATCGCCGCGCCCATCCTCAACGAGATCCGCGAACGTCTCTTCTTCCTCTTCGACGTCGGCCTCGGCTACCTGACGCTGAGCCGCGACGCCCGGACCATCAGCGGGGGCGAGGCGCAGCGCATCCGCATCGCCAGCCAGATCGGCAGCGGGCTGACGGGTGTCATGTACGTCCTCGATGAGCCCTCCATCGGCCTGCACGAACGCGACACCCTCAAACTCATCCGGACCCTGCGCTCTTTGCAGGAGAAGGGGAACACCGTCATCGTCGTCGAGCACGACAAGGAGACGATCGAACACGCCGACCACATCATCGACATCGGTCCCGGGGCGGGGCAGTTTGGCGGGGAGGTCGTCTTCTCGGGCTCCCTCAAGCAGCTCATGAAGGCAAAGACGGAGACGGCGGCCTACATGACGGGCAAGAAGAAGATCGAGTACTTCTACCGCCGCGAGCAGACGGAGTGGATCGAGATCAAGAACGTCACCATCAACAACATCGAGGACCTCTCCGCCCGCATCCCGCTGCAGAACCTCGTCTGCGTCACCGGCGTGAGCGGCAGCGGCAAGAGCTCTCTCATCCTGCAGACCCTGCTGCCGACGGCGCGGGAGCTGCTCAACCGCGCGCGCAAGGTGCACACCGTCGCCGGCGTCGAGATCACGGGGCTGGAGCAGCTCGACAAGGTGATCTACCTCGACCAGAGCCCCATTGGACGCACCCCGCGCTCGAACCCGGCGACCTATACGGGGCTGATGGACGAGATCCGCAACCTTTTTGCGAAGACGAAGCTCTCCCAGATCCGCGGTTACACGGCGAGCCGCTACAGCTTCAACGTCAAGGGCGGCCGCTGCGAGAAGTGCCAGGGGGAAGGGGAGCTCAAGATCGAGATGCACTTCCTCCCCGACATCATGGTCAAGTGCGACGCCTGCGGCGGCAGCCGCTACAACCCGCAGACGTTGGAGATCGAGTACAAGGGCAAGTCCATTGCCGACGTCCTCAACATGAGTGTCCAGGAGGCGTTGACCTTCTTCGACGCCATCCCGAAGATCAAGGCGATCCTCAAGACGCTGAATGACGTGGGCCTGGGCTACATCACCCTGGGGCAGAACGCCGTCACCCTCTCGGGCGGGGAAGCGCAGCGCATCAAGCTCTCCAAGGAGCTCAGCCGCAAAGATACGGGCAACACCCTCTATATCCTTGACGAGCCGACGACGGGGCTTCACTTCGCCGACGTCGACCGCCTCACCCAGGTGCTGCACCACCTCGTCGAACTGGGCAACTCCGTTCTCGTCATCGAGCATAACCTCGATATGGTCAAGAACGCCGACTACATCATCGACATGGGCCCAGAAGGGGGCAGCAAGGGCGGCCGCATCATCGCCGTCGGCGACCCGGAAACGGTGGCATCAATGGCCGACGACACCGGCAGCTACACCGGCGAGTACCTGAAGAAGGAACTCCCAGCGCAGTAAGCGCCAAGTAGTAACTGTATCCATGAAGATGGCATGATTGCCTAAACGCTACAGGGCAAAGGGAGAGTCTATGGGAACGGAGAAAGCGCCAAAAAAGATTTCGCTTGCTTTATCGGGCGGCGGCGTGCGCGCCGTGGCCCATCTGGGGGTCGTCGAGGTCCTGCAGCAGCAGGGGTATGATATTGCCGCCGTCGCCGGCAGCAGCGGCGGAGCCCTGGCCGGGGTGCTGCTCTGCGACGGCCGTACCCCGCGGGAGGTCCTGGAGATCTACCGCGAGCTCCGGCGCATCGACCTTGTGCGCCATTTCCGGCAGGGCGGGGTGTTCGCCCTCAAGGGGATCGAACGGCTCCTCTCGCACCACCTCTCCGTGACCCACATCGAGGATCTCCAAACCCCCTGCGTCATCGCCGCGACAGACCTGACGGCGGGGACGATCCGCTACTTTGACCAAGGCCCCATTGCCAAGCTGGCCGCAGCCTCCTCGTCGCTCATCCCCTTCTTTGCCCCCGTATCCTACGGGGGGATGCGCCTCGGCGACGGCGGTTTCATGGACAATATGCCGGTGCGGGCCCTCAAAGCGAAGGGCCTGCCCATCCTCGGCATCAATGTCAACGCCATCCTGCCCCAAGAGCCGAAAAACGTCATGCAGACGACCTACCGTGCCCTCATACTGATGATGGCGGCCAACGTCGAGGCGTCGAAGCATTTTGCGGACGCCTATTTGGAAGTGCAGGGGTGCGCAGAGATGAATATCTTCGATACATCGAAGCTCGATGATGCCTTTGACGCGGGGCGGCGCGAAGCGGAAGCGGCGCTGGAAAAGGGACTACTGGATCTTGCGTAGCAGGGCGTCGAGCCCCCGGGTGGGCAGCAGGCGTTTGAAAAGCGCGAGCAAGGTCGTCGCGCCGGTAATGTGGTAGCGCGGGGCCGGGCGCTCCGCCTCCAGGGCCCTGATAACTTTACGGGTCACGGCGTCCGCATCGCGGGTGAAGCGGTCCTTCTCCTCCTTGTTCGCTTTGCGCTTGTACACCTCCTCCTGGTACACGTCCGCAAAACGGCTCTGCGCCGTGTCGACATTCTTTTCAAACATTTTGATGGCGTTGTCGCGGAAACGTGAGCGGATCGGGCCCGTGTTGAGGGTGACGACGTGGACGCCCGTGCCCTCCAGCTCCAGGCGCAGGGTGTCGCAGAGCCCCTCGATGGCGTACTTGCTGGCATTGTAGGCGCCGCGGAAGCGCAGCGAGACGAGTCCCAGTACCGAACTGTGCTGCAAAATGCGCCCGTACCCCTGAGCGAGCATAAGGGGGAGGACGCGGCGGGTCAGCTCGTGCAGTCCGAGGACGTTCGTCTCGAACTGTTCGCGCAGGGCGAAGGTCGGGACGTCCTCGAGGGCGCCGGGCTGGCCGTAGCCTGCGTTGTTAAAGAGGGCGTAGAGGGTGCCGCCCGTCTGCTCCAGGACCCATTTCAGGGCCGCGTCGATGCTGTCGGGGTCGGTGACATCGAGCTGGTGGGCATTAAGCCCCTCCGAGATAAGCCTGAGAACATCTTCCTGGGCACGCGCCGTGGCAAAGACGTCATAACCCTGTCTGAAAAGCGTCAGGGCCGTTTCATAGCCGATGCCGCTGGAGCAGCCGGTAATAAGGATGGATTTTTTCATGGCGCCATTATAGCCTGCCTCCGTGAAAGGGGGCGTATGGCGCGCAGGGGGGATGATGGATAGTTAGCCGTGGTAGATGTGGTGGCAGTTATGGCACTTGTATTTTCTTTTTCTGAACAGCAGGTACTTCTCAACGAAGGTACGCTTGAGCCGTAAAGCTTGTCCCGCACCGCAGACAGGGCAAACCTTTTGTGTAAACGCTTTCACAATTTTTACCTCTGAAAAATTTTATTCTCTCTTCATCGCATCAAGATGGCAATTATATCAGACATATCTATGATATTCTTATTATAAAATAACAAAAATAATAAAAGGTGTTTATGATCATCTGTCACTGCGATCTGCACTTCGAACTCCCCTATGTCCACTCTCTCAAGGGACGCCGCAGCATCACGAACAGCATCAAGGAGCGGTTGAAGAGCTTCAACGTCTCCGTCATGGATATCAGCGGCGAATACCCAAAAGAGGCCGACATCGCCCTCATTTTCCTCTCCCCGGACGCCCGGGCCGCGGCGCAATACCGCGAGGCCATCGAACAGATGCTGGAGCGCCACTTCCCCGAGCTGCAATACGGCATGGAGTATGACGAGCTGTAGTCACGCTATAATGGGAGGTAAAAGTTCACCAAAGGATATGACTATGGCCGACAAACCGCTCTCCGAACTCGACGAACGCGAACCGGAGCTGGATGAATCCAGCGACTATGAAAAACCGCTCTCTTCGAACAAGCGCACCTGGATCCTCAGCGCCTTCGCCATCGCGATCATCGTCTACCTGCTCTATAACATCCTGATGTCTTCGTTCTAGGGAACCATGCTGACCATTTCCAACAATGTGAGCCTCAGCGAGGATGAGATCGAGATCGAGGCCATCAGGGCCCAGGGCTCCGGCGGGCAGAAGGTCAACAAGACCTCCGCGGCCATCCACCTGCGCTTTGACATCGCCGCCTCCTCACTGCCGCCTTTTTACAAAGAGCGCCTGCTCGCCCTCACAGACAGCCGCATTACCAAAGAGGGGATCGTCGTCATCAAGTCCCAGCAGCACCGCAGCCGCGAACAGAACAAAGAGGAGGCTTTGGAGCGTTTAGTAGAGCTGATCAAGAGCGTCAACGTCTCCAAAAAGAAGCGCATCGCGACCAAACCGACGAAGGGGTCTGTCAAAAAAAGATTGCAGTCGAAAAAGAAACACGGAGAGAAAAAAAAGCTGCGAGGCAAAGTCGCCGACTGAACTGCTGAAAGCGCGCCAATCGCATTCTAATAAAAGCGCGGGAACAGGGAGTCTGTCATTTGAAGTGCCGCTCCCGCTTCACACGGCAGCGGTGGGAGCCTCTGTGCTCCCATGGGCGGTATGTTTGGCCCAGGCGGTGCATACGGTGCACCCTTTAGTAAGATGCCGAACTCCCGAAGGGGCATATGACCTCTCAGTGTGTCGCGAGCCCGATTTAAGCGGCGCGACGTATCCAATCTCTGGAGCGAGGTTGCCCGGCATCTTGTCTGTGAAAGGCGAAGTGACCGCGGTCACATCTGGTGGCGCTGCACTGTCATGCGCGCCGAGCTCTATTGGCTGCTTCGACCCGGCTTCACCTTGACTCAGAAAAGCATCTTACTTCGCTTACCCGATCCTTCGTCGCGTTTCAGCCCATACCCCAACTCTGTATTAGGGGCGGCATCCTCTTGCGACGAGGGACCCAAAACCGCCAATAAATTCGTTTGATTCATTGGCTTCCTTTGCGGTACCTTGTTAAAGATCTCTAGTACGTACTAGAGTCATGATAACTCCTAAAAAATAAAAGCAAAATTAAATGGAGAAGGTCGTTTCTGGAGGAGATAAAAAGGTGATACGGGGGAGGATGCGGGCACAGCGCGCCCGCGTAGGCGTTACTCGGCGAGCTTAGGCAGCTCGTTGGAGAGGATCTCCAGGTTCGGCAGCATGATGATCTCGATGCGGCGGTTGAGGGCGCGCCCCTCCGGCGTCTCGTTGGTCGCGCGGGGGTGGAACTCGCCGAAGCCAGCGGCGGAGACGTTGTCGGCGGAGACGCCCTCGTCGATCATGAGGTGGACGACGCTGAGGGCGCGGGCGGTGGAGAGCTCCCAGTTGCTCGGGAAGCGCGCGCTCTTGATGGGCACGTTGTCCGTGTGCCCCTCGACCTGGAAGCGGCGGTCGGGGAAGGCGGCGAGGGCCTTGGCGATCTGCGCAAGCGCCTCCTGGCCCGCTTTGTTGACCGTAGCGCTTCCGCTGGCGAAGAGGACTTCATCGGGGAGGTTGATGACGATGCGCCCCTTCTCGATGGAGACGGTCAGCTGCCCGCCGTCGATCATCTTCTGCAGCTCTTTGACGAACTGTGCGTAGATCTCGTTGCGTTTCTGCGTCTCGGCCTCGATCTGCTTCATGGTCTCAAGCTGCTCCTGGGAAGCTCCCAGCTCTTTGCGGGCCGCCTCAAGGTCCTGCTGGAGCTGCAGCTTGCGCATCTCCATCTCGCTCAGCTCGACGTTGTTGAACTCGATCTGCGACTTGCCCTTGGCGATCTCCTCGCGGTCCTTGGCGATCTGCGCCTGGTTGCGCTCAATCTCGTCGCGCTGGTCCTTGATGGTCTGCTGCGCGGAACCGAGCTGCACGCGGGTCTGGTTCAGCTCCTGCAGCGTCGCCTCGTGCGTACTCTTCATAACACAGCCGGAACTGAGCAACATCACTGCCGCCATCGCGGCCACCGGAATCAGTTTCATAATGGGGACTCCTTTTTGACAAATGGCCGTCATTATAACCGAAGAGGGGAAATAGCACCCGCAAATGGAAACACCCCCTTCCTACGCCGTTCCAGGGTAAGAAATGCTGTAAAAATGGCGAAAAACAGTGCGGAAAAGCGACCTTTGATGAAGAGAATACGAACAATGCAGCGTCATGCGGCGGCTTTCAAAGAGCGCTCAGTGCCAATTTTCGATTTTATTGAATGCGCTTCGACGAGTCGAAGCTCTTTTTTTGACGTTAGCTTCGGTTTGCCGAAGCGCATTAATCAATAGGCTCAGTGTCGTTAAGCGTGCCGTGAAAGCCGCCCTGAAGGCATAAAGCCGAGAAGGGCGAGCGATTCGCGCAACGACGATTTTCTTTTGGTTCTTTTCTTATGAAAAAGAAAAGAATGAATAGAGTGTATTCCTTTGCCACATTTTTAGAAAAAGTAGCGCAAAGAGCGGTCTTTCGCAAATCGCTCATAGGCTTCCGGGATGGCTTATAAGGAATGCTCAAGGCCAAGCCCCAATTGATTGGATGCGCTTCGACTCGTCGAAGCTAATATGAAAGTACAAAGCTTCAGGGACTGAAGCTCGGCTCGGTTTTGTTTAAACTTAATATAACATTTATAGTTATATTACGATAGAATTATTGCATGAAAAAGCTCCAGGAACTCTACAAAGGCGACAAGCCCCGCGAAAAACTGCTGGCAAAAGGTCCCGCTACCCTTAAGGCGTATGAGCTGATGGCAGTGTTGCTCGGCAGCGGGGTTCCGGGCAAGGATGTGCTGCAGCTCTCCAAGGAGATCGTAGGGCTCTTTGATGCCTCTTTCGAATCCCTGACGCTCGATGACCTTACTTCCATCCATGGCATGGGCGAGGCAAAAGCCGCGCAGATCCTCGCCGCCGTCGAGCTCTCCCGGCGTTATCTCATCAAGCAGCATGTCAAAATTACCTCAGCTGCGGATGTCTACGAACTGCTACGCGAATACGGGGCCAAAAAGCAGGAGTATTTCATTGCCCTGGCTCTGGATGGAGCCTCGCACCTTATCGAGAAGCGCGTCGTCTCCATCGGGACCCTCAACCAGTCCCTCGTGCACCCCCGAGAAGTCTTCGCCGATGCCGTCGCGGACCGGGCGGCGGGGATCATCGTCGCCCACAACCATCCCGGCGGGCAGCTCGCCCCGAGTCGGGAGGACGTCGCGGTTACCCGGCGCCTCAAGGAGGCGGGGACATTGTTGGGGATAGAGCTGCTCGATCATGTTATTTTGACCAGAGACGGGTTCCTTAGTCTGAGAGAAGAGGGGATGTTGTGATCAATCTAAATATATCTAATAAGATATTATTTATATCCTATAAGGCATAATCATGAAATGGGAAGTGGTCTTTTTTACAGATGAGAACGGCTCAAAACCGGTTTATGAGTGGATTCTCTCTCTGGAAGAAAAGACCAAAACAGTTGTATTGAGAAATTTGGATCTCTTGGAGCAGTTAGGTACAGGTATCCGAGAGCCATATGTAAAACACCTGGAAGAGAAACTGTACGAAGTCAGGGCGAAAGATCATAAAGGTATCTACCGGGTTATCTATTTTGCACACACCGGTAGACGATTTGTCTTACTACATGGTTTTGTGAAAAAGACGCAGAAGACACCCAGAAAAGAGATTGATATTGCCAAACAGCGCATGAAGGAGATGATAAAATGAGTGAACTCCAGGCATTGATCAAAGAGCAGTTGGAAAATGAAGAGTTTAAACGTGAATGGGAGCGGCTTGAACCTCGTTATCAAGTCATTAGACAACTGCTGAAACTCCGCATCAAGTATGACCTGACGCAGAAGCAGTTTGCGGAAAAGGTCGGAACGACACAGGCGGTCATTTCACGCATCGAAAATGGCAATGTCAATATCGGGATTGATTTTCTTGAACGTGTGGCCAAGGCGTTTGGGAAAAAAGTCGAAGTGAAGCTGATATGAGCACCATGCCGGACCCCAGACAAAGAAAGAACATACGCTTCGGATTGAGCGTTGCCATTGTATTGAAACAGGACCAGGATACCGGTCGACTGACAGACGGCACCGTCCGCGACATCCTCACCAAAAGCGCCACGCACCCGCACGGCATCAAAGTGCGGCTGATGAGCGGCGAAGTAGGGCGGGTGAAAGAAATTTACGGGTAGCAGTGCCGCGATCAGAAAGTTTGAAATAATGAGGATTGATGGCGCAAAAGGACTGGAACAAAGTACTCGGTATATTTTCTGAAAAGGCACCGTAGTATATAGAGTCTATTATTGCATCCGATGAGCTCTCTGTTCCTAGTCGCAATCTGCCGAACCCTGTCTATTTCCACGAACACGCTAAATAATATGGCCTGTCCCCATTTATCATTTACCCTATTTACTGCTACAAATTTTCAGTGAAAAAGTTAATATTTATTGGATACAGATAGAATAATATGACCTATTTAGCGTATGATGGAGAAAATGAATGTCAGATTCGTATCAGAAGTATATAGATACTTCAAAAGCTGATAAAGTAAAAGATGCTTCAAAACTTTTCATGCAAGTAGAATCTAAAGGCATTTACTCGCTTATTTCTAACTTTGAGTTTTTGAAACAGCACGACCCTGTTTTCTATCAGTTGGCATCTGCGGCGGAACAGTTTTTTGCAATGGATCCCAACACTACCATTATGAAACTTCGTCAACTCTCAGAAGCCTTCGCCAAAGACATTGCATCGCGTTTTAACATCCCTTCCTATTCATACAATAACCAAAGTGAGCTCATTTATCAGATCGACCGCAAGATCAATTTGGATTCAAGAGTTAAAGACATTTTTCACAAGCTTCGAAAAGATGGGAACAAGGCTGTTCACGAATTTACATTCGGCGACCACAAACAAGCGATCGGTGACCTACAACTTGCACATAAACTAGCTGTTTGGTACCACTTGACTTTTGGAGAAGACAGCAGCTTTGTCGAAGAACCTTTTAGAGTTCCGGAAGATCCTTCTACGGCACTACAGCAGCTCGAAGATGAAAAACATATTCTTACAGCCAAACTGACGGAAGCCAACCAGGCTTTAGAAGAGAGTCATGAGCTTACAGAACTCATAGCAAAAGAGGCCAAAGCCCAAGACGCCATAGTTGCAGAGATGCAAGCTGCTAAAGAGAGCTACGAGAAGATCATCGCTGCCAACGAAGCCGAGCTTGAACAGGCACGTCAAACGTTTGAGGCCAAGATTGAAGAGCTTGTCAAAACAGAAAAAGACCAAAAAGAGGAAAGAGAGCTTCAGCAGACGTACAAGCGTAAAGCCAAAAGTGCTGCAGGCAAACTTCATTTGACAGAAGATGAGACCCGAGAGCTGATCGATCTAAAGCTGATCGAGGCCGGCTGGGAAGCTGACACAAGAGGACTTGACTACAGAAGAGGAGGGAGACCGGAAGTCGGTCATAACAGAGCCATAGCGGAATGGCCATGTTACAACCCGCATACCAAGAAGAACACCAGGGCTGATTACGTCCTGTTTATCGGGCTTAAACCGGTCGGCGTTGTCGAAGCCAAAAAGTTTGGCAATGACGTAGCAGACGACCTCCGTCAAGCCGAAGAGTACAGCAGAGACATCAACCTGGACAGCGTCAAGCAGATCGCTAAAAACCAGGACGTCCAACTTGAGCTAAAAGAGTGGCCGATAGACGCTACAAAAGATGAGACGTATAAAGTCCCATTGGCGTATTCGACAAACGGGCGTGAATATCAAAACCAGATCAAGACAAAAAGCGGCATCTGGTTTCGTGACCTGAGAGTTCCTGAAAACAAATCAAGGGCCTTGAAAGGGTGGCAAACTCCTGAAGAGATCGAACAGTTGTTGGCCCGTGATGAGGTTAAAATCATCGAAAAGATCAAAGAAGACCAATGGGGTTCTTTGTCGCTGCGGGATTATCAGCAAAAAGCTGTCCACAAAGCCGAAGAGGCCATTATCGCTAAAGAGCGCAAGATCTTGATAGCTATGGCAACGGGGACCGGAAAGACACGGACAGTTATCGCATTGATGTACCGTCTTTTAAAGGCGGGCTTTTTCAAACGTATCCTCTTTCTGGTAGATCGCGGCGCACTCGGTGAACAGGCGCAAAACGCTTTTGGCGAGATCCGTCCGGAAGGCAATCTGACGTTTGAAGAGATCTATGACGTCAAAGAGCTGACGGACAAGATGCCCGACAGCAAGACAAAGGTCCATGTAGCAACGGTCCAGTCGATGGTCAAACGGGTTTTGGCATCGGATGAGACGATTCCGGTCGGACGGTATGACTGTATTATCGTAGATGAAGCACACAGGGGCTACACGCTCGACAAAGAGATGACCGAAGGGGAGATGGAGCTGCGTGACTTCAACGAGTATGTCTCTGCTTACAGGCAAGTCCTTGACTATTTTGATGCGGTGCGCATAGGGCTTACGGCAACGCCCGCGACGCATACGGTTGAGATCTTTAATTCCCCGGTCTACACCTATAGTTATCGTGAAGCGGTTGTCGACGGCTGGCTGATAGACAGTGAGCCGCCCTACAGCTTTGACACGCAGCTGAGTAAACACGGGATTCACTTCAAAAAAGAGGATGAGGTCGAGGTCATCAATGTCATCGGTGAATCACGTACTGAGATCCTGGACGATGAGATGGACTTTGAGATCGAAGACTTTAACCGTAAAGTGCTCAACAAAGAGTTCAACCGTGTTATCTGTGAGACGCTTGCACAGGATTACCTCGACCCAACCGGTGAAGAGAAGACCCTGATCTTCTGTGTCTCTGATGCCCATGCCGATGTTGTCGTAGAACAGATGAAACTGGCTCTGGACAAGTTCCACGGTCCCCAAAAAGACAAGACCGTTATGAAGATCACCGGCTCCATTCGTGAACCTCGCGGAGCGATCAGGGAGTATAAGAACGAACGCCTGCCAAATATAGCGGTTACGGTTGACTTGTTGACGACCGGTATCGATGTGCCGGAGATCACCAACCTCGTCTTTTTGCGACGGGTCCGTTCCCGTATTTTGTATGAGCAGATGAAAGGCCGTGCTACGAGGTTATGTCCGGACATCAACAAGGACATCTTCAGGATTTTCGATGCCGTGGGTCTCTACAAAGTCCTTGAAAAAGTGGACACGATGAGACCGATCGTTCAGACGGTCAGTGTGCCGCTTGAGCAGTTGATCGATGATCTGAACAATGAGAAGTCATATGAGTACAGTGGCGACGCCTATGGCGAGTCCGGTAACAAGACACATGCCGAAGACGTGCATGAACAAGTCATTGCCAAGTTCCAGCGCATCGTGCGACGCACGGAGAAAATCGACGAGTTCCCGGAGGCAAAAGAGGCCTTTACGCTTTTGGATACCTTGACAAACGACAAGCTGAGCTGTACATTTAACGAACTTCCGAAAAAGCTAAAAGAGATAGGCCCGAAAGAGACGGGAGTATTTTTTAGAGAAAACCCCGATATCTTCAAGTTCATACTCAACCTGCGTTCAGGCCTGAAGATCAGCTCCTCGGATATCGTTATCTCGCTCCATGAGGATGAGTTACTGGAGACCACGCGGGGGTATGGTGAAGACAAGGACGGTAATGCGATTCTGGCTCCGGAAGACTACCTCGAAAGCTTCAACACCTTCATAATTGAGAACAGGAACAAGATCGCTGCACTTGAAGTTGTCATGACCCGGCCGAGAGATCTGACGCGTGAGGACCTCAAATCACTGCGTTTGATGTTAAGTGAGCACAACTTTAGCGAAACACATCTGCATGAGGCATGGAAAGAGGCCAAAAATGAAGATATAGCCGCTACAATTATCGGCTATATTCGCTCGATGGCACTTGGATCGCCGCTTGTCTCTTATGAAGAGCGGGTAACATCCGCTTTGCAGAAGATCAAATCATCGCAAAAATGGACGCCAAACCAGGTGAGATGGCTTGACAGGCTGGCGGAACAGATGAAACAAAACATTATCATTGATGAAGAGGCTTTGGAGAGTTCCCCTTTCAAAGAGAAAGGCGGCCGTAAAGCCATTGACAACCAACTGAACCATAAACTCGATGAAGTCCTCGACGACTTTGCCACGTACATGTGGGCATAACAGCATAAACTATAGGAATTTGAATGAACACAAACGATATCGTCAGTAAACTCTGGAATCTCTGCAATATATTAAAAGATGATGGAATTACCTACCACCAGTATGTTACCGAGCTAACCTTGTTGCTTTTTTTGAAAATGGCTAAAGAAACGGGCGTCGATAAGCGTTTGCCTGAAGGTTACCGTTGGGACAATCTGACTGACAAAGATGGTGTTGAACAGTATCATTTTTACCGTGAACTACTTGTTGCATTGGAAACTGCTGCCGATTCACTTGTGGCAAGTATTTACCAGGGTGCTAATACCAGTATCCGCGAACCAAAGCATCTTACTCAACTTATCGACGATATTAACAATTTAGACTGGTACGGTGCCAGCCGTGAAGACCTTGGAGATATGTACGAGGGACTTTTGGAGAAGAATGCATCGGAAACCAAATCAGGTGCAGGCCAGTATTTTACGCCCCGTGTTTTGATTGACTGCATGGTTGAAATAATGGACCCAAAAGCAGGTGAAGTGATTCAAGATCCTGCTGCTGGGACAGGTGGCTTTTTACTTGCCGCCGACCGTTATATCCGCGTAGCAACTGATGATTACTTCGATCTCAATGAAGAGCAGATCAAGTTCCAAAAAAATAATGCTTATGTTGGAATGGAATTAGTTCCAGATACTCACCGCCTTGCATTAATGAATACAATGCTACATGATTTAGAAGGTGGTAAAGATGGTGTGATTCGTCTAGGTAATACACTTTCAGCTGAGGGGCAGAGCCTCCCTAAGGCAAATGTTATTTTGTCCAATCCACCTTTTGGCACTAAAAAAGGCGGCGGCTTACCAACTAGAGATGATTTTACTTATCCAACTTCCAATAAACAGCTTGCTTTTTTACAACATATCTATAGAGGGCTAAAAGAAGGTGGGCGTGCTGCTGTCGTATTGCCAGATAATGTTCTTTTTGAAGGTAGCACGGGCAAGCAGATACGTCAAGACCTAATGAACAAGTGTAATCTGCATACAATCCTCAGGCTGCCGACGGGAATCTTCTATGCCCAAGGAGTTAAGACAAACGTGCTCTTTTTCGAGCGGGGCAAGACAGATATCGATAACACAAAAGAAATATGGGTTTATGACATGCGTGCCAATATGCCAAAGTTTGGCAAGCGTACACCATTGACTCGTAAACACTTTGATACGTTTGTAGAGGCCTATCAAGCAACCCCAAGAGTTGATGAAGGTGAGGAGGGACGCTTTAGATGTTTTTCTCGTGGGGATATTGCCAAGCGGGACGATAGCCTTGATATTTCGTGGCTTAAAGACGAGAGTCTAGAAGATTCAACAACACTCTCAGAACCAGA
Source organism: Thiomicrolovo immobilis (assembly GCF_039645955.1). Taxonomy (GTDB): domain Bacteria; phylum Campylobacterota; class Campylobacteria; order Campylobacterales; family Sulfurimonadaceae; genus Thiomicrolovo; species Thiomicrolovo diazotrophicus. The sequence goes on from NZ_CP147916.1 coordinate 1,073,121, forward strand.
TGTATTGGCTATAGAGGCGAGAGATGAGCTATTTGCTGTAATCAACGACCTTGAGGAGTTATTAGCACAATTAGGTGTTGAGGTGGAAGGGTGAGTTTACCAAGCGGATGGACATTAGCAACACTTGGCGATTTGGCTAATTACATAAATGGGCGAGGATTCAAAAAATCTGAGTGGAAAACAGAAGGTACTCCCATTATTAGAATCCAAAATCTTAATGATGAGAATGCAGCATTCAACTATGTTGAAGAAGATTTCGAAGAGAAATACAGAGTAAAAAATGATGACTTACTAGTCGCTTGGTCTGCTTCACTAGGAGCTTATATTTGGAATCGTGGTGATGCTTGGTTGAATCAACATATTTTTCGAGTAGAACCATTTAGTATTGTAAATAAACAATTTCTCTACTATGCAATATCTGAATCAATTAATGAGTTATATCGGAAAGCTCATGGTATGGGTATGGTTCATGTTACAAAAGGTACATTTGAAGCCCATGAAATTCCATTGCCTCCTCTCAATGAACAAAAACGTATTGCTGATAAGCTCGACAGATTAGTAGCACAGGTTGATTCCGTTAATAAACGCGTAAATAATTCTCCTACTTTTATTAAACGCTTCCGCCAGTCTGTCCTCGCCGCTGCGATTTCGGGGAAACTGACTGAGGAATGGAGAGAAGAGCATAACGTTAATTTTGAATGGGATGAAGTTACTATCAATGATGTTGCCGAAGTTGCAACGGGTAAGACACCATTAAAATCTGAAACATCTTATTATGAAGGTGGGGAAATTCCTTGGTTGACTAGCTCAGTGACTGGAAGGCCCTTCGTGCGCAAAACTGAAACATATGTAACTCAAAAAGCCATTGATGAATGCACATTAAAAATATTTGAGCCAGGTACATTACTCGTAGCGATGTACGGGGAAGGAAAAACACGAGGTCAGGTCACAGAATTGACATTCCCTGCAGCAATCAATCAAGCTTGTGCCGCACTTATCATAGATAAAGAAAAAGTCGAAAAAGCTTATTTAAAAATAAGACTCCAAGAAAACTATGCTGAAATACGAAAACTTGCCGAAGGTGGAAATCAACCAAATCTTAATCTTAGCAAGGTGCGGTCGATAACCGTTCCACTACCTACAAGAGATGAACAAAAAGAAATCGTTTCACGTGTTGAATCCTTTTTCACTGTTGCAGATGCCCTCGAATCTAAAATAGATGTTGCCAAAAAACGGGTCGATAAACTCAACCAAAGCCTCCTTGCCAAAGCCTTCCGCGGTGAACTCGTCCCCCAAGACCCCAACGACGAACCCGCCGAAAAACTATTGGAACGCATAAAAGCCGAGCAGGAAAAAGAGCAACCAAAAAAAAGAGCGAAACGGGTAAAAAAAGCGAGTGATTCGACTAAAGACCTGTTGAAAATTTTAGAGAAAGAAGATGGAGCAATATCTGCTAAAAAACTATATAGTTTATCGGCATATGGGGATGACTTCGACGATATAGAAAAGTTCTTTGCGCAAATACAACAGCTTCAAACTGAAAAAAAAATAGATGTTGAGCGACGTGATGATGAAGACTGGATTAGTTTTTGTGTGGAAGGTAATGTATGAAAATAGAATCACTCGAAATTAAATCGAAGTTTAAAAACCTTAATAATATTAAAATTGATTTTAATACTGAACATTTTATGACTGTAATTGTCGGTCGAAATGGTTCTGGAAAATCTAATGTCCTTGAAGCATTGGTGTCTATATTTAGAAATTTAGATCTAGGTGAATCTCCTCTATTTTCTTATGAAATTGTATATAGCTTAGAAGGTGATGGTCGGCAAAAAACTATTAAAGTAATTGCTGACCACACACAAGAAACACTGAGTAAACAGTACAAAATTGAATATTCTACTGATCGCACAACTTGGACTAAGGTTGCAATATCGAAAGTCAAACGAGATAAGGAAGGTCAATCAGTTTATCTACCGCGACATGTATTTGCATATTATTCTGGCCCTAGTGATCGTTTAGAAAATTATTTTATAAAACACCGTTCCGACTTTTATTACAAATTACTAAAAAATCAACTTGACATACAAGGTGAAATGCGACCAATGTTTTATGCAAAACCTGTGCACAGCCAATTTGTACTTTTGGCTTTTTTCCTTGATCAAGAAGATACCGAAGGAAAGGATTTTCTAAAAGACTATATGGGGATAGAAAGCCTAGAATCTGTACATTTTATTTTAAGAAAACCAGGCTGGGCTAAAAAGGAAAATGAAAACGACATTTTTTGGGGTGCAGACGGAGTAGTAAGACAGTTTTTAGATAAATTATTACCCCAGGCATTGGCGCCAATAAAGGTCAATGGGGAAGAAAGCTCAGGGTTTTTGGCTAAAAAAGGTAGTAATGAATTTTTACACCTAAAAATACCAAGTTATGAGAAGCTGATGCAGGTGTCTGACGGCTTAAGTGTTGATCATTTTTTCAAAATGCTTGAAAGTACCCTTCTCTCGGAATTGCTTGCTGAAGTAAGAATACATGTTAAGGTGAAGAATGTCGATGAAGTTTTAAGTTTTAGAGAATTGAGTGAAGGTGAACAACAACTCTTGACTTTACTCGGCCTTTTGAAGTTCACTGGGGGCAAGGACTCATTGTTTTTACTGGATGAGCCAGATACACATCTAAATCCATCATGGACAGTAGATTATTTTAAATTTCTAGAACAATTTACAGAAAATAAAGAAAGCACGCAAGTAATGCTTGCAACACATCATCCACTAGCAATTGCAGAGTTAAAAAAAGAGCGTGTAAAGATTATGTGGAAAAATGAGGCCCAAAAGGTAATGGCTTCTGAACCATTAGAAGACCCGATTGGGATGGGTTATGGAGGTTTATTAACAAGTGAATTATTTGGTCTTCGTTCTGATCTAGATTCAAAAACTTTAAAGTTATTAGATGAACATGCAATATTATTGGCAAAAGATGATTTGACTCCAATAGAAAAAGAACGTATAAAAACGCTTAAAGATGAACTTGACAAGTATGGTTTTTTAGAAGCTTATTCAGATCCATATTTTTCTGCTTTTGTGAAAGCGTGGAAAAATAGAGAAGCAAAAACGATAAAGCAAAGGAGAACACTTTCTCAAGAAGATCTAGCCAAGCTGTCTAGTATGGCAGATGATATTTTGGCTGAGATTGAGGCCGAAGAGAAAGACGTATAATGCATTATATTGATTTGGATTTAGTTGAATTAGAGTTACCAGATGATTGGGAAGAAACAGTCGATGATGCAAATGAATATGTGGCAGAAAAGATACAAAGTGCTGAAGAAAGTGCAAGAGTTAAGGCCGAGGATGAAGGTTTAGAGGGTGAAGAAGCGGAAGCATACATTCAAAAGGCAAAAGACAAGGCTAGAAAAGCAGCTATCAGTTATAAAAATATCTGGTCTAGTTTAAGTGCTATTTTGTCTAAACAGTCAAATGGAAAATGTTGGTATTGTGAAACAAAAGAAAATAGATCAGATAATCCAATTGATCATTTTCGACCTAAAAATAAGGTAATTGAGTGTGTAGGGCATCCTGGTTATTGGTGGCTAGCCTTTGATTGGAAAAATTATCGATTTGCCTGTACTTATTGTAATTCACGTCGTATTGATGTTAATACAGAAGGTGGAAAACATGATCATTTTCCATTGTTGCCACCAGCTATATGGAACCGATGTGAAACTGATAACCATACTGAATATCCGGCGCTATTAGACCCATGTGATATAGATGATTCCTCACTTTTGACATATAACATAAATGGATCAGCATGTGCGATCACTGATGATGAAAATGCAGAAGAGTATGTGAGAGCTAGTACATCCATACATTTATATCATTTAAATCAAATTGCTACAAAAAGAGCAAGAAAAAGTATATATCAAAGCATTAATAGACTTGTTAATGATACAAATCAATTAATAGATAGAGGTATAGATGCGAATCGAGAGCAAATCAAATCAAATAGAAAAAAGCTTATGAATATGGTAAGGCATTCATGTCCCGATACACAATTTAATTCTGCAGCTAAAACTTATTTAAGAGGCTTTAGTGAAAATAGTTGGGTCATGGATATATTGCAGAGGGTGTAATTAAATAGGTTGTAGTTAGATGGTTAAGGATAAGTAATGACTAAAGCACAAAAATATCTTGAAGCATTAAAAACATTCGATGACTGGGTCATTGTTTCGGAATGGGCGGTGCGTGTTGGTGAACTCTATCCAGACCTTTTAGAAGAAGCAGACCGACAAGCTGAAAATCAAAAGATAGACACAACTGGGTTGAGAGAGTTGGCTGCACGTATCAGCTCGCGACTTTCTACGGGTGGTTTCGATAATGACGTAGAAATCGATGATTCTGAACGCCCTAGGAAAGTGCGTTATGCAACAGAGGTTGAAAAAAAGGCGAGGGAGGAGCAAGAACTAGAAGAAGACATTGAGCCTCTGACTCGTGCGGAACGTATCCGTAAAGACAGTGAATCTCTTACAGTAAATGAAGAGTATCGCATTGGTGAATTTGAAACGATATCAAAACAACTAAACCGATTTTTTGGACTAGATTTCGAAGTAGATCATGCTGCAGCACTTCTGAACCCTTCTGAACCTGGAAAACATCATCCTGATAATCTACAACTCTTGATCAAAGCACACAATGGTAAGAAAAACAAATCAAACTGGCAACGGTTCAGTTTTGAAGAGCAAAAAGACTATATTGAGACAGTCATTAGACTACAGCAAGTAGTCGCACCAAGGCTTGGAATTGAAATGGAAGTCAATGTACTTGAATCGCTATTGGATAGACTTCAAAAGGTGTATGAATGATTAGTATCCTTACAACAATCTTGACAGTTGTCGGATCGATTATTGTTGCTGTAATTTCGAACAACAAAAGTGAAGAAAGAAAGCTTTTGGCTCATGAAAAGCTTAGTAAGGTAATCAAAAACGATGATAGTACAAAGCTTGAAGTTGCAGCATTGTTCAAGGCTGCTACAGGTATCAAAATGACATATAGTGATGTTCTCAAAATTGTAGATGATGATAATGGCATTTGGTTAGTTCATCTTTTGTCTACAGTTCCGGGATATGTCAAATATGAAAATGGAAAACTGCATTACACAAAGAGATTCGAAAAATCATGGCTTAGAAAATTGTTTAGTTTATTTGACAAAGTAGGTTTGTATTTTTCTATTTTTACTTATTTCTCATTTTCTTTTGCATTAATTTTTTCCTCAAGCATTGAAGGGAAAATTGTGTCAGGAATCTTCGTATTTACAAGTGCATTTTTTTTGATTCATGTGCTAAAAAATAAACTAAATGCTGAGAAGGCAGCTGAACTTATAGTTTATGATTTACCCAATAATGATTCAAAGTAGCATTGAACAGAGAAGCTAGGCATTTAGTTTGGGGTTGTTCCCGCTTCCCGTCATGTGGCTCTAATTCCTGTCAGGCAGTTTAGCTGTGAAGATAGTCGTGATTAAGATGCGTCAGTGCGGCGTCCCATGCGTTGATGGCTTTTGGTGGGGCTTTGCGGTCCAGGACCTGTTTCATCCCTTTAAGCAGTGTTTCAAAGATGAGTGTGAACTGTTCTTGTGTTGCATCGGGATACATGGCTTTGAATTTTTCTGCATACATCTTCATCTTTTCGGGGCGGTCGATAAAGCTTGTCAGTGCAATGACGGCAAAGCTGAATTGTTGGGGCATGTCGGCTTTGGCTCCCTGGAACAGTACCTTTAGCTCCGGATGCTCTGTCAGCAGGATTTTAAACGTCTGTTCGGTAATGGCATTGATGTTCTCGGCCACCTTTGGCGCGCTTTTTTGCAGGTTTTCGTAATGCTCCTCCGGGATCATGACTCTCCTTTTATAAACTTATGAGCAATTCTCATTCCAATGCTTTCCGGAAGCGTTCCTGGATTTATGGCATACTGCTAGACAACTGAAAAACAATAAGGGCTTCCATGCATTTTTCAAAACTGTTAATGACCTCTTCTTTGGCCGTTGTACTTACAACCCAGACTCTCAATGCCGGACTGTTCGACTCCATCATGGAGACGGTGACAAAAACGACTTCTGGGGAGACACAGACGAAGGACGTCTCCGGGTTGTCCGTGACAGACATTGACGGCGGTTTGCGCGAGGCGCTCAATAAGGGCGTGAAACTGGCGATTGCTCAACTGGGGCAGGAAGACGGGTTCCTTGGGAACAGCCTGGTGAAGATCCCGGTGCCCGACAAACTGATGATGGTCGAGAAGGGGCTGCGCAAGGCGGGGATGGGCAAGTATGCCGATGACTTCGTCACGGCGATGAACCGGGCGGCGGAGAAGGCGGTGCCGGAGACGGCGAAGATCTTTGCCGATACCATCTCCGCCATGAGCATCGAGGATGCAAAGAAGATCCTGACCGGTCCCGACAACGCGGCGACGGAGTATTTCCGCGAGCACTCCGGCCCGGCGCTGCAGGCGGCGATCTTGCCCATTGTCCAGCAGTACACCCAGGAGACCGAGGTGACGCAGTACTACAAGACAATGGTCGATACCTACGACAGTTACGGCGCGCCGGTGCTGGAGCAGACAGGAGTAACGAAGCTCCTTGGGTCGCTCTCGGGCGAATCGAACGCAACGCAGTACGACCCGCGCGACCTCGACGGCTACATCACGGCCAAGGGGGTTGACGGCCTCTTTACGGTCATTGCCGAAGAGGAGAAGCAGATCCGCACCGACCCCGCGGCGCGTACGACGGAGCTGCTGCAGAAGGTTTTCGGCAACTGAGGGTGGGGGTAGAACGGTTTTTGTAATAGAGGGCTAAAAAAAGGTTCTCTACAGTGCAAAACAAAACGCGTCCAAAAGTCGTTCTTCTCAAAGGCAACGGTCCCATTATCATTAACAGTGAAATGATGGAGCTTATTACGATCACACTCTCTCACGGTCTTGTCGGTCTTCCGCTGGAGGAGCTGCGCGCCGAGAAGGTGATCATCGTCAAAGACCTCAATGCGTTCTGGGACGTTCACAAGACCGTCAAAGCGAAACCGGCCTGTTTCGTCTACAGCTATGACGGGCTGGAGGAAGAGGACCTCAAAAAGATCCACTCGGACGACATCAGCTACATTTAGGAGAGACAGTAATCAGTGACACTCCGGGTTGAGATTTTCCGCGGCAACGACCTTGCGCTTCCCGATTCGGAGGTCAACGTCGTCATCGATGTCGTACGGGCCTTTACCGTGGCGCATTACGCCTTTTTGCGGGGTGCCGCGGAGATTCTCCTCGTCCCGGACGTCGCGGCGGCCTTTGCCGTGCGGAAGGAACGTCCGGAGGTATTGCTGGCCGGTGAAGTAGGGGGATTGCCGATAGAGGGGTTCGATCTCGACAACTCCCCCGTCCGTTTCGCCTCCGCCGAACTGGAAGGGCTTATAATCGTGCAGAAGACGACGAACGGCGTTAAGGCGGCGCTGCACTCGCTGGGGGCGCCGACGGTGCTGCTGACGGGCTTCTCCAATGCCGAAGCGACAGTGCGCTATCTGCAGGCGCATTACGGCGGCACCGACGCGCGGATAAACCTTGTCGCCTCCCACCCGACCGGAGACGAGGATTTCGCCTGCGCGGAGTATATCCGTTCACAGCTGCTGGGCGAGGCGATGGATACCGATGAGGTCCGGCGGCGCATCTACGGCTGCGAGACGGTTGTGAAGTTCCTTGACCCCGCCCGTCCCGAGTTCAATGCCGAAGACATCGACTACTGCGCAACCTCCCTGCCGCCCGCCTTTGTTATGGCTGTTTATCAAGGAGCTCTGTGGACCAGCGTGCGGAAAGTGACACTCTGAACAGAGTCCGCCCCGTGAGCGCCCCGGCAGGGCCTTTGTATATCTCCCTTACGATAAAATGAGGCAGGAGGAGATGCATGTTCAGTTTTGAAGAGATTTTCGACCTTGTCGATATCGGGATTACTGTCTATGAACCGTTGGAGGAGGGTGACGACTTCAAGGTCGTCTACATCAATGACAAAGCGAAGAAACTTTGCCATTTTGATGTAGGAGAGTCCGTCAGCGAAGCGTTATCCACGCTCTTCCCTGTCAATGCAACCCGTCCCCTGCTTGAGTTCTTCCGGGAGGTGTACCGCACGGGAGAGGCGGAGGAGGTCGCCCTGGTCCCCTGCTACGGGTCCACCGACCTCTGGCAGGAGGGCTACATCTACAAACTCTCCAGTGGCCACCTCGTTTCGCGCTGCATGGGGGTGAAGGAAGAACGCGCGCGGGAGATCCTGGCCCCGGATGAGCGTCTGACCTTTCGAACGATCCTCGATACGGCGCCCATCGGGATCTGGTCCCAGGACATATCCGGCAGACTCCGCTTCGTCAACAAGGCCTTCTGCGATGCCACAGGTATCAGCGAGGAGCGGTTCCTCTCCGTCCCCCATTACGAATCGCTCTATTCAGCGGAAGCCGCGCAGAGCTGCATGCGTTCGGATGCCGCGGCCCTGCAGCAGAGCGAACCCCATCTCTCCTATGAGAAGATCCCCTTTACCGACGGCAAAGTGCATGAGGTCCTCATTGTCAAAACGCGGGTCGAAAACGCGGAGCACGGCGTCAGCGGCCTGGTCGGACTCAGTCTCGATATGACCGAACAGCTCGAAGCGGAGCGGAAGCTCGAGGCGATCAACCGGAACCTCGAGGAGCGGATCAGGGAGGAGATCGAAGCGAGCCGCCGGAAAGACACGATGCTCTTTCAGCAGAACAAGTTCGCCGCGATGGGGGAGATGATCAGCAACATTGCGCACCAGTGGCGGCAGCCGCTCAATACCCTTGGGTTGCTGATGACGGGAATGTCGGTCAAGATGATGATGGCGAAGGACGAAACGCGCGAGAGCGAATTCGAAGAGTTCCAGAGCCACTGCAGCGAGATCATCCAGTACCTCTCCGACACGATCGACGATTTCCGCCTCTACTACCAGGAGGACGGGGGGCACGACAGTTTCTGCATCAGCGATATGGACAAATCGCTGCAGACCCTCGTTATCAGCTCCATTATGGGCAAGCGGATCGGTTACGAGACCGATCTCGAAAACGTCCGGATCGGCGGGCATCTGAACAACCTTAAACAGGCGCTGATCAACCTCTATTCGAACGCGGCCAATGCCATTAAGAGCCACAGGACCGATGCGGGCTTCATCCAGTGCAGAGGATTCGCCGAAGGATCGCAGTATGTCATCAAGGTCTGCGACAACGGCGGCGGCATCGACAAGGCGATCATCGACAAGATCTTCGACCCCTATTTTACGACCAAGCACAAAAGCCAGGGCACGGGACTGGGGCTCTACATGACACGGCAGATTATCGAGCAGAAGTTTGGCGGCACGATCTCCGTGAAAAATGAGAAAGCCGGCGCCTGCTTTACGATCCGCATCCCCTTTGCCGGAGAGGCGTGCTGATCTTCCGCCCGCCGTCTTGGCGGTTTACATTCATTTACGTCGCAGCAACAATGGTTTGGGGAATGTGGCGTATAATATTCCCAATTAACCGGGAGGGGAGATCATGAAAGATTACTCGTTACAACTGCGCGTCTGGCACTGGGCCAACGCCGTCGTCGTCCTCGGTCTGCTGGGGACGTTTTTCCTGCGCAAGACCTTTTTGAGCTGGCACACCAATTCGCAGATCCTGCTGGAGAAGCTCGCATCATTCGGCATTACCGTGACGCCTGAGCAGGCCGCGGCACTGGCCAAGGCTGTCAGGGCGCCGATGTGGGAGTGGCACATCATCCTGGGGTACGTTTTCGCCGTGCTCGTCCTCTGGCGGCTGGTGATGATTTTTAAAGAGGGGTTCGGCTACGCACCGGAGAACAGCCACATGGCATGGGTCTATCGAGGCTACAAAGTCATCTACGCCGTGATGGCATTTATGGCCGTCAGCGGGCTGCTCATCACTTTCTACAAGGATATCGGCCTTGCCAAAGACGTTGCGGGCTCCGTCAAGGAGCTGCACGAACTTGTCGCCTGGGCCATTGTCGCCTTTGTCGTTCTGCACATTGCCGGCGTCTTCGTCGCCGACAACCGCGACCAGAAAGGGATCACCTCCAAGATGATCTCGGGCTAGTCCCTGTGGCAGTGCCTGGAGAGGAAGGGGAGCAGGGCGGCATGGAACGCCTCGGGGTTCTCGAGGTTGCTCAGGTGTCCCGCCCCTTCGATGATAACGAGCTCGGCGTCCGGGAGGGCGTTGTGCATGTAGACCGAAGCGTCCGGCGGCGCGATTTGGTCTGCCTCGCCGACGAGGATCAGCACCGGCAGAGCGAGCCGGGGGAGTCCGCTGCAGGTCTCATCGCGCTCGCGCATGGCGCGCAGCGAGTGCACCAGGGAGTGTGCGGGCGTTGAAACGATCATCTCCCTGACTGCGGCGACCGTTTCGGGATGTTGTTCGAAGGTCTGTTCCGCGAGCAGTTTGCCGAGCAGCCCCTCGGCAAAGGGTTCGACGCCGTCCGTTTCGATGGCGCGGATGGCCTTGAGCCTTTTCTCGCGTCCTTCGGGGGTATCGGCGGCGCACTGCGTATCGCAGAGAATAAGGGCGTTGAAGCGTTCGGGGTGTTGCTCCGCCGCCCGCAGGGCGATGTAGCCGCCCATGGAGAGGGCGCACAGCGTCGCCGTTTTGACCCGCAGGGCGTCCATCAGCGAGAGCAGGTCCTGTACAAAGAGGGGAATGGAGAAGGGTTCTTCGCCTCCCTCCGTCTCCCCGTGTCCTCTCAGGTCGTAAGCGATGACACGGCAGTGCTTCCTGCAGGCTTCCGTCTGGCGCCGCCACATCGTTCGGTTCAGGGGAAAGCCGTGCAGAAAGATCAGTGCCGGCATGTCGATCGACCCCAGATCGTCATAGCTGATCTCGATTCCGTTGACCGTCGTTGTCATGCTGACTCCTTCTATAAGAATATTTAATTAATTTTAGCGAAAAAACATACACGATGCATAATGAAAATCTATACGTACTCTTTGGCGGAGCGTCTGCCGACGGCGGTGCTATAATAGGGATATAGAGCTATTACAAAAAAACGGGAGGGAGAGGAGCCAGGATGAAAACCTTATGCAAGATCAGACTGCCCGAGGGCGAGAAGCCGGACAAGGCGCTGCGAAAGCTGCTCTCCTCCCCGAAATACTACTGCAAAAAATGCCTGCGCAGCGCGGCGGAGAAGGGGGCGCTGTGCAAGCCGGAGAAGTTATGAACCGTAGACTTCCATCGGCATCCCGATGGCAATGGGGTTGTGGAGCATGACGCTGCGCTTCGCCTCGCCGTCGGCGGCAAAGAGGTCGTAGGGGACGTAAAGCAGGCGCGCGGAGATTTTTTTGTGCGCCTGCGCCTTCTCCTCGACGTGGATGCGGATCCCCTGGGGCGAGGGGGCACTGTACTGCTCGGGGATCGTGACGCGGGCCACGAGGGCAACGGCGTCGACGTCTTCCATCTTCACTTCGCCCTTGAGGCGTTCGAGCAGGTGCTCGTAGCACTGTTTCTCTTCGACGCTTTCGCAGGCGAGGTCGCGTACCGTTCCGTTCTGCGCCAGCAGTTTGGCAAAGGGGAGGAGGGGACGGTCGTTCTCCAGGGCGATAACGGCGTCGGCGACGCAGCGCTCCACCATCTCGAACAGTTTCTCTTCGTCGGTCATCGTTTTCCTTTTTGGTTTGTGTGCCCCTTGTACCATTTGCAGCGCTTTTTCTGCTTGATGGTATAGACGTTGTACTGAAACTTCTTGCCGCAGTCGGGGCAGGCGAAGATCGCACGGTTCTTCGCCTTCATATAGCGCACAAACAGGAAGTTGCCGACCTGGTCGCCCTCGCGGTAGACGGTTTTGTCGTTGCGGGCGGCGAGCGCCTCGGCGTTTTGGGCATCTTCGCGCGCACGGCGCTGCCAGAGCGGCTCTTCGTCCTCTTCGAACGTGCCGGTGTCGGCGGTGTAGCGTTCGGTCATCGGCAACGGGCCGTCATGCGCAGCAGAAATCGGCAGAGAGGTGAGTTGGCAGACATGGGTGAATTATATCCTATCCGCGCGGCGGGAAAAAACGCCATGCCGGCTCGGAAACATGCCGTTCGGTCAGAGGGAATGTGCTATTATCTTCTTAGATAATAACGTTCACAGAAAGTGTTAACGATGGACTACGAACTCAATATTCGCGAAGTGATTTACGCCCTCACCGAGGCCCTTGACCTTGTCGGTATCGACGATACGCGCCACGGAAAGCGGGTGGCCTTCATGGCCGCCGAATGCGCAAGAGCCGCGGGGTTTGATGAGGCATTTATAGACGATATCATCGGGATCGGGATGCTCCATGACTGCGGTGTTTCAACGACGGACGTTCACCGCTCCCTTGTCACGCAGCTGGAGTGGAAGGATGAGCAGATCCACTGTGAACGCGGTGCGATCCTGCTGGGCAAGGTGGCGCTCTTTCAACGCTTCGCATTGCCGGTCTACTACCACCACACCCACTGGGAGCTTCTGGAGCATCTGCCCGTTGACAGGCGTGTCAAACAGCTGGCCAACCTGATCTATCTCGCCGACAGGGTCGATGCGCTCCGCTCGCAGATGGGCGGTTCGGGCCTGGAACAGAGTGCGGAGATCGAACGCGTCATCGTCGAGCACAGTGGCACCTTTTTCGCACCGGATTTCGTCGAAGCGTTCCAAAAGGCTTCGGGCCGGAACTCCTTCTGGTTCTCCCTGGAGGACGAACCGCTGGAAGAGCAGCTGATGGAGTGGGTCGGCAGGGGGGAGAACAGACCGTTCTCCTTTTCGGCCGTGCGGGAGATGGCGCAGATGTTCGCCGACGTCGTCGACGCGAAAAGCCCCTTCACCTTTGAGCACTCCTTCGGGGTCGCGGCACTGGCAAACTTTTTGGCCCGGGGGTTCGGGCTGGACGAACAGAGGCGCGAGACGGTGGAGATCGCTGCACTCCTGCACGATCTGGGCAAACTGCGGGTCGAAGATGCCATTTTAAACAAGAACGGTCGGCTGGATGCCGGGGAGAAGATATTGATGAACCGGCACGGGTTCGATTCGAATATGATCCTGCGGCGCATCCACGGTTTCCGGGGAATCGCCCGCATCGCCTCCCTGCACCACGAGATGCTCGACGGAAAGGGGTACCCCTACAGCCTTGGGGAGGAGGAGATCCCCCTTGAAGCGCGGATCGTAACCGTCGCCGATATCTTCCAGGCCCTGGTGCAGACGCGCCCCTACCGCGCGGCGATGGAACCGGACGCGGCCTTCGCCATTTTGCAGGAGATGGCCGATAATGGGAAGATCGACACGGCGGTCGTGGCGATGATCGGCACAAACCTGCAGCAGGCCTACCGCCTGGCAAAATACAAAGAGCGCGTCAAAGCGGCATAGGGCCGCCGCACTACAGGGCTGCTTTCAGGAAAAGAATCATGTTGCGGTAGTGGTCGCCGTTCCAGTAGACGCGGCCGCATTCGGGGCACTGCCGGAAGGTGTCGAAGGTTTCGTAGACCTTTTCGGGTACGGCCTTTTGAATCGCGGCGGGGCAGACGCGCACGAGCGGAGCATTGCAGACAAGGCAGCGCCGATGCACATCCTCGCCTATTTCCAACCCGAAATGCGCCGCCAGTTCGCGCAGCTGGTCGTGGAGTTCGACGGCGTCAAGCAGATAGACCGGCACGTTTTTGCGCTGTGAGAGGGCCGCATCCCGGGTGAGAATGGTGCGTGTCTCATCCTTGGCTACCCGGAGCAGTTCCGTGTCCGGGATGGTCGGGAAGAAGAGGGTGTCGTACCCCATGAAGCGGAGGTACTTGGCAACACGGCCGAGATGGCAGTCCGCGATAAAACGGTGCTTGCCGTCTCGCTGAGCACTGCCCATCAGGCTTCGGGGATCGTCTCGCTGACGCTGCTCCAGTCGGCCAGGCCTGTAGGGACGTTGCCGTACTCGTTTTCGAGCCGGTCCCACTCGGGATAGTCGGTGTTGAAGGCGGCGACGTCCTCGGCCGCTTTCTCCGGGCTCTCATACTCGCCGAGCATCTCCTCATCGATCCAAAGCTGGTAGCGCTCGTGGCCCGCCTGTCGGATCTCGAAGGTCCCGATATCGGTGTTGAAAAGGTAGTTCCGCATCTGCTCCTCCTTGGGTGCCTATAAGGATGATTATACCGTCATTACCGCCCAGCTGTCATCTTTGAGACACGCCGTGAGCATCTCGCCGGTGTGGGTATTCTCTACTCCCAGTGCCGCGAGGGCATCCGTAGCCTCATAATCCTCGGTGCAGACGATGCAGGCGCTCATGGTGACGCCGCTCTCCTGCATCTGTTTCAGACGTGCCTGCACCTCCGCATCGGCGGCGGCCAGTTTGATGGAGGGTCCCCAGATCATCAGGTGGGCCTCTTCCCAGTAGCCCCGTTCCAAAATGACGGAGCCGTAAAGCAGGGGCAGCTTCATGGCGACCTCTTTGTCGCCGTTCGTCCAGACGATCAGGAGTTTCGTTTTCGACATTGTTTTTGCCTTTTTGGTAAAATTCTATCCTAATGATCCGAGAAAAAATCGCAACCGCCACCTATCGCCTGAAACACAACCCCGCCCTGCGACGCAGTGTCGCGCAGATGAAGCCGAAAAAAACGGTGTGGGGTTTTTTGGGAGTCGTCCTTTTCTTCTTTGTCCCCGAGATCATCGCATTTATCTGGGGTGCCGACATCACCGCCTACGCCCATGCGCAGATGCTCGATGTCCCCGCCGAACCGCTGGCCACCTGGTACGAGTTGCTGGTCATGCTTTTTGAGGATGGGGGCAGCTGGGTGAACCTCGGTATCGGCTTCGCCTTCCTCGTCTGGCTTTTCCTGTAAAAAACCGGCTACCTACATCAGCTTCGGTTCCCGAAGCGCATTCAATGAAATTAGGAATTGGCCTTGAGCGCTCTTTGTAAGCCATCCCGGAGGCATATAGCCGGGAGGGATGAGCGATTCGCGAAAGGCCGCTTTTTGCGCTACTTTTTCTAAAAAAGTGGAATGAACATTTTTCCTTTTCCTTTCTTTTTACAAAGAAACGAAACCAAAGAAAATCGTCGTTGCGCGAATCGCACGCTGCTCCCGGCTTTATGCCTCCGCAGCGGCTTTCAAGGCACGCTTAACGACCTTTCGCCTATTAAAGTTATGCGCTTCGACGTGTCGAAGCTCGTATCAAGAGCTTTGTACTGACAAAGCGCATTCAAATCAATCGGAAGTTGGCCTTGAGCGCTCCTTGAAAGCCGCCCTGAAGGCATAAAGCCGAGAAGGGCGAGCGATTCGCGAAAGGCCGATTTTCTTTTGGTTCTTTTCTTATGAAAAAGAAAAGAATGAGAAGCGCCTCTTCATGCTTTTATCATGAGGAGCAGGAGAGCTTGAGGTTCTTGTGTTCGTTCGGCGTTGCTTTGGCGTAGCGCTCGAACTGCGGCAGTTCGTCAAAGGGATTGCGGGCGATTTCCAACAGCTCCTCGACTCCGCTGTTGTCGAACTTCTCCGCTTTTTTAATCGCCTCTTGCAGCATGTAGTTCTTCAGCACGTATTTCGGGTTGGTCCGCAGCATGGCGGTGCGGCGCTCTTCCGCGCTGTGCTCCTCCAGCCGCAGCCGGGCGTCGTACTCGGTCAGCCATTCACGGACCGGTTCGCGGTCGACGCAGATATCGAGCAGCGCTTTGGCGTCGCCGTCGTAGCGGCTGAGGGTGCGGAAGAAGAGGGTGTAGTCCGCCTGGCTATTTTGCAACGCGGTGAGCATCTTTTTGAGCAGGATGATGTCGTCCTCCTTCACCGTCGCCAGTCCCATTTTGGCGCACATGATCTCGACGTAGGTCTGGGTGTAGATGGAGCCGTAATCATCGAGCTTCTTCTCCATCCGCTCCTTTAAGACGATGGGGGAGAGGGCCTCGGCGAGCATCGAGAGGTTCCAGTAGGCGACATGGGGCTGTTGCCCGAAGCCGTAACGTCCGTGGGTGTCCGTGTGGTTGCAGATAAAGGAGATGTCGTAGTCGTCGAGCATGGCGTAGGGGCCGTAGTCGATGGTGAGTCCGCCCATGGACATATTGTCCGTGTTCATAACCCCGTGGTTGAATCCGACGCTCTGCCACTGCGCCAGCAGACGGGCGGTGCGCTCGACGACCTCGGCAAACATCAGGAAGTAGGCATCCTCTTCGCCTTTCAGGTGCGGGTAGCTCTCGGCGATGACATAGTCGGCGAGGGGTTCGAGTTTGTCGTGCTCCTCTTTATAGTAGAAGTACTCGAAGGTGCCGATACGGACCCAGGTCGGCGACATCCGCAGCACGACCGCCCCGCGCTCGAGGCGCTCGCGTACGACCTTCGTTTCCGAGCCGATCAGCGCAAGCGCGCGGGTCGTCGGGATGCCGAGGTGGTGCATCGCCTCGCTCATCAGGTACTCGCGCACGGAGGAGCGCAGGACGGCCCGCCCGTCGCCCATGCGCGAATAGAGGGTCTCGCCGCTCCCCTTGAGCTGCAGGTTCCACGCGCCGCTCTTGCCGAGGTTGATGGCCCGTCCGTCGCCGAGGCGCGGGACGAACATCCCGAACTGGTGCCCGGCATAGCACATGGCAAAGGGTTTGGCGCCTTCTGGGGTGAAGGTGCCGTTGAGCAGCCCGACGAGCCTGTCGTCCGTGCCGGCGTCAGAAGAGAGGCCGATCAGTTCGGCGGCGTCGGGGTTGAAACTGATAAGGTAGGGGTTTTTCAGCGGCGTCGGATCGGTCGGATCGTAAAAGAGCGGATCGAGGTCGAGATAGGGGGTGTCGAGTGTGAGTGCATCCAAAGTCATGCCGACTTTGTACATTTACTGTTCTAAAAGCGCAATAACGCGCGGCGATAAGTGCTCGCCGCCCGGTTTCACCCCTCCGTCTTGACGAGGTAGGGGTTGTCGTCGATATGCCGGCGGCGAAGGTTGACGGCGCTCTCCAGCGTCTGCTCCTTTACCTCGCGCCACGCTTCGATTCCCGCAGGCACACGGATGGCTTCGCTCTCAAGGTCGTCCCATTCGATGTAGCCCGTGTTGAATGTCGCGACGTCATCGGCGGCTTCGGCAGCCGTGGCGTACTCGCCGAGTTTCTCGTTTTCCAGCCAGAGTTCGTACATCCGGTGGTGGCGGCCGTTCGTAATCTCGAACGTGCCTAGGTCGGTATTGAAAATATAGCTGTGCATCCTCTCTCCTCTTGATGAATGCATCAGCCCTTGCGTTTCGCTTTCTTTTCGACACGCTCTTTGACTTTGTAGTCTTTGATGTGCTTCTTGACCTCCTGCTTGAGCTCTTTCTTCAGTATGTTCTTGAGCTCTTTTTTGACGTATTTGCTGACTTTTTTCTTGTCGATCATCGCATCTCCTTTGCAACGGTATGGTTACATCATAAAACAGGATGGCTTAAATGTCAACGTTGCGGCAGCCGGTTTGTCATGCTGTCGGAAGAGGGCGGGCGATGGGATCGTGCGTAGGCCGCTTATGCGGCGGGGCTGCCTTCGCGCACCGTCCGGCGGGAGAGGCAGGTCGGGTAGGAGCGCGCTTCGGCGATGGAGGAGGCTTCGGTCTCGATCAGCTGCTCCGGAGGAACGGCCGGCACGTCGAAGGTGCGGGTCCCCTGCACGGCGGCGTCGGCGTAGCCGAGGCTGACCAGGCGTTCGACGATGGCGTCGGTCATGCTCAGCACCGAGGAGGCCTTGACGACTTCGCAGCGGGCGTAGCGCTCCCCCACGAAGGAGACGTCGGCCGCGCGCAGGGTCGGGTCGTCGCCGGGGATCTGCTGGGCGCCGAAGAGGGGCTTGGAGGCAACCTCGGCGTCGATAAAGGCGGGGATATAGCGCGCCATATGCTCGATGGCGCGGCGGCTGCGCCGCTCGACGCAGGACCACTCCCACTCCCGGTCGATCATCTCGATAAAGCGTTCGTCGAGATTGGGCTGGGCACTGGCGGGGGTGCTGCCGACAAGACCCTCGTCGAAGAGGGTGATGTCGTTGGTCATGCCGTGCAGCTGCACGAAACCGCAAGGGTAGGGGGTGAACTGCGCCATCCCGTTGGGGGTACCGCGCTCGCCGTGGAAGATCACCTCCGGCCAGACGGCGCTCTCCTGCCATTTGGTGACATAGGCGGCCTTGAACTCGACCATCCGCTCGCGTTGGAACCCGAGCATGTCGTCGATCTCCCCGGTGCGGAAGCCCGCGGCGTTGATCAGGTAGTCGAAGCGCTGCTGCGTCGTATGTTCTCCGTCGGTCGCGGTGACAATGAAACCGTTACCGTCATCACTCCGGGTCGCGGCGGTGACCGCCGTGCCGAGCTGCAGGTCGCAGCCGTCGAGTTTTTGGAGCGAGAGAGCAGCGCCCGCGCCGAGTCGGAAGAGGTTCAGGCCGTACTCCTGGACCATGATGAGCGGAAACTTGACGGTGGAGAGGTCGACTTCGCGGGCGACGGGGATCATCCACTCGTCGGGGGTCTGCGGCATCGCGACCGGTTCGCGCTCCCGCAGCGCTTCGACGCTTTCGCGGTCGTAGAGGCGGAAGTAGGTCTCCGGGTCGCCCAAAACCTGGTTGCGTTCGTCCTCGGCGATAAAGCGCTGGTATTCGCGGCGCAGCATCTCCAGCCGGGGGTAGAGGTCCCCGGGCTCGCCCGTGTCGGTCAGGGGCACGGCGATGACCGTCGGGCGGAAATCGACGGCGTAGGGGTAAAAACGCAGCAGGTCGATGGACTGGCGCAGCAGGGTAACGCACTGTTCGTCGGAGATCTCGCGGTAGAGGTTCCCGCCGGCATGCAGGTGGCAAAACGGGGGACCGGAGACGAGGCTATCGCCCTTTTCGAAGAGGGTGACCCGCATTCCGATGCGGCTCAGGTAGAGCGCCGCCGTCGCTCCCGCGACCCCGCCGCCGACAATGGCGATGTTAGCCGGCACCATGGGAGACTCCGAAGGGGGCAGCGACCTCGGCGAAGGTGTCGCAGACAAGATTGGGGGTATACGAGGCGATCGCCTCCCCGTAGTTGTAGCCGTAGCCGAGGCCGATGGCATCCATCCCGGCGGCTTTGGCCGCGAGAATATCGTTTTTGGAGTCGCCGACCATGACGCAGCGTTCCTTGTCGACGCCAAGGGTTTCGCAGACGTGCAGCAAAGGCCGGGGGTCCGGTTTCCGTTGGGGCAGCGAATCGCCGCCGAGGGTATATTCGAACAGTTCAGACATCCCCAGGCTGTGCAAGATGGGTTCTATAAAGGCGTAGGGCTTGTTGGTCACGATGGCCAAGCGGTAGCCCTCTCGGTGGAGTTGTTGCAGGACTTCGGGGACCTGCGGGTAGGGACGCGTCAGCACGGCGAGGTTGCCGGCATAGAACTCCAAAAAGATCGCGAGGGCGCGGTCGACCGTTTCGGCGGCGTCCTCCGTGTCGCTGCTCGCGCGCAGGGCCCGCTCGACAAGGGTGCGCGCGCCGTTACCGACCCAGCCGCGGACCGTCGTCTCTTCGAAGGGGGGACGCCCGAGCTGTTCAAGCATATGGTTGACCGCCAGCGCCAGATCGGGGGCGCTGTCGATGAGGGTACCGTCAAAGTCGAATAAAATCAGCTCTTTATGCTTGAACACCAGTCAGTTCCTTATGTAAATTTTTCGTCGGGATTATAGCGCAGCCCGATTAATCCCGTTTTCGTTAAAATGGCTTCCGTTTTTATCTAAGTGCAACTTTAAGACCAAAAGAGACCTGCTATGCCCAAAACCATCACCGTCATCGATACCTTCGGTTTCTTCTTCCGCAGTTTTTACGCCCTGCCGCCGCTCACGAACAAAGAGGGTTTCCCGACCGGACTGCTCACCGGGTTCATCAACTTCATTGACCGTCTTCACCAGGACCACGCCAGCGACTACATCGTCTTCGCCCTCGATGCCAAGGGTCCGACCTTCAGGAACGAGATCGACCCCGAGTACAAGGCGCACCGCCCGCCGCCGCCGGATGAGCTCAAGGCGCAGCTGCCCATCGCCATCGAGTGGATCGAGAAGATGGGGTTCAAGACCCTGATGCAGAGCGGCTTCGAGGCCGATGACATGATCGCTTCCATTACGAAAAAGGCGGTCGAGGCGGGGATGGTCGTGCGGATCGTCTCCCACGACAAGGACCTTTACCAGCTCATTGACGACGACAAGGTCGTGCTCGTCGACGCCATCAAGCGCAAGGACGTCAACGAGACGGAGTGCCTGGAGAAGTACGGCATCCGCCCGGAACAGTTCACCGACTACCAGGCGCTGCTCGGCGACAGCGCGGATAACGTGCCGGGGGTCAAGGGGATCGGAAAGGTGACGGCGCAGAAGCTGCTCAACGCGTATGAGACCCTCGATAACGTCTACGCGAACATCGACGAAGTGAAGCCGGCCGGGGTACAGAAGAAGCTGCGCGAAGGAGAGGAGAACGCCTGGATGTCGCGGAAACTCGTCACCCTGCGCGACGACCTTTTCGAGACGGTGGCGTGGGACGAGTACGATATGGATGATCGCAACCCCTTCCTGCCGATCGTGCCGGAGCTGATACGCTATGAAATGAACGGAATCATCCGCAAGCTCAAGGCGAAGAAGCTCATCAGTGAGGAGGAGATCAGTCAGGAGAACGCCGTGCAGGAAGCGGAGTGCCCGCTGCCTGCGAACGCCGGTTTCACCGCGAAACTGATCACCGACGAATCGGAGCTCGCCGCGCTCACCGGCGCAATTACCGCGGAGACCCTTGTCGCTTTCGATACGGAGACGACGGGGCTGGATTACCTGGAAGACACGATGGTCGGGTTCAGCTTCTGCCTGAACGCAGAGGAGGCCTACTACGTCCCCGTTGGGCACAGCTACCTCGGCGTTCCGGAACAGGTCGGCGAAGCGGCCGCGTCTGCGGCACTGCGGCAGATCTTCACCGGGCGGGTCGTCGGGCACAACCTCAAGTTCGACCTCCACTTTGTCAACCACTATATGGAGGGGTTCGAACCCTCCCTTTATGCCGATACGATGATCATGGCGTGGCTCGCCGCGCCCGAGAGCCCGCTCTCCCTGGACAAGCTCGCACAGGTCCACCTGAATCACACGATGATCAGCTTCAAGGAGACGGTCAAGAAGGGGGAAGACTTCTCCGGCGTCGACCTGGCCGATGCCTGCGGCTACGCCGCCGAGGATGCCTGGGCGACATGGATGCTCTATGCGAAACTGACGGCGCTGCTTGGCCTGCAGGGCGAGCATCTTCTCGAAGAGGCCGCGGCGGTCGAGTTCCCTTTCTCGCTGACACTCGGCGCGATGGAAGAAGCGGGCATCCAGGTCGATACGAAGGTGCTTGCGGTCTTCCTGGAGGAGGCGAAGGAGCGTTTGGCGGAGCTGACGCAAAACATCTATGAGCTCACCGGCAGCGAATTCAACATCAACTCCACGAAGCAGCTGGGGGAGGTGCTCTTCGAGAAGCTGGAGCTGCCCGTGGTCAAGAAGACGAAGACGGGCTATTCGACGGACGAGAAGGTTCTGAACGCTCTTATGGAAGAGCACCCGGTGATCGAAAAGCTGCTTGAATACCGCGAACTGCACAAGCTCGTCTCTACCTACCTCGACCCGCTCCTGCAGCTGGGGCAGCAGCGTCCCGACGGTCGCATCCACACCTCCTACGTGCAGACGGGGACGGCGACGGGGCGGCTCAGTTCGAAAAACCCGAACCTGCAGAACATCCCGACCCGCACCCCATTGGGGGCGCGTATCCGCGAGGCCTTCGTGGCCGGTAAGGGCAAAAAGCTCATCGGCATCGACTATTCGCAGATCGAACTGCGGCTGCTGGCGCACTTCAGCGAGGACCCGACCCTCGTCGACGCCTTCAAGCATGACAAAGATATCCACCTGAGCACCGCGATCGCCCTCTTTGGCGAGGAGGAGGCCCCGAAGAAGCGCAGCATCGCCAAAACCGTCAACTTCGGCCTGCTTTACGGCATGGGGCAGAAGAAGCTCTCCGATACCCTGGGCATTACGACGAAGGAGGCGCGCGAGATCATCACCCGCTACTTCGAGACCTTCCCGACGGTCAAATCCTACTTCGCCTCCATCGTCGAGCGCTCCAAAGAGCAGGGGTACGTCGAGACCCTGCTGGGGCGCCGCCGCTATTTCGACTATGACAAGGCGACGCCGATGCTCAAAGCCGCGTACGAGCGCGAATCGGTCAACACCGTCTTCCAGGGCAGCGCGGCCGACCTGATCAAAATGGCGATGAATCGCATCGATGATGTGATAAAAAAAGAACGCCTCCCTGCTACCATGCTGCTGCAGATTCACGACGAACTGATCTTCGAGGCGGATGCGGCCCAGGCCGATGCGCTGGGGCAGCGTTTCCAATCTATTATGGAAGAGATCCATCCCCTGCATATCCCGCTGCGGGCGTCGCTGAACATTGGGGCGCACTGGGGCGAACTGAAATAGGCTCTGAATAAGCAACGCTTATTCAGCCTCTCCCGCCGATTGAAAGACTCCGTTAACCGAAAATGACTACAATTACGCACTTTGGGGGCCGCACAGCCCTCTGACTGCATGAAAAGGAATGAGATGAAGTACCTCCTCTCTGTGATCAGCTCCATGAAAACCATGGCCACGTTAATGCTGGTGTTTGCCGTCTCCGTCGGATACGCGACTTTTGTCGAAAACGATTTCGGCACGCCGACGGCCAAGGCCATGATCTACAACGCCCGATGGTTCGAGGTGCTGCTGGGTATTCTGGCGTTCAACCTCGTACTCAATATCGTACGCTTCAAGATGTGGAAGAAAGGGAAGGGGCTCGTCTTCCTCTTTCACTTCGCTTTCCTCGTTATCCTGTTTGGCGCGGCGGTGACCCGCTACGTCGGTTACGAGGGGATGATGCACATCCGCGAAGGCGAGACGGAGGACAAGATCACCAGCTCCACGAGCTACCTCAAGATCGTCTATGACGACAACGGCAAGGTCGGCGAGTACAAGCAGAGCCTCTACCTCTCCAAGCTCGGCGGCAACGACGTCGACACGACCTTTGATGTCGCCGGCAAAACGGTCAGCGTCAAGCTGCTCGAATACATTCCCGACGCCGTCTACAGCGTCGTGGAAGCGCCCGACGGCAAGCCGATTGCCAATATGATGATCACCGGCGGCGGTGCCCCCGACCAGATGCAGCTCTCCCAGGGCGAACAGTATGAAAACGAGAAACTCATTATCGACTTCGACTCCGGCAAGCCGGTGCACGACGGCAAACCGGTCGTCCGCCTGTTTATGGAAGGCGACAGCCTGAAGATGGCCCACGGCTTCCCGCTGACCTACCTCAAAATGGATGACCAGAGCAGCGGTGCCGTTGCCCCGTCCCTGGAAGACAACGCCTCGACACGTACCCTCTATACGACGGAGAATGGCGCGAACTTCGTGATTCGCAGCTTCTTAGCCAAAGGGAAAAAGACGATCGTTTCCCAGGAGACGAAAAAGAAGGGGCCGATGATGCGCACTGCTTCGCAGGACGCGATGCGCCTGCAGTTCAGCGACGGCAGCGAGACCAAAGAGGTCGTCGTCATGGGCACCTCGGGCCAGGTCGGCGTGCCGGAACCGGTGACGCTCTCAGGCATCCCGATGTCGGTCAGCTACGGCGCCGAGCTCATCCGCCTGCCGTTCGCCCTGAAACTGGCGGACTTCGAGCTCGACCGCTACCCGGGATCGCAGTCGCCGATGTCCTATGCGAGCGACGTTGTCCTGATAGATAAGGAACAGAACATCGAAATGCCCTATCGTATCTTTATGAACCACGTTCTTGACCACCGCAACTACCGTTTCTTCCAGTCCTCGTACGACCGTGATGAGAAGGGGACGATCCTCTCCGTCAATCACGACCCGGGAACCCTGCCGACCTATATCGGCTACCTGCTGCTCGCCATCGGGATGTTCGGCTCGCTCTTCGTCAAGGGCGGCCGTTTCCGCCAGCTGGGCAAAATCGCCAAGCGTGCGGCCGAAGAGAAAGAGAAACTGGCCGCAGGGCTTATTGCAGCACTGTTGCTGACGTTCGCGCCGCAAAGCGCCAAAGCCGATACGAACCCGATGATCAAGGAAATAACCTCCTTTGACCGGACCCACGCCGATATGTTCGGAGAGCTGATCGTCCAGGACAGCAACGGCCGTATGAAGCCGGTCGATACCCTCAGCACGGAGATCCTGCACAAGATCAACCGCGGCGATACTATCCTCGGCCTCAATGCAAATCAGATCCTGCTCTCGATGATGCTGATGCCCGAAGCGTGGCGCGACATCAAGATGATCAGTTCGGACAAGCTGGTCAACAAGGAGCTGGGATTCGACGCCGGTGAGAAAACCCTCGCCTTCAACCAGTTCTTTGAATACCCCGATGAGATGGCCGGCTACAAACTTAACAAGTATGTCGAAGAGGCGATCCGCAAGGCGCCGGGCAAACGCGACAAGTTCGACAAAGCCGTCATCAAAGTAGACGAACGCGTCAACGTCGCCTACATGGTCTACACGGGTGCGCTGCTGCGCCTCTGGCCGGATGCGGGGGATGCGAACCACAAATGGGTGGCGACGATTGAGGCGATCAACGGCTTTACCCCGCAGGAGAGCATGCTCGTACGCTACCTCGCCGCCCAGTACTTCTCCTCCATCGACGACGCGGTTAAGAGCGGCGACTGGAGCAAGGCGGATGCCGCGCTGGAGCAGATCGCCGAGCATCAGAAAAAGGCGGGATCTACCGTCTATCCCGACGAGAACAAGGTGAAACTGGAGATCTGGTACAACCACGCCAACATCTTCGAGCGCCTCTGGCCGCTCTATTTCCTCGTCGGTTTCGTCCTGCTGGTCTTCGCCTTCGCGCACATCATCAACCCGCGCGTCAAGCTGGGGCTCTTCGCCAAGGGGGCCTACGGTCTGCTCGTGCTCTTCTTCATCGCCCACACGGTCGGCCTGGCGATCCGCTGGTACATCTCCGGCCACGCCCCGTGGTCGAACGGGTACGAGTCGATGATCTATATCGGCTGGGCGTCTGTGCTGGCGGGCTTCATCTTCTCGAAGAATTCGCCGATTACCCTTGCGGCCACCTCCATCCTTGCCGGGCTGATCCTCTTTGTCGCCCACCTCAACTGGATGGACCCGCAGGTGACGAACCTCGTGCCGGTCCTGCAGTCGTACTGGCTCAGTATCCACGTCTCTATGATCACCGGCAGCTACGGCTTCCTGGGACTGGGGGCGCTGCTGGGCTTCATTACGCTGATCCTGTTCATGTTCAATTCGGGCAAGCGTGCGCACAGCATCTCGCTCTCCATCAAGGAGCTCAACGCCATTAACGAAATGAGCCTGATGGTCGGGCTGGCGACGCTGACGGTGGGGAACTTCCTCGGCGGGGTCTGGGCCAACGAGAGCTGGGGCCGCTACTGGGGCTGGGACCCGAAAGAGACCTGGGCACTGGTGACGATCCTCGTCTATGCCGTCGTCATCCACCTGCGTTTTATCAAGAAGATCTATACGCCGTACCTCTTCAGCGTCATCTCCCTGCTCGCCTTTACGTCGGTGCTGATGACCTACTTCGGCGTCAACTACTACCTGGCGGGGATGCACTCCTACGCCAAGGGCGATCCGGTACCGATCCCGGATTTCGTCCCGGTCACCTACGCGATCGTCTTCGCGGTCATCGCGCTGGCTTCGCGCCACCGCAAACTCGCACCGCTGTGCAAGGAGTAGGGGCTCCTTTCTAACCCCCGATAACCTGTACCCTTACACTTCCGGTGCCCCTCGGCACCGTCACGCTTCCCACCTGTTTTTCTCTAATTCACAGCTCCCCAATACCCATTGAAATGGTCGGAATTATTTAATTTCAACCTACAGTTATTTTATGGGATAAAATAATTTGGATATAATTTTTTCTGAATCAAAATGAGAGGAGAGAGGTATGGTAAAAATCGTCCTGATGGCACTGATCGCATTCGGTGTCCAGCTGCATGCGGCGGATCAAAAATTCAACCTGAAGTTCAATATGCTGAAGCTCAATGCGGAGATGGGTTCGGCCCGGGAGTCTATGATCCGGAACGACAGGGCGGAAGCGCTGAAAGTGTTCAAGCGTCTCAAAACGGAGGTGCATGATCTCCTGAGCAACAAGGAGAAGATCGAATCCATGCTCCCCCCGGAGAAGAAGCAGAAATCGAGCATTGCCCTCGAGTCGGCAAAGCTGATCGCGGAGAACATCGAGCTGATCGAAGACGCTTACGGAGAGAACACGCGGGACCTGACGCCGCGCAAGCGGCAGATCAAAGCCCAGCGGGCCTACACCTCCATCGAACTGGCCTGTTTTCACTGCCATAACCTCGTGCGCGACGAACTGTAAACATTTTCGATGACGACACGCCTGCCCGGGCGTGTCAGGGTGCCGCGGTCGGGATGACCTCCCACGCCTCCACATCCCCCGCAATCGCTTTAAAGAGCGGATGCGTTTCAATCTCCTGTAACGATTCTAGTACTTTGTAACGGTCCGGGGCCCGGTGTTTCAGTTTGCCCAGCAGATGGGTGAATTCGTATGAGAGCTGACCCGTATGGACAGGCATCAGGGCGCATGCTCCGTGCATCACAATTTTTTCCCTGTTGAACCTATAGCCTCTCCTGTCCGCCTCGTCCGCCACGAAACCGAGATAGCAGCCAATGGCAGTCGCAGGCGCTTCACACTGTTGGAAACGGAGCAGCTGAGGGTGGTGCTTATACCCCTTCGTTCTGTCGAGCAACACGTTCTGTGCCAGCAGTGCCTCGCGCCACAGGGCGACCAACCCTTTGGCGTCCAGGTATTTCGGGTGGATGGACCAGAGTCGCATCGGAGTCTCCTCCTTTTGCCCACATTGTGAGCGGTGTAGCATATCCCACTATACTACAGCTTTGCCAAGAGCGCCGTCACGCCTTCACCAGGTCGATGACCCGTTTAAGCGCGTCGCCTTTTGAAAGCGTCAGCCGGATAACGCTCTTCGTACGGCCTTCGAGGGAGTGGGGGACGTGTGCATCGAAACAGACCATCTCTCCGCATTCAAGGTCGGCCGCATCACCATTGGAGGTGAGTGTAACACAGCCTTCGAGAACCATGATGGTAATCGGTCCGGGCGCGGTGTGCTCGCGCATGATGCTGCCTTTGGTCATACAGATGCGGATCTCCTTGGAAAAAGGGGTCTCCAGCATCTTTTCGACGACGACCCGTTCTCCGAAACGCGGCGCTTCCAGAAACGTGTACGTTTTCATTTCAACTCCCCTTCACCATCGCGATGAAGTTTGCCGTGACGGTGTCCATGGTCGCGATGTGCTGTTGCAGCCACTGTGGCGTATCGGTGCAGATGTAGTCGCGGATGATCTCATCGTCGTTGCGGTTGCGCCACTCCATCATCACCAGCTGGAATGCATTGAGGGCGCGGTCATGCTCGGCTTTGTGCATCTCGAACGCGGGAAAGCCGACCTCTCGCATGAGGTGCTCCTCGTTCGCGAAGTGCTCGCGGGTATGGAAAAAAAGTGCCTCGAGTGCCTGAGAGAGGGCCGTTTCGGGCGCACCGGTGTCGAGGAGCGTCTCAATATGGTTGAGCTGTTCCACCTCTTCGGCATGAACGGTGTTCATCTCGTTAAAAGCGACTTTGGGGAGTTCGGCGAAAGCGATCATCTGATGATTCCTTTTTTGCGCCAGTATAGGTTATGATAGGGGGGTGTGACATTGATATAGATCAAGTTGGAGGGGGCATGGGACTGGAACACTGCTATCTGTTTAACCGGCTGGAAGGGGATGACCTGGCACAGTTGCGGGAGATCACCCGGGTGAAATCGTACAGCGCGGGGAGCACGCTTTTTTATGCCGGGGAACACCCGGGAAAACTCCGCCTCATCGCATCGGGAGTCGTCAAGGTCGTCAAGCACGACACGGCAGGCAACGAGATCGTCCTGGCCCATTTCCGTGCCGACGACCTGGTCGCCGAGGCGGCACATTTCGAAAACATCCCCTATCCGGCGACGGCGCGCTGCGAAACAGACGTGACGCTCTACGAGATCGATTTCGGGGCTTTCAAAAGCCGTTTTCTGAACCGACCGGATGTGGCGCTGGGCATCATCCGGTCGCTGACGCGCAAGATCAAGCAGCTCGAAGCGGTGATCCGGCGTACCACGGTCGACGATGCGCAGACCCGCCTGGCACGCTACCTGCTGGAACATGCCGACGTGCTCGCCGCGACGACCCAGAAGCAGATCGCGTCACAGATCGGCCTGACGCCTGAAACGGTTTCGCGCATCGTGCGGCGTTTCAAAGCACGGGGATGGGTCGAGGTGCGCGCGCGGAAGATCGTTATCGTCGATGCAGAGGGCCTGAGAAGCCTGTTGGATGCGTCGGTTTAGCGTTTAAACAAGTCATCAAAAGCCCGGGGTGGCTTATAGAGTGGCTCCCTTTGATTTGTGAGGCATATACTTTGTCTTCTTCTTTTTTATCAGCAGTGGATGCAGGATACCTACGAGCTTCGCAACCGGGCGTCGCCATGTCAAAGTGGGCTTACGCAGTCTGTGCGTGTCGTTTAGCTTGAAACATTGGCTACTGCGGGGATTTGATAGCTTGACAGTAGGATGTTTTCGACCATGGTTTTGAAAATGTATTTATGTATAAAGTAGAGGCTGTACCAGTAAAGGTATCCTCCGATGCCGTTGGGCTCGAAATAGGCGGTCAGCGTTAATCGGGCTTTTCCCTCCTCTTCCTGGACCGGCTGCAGGATGAATTGCAGCCAGGCATTGCCCGGGGTGAGCATCTCTGCTTTGAGCCTCAGCACTTTGTTGCCGGGCTTGTTCTTATAAAACGTGACGACCCAAAAGTCGATCCGGTCACCGACCCTGATGAACTTTGGTGCCCTTTTAGTATCGCGGAGGCCCCTGCCGCCGAGCAGAACATCGATAAACCCGCGGACCTGCCAGAGCCATCTCGGCGAGTAATAGCCCGTTGTTCCCCCGATGTCCTTGACTCGGTAGAAGACATCCTCTATCTTTTCTGCGGGGAAAGTCGCGCTGTATGCTTCAAAAAGCATCCCCTCTTTGAGTTCCGACGTAAAGCGCAAAAACTGCTTTTTCTTTTCGGGATTGAGTACGGACTCTTCATATGGCGTGGACCAGACGCTCAGGTAGGTCAGCTCTTCGCATCTTTGGCCGGCGATTCTCAGTGCCTCCGTAAAAGGTTTCGGTTTAACGGGACAGTGCGGATCGACTTTGGAGACGGGGTGATTGCCGATAATCGCGGCCGAATTCATACCCTCCAAAAGCCGTTCAACCAGAATGGCGCGCATCCCGGACATCCGCGAGATGATTTTGCTTAACACATAGGGGGTGAAGATCTTGTTAAACAGCGGCAGGGGGGCCACATGCAGTTTTTTATCGACGACGATATCTGCGTAGGTCTGCACGATAGCGGAGTAGGTGAGGACTTCATTCGAACCGATCTCGACGATTTGGTCATAATATTTCTCGTTCAAAAGTGCGTGGGTGAGGTAGGCAACGAGGTCTTCGACGGCAATCGTCTGGCACAACCCCTCTTTGCCTAAAGCTTTGGGTACTAAAGGGAGTTTGGTCGCCAGGCTGCGGATGATTTCGAAACTTGAATTTCCCGCGCCGATGATAACGCCGGCGCGGAATTCGGTCACACCGTCATGCTCTTTGCACAAAAATTCTGCCGTTTGCTGCCTGCTTCTGAGGTGCATTGAAAGCGGATAGCCCTCCGTCTCGACCCCAAGCCCACCCAGATAGATGATCTGTTTGACTCCGGCTTTGGTACAGGCCTTGCCCACGAGCCCTGCCAGCCGGTTGTCCTTGAGCGAAAAATCATAGTCCCCTTTGACATAAAGCGAGTGGACGAGGTAATAGACGGCATCCACTCCTTGAAGTGTCGTGACGATATCGTCAAAGCCGCGCACTTCAAGACGCTGTTCCGCTATGCAGATGTCTGGGCTGGTCCGTTCAAGAAAGTAGCACTCGTCATTTAAAAACTCAAACTTGCGCGTGGTCCGTGTAAAGAGGGTGATTTTGTAACCGGCGTTGTAGAGCTTGGCAATGAGGTGCGTTCCGATGTAACTGGTCGATCCGAAAATGGCGATATGGTGATTCGTACTGTTTTGCATCCCGGTATCATATGAAAATTAGGCAAATAGTGTTAGGAATAGATTTTTTGTGATGATCTAAACTAGTTGTAAGCTGCCCGTCCTCCCGGAACACCATGCGGAGCAATGGACGTAACGCTTCCTGCTCCCTAATCCGATTAACCTGTAAAGAAACGTCTTTTTCATCCGCAGCTTTTTTACGTGCAACGTTTAGTTTGATAATGGGATGATGGCTATTCAAAGACTCTCAGCGTAATCTGTCAAAAATGTGGGATATTGTCATGTTCAGCTTCTATGGTGACGGCGGAACCGTTATAATTCCAACCATGTTACACGAACTTCCCATCCAAGCCGTCCTGCCCGAAATAGGGCAGGCGCTTTCCGACAATCATCAGCTTATTCTGCAGGCCCCTCCGGGTGCGGGGAAAACGACCGTCGTCCCGCTGGAACTGCTTAAAGCGGCCTGGCTGGAAGGCAAAAAAATCGTTATGCTTGAACCGCGACGTTTGGCGGCGCGTAATGCGGCGCTGCGGATGGCGGAGCTGCTTGGCGAAGCGGTCGGACAGCGGGTGGGGTACCGCATCCGGCAGGAGACGAAGGTCTCGGCAGCCACGCGGATAGAGGTCGTCACCGAAGGGATCCTGACGCGGATGCTGCAGGGCGACCCGGCACTGGAAGAGGTGGGGGTGCTCATCTTCGACGAGTTCCATGAGCGCTCCATCCATGCGGACCTGGGACTGGCGCTCGCGCTGCAGTCACAAACGCTGTTGCGCGACGACCTGAAAATCGTCGTCATGTCGGCCACGCTGAATGCCGATGCGCTCAAGGGTGTGCTGCCCGACGCCGCCGTCGTGACCAGCGAGGGGCGCTGCTTCCCCGTGACGCACCGTTACCTCGATATCCGCCGCAAACCGTCCGAGGCGAAGCGCATCGCTTCAGTGACGGCGGAGACGATCACGGACGCGCTGAAAGAGGAGGAGGGGAGCATCCTTGCCTTTCTGCCCGGCGTCAAAGAGATCAACGCCGTCGAGCGTACGCTGCAGGGCAGCAAGGCAAGCGACATTATGATCGCGCCCCTGTACGGCGACCTTTCCAAGTCGGCCCAGCAGCATGCCATCGCCCCGGCGCCCGAGGGCAAACGCAAGGTTGTCCTGGCGACGAACATCGCCGAAACATCTTTGACCATTGACGGTGTACGTATCGTCGTAGACAGCGGGCTGGAGCGTTTCGTGGCGTACGACGCCGCCTCGGGCATGAACCGGATGCACACGCGCATGATCACGCAGGATTCCGCCGTGCAGCGTGCCGGCCGTGCGGGCCGGACGCAGAGCGGGGTCTGCTACCGGCTTTGGCATGAAAACAAGCCGCTGGTGCCGCATGCGCGGCCTGAAATCGTGCAGAGCGATCTGGCGCCGCTGATGCTGGAACTCGCCAACTGGGGTGCAACGGTCGATGAGCTTGCATGGGTCGATACGCCGCCTGAGCATGCCGTCGAAGAAGCCTCGGAACTATTAATATCACTTAATATGATAGATGCGGCGGGAAGTATTACCCCGCACGGCAAAGCGGCGCTGGCGCTTGGACTGCATCCGCGCCTGGCCCATATGCTGTTGCGGGCCAAGGCGGAGGGGCTGGGATACGAGGCGGTGCTGCTCTCAACCCTGCTGCAGGAGCGGACGGGCTTCAGCGGAATGGACCTGGCGGAGGGAATGGGGTGGCTGGACCGCTCGCTGCAGTCGGGGGGGAGCGGCAGTCTGCTGCGCCATGCCGTGAACCTGCTCAAAAAGCGCACGGGATGCGAACGGGGCGGCAGCGTGAAAACCGATGCGGCGGGAGTGCTCGCGGCGTTGGCGTATCCCGACCGCATCGCCAAACGCCGCAGTAGCGGGTCGGATCGCTTTTTACTGGCCAACGGTAAGGGGGCGGTGCTGGGCGATGCCACCGCTTTTTTGCACGATGAGTACCTTGCCGTCGCCGAAGCGGGCGGGCAAGGGGAGCCGCTGCGCATCTTCCATGCCGCCGCTCTATCGCAGCCGGAGCTGGAAGCGTGGTTCGGCGATGCCATAGAGGCGGAGGAGCGCGTGGCGTGGAACGGGGAATCAGGCCGTGTCGAGGCCGTCCGGACGGAACGGATAGGGGCCGTCGTTTTAGCAGCGTCGCGCATCGACAACCCGTCGCCGGAGCTGGTGGCGCGGGGGGTGATCGACGGCATCCGCCGGGGCGGACTCGATCTGCTGCCGTGGACGCAGAAGAGTACGGCGCTGCGCAAGCGGGTCACCTTCGTCAACCGCCATCTGCCGGAGACGTTCGCCGCCCTGGACGATGCCGCACTGCTGGCAACCCTGGAGACGTGGCTGCTGCCCTACCTGGAGGGGGTCCGTGACCTAAAAGGGCTCCAGAAACTCGATCTGCATTCGATTTTCTCCGCACTGTTGGGCTGGGACGCATTGCAGAAGCTGGATGCGCTGGCACCGGAGACGGTGGCGGTGCCCAGCGGTTCGACCATTCGTATCGACTATGACGACCCGGAGCAGCCCGTGCTCGCCGTACGCCTGCAGGAGGTCTTCGGCTGGGAGCGCACGCCGACGGTGCTCGAGGGAAAAGTGCCACTGATGCTGCACCTGCTCAGCCCGGCACAGCGGCCGGTGCAGGTGACGAAGGACCTGGCGTCGTTCTGGCGGGAGGGGTATGCGGAAGTGCGCAAGGAGCTGCGGGGCAGGTACAAAAAACACTACTGGCCCGAAGACCCCTATGAAGCGGTCGCGACCTCGAAGACGAAGAAGGGGATGGCGCGGGGATGACCTGAGCATAGTTGTGTTAGCATAGCACCATAAAATAATAAATAGGAATAGCTGATGTTGACACTGCTTGCCATCCTGATCATCTTTTTCCTCATCCTCGATCTTTACAAAAAGAACCGGGAACTGCGCGAACGGCTCGATGCCCTGGGCGATGGGGAGAAGTTTGAAGAGCGTGAGAACCGGGAACGGCCGCGCTCGCCGCTGGAAGAGGTGCGGGAGAAGCTGGTCTCCCCTGCGGTGAAACCGGTGGTGCCGAATGAGCAGAAGGCCGAAACGCTCCCCCGGAAGGAAGCGGCGGAAGGCCCTGTGCCGGAGACGCCGAAGGCGGCAGCAACGGAGACCCCGCAGACCGAAGCCGCGGAAACGTCGCCGCTGGCCCAGGCGCTCAACCGCTTCATCACCGGTGGCAACATGCTGGTGAAGGTCGGCGGCATCATCTTTTTCCTGGGGCTCGTTTTCCTGGTCAAGTACGCCGCCGAGCACAACATGATCAGTATCGAAATGCGTCTGATCGGCATTGCGCTCGGTGCGCTGGGCATGACCGCTTTGGGGTGGCGGCTGCGGGAGCGGGAAGGGTATTACGGACTGGTCCTGCAGGCGCTGGGGGTCGCTTCGTTCTATCTCGTCGTCTACGCTTCGGCGAAAATGTACGGCCTGCTGACGATGCCGCAGGCCTTCGTCATCATGCTGATCGTAGTCATTTGCGGCTCCCTGCTGGCCGTGGCCCAGGATGCCGTCATCCTCGCGCTCTTCTCCATCACCGGCGGTTTTCTGGTCCCGATCCTGACCTCCGACGGCAGCGGGTCGCACATTGTACTGTTCAGCTACTACGCCATGCTCAACATTGGCATCCTGCTCATCGCCTGGTACCGCTCCTGGCGGGTGCTCAACATCGCCGGCTTCTTTTTTACCTTCGTCATCGCCACCGCCTGGGGCGTACTGCGGTATGAGCCGGTACTCTTCATATCGACCGAACCATTTTTGATCTTCTTCTTCCTGCTCTACCTAGGCGTGAGCATCCTGTTTACGTCGAAGCAGCCCTTTGAGGTACGCGCCTTTATCGATTCCACGCTGGTCTTCGGGCTGCCGCTCGTTGCCTTTTCCCTGCAGGCCTCCATGGTCAAGCAGTACGAGTACGGTGTGTTTTACAGCGCAATGGTTGTGGGAAGTCTCTACCTCACGCTTTTCCGGCTGCTGTCGCCACGGGTGAAGATGCAGATGCTGGCGGAGGCGTTCCGCGCGATCGCCGTTGTCTTCTATACGGTGGCGATCCCCTATGCGCTTGACGATCGGATGACCGGTGCACTGTGGGCGCTTGAAGGGGCGGCAGTGATCTGGATCTCCCTGAAGTATCGCAAACATTACGGGGTGATTTTCGGGATGGTGCTGGAGCTGGTGTCGAATGTGCTCTACCTGCTCTCCACCGTAGGCCTTTCGGCCGAATTCGCTTTTGCCAACGGGATCTTTGCCGGCTATGCCGTCGTGGTGACGGCGGCCCTCTTTACGGCCTACCGGCTCCGGGCACATCCCGGCGGCGAGCCAGGGACCCTCACGCAGGCATTCTCCATGATCTTCCTGGGGACGGGGCTGCTCATGTGGCTGCTTGCCGGTTTTCTGGAAGCCGGTCGCAGCAGCTTTGAAACGGGGAATGTGCTGCTGATCTACGCGGCATTGAGCGCCGTACTGTTTGCCGCCGCCGCCATTCGTTTCGCCTGGGCGGAACTGGGCGGGGTGTTGCAGTACTACCTGCCGTTGGGCATCGCCATCTTTGCGACGCTGCTGCATCACTTTATCGCGGCACACCCCTTCGCCGGGATCGGGAGCATCGCCATCGTTCTTTTCTTTACCGTGCATTACGGTCTGCTCTGGCGTTTCGGCTCGGACTGGAAACTGGGTGCACTTCTGCACGTTGCAGGGATGGTCCTTTTGGTGCTTATCCTGTCGCGGGAGCTTCAGTATGCCGTGGAAACATGGACGGGGATCACCGAGCTCGGTCACGGGGCATTCGGCGTGATGCCGATCCTGACACTGCTGCTTCTGGTGCAGTCTGATCGCTACTATCCCTCTCTCATCCGGGAGTACCTCACCGTCTACCGCCTGGCGGGTGGGATCGCGCTGAGCACCATTGTCGGCATCTGGGAACTGAAAATCAGCGCCCTGGACGGGGCGGTGCCGTTTATGCCCTACATTCCGCTGTTAAGCCCGCTCGATCTCCTCCAGGCGGCAGGGCTGGCCGTATTTGTATACTGGCTTTATCGTGTGGAGCGTATCACGGCCGCGGCCGACCGGTTCGCGTTCAAAGCGGCCGGTATTGCGGCGTTTCTCCTCGCGACGTTGCTCCTGGGCCGTGCGGTCCATTTTTACGGGGATGTCGGGTATACGACCTATGCCCTGGCGGCGAGCCTGCTGTTTCAGGCGTCGCTCTCGATCCTGTGGAGCTGTATGGGTATCGCCGCCATGCTTGTCGGCAAGGTGCGGGGCGAGCGTACGGTATGGCTGGCGGGGGCAGGGGTCCTTGGGGTGGTGGTACTGAAGCTCTTTCTGGTCGATCTCGCGGGGAGCGGAACGGTCGAGCGGATCGTCTCTTTCATCTCCGTCGGCGTCCTGCTGCTGCTGGTGGGGTATTTTGCGCCGATTCCGCCGTCTAAAGACGGCGCAGCGGAACAGACAGGGGCGTGACTACTCCCGGAGCAGGTCGTAAAAGGGCGGGATCTCCGGTGTGAAGAGGGCGTCGTCGAGGTTACGGTTGATTTTCTGTTTTGAGAAGCGGATCTGGACGCTGTTTTCGAAAGGGTCGTTGTAGGAGATCGCCAACGGGATGTCGTCGCGGATCTTGATGGTGAACTGCTGGGACTTGTGGGTCGCCAGGTAGGTTTCGTCGTCGAGTTTCACGGCGTTGGCGAGGATCTTGAAAAGGTCGATCTCATCGCGGAAGGTCTTGACGATGGCCTGTTCGAGTTCCGGTTCGATGATGGTGACTTTGTGGCCGATGACGAAGACGCTCTTCTCGACGGGCTTGAAGTAGTGCCAGTGGGCCTTGTCCGGGCGCGTCGCATCGACATGCCCCTCGTAGGTAATGGTCTTGTTCGTATCGTCGACGATCTGCTGGGTAAAATCCGCGCTGAAAGAGCGGATGGAGTCGGTAAATCCGAAGAGGGCGCTAAAAGCGGCGAGCAGCAGAAAAATTGTTTTCATTTGAAACCTTTTTTGCGCAATTGTAACCAAAAATGGTGACCGGACACCCCTTTACGAAACCTTTATAGAAACGATACCTTCGCTTAGTTATAATCAGCGCAAAAAAAGGGGCACTGCCGGTGCCCGGAACTAGGGAAAAGATGCTGCAGACGATGATGGGCAAGGTGTTCGGCACCAAGAACGACCGGGAGCTGAAACACTACAAACGGGCACTCAAAAAGATCAATGCGCTCGAAGCGACATACGAAGCGATGGACGATGCGGCACTGCAGGCCGCTTTCGAAGAACTGAAAACGGCCGTGCGCGCCGAAGAGAAGAGCCTCGAAGAGGTCCTTCCCGACTCCTTTGCCATCACGCGCGAAGCGGCCAAACGTACCCTGGGAATGCGTCACTTCGACGTCCAGATCATCGGCGGTATGGTCCTGCACGAGGGACGCATCGCCGAGATGAAGACGGGGGAGGGTAAAACCCTCGTGGCCTCGCTTCCGGTCGCGCTCAATGCGATGACGGGCAAAGGCGTCCACGTCGTCACCGTCAATGACTACCTCGCGCAGCGCGACGCCACGGAGCTCACGCCGCTGTACGGCTTCCTGGGCTATGAGGTCGGCACGGTCCTCGAAGGGGAGTACGACCCGCAGGCCAAGCGCACGCAGTACGCCACCGATATCACCTACGGTACGAACAACGAGTTCGGATTCGACTATCTGCGCGACAACATGAGTTTCTCCCGCGACCAGATGGTGCAGCGCGGACACCACTTCGTCATCGTCGACGAAGTGGACTCCATCCTCATCGACGAGGCGCGGACCCCGCTGATCATCTCCGGCCCGACCAACCGTACCCTCGACAACTACGTCCGCGCCGACGAGATCGCCAAGCAGCTCTCGAAAGAAACCCACTTTACCGTTGACGAAAAAGACCGCCTCGTCCTCATCACCGAAGAGGGGATCGCCAAGGCCGAAGAGCTTTTCGGCGTCGACAACCTTTACAGCCTGGAGAACTCCGCCCTGTCTCACCACCTCGACCAGGCGCTCAAGGCCAACTACATTTTCGAGATCGACGTCGATTATGTCGTCAAGGACGGCGAAGTCGTCATCGTCGACGAATTTACGGGCCGCCTTTCCGAGGGGCGCCGCTACTCCGAGGGGCTGCACCAGGCCCTTGAGGCCAAAGAGCGTGTGCAGATCAAGGAGGAGTCGCAGACCCTCGCGGACATCACCTTCCAGAACTACTTCCGCATGTACGACAAGCTGGCGGGGATGACCGGTACGGCGCAGACGGAGGCGACGGAGTTCGCCCAGATCTACCGTCTCGACGTCGTCTCCATCCCGACAAACGTCCCGGTCGTCCGCGAAGACCTCAACGACCTGATCTATAAGACCGAACTCGAGAAGTTCCAGGCATCCATCGAGAAGATCAAGGAGCTCAACGCCAAAGGGCAGCCGGTCCTCGTGGGTACGGCCTCCATCGAGAAGTCCGAAGTGCTGCACGAGCTGCTGAAGCGCGAGAAGATCGCCCATACCGTTCTCAATGCGAAGAACCACGCCCAGGAGGGTGAGATCATCAAGAGCGCCGGCGAAAAAGGCGCGGTCACGATCGCGA
The DNA here is from genome assembly GCF_039645955.1 of Thiomicrolovo immobilis. Classification (GTDB taxonomy): domain Bacteria; phylum Campylobacterota; class Campylobacteria; order Campylobacterales; family Sulfurimonadaceae; genus Thiomicrolovo; species Thiomicrolovo diazotrophicus. The sequence goes on from NZ_CP147916.1 coordinate 1,110,805, forward strand.
CGAACATGGCCGGGCGCGGGGTCGACATCAAGGTCAGCGACGAGATCAAGGCAATGGGCGGCCTCTACATCATCGGGACGGAGCGCCACGAGAACCGCCGTATCGACAACCAGCTGCGCGGCCGTTCCGGCCGCCAGGGCGACCCGGGGGTCAGCCAGTTCTACCTGAGCCTCGAGGACAACCTGCTGCGCATTTTCGGCTCGGACAAGATCAAAACGATCATGGAGCGCCTCGGGGTCGAGGACGGCGAGTACATCGAGTCGAAAATGGTCACCCGCGCCGTGGAGAAGGCGCAGAAGAAGGTTGAGAACCTCCACTTCGAAGGGCGGAAGCAGATCGTCGAGTACGATGACGTCGCCAACGAACAGCGCAAGATCGTCTACCGTTTCCGCAACCAGCTGCTCGACCCGGAATTCGACATCGCCGTGAAGGTCAACGAGATCCGCGAAGCGTACGTGGCGCGCGCACTGACGGAGTGCGAGATCTATGATGGCGGGGGCCGTGAGGACTTCGACCTCGAAAAGCTCGCAAAACTGCTGCAAGAAGAGGTCCATTTCATTGTGGAGGCTGCCGACTTCGAGGGGCTCGACTATGAAGAGCTCGCCGGGAAGCTCATCGCCGACGTCAAAGATGAGTATGACACGAAGATGGCCGTCGTGGACGAGCCGGTCCGCCGCGACATCGAGCGCGAGATCTATCTCAAGACTCTCGATACGGCGTGGCGGGAGCACCTCTACCGCATGGATACGATGAAGACGGGTATCCGTCTGCGTGCGTACAACCAGAAAGATCCGCTTGTCGAGTATAAAAAAGAGAGTTTCAACCTCTTTACGGAGCTGATCGAGACGATCAAGTACGACACGATCAAGACCCTGCAGATCATCCGCTTCCAGCTCCGTTCGCCGGAAGAGGAGGCCGAAGCCTTCGCCCGTGCGCAGGAGATCGAACGCAAGCAAAAAGAGATGCAGATGCAGCTCAACCGCGAAAGCGACGAAGCGGCAGACGCGCCTTCCGCGAAAAAACCGGCCCGCAACGACCCTTGTCCCTGCGGCAGCGGTAAGAAATACAAAAACTGCTGCGGACAGAGCGGACCGAAGAAGGGGGCGTTTGCCTCTTGAAAAAGCAGCGCGGCCTGACGAACTACCTGTTGCGCCGCTTTCTGCGGTTTGACCGGGAGCAGCCCTTCATCTTCCTCTCCGCGATGCTCGCCTTCCTGGGCATCATGCTCGGCGTCATGGTTCTTATCATTGCCATGGCGCTGATGAACGGTTTCGACAACGAGTTCAAGAAAAAACTCACGATCATGAACTACCCCCTGACCATCGTGCCGCGCTTTTACGGCAGCGTGAACAGCGAGCTGCTGATGCGGCTCGAGCAGGAGTTCCCGCAGCTCAAGTTCAGCCCCTACGTCGCGGCTTCCGTTATCGCCCGCAGCGGCTCGCAGCTGGAGGGAGGCTACCTCTTCGGCGTGGACTTCAAAGCGGAACGAGAGGTCAACCCGGTCGTCGCGAAGGGACTCCAGACGTTGCCGGAAGGGAACTTCAAGGTCCTCGTCGGCGAAGCGCTGCTCGAAGCGTTCGCCCTCGGCGAGGGAGACCGTCTGATGTACATCTTCACCCAGATCGAACCGGGCGGGCTGGCGGTGACGCCGAAGCTCAAGCGTTTCGTCATCGCCGGGAGTTTCGATTCGGGCCTGAGCGCCTATGACAAGGCCTACAGCTACACCGACCTGCACTCGCTGCAGACGATCATGCACCTGCCCGATAACGTCTATGACGGCATTCACATTATGACCGACGACCCCCAGAAGGTGATAGAAGAGGTCCGTTCGGTCCTGCCCGAAGGCGTGCGCATTAAGGGGTGGTGGGAAGACAACGTCAACTTCTTCGCGGCGCTGGAGCTGGAAAAACGTTCGCTCTTCATCGTGCTGATGCTTATCATCCTGATCGCGGCCGTCAACATCATCTCGTCGCTGCTGATGACGGTGATGAACCGCCGCAGCGAGATCGCGCTGCTGATCTCGCTGGGGGCCTCCCCGGCACAGATCAAGAAGCTTTTTTTGAAACTGGGCGTCGTCATCGGCATCGGGGGGATCGCCACCGGGGCCATTCTCGGGCTTTCGGGCGTATGGGTACTGCAGACCTTCGACATCATCACGCTGCCCAAACACGTCTACCCGACGGCCCGCCTGGCGCTGGACCTCTCCTGGCAGGATTTCCTCTCCATCCTCGGCGGGGCCTTTGCCATCGTTGTACTCTCTTCGTGGTACCCGGCGAAGAAAGCCAGCGAGGTCGACGTTCTGACGGTGCTGCGCAACGAATAGCGTTGGCGCTCCGGCGCCTCTTTTTCCCTCTTATTCCTTCAATCCATGACAAAATTGTTACATTTATAATAACATTATCGATAATCACTATCAAATTAAAGCTTCTTTGAAGAATATCTTTTGCATACTATCAAAACGATTATGATTATCAATAATGGAGTCAAGATGAAAATACGAACGATGACGGGACTCGGAATCCTGCTGGTGCTGCTCGGCGGCTGTAACGAATCGAATGAGAGCGGTCTCGACCCGCAGAAGGTGGCATTAGGCGAGGCGTTTTTCAATGATACAAACCTTTCCAACACGGGGCACCAAGCCTGCGCCTCCTGCCACGACGCGGCACACGCCTTCAGCGAAGCGCGCACGGTAACGGCCCAGAACGATTTCGGGGCCGTCTCCATTGGTGATGATAACCTTTCGATCGGCGACCGCAACGCGCCGACGGCGATGTACGCGGCGTTTTTCCCGGCGTTTCATTTCGATGACGAGGCGGGCGAGGGCGAAGGGAGCGGTGGCCTTTGGCTGGGCGGCCAGTTCCATGACGGCCGTGCCGCAGACCTTAAAGCACAGGCGAAGGGGCCGTTTTTGAACCCCGTCGAGATGCAGATGCCCGATTTTAACAGTGTCGTCGCACGGGTGAAGGCGAACCCATCTTATGTTTCGGAGTTGACGGCTCTCTACGGCGACAGCGTCTTCGACGATGATGCCGCGGCCTACGATGCGATAGGCGATGCGATCGCCACTTTTGAGAAGAGCGACGTCTTCGCGCCGTTTGATTCGAAATACGACCGCTGGCTCAAAGGCGAAGCGGAGCTGACGGCGCTGGAACGCCAAGGGCTGGAGATGTTTGTACGCGCAGACAAAGGCAATTGCGCCGCCTGCCACCCCAACGTCGGGACAGGCGGCGCGCCGGCGCTCTTTACCGATGCGACCTTCGACAACCTGGGGGTTCCCGTCAATGAAGCGGTCCGCAGCAACCCGAACAACCCCCTCAGCGCCGTGGCGGATTACCGCGACTTGGGCCTGGGGGAGACGACGGGCGACCCCTCCCTCGACGGTGCGTTCAAAGTGGCGACACTGCGCAACATCGCGGTGACGGGACCCTACATGCATAACGGCGTCTTCAAAACCCTCAAAGCGGTGGTGCACTTCTACAATACCCGTGACGTGACCGGTGCGCTCAACCCGGAGACGGGCCTGCCGTGGCGCACGCCGGAGGTGCCCGAAACGATCAATGTCGACGAGCTCGGCAACCTTGGGCTGAGCGACGAGGAGGAAGATGCCATCGTCGCTTTCCTCAAAACCCTGACAGACGCCCGTTACGAATCGCTGCCGTAGCGATTGATTCGGTCCCGCCATTGCGCTATACTATCCAGAAAACAATGGAGGGGCCATGTCCGTAGAGGGGCTGATGCTGAGTGCCGCCGCGCTGTTGCTGATCGTGACGGCGGGGCTTTTTTACCTTATTGTACGGCGGATCGGGCGTGCCCAGCGCGATGACAACGCCCGGATGGACAAACTCAGCGAATCGCTGATGGAGAAACTCGAATCCCAGTCACTTTCCGAAGAACAGAAGGCGAAGATCGCCGAAGCGCTCAAAGAGATAAGAGAGCGTTGACCTTTTAAAGGATCGCCCACAGCACCAGCGGCGGGTAGACGGCGTAGCCGGCGTAGGGCATCCACCTTCCCAGTGGCATAATAAGCATCTCCTGCAGCGGTGCGGAGACCTCTCTTTTTTCAAACACCTGCTGCATCAGGACGATCTTTGTCGCGATATCGACCGTTTTGATAAAGAGGAGCATGACGGCGGGCAGCGCCATCCGCGTCTCCAGGATCAGCCAGATGGCAAAGTAGTAGGTGGGGTGCAGCAGGAAGAAGTAGAAAATGCTTCTGTCATAGCGGCGCCGGATGCGTATGAGCATCTCCAGCATCGTCGGCGCCTTCTGCCAGGCGATCTCGAACCCTTCGAGGAGAAGATAAAAAACCGTTATCGCGACAATGCTCTCCATCTATTCCTTCCCCAATCTTTGTTAAAATAGCGCCATTATACCAAGGGCAGTGCATGAACGTTACCTACACGACGACGAATGAAGAAAATATCCCGGTCACGATCGAGGCGAACCTCGATTTTGAGCCCCAAAGCGACGATACGGTCTGGATGCTCTGGAGCTTCGCTCCGCTCAAATCGCCGAACGCGGCGGGCGGGTGCGACGCAGAGGAACGCCGTGTCCTCGATGCGATCAAGACGGAGCTGAACGATCGGCTCGAACTGCGCAACGGCGCCCTGTATGCCGGCATGCGCCTGCAGGAGGGGTGGGCGGAGCTTTATTACTATGCCGCCTGGAGCAAGGGGGCGGAGCAGCAGTTCCGGGATCTTTTCAAGCAGCATGGCTACGGCCGGATCGAGTACGGGGCGACCCGCGACACCCATCACGCCTTTTACCACGATGTCCTCGTACCCGACCCCTTTGAGCTTCAGCAGGCCAAAAGCACCGAGATCATTGCGGAACTGGTAGCGGCCGGCGATGACCTCTCCTGTGAACGCCCGGTGGAGCATTACCTCTTTTTCCAGACGCGAACAGCGATGCAGCGCGCGGCGGTGGCCCTGGCCGAAGAGGGTGTGCGTATTGAGACGGACCTGGAAGAGGAGGGGCTCTATCCCCACGGACTACTGTACGAACGCACACACGCCTGTACCCCCGAAGTGCTTGAGGAGGTTACCCGGCCGCTGATCGAAACCGCACTCGAGGCTCACGGGCTCTACCTGGGATGGAGCACCTCGCTTTCGGGAAGCGAGGGGTGAGGATGCGCAAAGGCGTGCTGCTGCTGCTCTGGACGGTGGCCGCGCTGCTGGTGTCGCTGCGTTACCGCGTCCGGGCCGAGGGGCGGGAGCACGTTCCGCGCTCCGGGCCGGTACTGCTGCTGGGCAACCATGTCAGCTGGCTGGACTGGCTGCTGGTGCAGATCGCGCTGCGCCGCCGTCTGCTGCGCTACATGATGGAACGTGCCATCTACGAATGGAAAGCGCTGGGGTGGATGTTCCGGCTGGGGCGGACGATCCCCGTCTCGCCCAAGGCGTCGAAGCAGGCGTTCAAAGAGGCGATATCATCGTTAAACGCGGGAGAAGCCGTGGCCATTTTTCCCGAAGGCGGCATCAGCCGGCGCTGCGAGATAGAAAAGTTTTATAGGGGTTTTGAGATAATAGCGTCTCAGAGTCACGGGGGGGAGATCGTGCCGTTTTACATCGATGGGATGTGCGGCAGCCGATGGTCCTATACCCGAAAGAGCCATCCCGGCCCGCGGCGTTCGCTGCGGCGCACGGTGACGGTCGTCTTCGGTGCCCCGATGCCCCTTGCCAGCAGCGCGGATTCGGTCCGCGACGCGGTCATGCAGTTAAAGGATTCGATTGCTCAATAAACCGGAATACACCCTCTTCAAAAATACGCGCTATGCCCTGAGCGGCCTCATCGAGGTTATCCGCAACGAGAGCTCTTTCAAACTGCAGCTTCTGCTCTTTTTCGGCATGGGCACCTTTGCCTGGCTGTTGCCGATCAGCCCGCTTTACAGCGCTATTTTGAGCATTTCCCTCTTTATCCCGCTGCTGGCGGAACTGGCCAACAGCGCGGTGGAGCGCGTCGTGGACCTGGTCACGCTCGAATACCATGAACTGGCCAAACGTGCCAAGGATGCGGGTGCGGCGCTGGTGTTCGTTTCGCTCGTGATGACCGGCGCCATCTGGATCAGCACCCTGCTGATCGCTTTTTACTTCTGAGCCTTTTTCGCACTCGCATTGGCATCCGCCGCATACGTGCTGGGGAGTTCCGGGGTGTACCCGTTGGCGATGTCGAGGCAGCGCCGGTAGGCGGTATCGCAGGCGTCGTAACACGACGAGGAGGCGTTTTCCATTCCGTCACACTTCGCGACGCAGGCATCGTTCCTTTCGTCGCATACCTCCATCGGGTCTCTCTCCTCAGCTTGCGCTGAAAGTGCCGCAAACAGGAGGCACGCTCCCCAAACTATCTGTTTCATCATGCGCTTTCTCCTCCCGGCTGTACGGCTCTCTATTTGGCATAGGGCAATGCAATGAGTGTCTAAATTATAGCGCTGTTTTCGCAAAAAAAGGAGTATAATTTCTGGTTTGCACTTATTTTTGTTTTGGCCGCTGCACGCGGTCATGGTCGGGTGGCAGCCCGTGTTCAGCGCCCGTTGGCGCTTTACTATTTGAGGTCGAAATGACGATTTCTGATATCGAAATGGAAATGAAGTTGAACGGTGTGGAGGAAGCGGATGCCGCTTCGATCCTTGCGGTTTGTAAAACGAAAGGGTACGCCCCCGAAACCCTTGACGAAGAGCTGGAAAAACGGGGATACGAACGTATCTTTACGTATGATTTTGAGAACGATGAAACCTGGGAGGACGACGAGGACGATTTTGCGCCGGTTGAACGTTTCCCCCATAAACACCGTTTCGATGATGAGTGAGTGCATGATGGAACCGCGGCAGTTGCTCGAACGCTATTATGCGATGTGGAATGATAAGGATTTCTCCCAGGCTGACGTGCTGCTCGATCCCGATGTCCGTTTCAGGGGATCGCTGGGAATCGAAGCGAACGGCCTGGCGGGCTTCAAAGACTACGCCGAGCTGGTGACACGGGCATTTCCGGCCCTTTACCACGCCGTTGAGATTACCGTTGTCGAGAACGAGAGGGCCGCCGCGTACGTCTCCTATACGGGCAAGCATGAAGGCGAGCTTTTCGGGCATCCGGCTTCGGGCAACAGGGTGAGCTTCTCCGGCGCCTCTTTTTTCCATTTCCGTAACGGCAAGATCGCATCGATCAACGTGCTCGGCGACCTCAATACGCTGCTGTCACAGTTGTCATAGTCACCTTTCTCTGTTACAATCTAAACCAAAAATGCCTTTTTGGCTACGAAAGTGAGCGGCGTATTTTGAAGAAACGGACCTTCCTGGCGATCTTATGTTTAGTGGCGTTCAGTGCGCTGGCGGCTGCGGAGACGGCCGCGCAGCAGCCCCCTGTCGTCGAACCGGCCGAAGTGAGCTGGAGCGATGAAGAGGCGGACGCGGGCGAGATCGGCACGAAACAGGTGATCGGGAAGGTGGAGAAGGTGTTTGTCGAACCGGGGGGCTTTGTCCTCGACGGCAGGATTGACACCGGTGCCAATACGACTTCCATCGGCGCGGAGGACCTCCAGGTCATCAATGAAGACGGCCAGGACTGGGCCCTGTTCAACGTCAACGGAAAACCGATCCGTGCCAAGGTCGTGCGTTTCGTGCGGATCAAACAGCACGGCGCCCCGTCGCAGCGCCGGGCGGTCGTGATGCTTAAACTCACCCTCAGCGATGTGACCCAGGCGGTCGAGGTGACCCTGACCGACCGGAGCAACTTCAAATACAAGATCCTTATCGGCGTCAATTTCCTGCATGATCACTTCATTGTCGATGTCAGCCGAAAATATATCAAAGAGCTGGTGGAAACCCCGTGATATCGTCACGTTTTCAGGTACTGATGATCGTCATGCTGCTGGCGATGGCGGGGCTCTTCGTCTCCTGGTACAAGGTGGTGTACCTGGGTGTTCCTGTCACGCCCCATGACAAGCGTTCCGTCTTTACGGTCACGGCGGAAGTGGACCTGGAAGGTACCGGCAGTGCTGCGTCGGTCTCGCTGCGTCTCCCGTCGCAGCAGCCGGGTATGAAGATCCTTGAGCGGGAGGGGGAAGCCGGCGAGTTCGGCATGACGACTGCCACCATGCAGGACGGGGAACTGCTGCACTGGACGAAACGGCAGTTTGACGACAAGAGCAAGCTCTTTTATAAAGTTAGGGTTACGCCCGAACCGCTCTACGAGCCTCAGGAACGCAAGGATATGTGGGATACGTCCCCCGCATATGACGACACACAGTTCTGGGATGCATCGGAACAGGCCGCGGCGGCGGGGATCCTCAACTTCGCGCGGGAGCATTCGGCCGATGGGATCTCCCTGGCGGCACAGCTGATCGATATGTTCAACACCGAAATGCCGACCGATGCGGTCAAAGAGCTCCTGGCGAAGAAGAACGAGACGACATCCTCCCTGGTCATGGCACTGCTGGCACGGGAAAAGGTTCCCTTCCGCAAGGTGCGCGGTATTATGCTCGAGGATGGGCAGAAAAAACGGCGGGCCGTGACCCTGCTGGAGGTGAAAGGGACGGACGAGACGGGCTATTTCAGCTTCAAGTCGGGGCAGATCACGCTGCCGGAGAACTTCTTTGTCTGGTCACTCGGCAACCGGGCAATGATGACGACAAAGGGGATTGCCAAAGCGCGGCTGCGCTTCTCGGTCAGCGAGGCGAAAGTCGCGGCCTCGATGCTCAGCAAGCGTGAAATGCTGCGTCAGGGTAACGATTTCCTGAACTTCTCGCTCTACACCCTGCCGAGCTCCCAGCAAAACGCTTTCAAGCAGCTATTGCTGATCCCGATCGGCGCACTGGTGGTCGTCATCTTCCGTATCCTGATCGGGATCCGCACCATGGGGACCTTCATGCCCGTCCTGTTTGCCCTCGCCTTTATTCAGACGACGCTGATCAGCGGTCTGGCGATGTTCTTCGTCATTGTCGCGAGCGGCCTGATCGTACGCAGCTACCTCTCCCGGCTCCAGCTGCTGCTGGTGGCGAGGATATCCGCCGTTATCATCGTCGTGATCAGCATTATGTCGATCATGAGCATCATCAGTTTCAAACTCGGGATCGACGAAGTGCTCAAGATCACCTTCTTCCCGATGATCATCCTCTCCTGGACGATCGAGAGGATGTCGATCCTCTGGGAGGAGAGCGGGGCGCGGGAGGCGCTGACCCAGGTCGGCGGTTCACTGATCGTAGCGATCGCCGCCTCTTTTGCGATGGATAACGACTTTGTGCGCCACCTGACCTTTACCTTCCCCGAACTGCAGCTGCTCGTCCTGGCCATGGTCATCCTGATCGGCCGCTACACCGGCTACCGTCTTTCAGAACTGGTGCGTTTCGCACCGATGGCCGGGCGATGAAACTGGTGACCTTCGGCGCGCTGCGGCGCAAAGGCATCATCGGGATGAATTACCGCAATATCGAACTGATCGGCCGCTACAATCCCCGCAAACTCTACCCGATGGTCGATAACAAGCTGATGACCAAAGAGCTGGCCACCGCTTCGGGGGTACCGGTGACGGAACTTTATGCGACCATCGAACGCCAGTCCCAGCTGCGCGACCTGCACACCATCCTCGCCCCCTACGACAGTTTTGTCGTCAAACCCGATTACGGCAGCGGCGGGAAGGGGATCGTCGTCATCACCCACCGCGAAGGCGATACCTTTATCAAAGCCAGCGGCGATGCGCTCTCCCTGTCGGACCTGCGCAAACACTTCTCGAATGTCCTCAGCGGCCTCTACTCGCTGGGCGGCCGGTACGATACGGCGATCATCGAAAAGGTCGTCGCCTTCGACCCGATGTTCGCCAATTACAGTTTCGAAGGGGTGCCGGACATCCGCATCATCGTCTACCGGGGCTACCCGGTGATGGCGATGATGCGCTGTCCGACCAAGGAGAGCGACGGGAAAGCGAACCTGCACCAGGGGGCCGTCGGCGTCGGATTGAACCTGAAAGACGGTTCGGCGCTTTCGGCGGTTATCCACGACCGCCCCGTCACGCACCATCCCGATACCCATCACGATTTCGCCCACCTTCGGGTCCCCCAGTGGGAGGCGGTGCTGTCGATGGCGTCATCGTGTTATGAGATGACGGGCCTGGGCTACCTGGGGGCCGACATCGTTTTTGACAAGAACGACGGTGCGCTGCTGCTGGAGCTCAATGCCCGGCCGGGACTGGCGATCCAGATCGCCAACGGCATGGGGCTTCGGGGCCGACTGGAGACGGTGGACCGCCAAAAACAGACGCGGGATGCCCATGAGCGCGTGCTTTACAGTATGAACTATCTCGAATAAAGTCAGAGGGAGACAATGCAAACGTATGGCCTGACACCGGAGCAGCAGGATGAAGCGCTTCGTATCCACGCGGAGAACCTGGCGCTCGCGCCTTACCAGGCGGAACTGATCAAGCTTCAGCAGCATATCGAACGCAACCGATTGAAGATGATGGTGCTCTTCGAAGGGCGTGACGCCGCGGGCAAAGGAACGACGATCGGCAGCGTCAGCCGTTTCATGAACCCGAAACACTACCGCATCGTCGCCCTGGGCAAACCGACGGAGGAGGAGCGCTCCCAGTGGTATTTCCAGCGCTACATCAAACACTTCCCCCATTTCGGCGAACTGGTGCTTTTCGACCGCAGCTGGTACAACCGGGCGATGGTCGAGCCGGTCTTCGGGTTCTGCACCCCGCGCGAGCATGCACTTTTCCTCAAGCACGTCGTGCCGTTCGAGCAGGCGCTGACGGAGGAAGGGACGCTCCTCGTCAAACTCTATTTCAGCGTCAGCAAGCAGAAGCAGGCCCTGCGTTTCGAACAGCGCCGGAGCGATCCGCTGCGCCGCTGGAAACTCAGCGAGATCGACATGCAGGCGCAGAGCATGTGGGAGCAGTTTACGCAGATGAAGTACCAGATGCTGACCGTGACCGATCACGCGGCGGCCCCCTGGCACGTTATCCGCTCCAGCGACAAGCACAGGGCGCGGCTCGAGACGATGAAGCTCCTGCTGCGGCAGGTCGATTACGAAGGGCGTGACGACAGCCTCATGCTCACACCGGACCCGAAGGTCTGCTTCTCAGGGCGGCAGGAGTTGAACCTGATGGACCAGCACGGCAAAGGATATACATCATGAGCGGCACGGCGTTCAGCGAATTCCTCGATACTCTGAAGTACCTTGTCCGCCGCCCCTCCGTCGTCGGTGCAGAACACCCCTTCTTCCTGACGCTCAAGCGCGAACTCGACGAGCTCGGGATCGAAACCACCCTCTATGAGGGGGTGCTTTTCGCGCAGGGGCGGCGCCCCGAAACGGGGGCCTTGTCGGCGCATATCGACCGCCACGGCCTGATCTGTACGGGGCCGAACGAGTTCCAGTACGCGGCGTTCCTGACCCAGAACCGCGCGGACCTGATCGGCAACTCGGTGGCGGAACAGACGATGAATACGATTTCGGAACGTTTCGCGGGGCAGGCGGTCCAGGCCTATCAGCCCTGGTCGGGTACATACATCGGGCTGGGCAATATCGAGAAGGCCTACATCTGCCCGCGGCGCAACAACCTGATCTTCGAGGTGAAAGGGCTGGAGTATCTGCTGCCGGGAACACCGGTCGCCTATGTCGATTCGCTCCGGATCAATGGGGGGATGCTCTCGGCCCAGCTTGACAACGTCATCAGCGCGGCGCTGATCCTGCATCTTTACCGCTGCGGATACGAGGGGACGGCTTTTTTCACCGCACAGGAGGAGGCAGGCAAAAGCTGGCGTTTCGTGCTGGAGTGGTACCGCCGCTTCGACGGGAAGACGGACCGGCTCCTGGTGCTCGACACCAGTCCTTTCCCCGACCGAGAAACGGCCGATGCGCAGGACCTGGTGCTGCGCTACCGGGATGCGAACGCTTCTTTCAACGAGGCATTTACGGAGGAGATCGCCGCGCGCTGTGAAACTCTCGGCATCCGCTACAGTTTCAAAGACCGCTATATCGAGGCGCAAAACGCCAAGCTGATGGCCTCCGGAGGAACGGCGGCATCACTGGGGAGTACGGAGATGGGGCGGCTGGCCGCGGAGGGAACGCTCCAGGGGACGACGCTGCAACTGCCGACGACCGGGTATCATACCGTCTCGGAGACGGTCCGGACGGAATCCGTCAAGAAGATGCTGCAGCTGCTCACTGATCTCTACCTTTAGGCGGCGATCAGATCAGAGGCGGGTCCTGCAGCAGAGAGGGCATCGCTTCGCCGACGGCACTTTCGTCCAGGGCCTCCAGGGCCTCCAAGTGGGAGATGGTATGGGCCTTCTCCTTGGTGGCGATATGAAAGATCGCATCCCCTTCGTAGACCAGGGGGGTTTCCAGGCGTCCGATGATGACCCCGTCGAATTCGGCATAGACCTCGATCACCTCCTGCTGCAGCGGCACGTCGATCTGCGCCAACAGTTCACCCTCTTTGACGAAACTTCCCGGGGCTTTGAAACTGCGCATCAGCCCGCTTTGGGGCGATCGAAGCCATTTGCTGCTGCTGACGGTGACGGTCGGCAGCTTTTTGGGGGTATAGGTGGTTTTCGGCAGCATTCCCAGATGGCGCATGACGTGGACGATCCCCTTCAGCCCGGTGCGGATGGAGAGCTCGTCGTAGCGGAGCGCTTCTCCCCCTTCGTAGAGCAGTATGGGCACCCCTTTTTCCACGGCCGCTTCGCGCAGCGAACCATCGCGAAGCGCGGAGTGCATCAGCACAGGCGCACGGAATGCCTCGGCCATTGCCAGGGTCCTTTCGTCGTCGAGGTTGGCCCGTACCTGCGGGAAGTTCGAGCGGTGGACGGCGCCGGTATGCAGGTCGATTCCCGCGTCGGCTTTGTCGACGATCTCGTCCATGAAGATCTTGGCGACCCTGGAGGCGAGGCTTCCTTTCTGCATGCCGGGGAAGGATCGGTTGAGATCGCGGCGGTCGGGGAGGTAGCGCGAATGCTGGATCAGGCCGTAGGGGTTGACGACGGGAACGGCCACGATGGTGCCGCGGAGTTTGGCGAGCTGGGGGAGCTGCAGCAGACGGCGGATGATCTCGATACCGTTGAGTTCATCCCCATGGACGGTTGCACTGACAAACAGGGTCGGACCTTTGCGCTTTCCCCGAACGACCTCGACCGGCATATCGATCCGTTTTTCGGAGTAGAGGGCGGGCAGAGGGATGGGAATGACTTTGCGCTCCCCCCTGGCGACGGAAATTCCTGCTATCTCGAACATGGCGTCATCCCCTTTACATTGGTGAAAGTCTCGGCTTTTTGGCGCGGGGCTTGCTGCTGGCCTTTTCAAGGTGCTGGATAATGAGACCGGCGATGTCTTTGCCGGAGGCGCTTTCGATCCCCTTGAGCCCGGGGGAGGAGTTGACCTCCATAATCAGCGGGCCGCGTTTGGAACGGAGCATATCGACGCCGCAAACCTGCAGCCCCATTGCTTTGGCCGCGGCAACGGCGGCCGCGCGTTCGTCGGGAGTGATCTTGATCACTTTGGCGCTGCCGCCGCGGTGCAGGTTGGAGCGGAACTCCCCCTCGGGCCCCTGGCGCTTCATCGCGGCGACGACCCTGTCGCCGATGACAAGGCAGCGGATATCCGCACCGCCCGCCTCCTTGATGAACTCCTGGACCATGATGTTGGCATTGAGCCCCATGAAGGCCTGGATAACGCTCTCGGCGGCCTTTTTCGTCTCGGCGAGGACCACGCCGATCCCCTGGGTCCCTTCGAGGAGTTTGATAACGACCGGCGCGCCACCGACCATGTCGAGTACGTCATCAATGTCGTCGGGATTGCGGGCGAAGCCGGTTGCCGGCATCCCGACCCCTTTGCGCGCCAGCAGCTGCAGGGAGCGCAGCTTGTCACGGGCGCGCTTGATGGCGATGGAGTCGTTCAGCGGGTGCAGTCCCATCACCTCGAACTGCCGCAGTACCGCCGTCCCGTAAAAGGTGATCGACGCCCCGATGCGGGGAATAACGGCATCGAACCCGACGAGGTCTTCGCCCTTGTAGTGCATCGACGGCCGCTCGGAGGTGATGTTCATGTAACAGCGCAGGGTGTCGATGACCTCGACCTCGTGTCCGCGTGCCTGGGCCGCTTCGACGAGGCGGCGGGTCGAATAGAGATTCTTGTTGCGTGAAAGGATGGCAATTTTCATTCGGCGGGCTCCCCGGTAAGATAAGAGGCATCGGGATCGACAATGAAACGTTTTTCCATGGCACGGCGGCCAAGCAGCATCCGGAACACCATCGTGTCGCGGTTGGTGAGGGTAATTTCGGCGTCAAAGGTTACATTTCCGATGCAGATCGGCGTCAGGATGACGTAGCGCTCTTCCCGGTGACCGCCGGAATCGCTGACGGTGCGTACATCAAAGAGTTCGGCAACGCATTCGACGACCGTCTCCGTATCATTTTGATTCGGGTGCAGTCCGAACCGCACCATCCGTTTGCCGTCCGTCTCAAACGCCTCAACGTAAAAGGCATGGAGGGCAGACGTTTTGGCCCCGGTGTCGATTTTACAGTTGACGGCGTTGACGCCCAGTGCCGGGAGTCCAACCTGTTCACGCCAGCCGATAACCTGTTTATCCTGCTTCATGTGGTTTACTCTTGTATCAAAGTTTAATTCTACCATTATAGGTCATGATTGATTAAGAAGAGGCCCCTTGGGCAGGGCGTTTCTCAGGGACTTGGTAAAGCTCTTGACCAGGTGCAGGGCATTGACGGTGATTGTCGTCATCTCCGAAGGGATGGCAGGGTTTTTGGCAATGGCTTCGATGACCTCCATGCTGTTTTTGTAGGAGTTGGCCACCCGCCTGTAGGTCTCCTCCAGTACTTCGCGTTCCGCTTCGGCACCCTGGGCGACGGCATGATAGGCCAGGACGCTTTTGAGGATCTGGTAACGGAGGTCTTTGTAAAAGGACTGCTCCTCGGGCGACGCGGCATCGTAGAGACGTTCGATGTCGTAAAGCATATCTTTGATCGCCTTGGCCGCGGTGGCCAGGTAGGCGATGGTACGCTGCAGTGCAAGGAGCTGCACCTGCTGCTCCTGCTGGGGGCAGTTCGGGGCGAGCAGGATGATGTAGCGGTAGATCTCCCCCTCATGCCGGCGGATATTCGAGTAGAGCCGGTCAAAAGCGATGTCGAAGTGCTTGGGCGGGGCTTCGAGGAGCTTGTCGACGGAGAGCCCCGCCTCAAACGCTTTCGGCGGCGGGATGTCGATGGCGAGCAGGGCGAACTCTTCGACCCGCTGTGACAGGGTCGTCACTTCGTTTTTCAGGGCGTCTATCGCCATGTCCGGGACCGTGACCGCCACTTTGTGGATCCACTTGGTTACCTGCAGCGGTTCTTTTTTGAACGTCCGCATCAAGAGACGTTCAAGCAGAGGGATAAAAGGGTACCAGAGCAGGACGCCCAGCAGATTGAACAGGGTGTGGAAGAGGGCGATCTTGACGACGCCGTCCGCGCCGGCGGCGAAGCGGTCTATCCCCCATATCAGTGCGCCCATAAGCAGCAGTGCCGCTGCTGCCGTCGAAATATTGAAAAGCACGTGGGCCAGTGCCGTTCTTTTCTTGTCGGAGGTGCCGCCGAGGGCGCCGAGAATGGCGGTGACCGTTGTCCCGAGGTTGGCGCCTACCACGAAAGCCGCTGCGGCGGGGAAACCGATAATGCCGGTATAAAGGGCACTCTGGGCGATGGCGATGGCGGCGGAACTGGATTGGATCAGCGCGGTAAGCGCAAAGCCGATCAGCACGAACCAGTAGGGGTGCCAGGTCTGGAAGGCCGTGAGGTCAAAGGTCTCCGCAAAGCCGCCGAAGCTCCCCTTCATCCCTTCAAGGCCCAGAAAAAGCAGTCCGAAACCGACCATGACGCCGAAATGTTTTTTCCAGCGGCTGTCCGAGGAGACGAGCACGCTGCCAAGACCCCCGATGCCGATCAGCAGGTACGAGAGCAGACGGATGTCGAGTTTGAAACCGACCAGGGCAACGATCCATGCCGTGACGGTGGTGCCGAGGTTCGCGCCGAAAACGACGGCGATCGCCCCGCCCAGGCTCATCAGCTGCGCCCCGACGAGCGACAGCGCCATCAGGGTGACGACGGAAGAGCTTTGAAAGACGGCCGTCGCGCCCAGCCCCGTCATCAGGCTGCGCAGAGGCGTACCGGTCGCACGCTGGACGATGCTTCTGAAGGCATGGCCGGCGGACTGGCGGATCTCGCTCTCCAGGAAGAGCATCCCGAAGAGGAAAAGACCGAGCCCGGAGAACGCCTCCACCCAGAGGATGAATGACGGCATACCGCTCCTTTTTCCACGATTTAAGACAGTATAGCAAGATTACGCTCCGGCGACAATCGTCCTGTTTTCGGGGGCTGCTTAAACGGAAATAGGTTACTATTTTAGGTGAATTTATTGACGAGGTAGAAGAATGGCTACTGTATTGATTATCGGTGCGGGCGGCGTGGGCCGCGTGGTGACGCACAAGTGCGTTATGAACAGCGAAACGTTTACAAAGATTGTCCTGGCGAGCCGCAGACTCGAGAGCTGCAAGGCGATTGCGGACGAACTCCCGGTCGGTGCCGTCGCGATTGAACAGGTCAATGCGGACAGCGTCGAAGAGACCGCTGCCCTCATCAAAAAGGTCAAGGCCGACATCGTTATCAACGTGGCGCTTCCCTATCAGGACCTTTCCATTATGGACGCCTGTATCGAGACGGGTGTCGATTACCTGGATACGGCCAACTACGAGCATCCGGACGAAGCGAAGTTCGAGTACAAGGAGCAGTGGGCCCGCGACGCGGCATTCAAACAGGCGGGGATCATGGGGCTGCTGGGCAGCGGCTTCGACCCGGGCGCGACCAACGTCTTCTGCGCCTATGCCCAGAAACACTACTTCGACGAGATCCATACCATTGATATCCTCGACTGCAATGCCGGTGACCACGGCTATCCTTTCGCAACGAACTTCAACCCGGAGATCAACCTGCGCGAGGTGAGTGCAAAGGGACGCTACTGGGAAGAAGGCGAGTGGATCGAGACGGACCCGATGCAGATCCATATGAGCTGGGACTACCCCGAAGTCGGTCCCAAGGAGAGCTACCTCCTTTACCATGAGGAGATGGAGTCGCTCGTGAAGCATATCAAGGGGCTCAAGCGTATCCGCTTCTTCATGACCTTCGGCGAGAGCTACCTCACCCACATGAAGTGCCTGGAAAACGTCGGGATGCTGGGTATCGAACCGGTGGAGCATCAGGGACAGAAGATCGTCCCGATCGAGTTTCTCCGTACCCTGCTGCCCGATCCGGCGAGCCTGGGGCCGCGTACCAAGGGCAAGACGAACATCGGCATCGTCGCCGAAGGGCTCAAAGACGGCAAAAAACGCAAGGTCTACATCTACCAGGTGAAAGACCATGAGGCGTGCTACGCCGAGGTTAAATCACAGGGCGTCTCCTACACGACGGGTGTCCCGGCGATGATCGGCGCGAAACTGATGCTGGAGAAAAAGTGGTATGAGAAGGGGGTCTGGAATATGGAGCAGTTCGACCCGGACCCGTTTATGGACGAAATGAACGCGCAGGGCTTACCGTGGAAAGTCCAGGAGCTGGACGCGTAAGGTTCGTCTCCGGCTCCTCCTCGCAGGGGACCGGTTCTTTCTCTTCCCCCTCCACTTTGACTTCATTGAGCGCGCACATCTGCTGTTCAGACGCTTTTTTCTTCGCGGCTTCCTCCATCTTCTGCGCGACATACTCCGGAACGATATCGACCAGCGCGATCGGCGCGTAGGAGGGCGAATCGTAGGTGTAGAGCTTATTGGCCTTCATGACGTAGTAGAGGCGGGCGACATATTCGTCGCGCAGCTCCGAGTAGCGGCGCAGGTGGCGCAGCAGCTCGAAGGGGTTGTCGGTCTGGTAGCGTGCGCGCCGGAAGCCGCTGTAGGCGTATCCCTTGGCGATCATCCTGAAATAGCCGCGGATCGCGTCGTTGAGGGTGGCGAACTTCTTCACATAGATCGTCTTGGCGCCGCGCTGCTCCGAGGCGGCGATCCTTGGCTCATGCTTGTTATACGACCAGATCCCGAAAACGTTATTGGCCACCTTGAAGAAACGCGAACTTCCCCACCCGGTCTCCAGTGCCGCCTGGGCGATAACGAGGCTGATCGGGTGCGTGTGCATACTGCGCAGCAGACAGGGATACCCGGCAACGTTGTAGCGCTGCATCTGCTCCTGGAGCCACGCCTCTTCAGCGGTCGTGCGCCCGGGTTTGTTTATCAACATTTTTGCCCGGGCGTATTCGGCATCGAGTTCGGCTTTGACCGCCTGCACCGCGGGGAGGATCTGGCGGATGAAACGGGCTTTTTTCTCGCGTGTACTCAGCCTCTGCTCCGGGTGCAGTTCGAGGTTGGCCGTGACCGCTTCGGTCCCGTTCGGGGCCTTGACAGGTTCATTTTCGGCGGGGGAAGAGGTTATAATATCGTAGAGTGAATAGAGGGTGAAGGCAAGCGCGATGGCCGCGACACCCAGTATGAATTTTTGCATGGACGGGATTATATCAAAAAGTAACACGATGAAAAAGTATTATGACGTTGAAACACCGGTTTATATTTGTGAAGAGGCGCGTCTGGCATCGAACCTCGCGCTGCTCGATCGCGTCCAGCGCGAGAGCGGCGCGAAGATCATCCTGGCGCTCAAAGGCTTTGCGATGTGGTCGACGTTCGACCTTGTCGGACGTTATCTGCAGGGGTGCACCGCCAGTGGCCTGCATGAGGCGAAGCTGGCGCGGGAGAAGATGAATAAAGAGGTGCATACCTACTCCCCCGCCTATAAAGAGCGGGATATCGATGAGATCGCAGCGATCTCCGACCATATCGTCTTCAACTCCCCGGACCAGCTGGCGCGTTTTTATGATCGTGTCAAAAGCGTCAATCCGGGCCTCTCCGTCTCCCTGCGCGTCAACCCGGAGTACTCCTCGTCGCCGGTCGACCTCTACAACCCCTGCGGGCTTTACAGCCGTCTGGGAACGACGGCGGCCAATTTTGACGCGGCACAGCTTCCAAAACTCAACGGGCTGAATTTTCATGCGCTTTGCGAACAGAACGTCGATGCCCTTGAAGGGGTCCTCGAAGCCTTCGAAGCGAAGTTTGGTGCCTACATCGACGGGCTCGAGTACATCAATTTCGGCGGGGGGCACCACATTACCCGCGCCGATTACGATGTCGAGCGCCTGATCGAGGTGATACGCGCTTTCCGCGAGCGCCATAAGGGGATCACGGTCTACCTGGAACCGGGCGAAGCGGTCGGCTGGCAGACCGGTCCGCTGGTCGCGACGGTGCTCGACATCGTGCATAACGGGATGGACATCGCCATCCTCGACATCTCCGCCGAGGCGCATATGCCCGACACACTGGCCATGCCGTACCGCGCCGAGGTGCGCGATGCTGCCGAGACCGGGGAAAAACCTCATACCTACCGTCTCGGCGGCAATACCTGTCTGGCGGGCGATATCATGGGAGACTACGCCTTCGATGCGCCGCTGCAAGTAGGGGACCAGATTGTCTTCGAAGACCAGATCCACTACACCTTCGTCAAAAACACGACCTTCAACGGCGTGCAGCTTCCTTCACTGGCCATATTGCGGCAAAACGGGCAGATGGAGATCGTCAAGCGGTTCGGATACGAAACCTACCGCGATCGTCTCTCCTGACCGATTTCTTACCCTGAAGGGCATCATAGCCTGTTGATGTAGGGTTCGACCTCTTTTTGCAGCATCGCTTCGAGCTCCCTTTCGCTCCGCTGCAGCGTCTCGCGGTAGATCCCGGGCACGATGCGAATGAACACTGCGACGATGGCGGGATCGAAGTGGGTACCGGAATGGCTTTTGATGTAGTCGAGGGAGGCCTCGAGCGTCATGGGCGCTTTGTAGGGGCGGCGTGAGCTCAGGGCGTCAAAGACGTCGGCGACGCTGAAGATGCGCGCTTCCAGGGGGATCGCCTCTCCGCGCAGGCCGTGGGGATAACCGCTGCCGTCATACTTCTCATGGTGGCCGGCGATCACGCTCCCGGCGTTGGAAAGCCAGGTGACATGGCTGACGATTTCCAGCCCTTTCTCGACATGGCTTTTCATCAGCTCGAACTCATCGGCGGTCAATTTGCCCGCTTTTAACAAAATTGCGTCCGGAATGCCGATTTTGCCGATATCGTGGAGATAGGCGCCGAGGATGATATTGGCAATGTGCTTTTGACCGCAGCACTGCAGCGCCTCGGCAAGTCTCAGCGTATAGAGTGTGACACGGTAACTGTGGCTCGACGTGCCGCTGTCACGCTGGGCGACGGCGCTGCCGAGGGCGGAAACGGTCCCGAAATAGCTGCGGATCAGCTCACTGTTTTTGAGGCGAAGCTGCCGATAGTAGAAGAGGATCATCGGAAAAAGGGCGAGGGCAAATACCGCGCCGGTCGCGAGCACAAGCCAGAGCGCATTGGCATAATGCTCACGCATGCGCCGGATGATGCCCTCGTCGACGGGCAGCACGCCGCGGAAAGCCCTGACGACTTGCCGCCCGAAAGGATTCTTGATCTGGGCCGGTCCGGTGGCGAAAACAAGGTAGGGGGAGCGGTCATGTTCGATCAACGTGAAATCCTCCTCTTCACCGGCCGGCAGAACCGGCAACGGTGTCTTGTCCTTAAGCGAAGCCCATTTGCCGGAGGCGAAGGTGTGCAGCAGACGCCCTTTCCCGTCATAGGCTTCGAGATAGGGGATCTGCATACTATGCAGCACTTCACGCATCTCTTCACTGACCGGTTCGGATTCATCCATCGCCAGGTGTGCGCGTACCTGCGTCATAACGTCCGCGAAGCGCTGACTGACATAATCTTCCATCCGCGAATGGTGCTGTTGGTACACCGTGGCAAACATAATGCCGATGACAATGAGATAGGCGATAATCATGCGTAACGTGAACGAGAGGAGCATAGTGGCATCTCCGGTACAGTGTGTCAACCTCTATTGTAACGCATCAGGGTGCCGGATCCCAATGCCCGGGATCACCGGGGCACGGCTTAGGGAAGGGCGACGACGTAGACTTGCCCTTTGCGGTAGACGTAGACACGCTTGATTTTCCCTTTGGCGTTTTTGTGCGCTTTGACCAGGGAGGCGATGTCGGTGACGGGGGTGTTTTCCAGCTGGACAATGATGTCTCCGGGCCGGATACCCTGCATCGCCGCATCGCTCTCGGCGTCGACTTCGGTGACAAGGACCCCCTCGACGTCATCGGGTATCCGCAGGCGGTAACGCTGCTGCGCGTCAATGTTCTGCAGGCTCACTCCTTCAAAGACGGCGTCGGCGTCGTTCGTGTCGTGTTCGCCCAGGTCGGTCAGATTGACATAGACGCTGTCGGTGTCGCCGTCGCGTTCATAGGTGATTTTGACACGGCTTCCGGGACGGTACATCCCGACCCTGTTCTTCAGGTCGGCGGCGTTGCGGATAGGGTCGCCGTCGACGGCGATTATGAGGTCGCCCCGTTTCAGTCCCGCCTTTGCCGCCGGCGAATCGACAACGATATCGTTGAGCAGGGCACCCTGTTCATGCTTGTACAGCGACTGCAGCTCTTTGGTCATATTGCCGATGCTGACGCCGAGGTAGCCCCGCGTGACGCTGCCGTCCTCGATCAGTTTCTTGGCAATGCTTTTGACCATATCGACCTCGATGGCAAAGCCGATCCCGTTGTTGCCGCCGCTGCGGGTGATGATGGCGGAGTTGATACCGATCAGCGCCCCGCGGCTGTCGACGAGGGCACCGCCGGAGTTCCCGGGGTTGATGGAGGCATCGGTCTGGATGAAGTTCTCGTACTCGTTGATCCCGATGCCGCTTTTATGCTGGGCCGAAACGATCCCCTGCGAGACGCTGAGACCGACACCGAAGGGGTTGCCGATCGCAAAGACGATATCCCCGATCTGGAGCTCGGCGGAGCTGCCCATCCGGATCGGCGTCAGCCCCTCCGCGTCGATTCGGATAACGGCGATATCCGATTTGGGGTCACTGCCGACAAGCTTGGCGCGATACTCCTTTTGGGAATCCGGCAGTTTGACCATGATGGTGTCGGCATCTTCGACGACATGATTATTGGTGACGATGTAGCCGTCCTTGGTAACGATAACACCGGAACCGAGGCTCTGGCGGTGGGGATTGGGATTGTAGCGCCGTCCGAAGAACTGTTCAAAGAACGGGTGCATCTGTTCCATGTACTTCTGGGAGCGCGTCTGTTTCGATGAGATGTAGACGATGGATGCCTTCGCCCGCTCGACGGCAGGACTGAATGAGAGCACCTCGTTGGGACCGTTGGGCATCACCCTCTTGGTCACCGGAGGCATTTCGTCAAAGGTGACGGCCGCGGCCTGGAGGGTCAGCACGGCGGAAAGAATGGAACTGAGTAGTAGGTATCTTCTGGGCATCGATCATCCTTTGAAAAGTGGAATAACCCAGTATAGAACGCGCTATTTAATCGTGTGTAAACAGTGTGCTACTCGTAGCGGAACAGGTCGGAGTCGCTGTAGGTGGAGTCTTCCGAGATATAGGCGTCGGGATGGGCGTCAAGAATTTTTTTCGCCTCTTCCGTGCTGGTGCATTTTCCCAGAAGCTCCTCGTACTCGAAGGGGCCGCTGGCCAGATTGATCCGCTTGCGCTGCTTGATAATGTAGATATGCTGTTTGACTTTTTCCGTTCCCATCAGTCAACCCTAAAATAGTTTGGTATAGATTGATTCTAGTGTGAAATTGTCAATTTAATATCACAAATAATTATAAAATAAATGAAAGTTTTCTAGAGGAGTCTCAGTGCGGTATCCACGGCATTGCGGTAACTGTTGAGGCGTGCTTTGCCGCGGTAGGCGATGTCGAACGCGGTGCCGTGGTCGACGGAAGTACGGATAATGGGAAGGTTCAGCGAGATGTTGACACTTTCGTCGAAATAGAGGGCCTTGAGCGGAGCGAGCCCCTGGTCGTGATACATGGCCACGATATGACGGTGCACGGAACGGAAGGTCGGCGTAAAGGCGGCATCGGGAACGACCGGCCCGAAAAAGGGGCGTCCGTCGCACTTGAACCCTTTTGAGGCGATCGTGTCGTTGGCCAGGTCAATGGCCGCTTCGATCTCCCGCTCTTCATCACCGAGTACGCCGTTATCCCCGGCATGGGGATTGAGCCCCAGTACGGCTATATCATCGAAGCCGGTGGCCCGGTAGAGGTCGACGAGAAAACGGGCGAGGGCGTTGCGCTCGACCTTCGCCGGTACCTCTTTGAGCGGAACGTGTTCGGTAAAGAGCGCGACATAGAGCTGGCTGCACCCCAGCATCATGATCGCTTCCTGCTCGAAATGATCACGCAGCAGGTCGGTGTGACCTTTGTAGGTGATGCCCGCCTGCATCCACGCCTCTTTGTGGATCGGGAGGGTGACGATGGCATCCGTTTCGCCCGCTTCGGTCAGCGCGATCGCCTTGACAAAGGAGGCGTGGCTGTAGCGCCCGGCATCGGCGGTGACGCATCCGGGCTTGATGGCGGCGGGGAGCCCCAGGGGGACCATGGTGAAATCGTCGGGCAGCTGCATGCCCAGCAGGGATGCCGCCTCGGCCATGACCTCGGGGTCGACGCAGTAATAGGGGCGGCAGACGTCGGCGATCTGCGGATGGGTCCGCAGGGCGATCTCCGGGCCGACCCCGTTCGGATCACCGATGCTGACGGCAAGGCGTGGCAGGCTCATCGGACGAGCAGCGCTTTCATATCGCGCACTGCGGCAGCGAGGCCGGAGAAGACGGAGCGTGCGACAATGCTCTGGCCGATATTGAGCTCTGTGATCTCTGCAATGGCCGTGATAGCATGCACATTATGGTAGTTCAGCCCATGGCCCGCGGCGATTTCGAGGCCGATGGAATGGGCGTGTTCCGCGCTCTGGCGCAGGGCGTCGACGGCGGCTTCGAGGCGGCGCTGCAGGTCGTCGCGCGGCAGTTCGAGGTCGGGGATGCTGTGGCGGGTATAGGGGAGGGCGGAGTGGAGCATCGCATAGATATTGGCGTAGGTTCCCGTGTGGAGTTCCACCATTTCCGCTTCCAGGGCTTTGGACTGCTCCATAATGTGCGCGGAGGGATCGACGAAGAGCGATACGGGGATCCCGGCATCGTGAAGCTGGTCGATCGCATCGGAGACGGCGGTGCTTTGGCCGATGACGTCAAGCCCGCCTTCGGTGGTCACCTCTTCGCGGTTTTCCGGCACAAGCGTGGCGCGGTGGGGACGGAGTTCGCAGACGATGTCGATGATCGACTGGTTGATGGAGCACTCCAGGTTGACCGGCAGCGGCGAGGAGGCGATGATCTTCTGGGCGTCCTCGTCGTGAATGTGGCGGCGGTCTTCGCGGAGGTGGATGGTGATCTGGTCCGCGCCGTTCTGCGCACAGAGGGCGAGGGCCATCAGCGGGTCGGGATCATTGATGCGGCGCGCTTCGCGCAGTACGGCGATATGGTCGATATTGACGCCGAGCTGGATGGGACGGTGATCCTGGGGCATGCAACTCCTTCTCTGCTCTCTCAATGGTCATGAAATTATACCCATATTAACAGATAAAATCGGTAAAAAGGATCTGGCCGTTTTCGCGCATTGAACACGAAAGTTGTGACTGTTTTTAATGGTGATTATTTTTTAACCACCAAACTTCTTCACCTGTTTGATAAAAATGTTATACTGACACCCAGAAAACATGTCACGAGGTTGTTTAACCTCACCACTGTCCACAATAGGCGGCTAGGGTTCCGGCGGGTTACCGTGTCTGGTCCGAGAGCCGTCGACCTCTTGAGTAGGGGTTACACGGAGGGATAAAAGCCCGGGAGGTTACAACCTCTTGGCGTGTTTATTCCATTACCTACTCAGGAGATTTACATGAAATCTATTTTCAAATCTACCTCAAAACTCTTAGTTGCCGCTACGCTGGTCATGGGCCTTGGTGCCTCTTCGCTGATGGCGGAAGTCAAAGATAAGTTTCAGGTCTCCTGGACGATCTATGTCGGATGGATGCCCTGGGATTACGCCCAGCAAAAAGGGATCATCGACAAGTGGGCCAAAAAATACGGCATCGAGATCGAGATGGTCCAGGTCAACGACTACATCGAATCAATCAACCAATATACTGCAGGAAAATTTGACGGCTGTCTCATGACAAATATGGACGCCCTCACTATTCCGGCTGCCGGCGGCGTTGACTCTACGGCGGTCATCATGGGTGACTACTCCAACGGGAACGACGGTATCCTCCTCAAAAACAAGAAAAAACTTTCCGACATCAAAGGCCAGACGGTCAACCTCGTCGAACTCTCTGTCTCACACTACCTGCTGGCGCGTGCGCTTGAAACGGTTGGCCTGAGCGAGAAAGACGTCAAGGTCCTCAACACATCCGACGCCGACATGGTCGCGGCATGGGGGACGAAAGACGTTACGGCGATGACGACATGGAATCCGCAGCTCAGCGAGATCATGGCCAACAATAAAGATGCGAACCTTGTCTTCGACTCCAGCAAGACGCCGGGCGAGATCATCGATATGCTCGTCATCAACACTGAAACGCTCAAAGACAACCCGAAACTGGCCAAGGCACTGACCGGTGCATGGTTTGAAACGATGGCACTGATGAAAAAGGGCGACGAAGCGGCCCTGACTTTTATGGCGCAGGCTTCCGGTACGGACCTCGCGGGGTACAAGAGCCAGCTTGACTCCACGATGATGTTCTACGAGCCCGCTGACCTGCTGACGTTTACCACCAGCGACGCCATTCCGGCGACGATGAAAAAAGTCAGCGAATTCTCCTTTGATCACGGCATCCTCGGTGAAGGTGCTCCTGACGCCGAGTTCATCGGTATGGCGTTCCCGGGCGGTAAAACGTTCGGTGATCCGAAAAACATCAAGCTTCGCTTCGACGACACCTACGTCAAAATGGCAGCCGAAGGGAAACTGTAAGGTCCTCTCATGAAACGTTTAATGAACCTCAGACCGTCGAAGCAGTCCCTCTTTTTCCTGGGGCTGCTGCCGTTCGTCCTGATCGTGCTCCTCTACCTGGGAGCGTCGGAAGTCCGCCTGGCGGAAAATCCGAACGACAAACTGCTGCCCTCGATGAGCAGCTTTGCCGAAGCCATCGACCGTATGGCGTTTGAACCGAGCAAGCGTACCGGCGAATACCTCTTCGCCCGGGATACGGTTGCCTCGCTCGAGCGTCTCGGCCTCGGCGTGCTCATCAGTGCGGTGCTTGCGCTGCTGATGGGGATCCCGCTGGGGTTCATTCCCTTCGTTCGTGCGGGCCTTTCGCCCTTCGTCGCGGCCTTTTCCATGGTGCCGCCAATGGCTATTTTGCCCATCTTATTCATTATCTTCGGTATGGGTGAGCTGGCTAAAGTAGCACTAATCGTCATCGGGGTGACCCCGCTGATCGTCCGCGACCTGCAGCAGCGGGTCATGGAGATTCCTGCGGAGCAGCTGATCAAGGCACAGACCCTGGGCGGATCGTCCTGGACGATCGTCCTGCGCGTCGTGCTGCCGCAGATCTTTCCGCGCCTGCTTGATGCGGTGCGCCTCACCATGGGGACGGCGTGGATCTTCCTGATCTCCGCCGAAGCGATTTCGGCCACCGAAGGGCTGGGGTACCGGATCTTCCTGGTACGCCGCTATCTGTCGATGGATGTGATCCTGCCGTATGTCGCCTGGATCACCTTCCTCGCCTTTTTGTTTGATTATCTGCTCAAGCGGTTCACTTACAAGGTGTTCCCGTGGTATGACGCAGGAAAGGAGCAGTCATGAGCCTCGTCACCGTCAAAAACCTCTGGAAAGAGTACGGTGACAACGTCGTGCTGGAAAACCTGAACCTAAACATCGAAGCGGGGGAATTCTGTACGCTCGTCGGACCGTCGGGCTGCGGGAAAACGACCTTTCTGAAGATGCTGCTGGGGCAGGAGAACCCGACCCGCGGCACCTTTTTGCTTGATGGGAAGCCTTTCCCGGAAGAGCCGGGTGTCGACCGCGGGATCGTCTTCCAGCGTTACTCGGTCTTTTCGCACCTGAGCGTGCTGAAAAACGTCATGCTCGGGATCGAGTTTGACCAGTCGCCGCTGATGGGGCGCCTTTTCGGCCAGGCCCGCAAGGCGGCGGAAGCCGAAGCGATGGCGATGCTTGAAGCCGTCGGCCTGGGCGACGCGGCGCACAAGTACCCCAGCGAGCTCTCCGGGGGGATGCAGCAGCGTCTCTCCATCGCGCAGTCTCTGGTGAAAAAGCCGAAGATCCTGCTGCTGGACGAACCCTTCGGAGCCCTCGACCCGGGGATCCGCGCCGACATGCACGCGCTGATCCTCGACCTGTGGGAGAAGAACAACCTCACCGTCGTCATGGTGACCCATGACCTCCACGAGGGATTCTACCTGGGAACGCGGCTGCTGGTCTTCGACAAGGTTCGCCACGATCCGCATGCACCCAACGCCTACGGGGCGCGCATCACCTACGACATCCCCGTCGGGGATACGCGCGAATCCGTACTCGAAGAGATCGATAAAACCATCAAGGTTTGATCCAATCCCGGAAGAGCAGATCTTCCAGTGCCGCAGGACGACTTGCGGCATCATGACGCGCGGGACGGCCCGAAAACTTTGAAGGAGAAACAGTGATTACTGAACACAAAAACCTGAAACCAGAATCCATCATCCTCGACGAGGTGCTCCCGGGCGGTGCACGCTGGTCGAAGATCATCAAGCGCGGCGACAAGATCCGCATCACGACCAAGGACGGGCTGGGCACCCTCAGCGCGATGTTCTACAACGCTGACAACACCTCGGAGCGTTTCAACTCCGCCGACACGGTCAAACTTCAGCATAATGCCTACTTCTGCAAAGGGCGGGTTTTCTATTCCGAGCAGGGCCGCGTTCTGCTTTCCATTACGGAAGATACGACCGAGGGGCTTTTTGATGCCATCGGCGGGATCAGCAACCCGCGCCTTGTCGCGAAAAACTTCGGCGAAGGCGATTTCGAACATATCCGCAACCGCTACTACAAAAGCGACCGGGAGAACTTCCTCGTCGAACTCGGCAAATACGGCATGGGAAAACGCGACATGCTTCAGGCGGTCAACTTTTTCAGACGTGTCGACGTCAAAGAGGGCAACAAGCTGGCGCTTTCGGAAAAGCGACCGCAGCCGGAGAGCTACATCGAACTGCGTGCGGAGATGAACGTCCTGCTGGTACTCTCCAACACGCCGCATGTCATGGAAACGGGAACGTACAACCCGAGCGACGTCCAGCTGACGCTGTTCAAAGCGGCCCCGGTCACCGAAGATGATTACTGCATGAACTTCAGTATCCAGTCCCAACGTGCGTTCAAGAACAACGCACGCTACTTTGCCTGAGGAGCGCGTGATGAAAAGAGACATCGAAACAGCCGTATACAACCACAAACTGCCGGCCGGCGTGCCATGGAGCTACGTCGTGAAAAAAGGCCAGACGCTGCGTATCGTCGACCTTGAAGGGTGCCAGGCCGTCGACACGCTTTTTTACAATGCCAATGATCATGAAGAGCGCTATTCGGCCAACGATACGATCCGCGAGCAGGGAAGCATCTTCGTCACGACGGGCACCCAGCTGATCTCCACCGACGACAATGTCATGATGACGATCACCGACGATACCTGCGGCAATCACGATACCCTGGGCGGGCACTGCTCTGCGGAGAGCAACACCGTACGTTACGGCCACGATACGAAGTACATGCACAGCTGCCGTGACAACTACCTTTTCGAGATCGGTGAACGGGAAATGGATCCGCGGGACCTCACGAACAACATCAACTTCTTCATGAACGTGCCGATCGAGGAGAACGGTTTCCTGATCATCGTCGACGGTATCTCCAAGCCGGGCGACTATGTCGACATGAAAGCCGAGATGGACACACTGGTGCTGATCTCGAACTGTCCGCAGCTCAACAACCCGTGCAACGCGTTCAACCCGTCGCCGATTCAGCTGGTCATCTGGGACGACTGAGACGATGAAAAAGGCGACACGGCTTCTGCGCTTCGAAGATGCATGGCTGCCGAACCTGGCGGCATGGACCTATATGCTGAGTGCCTACGTGGGCGGATTTGCCGCCATCCTGGCCGATTCCTTGTGGCTGAACGCGGCAGGGGTACTCCTACTGGCGCACGGTATGGTCATCGCCGCCTATTTCATTCACGAGTGTGCCCACGATTCGCTCTTCAGGCTGCCGATCAACAACCGCCGCTTCGGAGAGGCACTGCTCTGGATCTGCGGCGCGTCGTACAGTGATTACGAGGCGATACGTCTGAAGCATGTCCGCCACCACTTGGATCGTGCCGACGTCGTTTCGTTCGATTTCCGTACCCGCCTGCTGCACTATCCGAAACTGCTCAAGACGATCCAGGTACTGGAGTGGTTCTACATCCCGGCCCTTGAGATCATGATGCACGCCCTGGTCGTGGTTCTGCCGTTTGTCAAAGAGAGCCGCCGCTATCTGCGCCGCCGCGTCGTTACGGTACTGCTGCTGCGTATCGCTTTCTTTGGCGCACTGGCCTCGATTTCGCTGAAGGTGCTGCTGCTTTACCCGCTGGCGTACATGATTTTCCTGACGGTCATGCGTTTCATGGACGTGCACCAGCACACCTATGATGTGCATGAAACATTGGACTTTTCGCGCGAAGCGCAAGTAAAACAGTATGACCGCGCCTTCGAATCGCGCAACACCTATTCGAACCTGATCTCAGAGAAATACCCGTGGCTGAACCTGCTGGTCCTCAATTTCGCGTACCACAACGTTCACCACGACCAGCAGATCCAGCCGTGGTACCGGCTGCCGGGGCTGCATGCCAAGCTCTACGGCGAGGACAGGACGCAGGTGCTGATGTTCTCTGACCTGGCGCGCAGCTACCACCGCTACCGTGTCGCGCGGGTCCTCAACGGGGACCCGGCCGACCTTGACGTCAAGCACGATGCAGGCCGCACCTTTATCGGGGTGGACGGCGTCTCGTTCCTGACGGCGCACTGAAGGAGTCCAACATGACACAGGTAAAGAAGTTCTGGCCCATCCTGACGGGAACCCACCGTTACGAGAAGACGCTCTCAACCCGCAACCACGGGGCGGGAGTGATCATCGACGCCCCGATCCTGGCTTACCTGATCGAGACGTCCAACGGCCGTATCCTTTACGATGTGGGATGCGACTACACGAAGATCGCCGACCCGGTTCTGCGCAAGCAGTTCTACGAGCACGAGGGCTTTCCCTTCGGCCCGCCGCAGATGACCGAGGAACAGCGTCTGCCCAACCGTCTGGCGGAGCTGGGGCTGCAGAAGGAAGACATCGACGTCGTCTTCTGCGGGCATCTGCATTTCGACCACGCCGGCGGGGTCTGCGAATTCTGCGGTGCGGAAGTGCACGTGCATGAAAAAGAGCTCGAGGCGGCGCGGGAGCCGGCGGACGAAGCCTACTTCAAAGAGGACTTCGACTGCCCCGTGAACTGGCGCGTTTACAAGGGGGAATACGACCTCGTCCCCGGCGTACGCGCCATCGAAACGCCGGGCCATACGGCCGGGCACATGTCGATGATGATCGAGCTGCCCAAGGGCGCGCCGATCCTCCTCGCCGGCGATGCGGCGGACCTGCGGGAAAACCTGGAGCGGGAGATCGCGCCGGGGCTCTGCTACCGTGACGACGAAACGCAGGCGCTCGAGAGCATCCGCAAGCTCAAGCGGCTCGCCCTTGAAACGGGCGCCGATCTGTGGCCCAACCACGACATGGCCTTTTTCGAGAGCAAGAACCGCTTTCCGAAATTTTTCGAATAACGCCGGGAAGAGCGTTTCTTCCAGTGCCTCGGGACGGCCTGCGGCATTCAGACGACCGGGACGGCCCGAAAAGTACTATTTTTTAAGGACCTGAAAATGTTTAGCAAAGTTTTGATCGCCAACCGCGGAGAGATCGCCTGCCGCGTCATCCGTACGCTCAAGAAGATGGGCATTGGCTCCGTCGCCGTTTATACCGGCGCCGATACCGACTCCCTGCATGTCAGCCTGGCAGACGAGGCCTACTATATCGGCCACGGGGTGGCTTCCGAGAGCTACCTCGACGCGGACAAGATCCTTGACATTGCAAAACAGAGCGGTGCCGAAGCGGTGCACCCGGGCTACGGCTTCCTGAGCGAAAATGCGGCCTTTGCCAGCGCCTGCGAGGCGGCCGGGATCGCCTTTATCGGTCCGCGTACGGAGCATATGGAGAAGTTCGGCCTCAAGCACACGGCCCGTGCCCTGGCCGAGGCGAACAACGTCCCCCTCCTGCCGGGCTCCTCACTGCTGGCCGACCTTGACGAAGCGAAAAGCGAAGCGGCGCGCATCGGCTACCCGGTCATGCTCAAAAGTACCGCCGGCGGCGGCGGGATCGGGATGCAGCTCTGTTTCGATGAAGCGCAGCTGCTTAGTGCCTACGACTCCGTCAAGCGCCTCAGCGAGAACAACTTCTCTGACGGCGGGATGTTCCTGGAAAAATACGTCGCACATGCACGCCACATCGAAGTGCAGGTCTTCGGGGACGGCGAGGGCTACGTCGCGACGCTGGGCGACCGCGACTGCTCCGTGCAGCGCCGCAACCAGAAGGTGATCGAGGAGACTCCGGCCCCTTTGATCTCGGATGAGACGCGCGAAGCGCTCTACACGGCCGCCAGAGACCTGACGGCTTCCGTCGCCTACCGCTCCGCCGGGACGGTCGAGTTCGTCTACGACACTGACAGCGGCGCGTTCTATTTCCTTGAGGTCAATACCCGCCTGCAGGTCGAGCACGGCATTACCGAAGAGGTGACAGGTGTCGACCTCGTCGAATGGATGATCCGCACGGCCGCCGGCGAGAACCCGGCGCTTTACAACTACGTCCACGCCCCGCAGGGCCACGCCATCCAGGTGCGTGTCTACGCCGAAGACCCGATGAAAAACTTCCAGCCCAGCTCAGGGGTCCTGACGAACGTCGCCTTCGCCGATGGGATCCGCTGCGACACCTTCATTGAAACGGGCCTCGAAGTCTCCTCCTTCTACGACCCGATGATCGCCAAGCTCATCGTCAAGGGCAGCGACCGCAGCGACGCGCTTGCCAAGATCGGCAGCGCCATCGCACAGACCCGCATCGACGGCATCGAGACGAACCTCCGCTACCTCGGGGCCATCGTCGCCTCCGATGTTTTCGAGCGGGGCGAACAGACGACGAAGTACCTTGACGGCTTCAGCTTTACCCCCAAGAGCATCGACGTCCTGCGCCCCGGGACCCAGACGACGATCCAGGACTACCCGGGCCGCAGCGGCTACTGGGACATCGGCGTTCCGCCGTCAGGTCCCTTCGACGGCTTCAGCTTCCGCTATGCCAACCGCCTCGTGGGTAACAGCGAAGCGGCGGCGGGCCTTGAGATCGCCATTGCCGGGCCGACCCTGCGCTTCAACACTGACAGCGTCGTCGCGCTCTGCGGCGCGCAGATTGACGCCTCTATCGACAACGAGCCGGTGGGCATGAACGAAGCGTTTGCGGTCAAGGCCGGCAGCGTGCTTAAACTGAAAAAGATCCAGAACGAGGGGTTTAGAACCTACCTCGCCGTCCGCGGCGGATTCGACGTCCCCGAGTACCTCGGCAGCCGCTCGACCTTTACACTGGGTCAGTTCGGCGGCCATGCGGGTCGCACCCTTGTTCCCGGCGACGTCCTGCACATCGACACGATGACGGAGGGTGAGGCCGCAGCGGCCCCGGCCGTGCCGCGCCACGGATATGAGAACCGCTGGGAGATCGGCGTGCTCTACGGACCGCACGGCGCCCCGGATTTCTTCACCGACGAGGACATCGAGACCTTCTTCAAGACGGAGTGGGAGATCCACTACAACTCCAACCGCACCGGCGTACGCCTGATCGGCCCCAAACCGCAGTGGGCGCGTACGGACGGCGGCGAAGCGGGGCTGCATCCCTCCAACATCCATGATAACGCCTACGCGATCGGCGCCGTGGACTTTACCGGCGACATGCCGGTCATCCTCGGCCCCGACGGTCCGAGCCTCGGCGGTTTCGTCTGCCCGGTCACCATCGTCAGTGCCGAGCTGTGGAAGATGGGCCAGCTTCGCGCGGGGGACAAAGTGAAATTCGTCCCGGTGGAGCATGATACGGCGATGGAGATGCTCAAAGCGCAGGAGGAGGCGATCGCAACGCTCTGCACCTATGACGAGCGTCCTTTCCTCGACCCCAAACCGATCGGTTCGCCGATCCTTTTCGCCGACGAGGCGAAGGGCGACCTGCCGGCGATGGTCATCCGCCAGTCCGGTGACGCGAACCTTCTTGTCGAGTACGGCGAAATGCAGCTCGACATCGAACTGCGCTTCCGTGCCCACGTACTGATGGAGGCGATGAAAGAGGAAGCTTTCGAGGGCGTCACCGACATCACCCCGGGTATCCGCTCGCTGCAGGTGCATTTCGACCCGAAAGCCTGCGACCGCGCGGCGTTGATCGAGCGCCTGAAAGAGATCGAGCTGACCCTGCCGTCCATCGACGACATCGAGGTACCGGCCCGCGTCGTGCACCTGCCGCTCTCCTGGGACGACGAGTCGACCCGCGTCGCCATAGACAAGTATATGAAAACGGTCCGTCCCGATGCACCGTGGTGTCCTTCGAACATCGAGTTCATCCGTCGCATTAACGGTCTGGACTCCATCGACGAGGTCAAGAAGATCGTCTTCGGTGCCAACTACCTCGTCATGGGGCTGGGGGACGTCTACCTCGGTGCGCCCGTCGCCACGCCGCTCGATCCGCGCCACCGCCTGGTCACGACCAAGTACAACCCGGCGCGGACCTGGACCCCGGAAAACGCCGTCGGCATCGGCGGGGCCTATATGTGTGTCTACGGCATGGAAGGTCCCGGCGGCTATCAGTTCGTCGGTAGGACGGTGCAGATGTGGAACCGCCACCGTCAGACGGCGGATTTCAAAGAGGGCAAGCCGTGGCTGCTGCGCTTCTTCGACCAGATCAAATTCTACGAGGTGAGCGCCGAGGAGCTGCACAAGATGCGCGAGGATTTTCCCCGCGGCCGCATGAAGCTCGAAGTCGAAGAGACGACCTTCAGCCTCAAAGGGTACAAAGATTTCCTGAGCGAGAACGAGGCGAGCATCAAAGCCTTTAAAACGACGCAGCAGAACGCCTTTGACGAAGAACGCGCCATGTGGGAACGCACGGGCCTGGCGAACTTCACCAGCGAGAGCGGCGAAGTGAAAGCGGAGACGATGGAGGTGATCGCGCTTGGCGAACACGACGAAGCGGTCGAATCCCCGGTACAGGGAAGCCTCTGGAAGGTGATGGCGAAACTCGGCGACACGGTCGAAGAGGGCGAAGTACTGGCCATCGCCGAATCGATGAAGATGGAAGTCGACATTGAAGCCCCCGAAGCGGGCAAGATCGTCAAGGTGCTCTGCCACGAGGGCGAGAGCGTGCACGCGGGCAAGATGCTCTTCGTTATCGAATCGCAGGAGTAGGATTGATCATGGAACTGCAGCGTTATAAAACCATGTGGGGCGTTAGGGGGGATTTCGAGACCGCCTGTGCCGAAGCCCTGGCGGCCGGGTTCGACGGCATTGAGGGCCCGGCGCCCGAATCCTCCTCCCAGCGTGCCTACTGGAAAGCGTGCCTTGAAAAGTACGGTCTGCACTATATCGCTGAGGCGGTGACCGGGGGCGATTACGTCCCGCGTCGTGATCTCGGTGTCGAGGGGCACCTGGATGACCTCAACGCGATTCTCGCGCGGAGTGCGGAACTCTCCCCGCGCTTTGTGACCTGCATCGGCGGACTGGACGCCTGGAGTGAGGCGGAGAGCCTGCGCTTTTTCAAAGAGGGGATGAAACTGGCGGAGCGCTACGGCCTGCAGATCAGTTTTGAGACCCACCGCAGCCGCAGCCTCTTCAACCCCTGGGTGACGCGCCGGATCGTTGAAGCGCTGCCGGAGATATCCCTGACGGCCGATATCAGCCACTGGTGCGTCGTCTGCGAACGGCAGATGGACAGCGAACGCGAGACCATCGAGGCGATCGCGCCGAACGTGAAACATATCCATGCCCGCGTCGGTTACGACCAGGGGCCGCAGGTCCCGCACCCGGCGGCACCGGAGTATGCCTATGCCCTGGAGGCGCACCAGGCGGCCTGGGAACGTTTCTGGGAAGCGCAGTACCACCGCGGCTTCGCGATATCGACGATGACGCCGGAGTTCGGCCCCGACGGCTATCTGCATACGCTCCCCTTTACCCAGGCCCCGGTGGCCGATCTGTGGGAACTCAACCAGTGGATGGGCGACACGGAACGGCTCCATTTTCAGCGCCATATGGCAAAGGCGGCGGCATGAGATCGCACCTGCCTGTCGTCGTGCTGCTCGGCGCGTCGGTCCTTTGGGGGCTTACCTGGCTGCCGCTCAAACAGATCAATAGCATGGGCATAGACGGCATCGCACTGACGATGGGTGCCTACGGCATCCTTGCCCTCCTGCTGACGCCGGTGCTCATGGCGCAATTTTCGCAGTGGCGCGAACATAAGCGGGCGATGGGAATGATCCTGCTCTTCGGCGGGGGTGCGAACCTTGCGTTTACCTATGCCCTGATCAACGGCGAGGTGATCCGCGTCATGGTGCTCTTCTACCTGCTGCCCGTCTGGGGCGTGCTCGGCGGGAAGTTCTTCCTGCGTGAAGGCGTCGATCTCTGGCGCTGGCTCGGTGCCGCCCTGGCGGTCACGGGTGCCTTTGTCATTCTCGGCGGTTTCGACGCCCTCAGCGGTGCCCCGTCATGGATCGACCTGATCGCGCTGCTTTCGGGCTTGCTCTTCGCGATGAACAACCTGGTTTTCCGCGCGGCAGCAGCGGTCCCGGTCGCATCGAAGATCACGGTGATGTTCTACGGCTGCCTGATCCTGGCCGGTGCACTGCTCGGCCTGGGCGTGGAACAGCTCCCCTATGACGCGGCTCCCGAAGCGTGGTTTGCCCTCGCGGCTTACGCGTTGCTGTGGCTGCTGCTGGCCAATATCGGTTCGCAGTGGGGCGTGACGCATATGGAAGCGGGGCGCTCCTCCATCATCATTATCATGGAGCTGATCACCGCCGTTATCTCCGCGACGCTGATCGCGGGAGAACGGATGGACGCCATGGAGATGATCGGCGGCGTGCTGATCCTCGCGGCGGCGCTGATCGAGGCGCTGCGTACCAAAGAGGACGATCTCCCCGAGACGACGATATAAAAAGGAATAGATTATGACGATTTCACAACTTTTGAACGATTATAAAAACGGGACAACAACCCCGCGCGACGTCATGGCGAATATCCGCGCGCGGATCGAGGCGAATGCGGAAAACCCTATTTTTATCCATGCGCTGAGCGAGGCAGAGACCGAACCCTATCTCGAACGTCTTGAAGGGGTGAGTCCGGCATTACTGCCGCTCTACGGGATCCCCTTCGCGATCAAGGACAATATCGACCTCGCCGGCATCCCGACGACGGCCGCCTGTCCGGCATTCAGCTACGTCCCGGAAGCCTCCGCTTTCGTCGTCGCGCAGCTGATCGAGGCGGGAGCGATTCCCGTCGGCAAGACGAACCTCGACCAGTTCGCGACGGGCCTCGTCGGGACGCGTTCGCCCTACGGCGCCTGCCATAATAGCATCGACCCCGCCTACATCTCCGGCGGTTCCAGTTCGGGGAGCGCCATCAGCGTCGCTCTGGAGATGGCGGCCTTCTCCCTGGGGACGGATACGGCGGGATCGGGACGCGTTCCGGCGGCCTTTAACAACCTTGTGGGCGTCAAGCCCTCCAAGGGGGTATTGAGCACCTCCGGTGTCGTCCCGGCGTGCCGCAGCCTCGACTGCGTCTCTATCTTTGCTGTCAACACCGAGGACGCCAAAGCGGTCTTTGACATCGCATGCGCCTTTGACGCCGCAGACCCCTACAGCCGCAAGATGCCGCAGACAGCGGGTGCAGCGGAAAAAACGATGCGCTTTGCCGTACCGCTGCCGTCGCAGCTGAAGTTCTTCGGGGACAGCGAGGCGGAAGCGCTCTTCAAAGAAGCGGTAGCCCGCTTCGAATCCATGGGGTATACGGCGGTCGAAACGGATTTCTCACCGATGCTTGACGCGGCGAACCTGCTCTATTCGGGTCCCTGGGTCGCCGAACGCTATATCGCGACGAAAGCGATCGTGGACGAAACGCCCGAGCAGGTACTCGACGTCACCCGCGGCATCATCGAGCAGGGGCGTGACAAGAGTGCAGAGGCGTATTTCAATGCCGAATACCGTCTTAAAGCCTACAAGCGCCACTCCGAACAGATGCTCGAGGGGACGGATTTCGCCCTGACACCCACAACAGGGACCATCTACACCATTGAGGCGGTCAACGCCGACCCGGTGCAGCTGAATACGAACCTCGGCTACTACACCAATTTTATGAACCTGCTTGACTTCGCCGCCTACGCCGTCCCGGCCGGGTTCCGCCCCAACGGGCTCCCCTTCGGTGTCACGCTCTTCAGCGACGCCTTTGACGACCGCCGTCTGATGGACGTCGGCGAAGCGTTTGTTGCGGAGGCGCCCCGTGGCTGAGACGATCGAGATCGCCGTCTGCGGTGCGCATATGCGCGGTCTGCCGCTCAACCACCAGTTGACGGAGCTGGACGCAACCTTTGTGGCGGCGACAAGCACGGCAAAAGGGTACCGCCTTTTTGATGTGCCGGAGAAAGTACCGCCGCGTCCGGGGATGGTCCGCGACAGTGATGCGCAGAGCAGCGTCACCCTTGAGGTGTGGTCGATGCCGCTGGAGCATTTCGGCGCGTTTATGGTCCAGATCGCTTCGCCGCTCTGTATCGGCACCGTGCAGCTCGAAGACGGCAGCGCCGTTTACGGCTTCTTGTGCGAGGCTGATGCGCTCAAAGGTGCCGAAGAGATCACTGCCTTCGGCGGCTGGCGGGAGTACCTCGCTTCAACGCCGCGCTGACGCTTCTTTTCAGCCGAAAAGAAAACCAACTTTTTGGAGGTGGAAAAAATGAGATGAATAGAATTTGTCCTATGCATGATTAAAAAATAAACAATATAGCGGTTTAAAAATGTTAGACCGTTGGTAAAGTACTAAAGACATAAAGCAAGTCTATCTACCGATAAGGAAACATAATGAAAATGACAAAAATGAGTTTGATGGCGGCACTGCTCCTGGGAAGCAGCGCTTTTGCATTTGAAAATACAGAAGTCGGCGGTGATGCCCGTTTCTTCTACTCTACATTTGATGGTCACGGTGCCGACCTTTTCGGCAAAGCGAGCAGCACGGCCGATTTCGGTGCACGCCTGAGCATTACAACGGATATCGATGAGATCCTCTCTGCCGGCGTAACAGGTTACGCTGTCAGTACGCTTGGCCTTGACAAAGAGATTGCTAATAACGTATGGTCCGGTGCGCATCTTGACACTGCGACAGGTGACTTCTATACGACGACCGGTTGGATCGGCGAAGCGTGGCTCTCCGCAAAACTGGGTAACACGGTTGTCAAAGGCGGTCGTATGGAACTCGATACGCCGCTGCTCTTTACGGAAACGTGGGGCATTACAGCAAACAACTTTGAAGCGGCGACGGTTACCAATACGGATATCCCGGATACGACGCTTGTCGGTGCATGGGTTGCAACCGGAAACGGCTACTCCCAGTTCCTGCTGACAGACACGAAGGGTAACTTCTCCACCATCGGCGACCAGGGTGCGATCGCTGTTGGTGCGATCAACAACTCCTTCGAGCCGCTGACGGCGCAGGCGTGGTACTATGAACTGCCTGATACGGCGACGGCATACTGGCTTGAAGCAGACCTCTCCATGGCAGGCATCGTTGCAGGCCTCCAGTATACGGATATCAACCCGAACGAGCTCGTCTCTGCGGCTGACGACTCCACGGCGTTTGCGGCAAAACTGGGTTACGAAGGGATTGAGAACCTCGGTATCTACGCTTCCTACTCCACAACGGATAAAGACGGTGACATGTACATCGGTAATATCGCAACCACACCGGGCGAAGGCTGGGGTATGCAGTCCAAGCTCTACACGGAAGCATGGTGGAACTTCGGTTATGTCGGCCTGCCGGGTACGGATGCCTACAACGTCACGGCGACATACAGCATTCCTGAAATGGCTGATCTCGGACTCTTCTACACCAACATCGACACAGATGGTGGCTTTGGTCCGGCTTATTTCAAAAACACGGTGAGCGAAGTAACCTTTACGGCTGCCAAATCATTCGGCAAGCTTGATGCGCTGTTCGCCTACATCTATGCGGATGACGACGCCATTAACAACGGCGACGCTTACAACACGCTGCAGCTCTACCTCGTCTACAACTTCTAATTGAAGCCGTAGATGCGCGCCGACGCGCGACACACTACTTTTGCCCGGGAGCCTTCATTCTCCTCTTCCGGGCGCCTTCTCCTATCCCTTTTTCAAGACCACAGAAACATCGCCGAAGAGACGCCGAGTATCTCCGCCTCGAAAACGCTGTCGCAGGCTCGTCCCGTCGCGCCGTAACAGACATGTAGCGGCAGGAGATGTTCCGCTCTGGGGTGACAGTACCGGGCGTAGGGGGCATGCTCCCAGTTGATCAGCCGTTCGCTGCGTTCGCTCTCGATCAGCGCTTTGTCCGAACAGGTCTTGATGAGCCAGCGCTTGAAGGCGTCGTTCTTATCCGTACGTTCCCGGGAGGGGGTAAAGAAGGCGTTCATATTGTGAAAAGAGAAGCCCGAGCCGATCACGAGGATGTTGTCGTGCGAGAGCGATGCCAGCGCCTCGCCCATGTGCAGATGCGCGGCCGGCTCCAGGCCCTTGACGAGCGAGAGCTGTATGCAGGGAATGTCCGCATCGGGATACATGATCTTGAGGGGGACGAACAGCCCGTGGTCGAAGCCGCGATCGTCGTCCAGGATCGATTCGATCCCGTGCTGTTGGAGGCTCCAGTGCAGCTCATCCGCCAGGGCCGGCGCACCGGGAGCGGGGTAGGTGATGTCGTAGGCTTCGTCGGGGAATCCGTAGTAGTCGTAGATGAGTTTGGGCTTACTGCCGTGGGTGATCGTCGGGGTGATTGTTTCCCAATGGGCACTGACGACAATGATGGCCGAGGGTTTTGCGATCATCGCAGCGATCCGCTTCAGGGTGATTACCATCTCGTCGTGACCCCTGTCTCCCAGCAGCGGCATCGGCCCGCCGCCGTGGGAGAGGTAGAGGACACGCATATGCTTGGAGTCTTTGAGGGCCATTGTGCGCTCCTTTTCATCCCGCTTAGTGATGCAGTTGGTGATTTCATTATAACGCGGAGGATGGCGCGACAGTTTAATCGGGCGGACTAGCGCGGAGCGTTCAGTCGCCGTTTAACAGCTCAGGCGCATAATGAAGTATTATTGTGCAAAAAGGAGAACGACGCATACACCGTATCGGCATGCGCGGCAGAAACAGGCAGCCGCAAGGAGGCCGCATGAAACGCATTGTGAACCAGTTCCGGCAGCACCGGCATGCGATCGAAATGTTTTTGCGCAACAGGGTAGAGGATGACCGTTTCAATTTTGAGGACGAAGCCGGAATACGCACTGCCTTCAGCCATCTGCCTTTTTTGCAGATGATCTATCTGATCGGACCCGACCTCAAACAGACGAGCCCGAACTACTACCGGCGGGGCAGGGATGTGACGCGCGTCGGCACGGATAAAAGCCATTACTTTGCCAATATCAATCTGGAGAACTTCAGTACCTACATGACCAGCCCCTATATTCACCACATCACCGGTGATTCCAGCGTGACGCTCGTGACAGCGGACGGGGAGGGGGGCTTTGTCGTTTTCGACTTCAACCTGCTCAAACTGCTCGAGGCGCTGCGCCTGATCGAGCACAACTCCCGGTTCGAGCGTTTCAAACTGATCGTCTATGCCCTGGGCGGATCCACCCTGGTCGCTGTCTCGCTTTTCCTGATCCTCTACGGTGCGTATACGTTCGCGTATGTCTTCTTCCATGCCGCCGACGCCATGCTGCACGAGGTTTTCAAAGCCATCATCGCCATCACCCTGGGGATGGCCATTTTCGACCTGGCCAAAACGATTCTTGAGAACGAGGTGATGTATAAAAACGCCGGCCGGCAGCGGGAAGGACAGTATGCGCTGCTGGGCAAGTTCCTCGTCTCCATCATCATCGCCCTCTCCATCGAGTCGCTGATGGTCGTCTTCAAGATTACGCTGGGAGACTATACGGGGATGGGGTACGGCTTTCTGCTGCTGTTGGGCGTGACGCTGATGATCGTCGGGCTCGGGTGGTTTGACTACCTGACGACGCGCAGAGTATTGGATGAGGAGAAGTAGAAGCTTACCCCTCGCGTTTGCGGTAGAACTCGGCTTTGAAATCGCTCCAGCGCCCTTCGAGGATCGCTTCGCGCGCCTGGCGCATCAGATTCAGGTAGTAGTGCAGGTTGTGAATGGAGGCGAGGCGGAAGTAGGTGAGCTCCTTCGCGCGGTAGAGATGGTTAAGATAGGCGCGGCTGTAGCGGCGGCAGGTGTAGCAGTCGCACGCGTCGTCGACGGGCGCTTCGTCGTATTTGTACCGGGCAGCCTTGATGTTGATCTTGCCGAAGCTAGTAAAGAGCGTCGCGTTGCGGGCGTTGCGCGTCGGCATGACGCAGTCGAACATGTCGACGCCGCGGTCGATGTTCTCGATCAGGTCCTCGGGCGTCCCGACGCCCATCAGGTAACGGGGCTTGTCCGTGGGCATGTACTGGAGAGTATGCGCGACGGTGTCGTACATGTCCGCGTTGCTCTCGCCGACGGAGAGGCCGCCGATGGCGAAGCCGTCATAGTCGAGGGCGCAGAGTTCCGTCGCGGATTTGGCGCGGAACTCCTTGTCGATGCCGCCCTGGATGATGGCGAAGATGTTCTGGTTGACGCCGATACCCTCTTGCTGTTTTCGGCGGTGGTAGTCGATGGACTGCTTCGCCCACTGGGTCGTGCGGTCGATGGAGAGGGCGATGCGTTCGCGGGTGGCGGGCAGGGCGACGAGGTCGTCCAGGATCATCATGATGTCGCTGCCAAGGTTGTACTGGATATCAAGTACCTTCTCGGGGGTAAAGTAGTGCTTGGAGCCGTCGATGTGGCTGCGGAACTCGATGCCGTTCGCGTCGGCCTTGGAAATGTCGCTGAGGCTGAAGGCCTGGAAACCGCCGCTGTCGGTGAGGAAACTGTTGGGGTAGGTCGTGAATTTGTGCAGACCGCCGAGTTTCGCGACGCTGTCGTCGCCCGGGCGCAGGTACATGTGATAGGTATTGGCGAGGATGATCTTGGCGCCTAAAAGTTCGGCCATATCCTGCATGTCGAGGGATTTGACGCTGCCGACGGTTCCCACGGGCATGAAGACCGGGGTCTGGATGGTGGAGTGTGCCGTCTCAATGGTGGCGGCCCGGGCGTTTCCGCTGGTCGCTTCGAGGGTAAATGTCATGGGCTTCTCTATGGCAATGTAAGTGCGGAATTGTAACGCAAACCCCCTAAACACGCAGTTATGCTACAATGTCTCCCGATAATAGACAGGCCGTGCCACGCTCATCCCGGCGCCGGGCCTCCACCGCAGACGAAAGAAGGTATTCGCACCGCTACGGGCCCCTGTGCCCGTGTCGCGACATTGGACCATGAAAAAAATTCTCATCATCACGGATTGCACGATCGGCGAGCATCTCGTCGAGCGTGCCATCGAAGCCTATTCCAAAGACAATCTTTACTACGTCATCCAGATGAAGGAGCGCAGTTACGAGAATGCCGGACCGGACCGCTTCAAATTCTTTACCTTCGACCCGACAAGCCGTTACAAGCTCAGCAACGTACTGAAGATGGACTTCGTGCAGATCATGCTGGTGATGAGCAGCCGCGCGGACGCCGTGAATACCCTTGAGAACATCAGGGCCGACAAGCCCTCCGTCCGCGTCATCATGCTGGATCAGTGGGACCTCAAAATCGACGACCCGAACACGCTCACCATCGACGTCAACGACCAGCTCTCCGCCCGCCTCATCGACTATCTCCCCAACGTCCCCGTGATCGCCCAGAACGTCGGGCTCGGCGAAGGGGAGGTGATGGAGGTGCTGGTCCCCTTCGGCAGCGCCTATGTCTACCGCCATGTCGGTGCCATCGAGCAGTCGCAGTGGCGCATTGCCGGCATCTACCGCGACCAGCGGCTGATCCTGCCGACCGAACGGACCCTGATCCACCCCAACGACTTGCTGCTCCTTGTCGGCGAACCGGACGTACTGATCTCCATCTACCGCTCTTTCAAGCGGGAACTGGGGCACTTTCCCGCCCCCTACGGCAGCTCGATTTACCTCTTTTTCGACATGGATGTGGACCGCGCGGAGGATATCGTCCCGATGCTGCGCAAAACCCTTTACGTGCAGGAGCGCCTCCGCCGCAAGCTTTACATCCGTGTCACCAACCCCGGCGACCTGGACGTGCTGCGCGAAATCAAGGCCATGCGCTCTTCGGACGTCGAGGTGATGATCGACTATGACCGCCGTGGCGAGGTCTACCTGCTCAGTAATGACAAGCGCCATGTCCATGCGGGTTTCATTATCGTTTCACGGAAGCTTTTCGGGATCGACGCCGTGCGCAAAGTGCTCTACGATCTCAAGGTCCCGGTGCTGAAAATGGCCTCAGGACAGATGCACAACGTCAAACGCGCGGTCATGCTGCTCTCCGAGTCCGAGGATGTCGAGAAGATCACCACCACGATGTTCGATATGGCGTCGCAGATGGAGTGGATGATCGAGCTGCTGGAGTACCAGCAGGACGACAACAGCTTCAAAGAGCAGGTGGAGCAGTACTACCAGAACCTCTCCGCGATCTTCTCACAGTCCGTCTCCATCCGCAAAAGTACGGACAACCCACTGCGCATGCTCAAAAAAGAGGAGCGATTCGTGCAGTGCATCCCCTTTTCCGAGACGGTCATGCAGCGGCCGGTACTCACCCTTTTCTCGACAGATCTGCAGGGACTCTCCTTCCACCTGGACCATTTTCACCAGCTTTTCATCCCGGTCCTCTAGGAAGCGCACTGTCTCAAGATGGCTATAAGTCCCATTTAAGTATTATAAGTCACTAATTTTTTTTCGGATAGAGAATGACCGTAGACATCGATCTCAAAAAGACTGTTGACACCTCGTACAAGATCTATATTGACGCGCTCCCGGCGCTGACCTTTGACAAGAAAGTTGCCGTCGTAACGAACCCGACGGTTTCCGGGCTGCACCTGGACTACCTGCTCGAGCGCCTTGAGGCACCGGCTGTGGAAGTGATTACCCTTCCCGACGGTGAGCAGTACAAGAACTGGGAAAGCATTGAGACGGTACTCGGTGCACTTTTCGAGGCGCGTTTCAACCGCAGTTCACTCCTCATCGCTTTCGGCGGCGGTGTGATCGGCGACATGACGGGGTTTGCCGCGAGCATCTTCCAGCGGGGGATCGACTTTATCCAGATCCCGACGACGCTGCTCTCGCA
Organism: Thiomicrolovo immobilis; assembly: GCF_039645955.1. Lineage (GTDB taxonomy): Bacteria > Campylobacterota > Campylobacteria > Campylobacterales > Sulfurimonadaceae > Thiomicrolovo > Thiomicrolovo diazotrophicus. The sequence continues at coordinate 1,155,365 of NZ_CP147916.1, forward strand.
GGTCGATGCCAGTGTCGGCGGCAAGACCGGGATCAACAACCGCTACGGCAAGAACCTCGTCGGGGCCTTCCACCAACCCATCGCCGTCTATGCCGACCCCCACTTCCTTGCAACCCTTCCGCCGCGCGAATTCGCCGCGGGGGTCGCGGAGATCGTCAAGATGGCCGTCACTTTCGATGCCGATTTCTTCGCATGGCTCGAGACGGCGGACCTCTCAAAACCAGAACAGCTTGCCGAAGCGGTGGCGCGTTCGGTCAAAACGAAGGCAGCCGTGGTCGCCCAGGACGAGAAGGAGCGTGGGCTGCGCGCGGCGCTGAACTACGGGCACACCTTCGGCCACGTCATCGAGAACGAGACGAAATACACGACCTATCTGCACGGCGAGACGGTCGCCATCGGGATGGTCATGGCCAACCGCCTGGCCGTTGCGCTGGGGCTGATGGAGGCGACGGAAGCGGAGCGGGTCGAGCAACTGCTGCAGCGCTACGGCCTGCCGGTCCGCTACGCCATCGCCGACGTCGATGCCTTCTACGAGGCCTTCTTCCTTGACAAAAAGAGCGGCGACAACTCGATCACCTTTATTCTGCCGCAGCATCTCGGCGGTGTCGAGATGCGCAGTGACATTCCCCGCGAGGCGGTGATGGACATCCTGCGCACTTTCGCGGAGGCTGCACAATGATCGGACGTCTCGCCGAAAGCCTGCTCTGTTCGGCAGTACTGCTCTTTACCGGACCGCTGGCTGTTTCAGCCATGGGCGCCGAAACGCCTGCAAAGGTGGCGATCACATTACAAAAACCGCTCTCCTGGAGCAGTGTCGTCGACGCCTATGCGCACCGCCATATCCTCCAGGAGCGTCTGGCACAGGCCGATGTGGCGCTGCAGAACGCCAAAGCGGCGGGCAAAGCCGAAACGGTCCGCCGTCTGGAGCGTGACCGTCAGCGGCTGGACGCGGAGCTGGGGCGGATCGACACCGCTGCCGTAGCCGCCGTCGAGTATTATGTCCACCCTATGGGCGAAGAACTTTCCATCCGCACCGAAATGTACCGCGGTTACGAATCGAAGGCTGCCGAACTCAAACCGCTTAAAAGCGAGCTGCAGCAGAAGCAGCAGAGCCTCAACCAACTGCTGGGGACGGCACGGGACTCCGCCGAGGTGCAGCAGTCGCTCAAGGCGACGACCTTCGCCCTGGAAACGATCAACCGGATTCAGCAGCGGATCGTCCACCTTTCCGACGCGCGGCTGACCCGGGTCAACGAATTGCGGAAGCAGGAAGACGATCTTAAAGACGAACTGGACAAAAGCAACATCTGGCAGAAGAGCTATACGGCCTACCTGACCTACCTGGACGTTAAAAAGGACCTCGCGGCGCTGCAGGAGCAGATCAATGCCATCGACCGCTCCGACGACTCTGAAGCCCGTATGGAGCAGCGCGACGCCCTGCTGGCAAAGCAGAAGATCATGAGCGACCAGCTCTCCTTGTTGCAGTCGCACTCCGCCTCTCCCTTCGCGGACCTGCTCAAACCCGAGGAGATCGACGCGGCGCCGGAGATCAGCAACCCCATCGACATCTTCGCCGGAGTCTCCTACAACAAGAAGGTGCGCGAACAGCTCAGCGAGTATATCAAGCGCGGCGACGAGCTGAAGCGCTACCTGCGGCTGCTGCTGGACGAACGTCAGCTCCTCTCCAGCCTCTCCGACGTCGACAGCGAGGAAGCGTACGCCAAGAAAATCGCTGAACTCGATTCCATGACGGACAAGTACCAGACGGCCTATACGACGCTGCAGGATACGGCGGACGTCTATGCCAAGCGGGTCGAGGAGATCGAACTCAAGAACAACAAGGCGATCGAGGAGCAGCTCTTCAAACTGGCCAATATCGGCGGTATCATCCTGTTCCTGCTCATCATCTTCTTCATCATGAAGCAGATCGCGAAGCGCTACATCAGCGACAACGAACGTTTCTATATGGCGAACAAGGTCATCACCTTCGCCAACGTCTCATTGATTCTGCTGGTCCTGCTCTTCAACTACATCGAGAACGTCAGTTATGTCGTCACCGTCCTCGGGTTTGCCTCCGCCGGTATCGCCATTGCGATGAAGGACTGGTTTATGAGCATGCTTGGCTGGCTGGTCATCGTCTTTGGCGGCTCCATCCACGTCGGTGATAGGGTCCGCGTGGACAAGGACGGCAAGCAGTACGTCGGGGACGTCCTGGATATCTCGCTGCTGCGGATCACCATTCTCGAAGACATCACGCTGACGACCTATATGCACAACCGCCGGGCGGGACGGGTCATCTTCATCCCGAACAACTACATCTTCACGGAGATGATCGCCAACTATACCCACGTCTCACTCAAAACGGTGTGGGACGGCATCGACATCACGATCACCTTCGATTCAAACCACAAAAAGGCGCAGCTCATCGCCAAGGAGATCACGCGCAAGTTCGCCAAGGGGTATACGGACATCACCCGTAACCAGCTCAACAAGCTGCGCAGCCGCTACAACCTGAAAAATACGAACGTCGAGCCGCGTATCTACTCCTTCGCCGAGGAGAACGGGGTGCGCATCAGCGCCTGGTACCTTACCAACGCCTATGCGACCCTGACGCTGCGCAGCACGATCTCCATGGAGATCCTTGACGCCTACGGGAAGGAAGACGACATTACCATCGCCTACCCGACCCAGCGTCTGCGTCTGCAGAACGAGCCGCTGCCGCAGCCGCGATCCCTGCCCGAGGAGGGCGAGCCTGTATGAAGCCCAAAGTCTACTTCAAGACCTTCGGATGCCGCACCAACGTCTTCGACACACAGGTGATGATGGGGCGGTTGCAGGATTTTGAAGTCACCGAGGACGAATCGGCCGCGGACATCGTCGTCGTCAACTCCTGTACCGTCACCAACGGGGCCGATACGGGGGTCCGGGGTTACATCAACGCCCAGGAGCGCGCGGGCCGGACCGTCATGCTGACGGGCTGCGGGGCGCACACCAAGGGCGAAACCCTCTTCGACGCCGGAAAGGTCCAGGGGGTTTTCGGGCAGTCGGAAAAGGCGAAGATCAACGAACTACTGCAGCGCAAGACCCGTTTTTACGAACTGGGAGACCTGGAGTTCATCGACGACAACGTCGTCGAGCAGTTCGTCGGTAAAAGCCGCGCCTTCATCAAGATCCAGGAGGGGTGCAGCTTCCGCTGCAGCTACTGCATCATCCCCTTTGTGCGCGGGGATGCGCGCAGCGTCGACGAGCAGGTGATCCTGGAGCAGGTGAGCCGCCTGGCCGCCAACGGTTTCGGGGAGTTCATCCTCACCGGGACCAACATCGGCAGCTACGGGCAGGGTGAGAACCGCTCCATCGCCACGCTGCTGCAGAAGATGAGCCTGATCCGCGGCGTGCGCCGCATCCGCCTGGGTTCTTTGGAACCGGTGCAGATCACCGACGCTTTCAAGGAGATTCTGGACGAGCCGTGGCTGGAGCGCCACCTTCACATCGCTCTGCAGCACACCTCCAAGGAGATGCTCAAGCTGATGAACCGCCGCAACAAGTTCGATGAGGACCTGAAGCTCTTTTCCGAGCTGTCCGCGAAGGGCTTCGCGCTGGGCACGGACTTTATCGTCGGGCATCCCGGCGAGACGGAGGCGCGCTGGGAAGAGGCGTGGAAACACCTGCAGCAGCTGCCGCTGACGCACGTGCACGCCTTTACCTATTCCAAGCGCGACGGCACGCCCTCTGCGACGATGAAGCCCGAGATCAGCGGGGCCGTCGCCAAGGAGCGGTTGGCGCAGCTGACCGCCCTGGTGGATGCGAACAACTTCGCGTTCCGCCGCGAACACTGCACCGATCTGGACGTGCTCGTCGAGTCCGTCACGGACGACGGGCGCTACCAGGGGTACGACCAGTATTACAACAAGATCCTTATCGACAGCGAAGCGGACCTGGAAGGCAACTGGATCCGGATCGAATCCGCCACCGCAGCAGAGGAGTACAACCATGCAGTCGTCTGACAAAGCCAAGTGGATCATCGCCGCCTCGGCGGTCCTGCTCATCGCGCTGACGCTTTTTGCGTTCCTGCGCGATAGCACCAAGCCGATCAGCCGCGACCAGCTCAATACGCTCATCGCCGGGGGAGAGCTGAAACAGGTCGTTGAACGGGAGAGCTCCTACCTGCTGAGCAGCAGCGAAGGGCGCTTCAGCATCGTCAAATCCCAGGTCCCCGCCGGTACCTTCGACGCCTATGTCGTCAAAACGGAAGAGGGCGGGGCCATCGTCATCGCCATTTTGAGCCTGATCATTATTCTGGGAGCGGCGTCGCTGCTGCTGCGCTACTGGATGAAGCACCGACGCTTCCCGGGCGCACCGGTCAAATCCGCCCAGGGGGCGGGTGCGCCGGAACAGACCTATCATGTTCAGCCGGTCGTCTCCGACGTCACCTTCAGCGATATCGGCGGTATCAGCGACGTTAAGGAAGAGCTTGAGGAGATCATCGACTTTCTCAAGAACCCCCAGCGCTACCGCCACTTCGGCGCGCGCCTGCCAAAGGGCGTCCTGCTGGTCGGCCCACCGGGCGTCGGCAAGACGATGATCGCCAAGGCCGTTGCCGCCGAGGCGAACGCGCCCTTTTATTACCAGAGCGCCTCCTCCTTCGTCCACATCTACGTCGGGATGGGGGCCAAGCGCGTCAGCGAGCTCTTCCGTGCCGCCGCGTCCAACGCCCCGGCCATCATTTTTATCGACGAGATCGACGCCGTCGGCAAGGTGCGTGACGGGGGCAGCAACGAGGAGCGCGAAGCAACCCTGAACCAGCTGCTCACCGAGATGGACGGTTTTACGGATTCCAGCGGTATTATCGTCATCGCCGCGACGAACAAGATTGAAGTCCTTGACCCGGCCCTGCTGCGTGCGGGCCGCTTCGACCGCCGCATTTTCGTCGATCTTCCGACCCCGCATGAGCGCGAGGCGATCATCGCGAAGTACCTGGAGAAGATTCCCCACAGCGTGGACGCGAAAGCGATCGCGGAGATCACCGTCGGCTTCAACGGGGCGGCGCTGGCGGCGCTGGTGAACGAAGCGGCGCTGCACTCGCTGCGCAACCGACAGATCCATGTCCGTATGGAGGACGTTTTGGCCGTCAAGGACAAGGTCGCCTACGGCAAGAAGCGGCTGCCGATTCTCAACGACGAGCAGAAAGAGTGCCGTGCGACCTATCTCGCGGGCAAAGCCGTTGCCGCTACCTGGTTCGACCTGGCCTTCGAGAAGGTGATGCTGGGGAGCGAAAGCATCCGTCCGGCCCTCTCCGACCCGCTGATGCGCCACGAGATAGAGTCGCACATCCGCATGCTGCTCGCCGGTAAGGTCATGTGCGATATCCGCTACCGCGAACACGCCTCCAGTGCCAAAGAGGACATTGACGCGGCACTGACCCTTGCCAAAGCGATGCTCTTCGAGTACGGCATGGGCGATTCGCTGCTGCCATCGCAGGAGGCGCTGCCGCAGATGCTCGAGCGCATCGAGCAGGAGACCCGCACCCTGCTTGAGGGCAAAACGGCCCTGGTCGACGGGATCGTCGATGTATTGCTTGAGCGCGAAAGCATCTCCAAAGAGGAGATCAAAGCCCGGATCGATGCGGTTTTATAGCGGTTTCTGTCTGAGGGACGAATCGGCCTTCTTCGCGCCGTGGCTGAAGCAAAACGACTTTACGGTGGCTGGGTTCAGCTACGGGGCCATCAAAGCCCTTTACGACGTCCTGCAGAGCGACAGGCGCATCGATACGCTGCAGCTCTTCTCGCCCGCTTATTTCTGCAACAAGCCCGACAGTTTCAAACGGCTGCAGATGAAGGGGTACAAACGCGACAGCGCGGCGTACCGTGCACGTTTTATCGAGAGCTGTTTCGTGCCTTATCCCGCCCGCGACGTCAGTGTCTACGACGAGGGAGAAGAGGCACTCGAGGAGCTGCTGGGATACCCGTGGCCGGAAAAGCTGCTGCGGGAGCTGAACGAACGCGGGGTGCATATCGAGGTCTACCTTGGCGGCAAAGACGCCGTCATCGACGCCGAAGCGGCGCGGGCGTTCTTCATGCCCTACGCGACTCTATACTATTTTAAAGACGCAAACCACTTTTTGCAAGGAGCATAATATGAGCAATATCAAAATCGGTGTCATCACCGCTTCCGACCGCGCCAGCGCGGGCATCTACGAAGACATCTCCGGCATGGCGATCCAGGAGACGATGACGGCGTACCTCACGAGCAGTTTCGAGATCGAGTACCGCTGCATCCCCGACGAGCAGGAGACGATCGAAGCGACGATGAAGGAGCTCTGCGACGAAGCTGGGTGCTGTCTCGTCGTTACGACGGGCGGTACAGGCCCCGCGTCCCGCGACGTCACCCCTGAAGCGACGGAGAACGTCTGCGACAAGATGATGCCGGGCTTCGGCGAGCTGATGCGCCAGGTGAGCCTGCAGTACGTCCCGACGGCGATCCTGTCGCGCCAGACGGCCGGCATCCGCGGTCAATCGCTCATTATCAACCTCCCGGGCAAACCGAAGTCCATCCGCGAGTGCCTCGACGCCGTCTTCCCGGCCGTTCCATACTGCATCGATCTGATCGGCGGTCCCTACCTCGTCACCGACGAGAGCGTCATCAAAGCCTTCCGCCCGAAGGCAAAATAGCGGCGCCCTTGTCAACGCATTCGGGCTAGCTATGTCCTAATTGCGCAGGTCTTAGCGGCCACTGCTTTTGAACAGGTTGATGTAGCCGTTGACACCATGGCAGACGGCATCTGTCCTGACTTCCTCTCTTTTATAGTTTCGGATAAGGCCGCCAATGGCTTTTTCGGGCGCTTTCAAAAAATAGGTGTTCTCTTCGGAATAGGTATTTTGTATCAGCCACCGTATCATCCCCAGCATATGCGCTTTGTACCGCTCGCAACCGCCCCAGTTTTCCCGCCTGCATGACAGATACACTTCCGAGGTGACTTCATTGATCCATCCGTTTCCGCTTGTGTTCTGACCGGTACCGATCCTGCCGTAGTTCTGCATATCGTTTGGATCGTTTTTCTGCCGCGTAAAAATCGCATCAAGACATTTCAACAACGTCTTTTTATAGAGGTCGTTTTTGCTGATTTTATAAAAATCAAGAAGACTCATCACCGCCCAGCTTGTCGGAACCGCATCTGTCGGCGTGCGGTAGTCGTCCGTCAAAAAATAGGAATCTTTCGCTGCTCTTTCCCGAAAATTGTCCGCCAGTATCGCAGCGGCATCGTAGTAGCGTTGATCCGACGTTACCGTATACATTCTTGACAAGGCGAAGAGCACTTCGCCCGTATAAAGATTGGAGTATCTTTTGTCAAAAACCGGTCGGCCCGATTCGATTTTAACCTGATTGATGACGGTGCCGTCTGGGTTCCGCATGGTAAGCAGCCAGTCGGCGGCCGATACGGCGGCATCCAAATAGCGTTTCTCTTTTGTCCGTTTATAGAGATCCAACAGGGTGAAGATGGTTTTCGAAGCCGTTCCGACGACGAACCTGTCATCCTTTTTACCGGTGTCGAGGGAAAGGGAGTAATGAAATGCCCCCTTGTTGCTTCCTTTTTGAATCTGCATGGACAAGATAAATTCGGCGATCAGGGGGGTGAGTGCGGCGATGCGTTCATCCTTTTCCAAATCGTTGAGTTTTAACAGACTGTAGAGGCTGGATGAGGAGTAGGTGGTGATGACGCGTCTGTCGTAAGCGGCATCGTCGGCGGTATAGAGTTTGTGAAATCCATGGGTCTCTTTGTCCATAGCGCGCAGAAGGTACGCTTTCGCCTCCATGATCTTGGTATAGATCAGATCGCTGTCCAGATGTCGAATGACCACGACGTCGCCGATCAGCTCTTTTGCTTCACTCTTGTACTCAATCAGCGCGTGGGCCGGAGCGTCAGGGCGGGCAAAGGAGATCATCAACCTTGACGCTGCGAAATCCTTTGCACTCGGATGGGTATGGCTGGGGCCAGCAAGAAGGTCTTGGACCGCATGCTCAATCGCCTGGCGCAGCGTATGCGCTTGCCCCGTGCCTTCGCCGACGATCTCTCCATGCAAATAGGGCGTGACAGATACGGTCCAGTCACCATAAACGGCTAACACCTTGTGATCAGGAACCGGGGCAGCTGAGAAATGCGACTGCGCAACGGCGCGTGCATACGTCAACACCTCATTTCTGGTATTGTGATCGGCAATGGACTCTGCATTGCCGAAACCGATGGTTGATGCAAACCCTGTGGTGACGAACCAAAGAACGAGAATGAGGTGTCGAAACAGATTTTTCATTTTTTCTTTAACGGACTGCCATCATTCTACACGATAGCAGATTGCGGGGTTGGATTACAGGTATAGTACACCATTGGCTCTTCTATTTTCCCCGTTTGAGTGTTCCGGGGACCATTAGTGGCAAATGGTAGATGACTTGTGTGATCTGATATTGCGATCATAATAAAATATACAAATTTTCTGGAATTGCCTCGTGTCTGACGAGAGCGTTATCAAAGCTTGCCTCCCGAAGTCCGAATAAGTCGTTAGCACTTGGACAGCGGCGTCTCCAGTGTCAGATCGACGCAGAGCCGGCGCGGTTTCTGTAAAAGCAGGAAGTAGAAGATGTAGCCGAAAAAGCCGACATAGTAGAGTGCTCCGATCATCATCAGGAAGATACCGATATTGAAATGCTTTTTTTCGGCGACTAACGTGTTTTCCCTCTTTTTGGTGATGGTGCAGCCGTTCTCGTAGAACATCGCGTCGATGCGCTCCATCTTCTGCGTGTCATCCAGCTCGGAATCTTGCAATTGAACAATGTAGTCGTTAAAGAGTGCAATGCCCTGTGCAATATTTTTCCTGTCCCAGAAGTAGATAATGAGTCCGATGGGAAGAAAGAAAAGCAACATGCTGGGAGCTTTGATGAAATTTGTTATGCATAGTACCTAATCACTACCGTAACCAGCATACCTAAAAGGAACGATGAGAAGGTTATGACAAGCCTGAAACCTACTATCGGTGTAAAAAGGTTTTCCGGTTTGAGCATATGTGAAATTGCGGCATCGACTTTCCCAACCAGATAACCAGATGCGAACAGTGCAATGACTGATGCGTACTCCGCAAATTCGGCTTTTTGTCCTGCGCTATAAGGGGTGAGGAAAATCCCGACCACCCAGCCAATCGCACCGCCGAGAATAACAAGTCCAAGATTGATGGCCACGTCTGACGGTTCTTTCTTGACCCTCGTAGACAACCATGCTAAGAGAGCATATACGGACAAGATAACAATACCGCTTATTGCCAATTTGACGTTCCTATAGTTCCTTTTGTATAACGTTTAAAATGAGTAATAAAGAATCTGTTTGCGTGTTTTTGATAATCTCCACGCCATTGTCAGTTTTCATGCACTATTAATTGATCAAGAAAGTCAATCATTTCATTCTGAAAAACTTCAATGACATATTCGCTGTTTCGATGTGACAACAACACATATGTGTCATTGTCTTGTGGATTTTTTATCATCCATGATCTGTCTTTGTCAATCACAGTATTTGTAAAACCCAATTTGGAATATTGTGACTTTAGCTTCTCTTGTAAGTCTTCAAATGTGACGTCACCTTTATCGTGGATAACGATCTTGTGATTTTTATCATTGCTTATGACTGTAGTTTCTCGTATTTCTACTTTCTCTTCTTTATTGTCTGGTTCCAAATATTCAGGATGCTCTTCGATTATTATTTTATAGGTCGCTGACAGTGCGCTGACCGTGATGACGGCGATGACAATGTTTAAAACGGAGAACAAAAAGAAGAGTTCGTAGTGAATGATGGAAGAAATCAGTTTAATAGCCAAACCATACACGAAACCAAATACGAACGAAAACAATAGGGGAAAAAGAACGACTGAAACAAAGACAAAAAGTTTGTACTGTTTTGTGAAGGTCCATGCATCTGAAAAGGTCATTGCCTTGTCTACCGAGATTGACGGAAACACTAGTGAAACACGGGATACGATGATGGATAAGACTACACCAATAATCGCAATACTTAGGATAAAGCCTATGCTGTCAAACGAAGCACTTAACGATAAAACTGAAAACGCGACAAACATCATTAGCAGGCCCAGGAGAAAGCCATTGAACATAAATGACCATTCTCTTTTTGTGAATTTGTACAATCCCCATTTGGGAATACTGTCCTCCCCTAAAATAAGGATCCTGTGAGTCGAGATGGCCACCATGATATAGATAATCCAGTTGGCCAAAGCAGTGATAAACAATAGAAGTCCATTATCTATATCCGCATTACCTTTCACATAAACTATATTATTCAGATTAACATAGTCGATGATGATCATGAAGACCAAATAGATTGTAAGCGCGTTAATGAGAGCCATATGCTTTTCAAAAACAGAAGAGAGGGCCATATTTAGCATTCTTTTATACATTTATACTCCGTATTCAATTTTCTTTATTATCTCGTGATTCATCGATTTATCATCTAACGTTTAAACTCACCAATATGAACTCCCAGTGCGGAGCTCATATTGGTGTGCAGAGATTTGTTAGCTGCTCCAAGGCAGCACCACTATGACTAAAAATAATATAGGTATTGTAAAAAATACAGTCAAAGCAAGTGTTGTGAACCGTTTATAGTTCAGCTTCAGTTCTTTGACAACTGGGTCAGACAGATCATCATCGGAGTTGACAAAAGACAGAGTACGAAGGCTGTTGTATCCACCTGAGCCAAAGCCTGAAACATGTGTGATGTGTTCCCATGTTTGGTGATGATTTTCTTCAAGATAGTTTCTTAGTCTATATTCTTCTATTATGTTTAGAACCATAATAGCAATCCATGTTGGAATCATGTAGCAGTTGAATAACGTGAAAGCAAAATCCGTTTCAGTAAGGTGAGGCAAAGAAAAACGAAGGATAAATAGGCAAGCGATAAGCGTAAACCAGATTTTCCAATATAGCTTGATCTGGGGTTTTGGAATAGTGTTACTTGTCATCACTTCCTCTTCAGTTAACTATTAATTAGATTACATTTGAGTGTACTATAGAACTTTTTTGGTTAGAAAATCCTGCAAAAATAGTAACAATATGAAATATTTTAAATCTTTCGATGTGCTGTAGAATAAAAATGTATACATGATTATTATCGATATCCGGGGATGGATTAACATGTTGTGGGTCTATTAGCAGTTTTCGATGTTAATCATACATTGGAGTGGAATGGCTCTTCTTTATGACGAAGATTTGCTGGCTTACAGTTTCTTTTCCCAAAACTGCGCGCTTCCCGCTTTGGGGTCAAGCTCGTAGGCGGCGAAGCCGAATTTCCTGTAGGCACCCTGGGCGACTGCGTTATTGCCAAGCACTTCCAGGGTAATTTTGCAGCAGCCTTTTTCAGCGGCGATCTCTTCGACTTTTTCCAGCAGTTTCTGGCTGATGCCCAGCCCTCTGTATTTGGGAAGGACGGTGATGTCGTGGATGTTGACGAGGGGTTTGCAGGCGAAGGTGGAAAACCCCTCGAAACAGTTGGCCACTCCCGCCGGCTCTCCGTCGGCGTAGGCGATGACGGAGAAGGCGTAGGGGCGTTTGGAAAGTTCTGTGACCAGGTTGTGTTTTACCACATCATCCAGAGGCTTTCCGCCGCCCATAGGGTCACGCGCATAGGCGTCGAGCATCATGGGGATCTCTGCTTTGTGCTTTTCATTGGAATAATCTGCTTTGACGACTTGAATGTTCATTTTTTACCTTATGATCGGAGCAATGGATGTTAAATTATGTGCACGCGAATATGTTATGCATATTTTAGTGCAACGAAAGTAAAAAGGAAACTAATGACCTGCAAACTCCACGAGGTAATCGATTTTGTCCGTCAGTACCACCTGCTCGACGATCTGAGCGATGAAGATATCGAAGGCTACTTCCACACCTTTCACCACGCCTGCAAATGGGATAAAGAGATCCACTCCCACGACATCGACTGCGACGAGATCGGGATTATCGTCGACAAGACGAAAGAGGTGCTTGACGAAGCTTACGAGCACGAATATACCCTGCCGCAGATCTTTGAGGTCGCCAAGGCGTTCTGCGGCGTTTTCGAAGCGGCAAAGGCCCCTAAAGCGCCTGTGCCGTTTGTCATTGTCCTGCTGACCAGACTCTAAGCTGCACTTTCATACGAAACAGGCCCCCTTTCGGGGGCTGCTCCACAAAATTATTTAGCGAAATATATAACCGGTGTGAAGCACTACAGCGCGAGGCGGATGCCGACGGGGCAGTGGTCGGAGCCTTCGATGTCCTGGAGGATGAAGGCGTCTTCGAGTACCTCGGTCAGGTCGTCGGAGATGAAGAAATAGTCGATCCGCCACCCCACGTTCTTCGTGCGGGCGCTGAAACGGTAGGACCACCAGCTGTACTCCTCCTCAATGTCGCCGTGCACGTAACGGAAGGTGTCGATGTAACCGTGTTCGACGAGCTTGTCGATCCACGCGCGCTCTTCGGGCAGAAAGCCGGAGGTCTTGGCATTGGACTTGGGGTTTTTCAGATCGATCTCGCGGTGGGCTGTGTTGACGTCCCCGCAGATGACGATACTTTTGCCTTCGTCGCGCAGCGCGTCGCAGTAGGTCAAGAACTTCTCGTAAAAGGCCATCTTGTACGCGAGGCGCTCTTCGTCCTTCTGGCCGTTGGGGAAGTAGACGTTAAAGAGGGTGAAATCGTCGTAGTCATGTTGGATGATACGCCCTTCGTGCTCGCTGTCGATGTCGAGGCAGAACTCGGAGGAGTCGGGAACGAGGTGTGAGAAGGTTGCCGTACCGGAGTAGCCTTTTCGCTCGCCGCTATTGATGGTCAGCGTCGCGTAGTTGGTATCGAAGAGGTCGTCGGGGAACTGGGACGCAGTCGCTTTGATCTCCTGGAGACAGAGGATATCCGGACGGCGTTCATCGACCCATTTGAGTGCCTGCTTGTTGGCGACGGCGCGGATACCGTTGACGTTCCATGAAAGTATTTCGATTGTATCGGACATTGAATGTACCTTGTGAGAGCAGGGGAGAGGCGCAGGCAGCGCCCCGTGTAGTCGTTAGACGAAGTTGACCTTGGAGACGTGGTGCTTGAGGCCGAGTTCGGACGGCGTGCAGCCCAGGGCCAGACCGACCATCTGCTGCATGTGAAGCACCGGCATCTTGACGTCGCGGCCGACGGCGTGGCCGGCATGCTCGTACTGGGTGTCGAGTTTCAGGTGACACAGCGGGCAGGGTGTGACCATCCAGTCCGCGTTGGCATCCATTGCACCCATCAGGGCTTTACCGGTAAGCAGGGCAGCCGTTTTCGGCGCCTGGAGCTCCGCGTGGAATCCGCAGCACTTATTCTTCTCTTCGTAGTCGACGTTGACGCCGCCCAGGGTGACAATGAGGTCATCCAGGGAGTTCGGGTTGTACGGGTTCTCCGCCTTGCCGTGCGTTTCATTCTGCAGCTCGGAAGGGCGGATGTTGTGACAGCCGTAGAAGGGTGCAATGTTGAACTGGCTCAGCGGTGTGACAACCTTCTCTTTGAGCGTCTCGAGACCGAAGTCGTCGATGATCGCATAGAGGAAGTGGGTGATCTCGGAGGTACCCTTGTACTCCAGTCCGACTTCGGCGAGCTTCTCGTTGACGCGGGCTTTGAGCTCCGGGTCGTTGTCAAGGCGGTGCTTCGTCATCGCCGTATTGAGCTGGCAGGTATTACAGATGGTGACCATCGTCATCCCGCGGGCCTCCGCGTAGCAGATGTTGCGCGCATTGAGGACAAGCGACAGGAAATCGTCATAGTCCTGCAGGTGCGACGCGCCGCAGCAGGTCGCTTCGGAAAGCTCAACGAGTTCGATCCCGAGCTTTTCGGCAACGGCGTACGTCGACATCAACTGCTCCGGCGTACTCTCCTTGGCGGTACATCCTGTAAAGAGGGCGTATGTGAGTTTCTTTTCCATGACTTATCCTTAGAATTTGACCGTTGACGACGATTTGATCAGGGCCTTGACCTCGTCGAGTTTGTCCGATTTCGGCATGTTCCACGGCATAACGACTTTGCCGACCTTGAACATCTTGAATCCGACCTTTCCGTGTTTCATCAGCATCGGGACCGTACCCTCGGAGTAGCGGACGAGTTCCGCTTCATCCAGCAGACCGTGCTTCTTGATGGAGTGTGCGAAGCCGACGGCGTGGCGCGTCGCGACGTTGTTGATGGCAACGCCGTTCTCGAAGACCTGGTTATGCAGCTTCGTGATCTTTTCGATCGGGTTGACCTCTTTGGGACAGACCTCCTGGCACTCGAAACATTTGACACAGTCCCAGACACCCTGGTCCGGCGCATTGACGATGTCAAGACGATCGAGGGTCGCTTTGTCGCGCACGTCGGCGTTAAAGCGGTAGGCGGCGGCAAACGCGGCAGGCCCGATGTAGGATTCGTTGTTCTCAAGCGACGGACAGGAGTAGTGGCACAGACCGCACTGGATACAGTAGTCGGCCTCGAGCAACTGCGCTTCCTCTTTCGGTGTGACGAGGTTTTCGCTCTCCGGGTGTTCGTCGATCTCGTCGATGAGATAGGGTTTGACCTGCTCGTGCTTCTTCCAGAAGTCCTCTTTGTCGATGATCATGTCCTTGACCGCGCGCTTGATGCTGAGCGGCTCGAGGGTCAGCTCGGTGCCGAAGAGCTCGATCAGGTCGTTCATGCGCTCTTTACAGGCCAGGACGCCTTTGCCGTTGACTTTGATGGCACAGGCGCCGCAGATCCCGTGGCGGCAGCTGCGGCGGTAGCTGAAGCTACCGTCGACGTCCCACTTGATGCGGTTGAGGATATCGAGGACGACCTCTTCGGAGGTGACCTCCATCTCGATCGTCTTGTAGTGGGGAAGGTAGTCCGTTTCGGAGTTGAAGCGGAACACGTTGAATGTAATGGTTTGTGTAGTAATAGTCGTCATCATCTTCCCCTTAGTATGTACGCTCTTGCGGTTCGAATTTGCCCGGTGTGACCGCCATGTAGTCGAGGCTGATCTCACCGTTTGCATCCATGTACGCCATAGTGTGCTTCATGAAGGCTTCGTCGTCGCGTGTCGTGAAGTCCTCGCGGTAGTGCGCGCCGCGGCTCTCTTTGCGCGCCAGGGCGCTTTCAACGATGAAGAGGGCATAGTCAAGCATGTGGCCCAGTTCGATCGCTTCTTGGAGGTCCGTGTTGAAGATCTTGGACTTGTCGTCGATACGGATGTTTTCGAAGCGCTTGCGCAGTGCTTTGACGATCTCGACCTGCTTGGAGAGGGTCTCCTCGGTACGGAAGACGCCGGCATTGTCGGTCATGCTCTGCTGCAGTTCGTTACGCAGGCCCGGTACCGTCTCTTTGCCGTTATTGGTGAGGATACGCTCCATCTCTGCGATCATCGTGTCGGCATCGGACTGTTCCGCCTCGCGGAGGTAGAGCGTCTCGATGTCATTGACCATGCTCTGACCGACGTGGCGGCCGAAGAGCAGGGCTTCGAGGACGGAGTTGGCACCGAGGCGGTTCGCACCGTGGACGCTGACGCAGGCACATTCACCCGCCGCGTAGAAGCCTTCGACGAGTTCGTCGTTGTTCTTGCGGACGTGTCCGTCGATATCGACCGGGATACCGCCCATGGAGTAGTGCGCCGTCGCGGAGATAAGAATGGGCTCTTTGATCATGTCGAGGCCGAGGAAGGTGATAGCCAGGTCGCGCAGCTCGGGCAGGCGCTCCATGATCTTCTCTTTGCCCAGGTGGGTCAGGTCGATGTAGACGGCGTCTTTGCGCGGTCCGACCCCGCGCCCTTCGCGGATCTCGTTGATGATGGCGCGGGCGACGACGTCGCGGGAAGCCAGTTCAAGCTTGTTCGGCGCGTAGCGCTCCATGAAGCGCTCGCCTTCGGAGTTGAGCAGTTTTCCGCCTTCGCCGCGGGCCGCCTCGGAGATGAGGATACCGCTGCCCGAAAGGCCTGACGGGTGGAACTGGACGAATTCCATGTCCTCCAGCGGGAGGCCGTGGCGCGCAACGATGGAGAGGCCGTCACCGGTATTGGCGTGGGCGTTGGAGCTGATCTTGAACGCGCGGGCGTAACCGCCGGTGGCGAACATAACGGCCTTGGCGTTGAAGATCGCCTTTTCCTGGTTACGAATATTGAAGGCGACGACACCGCTGACCTTGCCGTCTTCGTAAATAATGTCGGCGGCGTACCACTCGTCGATGAAGTCGACGCCGACGCGCAGCGCCTGCTCGTAGATCGTCTGAAGCAGGGTCAGACCCGTACGGTCTTTCGCGAAACAGGCGCGCGGGGAGGACTGGCCTCCGAAGGGGCGCTGGGCGATCTTACCGTCGTCGGTACGGCTGAAGGCCGCTCCCATGCGCTCTGCCCAGCGGATCGTTTCCGGGGCTTTCTGACACATCAGCTCAACCGCGTCCTGGTCGGCGAGGTAGTCCGCACCCTTGACGGTGTCGAATTCGTGCAGCTCGATGCTGTCGACATCGCTGAGCGCAGCGTTGATACCGCCCTGCGCCGCACCGGAGTGCGAACGCAGCGGGTGGAGTTTGGTAATGACGGCGACGTTCTTGCCGGCTTGTTTCAGCTCTCTGGCAGCCGCAGAACCTGCCAGACCGGAACCGACGATTACCGCATCATAAGTATAAATAGGAATACTCATAACCTTCCTTCGTAAACGTAAATATGCGTCAGATTATAGCGATTGAAAGGGTAGGTTTCGGTTAAACGGTTCTGGCTGGAGAGCGGAAGGGAAAGGTGTTACAAAATGAACCAGAAAGGCCCACAAATGGGGCCTTTGGAGGGAAAATCTATAACATTTTCGTATTGTTATTCGTATCGGAAACGCAGTTACCGCCCTTCTCCTGAGCCATTCTCAGGCGCTCTTTGGCGTTTTTGACGGCATCGTCGAGGGTCTGGGAGGCGGTTTTTGAGGCAAAGCCGCCGCTGAGCGTGATGGGGAAGGAGTCGTGTGGCATTTTGAAACGGTTCTCTTCGATCATCTGTCTGATATGGTTACACTCTTCCAGCGCTTTATGTTTGTCGCTGCGCAGCAGTACGGCAATGAACTGGCCGCCGTGGATGCGTCCGATCTGGTCATTTTGCATTTTGTGCAGTTTCATGATGGAGGTGATCTTGATCAAAATCGGGTCGATGACGCTCTGCGGGAAATGGTTGACAAGCTTGGAATAGTTGTCGATCTCGAAGATGCAGACGAAGGCGTGCATATCCTTGGAGGCTTTCGGCCGGCGGTCAAAGCCGATTTTCACCCCTTCGTAGTTGGGGAGCTGCGTCACCTCATCCTTCTTGCCGTTGGCGGAAGCTGCGTCACCGCTCTCCTGGCGTATTTTCAAAGCGATGGTGTTGATCTCGGTCGTTTTGAACTTGACCGAGGCGCGGGTGGCTCCCTCCTGGGGCTGAAGCGCATAAATGTCACCCAGAATCGTTTTAGAGGCGTTGCGGGCAGCGGTCATGACGACGAAGCCCCAAAGCAGGACCAGGATCAGCATCGCGCCTACGAGCAGGCTGTACTGGTAGAGGGTGTTGTTCTGCAGCTTGGTCAGCGGGTAGAAGAGCGTGGTATAGTTTTCGATGGCTCTGAGCATGTCGTCGCGTCTGGAAGGGGAATCGACGCTGGCGTTGAAATAGGCCGAGGCCGATGCGTTCAGGACTCTGTCACGTTCGCGGAGCAGGTTGGTGTATTTGCTGCGGGTTTTCGCCTCTCTGAAGATAAGGCTGTTGGCGATCTCGTAGACGTTCTCGCTGTCGAGGGCGTCGATCAGGATCGGCAGGCGGCTGAGGACGCCGCTGGCGCGGATACGGTCGAGGGCGGGGTCCGCACGGTCCATCTTTGCGAGGGAGTGGACGAGCCTCTCCTGCTCAGCCATATTGTCGATCCGCTTGTAGGTAGCATAGGAACTGGCGAGGAGCAATCCGCTCAGAAGGGTGAACAGTATGAGCAGCGTTGCGTTGAACTGCACCGAACTTAGGAGCTTCTTGATCGACGTTTTCATTGATGTCCTGTATGTGGTTTTTTACTAATTTTAATTGGTGTTTTATTAAGTGACACTTATGACACTCCCTGCGTAAAGGCGCCGCAAGCGAGAGTGGAGTAAAATTCTCCTCTTATTATGGATCTGGAAAAACGTTTTATCGCTTCCGTCTCCGCTGCGTCAAAGCAGATCGGGGATGACGGGGCCGTGATCGGTTCTACTGTCTATTCGAACGATGCATTCATCGAGGGGACGCATTTCAAACGCGCCTGGATGACGCCGCGCCAGATTGCCTACAAGGCATTCGCGGTCAACATCTCGGATGCCGTGGCGATGAATGCCGTGCCGCGTTACGCCCTGCTTGCAATCGGTATTCCATCCTCGTTCACTGCGGGCGAGGTGGATGCCCTGGCGGCGGGCTTCGTCGAGGCCTCGGCGGCCTTCGGATGCGAACTCATCGGCGGGGATACCGTCAAAAGCGAGCGGCTCATCATTTCGCTGACCATCGTCTCGGAAACGCGGCATCCGCTGCGACGCAGCGGGATTAAGAGGGGCGATCTGCTGGCCTTCACGGGCAGCGTCGGCAAAGCAAAGCGGGAGCTGCAGTATCTGCTGGCGGGCCGCAGGGCGCACGCGCAGTCGCACTATGTGCGGCCGCGGCTGCGCCGGGAGTTCATCGCCGATGCCGCGCCATATCTACGGGCGGGGATGGACATCTCGGACGGGATCTACACCGACCTGCAGCGCCTGGCCGACCTCAACCGGACAGGCTTCTCCTTTTTCCGCCCCCTCGGCAAATCGGCGGGGTGCAGCGGGGAGGAGTACGAGATGCTCGTCGCTTTCCCGCCGCGGATGCGCAAGCGCGTCGAGTATCTGGCGCGCAAACACCGAACGCCATTGACCGTTTTCGCCCGGGCCGCACGGACCCGCTACAAAAACCCGTGCAAATCACACCACTTTTAAAGAGTACCATGGACCGTTTCTACTACCTGCAGCATGCACCGATTCCCTTCGTTTTCAAACAGAGCGTACGCGACTTTGTCGTCAACGAAATTCCGCTTTACCCTTTTACGGGCAACGGCGAACACCTCATCTTGCATGTGCGCAAAAA
Organism: Thiomicrolovo immobilis; assembly: GCF_039645955.1. Classification (GTDB taxonomy): domain Bacteria; phylum Campylobacterota; class Campylobacteria; order Campylobacterales; family Sulfurimonadaceae; genus Thiomicrolovo; species Thiomicrolovo diazotrophicus. The sequence goes on from NZ_CP147916.1 coordinate 1,174,491, forward strand.
GAACCTCTCCACCTGGGACCTCATCTCCCTGCTGGCGAAGTACCTCGGCATCAAAGGCAAGGAGATCGGGTACGCCGGTCTCAAAGACAAGAACGCGATGACGACGCAGTACATCTCGCTGCCGAAGAAGTTTGAGAAGAAACTGGAGGGGTTCAGCCACGAGAACGTGAAGATTCTCGAGAAGACCTACCACAAGAACAAGATCCACATGGGACACCTCAAGGGGAACCGCTTTTTTATCCGTCTCAAGAAGGTGACACCGACGGCGGCCAAGAAGATCGACGAGGCGCTGAAACAGATCGCCGCCTACGGCATGCCGAACTTTTTCGGTTATCAGCGGTTCGGCATCGGCGGGGAGAACTGGAAGAAGGGTGAGGCCCTGCTGCGCGGAAAGATCAAGGAGCGCAACGTCAAGCTGAAACGGCTTTATATTAATGCATATCAAAGCCACCTCTTCAACCTCTGGCTGAGCCGCCGCATCGAGGTGAGTACGCTGATCGGCAACTTTGATGCCAAAGAGATATCGCCGCTGCTCAACATCCCCGAAGATCAGCTGCAAAAGCTGGCGCAGCAGCCGCACCCCTACAAGCTCATCGAGGGGGACGTCATGATGCACTACCCGCACGGCCGCCCTTTCGAATTCGACGGTGATGCGGAGGATATCGAACGCTTCAACGAGCGCGACATTGTTCCGACGGGCCTGCTGGTCGGCAAACGGGCCAAACGCTCCACGGGGCTCTCCCGGGACTTCGAAAAGGCGTATGACGCCGTCCACGAGATCGACGGTCAGCGCCGTTATGCCTGGGTTTTTCCCGAAGAGGTTGAGGGCAAATACCGTGAGGAGGAAGCCTGGTACGAACTGCACTTTACGCTCCCCAAAGGCTCCTACGCGACCGTACTGATCGAAGAGATCGCCAAACGCAAAATTGATAACGACGAGGAAGCATGACACGCCATATCACCAACACCATTTCGCAGCAGTTCGGGCGCTTCGCGTCCAAAGAGTTCCCCCGCTGGTTCCAAAAAATCGTCAACCAGGGGTACGTCAGCATCATGGGGCTGGACATGAGCGAGTTCTACGCACCCTCCACCTATCGTTCCCTCAACGCGCTCTTCACCCGCACTCTCAAGGCCTCGCGCCATTTCTCTAATGACGCAGACGACCTTATCTCACCGTGCGACAGCCTGATCACCGAATGCGGGGACCTCGATGCGACGCGGGCGCTGCAGATCAAGGGGATGTCCTACTGCGTCCGGGAGCTGCTGGGGAGCGAGATCAACGATGCGAACAAGGAGCGCATCGAGCACGGACAGTTCATGAACTTCTACCTCTCGCCCCGCGACTACCACCGCTACCACGTGCCGACGAATATGAAGGTGCTTAAGGCGGTGCATATCCCCGGCAAGCTCTACCCTGTCAATATGCCTTCGCTCAACAAGCGTGCCGACCTCTTTATCGAAAACGAGCGGGTCGTCCTGGAGTGCGAGAGCCAGCAGGGTAAGCTTATTTACCTCGTCCTTGTGGGTGCACTCAACGTCGGGAAGATGCAGGTCAGTTTCGAGCCGCGCATCCAGACGAATGCGGACGCCCAGCAGCCGACCGCGTACGCCTTTGATGATCTCTATCTGAAAAAAGGGGACGATTTCGGCTGCTTCGAGATGGGATCGACCATTGTCATGATCACCGAAAAAGCGGGGATGGCGTTGAGCGTGGAAGCTGGCCGGAAGGTCCGCTTCGGCGATACGATTGCGAAACTCTCCTGAAACGGCAGTCGGCGCTTTAGTTTAACGTGATGAGCGGCGATTCCGTTGAGAACTCGAACCCCTTCTCCATAAAGAGGCGGACACAGGCTTCGACCGCCTCGGGGTCGAAGGCGCTTCCCTTACCCTCCTGAATTTCCCGCATCGCCGTCTCAATACCCCGTGCCGAACGGTAAGGCCGGTGAGACGAGATGGCGTCGACCGTATCAGCGATGGCGATGATCTTCGCTTCAAGCAAGATGGCATCGCCTTTCAGCCCCTGGGGATAGCCGCTGCCGTTAAGACGCTCGTGATGCTGCAAAATGATCTGCGCGATCGGCCAGGGGAAGTTGACGTCTTTGACGATGTCGTATCCGGCTTCCGGGTGGGTCTGGATCAGCTGGTACTCGATATTGCTCAGTCTGCCGGGTTTCGAGAGGATCTCCGCTGGGATATGGATCTTGCCGAGATCGTGTATGATTCCGGCGAAACCGATTCCGCGGATCCGCTCATCATCCAGCCCCATCTCCCGGGCGATCGCCGTGGCAAGCTCGGCAACGCGATTTTGATGCCCGGCGGTGTATGGGTCGCGTGATTCGACCGTCGCGGCGATGGCCTGGATGGATTGCTCCAGACTTTCGCGCAGCAGGGCTTCGTGGCGGTCATGCGCCGCACGCGTGCGCAGATTGAGGATCCCATAGGCGAGGTCTCCGGCAAGCTCTTCGAGCAGAGAGACTTCATCATTGTCAAAGGGCTCCGAAAGGGTTGAATAGATGCTCAGAGACCCGAATACCCTGCCGTCGTCAAAAAGGGGAAGGGCAATATTTGAAACGTAGCCTTGCATGGCGGCAGCTTGTTTCCATTCGGGATAGCAGTCGCTGCTCCCGATGTCTCGACAGATATTCGTCTTCCTCTCCCGGACCGCCGTGCCGGCCGGGAAACGCCCCCGACCGTCGCGTCACAGCGCTGATCTTCAATCCAGTACTCCTGTTTTTTGTAGCCGGCCCAGGCGACGGGATTTAGCCGTTTGTCGGGACCGTTTTCAACATAATGGACAACGGCCAGGCTGTAGCCGCCGTATTCGACGATCACCCTTGTGGCATCGCGAAGAAGCATTTTTTCATCCGTCGCACGTACCAGAGCAAGATTGCCCTCTGATAGCGTTCGAAGGGCACGGTTGGCTCTGTTCAGTGCGGCTTCGGACGCCTTTGCTTCACTGATGTCGCGTACGATGGCAAGGAAATAGGGTTTATCGACTTTCGTGATCGAAATACTGACCTCTACGGGAAAAGTCGAACCGTCTCTCCGGCGGTTGATGCTTTCAAAACGCATATTGTCGTCTTGATCTATACCTGCTATGATGCTTTTGGTCCGTTCCGGGGTGATGTTGGGGTCGATGTCAAGTACGGACTTCTTCATCAATGTCTCGCGGCTGTAGCCGAGTTGGCGGCAAGCCGTTTCATTAATATCCAGAAAGCGCATTGTTTCCGGGTCGACGATGTGGACGGCATCCATCGATTTGTCAAAAAGAGAGTGGAAAAGTTCAAGCTGTTCCAGGAGTTTCCGCTGCTCTGTAATATCCATACCGATCGAAAGAAGCCCCTCCGTATTACCATGGGCGTCCTGGAGTCTTTTGTCGTACCATTCGATCTGGCGGGCTTCCCCTTCCCGTGTCATAATGGCATTGCTGTAACCGTTTGTTGGCAGATCAGACAGCGCATGCTGAAAAAGGTTTTCGGCATGTTCCCGGTCTGTTTCCGGTATGAAGAGTTCGAACCACGACCGGTCCTTCACCTCATCGAATGCATAGCCTGATAGCGTTTCCATATATCGGTTGAAACGGGTAATCCGCCCTTTCAAGTCGCGTACCAATATGATCGCCGGCGCGGTTTCGACAAGATCGCGATTGAAATCCCGTTCGCGGAGGATCTGCCGCTCAACATTTTTACGTTTGGTGATGTCGATGCCGATGCCGATAATGGCATCGCCGCCGGGCAACACGACTTGCTTGGTTGTCAGGGCATAGTGGCGGATGCCGTTTTTTGTCAGCAGGCGGGCTTCGGATGTGCTGTTGCCGTCCGCGAGGGTTTCGGAGAGACGGTGCTTTACCTGCTCTTTGTCCCCGTCATGAACAAATTGCAGTGCACTGGAATGCCGCAGTTGTTCGGGCGCTATACCCATCAGCTGTTCTACCCGTTTATTCCACTGAATGAGACGCCCCTGCTTGTCGATCAGGAAAAAGATGTCGGGAATACTCTCGATCAGCTTTTCGGAGAAGTGCTTTTCTTGGCGGAGCATATGCTCTGCATGTTTTTGATCCGTTATGTTCTCAAGAATATGAATAGAATAGAGGTAGGTTCCGGCCTCACTGCTCACGACGTAGGAACGGGACCGGAACAGGGTGCTTCCGACCCGGACCTCATCTTCTGCCGAATCGGTATGTGCATCCTCTTTTGCTCGTCTGCAATGAGGCAACGGACCGTCGTTTATCGGGAAAACGTCATAGTAGAATTGACCGATAATTTGCGGGTAGGAGAGACCGGCATAGTGTTGATAGGCTTTATTACAGCGTATGATGCGAAAGTCTTTGTCGTGGAGAAAGATGGGATCCTGGATGACATCGAGTGCTGTAATCCATTCATTAAGGGCACGCTCAATTTGCTCTGCAGGCGGGTATTCCATTTATCTCCTTCCACATACCATATGCACATATGTATTCTTAAATATGTGAAACAGTTTTTATCCATTATACTTCATTGGCAATTTAAAATGAAATAGTGGTGATGAGAAGTTGATGTCATTGAGGCTGCGGGGTGACTGATGCTATGATAGATTTGGGTCGACCATCGTGATGATCACGATAAAACGGCGAAATGTCGGCGGTTCCGAAAGTGCGGTTGTCCCCGCCCGGGGAAAATTAGAAGCGGTAGCGCATACCGGCGTAGAACGCCCGGGGAGGGGCGACCCTGACCGTGGCGTCTTCCGCCATCGTCGCCAATGCGGATGAATTGATGTTGACGAACTGGTAGTATTTTCTATCCAGCAGGTTGTCGAATCGTGCGAACATTTCAAAAGCGTCGCTGAAGCGGTATTCGCCGATCAGGTTAACGACCTCGTATCCGCTCAGTTTGTGCGCATTGACCTCATCCGCATAATAACTGCTTTTTGCCAGCAGCTCCGTGATAAGTGTCGCTTTGGAGTTCGGCTGGTAATAGAGTGTCAGTTTGACGGTGTGTTTGGGCGTTCTCGGCACCTGGTTGCCGGAGAGGTCTATGCGTTCGAAGTCGCCCGTGAGCGGCCCTCTGCCGTCGGGGTCCGCGGTGACCTGCTGGGAGAGCCAGTAGCGTGTAAAGACCGCGTCGAGGTAGGTATAGGCCAGGTCAAACGCGACCGTTTTGCTCCGGTCGCTCTGCACGGAGAGCTCGAAGCCCCTGCTGCGCATATCCCCGACGTTGTCGTAGTTGCTTTCGTTCTCATCGTCGGAGGTGATATAGCTCCCGGCGATTCTTCCGATGTAATCTTTCCGGTCGAGTTGGTAGACCGATGCGTTATAGGTGAGTCCGGCATACCGGCCGCGCAGGCCGATCTCATAGTTGTAGGATGTCTCTATACCGATCTTCGAGGGAATATCCACAGCCGGATTCTCCCGCAGGGTCGCCTGGTTGTTGCTCATCTGGCGTACCGTCGGGGTCCTGAAACCGGTGGAAACACTGGCGTAAAGCGCATTGTTTTTGGAAAGAGCGTAGTTGAAACCGGCCCGGTAGGAGACGACGTCATAGGAGGGTTTGACGTTGTTGGCGCTCTCTTGATGGTCGATGTACCGCTGCTGGATGTTGTCGTAGCGGATATTGAAAGTGGTTGTCAGGTCCTTGACCACTTCGAGTTTCATCTCGCCGTACAGCGCGTTGATATCCTCCTCTGTCGCGTAATCGGACTGGAGGCTGCCGTCGGCCGCGAGGTATGCCCGTTCATCGGTGGTGTTTCTTTGGAGGTCGAATCCGGTCATGAGACCCAGGATGTCAAAGGCCGTGCGGTATTCGCCTTTGGCGCCGTTCTGGTTCCAGATTTCATTCTTGTCCGTTTTCGTCCGTGCCGTTTTATAGGTCTTGTCATCGATGTAGGTATGGACATTGAGCATCAGGTTCGAATCTTCACCGAAGGAGTTGGAGTAGGTGACGAACCCTTTGGTCAGGTCGGTCTTGTAGTAGCCGCTGTACGAATACTCGTTTTCGCTCCGGGGGTCGGTTTTCGCCGCGAGGGTCCCGTGGACGCTGTTGCCGTCACCCGTTTCGCGTTTGGTATAGTCAAGCCCCAGCGTTATGTCGCTGGTGTCATTGAGGTAATAGGAGTATTTCCCGTTGATCGATTTAACCGAGACGTAGGATTCATCCCAGTAGCCGTCACTGCCCCTGTAGCTTCCCTGCAGCTGGAGCGCGGAGTTTTCGAAGCTCTGATTGGTCGTTGCCATCAGGCGTTTCGAGTTGAAGCTTCCGGCTTCCGCTTCGGCTTTCGACGAAGAGACGGCTTTAGCTTTCTTGGTCGTGATGATGACCGCGCCGGCGAGGGCGTCGTTGCCGTAGAGGTAAGACGCGCCCCCCTTGATGACTTTGATCGATTCGATATTGTCCAGGTCGATGTTGATCTTGCCCGAGGTCTCCTGGACCGGGACGCCGTCGATGACGATGGCGACGCCGGGCTGTTCGCCCATGTACATCTGGTTCTCGATTCCCCGGATATGGACTTTGACGCTGTCGGTGCCGACGTTGGAGAGGGTGACACCCGGTACGCTGTTCAGGATGTCCGTAATGGTGTGCGGGTTGATCTTTTCAACCTCTTCGCCCGTAATGGTCATGGTGTTTGAAACGCCCGTTTTTGAATCGACGCCGTCGTCGATCGTCGTAGACTCGACGGTCACGGCACCGATTGCGATGCTCTCGTCAGCATGGATTGCGGCGCTGTTCCCGAGCAGGAAACAGAGCAGGGCTGTACTTTTTGCCAGATGGTTTATGTTCATAGCTCTCTTTCTAATTTTTGTGTTAATGCGGATTGTTGCAACAGAGTGTTAATTAAATGTTAAATTAAATATATTTATTAAATATATATGATAAGAATGTGTAGAAACGACCGCTATGCCCTGCGTCACGAGGGGACGCGCTGCTTATGGACATAGCTGTACATGACGGGCAGGTAGAAGAGGTTCAAGACGGTGCCCCACGCCAGACCGAATCCCAGCGAGACCGCGAGAGGCTGGAAGGTGGCGGCCTGGCCCGAGGCGAAGAAGATCAGGGAGGAGAGCCCCACGAGAGTCGTCAGCGACGTCAGGATGATCGGCCTGAAGCGCCTGCCGGCCAGGAGGTGGATCTCGTCGGCGCTGCCGGCATGCCGGAGCGTGGACATCATGATGATGCCGTCATTGACGATAACGCCGGCGAGGCCGAGCGCGCCGATCAGCGAGGGCATGGAGAGGTTCAGCCCCATGAGGGCGTGCCCCATCAAGACCCCCAGGAGGGAAAAGGGGATGACGGAGACAACGATCAGCGTCTCGCGGATCGAATTAAAGAGGTAAAGGATGGCGATAAAAATCAGGATGACCGACAGGACCGTCGCCAGCACGAGGTCGGTCTCCAGGGCTTTCTTCTGTTCCGCTTCGCCTTTGAATTTCAAACGGACCCCCTCCGCCTTGAGCCTGCTGAGGGTCGGTTTGAGCTTCTGAAGCGCTTCGGAGGCGGTGATGATTTTCGAGTCGACATTGGCAAAGACGAAAAAGGTGGTCTCACCGTCATCCTTGACAAGCCGCTCCAGTGCGGTGATCACCTCGAAATCGCAGACATCCCGGAGGCGGACGATCTGTCCGTTCTTCAGCGGCACGCCGAGGGATTCGAAAAACGCAAAATCGTCCTGGTAGGCGGAGCGGACCTTGATATCGAGCAGGCTCTGACCGTCGAAGATCACGCCGATGCGTTTGGAGAGATAGAGGTCCGAGACAAAATTGCCCAGATAGGCATCGGTGATGCCGAGCTGTTCGCCGTAGGCGTTGACCTTGATCTTGATCTCGTCGATCCCCCGTTTGATGTTGTCGCCGGCATACTTGATGCCATCGATTGCGCCGAGCTCTGTTTCAAGCATTTTGACCGCCCGGATCGCCTGCTGGTAATCGTCGCTCATCAGCCCGATACGGATATCCGCTTTGGCGTAGCCCATCCCCTTTTCGACGACCATCAGCTCTTCGAGTCCGTAATGCTCCTTGTAGCCCTGGGATACGAGCCATGCCCGCAGATCCCTCGAGATGGCTTTGGAGGAGCGTTCGCGCACGCTGTCGCGCCGGCTGTCGTAGAAACTGAGGTAGGGGGTAATGTAGCTGTCCATAAAGTTGTCGGGTTTTTTCTTCTGCAGTTCGACGCCGATGTACCCGACGGAGGGGAACATCTCGGTGTCTCCCGTGGCGCTGCGCCGGTATCCTGCCGTCGACGTGACATTTTCGACGCCGAAACGGCCGCGCTCCTTGAGAAGGTCCTTCTCGATGGCCTGTACGATGGCGAGGGACTCCTCGAGGGTCGTCGTCGGGGCCGCTTTGAAGGTGATGTTCAGGGCGGTGGCGTCGAAGGGCTGGAACATCTGGAATTTTGCGTGTTTGAAACCGCTGTAGATCAGCAGCGGGATGATGATGACAAAGAGCAGCAAAAAGGTTTTCTGATACCGCATCAGCAGCCGGAGGGCTGCCGAATAGCGTCGGTTGACTCCCTCCCAGGAGAGGGTGCGCGAGGCGGGGCTGAGCAGGTGCACCGCATGGATCGGCAGGAAGATGAACGACTCGAGCAGAGACGCGATGACCAGAGCGCTGAAGGCGATGGGGATCATCTGCACGATCTCGCCGAGCCGGCCGCTGATCATCAGCAGCGGGATAAAGGAGAAGAGTGTGGTGGCCGAGGCGATGGTGACGGGCTTGGCCATCTCCCGCGTCCCGAGGAAGGCCGCCTTTGCCGGTGCGTACCCTTTTTCGATGTACTGCTGGATGTTCTCGCTGACGACGATGGCGTCGTCGACGATGATACCGATGGCGATGATGACCCCGATCAGGGAATTGATATTGATGCTGTACCCGGTGAAGTAGAAATAGATGCTCCCCAGCACAAAGGAGGTCGGGATGCCCAGCGCGATGATGAAGGCCATGCGCGCATTGATCAGGGCAAAGGTCATCAGGGTGATGAGGATGATCCCGAAGAGGATATTTGAGATGACGATATTGAGGCGCTCCTGGATGATCGTCGTCTGGTCCTGCCTGACATCGTAATCGACGCCGTCGACCTTCATGCTCTCGAGGAGTTTATAGATCTGTTCCCCAATGGCGATGGCATCTCCTTTCGGGTTCTGCGAAAGCGAAAGGGTAATGGCGGTTTTGCCGTTCATGCTCGCCAGCGTCGAAGCGTCTTCGTAGCGTTTAGTGACCGTGGCGATGTCCCTGAGCGCGATCTGGCGGTCGCCGATATTGAGCACGGTCTGTTCAAATGCGTCCACGAACTTCTTCTGGTTTCCGACGGAGAGGAAATACTGGGCCTTGGCGTCGTCGATCTTGCCGAGGGGGTAGATATAGGAGAGTTCCGAGATGGTTTTGAGCACTTCCGTATGTGACAGTCCGTAGGCGTCGATGCGCCGCTCGTCAAGCATGATCTCGTAGAAAAGGTCGGAATCGCCGAAGATCGTGACGTCCGAAACGCCGGGAATCGCCATCAGCCGGGATTTCAGCTTCTGTGCGAGTTCCCTGAGCCTGTCCAGGCCGACCCGGTCCGAACGCACCGATACCTGCATCAACCCCCGCGCATGGGCCACGTTCCTGACCGCAGGCTCGTCCATATCGGAGGGGAGTGTCGGCACGACCAGGGCGATGGCGTCGCGGATCGATTCGGCCATCTCCGCTTTGTCGGCTCCTTTATCGAGCTCGAGGCGTACGGAGAAGCTGCCCGGGGAGATGACCGAGGTGACGCTCTCGACGCCGACCAGGTTTTTGGTCTCCTCTTCGAGCGGCGTCACGACCATGCGGTTGAGGACATCGACGGAGGCGCCGCCGTAGCTGCCGCGGATCGTCATGGTATCGGGTTCGATCTCGGGGGAGATCTCCTTGGGGATCATTGTATAGGTATAGATCCCGGCGGCGAAAAGAAGGAAAAAGAGCGTGTAGTTGATTTTATAGTTTTCAATAAAAAAATTCAGCAGTTTGTCAAACAGGGTGTTCTCACTCTCTGGGAGGGGCGTCTGCTCCGGGGCGGTTAACTTGCTTTTGTTCACGCTATGCCTATTTCTGCCTGCCGGCCGGGCAGGCGTATTTTATTTGGTGCCGTTTTGCCACGGCGCGGCAGGGTCTACAGCCTGCCTGCAGGGTGTTCTGCGGCAGGTCCGGCCGTCACACGCATTGCCTGCGGTGCGTTTTTAGAAAACTTTTCCGTGGGAGCGCTGTGGTGCCCGCGCTGCGCACGGCCGTAGGTGTCGAGGATGTAGCCTCGGTAGAGGTTGACGGCGACAAAAAAGATGATCAGCGATGCCGCAAACGGGAAGGCCAGGATTTTGGCGCGCTTTTTCGCCTCGATCAGACCGAAGCGTTTGTAGAGGATAACGAGTGCCCAGGCCACCCCGACGTACCGCAGGTAGGAGAAGAGGTGCACCCATGCATCCTTTCGGCTTGCCGGCGAGGTGAAGTCGCTCTGCACGCCGAAGCCGTAGGCGAACCCGTCGACGATCTTTTCCATCCCGCTGACAAAGAACATCTCCAGCGTATGCGAAAGCGACCCGAAGATGAACAGCGGCGCGAAGGCATACCCGAGGGTGTAGAAAACGGTGGTGTACTCTTTTTGAAGGATTTTGGACGCGACGAACATGCCTGCAACGGTGATGACGACCGAGAAGAGCACGGCGTATAAAAAGGCAAACAGTCCGACAGTATCCATACCGCCCAGGCCGGCGATCCCCTGAAGCGCCGCCGCCGTTTTCGCCCAGATGAATTCGTCGGCGATCGCGCTGCGTCCCATGCCGTGGTGGAACGCCATGGTGATGGGGATGGCCGCGACGATCAGGATGTAGGCCCAGACTTCCGCTTTTTCGATCTTGAAGTGCGAAAAGAGCGAAAACGAGGGCTTGGTCAGGCGGAAGCTGACCGCTTCGCAGGCGTCCGAGCAGTCCATGCAGAGCGTACAGTCTCCCATCGAGTTCTTTTTGTCAAAGTTGAAGGGACTCAGGCCATGTGTACATGCTTTGGCACAGTCAAAGGTTTTGCACTCGCTGCAGGCGCTCTGGTAGGTCCCCAGCCACGTGAAGGAGAGCTTCTCGTAGGCCCGGGTCAGGGTGCCGATGGGGCAGATGTATTTGCAGTAGCTCATCTCTTTATAGACGAGATAGAAGACAAAAGAGAGCAGGGTCATGACAGTGAAGAGCACGGCCGAACCGAAAGGGGTATGGTACGCGGAGGGGAAGCTGTAGTAAACACCCCACCAGCCGACCATGAGCAGCGTCACGCCGATGAAACGGTTTTCAAGCCATTTGGGCATACGCTTGTTCAGGCCGAATTTCGTGAGATAGTGCCCCAGGAATCGGTGGGGACAGATCCCGCAGAAGATGCGCCCGAAGGTCGGCAGCGACACGACAATGAAGAGCGACCAGAAAATCCCCCAGAAGAGTGCCGGCGTATAGAGGTTCTCTTTCCCAGGTACGGCGAAGCCCAGGGCGATCGCGTAAAAGAAGAGGGCCGTCACGGCCAGCCGCAACAGAAAAAGAAAGCGTTGGTTCTTGAAGAGGTATCCCAGCAGCGGCATGCCGTAGAGGTCGTTTCGGTCGCGTTTGATATGATCTACCATTGAATTCCTGCGTTGATGACAAACATCATATAATTAAATTATTTTTAAGTTAATGATGTAATTTTAATAGCTTAGTGTTAAGGGAGTGTTAAAGGGAGGGGATATCCCGCGCAAAACGGGCCTGTTCCGGGGGAACCGGGCAGAGAGGGGGAGCCCTCTTTTATACGTTGAAACGGAAGTGCACGTGTGCACTTAGTCAACCGTCAAACATTAAACCTAAAGTGCATGACATCGCCGTCCTGGACGATGTACTCCTTGCCTTCCAGGCGCATTTTGCCGGCCTCTTTGGCACCGGCCTCGCCGTTGCAGGCGACGAAGTCCTCGTAGCCGATCACCTCGGCGCGGATGAACCCCTTTTCGAAGTCGTTGTGGATGACGGCCGCAGCTTTCGGTGCCGTCGTGTTCTTGCGGATCGTCCAGGCGCGTACTTCCTTGACGCCGGCGGTGAAGTAGCTCATCAGCCCCAGTTTATCGAAGCCTTTGCGGATGATCTGCTCCAGTCCGGACTCCTCGACGCCGAGGTCGCGGAGGAATTCGTCGCGCTCCTCGTCTTCCAAACCGACCAGCTCCTCCTCGATCTTCGCGCAGAGTTTGATGACTTCGCAGTTCTGTGATTCGGCATGGGCCGCGAGACGCTGAACATACTCGTTGTCTTCAAGCAGGCCGTCTTCATCCGTGTTGGCACCGTACATAATCTCCTTGGCCGTCAGCAGGCGCAGGTCCTTGTTGAGTTCGGCGAAACGGTCGTCGTCGATTTCGGGGAAGCTGCGGGCAAGGTTGCCCTGGTCGAGGTGGTCGAGCAGGGTCTGGGCGAAGTCGACCATCGCCTGCGCCTTCTTGTCCGCTTTGGCCTGCTTTTTGAGGCGTTCGATGCGGTTTTGCAGCATTTCGACGTCGGCGAGGATCAGTTCGGTCTCGATGATCTCGACGTCGCGGAGCGGGTCGATGCTTCCTTCGGTATGGACGACGTTCTCGTCGGCGAAACAGCGCACGATCTGCAGGATCACTTCCGTTTCGCGGATATTGGCGAGGAATTTATTTCCCAGACCCTCACCCTTGCTGGCACCCTTGACGAGGCCGGCGATGTCGACGAAGTCGAGGGTGGAGTGCTGGATGCGCTCGGGGTTGACGATCTTGGCCAGGGCGTCCAGGCGCGGATCCGGGACGGGGACGACCGCCTTGTTCGGTTCGATGGTACAGAAGGGGTAGTTGGCCGCTTCCGCGTTCTGCGCCTTGGTCAGCGCGTTAAAAGTAGTTGATTTTCCGACGTTCGGCAGCCCGACGAGTCCGATGGCTAATCCCATAATGGTTTCCTGTCTATAAGAAATAAGTCCGACATTGTACTCTCTCGGGGGTTAGGGACGGGTTAGGGGAAGAGCGAAGCTTTCGTGGCGGCCCTAGGAGAAGCGGATGCCGCGAAGCAGTTTGAAAAGTTCGAACCAGGCGACACTGGCGATACCGGCAACGACGGCCAGCAGAAGGCCTGCGATGTCTGGTTCCCCGAAACGGAAGAGTTGGCGAAGCTGCGGCTCGAAGAGCGCGAGTGCCAAAAAGAGGAGAGCGCCACCGGTAATCCACCAAACGGCGCGGTTCGGGATATGCAGGGATGCGAAGAGCGTACGCTTCCAGGACCGGTTGGCAAAAATAAGCGTGATGTTGGCTACGACCAGCGCCGTGAAGGCCAGTGCCCTTGCATCCTCCGCCGTGGCACCGCGGGACAGGACTATACCGTAGAGGGCAATAGCCCAGATGAGCACACCGGTGCCCTGCAGCAGGCTTAGCCCAAGGTTCCACACGCCGAAAAGCGGCTCGTCCAGAGGACGTGGAGGGCGTAGCATGGCATCGGTCTCTTCCCGTTCCGCTTCGAAGACGACGGAGCAGGCCGGATCGATGATAAACTGTAAAAAAGCGATATGGACCGGGAAAAAGATCAGGGGCCATCCGAAAAAGACGGGCAGCAGTGCCATGCCGGCGATCGGAACATGAATGGCAAGAATATAGGCCATCGCCTTGCGAAGATTGTCGTAGATACGCCGGCCCAGCCGGACGGCCTCGACAATGGAGGTGAAATCGTCGTCAAGCAGCACTAGCGAAGCGGCCTCGCGCGCGACATCCGTCCCACGTCCACCCATCGCGATGCCGATATGGGATGCCTTGAGTGCCGGGGCGTCGTTGACACCGTCACCGGTCATTGCCACGACTTCACCATCAGCCTTGAGGGCATTGACGATTTTGAGTTTGTGTTCGGGCACGACCCGTGCAAAGATGTTGATCGTTCTTATGCGCGCGGCCAGCTCCGCTTCGTCGCAGCCGTCGATTTCACTTCCCGTCATCAGCGTATCGGCTCTCAGCCCTGCCTCCCGGGCGATGGTACGTGCAGTGCCGGGGTAGTCCCCGGTCATCATGACGACACGTATCCCCGCGGCATGACACCGGGCAATAGCAGAAGGCACGGCGGGGCGCAACGGGTCGGCAAGGGCGATCAGGCCGAGCAGACGAAAGGCGAAGTCATGCTGGATGCTCGGCCACTCTTTGCCGGAGTAGCGGGCGTCCGCGACACCGAGCACCCTCAGGCCTTGCGATGAAAGCGCTTCGACCTGCTGCGCGAGTAGCGCTGACGATGCAGCATCGAGATGACAAAGGTCCGCGATCGATTCGGGCGCACCTTTCGAGGCGACGACGTACTCGTCACCGTGGGTGGAGCGCCAGACATGGGAGATGGCATGCATTTCGGCCGACAGGGGATACTCGTAGACCAGTTCCCAGTCGTCGTGCAGGTGCTCTGTACCGGAGAGATAGCGTTGCGCGAGGGCGTGCATCGCTTTTTCCATCGGATCGAAGGGGTCGGCTTCGCTGGCAAGGATCCCGAATTCGAGCAGTTCGTGAAAGGTCTCGGGCATCGGAGCCGTGTCTGTTACGTCGGGGACGCGGAAGTGCGCTTCGCCGGTGACTATCGTATGGACGTTCATGCTGTTTTGCGTCAGTGTACCGGTTTTGTCGACGCACAGAACCGTTGCCGAACCGAGGGTTTCGATCGCCGGAACGCGGCGGGTCAGCACGCGGCGCCGTGAAATACGCCAGGCCCCGAGTGCGAGGAAGACGGTGAGGACGACGGGGAACTCTTCGGGGAGCGTTGCCATGGCGAGGGTGATCCCCGCGAGCAGGCCGTCGAGCCAGTCGCCGCGCGTCAAGCCGTAGACGACGATGAGCAGCGCGCACAGTAGCAGACCGAGAGCGGCGAGCAGACGCACCATCTTTCCCGTCTGAAGCTGCAGCGGGGTTTTCTCGGTCTCGATGTCCTGCAGAGATTTTCCGATAGTACCAATGGTGCTTTTTGGACCGGTAGCGTTGACCTCCGCGATGGCCGTCCCCTGTACAACAAGGGTGCCGGAGTAGACATAGGGCTGATCTTCGCCCCCGGGTTGAAGGCGTAGATCCCCCTCCAACCAATGACGCTTTCCGACAGGGACCGATTCGCCGGTCAATAGGGATTCGTCGACCTGAAGGTTCCGCTGTGCCAGGATGACGGCATCGGCGGGGACACGGTCCCCCTCAACCAGAACAAGCATATCGCCCCGCACCACTTCGCGTCCGGGGATACGCTGTTGCCCGCCGCCGCGTACAACGAGAGCGCGGGGACTCGTCATATCCCGCAGGGCTTCCAGGACGCGCTCTGTGCGATGTTCCTGATAAACGGTTGACCCTATGACAACGATGACGAAACTGAGAAGAATGGAAGCCTCGGCGTTGTCCCCCAGGAGGAAATAGATCGCTGCTGCAGCCAGTAGCAGAATAAACATGGGCTCGGTCATAACGTCGCGTACGATCACGGTCAATGTGCGCCGTCGCGCGCCCGGTATTTCGTTATACCCATCAATGCGCAGCCGTGCCGCCGCTTCGGTGTCGGTCAGCCCCTCAACGTCATGCCAATCAGGTCTGTCGGGTTTGAGCATCTCTTTCTCCAGTGTCAAGTAATTGTACAGTGATCGTTATCGAAGATGCAAACATACTCATTCTGCTACATCGCGGGAAATGAAGCGGAGCAGGTGTTATAGGGCCTTGGAAAAAGATATGGCAGTGTTGTATGGTGATTAAATATTTAAAATTAATTATTTTGTAACGAAATGACGTTAGACTACTGTCGGCTTTGAATCGAAGTCAATTCCATCGAAAGTAGACCCATGGAGCGCCACTGGATCATTTCAATTGCACTATTCGCAATCGTCGCGGGCATGACGGCTGTTTTTTATGAAGCTAACGCGTTCACTTCAATCGCGCTGTCAGCGTCGGAACAGCCGGAAATGGTTGTAGACGCCGGCACTGCAGAGGAAACCCTAGAGACCTCTACGGGCATCCGTGAGTTCCTCACCTCAAACCTCATGGAGCTCTGGAGCGTGGTCAGAAGTGATGGAATACTCTCGACAGCGGCAAGTGCGGCGGGGATTATGCTGGGATTGCTGCTGCTGTTTATGAATGGTTCCTGACAAACGAACCTGTTTGCCGGGAAGGTGAGGGAAGCGCCTACTTTTCTGCTAGCGTGCGCAGGAGGGCGACGGTCGTGCGAACACCGGCACCGGTTCCGCCGTGGGGGTTGACGCCCCAGCCGGATTCCGTGTAGGCCGGACCGGCAATGTCGAAGTGCATCCACTTCTCTTTCATCCCGTCGGTAATGAAGTGGTCAAGGAACATCGCCGCCGTAATAGCGCCGCCGTAGGGGATGTTGCTGATGTTGCTAACATCGGCGATTTCGCTTTTGAGGGCTTTTTTCAGATGC
The DNA here is from genome assembly GCF_039645955.1 of Thiomicrolovo immobilis. Classification (GTDB taxonomy): domain Bacteria; phylum Campylobacterota; class Campylobacteria; order Campylobacterales; family Sulfurimonadaceae; genus Thiomicrolovo; species Thiomicrolovo diazotrophicus. Next base: position 1,190,847 of record NZ_CP147916.1, read on the forward strand.
GGGTTGAAAGGCAGCGCGCCGACGAGTTCCCCCGCGCGCTCCGCCGCACCGTAGATGGTGTGTTTGAGGGCGCTGCTGTGGCCCATGATGCCCGTCGTATAGGGACCGAGTGCGACGACGCAGGCGCCGGTCAGCGTCGCATAGTCGAAGAGGTAGTCCGCTTCGACATTGTCCTGGGCGTAGGAGAGGACGTCGGCAAGGACCAACCGTCCCTCGGCATCGGTATTGCGTACCTCGATCGTCTTGCCGTTGCGGGCGAAGAGGACGTCATCGGGCTTGTAGGCGTTGCCGCCGATCATGTTCTCCACCGCCCCGACAAAGCCGTGGACAGCGACGGGCAGCTTCAGCTCGCTGACGGCTTTCATGATCCCAAGCACCGCACAGGCGCCGGCCTTGTCCATTTTCATCGTGACCATGGACGTAGAGGGTTTGAGGCTCAGTCCGCCGCTGTCGTAGGTGAGCCCTTTGCCGACGAGCGAGACGGTCGCCACAGGGTTTTCCGGAACATAGGAGAGATGGATCATGCGGGGTTTGTGTGCCGAGGCGCGGGCGACCATCAGCATCGCCTGCATCTTCTCCTCTTCCAGCGCGTGCTCGTCGAAGATCTCGCAGCCCAGGTCGTTGGCGTCAGCGAGATCCTGGGCAATGATGGCCAGGTCGGCGGGGACCATGTCGTCGGGGGTCGTATTGACGAGGTCGCGGGCGAAGTTCGTGGCTGTCGCAAGGATAACGGCGCCGTCGACGGCGGTTTTCAGAGCATCGGCATCGAGTGCACTGCCGTCGTCATTCGCACCGGCAACGTAAAAGGTTTTGAGCTTGGAGGGTTTGGCGTCGGATTTGTAGCGCGTGTATTTGTAGCTTCCAAGTATGATGCCCTCGACAAGGGCGGCGGCGTTTTCAAGGCCGTACTGCGCGATTTTGGCGCTCTCATAGGCAAACCCGCTGAGGCTTTTGGCGGTGGCGGCCATTGCGTCCCGGATGGCGTCGGGTTCAAAGGCGGTGACGGCGGCGACGTATTCGGCGCCTTCGTGCAGCATGCAGCTCTGCCCCTCTTTGGCTTCGAATCCGGCCTGTTCGAGGACGTATTTTTTCGGGTGTGAGGCCAGCGTCTCCGGCGTCAGAAGGGTGACGGTCAGGGCCGCGTCGATGGACTCAACAGGTTGCGTTTCGAGCTTGACGAGCATGTTGTTTCTCCAGCATTTGATTTTCGATTCGTTTGAACAGGGTCGTGATGCCGTACAGCGCGGCACCGGCGAGCGGTAGGGCAAAATACCAGTGGGTTTTTCCCCACTCGAGCACCTGCAAGATCTGTTCCCCCAGCAGGTAGGCGGGGATAATCGTGATCGCCGCCCAGACCCAGGCGCTGAGCAGGTTGATGAGGGCGAATTTTTTCGAGGAGTATTTTGTGATCCCGATGCTCATCGGGATGACAGTGCGCAGTCCGTAGAGGTAGCGCTGCACGAAGATAAGGGGCCAGCCGTACTTTTTAAGCAGCAGGTGGGCAATGGCGAACTTGCGGCGCTGCGCATGGAATTTCCGTTGGATGAAGCCTTTGTTGAAACGGCCGATGTAGAAGTAAATCTGATCGCCGGCAAAACCGCCGAGCCCGGCGACGAAGATGGCGATGGGCACGTTCATATGTCCCGTTGTAGCCATGATGCCGGCCATCAGCAGTCCCATCTCCCCCTCCAGGATACTCCAGACGAAAAGGATGATGTAACCGTACTCCTGCAGCAGTTCCAGTAAATAAGCTTCCACGCGCGCTCCTTAGTCGAAGTGTAGCATGTCTTTGGCCTGGATCATATCTTTGTCCCCGCGGCCGGAGAGGTTGACGATGACCAGTTTACCTGCGATGTCGGGCATCTTTTTCAGGTAGGCGACGGCGTGGGAGCTCTCGAAGGCTGGGATAATCCCCTCTTTGCGGCTGAGCCAGACGAAGGCTTCCAGAGCTTCATCGTCGGTGATGGTATCGTAGGCCACCGTCCCGTTCTCCTTATGGAAAGCGTGTTCCGGCCCGATCCCGGGATAGTCCAGACCGGCGGAGATGGAGTGCGCTTCGAGGATCTGGCCATCATCATCCTGGAGCAGGTAGCTCATCTGGCCGTGCAGGACCCCGGGGCGTCCTTTAAGCAGGGAGGCGCCGTGTTTGTCCGTTTCGGTTCCGAGACCTCCCGCCTCGATGCCGACGCACTGTACCTCCTTGTCTTCGAGGAAGTGCTGGAACATGCCGATGGCGTTGGAGCCGCCGCCGATGCAGGCGACAACCGTATCGGGGAGGCGTCCCTCTTTTTCCAAAATCTGCGCGCGGGCTTCCCAGCCGATGATCGCCTGGAAGTCACGGACCATCATCGGGTAGGGGTGGGGTCCTGCGACGGTGCCGATGATGTAGAAGGTGTCTCGGGCATGGGTGACCCAGTGGCGGATGGCGTCGTTCATGGCGTCTTTGAGGGTACGCGAGCCGCTCTCGACGGCATGCACCTTAGCCCCCAGCAGTTTCATGCGGAAGACGTTGAGCTCCTGGCGGGCGACATCCTTTGCCCCCATAAAGATTTCGCACTCGAGCCCCAGCAGGGCGGCGATCGTTGCGGTGGCGACGCCATGCTGCCCCGCGCCGGTCTCCGCGATAACCTTCTGTTTGCCGAGTTTCTTGGCCAGCAGCCCCTGGGCAATGACGTTGTTGACCTTATGCGCACCGGTGTGGTTCAGGTCCTCGCGCTTGATGTAGACCTTCGCGCCGAGCTCTTCGGAGACATTTGCCGCGTAATAGAGCGGGGAAGGGCGGCCGACATAGTCTTTGAGGTAGCCGTCCACCTCGCTCCAGAAGGTTTCGTCGAAACGGTACTGTTCATACGCTTTTTCAAGCTCCAGCAGGGCCGGCATCAGGGTTTCGGGAACATAGCGGCCGCCGAAGATGCCAAAATGGCCGTTGGTATCGGGATCGAACGTGGAGGGTTCGGGGATGTACATCAATCCACTCCTATAACGGTATAAACGGGGGTGAGTTCGGTCAGGCTGTCGATGCCCGGCAGGAACTCAAGCCCGAGGATAAAACAGGCTTCGACGCAGTGCGCGCCGACTTTTTCAATCAGGGAGGCTGCGGCCTTCGCCGTTCCGCCCGTGGCGATCAGGTCGTCGATGAGGAGCACCTTGGCACCTTTGTCCGAGCCGAAAGCGTCCATATGCACTTCGACCTCGTCAAAACCGTATTCAAGGGAGTACTTCTCCGACACGGTCGTGGAGGGGAGTTTCCCTTTCTTGCGAATGGGGACGAAACCGACACCCAGCATCTGCGCCAGGGCCGCGCCGAAAATAAAGCCGCGCGCGTCGATCCCCGCGACAAAATCAAGGTTATAAGATTCGTAACGCGTCTTGAGATGCGTCATCAGCGTGCTGAACGCCTCGGCGTTGTTCAGCAGCGTCGTGATGTCTTTAAAGATGATGCCCGGCTTGGGGAAGTCGGGAATATCGCGGATCGCACTTTCAAGCAGGGCTTTTTGATCGACGGTCAGGGACATGGGCGGCCTTACAGTGTGGCCGAGCAGCCGCCGACGGCTTCGATCTTTGCAACGCGATCGGCGTGGCGGCCGCCCTCGAAGGCAGCCGTGACCCAGGCGTCGATGATGGATTCCGCGACCCCGCGGCCCACGACACGCTCGCCGAAGCAGAGGACATTGGCATCGTTGTGCGCGCGGGCCATGGTCGCCGTGTAGGCGTCGTGGCAGAGGGCGGCACGGATACCGGAGAATCGGTTGGCGGCCATGCTCATCCCCAGACCCGAACCGCAGATCAGGATACCGTCGGCATCCTCCTCGTCGGTGAGCACGGCGTTACAGACTTTGACGGCAAAGTCGGGGTAGTCGACGCGGTCTTTGCTGTGGGGGCCGAGATCGACGACCTCATGGCCTTTGGCTTTCAGCAGTTCAACGGTGTAGTCTTTCAGGTCGAGTCCGGCGTGGTCGGTGGCAATGTAGAATTTCATGGAGTACTCCTTCGGTTTTAAGATAATAGCAGATGCAGCACGTACTGGACGGGCATGAAAAGTACATACTCTCTCAGCGGCGTGATCAAGATGATGATGACGATGAACATGCCGTAGGGTTCCAGGCGCTGGAACCACATGGCAATGTTGTTCAGGCCGTACTTCAGCGAGAGGAACATCAAAAAATGCGCCCCGTCGAACTGAGGGATCGGCAGCAGATTAAAGACGGCGAGCAGCACGTTGATGAAGACCAGCTGCATGACGACAAGGTAGAGGAAAATATAGCCCAGCCCGTCGCTCTGAAGCGGCTGGTGTATTCCCGTCAGCACGACGGCGAAGAGGGAAGCGAGGGCAAAGTTGTAGGCGATGCCGGCAAGGCTGACCTGCATGGCGGCACTGTAGCCGCCGTTGGCAATGACGGTGCGCATGTTGACCGGGACCGGCTTGGCCCAGCCGAAGAGGAAACCGCCGCCCATGCCGAGCAGCATGGGGATGAAATACATCATCAGCGGCACAAGGATTGTCCCGACAGGGTCGATGTGGATCAGAGGGTTGATCGAGAGGCGCCCGGCGTGTTTCGCCGTCGTGTCGCCGTAGCGGTAGGCGACCCAGCCGTGCATGATCTCGTGGCCGATGATGGCAATGGCCAGCGCGATGACGGATGAAGCGATTTTCAGCAGATCAATAGAGTCCACGGTCTTGGCCCTCTTCGCGCTGGCGTTCGGCTACCGCGCGCTCCAGGTAGGGGGACTGTTCGAGGTCCTCGGGAGTTTTGAACATGCGGTCCCAGCGGATCTCGTAGTTGTCGTCCATGCTGAAGTAGATGAACCAGGGTGTGCCCTCGACGAGGCCGTAGGGTACGGCGCCCCAGAAGCGGCTGTCGTTGGAGTGATCGCGGTTATCGCCCATCATGAAGTAGCGCCCTTCGGGGACCTGGACCGGTCCGAAATTGAAGATGGGCTGCGGATAGCGGCCGTCATCAATAATGGAGGGATCGTGGTGGATGCCAGGGTGATCCTTCATATAGGGGTTCTTCACCCAGAGACGGCCGTCGAACTCCTTGAGTTCGTGGGTGAAGGTGTAGTGCTGGCGAATATACTCGTCCCCTTCGACCGGGTGGAGGTAGAGATCCTTGTTGAAGACGAAGAGCTCGTCCCCCGGGGTCGCGACGCAGCGTTTGACGTAGTGCAGGGTCGTGTTGTTGGGGTAGCGGAAGATCACGATGTCGCCGCGCTGAGGGGTGTCGCCGTCGACGATATGCCCGTCGGTGCCCGGAATAAGCGGGATCTCCAGAAACGGGATGTGCGGGGTAGAGATGCCGTAGGCGAACTTTTTGGCGAAGAGGTGGTCGCCGATAAGCAGGGAGTCTTTCATGGAACCGCTTGGGATGCGAAAAGCCTGGGCGACGAAAAAGATGACGAAGAGAACGATGATGACCGTTCCCGTCCAGCTGTTGGAGAAGCGGTAGGCCGCTTTGGCGGCGTGTTTGACCTTCGTCTTCATTGGCGCTCTTGTGCGTGCATCTCGGCCGCTTTAAGAGTGTTTTTCAGCAGCATGGCGATGGTCATCGGGCCGACGCCGCCGGGCACAGGCGTGATGTAGGAGCATTTGGGCGCGACGTTCTCGTAATCGACGTCACCGACGAGGCGGCCGTCCGGCGCGCGGTTGATACCGATGTCGATAACGATAGCCCCCTCTTTGACCATGTCCTCCTTGATCAGGTTGATGACCCCGGCCCCGACCAGGACGATGTCGGCGTTCTGGGTGTGGGCTTTGAGGTCTTTGGTGTGGATATGGGTGATGGTAACGGTCGCGTTGGCATTGAGCAGCAGGGCCGCCATCGGTTTGCCGACGATGTTGGAGGCACCGACGACGACGGCGTCTTTGCCCGTGAGATCGATCTCGTACTCGGCGAAGAGCTCCATGACGCCCAGCGGGGTACAGGGGACGAAACCGTCCAGTCCCGTCATCAGGCGGCCGGCATTATAGGGGTGGAAGCCGTCGACGTCCTTGTGCGGGGCGACGAGTTCGAGCAGGCGGGTCGTGTCGATATGCGGCGGAAGCGGCAGCTGTACAAGAATGCCGTCGATGTTGGGGTTGCCGTTCATCATTTCGATGGTCTGTTCGATCGCCTCCTGGGAGATCGTTTCAGGCATCTCGTGGGTGACGGAGTAGAAACCGGCGCGGTCGCAGGCCTTCTTTTTCATGCCGACGTAGGCATGGGAAGCGGGGTCGTTCCCGACGAGGATGACGGCGAGGCCCGGGACGCGACCGGTCCGTTCCTTGAGTTCGGAGGCCGCGGTGGCGACACCTTCTTCAATCTTCTTGGAAAGCGCTTTTCCGTCGAGTATCTGCATTTCAACTGACCTAATAATTTTTTTGATAATATACCCCTACTTCAATAAAAAGGTGCTTTTAATGGCCCGTTGGCTCCTGTTTTTGGCGACCTTGCTTGCGGCGGAGGAGTCCTTCATCACCCCGCAGGAATACGCCGCGCAGCTCTATCACAATCCAAGGGGGATCGGCTGCAATCTCTGCCACGGCGAACACGGCGAGGGGAAGGTGATCGCCCATTATACCGACAAGGGCGTTCGCAAATCGTTTACCGCTCCGGCGATCAATGTTATCGGCTTCGAGGATTTCGACCAGGCCCTGAACGGCCGCGTCAAAGGGATGCCGCGCTACTTCCTGACCGAGGAGGAGCGCCGTACCCTCTACCGTTACCTGCACCCAAAGGATGCCAATGTTCCAAACTGACCTTCCCGAATTGGAGCGGGCCGCGGAGACCCTCGACACCGGTGCGCTTGACGCGCTGCTCTCACCACGCCGCCGCACCCTGAACGGCTCTGCCGCGTTTCACGCGCCGCTGATGCTCTCCGCCCACCGCGTCAAGCATCTCTCGAAGATTCCGCGGCTGTCCGCCGACGCGGTGATGTTCAACCTCGAAGACGGGGTGTCGGCCGAACAGAAGCCGGTGGCGCTGCGTCTGTGCGCCCTCTCGCTTTCGCGCCTGCCGCAAAGCAGCAAGAAACTGATCGTCCGGGTTAACCCCCTTGACGAGGGCGGGGTGGAGGAGATCGCATTTCTCGCCCCCTATATGCCCGACGCCATCCGCGTCCCGAAGGTCCGCACGGCGGAGGAGGTGGAGCGGATCGTTTCACTGGTACCCGCACCGATCGAAGTCCACCTTTCCATTGAGACGAAAGAGGCGTGGCTCGCCCTCGCTTCACTGCGGACCGATTCGCGGGTGTGCACCTTCTACCTCGGGATCCTCGACCTCTTCGCCGACCTGGGGCTCGACCAGGCGCTGATCGCTCCGGAGAACCCGACCCTGCGTTACCTGCTGTCGCACTTTTTCGTCACCTGTCGCGCTCTCGGCGTCAAACCCGTCTCCTTCGTCTACCAGGATTACCGTAACGTGGCTGGCTTTGCCGCCTGGCTCGCGCTGGAAAGCGAGATGGGGTTCGACGCCAAGGGGTGCATTGCGCCGAAACAGGCCGAGCAGGTGATGGCGGCCTTCGGCCGGGACGAGGCGGCACTGTCGCGGGCGCGGGAGATCGTTGCACTCTTTGAGGCCGAACGCGCGAAAGGGGTGACGGGCTTCACGCACGAGGTGTACGGTTTCGTCGACGAGCCGATCTACAAGGGGGCGCTCGCCCTGCTGAAGGGTACGGAGTGACGCAGTTGCGCGCGGCGCTCGCGTCGACGAACGGGCTCATCCTCGCCGGGATCGTTCTGGGAGCGCTTTTTGGCGCGTTCTTCCCCGAACTGGCCCTGGCGCAGCGGATCATCGGACAGATGTTCGTCGCCCTGCTGAAAATGCTCGTCGTCCCGCTGGTCTTTGCCAGCATCTTTGTCGCCATCGCCGGGCTGGGGACGCTGCATCATCTCAAAAATATGGGCCTGCGCACCATCGGGCTCTACCTGCTCACGACGGCGCTGTCAGTCCTGCTGGCGATCGTCGTCATGAACGTTCTCGGCATCGGCGAAGCGGTCTCCGCCGAAGGGATCGCGTTCGCGCAGGCGCACGAGATCAAACCCTTCTCATTCGAAGCGATGCTGCTCGGCTTCATTCCGACAAACGTTTTCGCCTCCCTGACGAACGGGGCGATGATGCAGGTGATCGTCTTCTCCATCCTCTTCGCGATCGCCAGCCTCTACCTCAGCGACCACCACCAAGGATTGATGCTCGACTTCTTTACCGGCGTCAACAACGCCATGCTCAAGATGGCCGAATGGGTTATCAAACTGACGCCCCTGGGCGTCTTCAGCCTGATCGCCTATGTCGTTGCCGACGAGGGGGTCGACGTTATTCTCGGGCTCTGGAAATATATGCTCGTCGTCATCGGAGTGATTCTGCTGCACGGGCTGGTGACGTTGCCGTCGCTTGTCGCTTTCTTCGCACGGGTCAACCCCTACCATTATATGGGGCAGGTCAAGGAAGCGATTCTGCTCGCATTTTCCACCGCCTCCAGCGCGGCGACACTGCCGGTCTCCATCGAGGTGAGCGAGCATAAAGGCGGGGTGCGTCGGGAGAGCGCAGGGTTCGTGCTGCCGCTGGGGGCGACGGTCTCCATGGACGGGACGGCGGCCTACCTGGTCGTGGCGGTGCTTTACATCGCGACCCTCGCTGGAATGGAGCTCTCTTTCGGCGACCAGGTACTGCTGGGGGTCACCGTCGTGGCGCTCTCCGTCGGCGTCGCGGCGCTGCCAAGCGCCTCGCTGGTGATGATGGTCGTCATCCTGAACCAGATCGGTCTGCCGGCGGACTATATCGGCCTAATCGTTGCCGTCGACCGTGTCCTCGACATGTTCCGGACCTCCCTCAACGTCACTTCGGATCTGATGGTCACGAAGATCGTCGACGTCACGACGCGCAAAGAGGCGCTTGGGGAAGCGGCCCAGGAGCGCAGCGCTTAATAGCCGCGCAGGTAGTAGCCGAATTTGTAGCGCACCAGGGTCTTCTGCTCCGGGCGGGGGTATTTCCAGTAGACCGACTCTATCGTCTCCTTGGTCACCTCGTCAAGGAGGAAGAAGCCGCTGTTGCGCACGGTGCGGAAATCGGTCATCCGGCCGTCGGGGTGGAGATAGAACTCGACGATGTTGTAGTCGTTGACGCGCATGTTGTTGGGGATCATCGTGCTGCCGGTGGCGTTGAGCTGGGTCTGGGTGAGGCGTCGCATGATCTCCTGGTTGTCAAGCAGGTATTTCTGTTCCCCTTCGCTCAGTTTCCCGAACGCATCGCCGTAGGCCTCGCGGATATCATCGGGGATACGGCTTTCGCGCCGCGCGGTCGCTGATTTGGCGGCAGCTTTCTGTTCGACGTTCTTCTGTTTCTGCGACAGTTTGGCAAAGAGGTTTTTATGTTCCGTCGGCACCGCGGTGGCATTGGCCTCGGCCGTTTTCGGCTCGGGTGTTTTCATAAAAGGGATATAGGGCTTTTCAGGCGGCACGGGTTCCGTTTTGGCGACCCGCTTCTGCGGCTCGGCGATCTTTGTGGGCGTCGGGATCTTCTGCTGCGGTTTGACCGGTGTCGGCTGCGTGACGGGCAGCTGCTGCTGCGGCTGCGGGAGCGGTTGGGCCTTGGGAAGTTTTTCGAGCTGCTTGCCTTTGGGCATCGGGGGGATTTTCTCCGCCGGCGGGCGCTTGTTCGGGAGCGCGGCGTTTGCTTTGGCTTTCGGGCGCTCCTTGAGCGAGACCTTGATGCGATGCTCCTGGACCTTTGGCTCGACCGGCTCGGTAACGAAAAGAAAGCCCAGGAGCAGTAAAAGCACCAGGATGAGCAGATGGAAGAGTACGGCAATAATGAGGGCGGCGGTACTTCGGCTCATCGGGTCGGTGTTTCCTTCCAGCCGCGCTGCGCTCTGTCGGCCTTGTTGTAAAGTGGGGGAATTATAACCCATTTGCTATAATGGCGGGAAAATTCAGGGGCTTTTGCGCGTCAGCGCCGCGTACGCGCCCCTTTTACGGACGGTCAATGAACATTACATCCTCGATTCAGGCATTTGAAGAAGCTCAGACATTGATTCCCGGCGGTGTGGATTCGCCGGTACGCGCCTTTAAAAGCGTCGGCGGGACCCCGCTTTTTATAGAAAAAGGAGAGGGGGCGCACCTCTACGACATCGACGGTAACGCCTATGTCGACTATGTACAGAGCTGGGGGCCGCTGATCTTCGGCCACCGCGACGAGGCGATCGAAAGCGCGGTCTGCGACGCGGTCCGGCATGGGCTCAGTTTCGGGGCGCCGACGCTTTCCGAGAGCGAACTGGCCAAAGAGGTCATCGGGATCTTCGAGAGCATCGATAAAGTCCGTTTCGTCTCCAGCGGGACCGAGGCGGTCATGAGCGCCATCCGTCTGGCGCGGGGCTTTACGGGCAAAGACGATATTGTCAAGTTCGAGGGGTGCTACCACGGTCACAGCGACGCGCTTCTGGTGCAGGCCGGTTCGGGCCTCGCGACCTTCGGCAACCCGAGCTCCCCGGGCGTTCCCGCTGACTTTACCAAGCATACCCTCCTGGCCAAGTACAACGACATCGAGAGTGTGCGCAAATGTTTCGAGGATTCGGACAACATCGCCTGTATCATCATCGAACCGATCGCCGGCAACATGGGGCTCGTTCCTGCGGACAAAGAGTTCCTGGCGGAACTGCGCCTGCTCTGCGACGCCCACGGCGCGCTGCTGATCTTCGACGAGGTGATGAGCGGTTTCCGCGCGACCCTGCACGGTGCGGAGTCCATCACGGGGACGACGCCGGATATGGTGACCCTGGGCAAGGTCATCGGCGGCGGGATGCCGGTCGGTGCCTTCGGCGGCAAGGCGGAGATCATGGCGAAGCTCTCCCCGGAAGGGCCTGTTTACCAGGCGGGGACGCTCAGCGGGAACCCGGTCGCGATGGCGGCGGGGATCACCGCCGTGCGCAAACTCCGCAGCAACGCCAAGCTCTACAGCGTGCTCGAAGCGCGTGCCAAACGTCTTATGGAAGGGTTCGCGGAGGCGGCGGCCAAGCACGGTATCGCACTGAAGACGGATGTGCGCGGTTCGATGTTCGGCTTCTTCTTCAACGACAAGCCGGTGAAGAACTTTGACGATGCGGCGGCGTCGGACCTGGAACGCTTCGCTGCTTTCCACGCCGGTATGCTGTCACGCGGCTTCTATTTTGCCTGTTCGCAGTTCGAGACGGGCTTTATCTGTACGCAGATCACCGACGAAATGATCGAGGCGACGATCAGCGCGGCGGACGAAGTGATGGGGACACTCTGATGGCGGACAAGCACCTGACGGGCCTGACCCCGGAGAACGGAGAACCCGAAGAGCGCAAGCCGCGCCTCAAGCCGATTGTCGAGGGGGCGGAAACGCTCTCGCTCGGTATTTCGATGGTCGTGGCCGTGCTGATCGGGGTGGCGCTCGGCATCGGTCTCAAAAAGCTGACGGGTATCACCTGGCTGCTCTGGGTCGGTGTCGTTATCGGGATCGCCGCGGCCTTCCTGAACGTCTTCAAGGCCTACTCGAAACAGTACAAAGAGTTCGAAGAGCTCTCCAAAAACCCGCGCTACAACCCCAAAACCCTTGAAGGTGACGACGACGATGACGATGACGACGCTGCGAAGCACTATTAGTCCCTTTCTCGCTGTCCACATCCTTCTGTACGGTTTGCTCGCCGTCTCCAAGGCGGCCTTTCTCAATGCCCAGATTGCCTTCGTCTCCGCGTTTTTGATCCTGCTGGGGTCGCTTTACAGTTACCGTAAACTCGTGCAGCGCAATCTGGAAAACGAAACGGCGATCCACCAGGAGGACCTGGTCGAGAAGATCGACGACCCTTATGACCTTTACAGCGAGAGCGAAGAGGAGGTTGAAGAGGAGAAGCCACTCAAGGATGTCATTAAGGAGGAGAAGGCGCGCCTGAAGGCGAACAAGGCGACCGTACGCAACGTCTCCAAATCGACGCCGGCGCTGCTCTCCGTCTACCGCCTGGTGCCCTACGGCATCCTGGTGCTGGGATTTATCGCGCTCAAGAACAACAACATGCTTTCACTCTGGTATTTTCTGCCGGGTCTGGCTGCGGGAATCGTGGCGGGATTTCTGAGCGGAAAGGCGCTTTTCGCCTCCCGCTGATTCACCCTTTACTGGTTGATGATGGGGATGTTGACCGTTACGGCCTTCTTGCCGACCTCGCAGAAGAGGTGGTTCTTCTTGCACATCTGCTCAATCGCCGACTTATAGACTTCGTCGAAAACGTTCCCGCTCACCTTGAGGGAGAAGAAGGTGTACTTCTTCTCCTCGTAGAGGATGTACTCTCCGATTCGGAAGGCGAGCTTCGTCGTGATCGTTTCGCTGCCGCCGAAGGATTCGTACATCTTGTTGAGCAGGCGGATGAACTGGTCGGTGTTGAGCCGCGTCTCGGGCATCGTCGGGTCCAGGTCCTTCTGGAAGGCGGATTTGCTGCCGATGGAGTTCGTCGCGATACAGAGGTCGATGAGGGAGTAGATGTTGACCAGCTCGCCTTCGATCTCCGGGCGGGAGAACTGGAAAGAGGGGGTCTGGAAAAAGCGGATCCCGATCTCCTCCTCGTTGACGTAGCCGACCATGATGCCGAAGATCTTGAAGCGGCCGTATTCCAGCTCCATAAAGGTCGTTTTAAACCCGAAAGAGGGGCTGGCGTAGGTCGTGGCAAGTTCAAAAAGCGTCAGACGGTCGACGGCACCGAGCAGGTACTGTCCTTCCGCGTTGACGGAGAGGACCTTGCCCCCGGCGCTGAAGAGAATATAGGGGTTGAAATCGTATTCGATCCACTGCTGTTCGAAGGTCATTATTCCTCGATATAGTTCTTGAGTTTGCGGCCGACTTTAGGGTGCTTGAGCTTTTTGATCGCGCTGCTTTCGATCTGGCGGACGCGTTCGCGGGTGACGTTGAGCTCTTTACCGATCTCCTCGAGGGTGCGGTCGCTTTCGTCGTCCATGATCCCGAAACGCATCTTGATAACGGCTTTTTCGCGCTCGTTGAGTTGCTCGAGCACACCTTCGATCTGGACCTTGAGGTCATCTTTGAGGATCGCGTCGGAAGGCGAGAGCGAGGTGCGGTCTTCGATGAAGTCGCCGAAACGGCCGTCCTCTTCGCTGCCGATCGGTGCCTCGAGGGAGATCGGCTCTTTGGTGATCTTGATGACGTTCTTGACCTTCTCGACGGAGAGGCCGACCTCTTCGGCGATCGTCTCGACATCCGGCTCTTTCCCGTTTTCCTGCAGGTATTTGCGCATGATCTTGTTGATACGGTTGATCGTCTCGATCATGTGGATCGGGATACGGATCGTACGCGCCTGGTCTGCGATGGCGCGGCTGATCGCCTGCCGGATCCACCAGGTGGCGTAGGTGGAGAACTTGTACCCCTTCTGGTACTCGAACTTGTCGACCGCTTTCATCAGGCCGATGTTCCCCTCCTGGATCAGGTCGAGGAAGGGGAGTCCACGGTTCGTGTAGCGCTTGGCGATGGAGACGACGAGGCGGAGGTTCGATTTCGCCATCCGTGTCTTGGCCGTCTCGGAGATCGCCTTACCGCGCTTGATCTGCTCGAGGATGTCCGAGAGCTTTTCCGGTTCCATATTGAAGCCGCCCTTGGAGGCCTCTTTGGTCTGGATCAGCTTCTTGATCTCCATATAGGTGCCGACCATGGTCGCTTCGGGGACCCGCGCCGCGATATCCTCTTTGGAGAGCTCGGTAATGTTGTCGAGGATCTCTCTGTGGTTCTTGCGGAGCAGATCGTTGAAGAGCGGAAGCTTGTACTCGAGACGCTTGAGCTCTTTTTCAAACCCTTCGTCGCTCTTGAGGGAGGTCTCCATCGATTTGACGAGCTCGTTGATCAGCTTGGAAGTCGGTCCGAGGTCAAGCAGCTTCTCTTTGAGAATCTTCTTTTTGAAGCTTGCCGTCAGGAAGAAGTGGACGATCTCTTCATTCATGTCGCCGTTCTCGACCCCTTCAGGCAGTTTTTCGGAGGCTTTCTGCCACTCTTTTTTCGCTTTTTCGAGGGCCTTGAAGCTGCTGACGACGAGATCGACGCGCTTTTTATCTTTCGCACTGACTTTCTTTTCGCCGGCCTCATCGTCATCGCTGTCATTGTCGTCGTCGCCGTCGTCTTTTTCGTCTTCAAAGCTTTTGAAGAGCTCTTTGACACGGCGTTCGCGATTGATGAGCGGCTCTTTATAGTCAAGGATGAAGTCGATCAGGTAGGGGACGGAACAGATCGCGTCGATGATGATGCTCTCACCGAATTCGATCTTCTTCGAGATCTCGATCTCCTCCTCTTTGGTCAGGAGCGGGATCTGTCCCATTTCGCGCAGGTACATCCGTACCGGGGAGTCGGAGCGGGACCACTCCATCAGCTCGTGCTGCTTGAGGATGTCGAAATCCTCGCCGCTGGCATTTTCGATCAGTTTGCGCTGGGCATCGCGCCGCGCTTCGGCTTCCTGCTCGTTCATGAGCTTGGCGTGCTCCGAAGCGGTGTAGAGGCAGCGTTTGTTCTTTTCGGCAAGTTTCAGGACGCTTTTTGCCTGGGCGGATGTCGGGTTCTTCTCAAAAAGCTCCGCGATTGTTTCGTAGGTGATACAATTCTCGGATTGGTGTTCGACAAAAAGGGTTTCAAGGGCTTTATTGAGTTCTTTTGCGGTCATCGGGTGAAAAGCTCCTGGAATTAGTAGTATTGGGGCGTATCGGCTTATCCCCTCCATCGGGGTGGGCCAGGCCTCGTGGGTTTTTTGAGTTAAGTGGGGATTATACTTTATGATGGCTTAGTCTTTGCTTTCCTTCATGGGGACGGAAAGAAATAAAGAATATATATTATTTAATATATCCCTTCATTCAACCCCCTTTGAGAGATTTTGGATATAATCGCACCAAAAAACTGCAGGATCTTCTATGAGCACACTCGAAGGAAAAGTCTGGCGGTTCGGTCAGGATGTCGATACGGACCTGATCATCGCCGCACGCTATCTTAATACTTCCGATCCCAAGGAACTCGCGAAGCATGTAATGGAGGACGCCGATCCAGATTTCGTTTCGAAAATGGCACCGGGCGACATTATCGTCGCCGGCAACAACTTCGGCTGCGGCTCGTCACGCGAACATGCCCCGATTGCCCTGAAAGCCGCCGGGATCGCCGCAGTGATTGCCCCGACATTTGCCCGCATCTTCTACCGCAACGCCTTTAATATGGGACTGCCGATCTTCGAACTCGAAGAGAGCGCCGAGATTGCCGAAGGCGATATCGTCTCCGTCGACATGGACAAAGGGACGGTCACAGATAAGACGACCGGCAAGAGCTATGCCTTTACGCCGATCCCGCCGTTTATGCAGGAGCTGCTCTCCGCCGGTGGCCTGATGAACTATGCCGAAGAAGAGATCAAAGCAGGAGGAAAAGCATGAAGACCTATAACATTGCCCTGATCAAGGGGGACGGGATCGGTCCCGAGATCATCGACGAAGCGGTCAAGGTGCTCGATGCCGTTGCCGCCCGGTTCGATTTCTCCATGCGTTATGAAGAGGTCCTGATGGGCGGAAGCGCCTACGACGTGACCGGCGATCCGCTGCCCCAGGAGACGATCAACGTCTCCTTGAATGCCGACGCGGTCCTTTTCGGCGCCATCGGCGGTGAAAAGTGGGACAACCTGCCGCGCGAAAAGCGCCCGGAAAGCGGCCTGCTGCGTTTCCGCAAAGAGCTCGGCGTTTTCGCCAACCTGCGCCCGGCCGTCGTCTACGACGAACTGGTCAACGCCAGCTCCCTCAAGCCCGAAGTCGTCAAAGGCGTCGACCTGATGGTCGTGCGCGAACTGATCGGCGGTATCTATTTCGGCGAACCCAAAGGTTGGGAAGGGGACAAGGCCTACAACACGATGGTCTATACGAAGCCGGAGGTTGTGCGCATCGCCCACACGGCGTTCAAGATCGCGATGGAACGCGGCAAAAAGGTCTGCTCCGTCGACAAGGCAAACGTCCTCGACGTCTCCCAGATGTGGCGCGAGACCGTCGAAGAGGTCGCCAAAGAGTACCCGGAAGTCTCCCTGTCGCACATGTACGTCGATAATGCCGCAATGCAGCTCATCCGCGACCCGAAACAGTTCGACGTCATCCTGACGGGGAACATTTTCGGCGACATCCTCAGCGACGAGGCGAGCATGCTCTCGGGCTCTATCGGGCTGCTCCCCTCCGCCTCTGTCGGCGCGAAGATCGGCGTCTATGAGCCGATCCACGGTTCGGCACCGGACATCGCGGGGCAGGGGATCGCCAACCCGATCGCGACGATCGCCAGCGCGTCGATGATGCTCCGATTCGCCCTGGGCGAAAACGAGGCGGCGGACCGTATCGACGCGGCCATCAAGCATGCCCTCAAAGACGGCTACCGTACGCGCGACCTCGCCAACTACGACGCCAAAGAGCTCTGCTCCACCAGTGAAATGGGTGACATCATCGCCAACTACGCGGCCAAAGAATGAAAGAGTACCGGGTACTGATCGATTGTCGTGACGAAAAAGGGCTCGTCTACAAAGTTTCGAGCATCTTTTTCAAGTACGACCTGAACATCCTCTCCAACAGCGAGTTCGTCGACAGAGAAACGAACCTCTTCTTTATGCGCAGCGTCGTCAGCGGCTTCATCGACGGCAACGACCTGGAGAAGGAGCTGCGCGCCGTGCTGCCGGAAAAGGCGAACCTGCGTATCGTTTCCCCGGAGAAGAAGAACATCGTTTTGATGGTCACAAAGGAGTCCCACGCCCTGGGGGACCTGCTGATCCGCTACGAGGCCGGCGAACTCGACGCCAATATCCTCGGGGTCGTTTCCAACTACGATCTGCTCGAACCGCTGATCGAAAAATTCGGCATCCCTTTCTATACGGTGTCGCACGAGGGGCTCAGCCGCGACGATCACGAACAGAAGGTGCTCGAGTGCCTGGCCGCTTTCGGCGAGATCGACTATATCGTCCTGGCGAAGTACATGCGTATCCTCACGCCGAACTTCGTCGAGGTCTACGCCAACAAGATCCTTAACATCCACCACTCTTTCCTGCCGGCGTTTATCGGGGCAAACCCCTACAAACAGGCGTATGAGCGCGGTGTGAAGATCATCGGGGCGACGGCGCACTTCGTCAACAACGACCTCGACGAAGGGCCGATCATCTCCCAGGACGTCAAGCATGTCGACCATGCCCACAACTGGCAGGAGATGCAGCGTCTCGGACGCGATATCGAGAAGATCGTCCTTTCCCGGGCCGTACGCCTGGCCCTCGAGGACCGTATCTTCGTCTACGGGAACCGGACCGTTATTTTTTAACTAAACGCCAAATGAACAAAGTCCATTTGTCTACGCTGCCGCTAAGGCACGTTGTCCTCGCTTTGCTGCGGAATTCCGCTTTGCTGCATCGGCAGTAGGCCCACGCGCTTTGCGCTTTTAAAGGCACTCATGTTTAACATCGTTCTTGTCCATCCGCAGATCCCCAACAACACCGGCGCCATCGGGCGCCTCTGCGTCAACACGGGTGCCACGCTGCACCTGATCGAGCCGCTGGGATTCGATATCAGCGAAAAGGCGGTCCGGCGGGCGGGGCTGGATTACTGGCACAAGATCGACCTGCATGTCTGGGAGAGCCTGGAGGCGTTTACCGCAGCGCACCCCGATGCCGCGCGGTACCACCTGGCGACGACCAAGACGGAGCAGCCCTATTTCGAGCATACCTTCCGGGAAGGGGACTACCTCTTTTTCGGCAGCGAGACCGCCGGGATCCCCGCCGAGCTTCTCAACGCGCATCCGGAAGCCTGCATGACAATCCCCATGACGCGGGAGGGACGCAGCCTCAACCTGGCGATCAGCTGTGGGATTATCCTCTATAAGGCGATTGAACAGAACTTTGAGACCTATAAGGAGATGATGTGAACGGGGTAATCGATACGATCATGCTGATCCTCTTTGTGCTTTTCATGTTTATGATTTTCGGCGGTTACCATCGCCAGAAATTCGAAGAGCGCGAAAAAGAGGAGAAACGCAAAGAGGCGGAGGAAGAATCCGCGTCATCCGATACAAAGGCCTAGGCTCAGAGCAGCCTGTCGGCCAATCTTTCCAGAGAGTGTTCAAACTTCTCAAACCATGATTCCGCTTTTCTGATCATCTGTGCCATGGGAGCTCCCTTTGTCATTCGATTTGACCTATTGTAGGACTGCATGACATCTTTCTTTTCAAATATTGCAATTTGACATATAATTTTGCTACGATCTTACATCGCTATACCATTATGCTATACAAAACAACGCGTAAAAGAAGGAGCTGAAGATGAAAGAGTTTGCCGACATCGTCGAGGAGATCAAAGATATCGTTTCCGGCGAGCTTCCTGGGAAAAAAGTGTTCGACAAGGATGTCGCCTCCCTGCTCGGGATCTCGCAAATGAACTTTGCCACCCTGAAAAAACGCAACAAGATCCCCTATGAGGAGCTGCTGAACTTCTGCGCCAAACGCTCCATCGCGATCAACTGGCTGCTCTTCGGCCAGTCGCCCGAAAGCCTGATCGAACCGACCAACAAGTTCTATATGGTCCGCTATTTCAGCGAGATCAGCGCCTCGGCCGGCGGCGGGGCGGACGTGTTCGACGAGGGCTCCGAACCGATGATGCTGAGCGGGAATTTCGTGCAGACCCTCGGCGGGGAGCAGGAGCTTCGCTTCATCGAGGCGATCAATGTCAGCGGGGATTCGATGGAACCGACCTTCAGCTACGGCGACATCATCTTTGTCAACCGCAGCAAAAAGGATATCGGCCGGGGCGGGATTTTTACCATCAATACCGAAGGCGGCCTTTTCATCAAACGCCTCCACAAGCGAATAGATGGTAAAATCGACATTATTTCTGACAATAAAGAGTACCCCGTCCAGACCGCCGCTCCCGATGCCATCGAGATCATCGGACGCGTTGTCGGGCGGTTCGGTCAGGTCGATTAACCGTCCCAGGGGCGGGAACCGGAGAGAAGATGTTTTCCCACCCACGCCCTTTGACCGCCCTGGCGGCAGCCCTCCTGGCCCTGTCGCTGGGCGGCTGTACCCCCAAAATGCTCCGGGACACGGCGGCCGAAACGCCGCTTCCCCCTCTCGCCGGCGTCGAGGACCTTCAGCGTTTCCCCCAGACGATCGATCCCTACCTTATCCGGCTGCAGGAGCGCAACGCAACGCTGCCGGTACAACAAGGGTACGAAAGCACCTATTACAAGGTGTGGGACGACGCGTATGCGCCTGAAGCGCTCGAAGAGGTCAAGTGGCCCTTTGATGTCTACCGTCCCGAAAACGCCTACGGACAGAACCTCCAGCCACTCTCGCAGGCATGGTTCTATGCGATGCTGCGCGAAGCGAACTGGCAGGCGTACGGCAGCACTGCCGGCCGTGCCGTGGCGCTGCGCCGCCTGGATCTGCGCAACTTCCCGACGGAGAAGCCCCTGTTTCGCGACCCCTCGGTGGCCGGGGAGGGGTTCCCCTTTGATTACCTGCAGAACAGTACCGTTTTCGCTGGCGAACCGCTCTATATTTCGCACTACTCCCGAAGCGGGGCATGGGCCTACGTCATGACCTCCTACGCGACGGGCTGGGTCCCCGTCGACCGCATTGCCCCCGTCGGCAGAGCGGAGCGGGAGGTCCTGCGGGCACAGCCTCTGCTGGGGCTGCTCGAAGACCGCATGCCGATCCACTCCCTGCGGGGACGCTATATGTTCGAAGGGTATGTGGGCATGGTCCTGCCGCTGCAGCAAAAAAGCGCGGCGCAGTGGCGCGTCGACCCGGCGGGCCACGCCGGGACCGCAGAGATCCGGCGGGAAGCAGCGGCGCCGCTCCCGCTCACCTTCACCCGCGAAAACATGCGCCGGGTCATTGCGCCGATGATGCAGACAAAATACGGCTGGGGCGGGCTGTACGGCGAGCGGGACTGCTCCTCGACGCTGCGGGACATCTTCGCCCCCTTCGGCCTCTGGTTGCCGCGAAACTCCTACAAGCAGTCCAGGCTCGGGAAGGTTATCTCGTTCGAAGGCCTTGACGACGCCGCGAAACTCGCCAAGATCGCTGCGGAGGGGAGACCCTTCGAGACGCTGCTCTACCTCAAAGGGCACATCCTGCTCTACCTGGGCGTCTACGACGGCGAGCCTGCGGTCCTTCACACGGTCTGGGGCGTCAAAACCGTTGACGACGAGGGGAACTTCGGCCGCCACATTATCGGCAAGACCGTCATCTCATCCCTGCGCCTGGGTCACGAACTGGAAGGGTACAGCGACGAATACTCTCTGCTGCATAAAGTGGAAAGTATGAATTTCGTTTTTGAAGAGGAAGAGGAGTAGGTACCGCGGAAGCGGTACCTAGTGAAGGTCGGCGTTGAGCTTGACCTCGCGGCGGGAGCGCAGGGCGATCATCTCGCCGGTAAAGGAGTCCTGGCGGTAGTGGATGCCGTTGAGACCGGCAAGCTCTTTCCCTTTGAACCAGTCGCCTTCGAGCTCGACGCCCGGATTGGCGGCTTTGATCTTCTCGAGCTCTTCGTATTCGATAAGGAACTTCGTCCCTTCGAGGATCGCGATACCCGCATCGATGATACAGGCGTCTCCCAGCGGGATGCCGCAGACGGAGTTGGCGCCGAGGAGGCAGTTCTTGCCGATGGAAATAGGGTTGCCGTCGGTGCCGCTGAGGACGCCGAGGATGGATGCGCCGCCGCCGACATCGGAACCGTCGCCGACGACTGCGGAGCTGGAGATGCGCCCCTCGACCATGCTCACGCCCGTCGTACCGGCATTGAAGTTGATGTAGCTCGCCCCCGGCATCACGGTCGTACCGGCATGCAGCTGGGCACCGAAGCGGACTTTGGACGTTTCAAGGATACGGGTATTGTCCGCCGGGATGATGTGCTGCAGGAAGCGCGGGAATTTGTCGACGAAATCGATATGCGGGTACTGGCCGGAGAACTTGAGCTCGATTTCGTTTTCATGGAGCCAGTCGAGTTCGATCGGCTGGCCGTCGCTCCAGGCGACGTTCGGCAGGGCACCGAAAGCGCCGTTAAGGTTGATGCTGCGCAGGGCGACCTGGCCCAGGGACATCGCGTAGAGCTTCAGGTAGGTTGCCTCGACGCTCTGGCACGGCGCATCGTTGAAGATGAAGACGACGCGGAACTCGCCGTCGCGCATACCGCTCTCTTTGATCTGGTTGTACAGCGCAGAGATCACCTGGATGTTCTTATGGGCGTCGCCGTAGGCTTCATCCGCATAGGGCGTGAAGGCATTGAGGCAGCTCTCGAGGAAAGAGAGGGTGACGTTGCAGATCGCCTCGTCGCCGCTGATGTCTACCGGACAGCCGCTCTCTTTGAGCGCCTCCATGAAGATCGCCGCGCTGCCGAAGTTCTCATCCCAGTTGACGACCGGGTAGGTCGCCTGCAGGATCTTGTCGGTGTTCAGCTGGCCGAAATCGACCCGGCAGATACCGAAGGCGACCGGTGCCTTGTACCCTTCGCCGTTTTGAATGTCAGCCACTTTGGCCTTGAATGCGTCTGCAGTTTCAATCATTTCCATAGAGCAGGTTCCTTGAATTTTTTCGGAATTCTAACACAGACCAGCTCTGATAACCCTGCATCTGACTTGGCAGCGGGATTTTCTAAGGCGCGTATTAAGGCGCCTCATTGATGCAAAACCGAAGCTGTCGGTTAGAAGTTGCGGTGTTATACTTTCGCAAAGGATTGAAGCAATGAGCAACTGGTCGACGTTACTACAGTCGGATGACTATCTCGGTGTCAAAAAGAGTCTCAAAGAGGGTGCCGACGTCAATGAAAAGAGCGAGCACGGAGAGTCGGTGATCGCCCAGGCGCTTCGGCTGCGCTGCAGCGATGAGCTACTGGAGCTCCTGGTCGGGGCGGGCGCGGACCTCTTTGATGCCGATGATGAGGGTGTGAGCGTTTTCGATGTCGCGATCACTTATAACAATCCGGCAATGGTGCGCAAGATTATCGACGAAGGAGTCGACGTCAACGAGACCCGCCGGGCCAGCGGCTTTACCCCGCTGATGGCCGCCGTCTGCTATAACCGCAAAGAGATCGTTGAGCTTCTCATGGCGAACGGCGCGGACACCGCCATTACCGACAAGCTCGGGCTGACCGGCGCGGATTACGCCCGCAAGACCCACCGCAAACAGATGCTCGGCCTGTTGGGAGAAGAGGGGAAAGAGTGATGGAACAGGTCAAAACCGTCTTTCTCCTCTCCTCGCTGGCGGTGCTGTTCGTGATGCTCGGCGGCTATTTCGGCGGCATGAACGGGGCGCTGATCGGACTGCTGCTTGCCGGCGGGATGAATTTTTACGCCTATTTCTATTCGGACAAGATGCTGCTGCGGCACTACCACGCCGAACCGGTTACGCCGGAGCAGAACCCTCGCCTCTACCGCATCATCAGCGCCCTCGCGCACAAAGCGGGCCTCCCGGTCCCGGCGATGTATATCATCCACGAACCGACTCCGAACGCCTTTGCCACGGGACGTGACCCGGCACACGCCGCCGTCGCGATTACCGAGGGATTGCTGCAGATGCTTGACGATGAGGAGGTCGAAGCCGTTATGGCCCATGAGCTCTCCCACGTCAAACACCGGGATATGCTCATTGCCACGGTGGCCGCCTCCATTGCCGGTGCCATTGCGATGATCGCCAATATGATGCAGTTCGGGGCGATGTTCGGCAACAACCGCGGGCGCAACCCCATCGTCATGATCGCATTGGCGCTACTGCTGCCCCTGGCGGCCAGCGTCATCCAGATGACCATAAGCCGCTCCCGGGAGTTTATGGCCGATGCCGGCTCCGCGTGGATCACGGGGCACCCCGAGTGGCTGCAGCGGGCCTTGCGCAAACTGGAGACCTACAACACCCGCGGCAGCGTACAGGGCGCGACCCCGGAGAACGCCCACCTCTTTATCGTCTCACCCTTCGGCGGCAAACGGCTCTCTTTCGGGGAGCTATTCCGCACCCACCCGACGACGGAGCAGCGCATCGCCCGCCTTGAACTCCTCAAAACGGGGAACAGTCCGAAACCTTTCGAGCGCCACTACCGCTAAAAAAGCTTCTCCTGCCGCTCGTTCTCGAGGGGCTTGCGTTTTTCCTTGCTCAACCACTCTTCTAGCAGGTGCTCGACGACTTTGCTCAGGCTCATCTTATAGCGCTGCCGCGCGTATTTCATGCTTTCGTTCCAGACCTCTTTGTCGACGATGAGCGAGCGGGTTATCTCATTTTTCGGCTTCATGATATCATCCAATATTAATTATATACAAAATTATATAGTAATTTTTAGAATGCGTCAAATAGGGGATGACGGTTAAAGCCTTTTTAAAAAAGGGGAGAATAGAATGGTTGCCAAGGAGTGTCTATGAACCTGTCCAACGTTATCTCCGGCTTCTTCATTATCCTCGCACTGACGACGAACTTCGGTTTCTTTTACGGTGATCCGACGGTCATTGACGAGCACAGCCGGTATGAGCTTTTCGCGGCGATTATCTTCAACCTGATCGCGACCGTCTACAAACTGGGGGACAAGACGCAGATCGGCGCCGTATTGCTGGCGACGAGCCTGGTGGCCGATATCCAGCTCATCAGCTCCGCGTCGGTCTGGGCCTTCGGCGAATACGTCGTCGGCATGAACACGGAGGTGGTCGTCGCGATCATCTCGCTCTCGGGCGGGGCCATGATCGCCAATATCGTTTCCGTCATCCTCTTCACGGCGGAAACCATCAAATCGAAGCGCTGAGGCCGTGGACAATACCGCGCTTTTCCTGATCATCCGGCGCCTGCGGGTGCCGATGTTCGTGCTGATCACGACCTTTGGCATCTCCATCCTGGGCATGGTGCTTATCCCCGGCGTGGACGAGCAGGGACGGCCCTACCATCTGACTTTCTTTGACGCCTTCTATTTTGTCACCTATACCGCGTCGACGATCGGTTTCGGGGAGACGCCCTACAGCTTTACTTACCCGCAGCGTCTCTGGGTCTCTTTTTCCATCTACCTCTCCGTCATCGGGTGGTTCTACGCCATCGGCGCCATCGTTGCCCTGATGCAGGACAAGGTGCTCGCATCCCAGATCGACCTCTCGAAGTTCAAAGGCAAAATCCACGGCATCCGCGAACCTTTCATCATCTTCGTCGGCTACAACCTCCTGGCCAAAAGCATTATCCGCAAACTGAGCGACGAAGGGATCCAGTCCGTCGTTATCGAGAACGACGCGATGCGCATCGACGAAATGGTCCTGGCGAACTACACGCTGGAGATCCCGGCGCTGCACGGCGACATCAACGACCCGGACGTGCTACGCATGGCCGGTGTCAACAAGCCCCTGTGCCAGGCGGTTGTCTCCCTCTCCAGCGACGATGCGATGAACCTGCATACGGCCATGGCGGCCAAACTGCTCAATCCCCACGTGAAGGTGATCGTCGAGGCGACCTACGAGGAGTATGCGGAGAACCTCAATACCATCGGGATCGAGATCGTCGAAAACCCTTTCAAAATCGTGGCCAAGCGGCTGTACATGGGGCTGCGCGCCCCCTCGCTGCTGATGCTGGAGCAGTGGATCTACGGCGAACCGCTGCAGCTGCACCCCCGTGACATGATCCCGACCGAGGGCAAATACATTGTCTGCGGCTACGGCCGGATGGGCAAGGCGCTGCGCATCGCGCTCAAGCGTGCCGGCATCGAGTACGTCTTTATCGAAACGAACCCAAAAAAGGTGCGCCAGATGCGCAAGGACGATGTCCACATCATGGTGGGGGAGGGGCAGGACAAAAAACTCCTGCTCGATGCCGGGGTCAAAGAGGCCTCCTGCATCATCGCCGGCATGAACGACGACTTTATCAACCTGAGCATCGTGATGGCGGCGAAGAAACTGAACCCCAACATCTTTACGGTTGCCCGTCAGAACAACATCCACGACGACAGCGTCTTCAAAGCCGCAGACATCGACCGGGTGACGATCGTCAAGAACCTGCTGATCAATCAGACCTATATCGCCATCGCGCGGCCGCTCAGCGAACGGTTCCTGCAGCTGATCAAGAACAAGGGGGCGGAGTGGGGCGACGGCCTCATCATCACCCTCAAACAGATCATCGGCGACAATCCCGACAAGCTGGAGACCGTCGTCGACGAAGAGCATGCATACGCGCTCTGCCGCCACCTGGAAAAAGGGGAAACGGCGGAGCTGGAGATCCTGCTCCGCAGCCGTAAAGATCACCGCTACTGCAACCGCGCCGTTGCGCTCTACCTGCGGCGCGGCGATGAGGATTTTCTGCTTCCGGACCCGGGGATGCCACTTCAAATCGGCGACCAGCTGCTGTTTGCCGGGGACAGGGAGTCATTCGAGGATATCGCCTACAGCATGGAGAATCTCTATGAGCTGCAGTATGTTCTCGAGGGTAAAAGCTGTGCCACCTCCGTCAGCTGCCGCCTGCATACGGGACGCTGATCAGACGATATCGATCACGCTGATCTCACTGGGGGCGAGCACCCGCAGCGGCGGTCCCCAGTAGCCCGTGCCCCGGCTGACATAGATCTGTTTGTCCGCATCGACGCGGTAGCGCCCCGCGAGGTAGGGCTGGTCGATCATCACGAGCAGGCCGAAGGGAAAGATCTGCCCGCCGTGGGTGTGGCCGCTGAGCATCAGGTCGTACGCCTTGTGCTGCATGATCCGCGTACTTTTGGGCTGATGGGAGAGGACGATCGTTTTCAAGGCGGGGTCACACTCCGCAAAAGCGGCTTCGACGTCGTAGGGCATTACCCCCATCCGTTTGGAGATCAGGTCGTTGACGCCGACGAGGTTGAACCGCTCGGCGATCTTCACGCTCTCATTGTCAAGCACGGTAATACCCAGTGCATCGCGCAGGTGCGCCACAATGGCCTCCACGCCGTGGAAATATTCGTGATTCCCGGTAATGAAGAAGGTCCCGAAGCGGGACTGCAGCGCTTTGAGGGGTTCGAGTTCCGCGGCAACGTGTTCGATCTTCCTGTCGACAAGGTCGCCGGTGATGACGACCATGTCGGGGCGCAGTGCATTGGTGCGCGTCACGCACGATTCAACGAACTCCCTGCGGATGTCCAGGCCGATGTGCATATCGCTGAGTTGGACGATACGGAAGGGCTCCGCATCCGTTTCGCCCAGTGCGATCTGTTCAAAACGGAGCATCGGGCGGCGCAGACCGCCGATCAGCCCATCAAGAAGGTAACTGACGGCGGCGATGATCATCGTGAGATCAAAGCCGATCTTGATGAAGCGGCGGCGTTCGGGCTGAAAAGGGATGCGCTCCGCGGCCGTATGCATCAGGTCATAGACGAGGGCGACGAAGAAGAGGATGAAGGTAACGCCGACGCTGCTGCTGAGCAGGTAATAGAGCAGCGGCGAATCGGGCAGGAGGTGGGTCAGGGTCTGAAAAACGAAAAAGACCTCGACGATGAAGAGGAAAAGCGCGGCGGCCCTCCACGCCCCGGGCGTTCCGAAGTGAAGTCGTCGCAAGAAACGGCGGTAGGCGTAGAGGTTCAGCGCGCCCATGACGGCGGTGAACACGAAGCCGAAAAGCAAAAAGCGTATCATGTGATCTGGAAGGCGATCTCTGCGTCGTGCAGAAAGTCGGTAAAGAGCGCGAACGCATCGTCAACGTCGGGGGTTTCGCTGCCGGCGACGGAGATCTCGACACGGGCGACACCGTCTCGTAGCATCGGAAGCGAAGAGAACTCGATCGCCTCCGGCACCTTTTTCATGACGTCGATCAGCGTGTTTTCGCTTGTCTCGGCGATCAATGTTCGGCGATGGAGGTGTTTGGGCTGGGAGAAGTGTCCTTTGATGGCGGCTTCGATCATAGGGTGTGCCATCTCCGGGAAGCCCGGTACGAAAAAGTAGCGGTTCTCCAGGGCAAAACCGGACATATTGTTGACGGGGTTTTTCAGCAGGGTGACGCCGACGGGCAGGTCCGCCATACGGATGCGGTGGGGACGGGCCTCGTCGCCGAAACGCTCGATAATGTCCTGCTCGAACTGGAAGTGGCGCCGCAGCGGCTTATCGGTAAAGACCTTCGCCGCGATGGGACGGGTCAGGTCGTCGGGGGTCGAACCGATCCCGCCGAAACTAAACAGTACGGCATCCGGATCGGCGAGGACCATGCGATAGGTGGCTTCGATCAGGGAAGCGTCGTCTTTGATGACCAGCGAGGCGTATAGGGCGTGCCCGTACGAGCCCAGGGCCTCTTTGAGAAAAGCAAAGTGCCTGTCGTTGCGGCGGCCGTTGAGGATCTCGGTCCCGATAATGACAGCATAGAAGTGTGGCGTATTCATAGAGGTATTATAGCGTCTGAAAGGGGAAGGAGGGCGGAGCCGCCCGGCGCTTATTTCAGCGCGGAGAGGATCGTGGTCTGGACCGTGTCGATCGGCTGGGTACCGTCGATACGGATATATTTGACGGCGCTGTTGTTTTCGGCTTCCGCCGTGTAGTAACCGATCAGCGGTGCGGTCTGCTCGTGGTAGACGCGCAGGCGGTCAAGCACGACCTCTTCTTTGTCGTCGTCGCGCTGCACGAGCTCTTCACCGGTGATATCATCCTTACCCTCGACCTTCGGCGGGTTGTAGACGACGTGGTAGGTACGGCCCGACGCCAGGTGGGCGCGGCGGCCGGACATGCGGCTGACGATCTCGGAGTCCGGGACATCGATTTCGATCACCGCGTCAATGGCGACGCCTGCTTCTTTCAGCGCGTCTGCCTGGGCGATAGTGCGCGGGAAACCGTCGAGCAGGAAGCCGTTCTTGCAGTCATCTTCCGTAATGCGCTCTTTGACGAGGCCGATGATGATCTCGTCGGTGACAAGCTTGCCCGCATCCATGAAGGATTTCGCCAGCTTGCCCAGTTCCGTGCCCGCCTTGATCGCCGCGCGGAGCATGTCGCCCGTGGAGATCTGCGGAATATCGAACGCCTTCGTCAGAAACTGTGCCTGGGTGCCTTTGCCTGCGCCGGGCGCGCCGAGTAGAATGATTTTCATGCTTTTCCTTGTTAAATTAAACTTTCAATATGGGCCTGCATCTCGTCCGCGACCTGGGCGAGTTCGCGTTCGCCGTTGATCTTGTGCAGCAGCCCTTTTTGGGTATAAAAGTGCTGGATATCGGCCAGCGGCTCGACGTAGACCTTCATGCGGCGTGCAAAGACCGCCTCGTTGTCGTCCGCCCCGCGTGCGCGTCCGAGGACGCGGTCACGGGCGATCTCTTCGCTGACAACAACCTCGATGACGTTTGCCAGTGCCACCTCCGGTTCGCCCGCGAGGTAGTCATCGAGGGCTTCCATCTGCTCGATGGAACGGGGATAGCCGTCGATGATGACCGCGCTGGTCGGCGCCTGCTTGATCGCACCGACGATCGTCTCGATCGCAATATTGATGGGAACGATCTCGCCGCGGTCGATGATAGCCTTGATGATCTGACCGCGTTCGCTGCCCGTCGCGACCTCCGCGCGGAACATATCGCCGGCGGAGTAGTGGGTGATCTCCGCGTGGCGCGAAGCGATCACTTCGCAATCGGTCGTTTTGCCCGAGCCGGGCGCGCCGATAATGAGAAAGAGTTTTTTACGACTCATGACTGGCTTTTGGATTCTCTGGTGCGGATATGCAGTTCACGCAGCTGGGCGTTGTCGACGCTGCTCGGAGCCTGGGTAAGCAGACAGGAGGCCTTCTGGGTTTTCGGGAAGGCGATGACGTCGCGGATGCTGTCCTTTTTGGCGAGCAGCATGATGAGGCGGTCGAAACCGATCGCGAAACCGCCGTGCGGCGGCGCACCGAACTTGAGAGCGTCGAGGAGGAAACCGAATTTCTCCTGGGCTTCCTCCTCCTCGATGCCGAGGAGTTTGAAGATCTCCTCCTGGACATCCTGCTTGTGGATACGGATGGAACCGCCGCCCAGCTCGACACCGTTGAGGACGATGTCGTAGGCGATGGATTCGATGTCTTCGACGTGCTCGTGGTTAAGGTCTTTAGGCATCGTGAAGGGGTGGTGCAGGGCTTTGACGCGTCCTTCGTCGATCTCGAACATCGGGAAGTCGACGACCCAGAGGAATTCGAAACGGTCTTTGTCGACGAGGTTCATCTTCTCATGCTCGGCGATAAAGATACGGAAGCGCCCCATGTAGTCCCAGACGGTGTGCTTGTCGCCGGCGCCGAAGAAGACGACGTCGCCGACTTCAAGCTCGGTACGGTCGATGATCGCCTGGATATCTTCGTCTGAGAAGAACTTCGTCAGCGGTCCCTTGAGGCCGTCCTCTTTCATCTGGAAGTAGCCAAGACCCTTCGCGCCGAATTTGCGGACGTAATCCTCGAAACTTTTCATCTCGCGCTTGGAGAAGACGAGGTCGGCGCCCGGAACGCGGAGCGCCTTGATGCGGTTGAGTTTCGGGTTCTTCGCGATGGCGGTGAAGATCTCGTTGTCGCAGCGCTCGAAGATGTCGATGACGTCGACCATCTCCAGGCCGTAGCGCATGTCGGGCTTGTCGGAACCGTACCTCTCCATCGCTTCACTGTGCGGCATGCGCGGGAAAGGGGCCTGCACGTCATGGCCGGCGGCTTTGAACATGCCGACGATCAGCTTTTCGGCGACGGCAATGACCTCTTCCTGGTCGCAGAAGCTCATCTCGACGTCGATCTGGGTAAATTCCGGCTGGCGGTCGGCGCGGAGGTCTTCGTCACGGAAACATTTCGCGATCTGGAAGTAGCGGTCGAAGCCGCCGACCATCAGGAGCTGCTTGAAGAGCTGCGGGGACTGCGGCAGGGCGTAGAACTCGCCTTCGTGGACACGGCTGGGTACGAGGTAGTCGCGCGCACCTTCCGGGGTGGATTTCGTCAGAATCGGTGTCTCTACTTCGAGGAAACCGAGCTCGTCGAGGACGTTGCGTGCCGCGATGGCCGCTTTGGAGCGCAGTCTGAAGGTGTCAAACGAGGAAGTGGAACGCAGGTCGAGGTAGCGGTACTTGAGCTTGGTCTCTTCGCCGACGTTCTCGTCGCCGATGACAAACGGCATCGGGGCGGAGCGGTTCTCGATGACGAGTTCATCGACGACGACCTCGATGGCCCCCGTTTTGAGGCGCGGGTTCGTCAGCCCTTCGCCGCGCAGACGGATGGTCCCTTTGGCTATCAGGACGAACTCGTCGCGGACGTCGTTGGCGATCTGGTGCGCTTCGGCGTTATCCGCCGGGTCGCAGACGAGCTGGATCAGTCCGGTTTTGTCACGCAGGTCGATAAAGATGATGCCGCCGTGGTCACGGTAACTGTTCGCCCAGCCGGCGAGTTCGACGCGCTCGCCGACGTTGTTTTCGTTTAAATCGGTACAGTAATGGCTTCTCAAAACGTAGGGTCCTTGTGCCGGCAGGTGTGATTCCTGCGGCAAAAATTTTCGCGATTATATCGCATAGGGGATTCAGCATTGCTAAAGGACAGGGGTAAGATGGGATCCGAGGCATGTTTCTGCCGGATCGCCAAACAAAACGGACAGTTGTGAAGGCGGCGTGAACCGTTTACGCACAGAGCCACGACAACGATATTATCCATCCTTGGTGAAACGTTAAGTAACAAAAAAACTAGTAAAACTTATATGTAAATGTTATAATCGCCGCCACAAAGCGCTCCCGGCGGCGGTGTTGCTCGGAGTGACGACCGCCACGTTTAGTGCGTTTACGTTGCATGCTAAAGGACCCCCGTGACATTTTTTTTGAAGCCAATACTGCTTTTCGCACTGTTTGCGACTGCGCTACAGGCCTTTGAAGCCGACATAGAAACGGGGGCGGGGGTGTGGTACGCCAAGGCATCGGGGGATCTGACCTATAGCGAAAACGGGGGAAGCGTCAGCTCCGTCGGGGACCTGGGCTACAAGGATGAATACAACTTCTACATCTTTGCAGAGGTCACGCCCAGGGAAGTTCCGCCCTTCGTGCCGAGCCTCCGCCTTGCATACACGTCGATTGCCTATAACGGGCGCACAAAAAGCTCCGTGACCTGGGGACCCTTCCTCTACCAGGCGGATGCGCCGAACAAGGTGAGCGCGGAGGAGTATGACGCGACTTTCTACTATACGTTTGCGGAGCTGCTCTCCTGGGTATCCTTGGATGCCGGTATCAACGTCAAATACGTCACGACGCGCTATACCATCGACGACAGCTCTTTTCACTATGATGAAAGTGACGTC
The DNA here is from genome assembly GCF_039645955.1 of Thiomicrolovo immobilis. Classification (GTDB taxonomy): domain Bacteria; phylum Campylobacterota; class Campylobacteria; order Campylobacterales; family Sulfurimonadaceae; genus Thiomicrolovo; species Thiomicrolovo diazotrophicus. The sequence continues at coordinate 1,222,035 of NZ_CP147916.1, forward strand.
ACGACGCTGCCGCAGCTCTACCTGCATGCGAGCATGCCCGTCATGCAGCTGCCGGCAGCCGTTGAACTCTCCTACTATTATTATGATGAAGGCAGTTTCACCCTCTACGATTTCCGCCTGGCGGGGCGGTACGATTTCGAGACGGTCATGCCCCATTTCAAGCCGTCGATCGAACTGGGGTATCGCATGCACCGGCTCTGGCTCCAAAAAAAGAGCTATAACACGAAGATCGATCTCCTGCTAAAGGGGTTTTACCTGGAAGGTTCGCTGCACTTTTAACAATCTGACTCGAAATCACGGCGGCGATGCGCAGCGTGGTATAATCTGTTCCATGAATGAAACAGCGCAGATTTCACTGAAAAAAGTCGGCATTATCCTGCGGCCGTCGACGCCGGAACTCAAAGAGGTTTTCTACCGGGTCAAGCAGATATTCGAGGCCCATGGCATCGAAGTGCTTATCGACAACCTCAGCGGCGGCATGATCGGCGTTCTGGGGCAGCAGTTTGATATCCTCTGCCGGGAGAGCGATCTTCTGGCCACGATCGGCGGCGACGGGACCCTGATCTCCGCCGTGCGCCGGTCGCACAGTTTCGGCAAGCCCGTGATGGGGATCCACGCCGGGAAACTCGGCTTTCTCGCCGACGTTGCGCTCGACGAGCTCGATGAGATCCTGACGCAGATTCAGAACGGGGAGTACCGTATCGACGAACGGGCGATGCTGCAGGCGGTGATTACGACGGGGGCGGGGGAGAAGCGCGTCGTCGCCTTCAACGACATCGTTATCACCCGCCCCTCCATCTCCAAGATGATCCATGTCGAGACCTTCGTCGACGGCAAAAACTTCAACACCTATTTCGGCGACGGCGTCATCATCTCCACCCCGACGGGTTCGACCGCTTACAACCTCTCCGCCGGGGGACCGGTCCTCTTCCCCTTGACGAAGGTCTTCGCCCTGACACCGATCTGTCCGCACTCGCTGACCCAGCGGCCGGTCGTCCTGCCCGGGCAGTACGATATCGAAGTCCGGACACCGGACCAGAGCGCGCTGGCCGTTGTTGACGGGCAGGATATGTACGAGTTCGGCGAAGGGGACAGCATCCGCATCTCTCTGGCCGATATGCCGGCCAAACTCCTGCACCGCAAAGCCTTCAACTACTTCGATGTGCTCAAGGAAAAACTGAACTGGGGGGAAGGATGATCGAACATTTCCATCTGCGCGACTGTCTTACATTTGAGGAGGTCTCCATTGACCTCAAACCGGGGCTCATCGTCTTTTCGGGCCCCAGCGGCAGCGGAAAGTCCGTCTTTATGCGTTCCATCCTCGCCTCGTTTGGCCTTGATGACCCCATCGCGGCCCTGAGCGAATCGGTTGTCTCCTGGCAGATCGACGAAAGCGCCAGTGGGCTGCTCAATGAAAGCCCCAACGTGCTGCGGGAAGTGAAGAAAGAGAAGGCGCGCTACTTCTTTAACAGCCAGGCCATCTCCCGTGCGACGGTGGCGGAGCTCAGTAAAACCCACCTGCGCCATCTGAGCCTGAAGGATTACAGCGATTTCGATTCGGACGCGCTGCTGGGGCTGATCGATGCGACGGTCTCCGTTTCCGATGCGAAACATACGCACCACGTCAGTCTTTATCACCAGGGCTATCTGCGGCTCAGGCATCTCGAGCAGGAGATGGAGCGCCTCAAATCGGACGAACGCAAACTCCGTGAGCAGGAGGAGTTCGCCCGTTTCGAAGTCAACAAGATCAACGAGATCGGTCCGGAACCGGGCGAATACGACGCTTTGCTCGAGATCAAGAAATCCCTGTCGAAAAAAGAGAAACTCGAAGAGAAGATCGGCCATGCCCAGCAGATCTTCGATTATGAGCATATCGTCAACGAAGTGCTCGAATCGCTGGACATCGACGGCGCCTTTTTCGACGACACGATGAACGAACTCCGGACCCAGTTCGATTCGGCCCAGGAGCGTTTCGATGACCTCGAGGGCACCGATATCGAACAGGTCCTCAACCGTCTGGAGTCGCTTTCGGAACTGAAGCGGCGCTACGGCAGCATCGAGGAGGCGCTCTCCTACCGCGACAGCAAACAAAAAGAGCTCGACGTCTACGAATCCCTGGAGGAGCATGTCGAAGCGCTGCAGCAGGAACTCAATACCCTCTACACCTCCCTGACGCAGAGCGCCGCGCAGATCTCCCTTGCCCGCAGCGGCGCCTTGTACACGCTTAACGACTCCATCAACGGTTATCTGCACCAACTCTACCTTGATGGTGCGGAAGTGACACTGACCCACGGCGATTTCGGCCCGCAGGGGCAGGACCGCGCCTCCTTGCAGCTCAAGGGCGCGCCGCTGCAGCAGATCAGCGCCGGGGAGTTCAACCGTTTGCGGCTTGCGCTCCTGGCGGTCAAGTCCGAAGGGATGCAGGGGCAGCAGGGCGTGTTGATGCTTGACGAGATCGACGCCAACCTCAGCGGCGAGGAGTCCATGAGCGTCGCCCGGGTGCTGCGCACCCTCAGCCGCCACTTTCAAATCCTCGTCATCTCCCACCAGCCCCAGCTGACCGCCATGGGCGAACAGCACTTCATCGTCACCAAAAGCGAGCACAGCCACGTCCGGGAACTGGCCACGCAGGAAGAGCGGATGGAGGAGATCGCCCGGATCGTCAGTGGCGAATCGGTTTCGGAGAAAGCCCGCCATCTGGCCACGGAGCTGCTGGAGACGGCCCATGTCAGCGCCGAAAGGGTCGTCTCGTGATCATCGACACCCATATCCATCTCGACGATGAGCGTTACGAAGAGGACCTCGATGCGGTGCTCGAGCGCGCCGAACGCGAGGGCGTCGAGGGCCTGATCATCCCCGGCGCCGATGTCGAGACCCTGCCTCGGGCCATCGCGATCGCCGAAGCGCATGAGAACGTCTACTTCGCCGTCGGTATTCACCCCTACGATCTTGACGGCTTTGACACGGCCTGTTTCGACGAATTCCTCAACCACCCCAAATGCGTCGCGGTAGGCGAGTGCGGGCTTGACTATTTCCGGCTCGAAGGTAGTGAGGAGGAGCAGGCCGAAGAGAAACGGAAACAGGCCGAGGTGTTCCGGGCCCAAATCCGCATCGCGCTGGCCTACGGCAAACCGCTGATTGTGCATATTCGTAACGCCAGCCATGATGCGCGCGTCATCCTCGAAGAGGAGGGGGCATCACGTGTCGGGGGCGTCCTGCACTGCTATAACGCCGACGAAGAGCTTCTGGTGCTCGCCGGCCAGAACTTCTATTTCGGCATCGGCGGGGTGCTGACCTTCAAGAACGCGCGCAAGCTGGTGCAGGTACTGCCAAACATCCCGAAAGAGCGCCTCCTGATCGAAACGGACGGCCCCTATCTGACGCCCCATCCGCACCGCGGCGAGCGCAACGAACCGGCCTATACGAAACTGGTTGCCGCAAAAATGGGCGAGCTGCTCGACATGCCCGTCGAGACGGTCGAGGCGGTAACGACCCGGAACGCCTCGCGGCTTTTCGGCATTTTCTAACAACAGGGCACTATGTTATAATAAGCCAAAAAAGAGGGGATTTTTTGGTTATTGGACGTATTCTTGCACCCATTTTTTTGCTGCCCGCGCTGCTTTTCGGCGCCCTGTTTTTTGATTCGGACTCGAATCGTGAGGCCGAGATCGTACGAGCGTTCGATCTGCCTCCCGCTTTTCTGAACGACCCCAAACTTCAAAAGATTATCAGCAAAAAACGCACAGAGTACCAGCGCCACGGCTTCTTTAAGAGCCTTAACCAGGCCTACCTTTTCATCCCGATGATCAAGGACATCCTTGTACACTCGGACGTTCCTGATGAGTTCCTCTTCCTGGCGATGGCGGAGTCGGGCTTCTCCATCGATGCCTATTCCCATAAAAAAGCCTCCGGGGTATGGCAATTCATGCCCGAAACGGGGCGCACCTTCGGCCTGCAGATCAATGATTATGTCGATGAGCGCAGGGACCTTGTCAAATCGACAAAAGCCGCCATCACCTACCTGGAGACGCTCCATGCCAGGTTCAACAAATGGTACCTCGCCGCCATCGCGTACAACTGCGGGGAAGGGCGTCTCTACCGTGCGATCAAAAAGGCGGGTACCGACAACATTGCCGTGCTGCTCGATGAGAAGAAGCGCTACCTCCCCAGGGAGAGCCGCAACTATATCCGCAAGATCGTCGCGCTGACGCTGCTGGCGTCGGATGAGGACTTCATGATCAACCAGGAGTACGCCTACTTGCTTAACCGCGCCAACGCCTACTCCATCGCGCAGGTCAAGGTGTCACGGGGCGAACGCATCAGCCGTGTCGCCAAGCTGATCAACATGCCGGCGTACAAGCTGACCTCGCTCAATCCCCACCTCAAGTATGACTTCGTACCGCCCAAAAACACGCAGTACACCATCTATATCCCCTATGTCAAACTGAACGAATTCCGCCAGAACTATAAACCCGCTCCGCTGGAGACCTTCTACATGCTTCACCATGTCGAAGCGGGGGACAACCTCTCGCGGATAGGGAAAAAGTACCGCGTCCCCTACAAGATGATCAAGGAGTTCAACCGTCTGCATACCAACATGCTGCGGATCGGACAGAAGCTTGTCATCCCCCTTTCCAAGCCGCTGGATCTGAAAAACGGCAAATACACCGTCAAGCGCGGTGACTCCCTCGAGGCGATCGCCCGTATTTTCGAGACGACGGTTTCCAGCCTGAAAAAGCTTAACAACATCAAAGGGAGCCTGATCCGCGTCGGCGACCGGCTGAGTATTTATGATTAAAATCCTTCCGCTTCTCGCCCTCTTGCTCCTGATCGCCGGGTGCAGCACGCGGGGCGTATCGTCCCGCACTGCCTATGAGGCTCCTCCGGCCGTCGCCACCCGGACAACGCCGACATCGTCGACATACAAACACCCCACGATGCGCCCCTATACGGTCAACGGCCGCCGCTACTTTCCTACGGTCGTTCAAAAGGGAGACACCTTTGACGGCCGCGCCAGCTGGTACGGTCCCGACTTCCACGGCAAACTGACCTCGAACGGCGAACGCTACGACATGTACGCCGCCACCGCCGCGCACAAAACCCTGCCGATGAATACCATCGTGCGCGTCACCAACAGACGCAACGGACGCCAGACCGTCGTACGCATCAACGACAGGGGGCCCTTCGTCGCTTCGCGGATCATCGACCTCTCCAAAAAGGCCGCCACCGATCTTCAGATGGTGGGAGCTGGGACGACCGACGTGCATCTCGAGGTGCTCGGCTTTGCCGGTAAAGGCGAGCGCGTCATCCCGTCGGCGGCGGCGCTGCGCGCCGGACCGACGGAGCAGGTCGTCAGTGCGTTCTACATTCAGATCGGTGCTTTCCGCCGTTTCGAGGGGGCCTCTATCACCCAGCAGAAATTCGATGGTTTCGAAGGGCATAAAACGATCATCAAGGATACTGAGTATAATAACGAAAGACTTTTCCGCGTCTGGCTCGGAAAGTTCAAAAGCGAGGCCGAGGCGCACGATTTTATTGCATCGTCACCTTTTGAGCACGCCTTTATCGTAAGGAAATAAGCATGATCGTCAAAGAGCGCAATACCAAAGAGACGCAGATCCGCGTAGAGCTCGAACTCTACGGCGAGGGGAAAAGCAGCATCGAAACCGGTGTCGGTTTTTTCGACCACATGCTCGAAGCTTTCGCCAAACACGCCCTGATTGATCTGAACGTCTCCTGCCAAGGCGACACGCACATTGACGACCACCACAGCGTCGAGGATGTCGGCATCGTGATCGCCATGGCGCTGGCCGAGGCGATCTATCCGATCGAGAAGGTCGAGCGTTTCGGCAACGCCGTCGTCGTCATGGATGAGGCGAGCGTCAGCTGCGACATGGACCTGAGCAACCGTCCCTATCTCTATTACGACGTTCCCGTCAGCGGCAAGGTCGGCAGCTTCGATGCTGAGCTGGCCGAAGAGTTCTTCCGGGCCGTCGTATTCAACGCACGCATCTGCGCGCATATCGTGATGCAGCGCGGCAAAAACCGCCACCACGTCATCGAGGCGGCCTTCAAAGCCTTCGCTGTGGCACTGCGCCGGGCGGTCACCCGCAACGAACGCGTCACCGTCCCGAGCACAAAGGGCGTTTTGTGATCAAACTGATCGTTCTGGACGTGGACGGCTGCCTGACCAACGGCCAGATCATTTACGGCGAAAGCGGTGAAGAGATCAAGGCGTTCAACGTTAAAGACGGCCTGGCGATCAAAAGCTGGATGCGCCTCGGGCACGAAGTGGCCATCATCACCGGTCGCCGTTCGGGCATCGTCAAGCGTCGCGCGGACGAACTGGGGATCCTGCACCTTTACCAGGGGGTCAAGGATAAACGCAAACGTCTGGAGATGCTCTGCAGCGATCTCGGTATCGATGCCGCGACAGAGGTGGCGGCCGTCGGTGACGACCTGAACGACCTGACAATGCTGGAGCTGGCCGCGGTCTCTTTTGCCCCCGCTGACGCGTCTTCATACATCACCGGACGCGTCGACAACGTTCTTTCCCGCCGGGGCGGCGAGGCTGCCGTACGGGAGATGATCGAAGCGCTGATGCGCCGTAACGGCGAGGAAGAGGCCTTTCTCGCACAGTGGCAATGAGCGTCACGTCCTTCTACCTCCTTATCGGGGCGGTGCTGGGGGGAATTTTCCTCTTTTTCAAACCGTTGCAGGTGGATATTGCCTCCCCGGGGGAGCTCGCACAGATCGAGCTGGATCATTTTACGGTCTATGAGGTCGCGTCGACCGGGGTGAAAACGATACTGGCGGGGCAGCATGCATCGCGCTTTCCCGACCGCTACGAGGTGGACGATCTCAACCTCACCGACCGTTCGGAGGGGCACGTTGAGACGATGAAGGCCCGCAAAGGGATCTATAAAGAGCCGCTGATCTCCCTCGAAGGGGATGTGCGCTTCAGACGCGACGACGGGATCACCTTTGAGACCGCGCAGGCCGATTACAACCAGAGTTCCGGGGTCGTGCGCGCGCCGGGCGCTTTCGTGCTCTTGCAGGCCCGGGACCGCGTTGACGGCAAAAACCTTTATTATAACCTCAACAGCGGCGATATCAGTGCGAAAAAGATCGTCGGAATCTATACCATGAAGGAGAAGATGTGAAGTCCGCTTTAGCCCTTATCCTGGCCACGGCAGTGGCCGGGAGCCTCTATGCAGCCGAACAGCTCAGAATCGTTGCCGACGCGTTTACGGCAAATGAAAAAAAGGGACGTTCGGTCTTTGAGGGCCATGTGCACATCAAGATGGGAAGCGACGAACTCAATGCCTCGCGCGTCGAGGTCTATACCGCGGCTGATCGTACGCCGACGAAGTACATCGCCAGCGGCGACGCCTCGTTTTTCCTCAAGGCCGACAACGGTTCCACCTACAGCGGGCGTGCGCAGAAGGTCATTTATCTGCCGCTCAAAGAGCAGTACAGTTTCTACGGAGACGTCCACCTCATGCAGCACGATGAGCACAAGCAGATCGACGGTGAAGAAGTCGTGGTCAATATCCAGGAGGGTACGGCCGCAGCCAAGGGGGCGGAGCGCCAGCCCGTTATCATGATCTTCAATCTCCCCGAGGAGAAAAAGAAGTGATCGAGGTCGTCGAAGCGCATTTCGAGACGAGCGCCGCGAACATCTCCCAGTCACCGGAGAACGACACCGTCAACGAGGTGGCTTTCATGGCCCGCTCCAACGCAGGCAAAAGTTCGCTGCTCAATGCGCTGTGCAATCACAAAAACCTTGCAAAGGTCTCCGCGACGCCGGGCAAAACGCGTCTGATCAACTATTTCGACGCCACGTTCATGGATCGGGAGAACCGCGAAAAATATCCGGCAAAACTGGTCGACCTTCCCGGGTTCGGATACGCAAAGGTTTCCAAGAGCCTCAAGAGCGACTGGGAGAAGAACCTGACCGACTTCATTACCCAACGCGAGCAAATCCGTGTCTTCGTCCATCTCGTCGATGCGCGCCACCCCGATCTTCCCATCGACCGCTCCGTCGCTGAGTACCTTGAACAGATCCGCCGCCCCGGTCAGACTGTTCTGCGCGTCTTTACCAAGGGAGACAAGCTCAACCAGAAAGAGCTTGGGGCACTGTTGCGGGACTATCCCGGTGCACTGGTCGTCTCCAGCAGCAAAAAGCGTGGCATTTCAAAACTGGCGACACGCCTTTACGATCTCCTGACGGAGTATGATGATGGCCATACACTATAGAAAAGCGACCCTGGCCGATATCGAGGCGATGCAGCGCCTCGTCGCGCCCAAGGTCGAAGACGGCACCATTCTCGTGCGCAGCAACGACGAGCTGGCGACCAACATCCGCTCCTACATCCTCGCCTTTGACAACGAGCGCCTGATCGGCTTTACGGCCCTGCATGTGCATTCGCCGGAGCTGGCGGAGATCCGCTCGCTGATTGTCGACGAGCCCTACCGCAACCGCGGGATTGGGGCGGAACTGGTCAAACTGGAACTGGAAGAGGGCAAAAAACTCGGACTCAAACGGATCCTGGCACTTACCTATGCGGCCCGTTTTTTCGAAAAACTCTCCTTTTCCGAGATCCCAAAAGAGAGCCTGCCCGAACATAAGATCTGGGCCGACTGTATCAAATGCAAGCACTTTCCGGTATGCAACGAAATCGCGCTGATCAAAACCCTCTGATCTGGCTTTTTTTCGCGCTGCTCTTCGTGCCCTACGAAGCGCTCTCCATGCACTACCTCTATCTGCCGCCGATGTTTGGCGTCCTTTTTTTCCTCTACATCAGGGCGCTCGACACCCATTCGTCCTTCGCGTTTTTCCTGATCCTGATCCTGCTGGTCATCGCCGAGACCGCCAAAGGGTATCTGCTGCTCAGCACGCTCTTCTTCTATACGGTCAGCTACTTCCTGATCCTGCCGCGGATCAAAAGTATCGTCTCCTGCCATCTCTGCCTCAACGCGATCATCGTGGTGCTCGCCTACGTCGGCTACTGGGCGTTTACAGCCCTTTTTGCGAATATGTTCGCCCTGCCGCTGCCGCAGCTTGATTTCAAGGTCATCTTCTATATGATGATCGAATTTTTTCTGGTGGGGCTGCTGTGAGAACCCGTTTCCTCATCGCCCTGTTCATTTTTATCTGGGTCTCGCTGCTCAGCCGCGTCTACTATCTGAGCGTGCACTCCAACCGTTATTATGAGCAGCTTTCCATGGAGAACACACTCAAAACGGAGCGCATCGCGCCGGTCCGCGGCGAGATACTTGACCGGAATTTCAAGCCTCTCGCCATCAACAAGCTGGGCTTCAAGATCGAGATCATGCCCCATCTGAACACCCAGCGGCGGATCGAGAGTCTTCAGACGACGCTGGAGCGGATCCAGCAGCTGCTGCCGATGCTCGATGCGCAAAAGATGATCAAGATCTACAAGCAGAACGATTCGCACTACAACCACCGCGAGATCGCCGTGGCCGACTTTATCTCATACGAGGACATTCTGCCCGTCTATTCCGAGCTGAACCTGCTTGAAAACGTCAAGATCTCCCCGGCGCCGATGCGCTATTACCCCTACCAGAAGATCGCGGCGCATCTCATCGGCTATACGGCGAAATCCAACCAGCAGGAGATCGAGAAGGACCCCGTGCTCAAACTGACGGGCATCGTCGGGAAATCGGGCCTGGAGAAAGAGTACAACACCTACCTCGAGGGGATTCCGGGGGAGCGCACGGTGCAGATGAACGCGCTCAACGAGGAGATCTCCGTGCTCGAAACCCGCAAGGCGGTGGAGAACCGGAACCTGGTGCTCACCATCGACATGCGGCTGCAGCAGTACATCAGCGAACTGATGCGCGGGAATGCGGGGGCCGTGGTCGTGATGGGCCTTGACGGCGAGATCCTCTCGGCGGGAAGCTACCCCGAATACAACCCCAATACCTTCGTCTCGGGGATCTCGGCAAAGAAATGGAACGCACTGATCAACGACCTCGATATGCCCTTTACGAACAAGATCGTCAACGGGCTCTATCCGCCGGGCTCTACCATCAAACCCTCCATCGGGCTTGTCTATCTCGACAGCGGGATCAGCCAGTGGTGGTACGTCACCTGCAGCGGTACGATGAAGCTGGGGAACCGGAATTTCCGCTGCTGGAAAAGCTGGGGGCACGGCAAGACCGACCTGCACAAGGCGATCCGGGAGAGCTGTGACGACTACTTCTACAAAGGGAGCCTCAAGGTCGGGATTGAAAAGATCAGCGACGGGTTGAAAAACTTCGGCCTGGGCAACAAAACGGGGATAGACCTTCCCAACGAGTTCATTGGCACCATCCCCAACCGGGCGTGGAAACGGGAGCGCTACAACGAGCCGTGGTATATCGGCGAGACGCTCAACACCTCCATCGGGCAGGGGAGTGTGCTCGTCACGCCCCTGCAGATCGCCCAGAACACGGCGCTCCTCGCCGGCGGGAAACTGCCCCGGCCGCGGCTGGCGCGCATGATCGACAATAACCTGACCAAAGCGGTCTACCGGGATGTCCTGACCCCTGCGCAAAAAGCGGACCTTCCCATTATCCGCCGGGCGATGCGCCAGGTCTGCAGCCATCCCAAAGGGACGGCGTCCTCCCAGATCAAAACCACGGTGCCCATCGCGGGCAAGACCGGGACCGCCCAGGTGGTCGGGATCCCGCAGGCGACGAAGAAACGGATCAAAGAGGAGGATATGGCCTACTATACGCGCTCGCACGCCTGGTTGACGACCTACGGGCCCTACAAGCATCCCAAATACGTCGTCACCGCCCTGATTGAACACGGCGGCCACGGGGCCAGCGCCGCCGGCGACATCGTCTCGAAGATCTATGACAAACTGGTGGAGTTCGGGTATATCAAAAAATAGCGGCTGCCGGGGCCTACTGCCCGAGTGCGCTTTTGACGAAGAGGGCAAAGATCATCAGCAGAATGATCCCGCCGGCTTTGCTGTAGAGCTTATTGGCAAGGACCAGCAGCAGGGCGAGTGAAGCGGCCATCATAATGTAGATGTCGGCGAGGTTTGTCCCGTTGATGGGAAGCGGACGGATAATGGCAGCGCCGCCGAGCACCATGGCGAAGTTGGCCACGTTGGAACCGATGATATTGCCGATGCTCAGATCGGCATTACCCTTTTTGAGGGCGACAAGGGAGACGACAAGCTCCGGCAGCGACGTCCCGAAGGCGATCAGCAGCAAGCCGATGACCCATTCGCTGACCCCGAGGCTGCGGGCGATCATGCTGGCGCTTTCGACGACGAAGTGGGCCCCGCCGATGGTCATAACGAAGCCCACGAGGAGCAGCGCGATTGTTTTGCCCCAGGCAAAGGACTCTTTTTCAAGGCTCTCATCGATCTCTTCGGTCAGTTCCGAACCGTCCGTCGAGAAGAGGAAATAAAGGTAGGCAGCCATGAGCATGACAAAGATACTGCCCTCGAAACGGCCGATGACGCCGTCGTAAGCCGTCAGGAAATAGAGAATGACGGGAAAGAGGATCCAGGCGCTGTCGCGGTTGAACAGATCGCGGTTCGGGTTCATCTTTTTCGCCAGGACGAAGACGAGGCCCAGGACGAGGGTGATATTCATCGTCACGCTGCCCACGACGTTTGCCACGGCCATTTCCGGTTTGGCGTACCATGATGCCGTCATGGACGCCGCCATCTCCGGCAGGGAGGTGCCGAATCCGACCAGCGTCGCACCGATGACGAAGTGGGAGATGTTATAGTGCAGGGCAATCCGCTCGGATTCGCGGATAATGAAATCCGCCCCCCAGATCAGCGCCGCCATCGCGGCAATGAAAACAAGATACTCCATTACGCCTCCTCGGTACGGACGATCAGGCTGCTCGGCAGTCCGAGCGCTTTGATGATTTCTTCCTCTTTGCGCCGCATCTCGCCCTCGTCCGTTTCATGGTCGAAGCCCAGCAGGTGCAGGACGCCGTGCAGAAAGAGCAGGGCGCACTCCTCGGCTTCGCTGTGGCCGAAACGCGCCGCGCCGCTGCGCACATGATCGGCGCTGATGACGATGCTGCCGATCGGCGCCATCGGCATCGGATCGTAAGGGAAGCTCAGTACATCGGTCGCTTTGTCGATACCGCGGTGATCGCGGTTGAGTACGCGGATCGTCTCGTCGTCGCAGATGACAAGCTCCATCTCGCCTGCGTCCAGGGCATCAACAATGGCGTCAAGCAGCGTAAAGTCCGGTTGAAAATCCGTCTGGTTGTCAATATCAATCATAGTCGGCATTTTAGCCAATCTGTGCTTTAGCGTGCCGTTACTGAACCGTTTTTGCCGCTATGCTACAATCAATTCATGATAAACCGACGAACCCTCCTGTTCGGGGGCGCGGCGCTCCTGCTGCTGCCTGCCGAAAGCGGCGCGGAATACGCCCGTCCCGTCACCATGCTCAACGAGCCGTATCAGACCATCGCCGCCGTCCAGCGCGACCTCTTTCCCGGCGGGGGCAGTGCCCCTTCGCCCCGGCTGCTCAAGGCGATCGACTATCTCGGCGGCGTCATGCGCGATCCTTACGTCGATGAAGAGGATAAGCGTTTTCTCTCCAACGGCGCGCGCTGGCTGAACCTGCAGGCGCGCGAGGATTTCGGCAAACCTTACTATGTACTTGATTCGGAGCGGCGCCAGCAGGTCCTGCAAAAGGTTTCCGGACTCGCCTGGGGAGACAACTGGCTCTGGAGCATACTCTCCTATCTTTTCGAAGCCCTGCTGAGCGACCCCGTCTACGGAGCGAACACCCACGAGGCAGGGTGGCACTGGCTGCAGTACGAACCCGGATATCCCCGGCCGAAGGCACCGTTAATATGAAACAATATGATATCTGCATCGTCGGCAGCGGCGCGGGGGCTTCTCCCGTCGCCTACGAGCTCAGCCGCGCGGGCTACCGTGTTCTCGTACTGGAGAAGGGCCCCTATCTGACGGAGAAGGATTTTACCAAGGACGAGATCGCCGTCAGCCGCCGCAGCATCTACACCCCCCGGCTCCGGGAGGAGCAGCATGTCGTGGAGACCTATAGCAGTGACGGCAGCATTGATCGCGTGACCGCGGCGGAATCGGGCTGGAACTTCTGGAACGGCTCCATGGTGGGAGGCTCCTCGAATCTGATGAGCGGCTATTTCCACCGGATGAAACCGGTCGATTTCAGGCTCCGATCCGCCTTCGGGCCCGTCGAAGGGGCCAACGTCGTCGACTGGCCCATCTCCTACGACGACATGGAGCCCTATTTTACGAAAGTCGAACAGCTCGTCGGCGTCTCGGGCCGGGTCGTCGAACACCCCTTCCAGGAGCGCCGCTCCACGAAGGACTTCCCCTTCCCGCCGACCTGGGAGCAGCCCATCTCCGGCTGGTTCGATACGGCCTGCGAAACACTCGGCTACCACAGCATCCCCACGCCGAGGGCCGTGCTCCCCTTCGACGCCCTGGGGCGCAGCGGCTGTTCCTACTCCAACTTTTGCGGCAGCTACGGCTGCGCGACGGCCGCCAAGGGCAACGCCCGCGCGGCACTCCTTGAAAAGGCGAAAGCGACGGGGCGGTGCGATATTCTGCCGAACGTGTTTGTCTACAGACTCGATGCAGACCGGCAGCGCGTCACGGCGGCGCACTACTTTGATGCCGACGGCAGATCCCACACCGTCACGGCAGGCACCTTCGTCGTCGCCGCCCAGGCGATCGAAAGCGTACGCCTGCTGTTCAATTCGCGCAACGACTTCCACCCCGACGGCCTGGGAAACGCCAACGGCCAGCTGGGCAAGAACCTTATCTTTTCCGCCGGCGGCAGCGGGCGGGGGAGGTTCGAGTTTGCCCGCCTGAACGAACGGCAGCGCTTTGAGCTGATGACGCGCGGCGCCTTCGTCAACCGCTCGTTGCAGGAGTGGTACGTTTATCATCAAAACGGGCGCGCGCTGAAAGGGGGGACGATCGATTTCCTCTTCGAACATCCCAACCCCGTCAGCCGCGCCCTGCGCGAGCTCTACGACGACGAGGGCAATCTGCTCTGGGGACGGAAACTGCAGGCGCGGCTTGAGCACGCCTTCACGGCGTCGCGCATCTTCGCTTTCGAGGTCTTTAACGACTGGATGCCGACGGACAAATGCTTTGTTTCTGTTGACGAAAGCGTGAAAGACAAGTGGGGAGTACCCGTCGGCAAGATCCGCCTCTACGGCCATCCGCACGATATCGAGGTCGGGAATTACCTGGCCGCAAAAGCGGAGCGTGTCCTGCGGCAGATGAAAGCGGTAGAGATCGAGAGCGACATCTCCTCGGCCCCGCCGCCCAACCTGGTCGCCGGAGGGTGCCGTTTCGGGACTGACCCCGAACACTCCGTCCTCGATCCCGACTGCAGGATGCACGGCATCGCCAATCTCTACGTCTCCGATGCGAGCTTCATGCCGACGGGCGGAAGCGTGCCCTACACCTGGACGATCTACGCCAATGCTTTCCGGGTCGCCGATGCCATCATTGCCGCGCTCAAAGGCCGGGAAACAGGCTATAATAACGTCAAAGATTCATAAGGGGAGCACACGTGGGTAAAAAAGCGGTCTGTATCATGAGCGGCGGAATGGATTCGACACTGGCGGCCTATATGCTCCGCGCTCAGGGGTATGAGATCGTTGCGGTCCATTTCAACTACGACCAGCGCACGCAGCAAAAGGAGCTGGAGAGCTTCCGGGCCATCACGGCGCGCCTCGGTACCGGGCAGACCTACGAGATCGACCTGGACTTCTTCGCCGCCATCGGCGCCTCGGCATTGACGGATAGAAGCATCGACGTTCCCACGGGCGGCATCGAAGCCGGCGTCCCCGTTACCTACGTACCGTTCCGCAACGGCATCTTTTTGAGCATCGCCGCCGCCATTGCCGAAAAAGAGGGAGCTTCCGTCATCGGCATCGGCGTCGTCGAGGAGGACTCGAGCGGCTACCCCGACTGCCGTGAGGCCTACATCGAAGCGATGCAGCGCGCCGTCAATCTCGGCACGAGGGATGAAACGCAGCTCACCATCGCCATGCCGCTGGTGCACCTTAAAAAGGAGCAGATCGTTGCCGAGGCCCTCGCGTACGACGTACCGCTCGAACTGACCTGGAGCTGCTACAGTGACGAAGCGGCGGCCTGCGGCGTCTGCGACAGCTGCCGGCTCCGCCTCAAAGGTTTCGAACTGGCCGGCATACCCGACCCGATTCCCTATCGTGTTAAAAACGGTGTGTCCTAAGCCTGTCGAAAACTGTTATGATATACAATATCAGAAGTTGACACAAAGGAGTCCGATGACAGAGTTTGTACAAGTTGCGCGACAGCCCATCATCGATGCTTCCAATGCTACCTACGGCTACGAACTGCTGCACCGCGAAGGTGAGAACAACGCCGCTAACCCAGCATTGACGCATCGGCTGATGTCTGCGCAAGTAATGCTGAGCGTATTCAACCTGATTGGCAGGGAGCGCGCAGTGGGAGATACCCTTGCATTTTTCAATATCTCCCCCGCCTTTTTGATGACGGATATTATTGAGACCTTCCGTCCCGATCAATGCGTCTTCGAGATTGCGGCGAACGAGCCGCTGCGCCACAATGAAATCGCCAAGCTGAAAATTCTGTACGACAACGGATACCGTTTTGCCCTGGATAACTTCATCGTATCCGCCAACACGATTACCCAGTACGAAAATGTACTGCCCTATATCAGTTATCTCAAGATCGACATTCAAAACAGCGATGTCGAACAAGTTGCCGAATACGCCGGCACGTTGAAGAAAAACCATAAGCTCATTGCCCAGAAGGTCGAAACCATCGACGAGTTCTCCGCATACCAGGGGCTCGGTTTCGACTATTTCCAGGGATACTACATCCAGCATCCGGTACCGGTCAAGCACTACCGCCTCGAACCCAAACAGATCGGGGTCAGTCGCCTTTACAAGATGCTCGACACCGTACCGTTCCACGAATTCGCCAAAGAGTTTGAGCGCCACAACGAGCTCACCATCCAGTTTTTCCAGTATCTCATCTCCACCGGGATCAAGCGCTACGACGCCACGCGTTCCGTCCGCGCCATGATCATGGATATCGGTCCCGATGTCATGCGCCGCTGGTTCATGCTCATCATCTACGCGAAGGGCGGGGCGGACATCAGCGTCGAGAAAGGGCCTTTTTCCCGCTTCTTCGAGGAGCGCATCGACCTGATGAACACCATCGTTTCCAACGTGCACAGCGCCGATCCGGAGCGCCGCAGCGACGAACTCCGCCTGCTGGCGGTTTTCTCGACCCTGATCGACATCTACCAGATCCCCTTCGATACGCTGATGGCGTCGTTCGAGATCACAAAGAACCTCGAAAAGTGGATCGCGGCGCGCAAAGGGCGTTTCAGCCTGCTGTACAAGGCCGTAAACCAGCTGCAGCACAAGCCCCTCGATATCGAGAAGGTCAACCGCGTGCTCAAAGCCTTCAAGACCGATTACGACGAGGTGAGCGTCAAGATGGACCACCGGGTGTAGATGCGCCTGGAGCACCCTTTTGCCCCCGTCGCCGACGACCGATCCCGCGTCCTGGTCCTCGGTTCTTTCCCCAGTATCGCCTCCTTCGAAGCCGATTTCTACTACGCTCACCCGCGCAACCAGTTCTGGCCCATCATGGAGCGGCTTTTTGATGTGACGCTCCCGGACAAAGCCGCCCGTCGCGCTTTTGCGCTGGAGCAGGGGATCGCCCTTTGGGACAGTTACGCCTCTCTGGTGCGCAGCGAGAACAACTCCAGCGACGCCAATCTGAGCGAACTCGTCCCCAACGATATCCCCGCCTTCCTCGCGTCGCATCCCGGGGTTAAACATATTTTCTGTACCGGCAAAAAAGCCTTCGAAGGGTGCAAAAAACATTACCCGGACCTTTCCGTCCCCTGTACGCTGCTTCCCTCGACATCGCCGGCGTACGCTGCTATGCGTTTTGAGGCGAAACTCGAGGCCTATCGGCCGGTCAAGGGGGTGCTCTATGGTGATTGAGTTCGACGGCATCCAGGTCGAGCACCGTGTCAATCCCCGGATGAAGCACGCCTATCTCAGTGTGGAGGCGGACGGCACGGTCGTGCTCAAGTCCAACGGTCGGGGGCAGCGGCACCTGCAGGCGTTCGTCACTTCCAAGCGCGAGTGGATCCTTCGCCAGCAGAACCGCTACGCCGCGCAGCCGACGATGCGGCTGGGGGAGAGCCTACTTTTTCTGGGCGACATCGTACCCCTTACGTCGCTTGACGCCGCGTTTCAGACGCACTCGCCCGAGGCGCTCCGGCGAAGCTGCGACCGCTTCTACCGCGAACGCGCCGAAGCAGTGCTGCGCGAAAAAACCGCCCTGTTCGCCGAACGGATGGGGGTGACGTACGAGGCGATCCGCTTCCGGAAGATGAAACGGCGCTGGGGGAGCTGCTCGAAGACGGGGGTGATCACCTACAACACCCTGCTGCTCCAGCTTGAAGAGGCGATGGTTGATTATACCGTCGTACACGAACTGGCGCACCGCGTCCATTTCAACCACTCCGCCGACTTCCACGCTCTCGTAGCCTCCATCCTTCCCGACGAGAAGGCGCTGCGTCTCCGGATGCGGCACCGCAAAGCCTCCTACTACTGATCAGCGTTTTTGAACTATTAATGCACTCTGCCTATACTCGGGAAAAGAGGAGAGAAGATGAAATACATTCTTTTTTTTATCACCCTGTTTCTGACCCTGGCCGTTGCCGCGGATAGCGCGCCGTACAAACCCGTCGGCACCTGGAAACCGCTGACGCCGCAGGAGGAAGCGGTCATCGTCCATAAAGCCACGGAGCGTCCCTACAGCGGCGAGCTGCTTCACAACAAGGCCAAGGGCACCTATGTCTGCAAACGCTGCGGGGCCAAACTCTACCGCTCCGAGGACAAATTCGATTCGCACTGCGGCTGGCCATCCTTTGACGACGAGATCCCCGGCGCCGTGAAGCGCATTCCCGATCCCGACGGCTACCGTACGGAGATTATCTGCGCCAACTGCGGCGCGCACCTGGGCCATGTCTTCAGCGGTGAGCACCTGACTCAGAAGAACCTCCGCCACTGTGTCAACTCCATCTCCATGGAATTCATCCCCGAAAAAAAAGTCGCCTACTTTGCCGGCGGCTGTTTCTGGGGCGTGGAGTACTACATAGAGAAGATCCCCGGCGTCACATCGGTCGTCTCCGGCTATATGGGTGGCAATATGCCAGACCCTACCTACAGGGACGTCTCCTCCGGGCGTACCGGCTATCTTGAGACAGTTGCTGTCACTTATGACCCTTCAAAAGTCGACTACAAAACGCTTGCCAAAACCTTCTTCGATATCCACGACCCGACGCAAAAGGGCAGGCAAGGGCCCGACATCGGCAGCCAGTACCAGAGTGCGGTTTTCTACAATGACCTGAAAGAGAAAATGATTGCCGAAGCGTTGATAGCGCAGTTGGTCAAAAACGGCTATAACGTCCAAACGGAGCTGCTCGAAGCATCAGCATTCCAGAAAGCCGAAGCGTATCACCAGGACTACTACATGCGTCATCACAAACAGCCTTACTGCCACGGCTTCGTCGACCGCTTCAAAGATAAGGATTAGCGGACGTTGAGGAAGTAGCGCAGGCTGGCGTCGCTGAAGACCTTGCTTTTGGCAAGATAGGAGGAGGCGCTCTCAAAAACCCGTTTGAAGTCGGCGCTCTGGGCGCTCTGTTCGGCGATAACCGCTGTCAGCGCTTTTTTAGCGGCCTCGGTGACGGCGTCGGGGAAGCGCATCAGCTTGACGCCGTTCGCTTCGAGCGAAGCCATCGCCTCGGCGTTCTTCGCCTGGAATTCGAAGGTCATCGTGCTGTTGAGCTCGCTGACAGCACACTCGATGATAGCCTGCTGTTCTCCCGAGAGCCGCTCCCACGTATGTTTGCTGAAGGTCATCTCCAGGATGGAACCCGGTTCGTGCCATCCCGAGTAGTAGTAGGGCGCTACCTTGTAAAAGCCCATCTTCGTGTCGAGGTAGGGGCCGACCCACTCTGTCGCATCGATCACGCCGCGCTCCAGGGAGGTGTAGATCTCCCCGGCGGGCAGCAGGACGGGGTTGACGCCGAGCTTCGACATCACTTCGCCGCCGAGCCCCGGGATGCGCATCTTCAGGCCATTCATATCCTCCAGGGTCTCGATCGGTTTTCGAAACCAGCCGCCCATCTGGATATTGGTATTGCCGCCGGCAAAAGGGTGGAGGTTGTAGCGGCCGTAGAGCTCCCGCCACAGCTCCATGCCGCCGCCGTAGAGAATCCAGCCGTTAAGCTCCTCCGCCGTCATCCCAAACGGGAACCCGCTGAAGAGGGAGAAGGCCGCGTTTTTGCCCTTCCAGTAGTAGGGGCCCGAGTGGAACCCGTCGATCTGGCCGCTGCTGGCCGCATCAAAAACGGCGAGGGCGGGGACGAGGGTGTTTTTCGGGAAGAGCTTGATACTGAGCTGCCCGCCGCTGATCTGCGCGACCCGATCGGCGAAACGGTCGACGCCCGTGCCCATGATGGGAAAGTGCGCCGGCCAGCTCGTCGCGATCTTGAGCTCCGTCTTTTTGCCGCGGTTGATGTTGACGCTTTTGTCTGTCGTATCGTGCTGTTTCGGATGTTTGCTGTAGTCGATCGCCACCCGATTACTGTCGTTGCAGCCCTCGAGCAGCACCGCCGACGATGTCGCCGCCGCAGCAGTCAGAAAAGTACGTCTATCCATCTATAATCTCCTATATAATTCCCATTTCTTTTCCAAAAACCGGCCAGTACTTTCTACGCTGCCGCCGATGTAGCGTAGCGGAATTTCGCAGCGCAGCGAGGACAAAGCAGCAGTGTGCTTTAGTGCCATAGCCGCCAGCGTAGGCAAAGGGGCTTTTGCTCCTTTAACGTTCTGTCAATAAAACGCCGCGATAATGGCATAGCAGATAAAGAAAAAGAGGTGCGACGTCCCTTCAAAATAGTTGGTATAGCCATCATCCGTCGTTTTCCATGCCAGCACGATGGTGAGAATGAGCGCCCCGACCTGCAGGGTGTTGAAGTCCAGGGTCAGGGGATGCGCCGTCGTATAGGAGAGCGCCAACAGCGCCGGTACGGTGAGCATGATCGACACCGTCGAGGCCCCCATCGCAATATTGATAACCCGCTGGATCTGGTCGTTTCGTGCCGCCGTGATCGCCGTCATGATCTCCGGTGCAACGGAGATGATTGCGATGATGAGGCCCGCCAGGCCGACGGGGAAGTCATACTTTTGCACCAGGGACATCCCCTCATCAGCGAAGATCTCCGCGACGAGACCGATCAGCGCGATCAGGGCGAAGATGATCATAAAGTTGCTGACCGTGGCGAGACGTTCAAAGGCATCGGGCTGCTCCTCCGTCTCCTCTTCACCCTCGGAGAGGCGCCGCTTGTAACGGAAGATGCGGCTGCGTGCCGTCGCCTTGAAGAAGTGCGAGTGGGTCTTCGTCTGGAAAATGAAAATGACAATGTAAAAACAAAAAAGGACGAAGCCGATGATGTTGCTGGCGAGGATCAGGTCACGGTGCGACTCGGAGGTAAAGTGCATGATGCTCGGCACAAGCAGTGCGGAAGTGGCGACGAGCAGGATTGTCGTATAGGTACTGGAGGTATCCTCGTTGTGCTCCTGCTCCTTGAATGCAAGCCCGCCGATAAAGACGGCCAGTCCCAGCAGCACGTTCATGTCGACGATGACGGCGGAGATGATACCCCCTTTGACCGTATCAAGCGCACGCGGGTCGTTGTGCGAACTCATAAGAACCATATAGAGCAGGATGATCTCGACGATGACGGCGCTGAAGGTGAGAACGAAGGAGCCATAGGGCTCTTCAAGCCGTTCGGCAAGCACTTCGGCCACTTCGGCGACGGTCATGGAGAGCAGGGCGATGGAAACGGCGGAGAGCGTCGTAGCGAGATAAGCGTTATGGTAGTAGTGGAAAACGAATGCGATCACGCCGAGTACGATACCGTAGACGGCGACTTTATTTTGAGAGAGTCCTTCTTTTAGCGTCAGGGGACTCGATGAGGGGTCTGCGTTCAACGCAATTGCTCCTAGAAGAGGGTTGGTGTTTCGGCCTTGTAATGCACGGTATCAAGAAGTCGTCTGTCCTGACCGCCGATCAATGCAAAATGGTATGGAACCGTTTTTAATAGCTGCATTATATCTTCTTGGTTCTCATATAGCAAGAATGCGTCGTGGTGCTCGGATGTTTCGGCGGAGCTTTTGGGCATCAGGTAGATGATCTTCGCCCATTTGGCTTCGCTGCGGATAAAATCCATCTCCTGCAGGAGCAAAGAGAGGTCCGGTTCGAAGATCAGGACCTTGCCCCCCTGGCCGAACGTCTTGGGACGCAGGTCGTCACCCACAAAGACGGGCACGAAGTGGGAGCTCCCCTGCATGCCGCCGACGGTGAACGTCAGCCCGTGTGACTTGGCGAATTGGTAGAGATGGCCGAGGTAGGGGAGGAAAAAAGGGGAAAGCTGCATGCGCTCGTAATAGACGTCATCAAGCACAAACGATGTTTCAAAAAGGGTCTGCTCCGCAATGTCGATGGGAACGTTACCCGTTTTCGGAAGGGGCAGTACCTGCACGAAGAGGTCCTCGCAGCGTTTGTACTCCGGGACGAAGACCCAGCTTGCTTCGGGCAGCTCCCACAGGTCGTAAAAGTTCGACCGGATGGTTCCCTGCCAGACGAAGCAGCGCGGATCTTTAAGCATCTGGGCCGCGACGGCCAGGGTCACCTGGTCGCAGCCGTAGACGTGCAGCGATTTCTCCAGCATGCGGAAACGCAGCAGGCGCAACAGCGTAAACTCGACCGAATCGACTTTCAGCCAGGCGATCTCCGGGTCGGTGACCGTGCATGCCTCTTCATAGAGCACGGCATAGGCACCGTTGGCCACGGCCTGGGGAATATCCGCCTTGTCAAAGGCGATGAAGAGGTCCCCCCGTCTCACTTTGTGTGCTTCGAGGACAACGGCGTCGACAAGCGTCACGGCCGGATCGGACATCATCTCCGCCCCGGTCAATGAGAGGAGGTTCTGCAGCCTCATCCGACGGAACTGCCTGCCTTTCTCGGCGCTTCGGGACGCATCAGCGAGAGCCCCTCGTCATCTTTGGCCGCCAGCAGCATCCCCTCGGAGACCATGCCCATCAGCTTGGCCGGTTTCAGGTTCGCGACGACGCAGACCTGGGTGCCGACGAGGCTCTGTGCTTCGTAATATTCGCGGATGCCGGCGACGACCTGGCGCGGCTTCTCCTCGCCGACGTCAACCTGCAGCTTGAGCAGCTTCTTGCTCTTGGGTACCTCTTCGGCTTCGACGATGGTGCCGATCTTGAGCTGAGTCTGGAAGAACTGGTCGATGGTGATCAGGTTGTCGGCCTCGACCGGTTCCGCCGCTTTCGCTTTTTTCGGCGCCTCTTCTTCTTTCGCGTTGGGCTGGGCCGCCGGGGCCTGGTCCATCAGCGGGGCCTCGATGCGCGGGAAGAGGGGTGGGACCTTCTTGATCGTAAAGGTCGGCAGCAGTTTACCGCCCTTGACCAAATCGTTATACGCGTTGGTGTCGATAGCAAAACCGAGCGCGTCCGCGATCGTCGACGTCGTTTTCGGCATGAAAGGGTGCAGCAGGACAGAGGCCTTGGCGAGAATGTTGGCCACGAGTGCCACCAATGCCAGCGCCTCTTCCTTTTTCCCCTCTTTCATCTTGACCCACGGTGCATGCGCTTCGATCGCCTTGTTCCCGATCGTAAAGAGTTTCCAAAGCTCTTCGAGGAAACGGTGTGTCTGAACTTCGTCTAGGAAGCGCTCGACGCTGCCGAGCACGGCATTGACCTCTTCCATCTCTGCTTTGTGGTAGGTCATGACATCGCTGCTGTCGATGACGAAATCGGAATACTTTCCGCTCATCCCGATAATGCGGTTGAGCAGGTTCCCCAGGTCGTTGCTGAGATCGGAGTTGATCCGGTCGATCAGGGCGCGCTGGGAGAAATCGCCGTCCTGCCCGAAGGGGACTTCGCGCATCATGAAGTAGCGCAGGTTCTCCAGGCCGTAGACGTCGGCGACCTCTTTGGGGCTGACGACGTTGCCCTTGGACTTGCTCATCTTCTCGCCGTCGCGGGTCCACCAGCCGTGGGCACCGATATGCTTCGGCAGCGGCAGGTCCAGGCTCATCAGGAACGCCGGCCAGTAGATGGCGTGGAAGCGAAGGATATCCTTGCCCACCAGTTGCATCTGTGCCGGCCAGAAGTCCATTTTCGCCTCGTCGCGGCCGTAGCCGAGCGCCGTGATATAGTTGAGCAGGGCATCGAGCCAGACGTACATAACATGCTTGCTGTCCCCGACAGATTCGGGCAGCGGCACGCCCCAGGTGAAGCTCGTACGGGTCACGGAGAGGTCATTCAGACCGCCCTTGACGAAGTTGATGACCTCGTTGCGGCGGGATTTCGGCAGGATAAAATCCTGGTGCGCTTCGTAATAATCAAGCAGTTTCTGCTCATACGCCGAGAGCTTGAAGAAGTAGCTCTCCTCCTTGACGATGCTTGTCGAGCGGCCGCAGTCCGGGCAGAACTCGCCGTCGATGAGCTGGGTTTCGGGGAAGAAGGTCTCGCAGCTAACGCAGTAGTGCCCCTCGTAGTTCCCCTTGTAGATGTCCCCCTTGGCGTACATCTTCTCGAATGCCTTCTGGACACCGGTCATATGGTCCTTGTCCGTCGTACGGATGAACTGGTCGTAACTGATGCCGAATTCGTCCCAGAGGTTGCGGAAGCTGGCGCTGATCTCGTCGGCGAACTGCTGGGTCGGTTTCTCGAACTTTTTCGCCGATTCCTCGATCTTCTGCCCGTGTTCGTCGGTCCCGGTGAGGAAGTAGACATCCTCGCCGATCAAACGGTGGTAGCGGGCCAGCGCATCCGCGATGAAGGTCGTATACGCGTGGCCGATATGCGCCTCGCCGTTGACGTAGTAGATTGGGGTGGTGACGTAATAGCTCATACTCTCTAATATCCTTGTTAAAATTCGAATCCGCCGGTCTCGCCCTTGGACATGCTGTCGTAAACAGCGGCGACGTAGCTTTTGCGCACGTCGCATCCCAGGCAATGCTCGCAGGCGCTGCAGCTCTTGACGCCGTGTTCGGCCTGGCAGGCCTGCAATTTCTCGATCATGACATCGAGCTGCAGTTCGAAACGGTCTTTTTCCGGGTCACTCTGCGCCATAGGCCGCTTTCACCTTGCCGATTTCATAGGTGGAGCCGAAGAAGCAGGGCGTCGTCTCATGCGGGTCGCTGCACGGCAGCTCCAGGAGGCGGTTGCCCTTTTCATCCACCGCCGCGCCGCCGGCCATCTCGTAGACGAAGGCGAAGGGGAAAACCTCGAAGAGCTTGCGCAGCTTGCCGTCGGGTTTGTCTGTCGTACCCGGGTAGCTGAAGAGTCCGCCCCCTTTGAGCAGGATCTGGTGCAGGTCCGGGACCATGCCACCGGAGTAGCGCAGGCGGTACCCCTCCGCAAAGAGGCCGTCGATGAGCTGTTTGTGGTGTACAGGCCAGTGCTGCTGGGTGCCGCCCGGGGCGTTGAGCTTGCCCTTTTCGCCGATCTTGATCTGCTCGAGCTCTTTGAAACGGCCGTGGCGCCACGTGTAGTGGCGGACGTTGTTCTTGTAGGCCGTCACCATCTCGGTACGCGGGCCGTAGACGACGTAGACGGAAGCGATCATCTTCTGCGCGCTCCATTCGCCGTCGTAGATGCCGAAAATGGAGCCGACGCTCAGGTCGACGTCGATCAGGCTGGAACCGTCGAGGGGGTCGTAGGCGATGCAGAGCTGCCCGCCTTCGTGCAGGATCTCCTCCTCCTCTTTCTCCTCGCTGGCGATCGCCTTGACGAGGGGAATGCGGGAGAACTCCTCGGCGATGATCAAGTCGCTCTGGATGTCGAGCTTGAGCTGAACGTCGCCGGACTGGTTGGAGTGGGCCGAATAGTCGGTATCTTCGTTGGTGATCGCTTCGTGAATACGGTGCGCGGCGCGTTCGATGGCTTCAAAGACGGGGGCGAGGGTCTGCATGGTTATATCTCCTTGGCATGGGTGAGGATCCACTCGACGACGGCGTCGGGGTCGTTGAGGTCGAGGACGGCGACCTTGTCGGGAAGGTCGTAATCGTCAAGTGTGACGCTCTCGTCGACGGCGAGGGCGTTCATATAGGGAAAATAGGCTTCGTCGATGCGGTCGCGAAAGATGCTGATCCGCGGCAGCGGCAGGGTTTTGAGTCCTTCGACGAGCAGGATGTCAAAATGGCCGAAGAGCGCGATCAGTTCGTCCAGCTCGTGGTGGCGGTGGGAGAAGAGGGTGGTTCGGCTGGGCGATGTGACGATCACCTCGGCACCGGTATCGGTGAACTTGTAGCTGTCCTTGCCGGGAATGTCGAAACGCGCCTTGTCCTTGGGGTCGTTCTTGATAATGGCAACCTCTTTGCCGTGTTCGTGCATCAGGCGGGCGGCCACTTTGACGATCAGTGTCGTTTTTCCGCTGTTCGAAGGGCCGGTAAAAGCGACGGCAAGACGTTTCTTCATGGTAACTGCATCCCCGGGGACTCTCCCTTAAAATATGGGGGATTATAGTCCACAATGGTTGAAAATCTCTTAAGATGGGCGCAAATGGGCTGCGGAGCGACATTCCGCTATAATGCTGCAAACCATGCTTTCCGGAGTCCCATGCGCTTTTGGCCCATATTGTTGATCACCGCCGTGCTCTTTTCCGCGTGCAGCAAAGAGAGCGCCTTCACCCACTTTACAAAACTCGACAGCCGGCACGAACGGGCGGTCGCGAACCTCAAACGCGTCACCCTGACCGACGAGGCCAACCGTACGACCGCCCTGATCAGCATCCTGCATCTCAACCCCGTCGATCCGCAACTCTACGGCGAGCGCCCCTCCTTCTTTGTCGCCCTTTTCGACCGCGGCGGGCGGACCCTGGAGGAGTATAACGTCACCCTCAACGGCAAAGCCCCCGTCGGGATGGCACCGCTTGATGACAACTGCTCCCTACGGGGGTTGATGCCGCTGAACAACCCGTGGAACCGCTACTACCAGCTCCTCTTCCGACCGACGAAGGAGGCGAACCTTACTTTGTTTTTCGGAACCGGTCCGTCTTTGAAGGGTGAAGTAACGTTTCACACAGATCAATAAGCGAGACCGGCTCGCCCAGGATCTTCTTGTAGACCACGTAGTTGGTCAAGACCTTCTTCCCGTACTCCCGCGTCTCCGTCGTCCGCATCAGCTCCATGCTTAAGAAAGGCTCGTAGGGGCCGGCATTGAACTTGTCGTCAAGCAGGTAGCGTTTGGTGAACCCGATGCCGCCGTTATAGGCGTAGGCGATGAAGAGGGGGTGATAAACGCGGTACTGCAGCCACGCGATATGGGGCTTGGCGTAGAGCAGATTGATATGCGGATCGAACATGTCAAAAAGGGTATCGCGCCCGCAATCCACCTTGCCGTCCATCGCACGACACAGAAAGGGCATCATCTGCATCAGCCCCAGGGCATAGGAGTGCGACAGGGCCGCCGGGATAAACCGGCTCTCCTGGCGCATCAGCGCGTAGATGATCGCCTTGGTATCCGTATCGACGTCGTTTAGCTCTGCGTCGTAGGGCATGACATACCCCTGCAGGCGGTAGCGGGAAGCCTTTTCGATAATGAAGGACTGGAGCGGCACGAGGTTTTTCGCATCGTAGCGTTTGGCCAGGGCGTAGAGCTCGTCTTTCGGTGTCCGGTTGATCGTATCAAGCAGATCGTTCCAGACGAAGGGGTCGGAGAGGTTCAGATCCGAAACGGTGTCGGATGTCTGCAGCTGCGAGTAGTAGTTTTCCGGGAAAATGCCCGTTTTCTCCATCGCGTAGAGGGAGTAGAAGTTGATGTCCCAGCTCTGCGCCAGCAGTTTCCACATCAGGTCGTTCTTCTCCGAAGCCAGGGCCTGCCAGAAGAGCGCCTTGTCCTTGTCGCTCTGGTAGTAGGCCTTGTCGCCGGAGAGCTGGAAGAGTTCGATCGCCCGGGATTTTTTGCCGCGCTGCAGCTGGTTCAGTCCCAGGTAAAAGAGCCCGCGCGGGTCAAGGCTTTCAACGGCATCAACCTTGGTCAGTGCCCAGCCGAACTTCGAGAGTTTGTCGTCATTGATCGTACTCATGACCGCGGAGGTAAAGCCCGGTGCCTTCGCCAGCAGTTGCATGTAGTCGTAATCGGGGATGAAATTAAACTGCTTCCGTCGGGAATTGCCGTAGCTGCCGTTGAAAACGCGCAGAAACAAGGCGGGCGGGTAGCGCTTGTAGTGCTGCTGGAGGTCAGGATCATTCAGCACTTCCGCTGCGGCTTTGAGGGAGGCATCGCCCACAAGCCCGACAACGCGGTCGCGCGCCTTTTGATGCATCGCAGAGAGTTTCCCGACGGAGACCGCCAGTTTCGCACAGCCGGCATCCTCGCTCTTGATCAGGTCATTGACCCCCATTTTCATGCACTTGACGGTATAGGCGACCTCGGGGCGGGAGCTCTTCTCGGCATAGGCGAAAAACATCCGTCTGCCGACGTTGCGGATCAGATAGAACGCCTCGTCGGCCTGCGCGGAGCTGATGTTCTGATCGAAATACTGCCAGATCATGAAATTGCGGGCATTGGAAGGGGGCTTGGAGCGGATCTGCTCCAGGGTGATGTCGGCGCTTAGCAGCGTACCGATCAGCAGTGTTGCGAGGGCGGCCCGCAGACGCATTGCTAGAGCGCACCTGCCAACGCGTAGACCAGGCGGACGAAGATGACGTCGATCACCTGCAGGCCGATGATGATGATAAGCGGGGCGAGGTCGATGCCGTTGAAAACGGTCGGCACGTAGCGGCGCAGCAGGCTATAGGCCGGTTCGGTCAGGCGGTACAGCACCTGCACGATGGGGTTGGTCGGATCGGGGCGCACCCAGGTGAGCAGGGCGGCGATAATGACGACCCAGATATAGACGTTGATCAGCGTATGGACGATGCCGCCGAGGCCTGCGATGATGCTGCCGAAGGTGCTCATTTTACGATCTCCCCGAGGTAGGATTTGATCTGCACATAGACGTCGGCCAGTTCCGGGCCGTGTTCGGCGCCGGTGAGCAACAGGCGCAGGGATTTAAAGAGCTGTTTGCCCTTGATGCCCGTAGCGTCGACGACATGCTGCTTGAGATCGTCGAAAGCTTCGAAGTAGGGGGCTGCTTTGATGGCGGCGCGGATCGCTGCGGCGCTCTCGGCAAATTCATCCGGGATCTCCTTCGGTGCAAAGACCGCCGCCACCTTCGCTTTCAGCTCCTTCGTCGTGCTGGCCTCTTCCAGGTAGAGTTTGGCCAGTCTGCCGATGGAATCGTCGGCAAACCCGACGTAGCGTGAGAGCTCTTTGTCCTCCATGCGGCGGAGGTGCTCGCGGTTGATATGGCGCAGCTTGTCAATGCTGAAACGCGCCGGTGCGCGGGAGATGTTTTTAAGATCGAACCAGGCCACCGCCTCGGCCATCGTAAAGACTTCTTCAGGGGTCTTGTTGCCGATGAGAATGAGGTAGTTGGCGATCGCTTCGGGCAGGAATCCCTCTTCGAGCATCCATTTGACGCTCGACGCGTTGTCGCGCTTGCTCATCTTCTTCCCCTCATCGTTGAGAATGATGGGCAGGTGGGCGTATTCGACTTTCTTGTCGTACCCCAGGGCGTTGCGGATCGCGATCTGCTTGGAGGTGTTGGAGAAGTGATCCTCGCCGCGGATGACCAGGGAGATGTCGCCGAGCATATCATCGATGGCACAGGCGAAATTGTAGGTCGGGAACTTTTCGGCGCGCAGGATAATAAAGCTGTCGATGTCCATCGGATCGAACGTCGCTTCGCCCTTGATGATATCCTCAACCGTGATCGGCGCATCGGGGCGCTTCAGGCGGACCGTAAACGGGTTCTCGTTGTCGATCGTCGCTTCGGGCGGAAGGTGCGTACAGGCGTCATCGTAACGGAAGGGCTTTTTCTGCTCCTTCGCGAGCTCGCGCTTGCGGTCGAGCTCTTCGGGGGTACAGAAGCAGTTGAAGGCCTTCTTCTCCTGCAGCAGCTGGATCGCCATGGCGCGGTGAAAACGCAGGTTGTTGCTCTGGTAGATGACGTCGCCGTATTCGATGCCGAAGAGTGCAAGGATCTGCAGGATCTCCTTGTCCTTGCCTTCGATGTTCCGCTCTTTGTCCGTATCTTCGATCCGGATGATGAGGGGTTCGTTGCGCTGGCGGGAGAGCAGGGCGTTGAAGAGGGCAACGCGCAGGTTCCCGATGTGCATATCTCCTGTCGGGCTTGGGGCAAAACGCAGCATGAAACGTTCCTGATTTTTTTGTGAAATATTAACGAAACAAGCTTAATAGCGGAGTTCCTATCACATTTAGTTCGCGACAACGACCCTTCGCATCCCCGGCGGATTAGCCGGCCGCTATGTAAAATGGGGTAGACTGTCGCCATGAAAGCATTATTGATTGATCCCGATACCCAAACCGTTACCGTCCAGGATTACGACGGACAGCCCCACAGCCTTTACACCCTTTTCGGTTCCCTGCTTGTTGATAGCAACGCCCTGTTGAATGCGCATATGATCTACAGCGGCGGCGAAGCGTTCGAAAAAGGCCAAAAGGGCTTCTTCCTCGGCGAGAAACTGCTCTTCGGCAAAACGCTGGTCGTCGGCATGGCCGACATTGAAGAGGTGGACGCGACTATCGAGGCGGAGACGCTGCAGCAGCTCGTCCGGTACGATCTGCCGGCGTTCTACCGCAAAGCGATCGCCCTGCTGCCCTCGGACTTTGCCTTTGACCAAAGCTGCGCGCTCGCAGGAATGGAGGGCGCCACGGTCGAGTGGGTCTTTTACGCCTTCAGCCTCGCCGACGATGCGACGCAGTCCTATTTTCTTGACGAACTGGAAAAGACGGTATCGGGGGATGGGGAAGTGCATCCCTACCTGGAGAAAATGGGCAATCTCGCTCTCCGCTCAATGCAGTAGACAGGCAAGCGCCGCCTCGCAGCGGGACGGCACTTCAAAAAGGCTTCTGACTGAGCCGCTACTGCTCTCCGCGTTGACGCTCTTCCTTTTCGTACAAGCGGTTGTACTGGAGCACGCCTACTCCTAAAAAAACGGCAAAGAGTGCAATGATGCCTAGAATAATCTCTCCCGGTGTCATGATTGTTTCCTCCGGATTCATGTATATTTGTACTTAGACAAATCTACTCCACCCGAAATAAATACCAGCTTCCTTTGCAAACGGAAGGCCCGGGCATAACCATGAACAAAGAATCGTTCAGTCATCGACAGGGGAGAATGGACATATAAAGTGTTAAGGGTGATGAAAAAAGATGTTGAAAGTATCGAAACGAGGAATAAAAAGTGGTGACCCCACGGAGACTCGAACTCCGGTAACCAGAATGAAAATCTGGGATCCTAACCGCTAGACGATGGGGCCACGCTGTTACAACATTTTTGTTGAGCCGAAATTATATTTCCGTATCGCTTAACAATCTCTTAAATGCCGCGGTGTTGCGGCATTTAAATGAAATTACATATAGAATTCGCGGAGGGCGCGGATAATGACCGCATTCTTGGAGATGCTCTCCGCCTTGGCGTTGTCGTTGACCAGGTCATACAGATCAAGGGGCAGGGAGATAGAGAAGGTTTTCGTTTCGACCTTTTTCTTGCGTTTGACCATGTTGGTAACGTTCTGAAGCAGCTCGATGATCTTTTTCGTATCAATCGGCTTCTGGATAAAGCTGTTAACACCGATTTCGATCGTTTCCGAGATCTTCTGGATGTCGTTGCTCGCGGAGATGACAACGACCATCTGCTGCGGGTTCATCTCGCGGATTTTGCGTGCGAGCTCGATTCCGTCCATCTCCGGCATGATAATGTCTACAAAGACGATGTCCGGTTTTTTCTCTTTAAAAAGTTCCAGAGCCTCTTTCCCGTTGAATGCGGATGTGACATCTTTAAAAAAGTTCTTGAACGTTGAACTGAGCAGTTCATTCGCAACGGCCTCGTCTTCAACGACCATTGCACTCATTTTTTTCGTCTCTTCGGTCAGCTGAACCAGGTCAACATTTTTCATTTCTGTTTCCTCATGATGATTTCTGTCTGTATTTTACACTGTTATCAGCAAACAACGTTAACAGGATTAAAATTGTTTGCCCGTGATATTACGTTGCAAAATTATAGTAACAATTACGTTACACAAACTTAAATTTATGGAAAAAATCAATATTTTTTAAATTGTTCTAGCCATTCGAGGTTGGATTCGACCGTTTTTTCCTTCTGTTCCAGGAGAGAAACGATGATCGATTTGAGGGTCTGTTCGTCCATGAAAGCAAGCATTTCCGGGTTGATGTGGGTATCACCGCCGTAACCGTTAAGCAGTTTTTCGATGTCGTTGATTAATTCTTGTTTAGTACTCACTAAGTTAAGCTCCTTGTTTCCGGTCCGATGTAGCGTTGACGCGGCCGGGCGATCTTTTTTTCCGAATCGGCGTGAAATTCTAACCACTGCGCGAGCCATCCGACGGTGCGTCCTATCACAAATATGATCGTAAACATCTCTTTGGGGATTTTGAGTGCCGTCAGAATCAGCCCCGAATAGAAATCGATATTGGGGTAGAGCTTCCGCGAAATAAAATAGTCGTCGCTGAGGGCAACCGACTCGATCTTCTCGGCGATCTGAAGCAGTTCGCTGTCGACATTGAGCTCGTCTTTCATCTCGTCAAGCAGTTTTTTCAGGATCTTGGCACGGGGGTCGAAGTTTTTGTAAACGCGGTGTCCGAAGCCCATCAGCCTAAAATCGTCTTCGGGATCCTTGGTACGGGCGATGAATTCGTCGACGCGCTCTACGGAACCGATGTATTCCAGCTGCGCGATAACCGACTCGTTCGCCCCGCCGTGGGCCCGGCCCCACAGGGCATTGATGCCCGCCGTGATCGCCGCATAGGGGTGCGCTCCCGTCGACGCGACGGAGCGAACGACCGTCGTCGAGGCATTCTGCTCGTGATCGGCATGGAGCGTAAAGATCGTATCGAGTGCCCGTACCTGCACTTCGGGGATCTTCAGGTCCTGTCCGGGGTAGGCGTGGATCATATAGAGAAAGTTTTCGGTAAAAGAGCGCTCGAGGTCGGGATAGATAAAAGGAATGCCCAGGGAGCGCCGATAAGCGAACGCTGCCAGGGTAGGGACCTTGGCCAACAGCCGGCGGCGCATCACCTGCAGGTCTTCGTCGTTGCGCATCATAATGTGTTCCGAATAGAAGGTGGAGAGCGCCGAAACGGCGGAGGAGAGCATCGCCATGGGGTGGGCATTGTCCGGGAAGGAGTAGAAGAGGTTTTTCAACCCTTCATGCACATACGCCCGCTTACGGAATTCGTAATCGTACGCCGCCAGCTCCTCCGGCGAGGGGAGTTCACCGTTGAGCAGAAGGTAGCACACCTCCAGATAACTCTTTTTCATTGCCAGCTCTTCAATCGGGTAACCGCGGTATCGCAGTTCGCCCTTTGCACCGTCTATATAGGTAATGGTAGAGCTGCAGCTGGCCGTCGACGTGAAGCCCGGGTCGTAGGTGAACATGCCCGTCTGTTTGAAAAGGTCACGGATATCGATCACGTCCTGGCCCATGGTCGGGTGCATGATGCTGAATTCATAGGTATTGCCGTTTCGATTGTCCGTCAAAGTCACCGTTGCCATCGCGTGCTCCTTTCTAAAGTATTTTTACAGAGGATACCTGAAAACAAGCGCAAAGCACCATTATCGAAAGATCTTTTGCTTTCCCATTCAGGGTACGTTTAGCCGATGCGGCTTTGTGCACGGCGCGTACACAATATAGAGGTATGATAGCTCCAGAAGGAGCATCCATGGACGATCATCCTGCTGCGATACAAAGACGCCGATTCCTCCAAAGCGTGGCGGCTTCCGCCGTGCTGGCCCGAACGCTATTGTCTGCCGGGGAAGGGGGGAGCGCACCTGCTCCCATCAAGCGCCGGGAGAGCCTCATACTTGAAGGAACGGAGTTTTTCCTGACGCTTGAACGCACCGTTGTCAACGTCAGCGGCTCCGATGTGCTGGCGACAACGGTCAACGGCATGCTGCCCGGGCCGACGCTCAAGTGGCGCGAGGGCGACACCGTGACAATCCATGTTACGAACAACCTCCCGGTGTCGAGCTCCATCCATTGGCACGGTATCATCCTTCCCTTTCATATGGATGGTGTCCCCGATATCAGCTTCAAGGGTATTGCCCCCGGAGAGACGTTCACGTACCGTTTTCCCGTGCGCCAGAGCGGAACGTTCTGGTACCACTCGCATACCGGCTTTCAGGAGCAGAGCGGGGTTCACGGCACGCTTGTCATCGTTCCGAAGGACGAAGACCCCGTCGTCAGCGACCGCGACTACGTTGTCTCGCTGTTTGACTGGAGCGACGAAAACCCCGAAGCGATCTACCGGAAACTCAAGCTGCACAGCGACTATTACAACTTCAACCAGCGCACTGCAGGCGATTTCATAAGCGAAGTGAAGTCCGAGGGGTTTTGGGATGCATTGCAGCACCGTGCAATGTGGAACCGGATGCGCATGAGTGACAGGGACCTTTCGGATGTCACCGGCTATACCTATACTTACCTGCTGAACGGATTCACGGACGCGGAGGATTGGCATGCGCTTTTTGAAACCGGCGAAAGGATACGGCTGCGTTTTGTCAACCAGTCGGCGATGACGATCTTCGATGTCCGCATCCCCGCCCTGAAGATGACGGTCGTCGCGGCGGACGGCAACCCGGTAAAACCCGTGGAAGTCGATGAGTTCCGCATCGCCGTCGCGGAGACCTACGATGTGATCGTGGAGCCCGGAGAGAGGGCATACTGTATCTTTGCGCAGAGCATCGAACGCTCAGGGTATGCTGCAGCGACCCTGGCTCCCAGGGCGAAGATGCATGCCGCACGGCCGGCGATGGACCCGCCCCAGCCCCTGACGATGGCCGATATGGGCATGGGCGGCTTGGCCGGGGAGGGTGGTGCCGATACGGGCGCCATGAAATGCGGCGGAGGCATGCAGATGCCGAAGGAAGAAGAGGAGAAGCACAAGTGGCCGATCACGCCGCTGCCGATGCGACGCGGGGTCGGGACGACGATGAAAGCGGCCAACCCGCGCTACCGGCTGGACGATCCGGGTGTGGGGCTGCGGGAGAACGGCAGAAGGGTGCTGACCTACGCCGATCTGCGCAACTACTACTCTACCGCCGACGCCCCGCCGCCTGACCGGGAGATCGTGCTCCACCTGACGGGCAACATGGAGCGGTACATGTGGTCGATCAACGGCATCAGGTATGCCGACGCAGCCCCGCTGACGTTTCATTACGGCGAACGGCTCCGCATCACCTTCGTCAACGACACGATGATGATCCACCCCATGCACCTGCATGGCATGTGGAGCGACCTGGAGACGGGCGACGAGGCACGCCTGGTACGCAAGCATACGGTACTGGTGCAGCCCGGCAGCAAGATCAGCTACCGGGTCACCGTCAATGCCGAAGGAGCCTGGGCCTATCATTGCCACATGCTCTACCATATGCCTGGAATGTTCCGAAAAGTGGAGGTGGTCTCGTGAAAACGGTTCCATACGCTGCGACGCTGTTACTTGCCGCCTCCCTTTTCGCGGAGATGAACGACGACCCCCTGCGCGCGACGCTGCTGGCTGATCGCCTGGAGACAGCCTCGGGGCAGTGGAGCAGGTGGGAGCGTCTTGTGTGGGACGTCTCCGCCTACGCCGGCTACGATCTCGACAAAGTCTATCTCTACAGCGAGGGGAGCAAAGCGCCCGGCGAGAGCGAGAGCCAGAACGAACTGCTCTACAGCCGCGCCGTGGCACCGTTTTGGGATGTACAGATCGGGGCGGAGGGGGATACCGCCGACGGAAAAAGCGTCGGATGGGGCGTGGTGGCCCTTCAGGGGCTTGTCCCGTACTATTTTGAAACACGTCTACGGCTGATGGTAAATGACCAGGCCGTGGCACTCAATGCTGAAGCCGAATATGAGATGCTGTTGACGCAGCGTTTAGTATTGACGCCGCGCATCGAACTGCAGGGCTATAGCAGTGACGTCGAAGAGCTGGGAGCAGGGGCCGGGCTCTCTTCGATCGAAACGGGACTACGGCTGCGCTACGAGTTTATACGGGAGTTCGCACCCTATGTCGGCGTTTCATACGCTGCGACAATCGGCAACACAAGAAAATATGCGCCTACAGACGAGGTGCAGGCGGTCGCCGGTGTACGCCTCTGGTTCTGAAAGCGGGGTGTGAAGTGCACAGAAGCGCCTATCTACAATATTGAATATTATTTAGTTAACATAATGTATATTCTCTTGAAAGAAAAATTCCATGCTTCCTGCCCCCTTCATCATCACGGCCGGTGAATAATAGATACATTATTTAATATAAGAGCTTCTATTAAATAATATGGCCACTGTGAGCGAACATTGCACTATTTTGGCGGATACGTTTTTGGTGCTGACGGCACTGCCGGACGCGTTATCAGCGTGTCCAGGATCAGCAGCTTCGGCACCCAGCGGCTTTTAAACGCGGAAGTGTCTCCGGGCAGCGTCATAATCGATTTAAAGGCCTCCAGGGCTTCAGCATGCTTGCTGCCGACCTTTCTGAGCGCCAGCGCCATCTGATCCGCCCTGAGGCCGTAGATCATCTTAATACCGCTTTTATGTAGGTTCTGCGCAATAGCAAGCAATACGGTATCCTCATTCCAATCAATGGCGTAGAAGCCGAGATTACCTACCCGGTCGATCTGAGTCACCTTTCTGGCTGCGAAAATAAGCGCCAATGAGCGTTTGACGTCATAGTGGTAGCGATAAGGTGGCTGTGTGACGGCCAGCTCGTAGACGACATGCTGTCCCCCCTGCACTGCGTACAGCGATCGCCTGATCGTCAGGTTCTGCATTCCGATGCGATCTTCAGCCACCTTTTCCGTGCGGATTTCCAGCCGTTCCTGACCGATTTCCAGCCCCAGTAGCAGATCGTTTTTTTCAATAATGGATGGGGAGCTGCAGCCGACGGATAATGCGGCAATTAGGCTGCTAAAAAGC